>CAVXMH010000037.1:0-39274 GCA_963762755.1 uncultured Actinomycetota bacterium | reverse complement strand
CTGCCGCCGCTGGACGAATACGTATTGCTAGGTGGACCACGACCAGGACCCGTGTCCGGGGAGTGAGCTCCGCTTCCACCGTGTCGGGTGTCATCAGCAGCGTGGTCGGGTCGACGTCGACGAACCGTGGACGTCCACCCGCCAGCAGGACCGCCTCCGCGGTCGCCACGAAGCTGTTCGTGGGCACCAGCACCTCGTCCCCGGCACGAAGGCCGATCGCCCGCAGCGTGAGGTGGAGCGCATCCGTGCCGTTCGCGGTGCCGACGGCCTGGGAGGTCGAGCAGAACCGTGCGAACTCCTCCTCGAAGGCGACCACCGCCGGACCCCCGATGAACGCCGAGGTCGCGAGGGTCTCGGTCCAGCCATCAACGACCACCGCACTCACCGCTCGCGTCGTGGTCCCCAGGTCGAGGAACGGGATGGTGCCGCGCAGGGTCGTCGTCATCCGAGGGTCCCGGCCGCGACGAGTCCGGTGCGTTGGGCTGGGATCGTGGGCGCGGGGCCGGTCACTGGCTGTGACCGGCCCCGGGCCGTCCGCGGCTCGAGGCTGACGCGTCGCCCCTCCTCGAGCGACAGCTGAGCCGCCGCCAGGACCGCCACCACGTCCAGACCGTTGTCGCCCCCGGTGTTCGGGGCGAGACCTTGGGTGATGCAGTCCACGAAGTGCTGGTCCTCGACCACCAGCGGTTCCTTGACCTCGAGGTACGGCGTGACCACGTCGCCGTACTGGTAGGACATCGGAGGCTGGCTCAGGTCGTCCGATACCGCTTCGGTCTCGCGCACGCACTTGTGGTGGACCCGGATCCGTTCCTCAGTGGCGAGGTCGTCGAAGACCACCATGAGCTCGCTGCCTACAGCGGTGACCCTCCGGGTCTTCGACGGGTGGAGCCAGCTGACGTGCACCGTGGCCTCGACACCGAGCTCCTCGTAGTACAGCCGCAGGTGTGCGATGTCCTCGAGCCGGCGATGCGCGTGGCGCGATCCCCAGCAGGCGACGGCGCTCGGCGGGCCGCCGAGGACGAAGTTGAGGATCGACACGTCGTGCGGGGCGAGGTCCCACACGACGTTCACGTCGTGCTGGTAGAGACCCATGTTCAGACGCGCGGTGTCGAGGTAGTAGAGGTCACCGAAGACGTCGCTGCGGACGATGTCGCGCAGCTTCCAGACCGCCGAGTGGTACTCGAAGGTGTGGCCCACCATCGCGACCAGTCCTCGCTGACTCGCCGTGTCGACGACCGCGGCCGCAGCATCGAGGGTCGTGGCCAGAGGCTTCTCGACCATGACGTGCTTGCCGGCCTGCAGCGCCTGCATCGCCAGCGGGGCATGGGTGCTCGGCGGCGTCGCGATCACGACGGCGTCGATGGAGTCGAGCGCCTCACCCAGGTTCTGGAAGCTGGCGAGAGCCGGGTAGGTGTGCGTCAGCGCGCGCACCCGCTCGGCGCTCGGGTCGACCACCGCCACCTGCTCGATCTCGGGCAGCGAGCTCAACGTGCGCACGTGCTTGGAGCCCCAGTAGCCGGCGCCCACCACTCCGATCCGTAGCCCACCCGACATCGTTGTGCCCCCTCGTCCGTGGCCGGAACCTCGTCCGACCCCGAGGTCGTGCGCCCCCGGTGCCTGCATCATCGCGCTCCCACGAAGCCGAAGGGTCAAGAGCAAATACAAAAATGATTCGCTTCGGCTCCATTTCGCAGGACCTTCCGCCATTCGATACTGGACATGTCCGATCCTCCTTCGGACGGACAGTCCTCCCATCGGAAATGTCCTTTAAATTGGACTCGGGAAATGCTGAAACTGACATTTGACACGGCCCATACATTGAATTCCTGTCCATGCAGAGAAACGACGTGCCGTCGGGTGGCGGCGCAGCGGGGAGAGAGTCATGAGTGCCACGGACTCGACGAGCACCCGGGTGCTGGTCATCGGCGGGTGGGGACGGTGCGGAAGCACGCTTCTCGACATGATGCTCGGGCCAGCTGGACGGCTTCGTGCTCCGCCGGCGAGCTCCGCGAGCTGTGGCTGCGCGGGTGCGCCGAGGACCGACCCTGCGGCTGCGGGACGCCCTTCAGCGGGCTGCCCCTTCTGGTCCGAGGTGGGGGGGAGGCGTTCGGCGGGTGGTCCCGGCTGGACCTCGACCGGGTGCTCCGGGTGCGCTACCGCCGCGATCGGGCCTGGGCCCTCCCCGGCCTGCTGGCCGGCGCCCGGAAGGCGCACATGCGACAACGACCTCGCGGCACTACCTCGACGCGCTGTCGCGGCTCGTCGCCGCCGTCGCGTCCGTGGCCGGGGCGCGGGTCGTCGTCGACTCGTCGAAGCTGCCGAGCCACACGCTCCTGCTGCAGCAGGCAGACGGCGTGGACGTCCGGCTGCTGCACCTGGTCCGCGACAGTCGCGGGGTAGCGCACTCGGTGGCAAGCACGTCGTGAAGACGGTCTCGCACGGCGACCCCACCCTGCTGCCACGCGCACGGAGCCGTGACCGCGGCACTGCGCTACGACCTCTACAACGGGGTGCACCACGCACTGGAAGTGCGCGAGCGCCAGCAGGGCCGCCGGTTGCTCCGGGTGCGCTACGAGGACCTCGTCCGCGACCCGTCACGGCTGGCTCGCGAGGTCGCGCGCCACGGCGACGGCCAGGCACCGCACCGACCTGCCCTTCCTGGAGAAGGCGACGCGCCGGCTCGCCCCGAACCACCTCGTGGACGGCAACCCCGTGCGGTTCTCGCACGGGCCGGCTGCCGCTCCACCTCGACGCCGCCTGGCGCCGACGGCTCGGCGCGGGTGACCGACGCGTCGTCACCGCCGCTCACCCGGCCCCTGCTCGCGCGCTACGGCTACCCCGTCACCCCGGTGCGAGGTCGCGGCAACGACGACGCGACGGCGGGACGGCCGCGACGGCGGCGACGACGGCCACGACCGTCCTCGGACGCGCGAGGCTGAGCACCTCCGACCGCAGGTAGCGCCGGTGCCCCCCGGCGTCCGGACTGCGGCCAGCTTGCCGTCCCGAGCCCAGCGGGCCAGGGTGTTGGCGTCCACGTGCAGGATGCCGGCCGCCTCGGCCGGCGTCATCAGCGGGAACGCGGCACTGCGCTCCTCTGTCGTCGCCCGACGGTTGTCCCGGCCGCCGTCACCGAGCGGTGTCCCGGCGCGTCGCTGCTCTCGTCCTTGCGGTCCCCCGGCGCACAGCTCCCCGAGGCACCCAGTCCGTCGTCGCCTTGCTTGTCCCGGTACATACCGGTGCGCTCCCCCGGCTTCTTCGGGTCCGCCCATTACCCACATCGTCAGTTCCCCTCGAGTATGCGCGTCCGTCGGACGGCGCACAGGTCGGCGCACGACGGGGGCCGGTCAGGACGACGAGAGAACGTGGGCACCCCGGACCATCGATGCGGGGTCCAGGCACCAGAATGAGCTAGTCGAAGCACGGCACGCGGTCGCCGGCCGGCTTCCGTGTGGGCCGCGGTCCACCCCGGACCGCGGGTCGTCGCTCACCAGAGCGCGACCTACCGTCACCATCCATTGGGACCAGTGGCGGAGGCAATAGTCAGGACGGGCTATTTGAGTCCGTGGTCACCGGGCGCACGATGAGGTCAAGGCTCGCGCTCCCCCGGGGTGGCTGGGCGGTGCCGCGGCGACACTGACGGACGGGCGGAGTCAGTCGTGAACAGCAGGGTGCAACGCATCGATCACAGGTCGACGCTCACCGAACAAACGGGGGGCTACGACACCCAGCTCGCCCGGCACCTCCTCGATGTCGCCGAGCTGATGATCCGGTCCTCGGACGTGGACGTCGTGCTGTCTCGCCTCGTCGACGAGTGCGCCCTCCTCGTCGGGGTCGACGCGGTCGGACTCCTACTGAGCGACGAGGCCGGAGGCGTGCGCGCTGTCGCCTTCAGCTCCCCGGTGGTCGAGGCCGCCGCAGCTCTGCAGGAGCGCACGGGCCGCGGCCCCACCGTGGAGCTCCTGCGCACCGGGGAGCCGATCGACGTGGTGATTGACGGACCCCCACACGCAGGCGAGGGCGAGGCGTGGCCGGTCTGGGCCGACGTCCTTCGCAGCTGCGACGTCCGCCGCGTGACGTGCCTTCCCCTCCGGCTCGTCGACGAGCCGGTCGGCGGACTGGAGCTGTACTCCTTCCGCCCGGACCCGCTGGCGCCCTTGCCCTACCAGGTGGCTGCCGTCTTCGCAGGCCTGGCCGTGGTCGTCGTACGGCATGCCGCCGAGCTGCGTACCACCTCGACACGCAACCACCAGCTCGAGCGGGCCCTTGAGGCCCGCGTGGTCGTCGAGCAGGCCAAGGGCTACCTGTGCGGTCGCGGGTTCGAGGGTCCCGACGTGGCCTTCGAGGCGATGCGTCAGTTCTCCCGCCGCACCCGCCAACGCCTCGAGACGGTGGCGACGGCCGTGGTGCGAGGCGAGCTCGCACCGGGCATCTTGCGAGACGGATCGGCAGACCGTCCTTAGGGATCCGCGTCTGTGTCCCGCCCCGGCGCGGTTGCAAATCCGGAGTCGTCATTTGCGCGAAAATGCCGCACAACCCGTGGGTACCCGGCATTTCCAACGAGTTTCACGAGCAGGGACCTCGGTCCTGCCCGATAACCGTTGCGGGTGGGTCACGATGATTTCGGGAGACGGAGTGGAATTGCAGGTGGCATGAAGTTCACGCCCTCCGTCCGACTGTCCCGACAGGGGGAATTGAAAATGTCGTTGATGTTCTCGCGCCGCCAGCTCAGGCTGCACCACCACCACCAGCGGATCGGGGCGGTGGCGCTCGCCATCGCGGTGGCGGTCCTCGGTCTGTCCGCCGTACCCGCACAGGCCGCGGCGCCGGTCACCGTATCCCTGGTGTTCAACGACGGCCTGGCCACCCAGCTCCGCAACGCCGCTCCCCTGCTGGACGCGCGCGGCCTCGACGGCACGTTCTACGTCGCCAGCAACTGGGTGAAGAGCAACGATGCGAAGTACATGCGCTTCTACCAGCTCGACGACCTCTACCGACAAGGTCACGAGATCGGCGGGATGGGCAAGGACCACAAGAACCTGACCGCCACCTACGACTCGAGCCCGGCCGCTGACCTGGCCTACAAGCGCGACCAGGTCTGCGGGGACCACCAGGCTCTGACCGGTTGGGGCTACCACCCTGTCAGCTTCGCCTACCCGGCGGCCGCCGAGAACGCCACGGTGCAGTCCGTCGTGCGCGAATGCGGCTTCACCAGCGGCCGGGTGGCCGGCGGACTCTCCGCCTCCGGCCCGGTGTACGCCGAGCCCGTGCCCCCGGCCAACGCTCTGCGCCTCCGGGCGCTGACGACACCCGCCGGTCCCGCGTCCCTGCAGACGCTGCAGAATGCGGTGCTGGCGGCGGGCACCCACGGAGGCGGCTGGCTCCCCCTCGCCTTCAACGACGTCTGCAGCTCCTCCGACGCGAGCTACGCGACCTGCATGAACGGCAACAAGCCCGTCGACGCCGGAGTGCTCGCCTCGTTCCTCGACTGGCTGGGCACCCAGTCGTCCGAGGGCGTGACCGTCCGGACGGTCCGGCAGGTGATGGGCTCCGAGCAGCCACCCCTGCCGCCGCGACCGTTCGCGGTCTCGCTGACCTTCGACGACGGACTGCGTTCCCACTACGGGCTCAAGGACATCTTCTCGCGGCACGGCGTCAACGGCTCGTTCTACATCAACTCGGGAGCGGTCGACGCAAGTGAGCCCGGCACCATGACCTGGGCGCAGATCCGCGACCTCCAAGCCGCCGGCAACGACGTGGGCGGCCACACCCGCGACCACGTCAACATGCTGGCGACGGACACCAGCTACGAGTTCAAGACCCGGCAGACCTGTGACGACCGCCAACGCCTGTTGGAGGAGGGGGTCAACGCGGTCAGCTTCGCCTATCCCTTCGGTGCCATGGACGCGACGGCACAGACCTTCGTGCGGGGGTGCGGCTACCAGTCGGGCCGCAAGGCAGGCACGGTCACCTCGAACGGACCGATCTTTTCCGAGACCATCCCGGTCACCGAGAACCCCTACGCCGTCCGGATCCTGGGCACCAACGACAACGGGCCCGTCACGCTGGAGGCGCTGCAGTTCGCGGTCAACCAGGCGATCAGGTACGGCGGGAGCTGGTCGCCGACGCTCTTCCACCAGATCTGCTACGCCGGCACCTCGTCGTACGACGGGTGCATGGCCGGCTACCGCCCGGTGTCCGACACCACGATCGACGCCTTCCTGAGCTGGATCGCAAGCCAGCCTGAGCGCAACATCAGGGTCCGGACCGTGGCGGACGTCATGGGAGACGGCAGCACCGCCCCCCTGGTCACCGTCACCGCGCCGGCGCCGGGCGCCACGACGCACGTAGCCCGCCCCGAGATCGCAGGCACCGCCACAGGATCAGGGACCGCCACGGTCAACGTCTACCAGGGGGACTACTCGCTGGGGACCCCCGTCGCCACCCTCTCCTCGTCCGTCAGCAACGGGCGCTGGTCGGTGCAGCCTGGCGCAGACCTGCCCGATGGCAGGTACACCGTGCAGACGAGCCAACGGGCGGGGAACGCCACGGGGACGAGTGTCCCGCTGCGGTTCACGATCGACTCGACTTCTGTGCCCTCGGACACGGTCCCGCCAGAGGTCTCGATCGACTCCCCAGCGAGCGGGACCACGCTCGACACGTCCACCCCGCAGATCCGTGGCACCGCCGGTTCAGCGAGCACTGATGACTCAAACGCCACCCTGCGGTTCTTCGCCGGATCAAGTGCCGTCGGCCGAGCGGTGCTCACGGAGACGACGTCCGTGGCCAGCGGCGGCTCGTGGTCGCTGACCGCATCCGCCCTGGGGGACGGCACCTACACCGTCCAGGCGTCGCAGTCCGACGCGACCGGCAACATCGGGACCAGCGCCCCGGTCACCTTCACCATCGACACGACCCCGGTCGACCTGACGGCACCCTCCGTGGCGGTCACCGACCCCCAGAACGGGGGCACGGTGAGCACGAGCACGCCGACGATCAGGGGGACAGCCGGGACCGCGCCCGGGGACGCCGCCCAGGTGCAGGTCACGGTCTCCTCCTCCTCCCCCACGGGGGACGCCGTGCAGAACCTCGCGGCCACCGTGGCGGCCGACGGCACCTGGTCGGTGCCCACCGCAGCACTGGCCGACGGACCGTACGTCGTGCAGGTGACGCAGACCGACGCATCAGGCAACGTCGGCACCAGCAGCGTCACAGGGTTCACGGTCTCGACCGCCCCGCTCGACAGCACGCCGCCGGCGGTGACGCTGACCAGCCCCGCTGACGGAGCGACCGTCACCGACGCCGACATGGCCGTCACCGGGTCGGCGGGCACGGCGGCCGGGGACGCCGGCACCGTCGACGTCCAGGTGTTCAGCGGTTCCGCGGCTGTCGGCGCCCCCGTCCAAACGGTCACGGGAGCCGGCACGTCGGGTGCCTGGACCGTCACCGTCCCCGGCCTGACCCCAGGCACGTACACGCTGCGCGCCGTCCAGTCCGACGCCGCTGGCAACGTCGGGCTCAGCCGCCCTGTGACGATCAGAAGGATCGTCCCTCCCACGATCGCGTCCCTGTCCCCCGACGTCCTGGGGCAGGGAGCGGCCTCGGCGTCGGTCACGCTGAGCGGCACCGGGTTCGTACCGTCCTCCACCGTCGTCTTCTCCGGCAGCGGGGTCACCCCCACGGTCACGGCGCGGACCGCCACGTCGCTGACGCTGTCCGTCGACGTCGCCAGCGCCGCCGCCACAGGCAACCGAGACGTCACCGTCACCAACTCCGACGGCGGCACCAGGACCTGCACCGGGTGCTTCTCTGTCGTCGCCGGCCCGACGATCTCCTCGGTGTCGCCGACGACGGTGCGTCGTGCCACCAAGCCGACCGTGACCATCACCGGGTCGCAGTTCCGCGCCGGACAGATGGCGGTGGCGGTCTCGGGCTCGAACGTGTCCGTGGGCGCCGTCCGCGTCCTGGCTACCGGGACGATGACCGCAGTTCTCAACGTCGGCCCCAACGCAGCACTCACGGCTCGGTCGGTCACCGTGACCGATCAGGGCACAGGCGGCCGGGCCGTGCTCAACCCGGCGATCACGGTGGTGAGCTGATGCCTGCTCCACCCGCACGAACGCCGGGGCCGGCCCCACCGGCGCAGTCCCCAGGCGTGCAACCCCTCGCTCCCAGCGGGGCCCGACCCGGGAGGGTGCGCGTCCCCCCCGCGCCCCTTTCGTCCCCAGCGGGCTCTGGGGGGGTTGCGCGTCCTGGAGACCGCACCGATGGGATGCTTTGTTCACGCCATCGTCCGGTGGGAGGCGCCGCTCAGCCGATGAGGTGCGGCTGCTCCTCGGCGCGGTTCTGGAAGGCGATGACAGCCGGGTTCATGATGCGGCCGTCCCACACGTCGACGGCTCGGCTCAGCGTCTCGTCACCCGCCCAGGATCGCGGACCCTCGAGGACAGGACGCAGGAACGGGATGAGGGCGGTGCTGTTCTCCCAGGTGGCCGAGGCCCAGAGGTAGGACGGGCTGTGGTCGACGGCGTAGTAGTGCACCCGCTCGCCGATCTCGACCATCGGCTCGTCGAAGGTGGTCGGGCGCGCCCAGCTGAAGCCCATGCCCTCGTCGCACGAGACGTCGACCACGAGGCTGCCCGGGCGGAACGCCGCGAGGTCGTCGGTGTGCAGGTAGACCAGCGGGGCCGCAGTGTCCTGCAGGGTGCAGTTGACGACGATGTCGTTCTCCGCGAGGTACGACGCCAGCGGCTCGCGACCGCGGTCGGTGATCACGTGGCTCACCGTCGGGTCCTCGGGGTCGTGGTCGAACTGGCGGATCCGCACGGAGTGGATCGGCGAGCCGACGGCCGCGACCCCCCGGTTGGTCAGCACCGCGACCTCGTGCACGCCGTGCGCGTTGAGGGCCGTGACCGCTCCCCGGGCCGTCGCACCGAAGCCGATGACCACCGCCGACAGCCGTCGGCCGAAGTCGCCGGTGGTGCCGATGAGCTGCAGCGCATGCAGCACCGAGCAGTAGCCCGCCAGCTCGTTGTTCTTGTGGAACACGTGCAGCCCGACCGCACCGTCCCGCGTCCAGTGGTTCATCGCCTCGAACGCGATGACGGTCAGCCCGCGGTCGATGGCCAGCTGGGTGAGCGCCGTGTCCTGCACGCAGTGCGGCCAGCCCCACAGCACCTGTCCCGGCCCCAACATGGCCACGTCGCTGTGCTGGGGCTTGGCCAGCAGCACCACGTCGGAGGTGGCCAGGATCTCGGCTCGGTCGGCGAACCCGGCCACGACCGGGGCGAGCTGGGCGTCGGGCACGCCGAAGTCCTCGGCGTACCCGTGCTCGAGGGTGAGGCGGGCGCGCAGATCGGCGTCCAGGTGCGGGATGTGCTCCGGGTGCAGCGGGAGGCGGCGCTCGTTCTCCTTCGCGGAGCTGCCGATGACACCGAGCCCCAGCAGCGTCACTTCTTCTTCGCGTTGATGAGCGTGGTGGGTTCCGGGTTGGACTTCGCGCGCTTGTCGGCGCGCTTCTCCTTGATGGACTTGCCGGTCTTCTTGGTCATGCCCTGCCTGGGCGACTTGTCGCTCATGGTGGCTCCCTGGTCGGAAGCCTGGATGGCTCCGTGCCTCCCACCGTACGCCGCAGGGGAAGATTCCCGACCGACCGTGGCGAGCTGCCGCCCAGGGGTACCGGGGAGACGGATGGTCGTCGATGATCGGGGGATCTCGTTCCCGACCGTGCAGGAGAGCTCCATGACCTCGACCCCCAGGCCGCCCCGGATCGTGCGCTGGACCCGACGGCTGGAGGAGACGACGGCCCTCGACCGGCCGGTCGCCTTCGTCGAGCCGACGGTCACCGCCGCCTTCGGCACCGGCCGACGGGCCTCGGTGCTGCGAGGCGAGTGGCTCGGTCACGCCGTGCACCCGATCCTGACCGACCTGGTGCTCGGGTCCTGGACCTCGGCGACGGTGCTGGACCTCGTGGGCGGTAAGGACGCGGCCGGGTCGGCCCAGCGGCTGGTCGGCACCGGGCTGCTCGCCGTCGGGCCGACCGCCTGGACCGGGTGGGCGGAGTGGACGGCGACCGGCCCCCGCGACAAGCGCGTCGGTCTCGTCCACGCTGTCACCAACGCCACCGCGGCCGGTGTCTACACCGCCTCCTGGCTGGCCCGGCGGCAGGGCCGGCAGGCCGGCGGAGCCCGCCTGGCCCTGGTCGGCGCCGCCGTGTCGGGCCTCGGCTCCTACCTCGGCGGCCACCTCGCCGCCGGCCGCGGGGTCGGCACCAGCCACCCCGCCTACGCCAAGGCCGACGCCTGACCCGGTCGCGCTCAGGCCACCGCGACGCCGAGGGTGTCGGCACCCAGCACCTTCGGCGCACCCTTCTCGTAGAACACGTCGGCCTCCCGCACGGTGAAGCCCGCGGTCTCGAGGAGCGGGAGGATCTCGCGGGTGAGGTGGCACCCGCCCACCAGGCGCTTCTGCAGGGGCTCGAGGCGGTGCTGCCAGCGGGCGACACCCGCGTCGGGGGCGAGGCCGTGCTCGACGAAGTGCAGCGTGCCGCCGGGTCGCAGCACCCGCCGCAGCTCGCTCAGCGCTGCCGCGACGTCGGGGATCGTGCACAGCGTCCACGTCGAGACCGCCGCGTCGAAGGAGCCGTCGTCGAACGGCAGGGACGCCCCGTCCAGCCCGGACCGGGTGATCGCGACCGGGCTGGCCGCCACCCGGTCGGCGGCCAGGCGCCACCCCAGGTCGGCCGGCTCGACGGCCGCCACCGAGCGCACCTCGGCCGGGTAGAACGCGACGTTGTGGCCCGACCCGAACCCGATCTCGACCACGTCGCCGCCCAGACCGGCACAGACACGCTCGCGCAGCGGGTCGGTCGTCTTCATCCCGCAGGCCACGTCGATGATCCGCGGCAGCACGTGCTTCTCGTAGATCCCCACGACGCCACCCCTTCCCGGGCAGGTGACGCTACTCCGGTCGTCGCCGGGCGGGAAGGACCACTCGGCCCCGTCCGCCTCGGCCGACCTCACGTCGTCGACGACCTCAGGCCCCAGCCCTCACGTCGGAAACGACGTGAGGGCACCCTGCGCACGCACAGCGGCGGGCGTACGACGTGCTCAGCGCAGGTCGAAGCGGTCGAGCTCCATGACCTTCGTCCAGGCGGCGACGAAGTCCCGCACGAGCTTCTCGCCCGCGTCGTCGCTGGCGTAGACCTCGGCGAGGGCGCGCAGCCGCGAGTTGGAGCCGAAGATCAGGTCGACCGGCGTGGCCGTCCACCGGGTCTCGCCGGAGGCGAGGTCCGTGATCTCGTAGACGTTCTCGTCCGACTCCGACGCCTTCCACCGGGTCCCGGTGGTCAGCAGGTTGACGAAGAAGTCGTTGGTCAGCGTGCCGACCCGGTCGGTGAGGACGCCGTGGTCGGTGCCGGACGCGGTCACGCCCAGGGCTCGGAGCCCACCCACCAGGACGGTCATCTCGGGAGCGGTCAGGTCGAGCATGGACGCCCGGTCGACCAGGAGCTTCTCCGGCTGCTGCTTCTCGCCGGCCCGCAGGTAGTTGCGGAACCCGTCGGCCCGAGGCTCCAGGACACGGAACGAGTCGACGTCGGTCTCCTCCTGCGAGGCGTCGGTGCGACCGGCGTGGAACGGCACGCTCACCTCGACGCCCGCGTCGTTGGCCGCCTTCTCGACCGCGGCCGAGCCGGCCAGCACGACGAGGTCAGCGAGCGAGACCTGCGCACCGCCGTCGGCGTTGAAGTTCCGCTGCACGCCCTCGAGCACCTCGAGCACGCGGCCGAGGCCATCGTTGACCGCCCAGCCGCGCTGGGGCTCCAGGCGGATCCGCGCACCGTTGGCGCCGCCGCGCTTGTCGGTGGAGCGGAACGTCGCTGCGGACGCCCAGGCCACCCCCACGAGCTCCGAGACGCTCAGGCCGGAGTCGAGCAGACGGGCCTTGAGGTCAGTGACGTCGCCGTCGGAGACGAGCGCCCCCTCGGCCGCCGGGACCGGGTCCTGCCACAGCTGCGGCTCGGCGACCCACGGTCCCAGGAAGCGCGAGACGGGGCCCATGTCGCGGTGGAGCAGCTTGTACCAGGCCTTGGCGAAGGCCCGCGCGAACTCGTCCGGGTTGTCCTTGAACCGGCGCGAGATCTTCTCGTACTCCGGGTCGACCCGCAGGGCGAGGTCGCTGGTGAGCATGGTGGGACGGCGCTTGGGCGAGTCCGGCGTCGGGCCGGGGATGACGGTCTCGGCGTCCTTGGCCACCCACTGGTGGGCGCCGGCGGGGCTCTTCTCCAGCTCCCACTCGTGGGCGAAGAGGAAGTCGAAGTAGTCGTTGCTCCACCGCACGGGGGTGCGCGTCCAGGTGACCTCGAGACCAGAGGTGATGGCGTCCGCACCCTTGCCGGAGGCGTGGCTGCTGCGCCAGCCCAGGCCCTGCTCCTCCAGCGGGGCACCCTCCGGCTCCGGGCCGACGAGGTCGGCGTCGCCGGCACCATGGGTCTTGCCGAAGGTGTGGCCGCCGGCGATCAACGCGACGGTCTCCTCGTCGTTCATCGCCATGCGGGCGAAGGTGTCGCGGATGTCGCGGGCCGAGGCCAGCGGGTCCGGGTTGCCGTTGGGGCCCTCGGGGTTGACGTAGATCAGACCCATCTGGACCGCGCCGAGGGACTCCTCGAGCTCACGCTCGTCGGCGTAGCGCTCGTCGCCCAGCCAGGTGTCCTCGGGACCCCAGAAGATCTCCTCCGGCTCCCACACGTCCTCCCGACCGAAGCCGAAGCCGAAGGTCTCCAGGCCCATGTCCTCGATCGCGACGTTGCCGGCGAGGACGAGCAGGTCGGCCCACGACAGCTTCTGGCCGTACTTCTTCTTGACCGGCCACAGCAGGCGGCGGGCCTTGTCGAGGTTGCCGTTGTCGGGCCAGCTGTTGAGCGGCGCGAAGCGCTGGCTGCCGTCGCCGGCCCCGCCGCGGCCGTCGTACATGCGGTAGGTGCCGGCGGCGTGCCAGCTCAGGCGGATCATCAGGCCGCCGTAGTGGCCGAAGTCCGCGGGCCACCAGTCCTGGGAGGTGTTGAGCACCTCCACGACGTCAGCCTTGACGGCCTCGACGTCGAGCCCGGCGAACGCGGTCTTGTAGTCGAAGTCCGCGCCCAGGGGGTCGCCCTGCGGCGAGTGGACGCTCAAGGGGGACAGATCGAGGGAGTTGGGCCACCAGTCCTGCACGGTGCGCGGCCGACCGCCGGTCTGCGGCGTCGGGGAGTCCAGGGCGGGATTCTCGCTCTCGCTGCCCTGCGCCGTCGCCGAGTCGTGCATCACCGGGCAGCCCTCCTCGGCCTTGCGGTCCACACCCTGCGGGCTGGCGTTCTCGTCGCTCATCTCGTTCCTCTCACGTGTTCATCGGGGTCGGTGGTGCCAGGACGGGAGGTGGTGGGGGCGGCCGTGGCGCAGGCGGGGCAGCGACCCCACCAGACGACCTCGGCCTCGTCGATCTCGAACCCGCCGGACGGGTCGTCGCCGCCACCGGGAGTCAGGCAGGGGGCGTGCCCGACGGCGCAGTCGACGTCGGTGATGGCGCCGCAGTCGCGGCACACGAGGTGGTGGTGGTTGTCGCCGACACGGGACTCGTAGCGTGCCACCGACCCGGCAGGCTGGATGCGTCGCACCAGCCCGGCTCCGGTCAGCGCGCGGAGCACGTCGTACACCGCTTGGTGGGAGACCTCGCCGAAGGACTCGCGCACCGCACCGATCACCGAGTCGGTGTCCGCGTGCGGGCACTCGTGCACGGCCGCCAGCACCGCCAGGCGCGGGCGGGTGACACGCAACGACGCGTCACGCAGCTGACGCTCGAAGTCCGTGGACGAGGACATGCGGGCAGTCTGCTGCACTTTCTTGAATGAATCAAGGATTTCGTTGCGCCAGCCTGACCGCGGCGCGGCGGACGAGCTCCGCCTCCGCGGGGTCGACCACGACGCGCTCGGGCACGGCGCCGCCGAGGAGCGCGGCCGGCTGCGTGAGCCACGCCCACGCCCGCCACGGGTCCGTGCCCGCGGCCAGCAGGGGCTCGAGCACGGGCAGCAGGTCCGCGCGCGGCTGTCCGTCGGACGTCAGCTGGAAGGCCGGCACCACGGTGCGCCCCTCCGGGGCCACCAGCAGCAGCCGGTGCGCGGCCGCGGCCTTGTGCACCTGGAAGCGCGCCGTGTTCAGCTCGACGCCGCGCAGGTCCGCCAGCGTGGCATAGGTGTGGGTGGGCGTGGCCAGCAGCTCCTCGCGCAGCCGCGCCTGTCGCGCCAGCAGCACCAGCGCCACCGGTACGGCGTGCTCGGGCTCGCTGCCCTGCTGGCGCAGCAGCCGCTCGAGCTGGTCCAGCTGGTCGGCGTCGAGGGGCTCGCCCGTCCCGGGGTCGGTCCACACCGCTCTGCCGTCAGGAGCCCGCCCCAACGTCGGCAGCCCGGCCTCGGCCAGGTGCGGGACCAGGTCGAGCCCCTCCAGCCAGGCCGCCAGCCGCTCGGCCCGGTCGGAGTAGCCCGCGTGCCCGGAGTGGTCAGGGCTCTCGGAGTCGTCGCAACCGTCAGGCATCGATCACGATCGGGATGATCAACGGCGTGCGGCGGAAGGCGCGCTGGGCCCAGCGTGCGACGTCGCGACCGATCATCTGCTCGACCTGGTGGGCATCGCCGATGCCCTCGGAAGCCGCCCGGGCCAGCGTCTTCTCGACGACCTGGACGGCGGGCTTGAAGTCGCCCGGAGCGTGCTCGAAGCCGCGGACCAGGAAGTCGGGCGGGTCGGTGAGTGCGCCGGTGTCGGCGTCGACGATCGCCAGCACGGTGACCACGCCCTCGGCAGCCAGCGTGCGGCGGTCCTTGAGGGTGGACTCGGTGACTCCGCCGACGACCTGGCCGTCGACGTAGACGTTGCCGGCCGCCACCTTGCCGGTGATCTTCGCGCGGCCCTTGACCAGGTCGACGACCACGCCGTCGTCCGCCAGCACGACGCGGTCGGCGTCGATGCCGGTGCTGATGGCGAGGTCGGCGTTGGCGCGCAGGTGGCGGTACTCGCCGTGCACGGGCATGACGTTGCCCGGCTTCATGAGGTTGTAGCAGTAGACGAGCTCACCGGCACTGGCGTGACCCGAGACGTGTACCTTCGCGTTGCCCTTGTGGACGACGTGGGCACCCCAGCGGGTCAGGCCGTTGATGACGCTCGAGATGGCGTTCTCGTTGCCGGGGATGACCGAGCTCGCCATGAGGATGGTGTCACCCTCCCCCACGCGGATCTTGTGGTCGCGGCTGGCCATCCGTGACAGCGCCGCCATCGGCTCGCCCTGCGAGCCGGTGCAGATGAGGGTGGCCTTGTTGGCCGGCATCCGCTCGAGCTGTTCCAGCGGCACGATGAGGTTGTCGGGAACCTCGAGGTAGCCGAGGTCCTTCGCGACCCCCATGTTGCGCACCATCGAGCGACCCACGAAGGCGACCTTGCGGCCGTGCGCGTGGCTCTGCAGCAGCACCTGCTGGATGCGGTGCACGTGGCTGGCGAAGCTCGAGACGATGACCCGTCGCGGTGCGGTGCGGAAGACCTGCTCGATCGCCGGGGTCAGGTCCTTCTCCGACGTGGTGAACCCCGGTACCTCGGCGTTCGTGGAGTCGATGAGGAGCAGGTCGATGCCCTCGTCGGCCAGCCGCGCGAAACCGCGCAGGTCGGTGATGCGCCGGTCGAGCGGGAACTGGTCCATCTTGAAGTCGCCGGTGTGCAGCACCAGGCCGGCGCGCGTCCGGATGCCGACGGCGAGGCCGTCGGGGATCGAGTGGTTGACCGCCAGGAACTCCAGGTCGAAGGGCCCGTACGTCGTGCTGTCGCGGTCGCCTTCCTTGACCTCGTGGAGCTTCGGGACGATCCGGTGCTCCTTGAGCTTCTCCTTGATCAGAGCCAGCGTGAGCCGCGACCCGACGACCGGGATGTCGGGGCGCTCGCGGAGCAGGTAGGGCACACCGCCGATGTGGTCCTCGTGCCCGTGGGTCAGCACGACCGCGACCACCTTGTCGATGCGGTCCCGGATCCAGCTGAAGTCGGGCAGGATCACGTCGACGCCGGGCTGGTGCTCCTCGGGGAACAGCACGCCGCAGTCGACGATCAGGAGCTTGCCGGCGTGCTCGAAGACGGTCATGTTGCGGCCGATCTCGCCGAGCCCTCCGAGCGCGACGATGCGCAGGCCGTCGCGCGGCAGGCCGGGGGGCTTCTTGAGCTCGGGGTGCGGATGACTCACGGGGGCGGTTCCGTTCCGCGCCGTGGCCCGATCGGGGCGCGGCGCTGTCGGTGGTGCGGTGGGAGCGTGTCCCGGATCGAGGTCCGGGGGGAGGTGCAGGACCGGGGTGCGTGCCAGGACACCAGTAGTCCGGGAACCCCGCGGATCAGTGGGGTGAGAGCTGCCCGGTGAGGCGCGCGTGCCGGTCCGCGCTGGCCTCATTCTGTCCGATGATCTCCACCGTCTTGCCCTTGCGTCCGTACTTCGTGACGATCGCGTCCAGCGAGGCGACGGTGGAGGCGTCCCACACGTGGGAGCTGGAGAGGTCGATGACCACGTGGTCGGGGTCCTCGGCGTACTCGAACTGGGTGTAGAGGTCGTTGCTGGAGGCGAAGAACAGCTCGCCCGTCACGGTGTAGACCGCCTTCGACGTTCCGTCCGGCCCCTGGACCAGCTCGCGGTGCGTCTCGGTGAGGTGCGCGACCCGCCGGGCGAAGAGCGTCATCGCCACCAGCACGCCGACGGCCACGCCGATGGCGAGGTTGTGGGTGGCCACCACGACCACGACGGTGGACACCATCACGACGTTCTCGCTCTTCGGCATCCGACGCAGCGTGCCTGGCGAGACGCTGTGCCAGTCGAAGGTGCCGACTGCGACCATGATCATCACGGCCACCAGGGCGGCCATCGGGATGACCGCCACGAGCTCGCCGAACCCGACGACCAGGATGAGCAGGAAGACACCGGCCATGAAGGTCGAGATCCGGGTGCGGGCACCGGAGGCCTTCACGTTGATCATCGTCTGCCCGATCATCGCGCACCCGCCCATGCCACCGAAGAAGCCGGTGATCACGTTGGCGGCGCCCTGGCCCCACGCCTCGCGGGACTTGTCGGAGTGGGTGTCGGTGACGTCGTCGACCAGCTTGGCCGTCAGAAGCGACTCGAGCAGCCCGACCAGTGCCATCGCGAGGGCGTACGGCGCGATGATCCGGAACGTCTCCACGCTCACGGGCACGTCGGGGACGAACAGCGAGGGAAGGCTCTCGGGCAGCTCACCCTCGTCGCCCACGTCCGGCAGCGAGACGCCCATCGCGAGGGCCGCGCCGGTGATGACGACGATGGCCACGAGGGGAGCCGGCACGACGTCGGTGAGGCGCGGCAGCAGCACCATCAGCCCGATCCCGGCCGCGATCATCGGATACACGAGGAACGGCACGTCGACCATGTGCGGCACCTGCGCGGCGAAGATCAAGATGGCCAGCGAGTTGACGAAGCCGACCATCACCGAGCGCGGGATGAACCGCATCAACCTGGCGACGCCGACCGCGGCGAGCAGGACCTGGAACACGCCGGCCAGGATCACCGTGGCGATGAAGTACTCGATGCCGTACTCCCGCGCCACCGGAGCGATCACCAGCGCCACCGCCCCGGTGGCGGCCGAGATCATGGCCGGCCGCCCGCCCAGGAACGCGATGGAGACCGCCATGGTGAAGGAGGCGAAGAGTCCCAGTCGCGGGTCGACGCCGGCGATGATCGAGAAGGAGATGGCCTCCGGGATGAGCGCGAGAGCGACCACCAGGCCGGCGACGACCTCGATCCGCAGTCGACGGGGCGAGCGCAGCGCGGCGCGCACACTGTTGCTCTCGGGACGCTCGGTGGGCACGGCAGGGGCAGGCACAGGGACTCCTGGTCGGAGAGGGACGGGGGCGGGGGCCGCAGGCGCGACGCCGCCGAAGAGCCGACGAGGTCACATCCGCACGATGGCGCTAACCGCTGGCCGGGAGCGGCTCGAGCATGACGTCGGGGTGGTCGCGAGCCACCTTGGAGGCCCGCCAGGCGTCCGGGAACAGCGCCAGCCAGGCACCGTCCGAGCGGGAGAGCATCTCGGTGCCGGGGATCCCCGCGAGGGCCTGCGCGCCGTCGGCGTCGGTGCGCCGCGCGAGCACGAAGCCGAGGCGCTCCAGCTGGACGGGTGCGCCGAACTCGGTCTCCATCCGGGCGGCCACCACCTCGAACTGCATGGGCCCGACCGCCGCGAGCACGGGGTTCTGGCTGCCGCGCAGCTCCGAGCGCAGCACCTGCACGACGCCCTCCTGGTCGAGCTGCTCGATGCCGCGGTGGAACTGCTTGTGGCGCCCGGAGTCGACCGGGCGCACGGTGACGAAGTGCTCGGGGGCGAAGCTCTCGATCCCGGGGTACTGCACCGGGGCGCCCTCGAAGATCGTGTCCCCGACGCGCAGGGCCGAGGCGTTGACGAGACCGACGATGTCACCCGGATGCGCCGTCTCGACCGAGGAGCGCTCGCGCCCGAACACCGCCTGGGCGTACTTCGTGGCGAAGGGTCGCCCGGTCGAGGCGTGGGTGACGACCATGCCGCGCCGGAACACGCCCGAGCAGACCCGGGCGTAGGCCAGACGGTCGCGGTGCTGCGCGTCCATGCCCGACTGCACCTTGAAGACGAAGGCGCTGAACTCGTCGTCGACCGGTCGTGTGGTCCCGTCCACCGCCGGCGTGGCGGCCGGCGCCGGCGCGAGCTCCAGCAGCACGTCGAGCAGCTGGGCCACGCCGAAGTTGAGCAGCGCGGAGGCGAACAGCACCGGGGTGGTGCGGCCGGCGAGGAAGGACTCCTGATCGTGGTCGGCCTCGTCGGCGCTCAGCAGCTCGTGCTCCTCGGACGCCGCGGACCAGGCCTCGCCCGCGACCGCTGCTGCCTCCTGTGCGGCGAGGTGCTGCTCGGGGGCCCGCGTGGCCCCACCCGCGGTGCGGGTGTAGCTGATGAACCCGCCGGTTCGGCGGTCGAGCACGCCCTGGAAGTCGCGATCCGCTCCGACCGGCCAGGTCAAGGGCGTCGGCTTGAGCCCGATCCGCTTCTCGATCTCGTCCATCAGCGCCAGCGGGTCGAGGCCGGGGCGGTCCCACTTGTTGATCACGGTGATGACCGGGATGCCCCGATGGGCGCAGACCCGGAAGAGCTTGAGGGTCTGCGGCTCCAGACCCTTGGCCGCGTCGACGAGCATCACCGCTGCGTCGACGGCCGACAGCACGCGGTAGGTGTCCTCGGAGAAGTCGGAGTGACCCGGGGTGTCGACCAGGTTCACCACGTGGTCGCGGTAGTCGAACTGCAGGGCGGCGGAGGTGATGGAGATCCCGCGCGCCCGCTCCATCTCCATCCAGTCCGACACGGTGCCCCGGCGCCCGGCCTTGCCGTGGACAGCACCGGCCTGAGAGATCACCCGGGCGTGAAGTGCGAGAGCCTCGGTGATGGTCGACTTCCCGGCGTCGGGGTGGCTGATGACGGCGAAGGTGCGGCGCGCACGGGTGTCGGTGGGGTAGTTCATCCCGCCACATTCTACGGCCCGTGGGGAGGTCGGCCGACCGGGCGCCGGTCGCCGCGCGGCGGGCTAGGGTCCGCTCATGAGTCCCCTGCCCTACGAGGAGATCGCCTGGGCGAGCACCCCCATCGGCGAGATCAGCCTGCGCCGACGCTACGACCGCCTCACCGAGCGGTGGGTGCACGAGGTCCGCCTGGGCGACGAGTACCTGATGTCGAGCCAGTTCAACGCCACGGAGATCGCCCTGGCGACGCTCGGATTGGCCGAGGCACCGGAGCGTGACCTGAGCGTCGTGGTCGGCGGTCTGGGCCTCGGGTTCACCGCCTTCGAAGCCCTGCAGGACTCCGCGGACCCGCAGCCTCCGCGTCGTCGAGCTGGTCGGGGCCGTCGTCGCGTGGCACCGGGCGGACCTGATCCCCGACACGGCCGGCCTCGCCGCCGACCCCCGGTGCGAGCTGATCGAGGCGGACTTCTTCGACCTGGTCCGCAACGGTGACTGCCCCCGGAGCGACGTGCTCCTCGTCGACATCGACCACTCCCCCGACCACTTGTTGTCGCCTGACAACCACGACTTCTACGGCCCGGCGGGTCTTCAGGCCGCAGCCGACACCTTGACGGAGGACGGTGTCTTGGCGCTCTGGTCCGACGACGCCCCGGACGACCTGCTGGTCTCCCGCCTGCTGACCCCGTTCGCGCACGCTCACGCCGAGATCGTCTCGTTCGACAACCCCATCACCGGCGGCAGCTCGTCCTGCACGGTGTACGTCGCCCGCCGACCGCTCCGGCTGCCCTGACCGATGCGCGGCCGGAGCCGCACCTGATCGTCCCCGGGGACGCACGGCCCCCGTCCCGGACGGGACGTTTTCAGGGGGCACGGCGCACGCGGCACCGCAGCCGAACGCCGTGACCGCTGTCTGCGCCGACGGGTCCACCTACACCGGCACCGCCGGCAGCCCGATGGCGGTCGGCGCGCACCTCGTCGGGGAGGACGGGCGGCCGGCCACGGTGTCGGTCAAGGCGGCCGAGGGCTACCCGGCCTTCAACGGGGTCCCGCGCCGCCTGCTGACCCGCTGCGACGTGTACCTCGACGGCGAGCTCTTCGTCGTCGACGGCTACCTGCTCATCGGCGGCCCGGGCGTCTGACGTCGCGACCGGGCGAGGCAGCCCGCATTGTGCACCAGCATGGTGCAGAGTCAGGCTGCACGTGCTCGGCTGGCGGCTCCGCGGAGCCGACCGATCCCGCGACGAAGGACGCCCACCGATGAGCTCCACCACCCCCGAGGGCAGCGCCGTCCCCCGACCTGGGGCCCCCGACGGGGACGTGGTGCCCCTCCGGGAAGCGGTGAAGGCCTGGTTCGCGATCTCGCTGCAGACATTCGGCGGCCCGGCCGGGCAGATCGCGGTCATGCAGCGTGAGCTCGTGGAGGAGCGTCGTTGGATCGGCCAGAAGCGCTTCCTGCACGCGCTCTCGTTCTGCACCCTGCTGCCCGGCCCCGAGGCCCAGCAGCTGTCCATCTACGTCGGTTGGCTGCTCAACGGCGTCCGCGGCGGGCTCGTCGCGGGGATCCTCTTCGTCCTCCCCGGAGTCGTCGCGCTGCTCGGGCTCTCCTTCCTCTACGTCGGGTTCGGTGAGACCACCGCGGTCGTCGCCCTCTTCGCCGGGCTGGCGCCGGCCGTGCTCGCCGTCGTGGCCCAGGCCGTCGTACGCGTCGGACGCAAGGCCCTCGGTCACCCGGCACTGGTGGGGCTGGCCCTCACCGCCTTCCTCGCGCTCACGGCGCTCGGCGTCCCGTTCCCCGTCGTGGTGGCGGCCTCCGCCGCCGTCGGCTGGGCCCTGGGTCGGTGGGCACCGTCGACGATGCGCGTCGCGGCCGGGCACGGCAGCGAGGACGACGGTCCCGCACCGCTCATCAGCGACGAGGCCCTGCACCAGGAGCGGCCCAGCCGCGCCCACGCAGCGAAGGTGCTCGCGCTGGGCGCCCTCGCCTGGGGCGTCCCGGTCGGCCTGGTCGCCGCCCTCACCGGTGCCCACAGCGTCTTCACCGATCAGGCGACGTTCTTCTCCGGCGCCGCCCTGGTCACCTTCGGCGGCGCGTACGCCGTGCTGGCCTACGTCGCCCAGAAGGCGGTCGAGGTCTACGGCTGGCTGGCGCCCGGTGAGATGGTCCGCGGACTGGCCCTGGCGGAGTCGACGCCGGGTCCACTCATCATGGTCGTGCAGTTCGTGGCGTTCCTCGGCGCCTACCGCGACCCGGGATCACTCGACCCGTGGGTCGCGGCCACCCTCGCAGCGCTGCTGACGACCTGGGTCACCTTCGTGCCCTGCTTCGTGTTCATCTTCCTCGGGGCACCGTACGTCGAACGTCTGCGGGGCAACCGCTCGCTGTCCGCCGCGCTGACCGGGATCACCGCGGCCGTGGTGGGGGTGATCGCCAACCTCGCTGTGTTCTTCGCGCTCCACACGCTCTTCGCGGACACCGTCCGGTCCACCTGGGGCGCGGTGTCGCTCGAGCTGCCGGTGCTCGACACCGTGCGTCCGGTCACAGTGGTCATCGGGCTCGTCGCCGCGGTGCTGCTGTTCCGGCGAAAGTGGTCGGTCCTCCGGGTCCTGGGGGTCTGCGCGCTGCTGGGGCTGGTCCACGGGCTCCTCGCAGCCGCGCTGTAGCGGTTGGCGCTGCCACTAGCCTGTGACAGCTGGGTCCGCGTCGCCGAGGTCAGGAGCAAGCCATGGACGTCTCTCCCCTTGTGTGGGGGCTGACGATCGCCGGGATCATCGGTCTGCTGGTCTTCGACTTCTACTTCCACGTGCGCAAGGCGCACGTCCCCACGCTGCGCGAGGCAGCGATCTGGTCCTCGCTGTACGTCGGCATCGCCGTCCTCTTCGGGCTCGGCGTCCTGGTGCTCGGCGGGACGACCCCGGGTGGGGAGTACTTCGCGGGCTACATCACCGAGAAGGCCCTCTCGGTCGACAACCTCTTCGTCTTCCTCATCATCATGACCAGCTTCCGGGTGCCGCGCGAGGACCAGCAGAAGGTGCTGTTGTTCGGCATCGCCTTCGCCCTGGTGGCGCGCACCGGCTTCATCCTCCTCGGCGCTGCGCTGATCAACTCGTTCGCCTGGGTCTTCTACGCCTTCGGCCTCATCCTGATCCTGACCGCCGGCAACATGCTGAAGTCCGACCACGACGACGAGGAGGGCTCGGCCGACAACGTCGTGATCCGGATCGCCCGCAAGGTCATCCACACGACCGAGCACTACGACGGCGACAAGCTCTTCACGAAGCAGGACGGCAAGCGGGCGATGACCCCGATGCTGCTCGTGATGGTGGCCATCGGCGGCACCGACATCCTGTTCGCCCTGGACTCGATCCCCGCCATCTTCGGCCTGACGCAAGACACCTACCTGGTCTTCACCGCGGTGGCGTTCTCGCTCCTGGGCCTGCGCCAGCTGTTCTTCCTCATCGAGGGCCTGCTGGACCGCCTGATCTACCTCTCCTACGGTCTGGCCGCCATCCTCGCCTTCATCGGCGTCAAGCTGGTCCTGCACGCGATGCACGAGAACAACCTCGGCTTCATCAACGACGGCGAGCCGATCAAGGTGACGGAGATCAGCACAGCCGTCTCGCTGAGCGTGATCCTCGGCGTGCTGCTGGTGACCGTCCTCGCGTCGCTCTACAGCAAGGCCGGCAAGGCGCAGAACGCCATCAGCAACGCGCGCCGCCACGCGTCGTCGTACCTCGACTCGGAGTACACCGAGGACGCGGGCGAGCGGGAGCGGATCTACGGCCTGCTCCTGTCCGAGCGCGACCAGATCGTCGCGCTGGGGCCGGAGTACCGGCAGAAGGCCCGCGACGAGCAGGAGCTGATGGCGTTGCTCCAGAAGGCGCGCGACAGTCACGACGCCGCCGTGGACCGAGGAGAGGCCGAGCCGACCGGTCCGTCGAAGCTGCTTCCCCCGCGCTCCTGATCGGGTCGCCCTCAGCGGGCGCGCAAGCCGGCGCCGACCGCGTGCAGATGACGGAGGGCGGCGGCGTTCGACGCGAAGGGTGAGACCTCGGTGTACTCGATGCCCCGGCCGGCGCAGTAGGCCCGCACCACCGGCTGAGCGCGTTGTCGAGGAACCGGCCGCCTCGCACGTTGGGCGAGGTGAGCACCTGCCGCAGGAACGGATCGGCGGACTCGAGCTCGTCGAGAACACGAGTGGCCCTCGACAGAGCCCGGGTAGCGAGCCGCATGATGAGGGATGGCACACATCATCACCAGCGGAGCAGGTGAGGTCCTCGGTCCGCTCGCGGGCTGTCGGGACCGCTTCCTCGTCGACTCGGACGACTTCGGAGGTCGCGTCGGTCTGGTCGAGCATCTGCTCGCCCCCCGCAGCATCGCCGCGCCCATGCACCGGCACACGAAGGAGGACGAGTTCAGCATGGTCCTCGAAGGCACCGTCTGGTTCGACGCCGGGGGGACCGAGCTGACCGCCAACCCCGGAGACCTGGTGGTGAAACCACGCGGTGAGTGGCACACCTTCTGGAACGCCGGGGACGCACCCGCCCGACTCTTGGAGATCATCACTCCCGGAGGACTCGAACACGCCTTCCACCTGATCGACCTCGCGGACGAGGACATGGATCTGGAGGCGCTGCTGGCGCCGTTCGGCTGTGAGGCCGACCTCGAGGCCACGATGCCGATCCTGGAGAAGTATCAGCTGACCTGGGGATGACGGCCGAGCCGCACCGGGGCAGCACACTTACCAGCGGACCAGCTTCCAGATCTCCGGACGCGGCTGCTCCTCGACGCCGACGTCGGTGAAGATCCGCGCCGCCGCCTTCAGGTGCGCCATCGCCTCCTCCCCACGATCCAGTGCATGGAGCAGGTCGGCCAGGTTGTTGTGCAGCGCCGCCTCGCGGTGGCGGTCACCCAGCCTGCCGCAGATGTCCAGGGCGGTCGTGGTCAGCTCCAACGCCTGGTCCAGCGTGCCCCGAGCCCGATGGGCGAGCGCGAGGTTGTTGAGCACCGCCACCAGGAGGTCGGGGTCGTCCAGGTCCTCGGCGATCCGCCGAGCGTGATCGAGGTCGGCCAGCGCCTCGTCGGTGTCGCCGTCGGTCGTCGCCACCATCGCGAGCAGGTTCCTCGCCTGCCCGAGCACCTGGGGGTCCCGCGCCCCGTCCGCGAGCGCGACTGCCGTTCGAGCGAGTGAGCGGGCACGGTCGCGATCTCCGAGCGCGTGCGCGACCAGGCCCAGGTCCGTGGTGAGCGAGGCCCGCGCCCCGACATCGGCCTCGGGCGTCCCGTCGAGCGCAGCGAGCAGGTGGGCCTGAGCCAGGGCGTGCTCGCCGCGGCGCTGGTGCAACCGGCCGAGATGATGCTCCACCCCGGCCAGGTCCTCGGGCGCACAACCGGCTGCCGCGGTCTCCAGGCTCGCCAGGGCTCCGGCGTAGTCCCCCAGCCGCGTCTCGAGGTCGGCGACGATCACGTGCAGGTGGGTGCGGTCCGGGTGGCCCAGGCTCAACGCGGTCCGCACATGACCGAGCGCCTCGTCGTTGCCGAACAGCGCTCGCGCCTCCTCCCCCGCCTCGAGGTAGGCCCGTGCGGCGTCCGCCTCCCGGCCGGCGAGCTGGAGGTGGCGACCCAGCGCGGCCGGCGGACCGGCGATCGCGTCGGCCGCCCGAGCGTGCAGCAGCCTGCGCCGCGCGAGACTGGTCTCCTCCGAGACCACGGCGCGCACGAGGTCGTGCTCGAAGTCGAAGGCGTCGTCCCGACGGCGCAGCACGCCCCGCTGCACGAGCTCCCGCAGGGCAGAGGCGGTCTCGTCCTCGGTGCGGCCGCTGACCGCGCGCACCACCTCGGGGTCGAACCGTCGCCCGAGCACGGCGGCGGCAGCCAGGACCTGCCGCCCCGGTTCACTGACGTCGGCCAGCCCGGCCCGGACCAGCGCGTGGGTCCCGCCCGGTCGATCGGCCTCGTCCTCCGGCCTCCGGAGTCGCTCGACCAGCTGGAGCGGCACCCCGCGAGTGGACTCCCACAGCCGTCGTACGACGGACGGGTCGGGCGCCCCGGCGCGTACCGAGGCGACCATCTCGGCCACCGCCGCCTCATCCAGTCGGTCCGGAACGACGTGGACCGATCCGCCGGCGCGGGTCGCGGCGAGCGCGGCACGGCGTACCGGGTGGTCTGCAGGGGTGCGCCAGCCGATGACGACCAGCAGCGGCCGACCGGCCAGCCGGCGGATGCCGTAGGCGAGCAGCCGGAGCGTCGCCTCGTCTGCCCACTGGGCGTCGTCGATGGCCAGGACGCCCGGCGCGGGCCCGGCGGTCGCGTCGGTCAGCAGGTCCCAGACCGCGGCCAGGAAGCGGCTCTCCGCCCCCGGCTGGTCGAACGGCTCCGGCGGCCGCCCGCCGTGACTGCCGGCGAGCTCGGGAAGCAGCCGCGCCGCCTCGGTCAGCACCATGGTCCCGACCTCGGGGACCCAGGAGTCGTCCTGGCGGAGCCGGTCCCGCAGCAGGTCGACGACGGGTCCGAAGGCCAGACCGCTCTCGTCCTCGTAGCAGCGTCCGCTGAGCACGACTCCCCCCGCGGCACGCACGAGGGTCAGTGCCTCGTTGATCAGCCTCGACTTGCCGATGCCCGACTCACCCTCGACGAGCGCCACCCGCCCGTCGGAGGTGACACACCGGTGGGCGGCCAGGAGGTCGGCCAGATCCTCGTCACGTCCGACGAAGGCAGGGACGAGCGGCGACAGCGGTGCTGAGATCCCAGCAGTGGGATCGGGGGCCGGGGACGGCCGCAGGTCCGCTGGAGCGCCCGGACCCACCACCCCCCGGCTGGCTGCCTCGTAGAGCTCGGTGGTCGCCGTGAGGGGTCGCACCCCGAGCTCGCGCGAGAGCACCCTCACGCACGCTCGGTACTGCGCCACCGCGCCGGCTCGGTCGCCGGAGGCGGCGTGGAGCCTGATCAGTGCCTGGTGTGCCGGTTCGTGCAACGGGTCCAGAGCCAGCCACCGCCGGACCGCCGCCACGGCGCCCGGGACGTCCCCCTCGGACTCCTTGGCGGTGCCGAGCTCGGCCAGCGTCTCCGTCAGCTCCCGCCGGAGCGACTCGTCGGCTCCCTCCAGCCACGCCTCGAAGTCGGGCGCCCCCCGCACGGAGAACCCCTCGAGGAACGCGCCGTGGAACTGTGCCACCGCCGCGTCGAGGTCCCCTGCTGCCCGCAGCTCGCGGAAGCGGACGACGTCGACGAGCACCTGCGGTCCCGGGACCAGTCGGACGTGGTCGCGCGTGGCCTCGAGATGCTCGGACCCGATGCCGCTGCGCAGGCTGGACAGTGTGCGTCGCAACGCCGAGCGGGCACGGTCCAGGTCCGCGTCCGGCCACAACAGGTCGGCCAACGCGTCGCGGGGCCGGGGGGTCTCAGCGAGGGCGAGGTGCGCCAGCAGGGCCATCGCCTTGCGGGTGTCGAAGACCACCAGGACGTCGTCACGCACCACCCGTGGTGGTCCCAGGAGCTGAAGGTGGATCACACCAGCCCCCTCACCGGTACGGCGAACTCCGCGTCATCCCGGATGGTAACGAAGCCCGCTCCCCGGCGGGCGCAGCGCTAGCGACCCGACGTCCTCCCGCCGTAACGTTTCCCGGACGGACACGGACGACGGTGACGGACGACCGTGACTGATGACCAGGGGCGAAGGAGGTCATGTCCAGATGTGGCCGTCGAGCGCAGGCACGCGCCGGGTCCGAGCACTCGCCTGGCCGCTGCTTGCCCTCTGGACGGTGCTGGCCGTCGTGTCCGCGGGTCTCCAGCTCGCCGTGTCCGAGCCCGTCGAGGCAGTGCTGGTCGGTCTCCTGGTCGTGCTCGCTGGTGTCGGCGCGCTGCTGATGCGTCGGGCGCCCGGTAACTCGATCGGCCTGATCCTGATCACTCTGGCGCTCCTCGTCACCGCCAGCACGGTGACGAGCGGGGTCTACCTGCGCGTCGAGGACGTCGCGCCACCCACAGCGGTCGCGCTGCTGGTCTGGTTCGACGAATGGGTGATCGACCTCTGGTTCGGCCTGGTGGCGATCCTGCTGCCGCTGCTCTTCCCCGACGGGCACCTGCCGTCCCGGCGCTGGCGCCCGCTGCTGTGGCTCGGCCTGGTCGTCATCGGTATGGGCGTGGTGGGGACGGCCTTCGGAACCGCGCGTCTGGAATGGGGCGACAACGGCTCGATCGCGAACCCGGTCGCCGTCGGTGGCGCGGTGGGCGAAGCGCTGCGCCAGGCCGCGAGCCTGAGTGACGTCGCGTTCGTGCCCGTGCTCCTGGGCACGCTCACGGCGGTGGCGGTGCGCCTGCGTCAGTCGCACGGGTCGGAGCGCCAGCAGCTCAAGTGGTTCGCCTACGCCATCGGGATGTTGCTGCTCGGGCTGGCGGCTGCCGCGGTCAGCGAGCTCACCGGGTACCAGGCGCTCGGGAACGTCGGGTGGTTCGTGTTCCTGTCCTCCCTGCTCGTCGGGACGCCGCTGGCGATCGCCGTGGCGATCTTGCGGCACCGGCTCTACGACATCGACCTCGTCATCAAGCGGACCCTGGTCTACGGCTCAGTGAGCGTGCTGCTCGCCGCGACGTACCTCGTCCTGGTGCTGAGCCTGCGAGTCCTGCTCGGGCCGCTGACGGGCGAGTCCGACCTCGCGGTCGCCGGTTCCACCCTCGCGGTGGCCGGCCTGTTCCGTCCGCTGCGCGGCCGCATCCAGCAGGTTGTCGACCACCGCTTCTTCCGCTCGAGCTACGACGCGACCCGCACCGTCGAGGCCTTCGTCGGCAGGCTGCGCCAGGAGGTCGACCTCGAAGCCGTCAGCACCGACCTCAGCCGCGCGGTGCGCGACACCATGCAGCCCGTCCACGTGACCCTGTGGTTGAGGAGCACGGGGTGAGCCTCATCGAACGGCCGTCGCAGCGCTTCTCCCGACGCAAGTCACGGGTCCTCGCCTGGGGGCTCTGCGCGGTCTACGTCGTCGAAGCGGTGACGACCCTGACCCTGGTGCTGTCCGGCAGCGGAACGATCGACCAGGGGTTCATCGTGGTGGCGGTGGGCTTCCCGGTGGTGGGTGCCCTGATCGCAAGCCGAGAACCGGACAACGCCGTGGGATGGCTGCTCCTGGCGATCGCGGTCGCGTTCGGCTTCCAAGGGTTGGTGGACGCCTATATCGCTGTCTCGGACCGGCCCGGTGAGGTCGCGGTCGCCTGGGTGGGCGCCTGGGTGTGGTACGTCTGGCTCTACCTGGCCGCTCTCATCCTCCCCCTGGTCTTCCCCGACGGCCGGCTGCTCACGTCTCGGTGGCGCTTTGCGGTCTGGATGGGACTCGTCGCGTTGGTCCTGGCCATCGTGTCGACGGGGTTCGGCGCAGGACACCTCGAAGCAGAGACCGCCCGACCGATCGACAATCCGATGGGCGCCGACGGCTGGGTCGGCAGCCTGGTGTCCGCTGCGGGCACCGCCGGCAACGTCCTGGCCGCGTCGGGCTTCGCGCTCGGTGGCGTGTCGCTGGCGCTACGTCTCCGACATTCGTCGGGGCGCCGCAGGCAGCAGGTGAAGTGGTTCGTGTATGTCGGGACCCTGGCCCTCGGCGGCATGATCCTGGCGATGATCGGGGTCTTCGCCGAGGAGTCCGCCTCGGGGGAGCCACCGACCTGGTCGCTGGTGGTCGGCGCCATCGGTTGGATGACCGCGCTCCTGCTCATCGTCATCGGCCTGCCGGTAGCGGTCGGCATCGCGATCCTGCGGCACCGGCTCTACGACATCGACCTGGTCATCAAACGGACCCTCGTCTACGGCTCGCTGACCCTGCTCCTGGTGGCGACCTACCTCGGGCTGGTGCTGGGGCTCCGGGTGCTGCTCGCGCCGCTGACCGGTGAGTCCGACCTCGCGGTCGCCGCCTCTACCCTCGCGGTCGCCGGGCTCTTCCGGCCGCTTCGCGCCCGGGTCCAGCAGGTCGTGGACCGGCGCTTCTTCCGCTCCCGCTACGACGCCGACCGCACCGTCGAGGCCTTCGTCGGGCAACTGCGCCAGGAGGTCGACCTCGAGGCGGTCCGCACCGACCTGGGCGTCGTCGTACGCGACACCATGCAGCCCACCCACGTCACCCTGTGGCTGCGGGACACTCGATGAGGCGTCTTCCGGTCCTCGTCGTCGCCGTGTGTCTCGGTGCGATCGGTACTGCGCTGCTGGTCCCGCCGACGGCGTACTCCGAGCGGGAGATCACGCTCTTCTTCTCGCTCTTCGCCGTGGCCTACGTCCTGGTCGGCGGCGTCGTGTCGGCCCGACGTCCCGACAACCGGGTCGGGTGGCTGATGCTGGGGGTCGGGGTGTTGTTCACCGCGCCGGTCCTCCTCGGTTCCTACGCCGGATACGCCCTGCTCGTCGCTCCGTCGTGGCCAGGGGGACGGGGCACCGCCTGGGTGACGACCTGGGCCTACCTCCCGGCGTTCTGCGCGATCATCCTGCTGATGCTCGTCTTCCCAGTCGGCCGCCTCGAAGGTCGGTTCCGCACCTGGGCCGCGCGCATCCTCGGTGTCGGTGGCGTGGCGGTCACCCTCGCGGCGGCCTTCGCCCCGGGGCCGATGGACGGCTTCGGACCGGTGACCAACCCCTTGGGCGTGGCCGCACTCGCCGACGCGTTGGACACCCTGCTCGCGGTGTCGGGACTCGTCCTCAGCGGCGTGTTCCTGCTGGCGCTGGGATCGATCTTCGTGCGGCTGCACAGGGCTGTCGGCCAGGAGCGCCAGCAGCTGAAGTGGGTCGCCTACGCCGCCGCGCTGATCGTCCTGGTGGAGATCCCGAACGCGCTGCCGCTCGGACTCGAAGACTCGTTGTTGGGACTCCTCGGAGTCGTCGTCGCCCTGACGGCGTTGCCGGCCGCGATCGCCGTGGCGATCCTGCGGCACCGGCTCTATGACATCGACGTCGTCATCAAGCGGACCCTGGTCTACGGCTCGCTCACGGTGCTGCTGGTGGCGACGTACCTCGGGCTGGTGCTTGTCTTCCGCGTCCTGTTGACGCCGGTGGTCGGCCAGTCGGACCTGGCCGTCGCCGCCTCCACCCTGGCAGTGGCGGGTCTGTTCCGCCCCCTGCGCGCCGGCGTCCAACGGGTCGTCGACCGCCGCTTCTTCCGTCGCCGGTACGACGCCGATCGCACCGTCGAGGCCTTCGTCAGCCGGCTCCGCCAGGAGGTGGACCTGGAGGCCGTCAGCACGGACCTCGGCTTGGTCGTGCGCGACACCATGCAGCCCGCCCACGTCTCGCTGTGGTTGCGGGGCCAGCCGTGAGCGCGTTCGCGTCCTGGTCCGAGACCAGGCTGCGTCGGGCCGGCTGGGCGACGTGGCTGTTCTGGCTGGCGACGCTGCTGCTCGCGCTGGTCCTGGCCAGGATCGCACCCCGGTCAGCCGCCGAGTCGGGCTGGGGCACCAACGGGTTCCTGGCCGATCTGGCGTTCACCCTGATGATGTTCAGCTTTCCGTGCGTCGGACTCCTCATCGTCCACCGCCAGCCGGCTAACCGGTTCGGGTGGCTGCTGCTGCTGGGGGTGGGCACGGCGCTCGGACTCTCCACCCTGCTCGACAGCTATGCGGTGTACGGGCTGGCCGTCGCACCAGGAGCGCTGCCAGGCGCCGCAGTGGCAGCAGCGCTCAACGAGGGCAGCTGGGTCTGGATGATCGGCGCCATCGGCATCTTCGTGATCCTGCTGTTCCCCGACGGTCGGCTGCCGTCGCCGCGCTGGCGCTGGCTGGCCCGGCTCGCTGGGATCGTCATGACACTGATCACGGTCGTCATCGCCCTCGGCCCCGGCAAGCTCACCGAGGGCCCGGTCCCCGGCATGGTCAACCCGATCGGCGTCGAGTCGTGGGAGAAGCCGCTCTTCGGTCTGCTCATGGCGACGCTGCCACTCCTGCCTGTCTGCATCGTCGCGGCCGCCGTTGCTCTCGTAAGCCGGTTCCGGCGCTCACGCGGCGTGGAGCGGCTCCAGCTGAAGTGGCTCTCCGCCGCCGGCGCCCTGGTGGCCGCCTCTTACCTGCTCGCCATGGTGGGACAGTTCGTCAAGCCCGGCGCGTTCTCGGGTGGAGCCGACCCCACCTGGCTGATCGTCTTCCAGAACCTTGCGATCGCTTCCTTCGGACTGATCCCGGCGGCCATCGCGATGGCGATCCTGCGCTACCGGCTCTACGACATCGACCGGCTGATCAACCGCACGCTCGTCTACGGCGCTCTGACCGCGTTGCTGGTGGCGACGTACCTCGTCTCGGTGCTGGTTCTCCGCTTGGCTCTCGACCCGTTCACGGGTCAGTCCGACCTGGCGGTGGCGGCCTCGACCCTGGCGGTGGCGGGGGCGTTCGGACCGTTGCGCTCGCGGGTGCAGCGGGTGGTGGACCGGCGCTTCTTCCGCTCCCGCTACGACGCCGCCCGCACCGTCGAGGCGTTTTCCGGGCGGCTGCGCCAGGAGGTCGACCTCGAGGCCGTCAGCACCGACCTCGGCGCTGTCGTACGCGACACGGTGCAGCCCACCCACATCTCCTTGTGGCTGCGGGGCGGGTCATGAGAACGGCGACGTCGACACGCTCACGCCCTGCTCTCCTGGCCTGGGCTGCATTCGCGCTCTTCGTGGCGATGAGCACTGCCGGGATCACCCTGCTGGTGCTGGTGCCCGATGCTGCGCTGCGGGACCAGGGCGGCTCGCTGTGGTGGTCGGTGCTCTTCGTCGCGGTGATGGCCGTCTTCGGGATCGTCGGCGCCGTGGTGGCGCAGCACAGTCCAGCCAATCCCGTCGGCTGGCTGTTCCTGGGAAATGCCCTGACCGAGGGGTGGTACGAGCTGGCTGCCGGCTACACGCACTACTCCCTCGGTGCGTCAGTCCTTCCCGGCGCCGCCTGGTCCGCCTGGCTCTCCACGTGGCAGAGCGCGCTGTCACCGCTGCTGCTCTCCCTGGCGATCCTGTTCTTCCCCGACGGGCGACTGCCTTCGAGGCGCTGGCGCCCGGCTGTCTGGTTCTGCGTGATCGGGACCGTCCCGGTGCTCGTCGTCGCCACGCTGGCGCCGGGATCGATCACCGACTTCGCCACGGTGACCAACCCCGTGGGCCTGGAGGGCCTCAGGCCGCTGCGCGGGATGCCGTTCGACGTCGCCGTCCCGGCCTACCTGCTGCTGAGCGCGGCGTCGGTCGTCGTGCGCTTCCGCCGGTCGCACGGCGTCGAACGACAGCAGGTGAAGTGGTTCGCCTGGTCGGGCGCCATGCTCGTCCTGCTGATCGTCTCGGCCGGGATCGCCGAGACCCTGCAGGGTGGGCCGGGAGGGAGTACGGCCCTCGAGATCATCGGTCCCCTCGCCTTCGCCGTCGCGCTGTCCGGACTGCCGGTCACCGCCGGCATCGCGATCCTGCGCCACCGGCTCTACGACATCGACCGGCTGATCAACCGCACTCTGGTGTACGGCGCGTTGACGGCAACGCTGGTGGCGACGTACCTCGGTGCCGTGCTGCTCTTCCGCTTCGCGCTCGACCCACTCGTCGGCGGGTCGGACCTCGCCGTCGCCGCCTCCACCCTCGCGGTGGCCGCTCTGTTCGGCCCGATGCGCGCGCGGCTCCAGACGTTCGTGGACCGGCGGTTCTTCCGGTCCCGCTACGACGGTGAGCGCACCCTGCACGACTTCAGCTCGCGGCTTCGCTCCGAGATCTCCCTCACGGCGGTCGGCAGCGATCTGCGCACGGTCGTCGGCGACACGATGCAGCCGACCCACGTGTCCCTGTGGCTACGTGAGACCTCCCGATGAGCGCCCGGCCCCGTGCCTGGCTCCCGTGGCTGCCCTGGGCGGTGACAGTGCTGTTCGTGTCGACCGCGCTCCTGCTTCCCCCCAACCGGTCGGTCATCGAAGATTCCCTCGACGACGGGTGGGTGTTCTTCCTCCTGCTTCTCCTCCAAGCCTTGACGTTCGCCACCGTCGGTCTCGTCCTGGCCCGTGCGCGTCCCGACAACGCGGTGTCGTGGCTGTTCGTGTTCGTCGGGGTGTCGGTCGGCCTCTACCTGGTGGCCGAGCGCTACCAGTACCTCGCCCTCGTGGTTCGGCCCGGGCTGCCCTTCGGGGAGCTCGCCGCGTGGCTCCAGTCCTGGACCTTCGTGCCCGCGCTGGGCGTCATCATCACGTTGCTCCCCCAGCTGTTCCCCACCGGTCGGCCACTCTCGCGACGGTGGTACCCAGCCCTGGTCCTCGGCGCGGTCGGTTCCCTGGGGCTCATGCTCGCCGATGCGCTCAAGCCCGGGAAGATGGACCAGAGCTCGATCACCAACCCCTACGGGATCGACCCCCAGCACTACGCAACCCTCGAAGAGGTCGCGCCGGGTCTGTACGTGATGGCGGCTCTGGTCGGATTCGTGTGCCTCATTGTCCGCTGGCGCCGGGCCCAGCCCGAGGAGCGGCAACAGCTCAAGTGGTTCGCCTACTTCGCGGTCTTCCTCCCGCTGTTCGTGCTGAGCAACGTCGTCGTCGAGGTCTTCGGGCTCCACGACACCCCGGCGGCCGCTCTCCCCCTCGTCATGTCCGTCGGCGCCTTCCTCGGCCTCCCGATCGCGGTGGCCGTCTCGATCCTGCGCTACCGGCTCTACGACATCGACCTGGTCATCAACCGGACACTGGTCTACGCGATCCTCACCGCCGTCCTGGTGGCCACCTACCTGGGGTCGGTGCTCGCGTTCCGAGTGGTCCTCGACCCGCTGACCGGCGAGTCGGACCTGGCCGTGGCGGCCTCAACCCTGGCGGTGGCGGCCCTGTTCCGGCCGCTGCGCGGCCGGGTGCAGTCGGTCGTCGACCGGCGGTTCTACCGCTCGCGGTACGACGCCGCACGCACCCTCGACGCGTTCAACCAGCGCCTTCGCCACGAGGTCGACCTCGAGGCGCTGGGCACCGACCTGCGCGCCGTCGTCGACGACACGATGCGGCCGACCCACGTCTCGCTCTGGCTGCGCGAAGCACCCCGGAGCCAGAACTTCGCCGTAACGATTCCGGGACGACCACCGGCTAGAAAGGTCACACCATGACGACACTGACCACCACCTTCCGCCGCCGCCTCCTCGGCCGGTCGCCCGACCGGTCGCGGGCGACGGTGGAGACCGACGTGGCCCCTGCCTCTGCACAGGAGGAGGTCGCCCCGGTCGACATCGGGCCCAACGACCCGTTGCTCGCCTACCTCCAAAGTGCCAGCGGAGCCGTTGACGTGGAGGAGCTCGAGCTCCAGTCCCCCGCGCTGAGCGCCATGAAGGAAGCCGGCGTCAAGCTCGCCGTTCCGCTGGTCAGTCAGGGAGAGCTCATCGGCGTCCTGAACCTGGGGCCACGCCGGTCCGAGCAGGACTACTCCACCGACGACCGCAAGCTGTTGGACAACCTGGCCGCGCAAGCGGCGCCGGCGCTGCGTGTCGGCCAGCTGGTTCGCGAGCAGCAGGCCGAGGCGGCGACGCGTCAGCGGTTCGAGCAGGAGCTCGAGGTCGCGAAGCTCATCCAGCAGAACTTCCTGCCCAAGCAGCTCCCCGAGCTCGACGACTGGCAGGTGGCGGCCTACTACCGTCCTGCCCGCGAGGTCGGCGGCGACTTCTACGACGTGATCCCGCTCTCCGAGGGCCGGCTCGGGTTCGTCATCGGCGACGTCACGGACAAGGGTGTCCCGGCTGCCCTGGTGATGGCGGCCACACGCAGCGTGCTGCGGGCCTCCGCCCAACGCATCATCAACCCCGGAGAGGTGCTGCAACGGGTCAACGAGCACCTGTGTCCCGACATGCCGGAGAAGATGTTCGTCACCTGCCTCTACGGCGTCCTGAACCCGACCACCGGGCACTTCCGGTTCGCCAATGCGGGCCACGACCTGCCCTACGTCAAGACCGCCGAGGGCTCCGTGGAGCTCCGCGCGCGTGGCATGCCGCTCGGGTTGATGACCGGCATGGACTACGAGGAGAAGGAGATGGTCCTCGCCCCCGGCGACTCGCTGCTGCTGCACTCCGACGGTGTCGTCGAGGCCCACGACCCGTCCGGTCAGATGTTCGGCTTTCCCCGGCTCAAGGAGGCTGTCGCGCGCTATCCCGGTGGCCACGAGCTGATCGACCGGGTGCTGGCGGACCTGCACGAGCACACGGGCGAGGAGGCCGAGCAGGAGGACGACATCACCATGGTCACGCTGACCCGCTCGCCGGCCTCTCCGAACGGGACACCGGGACCGGACGGGCCACCGTCCAGCCGGCAGCTGGTCGAGTTCGAGGTGCCGAGCGCGGAGGGCAACGAACGGCTCGCACTGGAGCGGGTGAGCACCATCGTCGCGCCGCTCGGCCTGGAGCAAGCACGCCTCAACCGGCTCGAGACCGCGGTCGGCGAGGCCACCATGAACGCGATGGAGCACGGCAACTCCTACCGCGAGGACCAACCCGTGACGGTGCGGGTGCTCACCGACGCCGGCCGCGTGAGGGTGCAGATCGTCGACCAGGGCGGGGCGACGTCGGACCGTGAGGCGGAGGTCCCGGACCTCGAGGCCAAGCTCGCCGGACTCCAGCGGCCGCGCGGCTGGGGCCTGTTCCTCATCAAGAACATGGTCGACGACGCGCAGGAGTTCAGCGACGGCGCCCACCACGTGCTCGAGCTCGTGATGCACCTCGAGGCACCGGCCGAGCAGCACCGAGACCAAGGAGACAGTGATGACCACCAGTGACGTGACCCGGACCGCGGTCAGGCACCGGGAGCAGACCGCTCTCATCGACCTCGCCGGCGACATCAACGCCAGGGCCGAGGAATCTCTCGACGGCGCCTGGCGCCAAGCGATGGCCCCGGCACCGACCGCGGTCGTCTTGAACTTCGAGGGTGCCGGCTACATCAACTCCACGGGCATCGCCCTCATCGTCGGTCTGCTCGCGAAGGCCCGCGCCCACGGCGTACCCATCAGAGCCTACGGACTGACCTCGCACTACCGCGAGATCTTCGAGATCACCCGGCTCGCCGACTTCATGGCGATCAACCCGGACGAGAACAGCGCCGTGATGGGCGCAGAGGGGAGCACGACATGACCGAGGCAACCGCCACCTTCGACGTACGCCGTGAAGGACCCGCGAGCTTGGTCGACATCAAGGGCGACGTGACGGCAGGCTCGGAGAACGTCCTCATGGGTGCCTACGACGAGGTCGGCGACGCGAAGGCGATCGTGCTGAACTTCTCCGGGCTCTCCTACATGAACAGTGGTGGCATCGGACTCCTGGTCACGCTGCTCGTGCGGGCCAACCGCCACTCCCAGCAGCTCCTCGCCTACGGGCTGAGCGACCACTACCGGCAGATCTTCGAGCTGACCCGCCTCGACGAGGCGATCGGCATCCACGACGACGAGCAGGCCGCGCTGCGTGCGGCCGGAGTCTCCTAGGAGGGAGAACGACATGAGCGAACCGATACGGCAGGACCCCCCCGCCGCGGGACCAGGAGAGTCGGGCACCACCGAGGTCACGGCGCGGGACGCGGCGCACTGGGCGAAGTCGGTGTCTCGGCTCAACGTCTCCGAGGTGCCCGACGGCGCCACCGGGATCAACGTCTCCGGCAAGCGGCTGACCAGCCCGATCCAAGGCTTCGGGAAGATGTGGCAGAAGACCTACCAGGTGCGGCTGGCCGGCTCCCAGGTCTCCGCCCCGGACCTGATCGCAACCTGGAAGCAGCGCTTCCCCGACTTCTGGCCCGCGGGCAACCACTTCTACGGCCCGCTGACCGGCATCGCTCCGGGTGAGGTGGCCCTCATCGACGCCACCCTGCCGGGGCGGCTGAAGCTGTCGACCGGCGTCATGGTGCTGTACGCCGACGACGAGTCGTTCACGCTGATGACCCCCCAGGGCCACATGTTCGCGGGCTGGATCACCTTCAGTGCCACCGCCGACGGTGACGACACCGTGGCCCAGGCCCAGGTGCTGATGCGCGCCTCCGACCCGGTCTTCGAGCTGGGGCTGATCCTCGGCGGCCACCGCCAGGAGGACCGGTTCTGGCAGGAGACGCTGACGAACGTCGGTCGCCACTTCGGGGTCGAGGACGCCGACGTCGACACTGCGGTGGTCTGCGTGGACAGGAAGCGGCAGTGGCGCCGCTGGACCAACGTCTGGCACTCCTCGGCGATCCGGTCGACGCTCTACACGCTCAATGCTCCGTTCCGCGGTATGGCCGGTCTGTTCAGCCGCTCCGGTGCCCGCTGACCTCCGGGGCCGCGACGCCGTGGTCGTGGGGTCGGGCCCCAACGGGCTCACGGCGGCGATCACCCTCGCCCAGGCGGGCCGGAGCGTCGTGGTGGTGGAGGCAGCGCCGACGCTGGGTGGCGGCTCCCGTTCAGCCGAGCTGACCCTGCCCGGCTACGTCCACGACGTCTGCTCGACGGTGCACTCGCTCGCCGTGGCGTCACCGGCGCTGTCGGCGCTGCCTCTCGCCGAGCACGGGCTCCAGCTGGTGCACCCGGAGCTCCCGCTGGCCCACCCGATGGACGACGGGAGCGCCGTCCTCCTGCACCGCGACGTCTCGGAGACGGCGGCGTCCCTCGGGGGGAGACCAGCGGGCCTACCAGTCTCTCGTGGGCCCGCTGGTCCGCCGTTCCGATGCGTTGATGCATGAGCTGCTCGGCCCGCTGAGACCCCCACGGCATCCGCTGACGATGGCGAGGTTCGGCTCCGTCGCGCTCCGGTCGGCAGTCGGCCTCGCGCGCGCACGGTTCGACGGCGCGCGCGGCCAGGCCCTGCTGGGCGGGGCGGCCGCGCACTCGATGATGCGGCTCGACCAGGTGCCGACAGCGGCGGTGGGGCTGGTGCTGCTGACGGCGGCCCACGCCGTGGGATGGCCGTTCGCGCGCGGCGGCTCCCAGAACGTGGTCGACGCGATGGTGTCGTACCTGCGCTCGATCGGCGGTGACGTCATCACCGGCTACCGTGTGGACGACGTCGACGAGCTCGACCTGGCCCGCGCGGCGCTGCTCGACGTGACCCCCCGTCAGCTGCTCACGATGGCCGGGCACCGACTGCCCGCGGGCTACCGGCGCGGTCTGCGCCGCTACCGCTACGGACCCGGTGTCTTCAAGCTGGACTGGGCTCTCGACGGACCGATCCCGTGGCGCGACGAGGCGGTGGCCCGGGCGGGCACGGTGCACGTCGGGGGCACCCTCGAAGAGCTGGCGCGCTCGGAGGACGACGTCAACCGGGGCCGCGTCGCCGAGCGTCCCTTCGTCCTGCTGACCCAGCCGAGCCTGCACGACCCCTCGCGAGCGCCCGCCGGCGAGCACGTCGGATGGGCCTACTGCCACGTCCCTGCGGGCTGCGCGGAGGACATGACCGAGCGCATCGAGTCCCAGGTCGAGCGGTTCGCGCCCGGGTTCCGTGACCGGGTGCGTGCCCGGGCGTCGATGACGGCTCCGGAGATGGAGGCCTACAACCCCAACTACGTCGGCGGCGACATCAACGGCGGCGTCCAGGACCTCCGCCAGCTGTTCACCCGCCCGGTGGCCCGGCCCGTCCCCTACTCGACGCCGGACCCTCGGCTGTTCCTGTGCTCCTCCTCGACCCCGCCCGGCGGCGGCGTCCACGGCATGAGCGGCTACTTCGCGGCCGAGGCCGCCTTGCGCGGAGTGCTGTCGCGGCGATGACGTCGTCGCGCCGAGCATCTTCCGCACGGTCGCGCGGGAGCGTGGACGCCGGCGTCACTCAGCGGGCGCCGACGCCTCC
>CAVXMH010000036.1:0-12429 GCA_963762755.1 uncultured Actinomycetota bacterium | reverse complement strand
TGACCTCCGGCCCGCCGCGGCGCTGTCGGTCCTCCAGGTGCTCGTGGTGGTCGCGCTGCTGCTGCTCGCGGGTCGGGCGCAGCCGCGCGGGGCCGGGGTGGTGGACCGTGCCGTGGCGGCGCCCGGTGGGCGTCCGCGCGGCTGGGTCGACCTCGCTGCGCTGACGACGACGCTCGTCACGGTGGTGCTGGTGGCCTTGCCGCTGCTCGCGGTGGTGGTGCGCTCGCTGCGGGTCGACGACGCGTGGTCGCTGGAGCGCTACCGCTCGCTGTCGGAGTCCGCGCCGGGCTCGCCCCTGCGGACGTCGGTGCTGGACGCCGCGGCCACCTCTCTGCGCACCGCCACCGACGCCACCCTGCTCGCGGTCGTCCTGGGCGCCGTCGTGTCCGTGCTGGTGACGCGCCGCCTCGCCCACCCTGGACTGCGTCGCGCCGCACGGGTGTTCGACGGGCTGTTCATGCTGCCACTGGGCGTCTCGGCGGTCACCATCGGATTCGGTCTGCTCGTCGCCCTCGACACCCCGCCGCTCGACTTCCGCGGCAGCCCCTGGCTGGTGCCGGTGGCCCAGGCCCTCGTGGCGCTGCCGCTGGTGGTGCGTGCCCTCGTGCCCACCCTGCGCGGCGTCGACCAGCGCCAGCGCGAGGCGGCGGCGACCCTGGGCGCCGGTCCCCTGCGGATCCTGCGCGACGTCGACCTGCCGACCGCGTGGCGCTCGCTGCTGGCGGCGGCGGGCTTCGCGTTCGCGGTCTCGCTGGGGGAGTTCGGCGCCACCAGCTTCCTCAGCCGCCCCGACACCCCGACGCTGTCGGTGCTGATCTACCAGCTGATCGGGCGCCCCGGTGCGGACAGCTTCGGCACGGCGCTCGCGGCGGCCGTGCTGCTGGGCAGCCTGACGGCCGGCGTGCTGCTGGCCGTCGAGCGGCTCCGCGTCGGACGGCTGGGGGTGTACTGACATGGGCCAGCCCGGGCTGGAGGTCCGCGACCTCGACGTCACGCTGGCCGGGAACCCGGTGCTCCGCGACGTGTCCCTCGACCTCCCGGAAGGGGAGGTTCTCGCGGTGCTCGGCCCCTCCGGCTGCGGCAAGTCCACGTTGCTGCGGGCGGTCGCCGGTCTCGAGCGCCTCGACCACGGCGCCGTACGCGTCGGCGGCCACGACGTCACCCGCGTGCCGACGTACCGCCGGGGCTTCGCGCTGATGTTCCAGGACGGTCAGCTCTTCGGTCACCTGACCGTGGCCCAGAACGTCGCCTACCCGCTGCGGCTGCGACGGGTGGGCCGCCGGGAGCGGGCCACCCGGGTGGCCGAGCTGCTCGAGCTCGTCGGGGTGCCTGGGTTCGGCGACCGCGATCCCGCCACCCTCTCGGGCGGGGAGCGGCAGCGGGTGGCCCTGGCCCGGGCGTTGGCGGTCCAGCCCCGCCTGCTGCTGCTCGACGAGCCGTTGTCCGCGCTCGACCGCGACCTGCGGGAGCGGCTGGCCGTCGACCTGCGACGCATCCTCACCACCGCGGGCACGACCGCCCTGCTGGTCACCCACGACCACGACGAGGCCTTCGCGGTCGCCGACCGGATGGCGCTGCTGCGCGCGGGGCGCCTCGTGCAGGACGGCAGCCTCGAGGAGGTCTGGCGCCACCCCGTCGACGCGGAGGCCGCCCGCTTCCTCGGCTATGCGCGCGTGCTGAGCGCCTCACAGGCCCGCCCCGTCCTCGCGGCGTACGCCGACCGGGCTCACGACGGGGCTCACGACGGCGCACGCGCGGGGCGGGCCCTCGCCCTGCGGAGGTCGGCCCTGAAGGTCGACGAGGCCGGAGCAGTGTCCGCGACGGTGGTGACGAGCCGCTCCACCCCGGAGCAGACCCGCCTCGTGGTGCGCCTGGCGAGCGGTCTCGAGCTCGACGCCGTGGCAGCCGCGGGGCGGGCCTGCGCCGCGGGTGACCAGGTGCGGCTCGCGCTGGACGTGACACGTGTCGCAGCCCTGCCGACGCACACCACACCGGCAGAGGTGGGACCTGACGCCACGACGACCGGACCCTCCGTAGAGTGACCTCCTATGAAGCGACCTGCCTACGGACTCCTCGTGGGCGTCGCGATCCTCACCGGACTGGTGGCCGTCGTGGCCTCCTGGTCCCTCGACGAGCGGCTCCGCGACCCTGACGGGTTCCTCGGCCCTGCCTGGGTGCGACTGCCGGCCATGGTGGTCGGCGCTTTCCTCGCCGACGTGGTCCCACGGGCCTTCTGGCGCGCCGGCCGCCAGCTCTCGACCGTGCTGGGGCACGGTCGCGACATCATCCGCGAGCACTGGACGCGCGAGCGGGTGAGCCTGGTGGTCATCGGGTTGACGAGCTTCTACGTCACCTACGTGAGCTACCGGAACCTGAAGAACTACCTGCCGCGCATCTACGACACGATGCAGGACCCGCTGCTGCACCAGCTCGACCGGTGGCTGTTCTTCGGCAACGAGCCCGCCGTGGTGCTGCACGCCATCTTCGGGGAGACCTGGGCCGCTCACTTCTTCGCCTTCATCTACCTGCTCTACCTGCCGATCGCCCCGCTGAGCCTGGTGATCTGGCTGGTGTGGTCGCGCAACATCTCCTACGGCTACTGGTACGCCACCGCCAACTGCCTGACGTGGACGCTCGGGACGATCAGCTACTACCTGATCCCGACCATGGGGCCGACGTTCTGGTACCCCTGGCTCTACGAGGGTCTGCAGGTCACCGGCGTCACCGAGCTGCAGGACTCTCTCTGGCAGGGCCGCCAGGACGTACGCTTCCCCCTCAACCCCTTCAGCGACCTGATCCAGAGCGTGGCCGGCTTCGCCTCGCTGCACACCGCTCTGACGCTGGTGATCGCGCTGGTGGCGCACTACACCGTGCGGCACCGGCTGATCCGCTGGTCGGCCTGGGTGTTCTTCGGGCTCACCGTCATCTCGACGCTCTACTTCGGATGGCACTACATCGCCGACGACGTCGGCGGCGTCGTCATCGCGGTGCTCGCGGTCTGGCTGGGCGGCATCGCGACAGGTCAGAAGTTCGAGCGGTGGGGACGATCGGTGCGTCCCACCACGAGCACGTCCTCGGTCCCCGTGGACGACGACCCCCTTATAGCTCGGCCTTCATGATGACGCAAGGGGCGAAGGGGGGAAAAGGGTCCCCCCCAGACCTGTTTGTCGGCTGGGTTGGTGAGGTACGCTCGTAGCAACGGGGACCCGGGGGGGTCTCCGTGAGGAAGGGATCAAAGAACACGCGACGCGTCGCTCTTGGCCTCACGGCTCAGGATCAGTATCCCGCCTGACGTGGCCGCCCTTTCTCCGGCTCTGTCTCAGCCTCCCAATGGGACAGATGCCTCGAGGTCCCGCCCGAGCCTCCCAATCGGGCGGGACCTCGCTTCTTTTCCCCGGACGCGGACGACCGACGCGGACCGTCCGTCGGGGACACCCGTGCCCCGGCTCCTGCGCGTCCTTCGACGACGCACGTGTGCGAATGACACAGTTGTCATTCGTCAAGGCGACACGCCGTAGGGGTTGCGATTTCTTTGTGATTGTTGGTTCTCTTGGGGCGGTTGAGAACTAGCGTGACTGAAATCGCCTGCTGGACCGGAGAGGGAAACATGCCGAGGACGAGTCCCTGTGAGCGCACGCTCCGGGCCCGACGCGGTCCCCCCACGGTCGTGGCCGTCCTCGGACTGGCCCTGGCAGGGGCCCTCGTCACGATGGGCTCACCGGTCGGCACGGCGTACGGCGCTCCGAGGGACCTGCCCCCCGGTACGCCGAGCCGCGCCGCCGTCGAGGCCGCCGAGCGGGAGGCCGGCGACGCAGCCGGAGCCGTGGCGGCGACCGAGGCCGAGCTGGCCGCGGCCGACGCCGAGCTCGAGAGCGCCGCCGTCGTGGCCGAGCAGGCCTCCGAAGCGGCCAACGGCGCCCGCTGGCTGCTGGAGCAGGCCACCACGGCCCTCGCCGACGCTCGCCGCGACGCGCGCCGCGCGGAGGCCGCCGTGGCCGGTCAGCGCGACGACATCGCCGCACTGGCGGTCGCCGGCTACGAAGGGGCCGGTGACCTCTCCAGCCTGGACGCCGCCTTCGGGGCGCTGGGGCCCGAGGGCGTCATGAGCACGCTGCTGACCTACGAGAGCGCGAGCACCTCGTTGGACGCGGAGTACCAGCGCTTCGCCGCCACCAGCGCCCTGGCCACGACGTTCCGCCGCCAGGCCGACGAGGAGCAGAGGCGCCGTGCGGACGCTGCCGCCCGGGCCGAGGCAGCCCAGGCGGAGGCAGTCGCGACCGCCGCCTCCGCACAGCAGCTCGCGGCCACGATCGCTGAGCGCAAGAGCGCCCTCGTCGCCGAGCTCGCGCGACTGCAGGGCGTGTCGGTCCGGCTCGTGGAGGCACGCCGGACCGGCATCGAGGAGGCCCGTCGCCAGGCGGCGGCTGCTGCCGCCGAGGCGGCCGCGCGGAAGGCTGCCCGCGAGCAGCGAGCCGCGGCCCGAGCGGCCCAGGAGGCCGCTGAGGCGGCCCCGCAAGTGGACGCGACCGAGCCGGGCTCGGCCCAGGGGTCCCTCGAAGGTCCGGGCGAAGCGTCCAGACCGGGCAGCGGGGCAACCGCGCCTTCACCGGCAGCCCCAGCCCCAGCGCCAGCACCGGCGCCAGCACCGGCACCGGCACCGGCCCCCGTCGTCACCCCGCCGCCGAGCGCGTCCGGAGCTCAGCGCGCCATCGCCTTCGCCCGGGCCCAGGTGGGCGAGCCCTACGTCTGGGGCGCAGCCGGGCCGAGCTCCTGGGACTGCTCCGGACTGACCATGGCGGCCTGGGCGGCCGCCGGGCGCAGCCTGCCGCACTACTCCGTGGCGCAGTACACCGAGTCGACCTCGATCTCCTCGAGCCAGCTGCGACCCGGGGACCTGGTCTTCTGGGGCTCCACGAGCAGCCCGAGCTCGATCCACCACGTCGCGCTCTACGTCGGTGACGGGCTGATCGCCCACGCGCCACGCACCGGTCGTGACGTCACGGTGGAGTCCATGTACTACTGGATCCCGCCGAACTTCTTCGCCCGCGTCTGAGCGACTCCCCGGCAGGGCGTCTGCGGTGCTGCCACCATGGGAGCATGCCGACCGAGCCTGAGACCCACGTCGACGTCGCCGCGCTCTCGACCCTGCTCGACGGCCGCTACAAGCAGGTGCGCGACCTGGTGCGCGAGAACCTCGTCCTCCACCGCCAGGTGCTCGACGAGGCGGAGACCCTCGACACCGCGGCGTACCGCGAGCGCGTGAAGGACGTCGTCGTCGAGCTGGCCAAGACCGGCCAGACCGGCTACGGCTTCCCCAAGGAGCACGGCGGCGGTGGTGACATCGGCGCCTCGGTGGCAGCGTTCGAGACCTCGGCCATGGGCGACCTGTCGGTGCTGGTGAAGCTCGGCGTGCAGTTCGGGCTCTGGGGAGGCGCGGTGCTGCAGCTCGGCACCGAGCGCGCACCACCGCGAGTACCTCGAGGCCACCGCCCGCGGCGAGATCATGGGCTGCTTCGCGATGACCGAGACCGGGCACGGGTCGAACGTCCAGGCCATCGGGACGACCGCCGTCTTCGACCCCGAGACGGACGAGTTCGTCCTCACCACCCCCGACGACGCCTCGCGCAAGGACTACATCGGCAACGCCGGGATGCACGCGCACGTGGGTGCGGTCTTCGCCCAGCTCGAGGTGGCCGGCGAGGGGCACGGCGTGCACGCGTTCGTCGTACCGCTGCGCGACGAGAGCGGGCGGTCCTCGACGGCGTCCGCATCGAGGACTGCGGTCACAAGGTCGGCCTCAACGGCGTCGACAACGGCCGGATCTGGTTCGACCACGTGCGCGTACCGCGCGACGCGCTGCTGAACAAGTACGCCGACGTCACCGAGGACGGCACCTACGTCTCACCCATCGACAACCCGGACCGACGCTTCTTCACCATGCTCGGCACGCTGGTGCAGGGGCGCGTGTGCGTCGGCGGCGGCGCCATCAACGCCGCCAAGGTCGCCCAGGTCATCGCCGTGCGCTACGCGCTGCGGCGCCGGCAGTTCGGCCCGCCCGACGGTGACGGCGAGACGCTGCTGCTCGACTACGGCCAGCACCAGCGGCGGCTGCTGCCGGCGCTCGCGCGCACCTACGCGCTGCACTTCGCCCAGGAGCGCGTCGCCGCCGACCTGCACCGGGTCTTCTCCGACCCCGACAACGCCTCCGAGCGGCTGCGCCGGGCGCTGGAGTCACGCGCCGCGGCGACCAAGGCCCTGGGCACCTGGCACGCGAGCCGCACCATCCAGGAGTGCCGCGAGGCCTGTGGCGGCGCCGGCTACCTGTCCATCAACCGCTTCGACGCGCTGCGTGCCGACACCGACGTCTTCACCACCTTCGAGGGCGACAACACCGTGCTCATGCAGCTGGTGGCCAAGGGCCGGCTGACCGACCTGCGCGACTCGTTCGGCAAGCTGGACCAGATCGGCATGGCGGCGTACGTCGCCGGCATCGCGGTCGAGACCGTGGTGGAGAAGACCTCGATGCGGCAGATCATCGAGAGCCTGCGCGACGCCGTCCCCGGTCGTGACCGGGAGGGCGACCCCGACGCCGGGCTGCTCGACCCTGACTACCACCTGTCGATGTTCCGCTGGCGCGAGGACCACCTCACCTCCGGCGTCGCCCGCCGGCTCAAGGCCGGCATCGACCGCGGCGGCGACCCGGCTGAGGTGTTCAGCCGCGCGCAGGACCACGTCATCGCCGCCGCCTGGGCGCACAGCGAGCGGCTCGTGCTCGAGGCTTTCCTGACCAAGGTCCGCAACACCCCCGACGGCTCCAACCGGCGCGTGCTGGGGATGCTGGCCGACCTCTACGCCCTGTCGGTGATCGAGGCCGACCGGGCGTGGTTCATGGAGCACGGCCGGCTGTCGTCGGCCCGCTCCAAGGCCGTCATCGCCATGGTCGGCGAGCTGTGCCGTCAGGTGCGTCCCCACGCCGCCGACCTCGTGGACGCCTTCGGCGTACCGAACGAGCTGCTGCGCACCGACCTGTTCTGAGGGAGGTGCCGGTTTCACTAGGTACCTAGTGAAACCGGCGCTCCCCGAACGAAACTTCGCTCGGGGAGCGCCAACATCACTAGGTACCTAGTGAAACCAACAGGGGACCCTCAGTGGCCGGGGGTGTCCTTGGCGCGCTCGATGGAGGCGCGGACCTCGGCCTCGGCCTCGGTGCGGCCCACCCACTCGGCGCCCTCGACGGACTTGCCGGGCTCGAGGTCCTTGTAGACCTCGAAGAAGTGCTGGATCTCCAGGCGGTCGAACTTCGAGACGTGGGAGATGTCGCGCAGGTGCTCCAGGCGCGGATCCGTCGCCGGGACGCAGAGCACCTTGTCGTCGCCGCCGGCCTCGTCGGTCATGCGGAACATGCCGATCGCGCGGCACTTGATGAGGCAGCCGGGGAAGGTCGGCTCCTGAAGCAGCACCAGCGCGTCGAGCGGGTCGCCGTCGAGGCCGAGGGTGTCCTCGATGAAGCCGTAGTCGGCGGGGTACTGCGTCGAGGTGAACAGGGTGCGGTCGAGCCGGATGCGACCGCTCTCGTGGTCGACCTCGTACTTGTTGCGCTGCCCCTTGGGGATCTCCACCAGGACGTCGAACTCCACTGACAGCCTCCGCTCACTCGGCCCGGTCGGACGACCTGGGCTCCTCGTCGTCGGTTAGTCTCGCGCACAATGCCCAGGAGTCACAGTCGAAGGGGGCAACGCGGCCGTGCGACGTGCCCTCATCGTGCTCGGTCTCACCGTCGTCCTCGTGCTCGGGCTGGTGGTCTGGCGTGCCGACGACCTCGGGGTGGGCGACCTGGTCGACGACCTCACCGGCGCCTCCGACCCGCCTCGTGAGCCCGGGGGACCGGCCGCGGTGCCGCCTCCGCCCGGCCTCGACCTGCCCCGGCTGCCGGACGCCCGGCCCGTCGCCCCGGAGCGCGTCGAGCGCGCCGTCGACCCGCGCGCCGTACGGCAGAGCCTGGGGCGCCTGACCCGCGACAAGCGGCTCGGCCCGCGCGTCGCGGTCGCCGTCGCCGGCCTCGACGGCCGCCCCGCCTACGAGGAGGGGCCGCGGGTGGTGACGCCCGCGAGCCTGCTCAAGACGGCCACCAGCCTGGCCGCCCTCGAGACCCTGGGTCCCGAGCACCGCTTCACCACCTCCGTCGTACGCCGCGGCGGCGTCCTCACGCTCGTCGGCGGCGGGGACCCCCTGCTCACCGGGGCACCGGACCCCGGAGCCGTGCCCCGCGAGGCCGACCTGACCACGCTGGCCCGGCAGACGGTCCGAGCGCTGCGCGCCGAGAAGCGCGGGGGCCCGGCTCGGGTGACGGTGCGCTACGACGACTCGCTCTTCACCGGACCCGCCGTCTCGCCCGACTGGGAGAACGACTACATCCCCGACAACGTGGTCAGCCCCGTCACGGCCCTGTGGGTCGACGAGGGGCGCGAGTTCCCCGGGGCCCTCACCCGCTCGGCCGACCCGTCGCGGGCCGCGGCGCTGCGCTTCGCCGACGCCCTGCGCGCAGCGGGGGTGAAGGTGGCCGGGACTCCCCGATCCGGCCGCGCCCCCGGTGGCGCCACCGGGGGCCCGGTCGCGGTGGTCACCAGCGCCCCGCTGGTCGAGATCGTGCAGCACGTCCTGGAGGCCAGCGACAACGAGGGCGCCGAGGTGCTGCTGCGCCACGTCGGTCTGGCGGCGGCCGGGCGCGGGGCCGGCGGCTCCTTCGCGGCCGGGGCCCGGGCGGTGTCCTCGACGCTGACCGACCTCGGCGTACCCCTCCGCGCGGCGCGGATCGTCGACGGCAGCGGGCTCGCGCGCGGCAACCGGCTCGCGGTGTCCTCCCTGCTCGACGTGCTCGCCACCTCGCTGGAGCCCAAGCGGCCGCTGCTGGCGGGCGTCACCGGCGGGCTGCCGGTGGCCGGCTTCAGCGGCTCGTTGGCCGGCGGACGCTTCGAGGTCGACTCCGAGGACGGCCTCGGCTGGGTGCGGGCCAAGACCGGCACCCTGACCGGCGTGCACGGGTTGGCCGGCAGCGTCACCGGACGTGACGGCACCCCGATGCTCTTCGTCGCCGTCGTCGACCGGGTCAAGGTCCGCAACGCCCTGCAGGCTCGCGCACGGCTCGACCAGATCGCCTCCGCGCTGGCCGCCTGCCGCTGCGCCTCCTGATGACCAGCCCTCCGAACTCGCGGCAGCAGTTCGGCGCCCGTCCGTAGAGTCGTGCCATGAGTGCGCAGATGATCGACTGGGACCTCGCCGTCGCCGCCGCCACCCGGTTGGCCGGGCCAGGGCCGGTCGTCACCCGGGCCGAGGCCGACGACGCGGTGGCGGAGCTGCGAGCAGGCGCCGAGCGGTCCACGCCGCTGGTGCGCGAGTTCACCGGTCTGGTGGCCGAGGCGGCGTACGGCGCCGGTGCTCGTGGTCGACCGCGCAGGCTGGATCCAGGCCAACGCCGAGGCGTTCGACCGCCTCTCAGCCCGGTCGTCGCGAAGCTGCAGGAGCGCCGCGGCATCGAGCCGGGCGGTCTCACCGCCGCCGTCGGCTCCCGCGTCACCGGGCTCGAGGTCGGCGGGCTGCTCGGCTTCCTCGCCGGCAAGGTGCTCGGACAGTTCGACCCCTTCACCACCGAGGGTCTCGGCCGGCTCCTGCTGGTCGCGCCCAACATCGTCCACGCCGAGCGTGAGCTCGACGTCGACACCGCCGACTTCCGGCTGTGGGTGTGCCTGCACGAGGAGACCCACCGGGTGCAGTTCACCGCGGTCCCGTGGCTGAGCGACCACCTGCAGTCGGAGATCGACCGGCTCGTCGACGACGTCGACGTCGACCCGTCCCGGATGGCCGCCATGCTCGGCGACGCGGTCAAGCGCACCGGCGAGATCGTGCGCGGCACCGGCGGGCCGGGGACCGGCTCTCTGCTCGACGTGTTCGCCACCACCGCCCAGCGCGAGGTCATCGACCGCGTCACCGCCGTGATGTCGCTGCTCGAGGGGCACGCCGACGTGGTCATGGACGACGTCGGTCCCGAGGTCATCGGCTCGGTCGCCCTCATCCGGGAGCGCTTCAACCGACGGCGCAAGGGCGCCTCGTCGATGGACCGGCTGATCCGCCGCCTGCTCGGCCTCGACGCCAAGATGGCGCAGTACCGCGACGGTGCCCGCTTCGTGCGCGCCGTCCTCGACGACGTCGGCATGGACGGTCTCAACAAGGTGTGGGTCGAGCCCGCGAACCTGCCCTCGATGGCGGAGATCTCCGAGCCCGGCGCCTGGGTGCGCCGCGTCCACGGCTGAGCCGCCGCACCCCCCGACCGCCCGTGGGTCCCGATCCTGCCGTCGCCGCCGTCCGGCTCGCCGTACGCCGGACGCTGCCGGTCCTGACCGGTGACGGCGCGATCCGCTGGATCCCCGACGTACGTCGACCCGGGGCCGTCCTCGTCGCCTGCTCCGGCGGCGCCGACTCGCTGGCCCTGCTGGCCGCGACCGTCTTCGAGGTCGCGCAAGGTCGACGGGGTCCGTGTCGTCGGCGCCGTGGTCGACCACGCGCTGCAGGACGGCTCGGGCGAGCACACCGCCCGGGTCGTGACCCAGATGGCGGAGCTCGGCGCCGACGAGACCGCGTCGATCCGGGTGAGCGTGGACCCCGGCCCGAGCGGCGTCGAGGCCGGCGCCCGGCAGGCGCGCTACGCCGCGCTCGGCCGGCTGGCCCAGCACTTCGGCGCCGACCGTGTCCTGCTCGGGCACACCCGCGACGACCAGGCGGAGACGGTGCTGCTCGGGCTGACCCAGGGCTCCGGACCGCGCTCGCTGCAGGGCATGCGCCGCGAGATCCAGGAGCGCGGCGGGCCCCTGATGCAGCGCCCGATGCTGGGCCTGACGCGTGCGCAGACCGAGGCCGCCTGCCGGGCCGAGGGCATCACCTGGTGGGAGGACCCGCACAACCGCGACCAGCGCTTCCTGCGGGCCCGCGTGCGTCACGTGGTGATGCCGCTGCTCGAGGCCGAGCTGGGACCCGGTGTCGCCGCGGCGCTGGCGCGCACCGCACCGATGGTGCGCGACGACCTCGCGGCCCTGGACGCGATCGCGGAGTCCGAGCTCGACCGCCTCGACCTCGCCGACGGCGTCGACGTCGCCGACCTCGAGACCCTCGATCACGTCGTGCTCACCCGGGTGCTGCGCCTGGCCGCGCTGGCCGCGGGCAGCCCGCCCCGCGAGCTGACCCACGGCCACGTCTCCGCCCTGGCCGAGATGGTCGGGCGCCGCCGTGGGGAGCCGCGCGACCTCGACCTGCCCGGCCACGTGCGCGCCGTACGCCGCGACGGCGTCCTGCGCCTCGAGGGCCCCGGCACCCGGGGGCCCGAGCGGGGGTCCGAGCGGGGACCCGGGACGCTCTGACGACACCGGAACCCATGTGGCAGGCTGATCCCTTCCGACGCCCCGCCGCACCGCCCCGGAAGGCACCTCGTGGACGCACAGCACGTGCAGGACGACCTCGTCGACGTCCTCTTCAGCGAAGAGGACATCCAGCAGCGGCTCGGTGAGCTGGCCCGGGAGGTCGAGCGCGACTACGCCGGGAAGGACCTCCTGCTGGTCGGCGTCCTGCAAGGGTGCGGTGATGGTCATGGCCGACCTGGCGCGCGCGTTCGAGCGGCACGTCGAGATGGACTGGATGGCGGTCTCCTCCTACGGCTCGGGCACCAAGTCGTCGGGGGTGGTGCGCATCCTCAAGGACCTCGACACCGACATCAGCGGGCGCCACGTGCTCATCGTCGAGGACATCATCGACACCGGTCTGACCCTGTCGTGGCTGGTGTCGAACCTGAAGTCCCGCAACCCCGCGTCGGTGGAGATCTGCACGCTGCTGCGCAAGCCGGACGCCCTGCAGATGCCGGTAGAGGTCCGCTACGTCGGTCACGACATCCCCGACGCGTTCGTCGTCGGCTACGGCCTCGACTTCGACGAGCGCTACCGCAACCTGCGGTGCGTCGGCACCCTGGCCCCGAAGGTCTACAGCTGAGCCTCGTCCCGCCCCTCGAGGCGCTCGTCCCACCCGTCAGGGGCGTTGCCGCTGCTGTGTAGGGTCACTGGAGTGAAGCGTTATCTCCGGACCCCGTGGTTCTGGATCCCCGTCGCCGTCCTCGGCGTGCTCATCGCCCTGCAGTACTTCGCGCCCAACGGCGGGTACGACGAGGTCGACACCTCCGAGCTGGCCGGGCAGATCGCCGCCGGGGACGTCCAGGAGATCACCTTCCGTGACCAGGACCAGGAGATCAAGGCCACCCTGGACGACGACACCAAGGTCATCACGCACTACATCGACGGAGAGCAGGAGTCGCTGCTCGAGGCGACCCGCGAGCAGTTCGGCGCCGGGAACATCGAGTCCTACAACTCCGAGAACCCCACGCCCAGCATCCTG
>CAVXMH010000035.1:0-9206 GCA_963762755.1 uncultured Actinomycetota bacterium | reverse complement strand
CCCGCCGCGCGCAGGATCCGGACGCCGCGCCGAGGCAACAAAATGCAGAGCCAGGGAGCCTCGGGTTCCTTCCCGGTGGGTGCGTTCCGGTTTCCACCACCACGCTGCGGCGCAGACCGGACGCAGGATCGCCGACGAGGCGGACGAGCGGGCCATGTTCGACCAGGTAAACGGCTTGCCCTTCCACCCGCTGCGTCGTCTCCACGCCCCGTGGTGGTCCTCCTGCCGCTCGCCGTGCTAGACAGCCTCGCCATCACGGCGCCAGCCCGGGTCGCGTCGTCCCTACGGCCCCGTCGTGCATCGACATCACCCTGCGTTGCGCCACACTTCCTCGTCCCGGTGCGCGACGGCGAGCGGTGAGGCCCTCCAGACGGCGCGTGGACAAGCCCCAGCGCCCACGCTGCGCTGAGGGAGCCCCAGCTCCATCTGGTTCGCCATCCCGTTGCTCCTAGCAGCAGCCGCCACCTGGTCTGGCTCGACCCAGCGGCAGGGAGCCGAGCGCTTCCGCGCCCGGACCGTAACCCTACCCCATCGTCGTGACCGCGGTTCGCCCCGTGGTCGCCGCGCTGGCCACCCGGGTGCAGGTCTACCGTGTGGGGAGCTCCGGACGCGAGCCCCCCGGCACGACCTCTGGCCGGGCGATCTTGGCTGACGGATGGCACCATGACCTCCGACGCGAGGTCAGACAGGTAGCCAACTGACCGTCGGGGTGTGCCGCGAGGACGAGGAGGACGCGATCCGCGAGGTCGCCGAGTTCACGCCCTCCGTCAGGCCGGCCACGCCCGCCCTCCCGGCGCACGACGGCCGCGAGGCACTCGCCGGGTTCGGCCCCGACCAGCTGCTCGACGTCGTGGTCGTGGACATCAGCCTCCCCGATGCCGACGGCCGGGACGTCGTGCAAGCATCTTGAAGTCCACCACCAGCGCGCGCCGGTGCTCTTCCTGAGCACCACACTCGAGCGCGACGGCGGGCCTGCCTGTCGGGCTTCGCCGCGGTTGCAGACGACTACGTCGTGAAGCCGTTCGAGGTGAAGAAGGTCAGCGTCCGCGTCGAGGTGCTCGCCCGGCGTGGCCCCACGCCAGCGCCTCAGAGGCCGGTGGCCTCGTCCTCGACCCGGTCGCCGCACTCAGCCCGCGCACGAGCACCGGCCAGGTGCTGCTGACTTCCACCGAGTTCCGCATGCTGGCCGCCATCACCTCCCGTCCCGGAGAGGTCGTACGGCGGCGCAGCGTGGTGGCCACCGCATGGCCGGATGGCTCGATCGTATCGGAGAACACGATCTGAAGCTGATTCGTCCGCCGACTGCGCGCCAAGACTAGAGTAATCCAGTCGCCGGCATGATCGAGACGGTCCGCGGCGTCGGCTCCACGATGGCGCTGCGGGGATCGAGATGGCAGACCCCGGACGCGGACCTCGCCGGCGTTCCGCCGTCAGCTCGTCCTGATCGCCGGCCCCGTCGCCGTTGGTCGTCGCAGCCCCGCACCTGGTGCGTGATCGTCGAGGTGGTTCTGAAGGAGAACCTCCTCCACCACAGTCCAAGATGCTCCCAGACCGCCCCAGGCGAGCTGGTGGCGACGCCGCCGATGCCGCCTCGGTCAACAGGAGCATCGCCGTCCCCGACGAACGCGTGGACCCCGGGCGTGGGCCGTCTGCGGCCATCCGCACCCACGGGTCGCGGGCACAGTTCCCCCGTCCCTGCGCAGAGTGTTTCGAGAGCCTGTCCACGACCGGGTCCGAGCAACAGGTGGCCGACGGCGAGGCCTACGCCGTGCTGGCGCGACCGTTCAAGATCACCCAAGGGGCGCACGGAGTGATGGTGCTCGCCAAGCCGCTGCGCGCCGTACGGGAGCGGACGGCGCACGCCGCGCTGCTCATCAGGATCTCCGCCGGTGCCCTCATCGTCCTGCTGGCCGTAGGCGATGGCCGCGTGGACCAGCCGGCATGCCCTCGCACCGTGCAGCAGTCGGCGCGCACGGCCGCCGAGTGGAGCGACGCGACCTGGAGCGTCGCTTGACCTCAGTCCCCCCACGGACGAGATGCGGGCCCTCGCCCACACCCTCGACGGCCTGCTCGAGAAGATCACCGCCACCATCAGGGCGGAACAACGGGTCACCTCCGAGCGGCGCACGAGCCCCGCACCCCCTCACCGCGATCCGCGGGACCGCCCACCTGGTGGCGATCCGGGCCGACCTCGACGACGAGCTGGGCGAGGACGTCGCCGACATCCAGAGCGCCTGCGTGAGGATGGCCAGACCATGACGGTCCTCCTCAAGGTCGCCCGTAGCCAGCCCGGTGCCAACGACACCTGCACCGGGGAGGAGATCGCGGCCTCCCTGACCTCCCACTACGGGTCGCGCGACGACCTCGCGGTCCACCTGCCGACGGTGACCGTCCGGGCTCCGCTCGGCCTGGTGGTCCGGGCCCTCGTCCCCATCGTCGAGACGCGCTGCGGCCGCTGCCCACACCACCGTGACCGGTCAGGTGGAGTCCGGCACCGCCCAGTTCCACGTCGCCGACGACGGACCGGGTGTCCCGGACCAGGTGCTGGAGGGCCTCTTCACCCCAGGGTGTCCACCGGCAGCTCCGGCCTGGGCCTTGCCCTCGCGCGCCGGGTGGCCCGCAGCGTCGGGGGCGAGGTCCGGTACGACCCCCAGCACACCGGCGGAGCGGCGTTCGTCGTCCGGTTCCCGGCGCCCGGAGGCTGACTCACGGCAGTCAGGTAACCGGCAGGCGGATCAGGTCAGGCTCCCCGCATGACTCAGACCACCGCCGGCAGATCCGCCAGCCGCACCCTGCTCAACAAGGTCCCCGAGGTCACCGTCTGGTTCTGGGTGATCAAGATCCTCTGCACCACCGTCGGGGAGTCCTTCGCCGACTGGATCAACATGCAGCTCGGCGTCGGCCTCACCGACACCGCGCTGATCTTCACCGCGGTGTTCGTCGTGGCCCTCGTCGCCCAGATGCGCCAGGACCGCTACGTGCCGACGGCCTACTGGTTCACGGTCGTCGTCGTGAGCGTGACCGGCACCCTCTACACCGACCTCCTCACCGACCAGCTCGGTGTCCCGCTCTGGATCAGCACGACCGTGTTCTCGATCCTGCTCGCGGGGGTGTTCGCGATCTGGTGGCAGCGAGAGCGGACCCTGTCGATCCACAGCATCGTGACCCGCCCGCGGGAGGCCTTCTACTGGCTCGCCGTCCTGGTCACCTTCGCCCTCGGCACCGCGACGGGCGACTGGACCCTCGAGCTCACCGGGTGGGGCCCCGGCAAGTCCGTCCTGCTCCCCCTCGGACTGATCGCGATCGTCACCGTCCTGTGGCGGTACGGCGCCAACCCCGTGCTCGCCTTCTGGGTCGCCTACATCCTCACCCGGCCCCTGGGTGCCAACATCGGCGACTGGCTCGCGAGCCCGAGCAGCGAGCAGGGCCTGGGGCTGGGGACGTTCGTGACCAGCCTGGTCTTCCTGGCCGCGATCCTGTCCACCGTCATCTACCTCACCGTGTCACGCACCGACGTCACCGAGAAGCACCACGAGCCCACCGAGCAGCAGGACCCGGCCCGCGAGAAGCGGGCGCTGGCCGCGCTCGCCGTCGTCGCCGTCGCGACCGTCGCACTGCTCACGTGGGCCGACGCCCAGCCGCACCAGAGCGCCCTGGCCGAGGAGGAGGGTTCCGCGCCCACGTGTTCGACCGGGGCCGCGCTGACCGATGCCCAGGCCACGCAGGCCGCGGTGGCCCACTTCCCCAGCGCCAGGATGGACGCGTACCGGTCCCTCACCCGCGACACCCTCGAGTCGGTCAGGGCCGGCGACCAGGCAGGCGCCCAGGCGCGGGTCACCGATCTCGAGACAGCCTGGGACGGCGACGAGGCCAGCCTCCGGCCGGCGGACTGCCGGGCCTGGACCTACGTCGACCAGCAGATCGACCCGGCCCTGACCGCCGTCCGTGCCTCCCAGCCCGACCCGCAGTCCGAGGAGGCGTCCCTCGGACAGCTGCTCACGGCCCTGGGCGCGCCGTGAGCCGGACCCGGCTCCGGGGACCGACGTCGTGCGCGTCCTGATCGCGGAGGACGACGGGCGGCTGGCACCCGTGCTGGAGGTGGCCCTGGCCGAGGCCGGGTGGGACGTCACGCTGGTCCACGACGGTCGGGCGACGCTCGCGTCGGTCGACCCGCGCGACGCTGCGTGGGACGTCATCGTGCTCGACCGTGGGCTGCCCGGACTCGACGGGTTGACCGTGTGCCGGCGCCTCCGCGCGGCAGGGTGCACCACGCCGGTGCTGATGCTGACCGCACGCGGCGCGGTCCGGGACCGCATCGACGGCCTCGACGCCGGCGCCGACGACTACCTTCCCAAGCCCTTCGACCTCGACGAGCTCCTGGCTCGTCTCCGGGCGCTGCACCGCCGGGGCACGACCGGGGCTCCAGCACTGATCGAGGTGGGCGACCTGGTCGTCGACGTCCCCGCCCGGACGGTCCGACGGGGCTCGACCCGGATCGACCTGTCGGCGCGGGAGTTCGACATCCTGGCGCTGCTCGCCGTCGAGGCCGGACGGGTCGTGACCCGCTTCCGGATCCTGGACGAGGTCTGGGATGGCGAGACCGACGTGCGCAGCAACGTCATCGACGTCCACGTGGGCACCATCCGCGCCAAGATCGACCGCCCCTTCGGCACCGGCTCCATCACCACGGTGCGCGGCGTCGGCTACCGCATCGACCCTCCCGGGAGCCGGGACGGATCGTGAGGGCGCCGCCCCGGACCTGGGCCGGTGTCCCACTCCGCACCCGCCTCGTCGCGGGGTTCACCGGCGCGATGCTGGTCCTGCTCGCCGGCGCGGGGTCATTCGTCTACTGGCGCGTCCAGTTCGCCCTCGACCGGGGACTCGACACCGACCTGACCTCGGCCACCGGTGTGATCTCCCCCCTGGTCGCCGCGGACGGCCAGGTGCGCGCGGTCGGCGCCGCCGACGCGACCGGGGCGGGTTGGCAGGTGCTCTCGGGGTCCGGAGCGGTGCTCTCCTCCGGCGGTCCGGTGCCCGACGCGCCGTACGTCGACACCACGAGGCTCGCGGACCTCACCGCCGACGGCGACGCGACCGTCGACCTCGGCCGACTCCTCCCGGTGGCCACCAGTCCGTTCCGGGTCCGGATCACGGCGCTTCCCACCGAGGACGGCGGAGCCGGGCCCGCGGCCCCCGCCTGGCTGGCCGTCGGCCTCAGGCGCGACCACCGCGACGAGGCGCTCCGTGAGCTGGTGCTCCAGCTCCTCCTGGCCGGAGCTGGCGCCCTCGTCGTCGCGGCCGGGGTCGGCGACGCGCTCGCCCGGCTCGCGTTGAGACCGGTGGAGCGTTACCGGGTGAGAGCGGCACAGATCGCCACCGGTGCCACCGGGCTCCGGCTCGACGTCCCCCCGGAGCGTGACGACGAGGTGACCAGGCTCGGGCACACGCTCAACGCGATGCTCGCCGCCCAGCAGGAGGCGCTCGAGCGTGAGCGTCAGTTCGTCCAGGACGCCAGCCACGAGCTGCGGACGCCGCTGGCGGTGCTGCGGCTCCGGCTCCAGCTCGTCCGGAGCCGGGACCGCTCCCCCGAGGAGTACCGGCAGTCCCTCGACGAGCTGTCCGGCGACGTTGCGGCGCTGGTCGCGCTCGCCCAGCAGCTCCTCGAGCTCGATGCCGTCGGACACGCGGCCGGGGGCTCCAGCGACCTCACGAACGTGGTCAGTGAGCGGGTCGGTGGCTGGAGGGCTGCCCATCCCACGGACGACGTGCGTCTCACGGCCGACGGCACCGACGTCCTCTGGGTGCCGGTCGAGGAGGTGGTGATGCACCGGGTGATCACCAACCTGCTCGGCAACGCCTTCGCGCACGGCCGTCCGCCCGTCCTCGTCCGAGTGCGCGCCACCGCGGGGGGCGCCGGTAGGCACGTGGTCCTCGAGGTGGCCGACGCGGGTGAGGGGATGTCGGACGACCTGCTGGGGACGGCCACCCACCGCTTCACCCGTGCCCCGGAGGCCCGTGGACGCCCCGGGGCCGGCCTCGGCCTGGCGCTCGTCGAGCAGCTGGTCGTCGGCGCCGGGGGCGAGCTGCGTCTGTGCCACGCCGGTCGGCACCGCGTCGTCGGGTCTCCCCTCCCCGTCCCGTGCGACCACGACGCCAGGATGACCGTGACCGTGGTCCTGCCGGCTGCGCCGGCGTTCGTGTGAACCCGCCCGCGACCTTCATCCTCCCTTCATGTGTGGGTGCCTACCGTCACCGCATGACCGAGACCTCCACACACCCGCCCACGTCGACCCGGACCCCGATCGCTCCGGCGGTCGAGGTCACCGGGGTCAGCAAGCGGTACGGCGCGCTGCTGGCCGTCGACGACGTGTCGATCTCCGTGCAGCGAGGTGAGGTCCATGGGCTCCTCGGCCCCAACGGCGCGGGCAAGACCACGCTGCTGCGCATGCTCTTCGGGCTGATCCGACCCGACGCCGGAAGCCTGCAGATCTTCGGTCGCAGTGTCACCGAGTCGGCCGTCCGTGCCCTCGACGGCGTGGGCGGCTTCATCGAGAGCCCGCGCTTCTACCCCTACCTGACGGGACGGCAGCACCTGTCCGGGCTGGGGCTGCTCGACGGTGGCGTCGGCGCGGACAGCGTGGCGGACGTCCTCGAGGTCGTCGACCTGACCGCGCGCGCCGACGACCGGGTCGGCGGCTACTCCTACGGCATGCGCCAGCGGCTGGGAGTCGCGGCGAGCCTGCTCCGCAGCCCCGCCCTCCTCGTGCTCGACGAGCCGGCCAACGGCCTGGATCCCGCCGGCATCCGCGACATGCGGGCCCTGGTGACGCGGCTGGCGAGCACCGGTCTCACGGTGCTCCTGTCCTCCCACGACATGGACGAGGTCGAGGAGATCTGCGACCACGTCACCGTCATGAGCCGGGGAACCCTTGCGTTCCACGGCACGCTCGACTCGCTGCGGGCCCGGGCCCCCGAGCCCGCCCACGTGCTCCGCACCAGCGACGACCACCGGGTGCAGCACCTCGCCCGGAGCCGGCACGGAGCCATCGCGGTCGCACCCGACGTCGAGGCCGGCCTGGTCCTCACCGGCGCCCGGACCGAGGTGTCCGCCTTCGTCGCCGACGTGGTGGCCGACGGGGTCGAGCTGTTCGCGCTCGTCCCGACCCGCACCCCGCTGGAGGAGCTCTTCTTCATGCTGACCGACCCCGCGCCCGAGGACCTGGCCGACCCGATCGTGGAGGTGGCCCGGTGACCGCGCGTGCCGACGGCGTCCGGAGACCAGGACTGGGGAGCGCGCTGCGCTGGGAGACCCGCAAGGTGCTGGCGCAACGGTGGACCCGGGCTCTGCTGGCCGGCTCGCTGATCGCACCGGTGGGGGTCGTGCTGGTGGTTCACTCCCAGTCCCGCCCCCCCAAGGACACCCTCTTCGGCCGGTTCGCGACCGACAACGGCTACGCGATGGCGCTCCTGGTGCTGGGATTCGCTGCGCAGTGGGTGCTGCCGATCCTGGCGGCCCTGATCGCCGGCGACATCTTCGCCCACGAGGACCACCACGGCACCTGGAAGACGGTGCTCACCCGGGGAACCGGTCGCTCCACCCTCTTCGTCGCCAAGGTCGTCGTCGCGCTCGCGTTCACCCTGTCCGCGTACGCGCTCGTCGCGACCAGCACGGTGGTCAGCAGCGTCCTCCTCGTCGGTCGCGGAACCCTGACCGGGTTGTCCGGGCAAGCGTTGACCGCCGGTGACGCCCTGGCCTGGTTGTCGGCGAGCTGGGCGACGGCGGCGATGCCGGTGGTCGCCTTCGCCTGCCTGGCGGTGCTGTTCTCCATCTGGTCGCGCAGCTCGGCCGTCGGCATGGCGGTGCCCGTCGTGCTCGGCCTGCTGATGGAGCTGGGCGGAGCGCTCGGCGGCGCCCAGGTCCTGCGGCCCTGGCTGCTCACCACCCCTTTCGAGGCCTGGCACGGGCTCCTCGCCGATCCCGTGTTCACCGGCCCGCTCCGCGAGGCCGTGATCACGTGCACCACCTGGAGCGTGGTCTGCCTCACCGCCGGATACCTCATCCTGCGCCGACGCGACATCACCGGAGGCTGATCCCCGTGCGCCGATTCCTGATCACCGCATCGACCACGCTGGTCCTGGTCCTCGCGCTCGCCGCCGCCGTGGTCGCAGGCGCCGGGGGCGGCAGCGCCGTCACCCGACCCCGGCTCGAGCGGGCCGTCCCCGCGGCCTTCGCGAACCTGTACGTCGACCGGGCCCACCTCCTGGGGCAGGACGACTTCTCGGCCGACTCGCTCGACGCCCGCGCCCTGTGTGACAAGGGGGGCGCGGTCGAGTCAGACACCGGCCCCGGCAGCAACTGGATCTGCTTGGTCTCCTGGGACGACGCGCACGTGCCGATGCCGCCGGAGGGCTACGGCAAGTTCGAGGTGACGGTGCACAGCAACGGCTGCTACACCGCGGGTGGACCCAGCAAGCTGGTCGGTTTCGCCACCCTCACCGACACCCACGGACGCGTGGTCGCCAACCCGGTCTCGGAGTTCGACGGCTGCTTCGACCTCTCCGGTGACACCTCGGCGACCGGGGTGACCTTCCCGTCTCTGCTCTCCTCCACCACGACGGCGCTGCTGCCCGATGCCCAGGGCCGGGTCTCCCTCCAGCTGTCGTGCGGCACCGGAAGCAGTGGCTGCGAAGGAACGGTGCGGGCGAGGAGCGGTCGGATCCGTCTGGGCCGTCTGCCCTTCACCATCAAGGAGGAACAGTCCGCCACCCTGACGTTCCCGACGCCGGTCCCGAGCCAGGCCGGCGCGGTGACCTTCACCGTGCGCACCACATCCGGGGTGGGTCCGTCGGGCCCGATCACGCTGGACATGCCCCGCTAGCGTGGCGGGATGACCGAGGACCGGCTCCGACGCGCGGCGGATGCAGCGATGCTGCCGATCGTGGCGTCACTGGCGCCGGCGGGGGTGCTGGAGGCGCACTGGCTGCCGGACCGCTCCGACGACCCGGTCGTCTGGATCCGGGTGCAGTCCGAGGCGGGTCGGGTCGCGGTGGAGTCCTACAGCTGGGTGCTGCCGCAGGTGCAGGCGATCCTCACCCGCCTGGGCCTGGCTCCGGAGACGGTGCTTGGGCTGCGCCTGGAGGTCACCTCCAGCGAGACCGAGGACCGGCTGTTCGACGAGTAGTCGGCCTCGATCCGTGACAGATGC
>CAVXMH010000034.1:0-75982 GCA_963762755.1 uncultured Actinomycetota bacterium | reverse complement strand
GTGTTATTGCCCTGTTGCTGGTTGAGTTACGTATTGCTGATGAACACCGCCAGCACGGCGTCCACGTCGGGGTCGTCGAGGGCCTTGTCGAGCGCGTGCTCGAACGCCTCGGCGTCGGCCTCGGGGCCGAGGTCGCCGACCCACCGTGCCGTCAGCCCGGTCGCTACCGCGGCGTCGTTGGCCAACAGGGCAAGGGCATCGGAGTTGCTGACCACGCGACCCGGCGCCGCGCGGCAGCGGCTGGTGGGCGAGCAGCTGCGCGACGTCGAACATCTCGTCCATCGAGTCGACCTGGATCACACCGGCCTGGCGGAACATCGCGTCCACCGCGGCCTGCCGACCTGCGAGCTGCGCACCGCGTGCCCCATCGGGACGCCCTGGGTGGTGCGACCGGACTTCACCGCGATCGACCGGCTTGCGCCGCGAGACCCGCCGCGCGATCCGGCTGAACTTGCGCGGGTTGCCGATCGACTCCAGGTAGAGCAGCACGACCTCGGTGGTCTCGTCCTCCTCCCAGTACTGCAGCAGGTCGTTGCCGGAGACGTCGGCACGGTTGCCGGCGGAGACGAAGGTCGACAGCCCGAGGCCGCGGCGGGAGACGTTCTCCAGGATCGCGAGCCGAGCGCGCCGGACTGGCAGAAGAAGCCGGCCCGGCCGCGCGGCGGCATCACCGGCGACAGCGAGGCGTTGAGCGGCGGTCGGCGCGCGGTGTTGATCACGCCGAGGGAGTTGGGGCCGATGAGCCGCAGGCCGTAGGTGCGGCACAGCCGCACCAGCTGGCGCTGCAGGCGCCGGCCCTCGTCGCCGGTCTCGGCGAAGCCGGCGGAGACCACGACCAGCGCCGTGCACGCCCTTGTGGGCGCAGTCGAGGACCACGTCGGCGCACGGCGCTCGGCCGGTACGGCGACCACGGCGATGTCGACGTCGTCGGGGATGTCGCTGACCCGGTCGTAGGCCGGCATGCCGGCCACGGCGCTCGGCCGCCGGGTTCACGACGTACACCCGGCCCGGAAGTCGCCCATCGACGAGGTTGCGCACCAGCGCGCGGCCGACCGTGTCGTCCGCCGGCTCGCGCCGATGACCGCCACGCTGCGGGCGTCGAAGAAGCGCTGGATCGACGCGGTCTCGGCGCGGTGCTCGCGCGACGACATCACCTCCTGCGCGGTCTCGGTCGGGTCGATCGAGAACCGCATCTCGACGACGCCGTCGTCGAAGCCGCCGCTTGACCTGGTAGCCGGCGTCCCGGAACACCTGCTGCATCCCGGTGTTCTCGGGCAGCATCTCGGCGACGAACTGCTCGCACCCCAGCTCGCGCCCGATCTGGGCGAGGTGCTCGAGCAGCAGCTGGCCGAGGCCGCGGTGCTGGTGGGCGTCCTGGACGAGGAAGGCGACCTCCGCCTCCTCTTCGCTGGTCGGCCCGTCGAGCCGCTCGAACTGGCCGACCGCGATCATCTTCTCGGCCGAGCTCAGCGACGAGCGCGACCCGCTCCCGGTGGTCGACGTCGGTGAAGCGCTCGACCTCGCGCTCGGAGAGCTTCGGCATCGCGGAGAAGAAGCGGTAGTACTTCGACTGCGGCGAGACGCCGGCGTAGAACTCGACGAGCGGCTCGGCGTCCCCGCGGCCGATCGGGCGCAGGTGGGCCGTGCCGCCGTCGCGCAGGACGACGTCGGCCTCCCAGTGGGCCGGGTAAGGCCTGATCGCTCACCTGCGCCGATCTAGCGGGGTGGTACCTACGGCGTGCCCCACCGGCAGCCCCGCAGCCAGCGAGCGCCCGTCGGGAGACAATGCCGCCGTGGCACCCCCGAGCAGACGCTCCAGCGGCCGACGCGGCTCCCGCGACCCCTTCCCCGCGGACTTCGAGGAGCACATCGTCGACATCGACGTCGGCGAGGAGATGCGGGCCAGCTTCCTGGAGTACGCCTACTCGGTCATCTACTCCCGCGCCCTGCCCGACGCCCGCGACGGGCTCAAGCCGGTGCAGCGCCGGATCCTCTACACGATGGCGGACATGGGGCTGCGCCCCGACCGCGGCCACGTGAAGTCCGCCCGCGTGGTCGGCGAGGTGATGGGTCGGCTGCACCCGCACGGCGACGGCGCGATCTACGACGCGCTGGTGCGCATGGCGCAGCCGTGGTCGATGCGGCTGCCGATGATCGACGGCCACGGCAACTTCGGCTCGCCCGACGACGGGCCCGGCCGCCATGCGCTACACCGAGTGCCGCCTGGCGGCCGCCGCGATGCCGATGACGGCCTCGATCGACGAGGACACCGTCGACTTCAAGCCCAACTACGACAGCCGCGAGGACGGAGCCGACGGTCCTGCCCGTCGGCGATCCCGAACCTGCTGGTCAACGGCGCGGCCGGCATCGCGGTCGGCATGGCCACCAACATGGCGCCGCACAACCTCGTCGAGGTCGTCGCAGGCGCTGCGCCACCTGATCACCCACCCGGCCGCCGACCTCGAGGCGCTGATGCGCTTCGTGCCCGGGCCCGACCTGCCCACCGGCGGCAAGATCATCGGCCTCGACGGGCATCCGCGACGCCTACGAGACCGGCCGCGGCTCGTTCCGATGCGGGCCACCGCGCGGATCGAGAACGTCACCCCGCGCCGCAAGGGCATCGTCGTCACCGAGCTGCCCTACGGCGTCGGCCCGGAGCGGGTGATCGAGAAGATCAAGACGCTCGTGCAGGCCAAGAAGCTGCAGGGCATCGCCGACGTCAAGGACCTCACCGACCGCGAGCACGGGCTGCGGCTCGTGATCGAGGTCAAGAACGGCTTCAACCCCGAGGCGATCCTGGAGCAGCTCTACAGGCTGACGCCGATGGAGGAGTCCTTCGGCATCAACAACGTCGCGCTGGTCGACGGCCAGCCCCGCACGCTCGGGCTCAAGCAGCTGCTCGAGGTCTTCCTCGAGCACCGCTTCGACGTCGTACGCCGGCGCTCGGAGTTCCGGCGCGCCAAGGCCGCCGAGCGGCTGCACCTCGTCGAGGGCCTGCTGGTCGCGATCCTCGACATCGACGAGGTCATCCAGCTGATCCGCTCCAGCGACGACGCCTCGGAGGCCAAGGCGCGCCTGATGAGCGTCTTCGACCTCGACCGACCCCCAGGCGACGTACATCCTCGACATGCAGCTGCGCCGGCTGACGCAGTTCTCCCGCATCGAGCTGGAGAAGGAGAAGGCCGAGCTGCGAGCAGCGCATCGCGGCGCTCGACGCGATCCTCGGCGACGAGGCCAAGCTGCGCGCGCGTGGTCTCCGACGAGCTGGCCGAGGTCGCCAAGGCCCACGGCACGCCCGCGCCGCACCGTCCTGCTGCAGTCGGCCGGCCAGCCCACCGCCGCCGCGGTCCCGCTCGAGGTCACCGACGACCCCTGCTTCGTCTTCCTCTCCTCGGCCGGGCTGCTCGCGCGCACGCAGACGACGAGCCCCCGGGCCCGGTCGGGGACCGCACGACGCACGACGTCCTCGTCTCCGCCGTCCGCGCCACGGCCCGGGGCCAGGTCGGCGTCGTCACCACCGCGGGACGGCTGCTGCGCCTCGACGTGCTCGACCTGCCCGCCCTCCCGCCGACCGCCAGCGCCCCGCACCTGCAGGGCGGCGCGCCGCTCGAGCACCTTCCTGCAGCTCGAGGGCGACGAGCGGGTGCTCGGCCTCTGACCGCGCTGCCGACCAGGACGGTCCGGGCCTGGCGCTCGGCACCGCGCCAGGGCGTGGTGAAGCGGGTCAACCCCGAGCTGCTCGGCGCGCGACGCCTGGGAGGTCGTGCGGCTCGCCGACGGCGACGAGGTGGTGGGCGTCGGTCGAGCTGGCCACCGGCGAGGAGGAGCTGGTGCTTCGTCACCAGCGACGCCCAGCTGCTGCACTTCCCGCGCCTCCGCGGTCCGCCCGCAGGGCCGCAGCGGCGGCGGCATGGCCGGCATCCGGCTCGCCGCCGGCGCACGAGGCGGTGTTCTTCGGCGCGCTCGAGCGCCGCGACGACGCCGTGGTGGTCACGGTCGTCCGGGCTCGCAGCACCGCGCTGCCCGGCACCGAGCCGGGCTCGGTCAAGGTCACACCCTTCTCGGAGTACCCCGCCAAGGGCCGCGCCACCGGCGGCGTCCGCTGCCACCGGTTCCTCAAGGGCGAGGACGCCCTCGTGCTGGCCTGGGTCGGCCGCGGGCCGGCGATGGCCGCGGCCGAGTCCGGCTCGCCGGTCGACCTCCCCGCCGCCGACGGCCGGCGCGACGGCTCGGGCACGCCCGCACCTCAGCCGGTCGTCGGCGTGGCCGCACCGGTCCATGACAGGCTGGTGCCATGACGACGTACTGACGCGGCCCGGGGGCGCCGCGGCTCGGTCCCGGCGCTCGCCGTGCCACTCGCCCTGCTGCTGACCACGACCGCCTGCAGCGGCGACTACGGCGGGGAGTCAAGGCGACGACCCGGCGGCCGCTCTCGCCGACGCCAAGGCCGCGCTCGACGAGACCTCCGGCGTGCACGCTGTCGCCTGACCACCGACGAGCTGCCCGAAGGGCGTCGACGGCGTGCTGTCGCGCGACCGGCGACCGGCACCCACGCGCCTGCCTTCGAGGGCGACATCAAGGTCGTGGTCAACAGCATCACCGTCGACGTGCCGGTGGTCGCCGTCGACGGCGACGTCTACGCCACGCTGCCCTTCACGCAAGCAGTTCGTGCCGATCGACGCCGACGACTACGGCGCCCCGACCCGGCCGACCTGCTCGACCACCGACGGCGGCGTCTCCGTCCTGGCTGACCGAGGTCACCGACGTCAGAAGGGCGACGAGGTCCGCGACGGCGACCAGGTGCTCACCAGCTACGCCGGCACGCTGCCCGGCGAGGCGGTCGACTCGGTGATCCCCTCGGCCGACGAGAAGGCCGACTTCCCGGTCGACCTTCACCCTCACCGACGACGGCCGCTCGCCGCCGCCGACCTCACCGGCCCGTTCTACGGCAGCCGACGGCGAGGTCGACTACCGCCTCGAGATCTCCGACTACGGCACGGAGAAGGACATCCAGGCCCCGTGATCACCCCATGAGCCCGGCCGACCCGGTCGCGCCGGTGGGTCCTGCACCCGACCGCGCCAGCCGGGCGCTGCTGGGTCTGGCCGCGGTCGCGGTCGCCTTCGCGGCCGCCGACACCTACGTCGTGGTGCTCGCGCTGCCCGACATGATGGCCTCGGCCGGGCTGTCGGCCGACGAGCTGCAGCGGGCGGCCCCGATCGTGTCGGGCTTCCTGCTCGGCTACGTCGCGGTGCTGCCACTGATCGGCCGCATCGCCGACGTACGAGGGCCGGGTGCCGGTCCTGGTCGGCTCGCTCGTGGTCTTCGCGCTGGGGTCGCTGGTGACCGCCGCGGCGTACGACCTGCCCTCGATGGTCACCGGGCGCTTCCTGCAGGGCGTCGGCGGCGGCGGCCTGGTGCCGGCGACGCTGGCGCTGGTCGCCGACCTCTACCCGCCGCACCGGCGCGGGATGCCGCTCGGGCGTGGTCGGTGCGGTGCAGGAGATCGGCAGCGTGCTCGGGCCCGTTGTACGGCGCGGTGGTGCTGGCGCTGGGCTCCTGGCGGGCGATCTTCTGGGTCAACCTCGCGGTCGGGCTGGTGCTGGCGGCCGTGCTGCACCACCGACGGGCCCGCTCGGCCGCGCCTGCGGCGTCGGGGCACCGGGCTCGACCTGGTCGGCGTCGCGCTGGTGGCGCTGGTGCTGGTCGGGGTGCTGCTGGTCATGTCCGAGCCCGAGGTGCTCGCTCACCGACGTCACGCTCGGGCTCGGGTTCCTGCCGGTCGCCGGCGAGAGCCGGTGGCTGTCCCCGGTCGCGCTCGTCACGCTGGGGCTGCTGGTGGCACTCGCCGTCTGGTCGCTGGTGGCCAGCCGGCCCCTGCTCGACGTACGGTCCTGGCGCGCGGTGTCGCGACGAGGTCGACGTACCGGGGGCGATGCTGCTGTCCCTGGCGCTCGCCGGCATCGTGCTCGCCTTCGCCAGCGCTGATCCCGAGGTCCAGGTCTTCTCCCCCGCCGGCCCCTGGCTGCTGCTGGGCAGCGCCGCGGCGACCGTGGGCTTCTGGGCGCGCAACCGCTCCTCCCGCCACCCGCTCGTGCCCGCCTCGGCGCTTCGGCCGACGGCCGCCTGGGGTGCTCTCGTCGTCAGCTTCTTCGTCGGCAGCGCCTTGATCGCGGCGCTGGTCGACATCCCGGTGTTCGCCCGGGTGACGGTGGCCGAGGACGACCAGCTCGAGGCCGCGCTGGTGCTCGTCCGTCTGCTGGTCGCCCTGCCGGTCGGGGCCGTGATCGGGGGCTGGCTGACGCACCGCGCCCCCGCGGGGCTCGTGACCGCAGCCGGCATGGCAGGCTCGACCGTCGGCTTCCTGCTGATGGCGCAGTGGGACCTGGAGTCGTTGGAGAGCTGGACCGCGACGATCCCGCTGGTGCTGGCCGGTCTCGGCTTCGGTCTCGCGCTGGCGCCGGTGAACGCCGCCCTGCTGGCCGCCACCGACGACGCGGTGCACGGCGTCGCCAGCGCCCTGCTCGTGGTCGCACGGATGGTCGGGATGCTGGTGGGGATCAGCGCGCTCACCACGCTGGGGCTGCGCCGCTACTACGCCGAGCAGACCGACCTGCCGACGCCGATGGAGGTCTGCGGCGAGGGCGTCAGCCGGTGCACCGAGTTCTCCCGCATCCTGCAGGAGGCCGGCCTGACGCAGCTGCAGACCGTCTTCGTCGGGGCGGCGATCTGCAGCGCCGTCGCCGGTGTGGTGGCGCTGGTCGTCTTCCGGCGCTCCGACACCCGTCAGGTGCACACGCCCGCCTTCTCGGGGGTGGGCGGATGAGCAGCGACGTCACACCGCCGGGCCGCTGCTCGGCGCTCTCCGCACTCGTCGACGAGCCGCTGGCCGGCTCCGCGGCTGACGCCCGGGGCTGGGTGGCCCTGGAGCAGCCGGGCGCCTGGGGGGCCAAGGCGTTCAAGGACAGCGACCTCGACCCGGCGATCGGCAAGGCACTGGACTCGGCGGCCTCGAAGCACGGGCTCCGTCCGGTGCTGATCCGCCGGCCCGGCCGGGTGGCCGGTCGCGGCTCGGCCCGACGGGTTCTGGTCGCCCACTCGCTCCCCGGCCGGACCTGGCTGCTCGGCGGCTGGGTGGACGACCCGGCCGCCGTGCTCGACCTGGACTGGGCGGCGGTCGCGTCGGGCGACCTCGCCGCGGCACGGGCGAGCCTGCCGGGGCTCGAGCTCGAGACCGCGCCGCACCTGCTGGTGTGCGCCAACGGCAAGCGGGACGCCTGCTGCGCCATCGTGGGACGCCCGGTCGCCGCCGCGGCCGCGGACACCCACCCCGACCGGGTCTGGGAGACCACCCACCTCGGGGGGCACCGCTTCGCCCCCACCGCCGTCGTCCTTCCCTCAGGATGGACCTTCGGCCGCCTCACCCCCGAGAACGCCGCTCCGACGCTCGAGTCGGTCGCCGCAGAGATCGTCCCCATCGAGAGCGCGCGCGGGCGGTCCGTGTGGCCGGGTCCTGGCCAGGTGGCCGAGCTCGCCGTACGTCGGGAGCTGGGCGCCCGGGGCGTGGACGACGTCATGACGGTCGCGCGAGCGGACGGTGACGTCCGCGGAGCGTGGGTGGTCTCGCTGCGGGACGGCCGGCGCTGGCAGGTGGCCGTCGAGCGTCGCGACACCGGGGCGGTGCGTCCCGAGTCGTGCGGCAAGAAGCCGGCCCCGGTCGAGCCGTACGTCGCCCTGGATCTGGTCGAGCTCCCGTAGCGCGCTCCGACCCGCTCGAACGGCACCTGGTACTCGGAGATCGGACTGCCTCGGCGGAGCGACTCCGCGTGAGGTCCGGCGCTGCTCGGTCCGCCGGGGCCAGCACCTGGTCCGGCGAGCTGATCGTGCTCCGGCGTCGCTGGCGGAGGACCGCTGGCTCGTCGCGCCCGAGCGCAGTGGTGCTGCGGTGGTCGACGCGGCACCAGGAGCCGGTCGGGGTCAGCCACAGGAACAGCCCGGGCAGGGGCTGGTAGCAGCGCCAGCCGTGGTGGGTCTCCAGGTTGTGGCGGCGCCTGCTGAGCGGCCCGAGGTTGCCGAGATGCGTCTGGCCCGGGGGCGGATCACCATCCGGCGGGTCGCGGTAGGGATCGGTGTGATCGAGGTCGCAGACGACGCTCGACGCCGTGCCCCACGGGAAGACTTCGAAGGGCGCGCTCAGCTCCACGGCCTCGCGCAGGTCCGGCGGCGGTTCGTAGGCGTCGACCGGGACCTGTCCGAGGGCATCGAGCACCGGTCTCACCACGATCTGGTCCCGGAGCCCGTGCCCGTCCGGAGGTCGTCCGCGTGGATCCCTGCCGGTGACGCCGGCGTCGTGAGGCGTGTGGAGGTTGGGCCTGAGGAGGCGAGCGAGCCGATCGGGCAGCTGGTCGTCGAGGAGGTCACGCAGCTGGGCGAGGCTGATCGGCCCCAGCGGGCCGCGCGTGTCCTCGAGCCGGACGACGTCGTCCTCGGCGCCGGAGCTGACGGAGCCGACGGAGCCGCACTCGGCGCACGCCGTGGCGCCCGCCAGCGTCGTGTCCGACAGGTGCAGCACGAGCGAGGTCGGCGGTCGCAGCCGCCGCCACGCCTCACCGCCGCGGTAGCCGGCCAGCACCCGGCCGAACGCCTCGGCCAGCTCGACCGCCGACGGCGGCGACGTCTCCTCCGGATCCGGCAGCGCCTGCTCGTTCGCAAGCGGCCCGTCTGCTGGCAACGCCCCGTCGTCGTCGCTCTCGCGTCCGGTGGACTGTCCAGCGTCCCGAGCGGCCGCGAGCAGCCTGCAGACGAGGGCGGGGTTGGCCAGCAGGCCGAACGCCTTCGACCTCCGGACGTCGAGCGTGTCGGTGTCGCCGTACTGCTTGAGCAGCCGCGCGAGGTGCTCGAGCAGCGCGTCGACGCGCGCGATGTCACCGACCGGGCCCTGCGCCACCATCGTGCGCAGCCCGGACGAGTTGGTGCCGCGGTCGCGACCGGCTGAGACGTAACGCCGCTGCTCCGCCACGAGCCGGCGCTCCTCGTGCAGCTGGGGACCCGCCCGCTGGACCGCGGCCTCCACCGCCGAGAGCGCGCGGCCCCAGGGAAGCGCCCCGATCAGGTCCGCCGTGCTGTCGTCGACCTGCCGAGCCCGCTCCCACGTCAGCTCCGAGCTGAGCCGCGCGACCCTGCCAGTCCGGCACTTCGGCCCGCCATCACCCGACCCCGGAGCCGCGGGTGCCGGCGTCGCAGGTCGAGCGCGTCCCCCATCAGCAATGACGCGGACGTCGTCGTGGTCTGCAGCAGCACCCCGAGCTCGGCCACCGCAGAAACCGTGACGGCCGGCGTCCCGTCGCTGCCAGGCCAACAGCACTGAAGATGCCCCCGGTATCGACCCGAGGTGACGACGCGCTCCCCCGGCACCGCCGGCGTCGGCACTCACGACGCGGGGACCTGTGGCCCCGCAGGCGTCTCGCAGATCGATCTTCACTCCCGCTCCGACGCGGAGGTGCCGCGTGTTCGCTAGCGTTCTCGCCGTGACCGACGACGCCTTCGACGACCTCATCACCGCCAACCGCACGTTCGCCGACGATTTCACCCTCGGCGGGTTCGACGGCGTGGCGCACGCCGGCGTGGCCATCGTGACGTGCATGGACTCGCGCATCGACCCGCTCCGGCTCGTAGGGCTGCAGCCCGGCGACGCCAAGATCTTCCGCAACCCGGGCGGCCGCGTCACCGAGGCGGCGCTCGAAGCGCTGGTCCTCGGTGTGCACCTGCTCAACGTGCAGCGCATCCTCGTCGTGCCCCACACCCGGTGCGCGATGGCCTCGGCCACTGAGGCCGAGCTGCGCGAGCGGATCTCCGCGTCCGCCGGCACCGACGCCACCTGGCACCGCTTCCACGTCGTCGAGGACCAGGACGCCGCACTGCGCGAGGACGTGCAGCGCGTGCGGACCCACCCGCTCGTCCCCGACACCGTCTCGGTGGGCGGCTTCCTGTACGACGTCGACACGGGTCTGCTCGAGCGCCGCGTCTGAGAGGCTGGCCCCGTGGCCGAGCTGCTCCGCACCAACGACCCCGCCCTGATCTCCGTGGTGGAGAGCATCCTCATGGAGGAGGGCATCGACTACCACGTCGCCGACGCCACCATCAGCGTGATGGAGGGCTCGATCGGCGCCTTCCAGCGCCGCATGCTCGTCCACGACGAGGAGCTGGAGGCAGCCCGCACCGCCCTCACCGAGGCGGAGCTCGGGCAGTGGCTCCCGCCCCCGCGCGCCAAGCGTCGATGAGCGGCGGGCACGATGCGTTCGCGTGCTTCCAGCGGGGTGCCCGGCACGGCTGGGTGCATCGCAGCGCATCGATCGGTGACGGAGATGACCGATCTGTGGGCTGAGACTGCGCAACGAGGACAGAATGCTCCTCCAACGGTGGGCACGCAGACGCCCTCATCTTCGAACGAGGTCGCGATGCCCATGTACCCCGCTCCCCCTGCTGCAGCGAGCCTGCTGACGGCGCTGATGCTGGTCGTCCCGCTGCTCGGTGCCTGCAGCGGCGAGGTCTCGGTCGGATCCGGTGACCTCACGGTCACCCAGGCGCAGCTCGAGAAGGAGGTGGCCTCGCGGGTGAGCGGGAAGGACGCGGACCAGGTCGAGGTCGTCTGCGCGGGCGACCTGACCGGCGAGGTCGGCGAGAGCCAGGACTGCAAGGCCACGGCGGCCGGCACCAGCACCGGCATCCGGCTCACGGTGGAGACCGTCGAGGGCGAGGAGGTCGAGTTCAGCCAGACCTTGTTCATCTCCGACTCCGAGCTCGCGTCAGCCGTCGACGGGTATTTCACCGACCAGGGCATCAAGGTCACCGGAGTCACCTGCGACGGCGAGCTGGTCGGCGAGAAGGGGGAGACTGCGAGGTGCGAGGTCACCTCCAGCTCCGACGGCGACGCCACCGTGCTGGCCACCACGTCGACCGTCGACGGCCTCACGGTCAACTTCGACATCGAGGTCGTCGAAGCCTGAGCCCCTGCTGGGAGGAACGGCCGGACGGTTCGCGGAACCGTCAGGCGTCGATGAGCTCCGCGTCGATCTCGTAGGCACCCGCCACGATGAACTCCTTGCGGGGGGCCACCTCACTGCCCATGAGCAGCTCGAAGACGTCCGCGGCGCCGGCCGCGTCGTCGACGGTGATCCGTCGCAGCGTGCGATGGCGCGGGTCCATGGTGGTCTCGGCCAGCTGGTCGGCGTCCATCTCGCCGAGACCCTTGTAGCGCTGCACCGGGTCCTTCCAGCGCATCCCCTTCTTCGTCAGCTCCGCCAGCTTCCGCTGCAGCTCGGCGTCGGAGTAGGTGTAGAGGTACTTGCCCATTCCCTTCTTCGGATTCGTGAGCTCGATGCGGTGCAGCGGGGGTACGGCGCTGAAGACGCGGCCCGACGCGATGAGCTCGGGCATGTACTTGAAGAACAACGTGGCCAGAAGGCATCGGATGTGGGCGCCGTCGGAGTCGGCGTCCGCCATGAAGACGATCCGGCCGTAACGGACCTGCTCGAGGTCGAAGGTCCGGCCCGAGCCTGCGCCGACCACCTGGATGATCGAGGCGCACTCCGTGTTCTTCAGCATGTCGCCGACGGACGCCTTCTGGACGTTGAGGATCTTGCCGCGGATCGGCAGCAGCGCCTGGAACTCCGAGTTGCGGGCGAGCTTCGCCGTGCCCAGCGCCGAGTCGCCCTCGACGATGAACAGCTCGGTGCGGTCGTTGTCCGACGACCGGCAGTCGGCCAGCTTGGCCGGTAGCGCAGACGACTCCAGCGCGTTCTTGCGGCGCTGGTTGTCACGCTGCTGGCGTGCCGCGAGGCGGGTGCGCGAGGCGTTGGCGACCTTCTCCAGCAGCGGCTTGGCCTGTGCCTTGTCGGTCCGCCTGGTCGAGGTCAGGAAGTCCTTGAGCTCCGTGGCCACCACCTTGCGCACGATCGACCGCGCCGCCGGTGTGCCCAGGACCTCCTTGGTCTGACCCTCGAACTGGGGCTCGGCCAGGCGCACGGTCACGACCGCGGTCAGCCCCTCGAGGGTGTCGTCCTTCATCACGTCGGGCTCGGCGACCTTGAGGGTCTTGGAGTCGCGCAGCACGTCGTTGAAGGTCTTGGTCAGCGCCGCCTCGAAGCCACCGACGTGGGTGCCGCCCTTGGGCGTGGCGATGACGTTGACGTAGGAGCGGACCTCCGTCTCGTAGCCGCTCCCCCACCGCAGCGCGACGTCGACGAACAGCTCCCGCTCGACGTCCTGCGGGATCATGTGCCCCTTGTCGTCGAGCAGGGGGACCGTCTCGGTGAAGTGGTCGCTGCCCTGCAGGCGCAGCACCTCGGTGACCGCCTCACCCGTCGAGAGGAAGTCGCAGTACTCCGTGATGCCGCCGTCGTGACGGAATCTCTCCTCGACCGGCTCGGGACCGCGCAGGTCGCGCAGCACGAGCTCGAGGCCCGGGACGATGAAGGACGTCTGGCGCGCTCGCGCGACGAGCTCGTCGTACACGAAGCCGGCGTCCTTCGTGAACATCTGCCGGTCAGGCCAGAAGCGGATCCGGGTGCCGGTGACCGTCTTGGCCACTCGCTTGCCCTTGTGCAGTCCCGACTGCGGCTCGAAGCCGGCCTCGGGCCCGTCGCCGTCGAAGACGCCGGGCACACCACGACGGAACGACATCGACTGCGTCGCCGGCGAGCGGTCGACCGCGACGTCGAGGCGGGCAGAGAGCGCGTTGACGACCGACGACCCGACGCCGTGCAGGCCGCCGGTGGCGTTGTAGGAGCCGCCGCCGAACTTGCCGCCGGCGTGCAGCTTGGTGAAGACCACCTCGACGCCGGACAGCCCGGTCTTGGGCTCCTTGTCGACGGGGATGCCGCGGCCGTTGTCGTGCACCTCGGCCGACCCGTCGGCGTGCAGCATCACGTCGACCCGGGTGCAGACCCCCGCCAGCGCCTCGTCGACGGAGTTGTCGATGATCTCCCACAGGCAGTGCATGAGACCGCGGGCGTCGGTGGAGCCGATGTACATGCCGGGACGCTTCCGGACCGCCTCCAGCCCCTCGAGGACGAGGAGGTGCTGGGCGTTGTAGGTGTTGTCGATGACGAGCCTCCCGACGGCGTGGTGCGCGAGCGCAATCTACCCGGCCCGCCCGGCGGAACCCGGATGCCACGTCGATCGTCACGCGCTCGCCATCGACCGGTGCGGTCCGCTCCTCCTTCCAGGCCCGGAAGCAGACTCGCCGAGCGGTTCACCACCGCAGGGCTTGGGCGGGGGGTCACACTGGAGGAGATCACCCGGTCACACCGAACCCACCCAGCAGATGTGAGCACCGACACCCCGGTCTCATGGCGCGAAGGTGGGTGTCGGGGGAACAGACCGCCGTGTTTGGATTGTTGACCTGAGGTGAGACTCACCGAACCGGACCGACACCGTCGCGAAGGCCCCGAGGAGTCCAGGAGTACGACAGGAAGAGAGGCCGCCGTGACTACTGCCGTTGCACCCAGCCCCCTGACCGCCAACGACCGATGTGACCGTTGCGGTGCTCAGGCCTACCTCCGTGTGGAGCTCACCAGCGGTGGTGAGCTGCTGTTCTGCGCCCACCACGCCCGTGAGCACGGCGACAAGCTCGCCAAGGTGGCCGTCAACGTGCACGACGAGACCAGCCGGCTGCTCGACCCCCCGGTCGCCGACGTCCGCTGATCCACCCCGTTCCACCGACGAGGCCCCGGCTCCTGCCGGGGCCTCGTTCGCGTCCTGGGGCGAAGGTCGTCGACCGGGGCCCGGGCGAGGTCGTGAGGTGCGCAGCGACGGAGCGGACGGACGGACGGGCGGGGGGGCGGGTGTCAGCCGGTCAGCGCTGCGGCGGGCGCGGCACGAAGAAGGAGACGCGCCGCTGGTAGTCCTGGTAAGCGGGGCGGTCCTGCATACGTCGCTCCGTGCGCTTCGCGCCGGTAGCGTGGATCAGGAAGTACGACATCGCCACCGGGGCCGGGAAGGTCCAGGCGGCCGGCGCTGAGGCCGCAGCGGCGAGCCACGCGCCGTCCCAGACCAGCGAGTCTCCGAAGTAGTTGGGGTGGCGCGACCAGCCCCACAACCCGGTGTCGAGCACGTCCTTCGTCTCCTCGCCCCGCTCCTTGGCCGCCGACTTCTGCGCCATGAAAGCCGCCTTCTGGCGGTCCGCCGTCGCCTCGACGACCGCACCGGCGAGCATCAGCGCGATGCCGGTCGGGAACAGCCAGGCGCGCGGTCCGCGCGGCAGCCGGCTGGCGGCGGCCACCTGGAGCGGGACGGACACGAGCAGCTGGGCGACGCCCTGGGTGCCGAACACCTTGGCCACCACGACCGGGGTCGAGTCGCCCTCGAGGAACTCGGCGTAGCGGGGGTCCTCCTCGTCGGTGCCACGCAGCCGGTCGGCCATGACCTTGCCCAGTCGCGCGGCCCAGCCCGTGGTGGCGGCGGCGAGCGCCCAGCGTCGCGCCGCGTCACCGTTGCCCACGACGGCGCCGGTGAGGGCGACGGCGGCCAGGCCGGGGCCCCACACGCCGTCCGCGTAGTCACGCCGCCCTGCCCTGGTGCCGACGACGGCGGTGCCGACCTGCAGCACGGTGACGACGGCGGCAGAGGCTCCGGCCACGCGGCGGAAGTTGATGGTGTCGAGGCTCATGAGTCCATCCAACTCCGTTCGACCAACTCTGAGAGGGTGGCGCGATGGAAACCGTGGACGTCGTCGCCGGGCTGGTCGTGCTGGTCGGGCTCGTCGGCGTGGTCGTGCCCGTCCTGCCGGGCGGGCTGCTGATCGGCCTGGCGATGCTCGGGTGGGCCGTGGCGGTCGGGACCGGCCTGGCGTGGCTGGTGGCCGCTGTCGGCTGCACCGTCCTGCTGGTCGGGGCCGTGGTGAAGTACGCCGTACCGGGCCGTCGGATGCACCGCCAGGGCGTGCCGGTACGGCGTACGTTGGCAGCGGGGGTGGTGCTCGGTGTCGTCGGCTTCTTCGTCGTCCCCGTGATCGGGCTGCCGCTCGGCTTCGTGGCCGGCATCTACCTCTCCGAGCTCCAGCGACTCGGCCCTGACCGGGCGTGGCCGGCCACGAAGACCGCACTGCGTGGCGTGGGCCTGGCGGTCCTCATCGAGGTGACCGCCGCCGTCCTCGCGGCGCTGGTCTTCGTCGTGGGCGCGGCCACCACGTGAGCACCGTCCTGTTCGCGCTCTGCGCGGCGCTGGCCTACGGGTCGTCGGACTTCATCGGCGGTCTCGTCAGTCGCCGGGGCTCGGCGTGGTCCGTGGCCGTCGTGGTCCAGCTCTCCTCCGCCGTCGTCGCGACCGCGGCCGCCCTGGCGCTCGGAGGTGCACCGAGCACGGCCGACCTCGCGTGGGCCGTGCTGGGCGGCGTCGGCTCGGGTGTCGGCGTCGGGTTCCTCTTCCGCGGTCTCGGCTCGGGCCGGATGGCCGTGGTCGCCCCGGTGAGCGCGGTGGGGGCCGCGCTGCTCCCGGTGGTGGTCGGCGTCCTCCTCACGGGGTGGCCGCCGCTCGCGGTGGTGCTGGCCGTGGTCACCGGCATCCCCGGCATCTGGCTGGTCTCGCGCGTCGCCGACGCCCCGGGCGCGTCCGGTACGCCGCACGCCGGCTCCCGCGGATCCGGCCTCACCGACGGACTGCTCGCCGGGCTCGGCTTCGGCGTGCTCTTCGCCGCTCTCGACCAGGTCTCCGACGGTGCCGGACTGTGGGCGACCGCCACGACGCAGGCGGCCTCGACGGTCACCGCGGTGGGGCTGGCCGTCGCCACCCGCAGCGTCTGGTGGCCGATCCCGCGCACCATCTGGGCGGCGGCCTGGGCGGGCCCCCTGAGCACGGCAGCGCTGCTCTGCTTCCTGCTGGCCACCCAGCAGGGCGCGCTCACCGTGGCCGCTCTGCTGAGCTCGCTCTACCCTGCCGCGACCATCGTGCTGGCGGTGGTGGTGCTTCGCGAGCGCATCCACCGGGCCCAGCTCCTCGGGCTGCTGCTGTGCGGCGTGACTGTCGGACTGGTCGCCGTCGCCTGACGCATCGCGGCGGTTCAGCCTCCGGCCCCACGTGCAAGACATAGGCTGGAACGGACACCGCAGGACTCCGTCGGTCTCCCCCGCCCCCTGGTTCCTGCACGGAGGAGAACGTCGTGCGCCGCTCGGACGCCTTTTTCCGGAGGCTCGTCGAGTCGTCCGGCGATGGCATCTGGGTGTTCGACGGCACCGGCCGGACGATATTCGTCAACGTCCGGATGGCTGAGCTCCTCGGCTACACCCTGTCCGAGCTGCAGGCCATGTCACGCACAGACGCGCACGACGAGCAAGGGCGACAGGAGTTCCTCGACCACCTCGAGGTGCTGCGTCGGCACGGACCGATCCGCAACGACGTGGAGTGCACCTACGTGCGCAAGGACGGCTCCTACGCCCCCCTGATGATCGGTGAGAGCGAGCTGCGCGGTGAGGACGGCGAGACGCTCTACGTGCACCGGGTCACCGACGACCGCCAGCGGCGCGAGCTCATGCACGAGCTGTCGCGCAGCCGGAGCCAGCTCGACGAGGCGCAGGCCATCGCGCGGCTCGGCAGCTACGAGCTGGACCTGCACACCTCCGAGCTGACGATCTCGCAGCAGATGTACCGCCTCCTCGGGCTCGACCCCGCCCTCCGGACCATCGAGACGCGCGACTTCTGGGACCGGCTCGTCGACGCCGACCGGGCGCGGGTCATGCGCACCATGCGTGAGGCGCAGCGGACCCGGACCGACTTCACCTTCGACACCCGGGTACGCCACGAGGACGGATCGGTCGTGTGGCTGCGGGGGCTGGGTCGTTACGTGCTGGACGAGCAGGGCCGTGCGGTCCGCGTCAGCGGGACCCTGCAGGACGTCAGCGACGTGAAGGAGGCCGAGCTCCAGCTCCTCGACGCAGCAGTGATCAACGGGCTCATGCAGGTGATGGCCACCGCGGCCAACGAGGCCCAGACGCTCGTCGACGCGTGCGAGGTCGTGCGGCACCAGCTGCTCGCCCAGGACGACTGGACCCGAGCCGTGGGCTGGACGGTCGACCCGCTGGGTCGCCTCACGCCGTACCTCGGTCCCGACCCGGGTCCGGACCGCGTGCCGCTCGAGCACGAGGTGCGGCTCGCCGAGCGGATCCTCGCCACCGGCTCCACCGTCTTCGACGAGACGACCGACCCCCAGCAGCCCTCGGTCGGCTTCCTCATCACCCATGCCGGCGAAGCCCTGATGGTCTTCGTGATCACCACCGCCACTCCTTTCGAGCGGCGCGAGCTCGTCACCAGCATGCTGCACCAGGTGGCCGGTCAGCTCGGGACCGTGGCTGACCGCGAGCGTGCGACCCAGGACCTCGCCGAGGCACGCGACGACGCCATGCAGGCGTCGCGACTGAAGTCGGAGTTCGTGGCGATGATGAGCCACGAGATCCGCACCCCGATGAACGGCGTGATCGGGCTCAACGACCTGCTGCTGCGCACCGACCTCGACGCCCACCAGCGGCGGCTGGCCAGCGGCGTGCAGACGGCAGGGCGCAGCCTGCTCGGCGTCATCAACGACATCCTGGACTTCTCCAAGATCGAGGCCGGCCAGCTCGAGCTCGAGTCGATCGAGTTCGACCTGCGGTCCGTGGTCGACCAGACGCTCGAGATCCTGTCGGGGGTGGCCAGCGACAAGGAGCTGGAGATCCGCACGCGCCTCGATCCCGGCATCCCGCGCGTGCTCGTCGGTGACCCCACGCGCCTCGGCCAGGTGATCGCCAACCTGGTCTCGAACGCCGTGAAGTTCACCCACGAGGGCCGGGTCGAGATCGAGGCCCGGCTGGAGTCCACCTCGGCGGACGTCGTCACCCTGGTCGTGGAGGTGAGCGACACCGGCGTCGGCATCGACCCGGCCGTGCGGCCCCACCTCTTCGAGCCGTTCCGGCAGGCCGACGCCTCGACCACCCGTACCTTCGGCGGCACCGGCCTGGGGCTGGCGATCTGCCACCAGCTGGTGGCGGCCATGGGCGGCCGGATCGGCGTGCAGAGCGACCCCGGCGCGGGTTCGCGCTTCTGGTTCACCGCCCTGCTCGGACAGGCCTGCAGCGCGGCCGAGCCGGTCAGCCCCCACGCCCCCGCGACCACGACCACCTCCGCCAAGCATCCCCGCGGACGCGTGCTGGTGGTGGAGGACAACGACATCAACCAGCTGGTCGCCCTCGGGCTCCTCGAGGCGCTCGGCTACTCCGCCCACGTCGTCGACAACGGCCTCGAAGCGGTCCGCGAGGCCGCGGCCGGTCCGTACGACGCCGTCCTCATGGACATCCAGATGCCGGGCATGGACGGTTACACCGCCGCGCGCGGCATCCGGGACGCTGAGCCGAAGGGGCGCCGTACGCCCATCATCGCGATGACCGCCTCGGCCATGCAGGGTGAGCGGGAGCGGTGCCTGGCCGCCGGCATGGACGACTACCTCTCCAAGCCCGTGGCCAGCAACCGCCTCGCGGCGGTGCTGGCCCACTACCTCGGCTCGGCCGCGGCGGATCCGATGGAACTTGCCGAGGACCCGGCCGATCGCACCGCCGGCGACGCCCGCGTCGACCTCGACACGGGCCGCCTCGAGGAGCTCGACGCCCTCGGCGACGGTGCCGCCGCCCTGGTGACCCGAGCCATCACGAACTTCATCGGCCAGGCGCCGCGCACCTTGGAGGAGATCCGGGAGGCGGAGCGCCGCGGCGACGTCGAGCAGGTGGCCGCCCTCGCGCACCGGCTCAAGGGCAGCGCGTGGAACCTCGGTGCGGTCCGGGTCGGCGACCTCTGCGAGCGTCTGGAGCACGAGGCCCGGTCAGACCAGCTCACGGACGTCGCCGGGCAGCTCGCGGCGGTCCGAACGGCGTACGACGACGCGTCGCGAGCTCTCCGGGCCTACCGCGCCCTCGACGACGCGCCGATCGCCGCCGCGGCCCACAGCACCGGCTGATGGCAGCGGCGAGCGCGCGCGGACCTCGCAAAGACGTCATCCGGGGTTGAGCCTCGCTCTTTCGGGGCAATTGAGAAGCGTCACCACCCCTCGCGTCGCCCTCCCAGGCCCGTGTCGAGTCGTCTCGGGCCAGAGGAGAATCGCCGTGCCGCCACCGCTACCGATCCATCACGACCGGTCCGTTGCCGAGCTGGCGCACGACGTCGTCGTGGAGCCCCTGGAGGCGGTCAAGCCGCACCTCCGCGGCTGGCTGCACGCCGGTGCCAGTCCACTCGTGCTGGCGGCCGGCATCGTGCTGGTGTGTCTCGCACCCACCTCGGCGTCCCGGTGGGCCGCGGCGGTCTACTCGCTCGCGGGCATCATCCTGTTCGCCACCAGCGCGCTGTACAACGTCGGCACCTGGGGGCCACGCGGTCACGCGGTCCTGCAGCGGATCGACCATGCCAACATCTACCTGATCATCGCCGGCACCTACACCCCGATCGCGTCGCTCGCGCTCGCCGGGTGGAAGGAGGACCTGCTGGTGATCGGCACCTGGGTCGCCGCGACCCTGGGGGTCGCGTTCCGGGTGCTCTGGATCGGCGCACCGCGCTATCTCTACACCGGGCTCTACATCGCGCTCGGCTGGTCGATCGCCCCCTTCATGGGGGAGGTCTTCGCAGCCGGCACCGCCGTCGGCACGCTCACCCTCGTGGGCGGCCTGCTCTACACGATCGGCGGCGTCGTGTACGCCGTGAAGCGACCGGACCCCAGCCCCACCTGGTTCGGCTTCCACGAGATCTTCCACGTGTTCACCGTCGGCGCCTGGGCGTGCCAGTACATCGCGATCTCGGTGCTGACCTACCGGGCCTGAGCGCCCGCTCGCCCCAGGCTGTGCTCACGACACGCCCGCGAAGCCACCTCCCGCGGCCCGCCGCCCTGCCACACTCAGCGGACCAGTCTCAGCACGAGAGAGGAGAGAGTCCATGAACACTCGCACGATCGCCATCGCAGCCCTCGTGATCGCCGTCATCATTCTGCTCATCTTCCTGCTCTGAGCTCTGCTTCGAGCCCCGGCCAGGAGCAGGTCCGCCTGGTCGGGGCTCGAAGGCCCGTCGCACGGCGGGTTGTGCGGAGGCGGCCGGCCTTCGTCACACCGGTTCTCCACACCGCGGGCCGCTGATGAGCCTTGTCGCGATCAGGTGGTGGGCGAGGCGCTCGCCGACGGTGGGTCGACCGGCGACGTCCAGAACCGCTGACGCGACTCGTAGGAGACGTTGCCGTACAGCGGGAGGTACTCCTCGTAGCGAGCCCGGTCGCCGAACACCGCGGCCGGATCCTCGCCGGCCGCTTCGAACTGCTCGACCGCGTCGGCCGAGTCCAGCTGCGCCCCGCGGGCGACGATCAGCTGCGGCACCTCGCGACCCTCCACCCAGTCCGCACCGAACTGACCGAGGCCGTATCCCATCAGCTTCCAGGCGAAGGCGATGCTGAGCTTGTAGGCACCACCTTGCTTGACCAGATCGAGCGCCTCCTGGTCCCCGTCGACGCCGGACAGGAACATGTCGTCGGTGAGCTTGCCCTGCTCCGCCAGCGCCTTGTGGGCGCCCACCACGATCGTGTCCCCCCCGAGCACCACCTTGATCTCCGAGTAGCGCTGCAACGCGGTCATCATCGTGTTGAAGCCCGACGTGGTGCTGATGTCGGCGACGGTGATGTCGCCGACCACCTCGATGCCGCCGCCACCCGTCTCGAGGCCGTCGAGCACACCCTGGTGCCGGAGCCTCAGCTGCGGCGACGCACTGTCCAGATTGAAGTACAGCACCTGGGCGTTCCCACCGAGCTCCGCGCCGCAGTAGTCGGCGGCGGCCTTCCCCTGGTCGTAGCCGATCTGGTACTGGCTGGCTACCACCTGCATCGTGCTCGGCGCGGTGATGATGCCTTGAGTGCACACCCCGCGGTCGATGGCACGCTGCAGCACGGCAGCGTCGGCGTCAGGGCTGAGCGGCTGCATCGCCAGCGCACCGACCCCTCGGTCGAGGAAGCCGTCCATCTGGTCGACGTGCAGTGCCGGGTCGTTGCCCGACGTCGCCGTGACGTAGTCGAGGCCGCGCTCGGTGGCCGCCTCCTGCATGCCCCGACCGAGCGCGAGGAAGAACTCGGAATCGGCCGTCGAGGCCCACGCCACGCGGGCGGGCAGACCGGTGGCACCGCCGGTACCCCCGGACGACGTGAAGGGAGCCAGAGCGTCGGGGTCGAGCTGCGCCAGGGAAGCATCGCCGCCACCGCAGGCGGCGAGCCATTCGGACGCCAACAGCCCGCCGGCGGCTACGGCGCCGACCTTCAACACGTTTCTTCTCGAGAGATTCGTCAAGGCAGCAACCTCCGGGGGCGGCCAGAATGCTACCGGGAGGACGCGCTCACCGGGTCGGAAGGCGCACCACCGTGATGAAGAAGTCGTCGATCGCACGCACAGCGGACACGAACTGTTCGAAGTCGACGGGCTTGCGCACGTAGGCGTTCGCATGCAGGTCGTAGGCCGCGATCACGTCCTCCTCCGCCTCCGAGGTCGTCAGGATGACGACGGGGATCCGTCGTAGGCTCGGGTCACCCTTGATGTCGGACAACACCTCACGACCATCCCGCCGAGGCAGGTTGAGGTCGAGGAGCACGAGGTCCGGGGTCGGCGCGTCGGCGAATCGGCCCTGCCGGCGTAGATAGGCGATGGCGTCCTCGCCGTTGGAGACGACGGTCAGCCGATTCGCGATCTTGTAGTCCTCGAACGCCTCGCGGGTCATCAGCACGTCGCCTGGGTCGTCCTCGACGAGCAGGATCTCGATGGGCTGTGTCGCCGGCTGGTCAGACATGGGCGGCCGTCTCCTCCGGTGGAAGCGTGAATGACATGCAGGTGCCGCCGCGCTGCGCCTCGCGCACCTCGATCGTGCCGCCGTGGAACTCGACGACCTTCTTCGCGAGCGCGAGGCCGATCCCGGTTCCGTCGTACTCGTCGCGGCCGTGGAGGCGCTGGAAGATGACGAACACCTTCTGGGAGTACTCGAGAGGGATCCCGATCCCGTTGTCGGTGACGTCGACACGGACCATCTCCCCCTCCACCGCTGCCGTCAGACGCAGCGAAGGTGCCTCCTGCGTCCGCCGGTACTTGATGGAGTTGGCGAACAGGTTGGTGAGCAACATCCGGAGCAACGCAGGATCGCCGTGGACGTGTCCTGCCTCGGGCCCGATGTCCGTGTCGAGCGTTGCGTCCGTGCGTCGCATCTGGTCCTCGAGGGTCCCCCATGCGGTCGCGACGACATCGGCAAGATCGACCGCGACGAACCCTTCGCTCGTCCGACCGACTCGGCTGAACGTCAGCAGGTCGCTGATGAGCAGTTGCATCCGTTTCGCGCCGTCCACGGCGAATGCGATGTACTCGTCCGCGCGCGCGTCGAGCTGGCCTCGATATCGCTGCTCGAGCAGCTGGCAGAAGCTGGCGACCTTGCGCAGGGGCTCTTGAAGATCGTGGGACGCGACGTACGCGAACTGCTCGAGGTCCGCATTCGATCGAGCGAGCTCGGTGGCACGTCGCTCCAGCCCGCGCCGCTGCTCCTCCACCTCCGCCAGCACGCCCACGAGCTCCAGCCGCATGGACTCGATGTCGTGGCCGATCTCCCGCAGGTCGGGCGGGCCAGTCGGCTGGATCGAGGTCGTGTGCTCGCCGTGGGCCACCACCCGCACCTGCTCGCCGAGGCGCCCCAACGGCCGGAGGACCGACGTGCTCAGCGCACGGGAGAGGACGATGACTGCGACGACGAAGGTGGCTGCCATCAGGGCGAGGACCACAGCCACGAGCGTGCGCGCGCGGTCCGCCGCCTGCTGTGCGGTCACCAGCTGGTCGGCGAGCTCGGCATCGAGGTCGGCGTTCGTCCGACGCACCCGCTCGAAGAGCTGCCGACCGAAGTCGATGGTCTCGTCGACGCCGGTGCCCTTCGCGCCTTCGGTCCGCAACGACGCGTACTGTCCGCGCCACGCCGTGATCGCAGCACTGATGGACACCAGGTCGAGCCGCGCCGGGTCCCCGGGGATGATCAGACGCTCCAGCTCCGCGCGGGCTTGCTGCTCGTCGAGCAGACCTTGCCGATACGGTTCGAGGAAGGTCCGGTCGCCGGTGAGTGCGTAGCCGCGCAGCCCGGTCTCCTGATCCACGAGCGACGTCAGCAGCTGGCTCGCGGCGAGACGGGCCGGGATGGTCCGCTCCACCTGGTCGGAGGTCGCGTCATCGGCTCGGCGCAGCGCGACCGTCAGCGCCACCCCTGCCAGCAGCAGGAGCACGAAGAGACCGGCGAGCGTCACGCGCAGCCGGCGGGCGAGCGTCCAGTCGGACCATGCACCTACCGTCATCTCGTCAGGACCACCATCCCGCGGTGCCGACGAGCAGCGCCGCGACGTCGTCGGTGAGGGGCCCTCCGTTCGCCTGCTCCACGGCGACGAACAACGCCGAGGCCAACGCGTCTCGCGGGGTACCGCCCACGACCAACGACCCGAGCTCTCCCACGAGGCCGTCCATGCCGAGGCGGGTCGCCGCTCCCGGCGCGGCGCGTCCCTCGAACAACCCGTCCGTGAACAGCAGCAGACCCCATTCGCCATCGAGCTCGACAGCGAACGGCTCGATCGAGCGACCCTCGAGGAACGTCAGGATCGGGAGCCGGCTGCCGTCGATCTCGTCGACGTCGACACCGCGGATCAACAGCGGCGACGGGTGACCGCACAGCAACACCTCAGCGCGTGAGAGCGCGGTGTTCAACGACACCGTGGCGATGGTCGCGTACCGATCGTTGTCGTGCCGCTCGGCCAGCAGCACCTGCTCGACACCGCGCACGACATCCACGCCCGAGTGTCCCGCCAGCACCAACGTGCGCCACGCGATCCGTAGCGCCACGCCCAGGGCCGCTTCCTCAGGGCCGTGGCCGCTGACGTCGCCGATGAGCAGATGCACTCCCGTGGAGGTCTGGACCACGTCGTAGAAGTCTCCGCCGAGCAACGCCCGGCCCCCACCCGGGCGGTAGAAGCTGGCGACGCCCAGCTCGCGCGTGTCGATCAGCGGGCTCGGGAGCAGACCGCGTTGCAGACGGGCGTTCTCCTGCGCGCTCAGCTCGGCCGCCATGTAGCGGCGCCGATCGAGTGCGGCCCGCCCGCGCTCGACCGCATACCGCACCGAGCGCTCGATCGCCGTACCGTCGACCTGGCCCTTGACGAGGTAGTCCTGAGCGCCGGCGGCGAGCGCCACCCGTCCGATGCCGTCGTCGGGGCGTCCGGTGAGCACCACGATGGGCACGTCGGGCACCGCGGCGCGGAGCCGTTCGAGCGCGGACAGGCCCATGGCGTCGGGAAGGCCCAGATCCAGGAGCACGCACTCGGCGTCGGGTGGCCAGTCGTCCAGCGTCGCCCGTAGGGTGGTGAAGCAGGTCAGCTGCATCTCCGGGGCGACGCCCGCCAACATGTCAGCCACGAGCAGCCTGTCGCCTGCGTCGTCCTCGATCAGCACCACGGATTGCCGACTCATGACCCCCTCCATTCGGCTCCAGCCCCCGGCTCATGTCGGCCTGCTGAGTCGGCAGCATACTGGAGCCGCCGTCATCGTTCCGGGCGGCCGATCGACCGCCGGGGGGACCTACGAGGACGCGTTGGAGCCCTGCTCGCGTTCACCCGGCTGTCGCCGTTGCTGCTCCGCGCTGGGTGCCGCGGCGCGTGACGAGGGGCTGGAGCGCAAGCCTTCCTGATCTGCGAGAGCTGTCAGGATCTGCAGAACATCAGTCCAGGTAGTCGCGCAAGACCTGGGAGCGGCTCGGGTGACGTAGCTTCGACATGGTCTTGGACTCGATCTGACGGATGCGCTCACGCGTCACGCCGTAGACCTTGCCGATCTCGTCGAGGGTCTTGGGCTGACCGTCGGTGAGGCCGAAGCGCATCGACACCACGCCGGCCTCACGCTCGGAGAGCGTGTCGAGCACGGCGTGCAGCTGCTCCTGCAGGAGCGTGAAGGAGACCGCGTCAGCCGGGACGATGGCCTCGGAGTCCTCGATGAGGTCACCGAACTCGCTGTCGCCGTCCTCACCGAGAGGCGTGTGCAGCGAGATGGGCTCGCGGCCGTACTTCTGGACCTCGATGACCTTCTCGGGGGTCATGTCGAGCTCCTTGGCGAGCTCCTCCGGGGTGGGCTCGCGGCCCAGGTCCTGGAGCATCTGGCGCTGCACGCGGGCCAGCTTGTTGATGACCTCGACCATGTGCACCGGAATACGGATGGTGCGGGCCTGGTCGGCCATCGCGCGGGTGATGGCCTGGCGGATCCACCAGGTCGCGTAGGTGGAGAACTTGTAGCCCTTGGTGTAGTCGAACTTCTCGACCGCGCGGATCAGGCCCAGGTTGCCCTCCTGGATGAGGTCGAGGAAGAGCATGCCGCGGCCGGTGTAGCGCTTGGCCAGCGAGACGACGAGGCGCAGGTTGGCCTCGAGCAGGTGGTTCTTGGCACGACGGCCGTCGTCGGAGATCCACTCGAGCTCCTCGAGGACCTTCGGGGTGATCTTCCCGCCCTTGGCCAGCTTCTCCTCCGAGAACAAGCCTGCCTCGATGCGCTTGGCCAGCTCGACCTCCATCTCGGCGTTGAGGAGGGGCACCTTGCCGATCTGCTTGAGGTAGTCCTTCACCGGGTCGGCGGTGGCACCGGCCACCATGACCTGCTGCTCGGGCTCGTCGGTGTCATCCGCGGCGGAGATGACGAAGCCCTTCTTCTCGTCTTCCTTGATGGTCGGGTCTTCCTTGACGTCCTTCTCGAACTGCTCGTCCGGGATGTCGGGGAGGATCTTCTTGCCGTCGGGGCCGACCGCCACGGGCGCGACGTCGGAGGGAGCGGCAGCCGTCTTCCTCGCCGTCGTCTTCCTGGCCGGAGCCTTCTTCGCGGGGGCCCTCGTGGCCGTGGCCTTCTTGGCCGCCGCCTTCGCCGCGGGGGTCGTCGTCTCCGTCTCCTCGACGTCCGCCGGCGCCGCAGCAGCCTTCTTCGCCGCGGCTGAGGTCACCTTCTTGGCGGTGGAGGTCGCGGCCAGCGTGCGGCCGCGGGGAGGAGATGCGTGGGGCGTGGATCCTGACGTGCTCGAGGACACGAACTACCTCTCGTCCAGAGTGATGGGCGCGGCAGAGCCCGTTGTCGTCAAGTGCCGCCGAGGACCATTGTGGCACGGCTCTGGTGAGAACCGAGAACCGGCCAGGACCGCTCAGGCACCGGCCGCCCGGGCCGCTGCCTTCTTCTGCTGCTTGAACTCTCGCACCTTGACCAGCGAGTCGGCGTCCACGACGTCGGCCACCGAGCGGTGACCGTCGAGCGCGTAGTCGCCCGCTGCCTTCTCCCAGCCGTCGGGCCTGACGTCGAGCTGTTTGGCCAGCAGGGCGGTGAAGATCTGCGCCTTCTGCTTGCCGAAGCCGGGCAGCCCCTGAAGTCGCTCGAGCAGGTCTCCCCCCGTCCTCGCCTCGGTCCAGAGCCGCGCGGTGTCACCGTCGTAGTCGTCGACGACCTGCTGGGCCAGGGCCTGGATCCGCGCGGCCATCGAGCCGGGGAAGCGGTGCACGGCGGGCGCGCGTGAGCAGGCCTCGGCGAAGGTCTCGGGGTCGGCGGTCGCGACGGTGGCGGGGTCGAGCGAGCCCAGCCGCTCGACCAGCTTGGCCGGACCGGCGAAGGCCCGCTCCATCGGGAACTGCTGGTCCAGGAGCATGCCCACCAGCAGGGCGAAGGGCGACTCGGAGAGCACGCGGTCGGCGTCGGTGTCCTGGGCGATCTGGATCGTGACCATGGCGCCATCCTCCCCCACTGCGCCGTCGGTACGCCGAGCCTGTGGACAACGCAAGCGGCCCGGCCCCCCGGCGGGCGAGGATCGGCCGGTGATCCCCACGACCCCGACCACCGGCTCGGCGCCCACCCGGGACACGCCGCGCCGCGACCGCCTGCTGCGCGCCGAGGTCGCAGCGCTGCGCCGGCGTGAGCAGCGGCGGATCTTCCCGGCCCGGCTGTGCCTGGGAACGTCACCGGCGCGCGGCCCGGGCCACGAGCTGGCCTGGCCCCCGCGCGACCCGCCCGACGTCGGGCTGCTCTTCGACCTCGTCGACTCGCTCTTCGACACCGTGAGCACCGTGAGCACCGCGAGCGACGATTCCGCGGTCGGCTGCAGCCGGCTGTGGCTCGTGCGCCCCGGGGTGCCCGAGGTCCACGACCTCGACCTCCGGGTGGCCTCCGTGGCGGTCCGGGTCGCGGCGGCACGCGGGCCGGCGCATCGGTCGCCACATGGGCCGGCGCACGGGCCGCTGGTCGTGCTCACCCGCTACGGCTGGCTCGACCCGCTCACCGGGGAGTCGCGCCGCTGGAAGCGGCTGCGGCTCCCGGACGGCTGAGGTGACCCGGGACCCGGGCGCCCTCCGCTACTGCTCGCCCCAGGTGTGGACGGGGGCGTTGTCGTGCATCCGCTCACGGTAGTCCTTCAGCACCCGAGCGATGACGCGCTCCCGCTCGCCCTCGCCCGCCCGGGCCGTCGTCTGGTCGACGAACCAGGACGCACCGTTGACGCCCGTGACGCAGCGCCGCTCGATGATGTCGAGCAGCTGGCCGGACTCCTCGTCGGTGACCCCCCAGGCGCTGAGGCCCTGGGCGGCCAGCGGCAGCAGCCGTCGTACGACGAGCTCGGTGGCGGGCACCTGACCCACGCCGGGCCAGTAGACGCGAGCGTCGATGCCGGCGATCGCGGCAGCGTGAAAGTTCTCCTCCGCCGCGGGGAAGGACATCTGCGACCAGATCGGCCGGTCCTGCTCGGCCAGAGCCCGCACGAGCCCGAAGTAGAAGGCGGCGTTGGCCATCGTGTCGACGACCGTCGGCCCGGCGGGCAGCACCCGGTTCTCGACCCGGACGTGCGGCACGTCGTCGACGACGGCGTACACCGGGCGGTTCCATCGGTACACGGTCCCGTTGTGCAGCTTGAGCTCGTCGAGCTGCGGGGTGTGACCGGCGTCGAGGACCGCGGCGGGGTCCTCGTCGGAGAGCACCGGCAGCAGTGCCGGGAAGTAGCGCACGTTCTCCTCGAACAGGTCGAAGATCGAGGTGATCCAGCGCTCGCCGAACCACACGCGCGGGCGCACGCCCTGCGCCTTCAGCTCGTCGGCGCGAGTGTCGGTGGCCTGCTCGAAGAGCGCGATGCGGGTCTCGCGCCACAGCTCCTTGCCCAGCAGGTACGGCGAGTTCGCGCCGACCGCGAGCTGCAGGCTGGCCATGACCTGCGAGGCGTTCCAGTACGACGCGAAGTTGTCCGGGCTGACCTGCACGTGGAGCTGCGTGCTGGTGCACGCCGCCTCCGGGGCGATCGAGTCCGCGGTGACCCGCAGGCGCTCGGGGCCCTGGATGTCGAGGACGATGTCCTCACCCCGGGCGGCGAGGATCTCGTCGCTGAGCAGCTGGTAGCGCGGGTTGGCGCTGAGCACGTCCTGGCTCAGGTGCTGCTCGCCGAGGGTGGGCAGGATGCCGATCATCACCAGGTGACCACCGGCGGCGTTGGCCACCCTCTCGGCGGTGTTGAGGCTGGCGCGCACACCGTCGCCGAAGGCGTTCACGCCGTGCACGCCGAGCTTCTTGGGGGCGACGTTGATCTCGAGGTTGAACTTCGCCAGCTCGGTCTGGAAGTCGGGGTCGCCGAGAGCCTCGAGGACCGCCATGTTCAGCATCGCCGGCTGCTCGTCGTCATCGACGATGTTGAGCTCGATCTCCATGCCCGTGGCGGGGTCATCGGCGTCGAAGCGCGACTCGGTGAGCATCCGCTCGAGCACGTCGAGGCAGTCACGCACCTTGCGGCGGTACTTCGTGCGGTGCTCCCGCGTGAACTTCTGCTGCTCGACTTCCTCGCCCATCGCTCCACTCTAAGGTGAGGCATGGCCAGGTCCCGCGCTGTCGTCCGTCCCGTGTCCGGATCCGTCGTCCTCGTCACCGGCGCCGCGCGCGGCATCGGCGCCGCGCTCTCGCGCCGGCTCGTCGAGCAGGGGGCGCAGGTGCTGATGGTCGACGTCGACGCTGAGCCCCTCGAAGCGCTCGCCGCCGAGCTCGGTGAGGCCGCGCTGGCCGCCCGCGCCGACGTCACCGACCTCGCCTCCCTGGAGTCCGCCGTCGCCCGGGGCGTCGAGCGCTTCGGCGGTGTCGACACCGTGGTGGCTAACGCCGGGATCGGCAGCTACGGCTCGGTGCTCAAGGTCGACCCGGCGACGTTCCGCCGGGTGATCGACATCAACGTCACGGGCGTCTTCCACACCGTCCGGGCCGCACTCCCCCACGTCATCGAGCGTCGGGGCTACGTGCTGGTCGTCTCCTCGCTGGCCGCCTTCACCGCGGCGCCGGGGATGGCGTCGTACAACGCCAGCAAGGCGGGTGCGGAGAACTTCGCCAACGCCCTGCGCCTCGAGGTCGCCCACCTCGGGGTGGCGGTCGGCAGCGCGCACATGAGCTGGATCGACACCCCGATGGTGCAGGACGCCCGCGCCGACCTGCCCACCTTCGACACCATGATCAGCAAGCTGCCCCCGCCGCTCAACCGCACCACGAGCGTCGAGGCCTGCGTGGACGGCTTCCTGGCCGGGATCGAGCACCGCAGCCGTCGCGTCTACGTCCCCGGCTGGGTCGGCGCCCTCGCGAAGGCTCGCACCCTGGTCGGTTCACCGTGGGGTGAGCGCGAGACGCTGCGCAGCGCCGCCAGCATGGTGCAGGTCATGGACGACGAGGTCGCCGCGCTGGGCCGCTCGTCCTCGGCGCGCTACGCCGGCGACCTGAGCGACCCCAGCTGAGGCGGCGGCACGGCCTCCTCGAGCAGGTGGGCGACCAGCCGGGCGAGTGACTGCTCGGGGTCGACCGCCTGCGCCCGCTCGACCCCGCACCAGGCGAGGGCACCGTCCCCGGAGATCCAGGCGGCGAAGCCGAGCAGCGCGGCGGGCGCGGCTCGCGTCTCCGGCGGTGCCAGGCGCAGCACCCGCTGCCACACGCGGACCCACAGGTCGCCCGTGCGGGGCTCCTCCGCGGCGCTCAGCGCCACGTCGCGGACGCTGCCCACGTGGACGGCGCGCAGCACGCGGGCCAGCGTCGCGGGAGTCCAGTGCTCGGGGTCGTCACGCAACCGCCGCTCCAACCACTCCCTCTCGCTCAGCAGCATCGAGGAGTCGGTGACGTCGAGCGGGCCCAGTTTGGTGTACGCCGCCGCGACGGCATCGGTCTCGGGGCCGGCGACGGGGTCGAGCGAGCTGACCAGCGCGTCGCGGTCTGGGTGCAGGACGTCGCCGCGCAGCACCCGTCGGGCCAGCAACGGGTGGGCGCCGAGGTCGTAGGGCACCCCGACGCGGGCCGCTAGGGAGCCGTGGCCGGCCGCCGGGTAGAACCGGCCGCCGTCGACGCGCAGCCGCATGACGACGTCGCGTCGGGCCCCGCCGAGCGCGCGTGCCACCGCCCGCAGGTGCAGGCGTGAACGTCGCTCGTCGTCGGTGTAGGTGAGCAGGAAGGTGGTGCGACCGCCGTTGCGCAGCCCGGCGCTGAGCAGCGAGTGGACGACGGCGGGCACCCCGTCGGCGTCGGGGGCCAGGTCGCAGCGCGCCTGGAACACGCGACCGGCCCCGTCGACGCACACCAGCACGATCGAGGAGGTCGGGTGGAAGCCCAGCGTGGTGGCCACCAGGGCGATGAGGTCGGTCTCGTCGCGCAGCCGGAAGGTGGTCGGGCCGGGGCCGCTGCACGGGTTCAGGTCGTCGTCGATGCTGTCCATGCCCCGACCCTCGTCGCGGCAGCGCCCGCGTGGGAGGCGCGTCGCCGCACCGGTGGAGACCGGGCGGGTCGGCGGCCCTGGGGAAGGGTTCCGGCCCGGCAGCCCGTCATGATGGGCGGGTGCGCAGCGAGCCGACGATCCTCCACGTCGACCTCGACGCGTTCTTCGCCTCCGTCGAGCAGCGCGACAAGCCGTCGTTGCGCGGCAAGCCGGTCGTGGTCGGCGGCACCGGGGGTCGCGGCGTGGTCGCCACGGCGTCCTACGAGGCCCGCGTCTTCGGTGTCCGCTCGGCCATGTCGACCCGTGAGGCGCGCTCCCGGGCCCCCCACGCGGCGTACCTGTCCGGTCGCCACCGCGTCTACCGCGCCACCTCCGAGGTCGTCATGGCCAGGCTGCGCGAGCTGTCGCCGCTGGTCGAGCCGCTCTCGCTCGACGAGGCCTTCGTCGACCTCGCGGCCGCGGGCCTGCCCGACGCACGGGCGGCCACGCTCGTGGAGCTCGCCCTCGACCTCAAGTCCGACCTGGCGCGGCTGACCGGCGGCATCACCGGCTCGGTCGGCATCGGCACCTCCAAGCTGGTGGCGAAGATCGCCAGCGACCTGCACAAGCCCGACGGGCTGGTCGTCGTACCGGCCGGGACCGAGGCGATGATCTTGCACCCGCTCCCCGTGACCGCCATCCCCGGCATCGGCCCCGCCACCGCCGACCGGCTGCGCCGCGTCGGCGCCACCCATGTGCGCGACCTCGTCGACATCTCCCTCGACGAGATGGTGCGGCTGCTGGGCCAGGCGGTGGGGTCGGGCATCCACCGCCTGGCGCGCGCCGACGACGACCGGCCGGTGGTGGCGGAGCGGGAGGCGAAGTCGATCAGCGTCGAGGACACCTACGACACCGACCTGGTCGACCGACGGCTGCTCGAGGGCCTGCTGGAGCGCCAGACCCGCAAGGTCGCCGAGCGGCTGCGCTCGGCCCGGCTGTCCGGACGCACCGTGACGGTGAAGGTGCGCGCCCACGACTTCACCACCCACACCCGCTCCTCCACCCTCGGCGTGCCCACCGACGACCCGGCCGCCCTGGTCCGCCGCGCCAGGGCGCTGCTCACGGAGTTCGACACCTCCGACGGGGTGCGCCTGCTCGGCGTGGGGGTGTCGGGCCTGGCCGACTGGATCCAGGACGAGCTGTTCGACGACCTCGAGGTCGGCGTGCCCGTGAGCACGACGGCGGCCGAGGGACCGGCGGGTGAGGCGCCGTCGGCGCCGCTCGCGCCGTCCGAGGGCCCCACGGCCGACGACCTGCTGGCGCAGCGGTCCCGCGACCAGCGGAAGTGGCACCCGGGCCACGACGTGCAGCACGACGAGCACGGACCCGGCTGGGTCTGGGGTGCCGGGGTGGGCCGGGTGACGGTGCGCTTCGAGACGGCCGAGACCGGACCCGGGCCGGTGCGGACCTTCGCCGAGGACGACCCCGCGCTGCACCCGCGCGACCCGGTCGTCAGCCCCGACGGAACCTGACCGCGTCGCCGGGTCGCAGCTGCGCGACCCGGTCGAGGTCGTCGCGCCGCACCACCGCCACGACGGGGTAGCCCCCGGTGGTCGGGTGGTCGCGCAGGAACACCAGCGGCCGTCCGTCCGTGGGCACCTGGACCGCGCCGAGCACCACGCCCTCGCTCGGCAGCTCCTCGGTCACGGCCCGCACGAGGCGCGGGCCCTCGAGACGGACGCCGATGCGGTCGGCCTCCCCCGCCACCGTGTACGCCGTCCCCGCCACGAGCGCGTCGAGCCCGCCCACGAACCAGTCGGCCCGCGGGCCGGGTTGGACCCGCAGCACGGTCGCGGTGCCCGCTGCGTCCGGGCCGGTCACCGCCCTGCCACCGGGTACGTCGACCGGGGCCGGTGGGCGTCGCACCTGCCCCACCGGGAGCTCGTCCCCCACGGCCAGCGGCGTCGGCCCGATGCCCGACAGGGTGTCGGTGGAGCGCGAGCCCAGCACCGGCGGGACGTGGACCCCACCGGCCACCGCCAGGTAGGACCGGGCGCCCGCCGCCGGTGGCCCCACGGCGATCGTCACGCCCGCCGGGACGGTGACCGGCTCGGCGTGCGCGACGGCTCGTCCGTCGACGCGCAGCACAGCGGGGGCTCCGGTCAGCGCCACCGTCAGTGCCGTTTGCGTTCGCAGGCGCAGCCCGCCGCCGAGGCACTCCAGCAGCGCGTCCCCCGGTCCGTCGGCGTCCGGGTTGCCGACGAGCCGGTTGGCCAGCCGCGCCGACCCGGCGTCGAGCCACCCGGACCGCGGTACGCCGAGATGGGCCAGGCCGGGCCGCCCGGCGTCCTGCACTGTGGTCAGGACACCCGCGTCGAGCACCTCCAGGGCCCGCCCGGCGCTCACCGCCGCACCTCCGTGAAGCGCACGCGCGTGCCGGGGCTCAACAGCGCGGGCGGCTCGGCCTCGACGTCGAAGAGCGTGAGGTCGGTGACGCCGAGGAGCTGCCACCCTCCGGGCGAGGCGGTCGGGTAGACGCCGGTGAACTCCCCAGCCAGGCCGACGGAGCCGGCCGGCACGCGTGTGCGCGGCGAGGACCGACGGGGCACGTGCAGCCGCTCGGGCAGGCCCGTGCAGTAGGCGAAGCCCGGCGCGAACCCGCAGAAGGCGACCACGACGGTGGTGCCGGTGTGCGTGGCGACGGCCTCGGCGCGGGTCATGTCCCACAGCCGTGCCACCTCGTCGAGGTCCTCCCCGTCGTAGCGCACGGGCACCTCCACCTCCCTTCCGTCAGCGCCGTCAGCGCCGTCAGCGCCGGGGTGCGGACCCGGTTCGCTCGGCGCGTCGAGACCCCGCGAGACCAGCTCGCGCAGCCGCTCGGCGTCGGTGACGTCGGCGAAGAGGATCGTGCGGGCCGCCGGCACCACGTCCCTGGCGAGCCGGCGGGAGACCGGGTCGAGACCGGCGTACGCCGCGGTGACCTCAGCCGCGCTGTCGAGCTCGAGCAGGAGGCCGTGGGGACCCGCCGGCAGCCACCTCACACGAACCCGCCCAGGTGGTGCCCGGCCGCCTCCAGGGCGGCGCGCACGCGACGCGCGACGGCCACGGCGGTGACACCGTCGCCGTGGACGCAGACCGAGTCGATCCCGCCGGACCCGGCCAGGTCCACCGCCCGGCGCGCGATCGCGTCCGGGTCGTCCAGCACGGCGCCGGGCTCGGAGCGCGGCAGCAGACGGGCCACCCCGTCGTCGGCCTCGGGCCGGTAACCCCGGTCCGGAAAGCCCTCGCGGTACGTCGCTCGGCCCGCCTCGGCGGCCAGCCTCAGCAGCCGCCCTCCCGGCAGCCCGAGGACCGGCAGGGTGCCTGACCCGGCCAGCACCGCAGCGGCCTGGACCGCGTCGTCGACGACGCGGTTGTAGAGCGCGCCGTGCGGCTTGAGGTAGACCACCTCGAGGCCGGCCGCACGTGCGGCGTCGGTGAGGCGGCCCACCTGGTCGGCGACCTGCTCGCTCAGCACGTCCGGGTCGACGTCGAGCGCACGCCGGCCGAAACACTCGCGGTCGAGGTAGGACACCTGGGCGCCGACCCGCACGCCCCGCGCGGCGGCCAGCGCGCACACCTCGCGCATGAGGGCGTCGTGGCCGGCGTGGTAGCCGCAGGCCACGTTGGCGGAGGTGACGACCTCGAGCAGCGCCCGGTCGTCGGTGACCTCCTCGGCCAGGTCGGCGTTCAGGTCCATGCCCCGATCATGCCGCGTCCCGCCCCGGCCGTAGGGTCGGCGCCATGGCTCAGAACCCGACGTCCCCCGCTCCCCCGGTCGCCCGCACCGTGCCGCACCGTCGCGAGCACCACGGCGACGTGTACGTCGACGACTACGAGTGGCTGCGCGACAAGGAGTCACCGGAGACGATCTCCTACCTCGAGGCCGAGAACGCCTACACCGAGGCCCGCACCGCGCACCTGGGCGACCTGCGCGAGACGCTCTTCGAGGAGATCCGCACGCGCACCCGGGAGACCGACCTGTCGGTGCCGGTGCGGGTGCGCGGCTTCTGGTACTACGGCCGCACCCACGAGGGGAAGCAGTACGGCACCAGCTGCCGACGGCCGGTCCTCGACCCGGAGTCGTGGCTGCCGCCGACCGTCGACCCCGCCGAGGTCCCGGACGACGAGGAGGTGGTCCTCGACAGCAACGAGCTCGCCGAGGGTCACGATTTCTTCTCGCTCGGCGCGAGCTCCATCAGCCCGGACGGGCGCTACCTCGCCTTCAGCACCGACACGGTCGGCGACGAGCGCTTCCTGCTCCAGGTCAAGGACCTCCAGACCGGCGAGCTGCTGCCCGACCAGGTGCGCGACACGTCGTACGGCGCGACCTGGGACCTGGCCGGCGATCACCTCTTCTACACGACCGTCGACGCGGCGTGGCGCCCCGACCGGGTGTGGCGTCACCGGGTCGGCACCGACCCGGCCGAGGACGTCGTGGTCCACCACGAGCCGGACGACCGGTTCTGGGTCTCGGTGGGGCGCACCCGCTCCGATCGCTACCTGCTCATCGGCTGCGGCAGCAAGGTCACCACGGAGTACCGCGTCCTCGACGCGGCCGACCCCACCGGCGAGCCCCGGGTCGTCGCGCCGCGCCGTCAGGGCGTGGAGTACGGCGTCGACCACCTGGTCGTCGACGGCGAGGACCGCCTCCTGGTGCTGCACAACGACGGCGCGGAGAACTTCGCCGTCGCCCTGGCCCCGGTCACGGCCACCTCGCACGAGGCGTGGGAGCCGCTGCTCGCCCACGACCCGGCCGTGCGCCTCGAGGACGTCGACTGCTTCGCCGACCACCTCGTGGTGAGCCAGCGCAGCGAGGGCCTCACGCAGATCCGCGTGCTGCGTCTCGGCGACGGCGGCGTCGTCTCCGACGAGCTGCTCGACATGGAGCACCCGATCTACACCGTCGGCGTGGGGTCGAACCCGGAGTTCACCCAGCCGGTGATGCGCTTCGGCTACGTCACGATGGCGACCCCGAGCGCCGTTCTCCAGGTGGACCTGCGCACAGGTGAGCGCACCCTGCTCAAGCAGTCCCCGGTGCTCGGCGACTTCGACGCAGGAGCCTACGAGCAGCACCGCGAGTGGGCGACCGCCTCCGACGGCACCCTGGTGCCGATCTCGATCGTGGTGCCGAAGGGACAGCCGCGCGACGGCAGCACGCCCTTCCTGCTCTACGGCTACGGTTCCTACGAGCACTCCGTGGACCCGTTCTTCACCATCTCCCGGTTGTCCCTGCTGGACCGCGGCATGGGCTTCGCCATCGCCCACGTGCGGGGCGGCGGCGAGATGGGCCGCGCCTGGTACGACCAGGGCAAGATGCTCAACAAGCGCAACACCTTCACCGACTTCGTGGCCTGCGCGGAGCACCTCGCCACAACCGGTTGGACCGCCCCCGACCGCCTGGTCGCGGAAGGTGGGTCGGCGGGCGGGCTCCTCATGGGCGCGGTGGCCAACCTCGCACCCGAGGCCATCACGGCGATCGTGGCCGACGTGCCGTTCGTCGACGCCCTCACGAGCATCCTCGACCCGGACCTGCCGCTCACGGTCATCGAGTGGGAGGAGTGGGGCGACCCCCTGCACGACCCCGAGGTCTACGCCTACATGAAGTCCTACACGCCGTACGAGAACGTCGAGGTGAAGCGCTACCCGGCGATCCTGGCGGAGACGTCGCTCAACGACACCCGCGTGCTGTACGTCGAGCCGGCCAAGTGGGTCGCCCGGCTGAGGGCCACAGCCGTCGAGCCCGACGTGCTGCTGAAGACCGAGATGCAGGCCGGGCACGGTGGCGTGTCAGGTCGCTACAACGCGTGGCGCGACCGCGCTTTCAGCTACGCGTGGGTGCTCGACCAGGTCGGCCTGGCCTGACCTCCGGAGCGGTCCGGGGACTGCCCCCGGGACCGCGCTGTGCAGGTCTGGGCGTTCTGTCGTGGTGCTCGGACAGGGTCCTGGAGGTTCCCTGTCAACCAGACTGAAAGTTCGCTGAGATCACGCTTGAGGCGGCAACTATCCGGGCACCTCCTTCGTAGTACTGAGTGACAGGCGCACACCGGGACACGACCCGGGAATGCCACCACGAGTTCGAGGGTTGGAACTCTCAGGGAGTCGATTCGGGTGACTCTCTCCGTTCGAAGGGCAGCCAGGTGACCACAACCGTTTCGCAGCAGCGCGAGATCGAGGGACGCGACAGTGTCGGCCTCTACCTCGACGAGATCGCACGCACGCCCCTCCTCGACGCCATCACCGAGGTCGAGCTCGCCAAGACCATCGAGGCCGGGCTGATGGCCGAGCACCTGCTGGCCACCGGCCGCGTCGGACGCCGCAAGGGCGGTGCCCCCAAGTGCGCCACCCAGGAGGAGCTGGAGTGGCTGGCCGAGGAGGGCCAGCGCGCCATCCAGCAGTTCATCACCGCCAACCTCCGCCTCGTGGTCTCCATCGCCCGCAAGTACGGCCGCAGCCAGATGCCGATGCTCGACCTCGTGCAGGAGGGCAACACCGGCCTGATCCGCGCGGTCGAGAAGTTCGACTACACCAAGGGCTTCAAGTTCTCGACCTACGCCACCTGGTGGGTCCGCCAGGCGATCACCCGCGGCATCGCCCAGCAGGGCCGCGTGGTCCGCCTGCCCGTGCACGTGGTCGAGGAGATCAACCAGGTCAGCGCCGCCCGTCGCAACCTCGAGCGGCAGCTGGGCTACGACCCCGAGCCGACCGAGATCGCGGCCGAGCTCGGCATGGACGTCGACCGGGTCATCGACCTCCTCTCCTGGGGTCGCGACCACGTCAGCCTCGACACCCCGGTCGACGAGGACGGCGACACCTCGCTGGGTGACCTGATCGCGCAGGAGTCGATGCCCGGGCCGGACCTGTCGTTCCTCGACCAGGAGACCCGCGACCGTCTGAGCGCCCTGGTGGGCCGCCTGGACGAGCGTGCCGCCGACATCATCCGGTCCCGCTACGGGCTCGAGGACGGTCGGGTGCACAAGCTCGCCGACATCGGCGCCAAGCACGGCATCTCCGCCGAGCGTGTGCGTCAGCTCGAGCGCGAGGCCCTGCAGAAGCTCCGGACCTTCGGCGACCCCGACCTGGCCGCCTGAGCGTCCCCACCACGAAGCCGCAGTGCTCCTGCCCCCGGAGGCTGCGGCTTCGTCACGTCCGGGCTCAGCGACGCTGACGGGTCCGTTGCAGGTCGGCCCAGACCTCCTCGACGCGACGGCGGAGGTCGTCGCGGCTGCCGGTGTTCTCCACGACGTACGTCGCCAGCGCGAGCCGGTCCTCCCGGGACGCCTGCGCCGCGACCCGGCTGCGCGCGTCCTCCTCGGACCAGCGCCGGTCGCGCACCATGCGATCGACCTGGGTCTCCACCGGGGCGTCGACCACCACGACGGCCTCGAACGTCTCCGCGCGGCCGGACTCGGCCAGCAGTGGGATGTCGTGCACCACGACCGCGTCGGGCGGGGCCTGGGCCTCCCGGCGCTGGATCTCCTCGAAGACACGAGGGTGCACGACGCCCTCGAGGGTGCGTCGTGCGGCCTCGTCGCCGAAGACGCGCCTCGCCATGGCCGGACGGTCGAGCTCGCCGTCCGACGTCAGGATGCCGGGACCGAACTCCTCGACCAGCGCGGCGAGCCCGGGTGTCCCGGACGCGACCACCTCACGGGCGAGCTGGTCAGCATCGATCACCAGCGCGCCGAGCTCCTGCAGGATCGACGCCACCGTGCTCTTCCCCGAGGCGACGCCCCCCGTGAGTCCGATCCGCACCGGTTCCCTTCCTGGTCAGCCGCGTCACCGTGGCCACCTCGGGCCGGCGCGCGAGCAGCAGCGACAACCCGTGGTACTCGCACCACGTGAGGTCCTCGAAGCCCACGGAGGCGACCAGCTGCTCGGCCTCGTCCCGGCTCATGGGGCCGCCACCGAGCAGGTGGGACGAGTGCTCCGACAGCGCCCTCTCGAACGAGCGGTCGCGGGTGGGGACGTTGAGAGGCATCACCAGCCACCCCTCCGGGCGCAGCGCGTGGCGCACCCGCTCCAGGCCCTCCTCCAGCGCAGCCGGAGGCAGGAAGGGCTGGGGCAGCCAGGCGAGGTCGAAGGTCTCCTCCTCGCCGAGCTCGGCGACATCGAGCAGGCGGAGCTCGACCTGCCCCTCGCAGCCGCGGTCGGCGACCTCCTTGCGGGCGGCCTCGAGGACGTCGGGCAGGATGTCGAGCCCGACGGCGGTCGCGCCCGGGAAGAGCTCACACATGCGCAGCGAGATGGCCGCCACGCCCGACACCGACGTCGAGGAAGCGGCCGCGACCGGCCTCGAACGCCTGGTGCGGACCGGGCATGGTGGTCATCTGCTCGGCGATCATGTCGGCGGCCAGCGAGCTGGCCCGGCCCTGGGCGCGGACCACGACCGGGTCCTCACCGGTCCAGCCCACGCCGCCGCGCTGGGCGTAGCGCAGGGCGCGACGCAGGTCGGCGATCGTGCCGGAGGCCAGGGCCATCGGGTCCATCGGGTCGTGGTGGTGCCCGTCCAGGTCGGCGAGACGGAAGCCGTCACCGTCGCGGACCAGCACACCGGCCGCGGTCAGCAGCTCGGCGTCGACCAGGTCCTCGTCCGCCAAGGGCTCGCCGGCGAGCATGCGGGACCACCCTCCCTGGTGAGCGAGGCGGGCCTGAGCGGCGAGCACCATGGGGTGGAAGCGTGCCGCAGGGTCGACCTCCCTCATCGACTCTCCTTCCGAGCTTCTCGGGCGTGTCACACCGAACGTCTGAGTCGTAGTCCATCACATGCACCAAGGTCGTCGGCGACATCTCTGGTGCATTCACAGCCGTTCGTCATGCCTCGCCAGAGCGGACATCAGGTCGTCCGACCGGTGCTGCAGCCCCGCGAGCCGGCTGCGACGATGTTGCCGTGACCGACCCCCTGAGCCTCGCGCCAGGCTCGCGTGTCGCGCTCCGCGCCCCCGGTTCCCCGGCGTACGTCGACGTCGTGCTCGCGCTCCTGGCTCAGGGAGTGATACCCGTCCCGCTCGACCCCAACCTGACCCCGCGGGAGGTCGCCGTCGCAGCGGAGGTGACGAGCCCGGTCGCGGTGCTCGGGCCCGACGAGGTGACGGCACTGGCGGCGCGCCGGCCCGACCTCGCCACGCCGAGGGCGCGACCGCTCCACCTGACGTCCGGCACCACCGGTCGTCCCAAGGCGGTGTGGTCGGGGCTGCTCGACGACGACGCGGCCGAGGCGCTCGTGGCCGAGGAGCGCGACCTGTGGGAGTTCGCGCCCGACGACGTGCACCTGGTGCTCGGACCCCTGCACCACTCCGCGCCCTGCGGTTCGCGATGGCCACCCGGCTGGCGGGCGGACGGGTGCTCGCGCCCGGGGGCTTCGACCCCGCCGTGGTCGCCGACCTGGTGCGTGCCGAGCGTCCCACCACCACGTTCTGCGTGCCGACTCACCTGCGTCGCCTCGCTACCGCGTGGGACGGGCGTCCGCCGCGCTGGGACTCCCTGCGGCTGCTGGCCCACGCCGGCGCCGCCTGCCCGCCCGACCTCAAGGGTGGCTGCTGACGACGTTGCCGGCCGGGACCACCTGGGAGTTCTACGGCTCCACCGAGGGCCAGTTCACCGCGTGCCGCAGCGAGGAGCAGGTGGGCCGGACCGGGACCGTCGGACGGGCGCGCCCGGGCCGGCGGCTGCGGGCCGACCCCGACGGCACGCTGTGGTGCGCCGTGCCCGAGCACGCCCGGTTCACCTACCTGGGCGACCCGGAGCGTACGGCGAGCACGTGGCGCGCGGGTCCGCACGGGCCGGAGTTCACCGTGGGCGACCAGGGCCGCCTGGACGTGGACGGCTACGTCTACCTCGACGGTCGCCGCGAGGACCTCATCGTCAGCGGCGGCGTCAACGTCTACCCCGCCGAGGTCGAGCAGGTGCTGGCCGGCCACCCGGGGGTCCGCGAGGTCGCGGTCTACGGCGTACCCGACCCGGCAGTGGGGTCAGCGGGTGTGCGCCGCGGTCGTCGGCGACGCCGAGGCGGAGCGCCTGCGCGCCTGGGCGCGCGAGCGGCTGGCGCCGGCCAAACGACCCAAGGACTACGTGGCCCGCGACGCCCTGCCGACGACGCGCACCGGCAAGGTCCGTCGCCAGGACGCTCAGCTCGCCGCCTCGGCCGAACCGACGGCGGTACTGCTGCGGGCTGAGCCCGCGCACGCGCGTGAAGTGGTGGCGCAGGGCCGCCGCTCCCCCGAAGCCGACCTCGTCGGCCACCCGCTCGACCGACAGGTCGGTGGTCTCGAGCAGCTCCTCGGCCCGGATCACGCGCTGCAGCGTCAGCCAGGCGTGCGGGGTGGTGCCGGTCTCGGCCCGGAAGCGGCGGGCGAAGGTCCGCTCCGACATCGAGGCGGTCCGGGCCAGCGAGGTGACGGTCAGTGGCTCGTCGAGGTGCTCCAGCATCCACACGAGCAGCCCGCCGAGGGTCTCCTCGTCGCAGGAGGGCACCGCGGAGCGGATGAACTGGGCCTGGCCGCCGTCGCGCTGCGGCGGCACCACCATCCGGCGGGCCACAGCCGAGGCGACGGCCGCACCGTGGTCCTCGCGCCACAGGTGCAGGCAGGCGTCGAGCCGGCCGCGGAGCCGGCGGAGGTGACGACCGGGCCCTCGTCGACGTACAGCACCCCGGGGCGGACCTCCGCGCGGGGGAACCGCTCGGCGAGCTCGTCGGTGTGCATCCAGTGCGTCGTGCAGGCGCGCCCGTCGAGCAGACCGGCCTCGCCCAGGACGAAGGCGCCGGTGCACACCGAGAGCACCCGGGCGCCCCGCGTCCACGGCGGCCCGCGACGCGCCGTCGACGACGCTCTCGGGCACCGGCGGCGTGGCGGTCCATGCCGCCGACGGCCGACCAGGTCGGCCTCCGCGACACGGTCCATGCCGTGCTCCAGGGTCAAGGAGAAGCCCATCGAGGAGCGCGCCTGCGGGCTCGGCCCGCAGACGGCGAAGTCCACGGGCGGCACGCCGTGCTCGCTGCGGTCGAGCCCCCAGGCGTCGCAGAGCACGCCGAGCTCGAAGGGCGAGAACCCGTCCCACATCAGGGCGGCGACGTTGCGGGGCATGGGACCAGGATGCCACGGATCTGGCAGAAAATCGATGGACCACGGCATTCCCGCCACTGGTGGCAGGATACGCGATGAGCGGAGACTTACTGCCATGACCTCCTTCACCGCTTCCTCGTCCTCGTCCCCTCTCACCGCCCTCGTCCTCGTCGCCCTGGCCTGGGCGGCTCGCACCTGGCCGGCTTCGTCGCCGGCGACGGCAGCGTGGACCTGCGTGGCCACCTGCGCCGTCCCGCCGACCGACCTGCTGCCCAGCAGCCACCTCGACCCGTTCCCGACCCACCCCACCGCTCTGCTGCGGTGAGTCCCCGACGCGGCCCTGGCACGACGAACGCCCCCGACCCGTGAGGGTCGAGGGCGTTCGCTGCGTCGGCGTCAGCTTGGTGTCAGCTTGACGTCAGCTTGGCGTCAGTTGCCGCCGGTGAGCTTGTCGCGCAGCGCCTGAAGGGCCTCGTCGCTGGCGAGCGAGCCCTCCTTCTCCGGAGCGTCGGAGGTGTACGACGTCGACTCGCCGGCCTCCGCCTCGGCCTTCTTGGCCTCCTCCTGCTGCTTGACGTGGGCCTCCCAGCGGGCGTGCGCCTCGGCGTACTGCTTCTCCCACTCGGCGCGCTGGTCGTCGTAGCCCTCGAGCCACTCGCCCGTGTCGGAGTCGAAGCCGTCGGGGTAGATGTAGTTGCCCGCGTCGTCGTAGGTCGCCGCCATGCCGTAGAGCGTGGGGTCGAACTCCTCGACGTCGCCCGCGGTCGCGGTCTCGTTGGCCTGCTTCAGCGACAGCGAGATCCGGCGACGCTCGAGGTCGATGTCGATGATCTTGACCATGACGTCGTCGTTGACCTGGACGACCTGCTCGGGGATCTCGACGTGACGCTCGGCGAGCTCGGAGATGTGCACCAGGCCCTCGATGCCCTCCTCGACCCGCACGAACGAGCCGAAGGGCACCAGCTTGGTGACCTTGCCGGGCACGATCTGGCCGATCTGGTGGGTGCGGGCGAAGTGCTGCCAGGGGTCCTCCTGCGTCGCCTTCAGCGACAGGGAGACGCGCTCGCGGTCCATGTCGACGTCGAGCACCTCGACGGTGACCTCGTCGCCGACGGTGACGACCTCGCTCGGGTGGTCGATGTGCTTCCACGACAGCTCCGAGACGTGCACCAGACCGTCGACGCCGCCGAGGTCCACGAACGCACCGAAGTTGACGATCGAGGACACGACGCCCTTGCGGATCTGACCCTTCTGCAGCTGGGTGAGGAAGCCCTGACGGACCTCGCTCTGGGTCTGCTCGAGCCACGCACGACGCGACAGCACGACGTTGTTGCGGTTCTTGTCGAGCTCGATGATCTTCGCCTCGAGCTTCTGACCGACGTAGGGCTGCAGGTCGCGCACGCGGCGCATCTCGACCAGCGACGCCGGCAGGAAGCCGCGCAGACCGATGTCCAGGATCAGGCCGCCCTTGACGACCTCGATGACGGTGCCCTCGACGACGCCGTCCTCCTCCTTGACCTTCTCGATCGTGCCCCAGGCGCGCTCGTACTGCGCGCGCTTCTTGGACAGGATCAGACGGCCTTCCTTGTCCTCCTTCTGGAGCACGAGGGCCTCGACCTGGTCGCCGACCTCGACGACCTCCGAGGGGTCCACGTCGTGCTTGATGGAGAGCTCGCGGCTGGGGATGACACCCTCGGTCTTGTAACCGATGTCGAGGAGGACCTCGTCGCGGTCGACCTTGACGATGGTGCCCTCGACGATGTCGCCGTCGTTGAAGTACTTGATGGTCTCGTCGATGGCGGCGAGGAAGTCTGCTTCCGACCCGATGTCGTTGACCGCGACCTGCGGGGTCTGGGAGTCGGGAAGAGCGAAAGTGCTGGTCATAAGGTGATGTGAACCTTCGGGTGGATGGAGTCGAGCGGCACGCGCGAAGCCGTTTTCACTACCGAGGGTCCGTGTCCGCCGATGCGGACGCGGGCACAGAGCCCGGCCGGGCGACGCAGCAAACGCTGCTGATAGCGAGCGGGAGCCATCTCTGTCCGTGGCGCAGCAGACTCCACACGCGCCTGACAGGATACGCCGCTCGGCAGGCGAAGGTCCAACCGAGCCGCGCCCCGCGGCTTGCCCCGGGCCCGAGTATTGCGTACAAGTCAGGGGTGAGCAGTCTCCCGGAGGGCGTCCATCCGGCCCGCCGGCCCGCGTCCGAGGCCGAGACCCTGCGCGCGAACCGCCGCGAGTGGGACGCCTACGCCGACGAGTACCAGGCCACCCACGGCGACTTCCTCGGCGACGTCGGCTTCGTGTGGGGCCCGGAGGGCCACCAGGAGGCCGACCTCGGCGTCCTGGGCGACCCGGCCGACCTCGTCGGCTGCGTCGCGCTGGAGATCGGCAGCGGCGCCGGCCAGTGCTCGCGCTGGCTGCGCACGCAGGGGGCGGTCGCGTTCGGCCTCGACGTCAGCGAGCGCCAGCTGCAGCACTCGCGCCGCATCGACGAGGCCACCGGCACCGTGGTGCCGTCGGTGCTCGCCACCGCCAGCCGGCTGCCCTTCGCCGACGCCTGCCTCGACGTCGTCTTCTCCTCGTTCGGAGCGCTGCAGTTCGTCGCCGACGGCGAGCAGCTGCTCGCCGAGGTCGCCCGCGTGCTGCGCCCGGGCGGTCGCTTCGCCTTCTCCGTCACCCACCCCGTCCGCTGGTCGCTGCCCGACGACGACGGTGAGGCCGGGCTCCAGGTCACGAGCTCCTACTGGGACCGCACGCCGTACGTCGAGGAGCACGAGGACGGCACCGCGCAGTACGTCGAGCACCACCGCACCCTCGGCGACTGGGTCGCGCTGCTGGCCGGCGAGGGCTTCGCGCTGACCGCCCTCCACGAGCCGCAGTGGCCGGAGGGCCTGGACCGGATCTGGGGCGGCTGGGGTCCCGCGCGCGGGCGCCTGCTGCCCGGAACCGCGATCTTCGTGGCGCGTCTGCTGCCGTCCTGACCCGCCCCTAGGCTGAGGCGATGAGCCGTTCGTGGTCCCCCTCCCGGTTGCTGGCCAGCGGCGCCTCCATCGCCCTGGCCATCGCCGTGATGAACCTGGCGACCTACGCCTCCACGGTGCTGGCCGCGCGGCTGCTCGGTCCCCGGGAGTACGGCGGGTTCGCCGCCTTCACCGGCCTGCTGCTGGTCCTCGGGGTGCTCATGCTCGGCCTGCAGACCGCCGGCGCACGCCGTGTCGCCGCCGACCCCGACCGGGTCGGTCAGATCGAGAGCATGCTGCTGCGCGTCACCTATCGGTGCGCCTGGGTGCTGCTCGGGATCTGCGCGCTGCTGACGCCGGTCTTCGAGATCGTGCTCGACCTCCGCAGCTGGGTGACCGCGGCCCTGGTGGCGCTGGTGGTCTGGCCGATGACGCTCGTCGGGGGCGTCTCGGGCATCCTGCAGGGCGAGCGTCGTTGGCCGCCGCTGGCGCTGCTCTACCTCACCATGGGCCTGTCGCGACTGGTGGCCACCCTGGTGCTGCTGTGGCAGCCGACCGAGACGGTGGCTGCGTTCAGCATGCTCGTCGGCTTCGTGGTCCCCGCCCTGGTGGGCTGGCTCGCGCTGCACTCCGGCGCGGTCCGCCGCGACGCCTCCGGCACCGGGGAGCACACCGCGACGTCGGTGTTGCGCGAGGTCGGCACCAACTCGCACGTGCTGCTGGCGTTCTTCGCGCTGTCCAACGCCGACGTCATCCTCGTCCGCGCGGTCCTCGACAGCCACGACGCCGGCCTCTACGCCGGCGGCCTGATCCTGGTGAAGAGCCTGCTGTTCCTGCCCCAGTTCGTGATCGTGGTGGCCTTCCCCTCGCTGGCGACCGCGGAGGCACGACGTACGACGTTGACGCGCAGCGTCGCCCTCGTGCTGGGCCTCGGCGCCGTCGGCACGGCGGCCGCCTGGGTGCTCAGCAGCGTCGCGCTGGTCTTCGTCGGTGGCCGCGACTACGCCGAGATCCAGGACCGGCTGTGGCTCTTCGCGGTGCTCGGCACGGTGCTGTCGACGATCCAGCTGCTCATCTACAGCGTCGTGGCGCGCCAGTCGCGGCGCACGGTCTACCTCGTCTGGGCGGCCCTGGCGGCCGTGGCGCTGGGGGTCAGCCAGGCCTCGACGGTCACCGAGACGTTGGTCACGGTCACCGCGGTGGACGGCGTGCTGCTCGTCCTGCTGCTGGTTATCAGCTGGTGGCGGCTGCGCGAGGACGACCAGGAGGCGCGCTCGGCGGCAGCAGCGAGCCCCGAGCCGGCCCCCGCGTCCTAGTGGGCGGCTTCGTGCCAGCTGTGGCCGGTGCCGACCGAGACGTCGAGGGGCACGGTGAGGTCGGCCGCGGCCGCCATCTCGCGGCGCACCAGCGTCTCGAGCTGCTCCCGCTCCCCCGGCGCGACCTCGAGCACGAGCTCGTCGTGGACCTGCAGCAGCATGCGTGAGCCCAGGCCCTCGTCGGCGATCGCGGTGTCGACCTTGAGCATCGCGACCTTGATGATGTCGGCCGCCGAGCCCTGGATCGGGGCGTTGAGAGCCATCCGCTCCGCCATCTCGCGCCGCTGGCGGTTGTCGCTGGTGAGGTCCGGCAGGTAGCGCCGGCGCCCCATGATGGTCTCGGTGAAGCCGGAGCGACGGGCCTCCTCGACGACCCCGCCGAGGTAGTCGCGGACCCCGCCGAAGGTCTCGAAGTACTCGTCCATCATCCCGCGGGCCTCGGCCGGCTCGATCTTCAGCTGCTGGGACAGCCCGTAGGCCGACAGCCCGTAGGCCAGCCCGTAGTTCATCGCCTTGATCTTGGCGCGCATCTCGCTGGTCACGTCCGCGGCCTCGACGTCGAAGACGCGGGAGGCGGTGGCGGAGTGGAAGTCCATGCCCGAGCGGAAGGACTCGATCAGGGCGGCGTCCTCGGAGAGGTGCGCCATGATGCGCATCTCGATCTGGCTGTAGTCGGCCGTCATCAGCGACTCGTGGCCCGGGGCCACCACGAAGGCCTCGCGGATGCGCCGTCCCTCCTCGGTCCGCACCGGGATGTTCTGCAGGTTGGGGTCGGTGCTGGACAGGCGCCCGGTGGCGGCGATGAGCTGGTTGAAGGTGGTGTGGATGCGGCCGTCGGGCTGCACCGTCTTGAGCAGGCCCTCGACGGTCTGACGCAGCCGGATGACGTCGCGGTGGCGCAGCAGGTGCTGCAGGAACGGGTGCTCGGTCTTCTCGTACAGCGCCGCCAGCGCGTCGGCGTCGGTGGTCCAGCCGGTCTTCGTGCGCTTGGTCCGTGGCATGTTCAGCTCGTCGAAGAGCACCACCTGCAGCTGCTTGGGCGAGCCGAGGTTGATCTCCTTGCCGATGACGTCGTAGGCCTCCTGCGCCGCCGTCCGCACGCCCTCGCCGAAGCCGGACTCCAGCTCCTCGAGGCGGTCGGTGTCGACGGCGATGCCGAGCTGCTCCATCCGGGCCAGCACCGTGACCAGCGGCAGCTCGACGTCGGCCAGCAGGGCGGTGCCGCCCCGCTCGTCGAGCTCGGCGTCGAGGGCCTCGGCCAGGTCGAGGGTGGCGCGGGCGTGCACGGCGCCGATCTCGGCGTCGCGTGCGTCGCCGACGTCGAGGGTGAGCTGGTCGCCGTCGTCCTCACCGCCGACCTTCAGCTCCCGCTTGAGGTAGCGCAGGGTCAGGTCGGCCAGGTCGTAGGAGCGCTGGTCGGGCCGGGACAGGTACGCCGACAGCGCGGTGTCGCGGTCGAGGCCGGTCAGCGTCCAGCCGCGTGCGGCCAGGGCGAGCATCGGGCCCTTGGCGTCGTGGAGGACCTTGGGCTGCCCGGCCTCGGCCAGCCAGCGCCCGAGCGCCGCGTCGTCGTCGGGAGTGAGGGCGGCGGTGTCGATCCAGACCGCTTGGCCCCCGGTGGCGAGCGCCAGGCCCTGGACGTCGCCGCTCCCGGCGCGCCACACCCCCCGCACGTGGACCCCCACGCGGTGGCCGGACGAGGCGTGCTCGGCCAGCCACGCCCCGAGCCCGCCGGCGGCGACCTCGCTGACCCCGACCTCGAACCCGTCGCCCTCGATCTCCTCCTCGGAGGTGAGCGTCTCGAAGAGCCGGTCGCGAAGCACCCGGAACTCCAGGCTGTCGAAGACCTGGTGGACCTCGGTGCGGTCCCACGGCTGGACCATCAGGTCGACCGGCTTGAGCGGCAGGTCGAGGTCGCGCACGAGCGCGTTGAGCCGCCGGTTGCGCAGCACGTCGGTCAGGTGCTCGCGCAGCGACTCCCCCTTCTTGCCGGTGATCTTGTCGGCGTTGGTGATGACGCCGTCGAGGTCGCCGTACTGCTTGATCCACCGGGCGGCGAAGCCCGGGCCCACCCCGGGGACGCCCGGCAGGTTGTCGGAGGTCTCCCCCACGATCGCGGCGAGCTCGGGGTACTGGTGGGGCGGGACGCCGTAGCGCTCCTCCACCGCCTCCGGTGTCATGCGCTTCATCTCCGACACCCCGCGCATCGGGTAGATGACCGTCGTCAGGTCGTCGACGAGCTGGAAGGAGTCGCGGTCGCCGGAGCAGATGAGGACCTCGAAGCCCTCGGCGCGCGCCTGGGTGGCCAGGGTCCCGATGACGTCGTCGGCCTCGAAGCCCGGCTTCTCGACGTAGGGCACCCGCAGGGCGTCGAGCACCTCCTTGATCAGCGACACCTGCCCGTTGAACTCGGTCGGCGAGGAGGACCGGTTGGCCTTGTACTCGACGTACTCCTCGGACCGGAAGGTCTGGCGCGAGACGTCGAAGGCCACCGCGAGGTGGGTCGGCGCCTCGTCGCGCAGCACGTTGATGAGCATCGAGGTGAAGCCGTAGACGGCGTTGGTCGACTGGCCCGTGGTGGTGGAGAAGTTCTCCACCGGCAGCGCGAAGAAGGCCCGGTAGGCCAGCGAGTGGCCGTCGAGGAGCAGCAGCCGGGGGCGGTCGGCGGGGACGGCGGGTGTCGACATGCAGGCGATGCTAGTGCGGGTCGCCGACAGGTCCCGCCGGGGTCACAGGCTGACGTCGCCCGCGCGCAGCCGGCGCTGCGAGCGCCGCATCGCGACGACCTGACCGGTCCGTCGGGTGCCCCGGTTCAGCCCGCGCGGGGCGATGGTCTCCTCGCGGAGCAGCCGCGAGCGCAGGGCGACCGCGGTCGTGGCGCGGAGCACGCCGACCTGTCCCAGGCCCAGGCGTGCCAGGAAGCGGTTCGTGTCGCGGTCGGAGGCAGCGGAGCCGGCGAGCACGGTGCTCAGGCCGCGCTCCTCGGCCCAGCCCAGGGCGGCGTCGAGCAGCCCGGTCCCGACGTCGCCGGCGGCGTGGGCGGCAGCAACCTGGAGGTGGCTGACGTGCAGCGCGGGCTCGGCGTCCAGCGGCGAGACGTAGGCGACCCGGAGGTAGGCACAACCCGCGACCTCGCCCTCGACCTCGGCGACGACGACCCGGGTGTCGACCTGATCGGCGTGGCGCGCGACCGAGCTGGCCACCCGCTCGGCGTCGGGGGTCTCCCAGAGGTCGACCAGAGCGGAGACGTCCTCGCTCCCGGCCTCACGCACCGTCACCTGCCCACGCGACACCGCACACCTCCCACGTCCGTCCCCACCTCGTCCGAACCCGGTCGTGTCGCCGGCTCGGTCCTGCTGCTCCCCGCTTCTCGCAAACCCGAGGAGGATACCTGCTGCGTCGGGACTTCCCCACCTCGGTCAGCAGAACTGGTACATCCGTCCCAGACAGGTGAACGACCGCCCGCCGACCCCGCTTCGGCGGCGGCGTCCTCCACCCGTCCGAGCGCTCGCTGTGTGACAGCCAGGAAACGATTCGCGCGCCGATCTCGCCCCCCGGACGACGACGCCCTAGGGTGATCCCCCAGGAGCCAGGGGTGGTGATCCACGCCACTCTCGCCTGCACGCGTCAGCCGAGGCCGAAGGAGCCGTATGCACGCCCGACACTCTCGGACCGTTGCCACCCTCGCCGTGTCCGTGATCGTCTCGCTGATGGGCGCGCTGCTGCTGCTGGCCGCCCCGGCGAACGCCGCGCCACCGAGCAGCAGCGCCCCCGCGTCGTCCGCCTCGGCGGGCCCGTGCGTCCTGCCCAAGGCCAGCGACGACGACACCATCTCGATCATCGGCCGCATCTGCGACCGCCGGGAGTCACCCGCCGCTCCGGTCGAGGGCGTCGACTTCACCGTCGAGGACAGCAGCGGCAACCCGGTCGGCCAGGCCACCTCGGGCGCCGACGGCACCTTCGAGGTGGAGCTGCCCGGCGACCCGGTCTCGATCCTCGGCAAGGAGTTCGTCGTCGTCATCGACGAGGAGTCGCTGCCCGAGGGCGCCGCCCTCGCCAACAGCGAGGACCTCGAGCGCAGCGTGCAGATCAACCTCGACAACGACGTGTCGATCACGTTCCCGGTCGGGGAGAACCCCAACAGCGTCTCCGGCAAGGTCACCCAGGCGGTGCAGCTCTTCGTCGGTGGTCTGGTCTTCTCGGTGCTGCTCGCGATGGCCGCCCTGGGCCTGTCGATGATCTTCGGCACCACCGGGCTGACCAACTTCGCCCACGGGGAGCTCATCACCTTCGGCGCGATCATCGCCTACGCCGTCGACCAGCTGCCCGGCGCGATCCGCATCGGTGACCTCAACATCACCGTGGTGGTCGCGGTCTTCATCGCCTTCCTCGCCTCCGGCGCCTTCGGCTGGGCCAACGACGCGGCGCTGTGGAAGCCGCTGCGCCGCCGCGGCACCGGCGTGATCGCGATGATGATCGTCAGCATCGGCCTGTCGATCTTCCTGCGCAACGTCTACCAGTTCTTCTCCGGCGCCCAGAGCCGCAACTACTCGCAGTACGCCGCCGTGCGTCCGTGGGAGTTCGGCCCGATCCTCATCACCTCCCGCGACCTGGCGGTGATCCTCATCGGGCTCATCGTGCTGGTCGCGACCACCTCGCTGCTGCAGTTCACCCGGCTCGGCAAAGCCACTCGGGCGGTGGCCGACAACCCCGCCCTGTCCGCCTCGACCGGCATCAACGTCGAGCGGGTGATCTCGCTGGTGTGGATCGGCGGCACCGCGCTGGCCGGCCTCGCCGGCGCACTGCTGGCGCTCACGCAGGGCTTCGACTACCAGGTCGGGTTCAAGATCCTGCTGCTGGTCTTCGCCGCCACGGTGCTCGGTGGTCTGGGCACCATCTGGGGCGCGATCATCGGCGCCTTCTTCGTCGGGCTCTTCACCGAGCTCACGACACTGTTCGTGCCGGCGGAGTTCAAGTTCGTGGGTGCTCTGCTCGTGCTCATCATCGTGCTGCTCATCAGGCCGCAGGGACTGCTGGGCAAAGCCCAGCGGGTCGGCTGAGGAAGGAAACCCATGGACCTCCAACAGATCCTCACCCTGTCGCTGCAGCAGGCCCTCGGCCCCACCGCGGTGATCTACGCGCTCGCGGCCATCGGCCTCAACGTGCACTTCGGCTACACCGGTCTGCTGAACTTCGGCCAGGCCGGCTTCATGATGGTCGCCGGCTACGCCTTCGTGTCGGTCTCGGTCATCTGGGGCGGCAGCCTCTGGCTGGGCATCCCGATCGCCTTCGTGCTCACCATCATCCTGGCCCTGCTGCTCGGTGTGCCCACGCTGCGCCTGCGCGCCGACTACCTGGCCATCGTCACCATCGCGTCCGCGGAGATCATCCGGCAGACGATCAGCGCCGCCAGCTTCTCCGGCACCTTCGGCGGCCAGGACGGTGTCACCGGCTTCATCACGCCGTTCCGCGAGCTCAACCCCTACTCGGGCAACATCGGGATCCCCGGACTCGTGGAGTGGCGCGCCTTCGACTTCTGGGTCATGACGGTCGGCTGGACACTGGTCGGCCTCTGCTGCCTCATCGTCTGGGCGCTGATGCGCAGCCCGTGGGGACGTGTCCTCAAGTCGATCCGCGAGGACGAGAACGCCGTCCGCTCGCTCGGCAAGAACGTCTACTCCTACAAGATGCAGTCGCTGATCATCGGCGGCATGTTCGGTGGCCTTGCCGGCATCATGACGGCGGTGCGCTCGGCCTCCATCGGCCCGTCGTTCTTCGCCACCGACGTCACCTTCTTCGCCTACACGGTCCTGCTCATCGGCGGCGCGGCCCGCGTGCTCGGCCCGGTGGTCGGCTCGATCATCTTCTGGTTCCTGATCACCGCGCTGGGCGTCTTCTTCGCGCAGGCGACCTCGGGAGCGGACCCCATCATCCCGGCCTGGATCATGACCAACACCCAGGCCAGCCTCATGCGCTTCATCTTCCTGGGACTGGGGCTGATGCTGCTGATGATCTTCCGACCACAAGGGATCTTCGGAGACCGAAGGGAGCTGGCCCTCGATGCCCGCTGACACCTCATCCACCAGCGGCTCGACCGCCGCGACCCCCAGCCCCTCGCGGGCGGCCCGTGACGGGCTGAAGGGCGTGCCTCACGTGCCGGGCGCCCCCAAGCCCGACCCCATCGTGGTCGCCGACAAGATCACCCGACGCTTCGGAGGCCTGACCGCCGTCGACGTCGAGCACGTCGAGATCCAGCGCGGAGTCATCACCGGTCTCATCGGTCCCAACGGCGCCGGCAAGACCACCTTCTTCAACCTGCTGACCGGCTTCGACCGCCCCGACACCGGCGACTGGTCCTTCAACGGCAAGAGCCTCAAGGGCGTGGCGGCGTACAAGGTGGCGCGGCGCGGCATGGTGCGCACCTTCCAGCTGACCAAGGTGCTCTCCAAGCTGACGGTCATCGAGAACATGCGCGTGGGTGCGACCGGGCAGAAGGGCGAGTCGGTGTTCACGGCGCTCTTCGCTCCCCTGTGGCGCGCCCAGGAGCAGGCCAACACCGAGAGGGCCGACCGGCTCCTCGAGCGCTTCCTGCTCATCAAGAAGCGCGAGGACTTCGCCGGCTCCCTCTCCGGAGGCCAGCGCAAGCTGCTGGAGATGGCCCGCGCGCTCATGGCCGACCCCGAGCTCGTCATGCTCGACGAGCCGATGGCCGGCGTGAACCCGGCCCTCAAGCAGAGCCTGCTGGGCCACGTGAAGGCGCTGCGCGACGAGGGCCGTTCGGTGCTCTTCGTGGAGCACGACATGGACATGGTCCGCGACATCTCCGACTGGGTCATCGTGATGGCCCAGGGCAAGATCGTCGCCGAGGGACCGCCGGACGCCGTCATGGCCGACCCCCGCGTCATCGACGCCTACCTCGGCGCCCACCACGACACCGACATCTCCGAGGAGCAGGAGCGGGAGATCCTGGCGGCGGCCGAGGCCGAGCTCGCGGGTCGCCCCGAGCCCGGAGAAGCCGCCCGCGACGAGAAGAACCAGGGAGACAAGGCATGAGCGAGACCACCGGCTCCCCCGCCCCCGACGCGCCGCGGGAGACCGCGCTGACCGGCAGCGAGTCCTCCGACGTACCCGGCCGTGAGGAGCACCTCGCTGCGGCCGAGAACGCCGTGCTGCGGGCCGACGACCTCATCGCCGGCTACCTGCCGGGGGTGAACATCCTCAACGGCGCCGACCTGTACTGCCACGAAGGCGAGCTCGTGGGCATCATCGGCCCCAACGGTGCCGGCAAGTCGACGCTGCTCAAGGCGCTCTTCGGCCTGGTGAAGATCAAGACCGGGAGCGTGAAGCTCCGCGGCGACGACATGACCAACGCCCGCGCCGACGTGCTCGTGGCCAAGGGCATCGGCTTCGTGCCGCAGACCAACAACGTCTTCCCGTCGCTGACCATCCAGGAGAACCTCGAGATGGGCGTCTACCAGCGCCCCAAGAGCTTCAAGAAGCGCTTCGAGTTCGTCGGCGAGCTCTTCCCGGCGCTGCTGGACCGTCGCGCCCAGCGCGCCGGCTCGCTGTCGGGTGGTGAGCGTCAGATGGTCGCCATGGGGCGGGCGCTGATGATGGAGCCGTCGGTGCTGCTGCTCGACGAGCCGTCGGCCGGTCTCTCACCCGTCATGCAGGACGAGGTCTTCGTGCAGACCCGGCGCATCAACCGCGCCGGCGTCTCGGTCGTGATGGTCGAGCAGAACGCCCGACGCTGCCTGCAGATCTGCGACCGCGGCTACGTGCTCGACCAGGGCCGCAACGCCTACACCGGCACCGGCCAGGAGCTCTCGAAGGACCCCAAGGTCATCGAGCTCTACCTCGGGACGCTCGCCAAGGGCTGACAGCAGACAGCGGAAGGGGCCCGGCCAGTCGGCCGGGCCCCTTCGCTGTACTCAGCTGGCGAGCTGGGTCAGTTGACGACGCCGGAGACGCTGTCGACCTGCTCGAAGGTGTTGCCCTTGGAGTACTCGTTGACGCCGATGGTGCCCGACGCCGGCGAGCCGGTGTCGTTCATGTCGGTCGGACCGCTGGCACCCTCGTAGTCGATGTCCTCGCCGTCCTCGAGGAGCGCGGCGCACTCCTCGAACGTGCTGCACTGCGTGCCGTCCTTGGTGACGTTGATGATCTCGGCACCGACAGCCTCGCCGGAGTCGTCACCAGCGGCGATCGCCGCGAGCGCGATGATCATCGCCGCGTCGTAGGACTGCGGGCCGTAGCTGAAGTCCTTCAGCTTGGGGTCGACCTCGAGGAGACGGTCGTTGAAGCCCGGGTCCGGGTTGCCGGACACCGGCAGGGTGCCCTTCACGCCGGCCAGGTCGAACGACTCCTTGGAGTAGTCGGCCAGGTTGCCGTCCACCAGGTAGATCTGGATGTCCTGGGGCCCGATGCCGTTGCCGATGAGCTGCGGGATGATCTTCGTGGTCTCCTCGAAGCCCACGAGGACGAGCGCGTCCGGCTTGGCGGCGGCGATCTTGGCGACCTCCGCGCTGTACTTCGTGGCGTCGGCGGCGTAGAGCACGAACTCCGCCACGTTGGCGCCCTTCTCCTCCAGCGTGGTCTGCACCTGCTCGGAGAGACCCTCACCGTAGAAGTCCTGACGACCCATGATCGCTACGTTCTCGAAGCCGTCCTCGACCGCGAGGTTCGCCAGGACCTGGCCCTGGAGCCGGTCGGAGGGAGCCGTGCGGAAGTAGAGGCCGTTGTCCTCGTAGGTGTCGAAGCCCGCCGCGGTGTTGGCCGGCGAGAAGTGCACGACGCCGGCGCCGGTGATCTTGTCGATCACGGACACCGAGACGCCCGACGCAGCCGCGCCGATGATGGCGTCGACGTCGTCGCTGAGCAGGTTGTCGACCTCGCTGCCTGCGATGTCGGGGGTGCCGTCACCGGAGTCGGCGTCGATCTTCTCGACCGGCTTGCCGTTGACGCCGCCGGCTTCGTTGATCTCGTCGACGGCCAGCTGGACGCCCGCGAACTCCGGGGGGCCGAGGAACGCGAGGTCACCGGTCTGGGGCAGCAGCGTGCCGAGCGTGAGAGTGCCGTCGCCCGTGGGCTCGGTGGAGCCCTCGCTGGACGACGACTCATCGCCGCTGGGGGTGTCGGACCCTTCGGTGCTGGAGTCGTCGCCGCAAGCGGCGAGGACCAGAGCCGACGCGGCGCAGGCCACGGCGAAGCGCGAAGCGCGGTTCGGGCGTTTCATGGAGCCTCCGGATAAGTTGTGCAGCGGGAGCATGCCGTGCAGATTCACGGGGCATGACTTGATATTGGGGTGCAACCTATCCACAAAAATGCGCCCCGGAGCAGAGCGAAAGGCCCGAACGGGCCGTGTTGTTGCACATTCGTGATCGGGAGCCGGAAGTGTCCGGAAACTCCCGTGTCCGGAGCGATCAGTCTGGAGCGCCCGGGTCCCCATCGGCATCCGCGCCGCCGGCGGTGCGCTCGACCAGCTCGGGGCCGTGGGTGAGGACGCCCTCGGCGACCTGCCTCATCGACAGCCGCAGGTCCATGGCGGTCTTCTGGATCCACCGGAAGGCGTCGGGCTCGGAGAGCTCGAGTCGCTGCTGCAGGACGCCCTTGGCGCGGTCGACGAGCTTGCGGGTCTCCAACCGCTCGGTGAGGTCGGCGACCTCCGACTCGACCTGCTGGAGCTCGGCGAAGCGGCTCAGCGCCATCTCGATCGCGGGGACGAGGTCGTTCTTGGTGAAGGGCTTGACCAGGTAGGCCATCGCTCCGGCGTCGCGCGCCCGCTCGATCAGCTCCCGCTGGCTGAAGGCGGTCAGGATCACCACCGGTGCGATCCGCTCCGCCGCGATGGCCTGCGCCGCTGCGATCCCGTCGAGCCGCGGCATCTTGACGTCGAGCACCACGAGGTCGGGGCGGTGCTCACGCGCCAGCTCGATCGCGGTCTCCCCGTCACCGGCCTGGCCGACGACCTCGAAGTCCTCCTCGACGAGCATCTCCGCAAGGTCCATACGGATCAGTGCCTCGTCCTCGGCGATGACCACGCGTCGTCGTACGCCCGCGGCGTGGGACGCAGGGGTGGGGTCGGCCGGCGACGGCGAGGAGGGCGAGGACGGGGTCACGGCAGCCCAGGCTAGTGGCAGTCAGGCGTGGCCGCGTCGCGGGGGCGCGACGTCGCCCCGGGACGCGGCGTCGGCGTCGTCCGTGCCGAGCTGGTCGAGGTAGAGGCGTACGTCCTCACGCTCGACGCGCTGGCGCGACAACCGGGTCGCCTCGTGGCGGGCGTTGGTGATCGCGTGCGCCTGCCCGAACCGAGCGGCCGAGCGGTCGAGCCACGTCCGGGCGCTGCGCGCCAAGGCCTTGCTCACACCCACTCGTGCTCCCTCGTCGTATCCCCTGATGGCCCACCCTGCCACCGCGGCGTACGGTTGTGAACCCTGGAGCCTGCCCGGTCCGTTGGCTGAGACCGAGGTCGGTTAGCGTGTGCCTGGCCCGATCGGCCCCGGTAGCCCAATGGCAGAGGCAGTGGTCTCAAACACCATCCAGTGTGGGTTCGAATCCCACCCGGGGCACCCCTCCCCCCCTGCGCGAAACGTCACGTGTGTACGCGCGAAACGTCACGTATGTACGCGCGAAACGTCGGCTGTGTACGCGCGACACGTCACTTGTGCACGCGCGACACGCCAGTTGCTGAGGTCGTGGTGTGCGACCGGCTCGGGGCCGGCCTGCGCAAGTGACCTCTCGGACGTACACCAGTGACGCTTCGCGCGCGCATACGTGACGCTTCGCGCGTACACGCGGGACGCTTCGCGGGTGCAGGGGGGACGTCTCAGGGCTGCACCAGCGGCGCCTCGGCCAGGGCGGCCAGGGCGGCCTTGGCGGCCAGGGCGGCCGGGTCAGGGTCAGGGGCGGCGGCGGTAGGCGGGCGCGACCTCGTTGATCGCGTCGCCCATGCGGTGGATGCGCAGCGCGTTGGTGGAGCCCGGGATCCCCGGCGGGCTGCCGGCGATGATGACCACGAGGTCACCCTCCTCGACGCGGCCGATCTTGAGCAGCGCCTCGTCGACCTGGCGCACCATCTCGTCGGTGTGGTCGACCGCCTCACCGACGAACGTCTCGACCCCCCACGACAGGCACAGCTGCGAGCGCACGTGCGGGACCGGGGTGAAGGCCAGCACGGGGATCTCGCTGCGGTAGCGGGAGAGTCGACGCGCGGAGTCACCGCTGACGGAGAACGCGACGAGATACTTCGCGCTCACGCGCTCGGCGACCTCGGCGGCGGCCTTGGCCACGACGCCGCCGCGGGTGCGCGGCTGCCAGTTGATGGCGGCCATGCGCGGTAGGACGTGGTCCTCGGTGGACTCGATGATGCGGGCCATCGTCGCGACGGTCTCGATGGGGTACTCCCCCACGCTGGTCTCACCGGACAGCATCACCGCGTCGGTGCCGTCGAGCACTGCGTTGGCGACGTCGGAGGCCTCGGCGCGGGTGGGCCGGGGGGCGCTGATCATCGACTCCAGCATCTGGGTGGCGGTGATGACCGGCTTGGCGTTGCGCCGGGTGAGCTCGATGACCTGCTTCTGCAGGAACGGGACGTCCTCGAGCGGGCACTCGACGCCGAGATCACCGCGGGCGACCATGGTGCCGTCGAAGGCACGCACGATCTCGGCCAGGTTCTCGATGGCCTGCGGCTTCTCGATCTTGGCGATGACCGGCAGGTGCACGCCCTCCTCGTCCATGATCGCCCGGACGTCGTCGACGTCGGCGGCCGAGCGGACGAACGACAGCGCGATGATGTCGGCGGTCAGCTTCAGCGCCCAGCGCAGGTCGTCCTTGTCCTTCTCGCTCATCGCCGGCACCGAGACCGCGACACCGGGCAGGTTGATGCCCTTGTTGTCGCTGATGCGGCCACCGCCGTTGCACCGGCACAGCACCTCGGTGTCCTCGACCGAGACCACCTCGAGGCGCACGCGGCCGTCGTCGATGAGCACCTGGTCGCCGGCGGAGACGTCGCCCGGCAGCCCCTTGTACGTCGTGCTGACGGTCTCTGCGTCCCCGGGGACGTCACGGGTCGTGATCGTGATCTCCTGGCCGTCCTCGAGATCGATCGGGCCGACCTTGATCTTGCCCAGGCGGATCTTGGGGCCCTGGAGGTCCACGAGGATGCCGACCCCGCGCCCGGTGGCGTCCGAGGCGTCGCGCACCATCCGGTAGACCCGCTCGTGGTCCTCGTAGGTGCCGTGGCTCAGGTTCAGCCGGGCCACGTCCATGCCGGCCTCGACCAGCTCGCGGATGCGCTCGGGGGTGGAGGTCGCAGGACCCAGGGTGCAGACGATCTTGGCTCTACGCACTCCCCGACCCTACCGCTCCCCCGAGCCCTCAGACGACGAGCGGGCGCTCGGTCGGCGGGATCGGCGAGGGCAGCGTGGTCGAGCCGCGCAGGTAGGTGTCCACCGCGGCCGCGGCGGCCCGCCCCTCGGCGATCGCCCAGACGATGAGCGACTGACCGCGCCCGGCGTCGCCGGCGACGTAGACACCCGTCGCCGAGGAGGCGTACGTCGAGTCGCGGCGCACGTTCGTGCGGTCGTCGAGGTCGAGGCCGAGCTGGTCGACCAGGACGTCGCTCTCGGGTCCGGTGAAGCCCATGGCGAAGAGCACCAGGTCGGCCGGAATCTCCTTCTCGGTGCCCTCGATCTCGGCGAACTTCGCGTCGACCTCGACGATCTGCAGGGCGCGGACCTTGCCGTCGTCGGTGCCGAGGAACTGCTTGGTCGAGGCGGAGTAGACGCGGTCGCCGCCCTCCTCGTGGGCCGAGGAGACCCGGAAGAGCATCGGGTACGTCGGCCACGGCTGGTTGCCGGGACGGGCGTCACCCGGCTGGGACATGATCTCGAGCTGGGTGACCGAGGCGGCTTCCTGGCGCAGCGAGGTGCCCAGGCAGTCGGCACCGGTGTCGCCGCCGCCGATGATCACGACGTGCTTGCCTGCGGCGGTGATCTGGCCCGCGACCTCCTCGCCGAGCGCGACGCGGTTGGCCTGGGGCAGGAACTCCATGGCCTGGTGGATGCCGTCGAGCTCGCGGCCCGGGACCGGCAGGTCGCGGGCGATCGTGGAGCCGATGGCCAGCACGACGGCATCGAAGCGGTCGCGCAGCTGGGTCCAGCTGATGTCCGTGCCGACCTCGACGCCGTTGCGGAAGACGGTGCCCTCGCGCTCCATCTGGCGCAGCCGGCGGTCGAGGAAGCGCTTCTCCATCTTGAACTCGGGGATGCCGTAGCGCATCAGCCCGCCGGGCTTGTCGGCCCGCTCGTAGACCACGACGGTGTGCCCGGCGCGGGTCAGCTGCTGGGCCGCGGCCAGACCGGCGGGGCCTGAGCCGATGACGGCCACGCGGCCGCCGGAGAGCCACTCGGGCGGCTGGGGACGGACCAGGCCGTCGTCCCAGGCACGGTCGGCGATGGCGACCTCGACGCTCTTGATGGTGACCGGGTCCTGGTTGATGCCCAGCACGCACGCGGTCTCGCACGGGGCGGGGCAGAGCCGGCCGGTGAACTCCGGGAAGTTGTTCGTCGCGTGCAGCCGCTCGACGGCCTCCTCCCAGTCGTCGCGCCAGACCAGGTCGTTCCACTCCGGGATCAGGTTGCCCAACGGGCAGCCCTGGTGGCAGAAGGGGATGCCGCAGTCCATGCAGCGACCGGCCTGCGCGGTGATGATCGGCAGCACCGCGCGTCCGGCGCTGTCGGGGTAGACCTCGTTCCAGTCCTTCACCCGCTCGTCGACGGGGCGACGGTCGGCAGCCTGCCGTCCCGTCTTGAGGAATCCGCGTGGGTCAGCCATGAAGCACCTCCATGATCCGGGCGTTCGCCTCGTCCTCGTCGAGCCCCTCGTCCAGGGCCTCGGCACGGGCGTCCAGCACCCGCTTGTAGTCGCGCGGCATCACCTCGGTGAACCGCCCGACCGATGACGACCAGTCGGCCAGCAGCTTCTCGGCGACGGTGGACCCGGTCTCCTCGAAGTGCCGGCGCACGAAGCCCTCGAGCTCCTCGACCGCGTCGTCGGTCACCGCGTTGAGCTCGACGAGCTCGGGGTTGACGTTGCCCTCGTCGAGGTCGAGCACGAAGGCGACGCCGCCGGACATGCCGGCCGCGAAGTTGCGGCCGGTGGGTCCGAGGATGATCGCGCGCCCGCCGGTCATGTACTCGCAGCCGTGGTCACCCACGCCCTCGACGACCGCGACGGCGCCGGAGTTGCGGACGCAGAAGCGCTCGCCGACCTGGCCGCGGAGGTAGATCTCGCCGTCGGTGGCGCCGTAGCCGATGACGTTGCCGGCGATGATCTGCTCGGCTGCGTCGAAGGTCGCCGCCTGGTCGGGCCGTACGACGATCCGGCCGCCGGAGAGGCCCTTGCCGACGTAGTCGTTGGCGTCGCCCTCCAGACGCAGGGTGATGCCGCTCGGCAGGAAGGCCCCGAAGGACTGCCCGGCCGAGCCCAGGAACGTGATGTCGATGGTGCCGTCCGGCAGGCCTTCGCCCTTGTAGCGCTTGGTGACCTCGTGGCCCAGGATCGTGCCGACGGTCCGGTTGACGTTGCGGACCGCGAGCTGCGCGCGCACCGGCTCGCCCTTCTCGAGGGCGTCGGCGGCGATCTCGACGAGCTGGTTGTCCAGCGCCTCGTCGAGACCGTGGTCCTGACCGGTGGTGTGGTGCCGCGAAGCACCCTCGGGCAGCGGCGGCAGGTGCAGGATCGGGGTCAGGTCGAGCCCGGAGGCCTTCCAGTGGTCGACGGCCGGGGCGATGTCGATGGCCTCGACCATGCCCACGGCCTCCTCGAGCGTGCGGAAGCCGAGCTCGGCGAGCAGCTCGCGCACCTCCTCGGCGATGTACTCGAAGAAGGTGACGACGTGCTCCGCCTTGCCGGTGTAGCGCTGGCGGAGCGTCGGGTTCTGCGTGGCCACACCGACGGGACAGGTGTCGAGGTGGCAGACCCGCATCATGATGCAGCCCGAGACCACCAGCGGCGCGGTCGCGAAGCCGAACTCCTCGGCCCCGAGCAGCGCGGCGATGATCACGTCGCGACCGGTCTTGAGCTGGCCGTCGGCCTGCACCACGATCCGGTCGCGCAGCCCGTTGAGCAGCAGGGTCTGCTGGGTCTCGGCCAGGCCGAGCTCCCAGGGACCGCCCGCGTGCTTCAGCGACGTCAGCGGCGAGGCGCCGGTGCCGCCGTCGTGGCCGGAGATGAGTACGACGTCCGCGTGCGCCTTGGACACGCCCGCCGCGACCGTGCCGACCCCGACCTCGGCGACCAGCTTCACGTGGACCCGTGCGGACGGGTTCGCGTTCTTCAGGTCGTGGATGAGCTGGGCGAGGTCCTCGATGGAGTAGATGTCGTGGTGCGGCGGCGGGGAGATCAGGCCCACGCCGGGCGTGCTGTAGCGGGTCTTGGCCACCCACGGGTAGACCTTGTGGCCGGGGAGCTGGCCGCCCTCGCCGGGCTTGGCACCCTGAGCCATCTTGATCTGGATGTCGTCGGCGTTGGTGAGGTACTCCGACGTGACCCCGAAGCGGCCGGAGGCGACCTGCTTGATCGAGCTGCGGCGCTCGGGGTCGTGGAGCCGGTCGGCGTCCTCGCCCCCCTCGCCGGTGTTCGACTTGCCGCCGAGGCGGTTCATCGCGATGGCGAGGGTCTCGTGAGCCTCCTGGCTGATCGACCCGTAGGACATCGCCCCGGTCGAGAACCGCTTGACGATCTCGGAGACGGGCTCGACCTCGTCGAGCGGGACCGGGGTGCGGCCCAACGCCTCAGCGCCCTTGAGCTTGAACAGCCCGCGCAGCGTCATCAGCCGCTCGGCCTGCTCGTCGACGCGCGCGGTGTACTGCTTGAAGACCTCGAACTTGCCGGTGCGCGTGGCGTGCTGGAGCCGGAAGATCGTCTCGGGGTCGAACAGGTGCGGCTCGCCCTCGCGGCGCCACTGGTACTCCCCGCCCACGTCGAGCGAGCGGTGCGCGGGCGGCATCCCGTCGACCGGGTACGCCGTGGCGTGGCGGCGGGCCACCTCGATCGCGACCGTGTCGAGTCCGATGCCGCCGAGCTTGCTGACGGTGCCGGTGAAGTAGTGGTCGACGAGGTCCTGGGACAGCCCGACGGCCTCGAAGATCTGCGCGCCGGTGTAGGACGCGACGGTCGAGACGCCCATCTTGCTCATGACCTTCAGGACGCCCTTGCCGAGCGCCTTGACCAGGTTGCGGACGGCCTTGTCGGGCTCGATGTCGACGAAGTGGCCGTCGCGGGCCATGTCCTCGACGGTCTCCATGGCCAGGTAGGGGTTGACGGCGGCGGCGCCGTACCCGATGAGCAGCGCGACGTGGTGGACCTCGCGGACGTCGCCGGCCTCGATGACCAGTCCGACCTGGGTGCGGGTCTTCTCGCGCACCAGGTGGTGGTGGACCGCGGCGGTCAGCAGCAGCGACGGGATCGGGGCGCGCTCGGCGTTGGAGTGCCGGTCCGACAGCACGATGATGCGGGCGCCGTTGGCGATGGCCTCCGAGGTCTCGCGGCAGATCTCCTCGAGGCGGGCGGCCAGCGCCTTCCCTCCCCCGGTGAGGTCGTAGAGGCCGCGGGAGACGTGGGTGATGAAGCCGGGCATGTCGCCGTCACGGTTGATGTGACGGATCTTGGCCAGCTCGTCGTTGTCGATCACCGGGAACGGCAGCACCACCTGGCGACAGGAGTGGGCGGTGGGCGTGAGCAGGTTGCCCTCCGGCCCGATGCTGCCGTTGAGCGAGGTCACGAGCTCCTCGCGGATGGCGTCCAGCGGCGGGTTGGTCACCTGGGCGAACAGCTGGCTGAAGTAGTCGAACAGCAGCCGCGGCTTGTCCGAGAGCGCCGCGATGGGGGTGTCGGTGCCCATCGAGCCGATCGGCTCGGCGCCGGTCTTGGCCATCGGCGCGAGCAGGACGCGCTTCTGCTCCTCGGTGTAGCCGAACACCTGCTGGCGGCGGGTGACCGAGGCGTGGGTGTGGATGACGTGCTCGCGGTCGGTGACGTCCTCGAGCTTGATGAGGCCGGCGTGCAGCCACTCGTCGTAGGGGTGCTCCGCGGCAAGGCCGCCCTTGATCTCCTCGTCCTCGATGATGCGGTGCTCCTCGGTGTCGACGAGGAACATGCGGCCCGGCTGCAGCCGGCCCTTGCGCACGACCGTGGAGGGGTCGATGTCCAGCACGCCGACCTCGGAGGCGAGCACGACCAGGCCGTCGTCGGTGACCCAGTAGCGGCTGGGCCGCAGACCGTTGCGGTCGAGGACCGCGCCGACCTGGGTGCCGTCGGTGAACGTCACGCAGGCGGGCCCGTCCCAGGGCTCCATGACGGTGGAGTGGAACTCGTAGAACGCACGGCGCTCGGCGTCCATGGTGGCGTGGTTCTCCCACGCCTCCGGGATCATCATGAGCACGGCGTGCGGGCAGGGTGCGGCCCCCGAGGTGCAGCAGCTCGAGGACCTCGTCGAAGGAGGCCGAGTCGCTGGCGCCGGTGGTGCAGATCGGGAAGATCCGCTCGAGGTCGCCGGGGATCAGGTCGCTGGCCAGCAGCGCCTCGCGGGCGCGCATCCAGTTGCGGTTGCCCATGACGGTGTTGATCTCGCCGTTGTGGGCGATGAACCGGAACGGGTGGGCCAGCGGCCAGCTCGGGAACGTGTTGGTGGAGAAGCGGGAGTGGACCAGCCCGATGGCCGACTCGACGCGCTCGTCGACCAGGTCGGGGAAGAACCGGTCGAGCTGGTCGGTGGTGAGCATGCCCTTGTAGGCCAGGGTGCGTGAGGACAGCGAGGGGAAGTAGACCTCCGTCTCCTTCTCCGCCCGCTTGCGCATGACGAAGGCGCGCCGCTCCAGCGCCATCCCGAGCTCGCCGTCGCGCGAGGCGACGAACAGCTGGCGGAAGGCGGGCATCGTGCCGTGGGCGATCGAGCCGAGCAGCTCGGGCGTGGTGGGCACGTCGCGCCAGCCGAGGACGGTCAGGCCCTCCTCCGCGGCGATGCGCTCGACGGCCTCGACGGCCTCGACGGCGGCGTCGGTGGGGTCGGCGGCCTCACCGTCGGCCTCCTGTGGGTCGGCCGCGTCGGTCTCGGCCGCGTCGGGTGCGCCGGCGCGAGGCAGGAACGCACAGCCCACGGCGTACGTGCCGGCGGCGGGCAGCTCGAAGTCGACGACCGCGCGCAGGAAGCGGTCGGGCACCTGCATGAGGATGCCCGCACCGTCGCCGGAGTCCGGCTCGGCGCCGACAGCGCCGCGGTGGTCGAGGTTGCGCAGCGCCTGGATCGCCTTGGCGACGATGTCGTGGCTGGCCACACCGGTCAGCGTCGCGATGAAGGCGACACCGCACGCGTCGTGCTCGAACCGGGGGTCGTAGAGCCCTTCAGGGCCCTGCGGCGAGGAGAAGGCCCGCATGGCGCACCCTTTCGCGTCATCGACACCACCCGCGCAGGACCGGGACCGCGTGCGAGCACGGGAGCCGGGCCATGAGGTGGACCCCGAGGGATCACCGTTGCAACGAGGGGTGCCATCTGTGCATGGCGGCGCGGGACGACGTTGGCCCAGTGCCGGAATCGTACCCCATCACATCACCCCGGCCGGGGTCACGAGAAGGGGCGGCCCGTTCGTGGACAGCACGGTCCGCGAGGGGTCTCCCACCCCGGCCGTCAGCCGATCCCGGCGCCCCCGACGAGGGACCCGAAGCCGTAGGTCAGCGCGGCCGCGGCGGCTCCGAGCAGGGTCATGCGGGCGCCGCCGTACCACCAGCTGCGGATGGTCACCTGGGTGACCAGCGCGCCGCAACCGAACAGCGCGACCATCGTCAGCAGCAGCCCCGGCAGGATCGAGGAAGCGCCCAGGAAGTAGGGCATCAGCGGCACGAGCGCGCCGAGCGCGAACGCGACGAACGACGAGCCGCCGGCCAGCAGCGGCGAGGCGAGGTCGTCGGGGTCGATGCCGAACTCCTCCTTGGAGTGCACCGCGACGGCGTTGTCGAGGTCGCGGTGCACCTGGATGGCCATCTGCATGGCGAGGTCCTCGTCGATGCCCTTGGCGGCGTACATCGCGGCCAGCTCTGCGGTCTCCGCCTCGCCGTTGCGCGAGATCTCGCGGCGCTCCTTGGCGACCTCGAACTCGGCCGCCTCGGACTGGCTGGCGACCGAGTTGTACTCCCCCACCGCCATTGAGAAGGCGCCGGCCGCGAGGCCGGCCAGACCCGCCAGGACCACGGCGGTCGAGGCGTCGCCGGAGCTGGCGGCGGCGGTGCCGCCGGCGACGCCCGCGATCAGCGCGACGTTGGAGACCAGCCCGTCCATGGCGCCGAACAGCGCCGGGCGCAGCCAGCCGCCGGTGACGTCGGCGTGCTCGTGCTGGATCTCCTCGACGACCTCGTCGTCGGAGAGCCCGGCCAGGTCGGGGCGCACCTCGGCAAGGGCTGGTGCGTCGGAGGGATCGGCGGGCTGGCCGGTCTGGTCGGGGATCGGGTGTCGCTCACGTCCCCACGGTAGCCAGGCCGACGCGGGCATTTCACCGAAGGTGAGGCTCACCTTCGTCGGGCTCGGACGCTGTTCCCGACCCCGTTCCCGGCCCCCCGTCCGACGACCGTACGGCGGCCGCGTCGGTGTCCTCGGAGGTCGCTCTGTCGTGATCCCTGCCGTGATCCCTGTCGTGGTCGGGGTCGGACGTCTCGGCGTCCGGGCCGTGGCCCTCGCGGTAGACCCGCTCCTCGCGCCCCTGGTGGCGCCGCGAGGACCAGAGGAAGAACGCGACGGCGGCGAGGCCGACGATGATCGAGGTCCAGACGTTCAGCCGCAGCCCGAAGACGTCGCTGGCCTCGACCGGGTCGATGCGGAGGTACTCGATCCAGCCGCGACCGGCGCAGTAGCCGGCGACGTACAGCGCGAAGACGCGGCCGTGGCCGAGGCGGAAGCGGCGGTCGGCCCAGACGATCAGCAGGGCGATCGCGACGTTCCAGATGGCTTCGTAGAGGAAGGTCGGGTGGAAGGTCTCGAACTGCTGGAAGCCCTCGGGCCGGCGGGCGACGTCGGGGATCTCGAGCGCCCACGGCAGGTCGGTGGGCCGGCCGAAGAGCTCCTGGTTGAAGTAGTTGCCGAAGCGCCCGATGGCCTGGGCGACGAGCACGCCCTGGCGCCAGGGCGTCGGCGAACGGCAGGAACTGGATGCCCGGCGCGGCGGGCGCCGATGTAGGCGCCGAACGCGCCGAGCGCGACCGCGCCCCAGATGCCGAGCCCGCCCTGCCAGACGTAGAGGATCCCCCAGGGGCCCTTGTAGACGCCGTCGCAGCGGTCGGCGCCGCCGACGTAGCAGCCGCTGTCGGTGATCACGTGGTAGAGCCGGCCGCCGACGATGCCGAAGGGCACCGCCCAGATGGCGACGTCGGCGACCTCGCCGGACCGGCCGCCGCGGGCCACCCAGCGCCGGTCGCCGATCCAGACCGCGGCGACGACGCCGGCGATGATGCACAGCGCGTAGGCGCGCAGCGGGAACGGCCCGAGGTACCAGACCCCCTGCTCGGGGCTCGGGATGGACTGCAGGATCAGGTCGTTCACGTCAGCTCTCCTCGCCGCTGTCCTGCTCCGGGACGCCGTCGGTGAGCAGTACGGCGAGGTCGTCGGCCAGCTTGGAGGCCGAGGTGCCCTCGGTCCACAGGATCGGGACCGTGCCGTCGGGCCGCACCGCCAGGATCGGGGTGCCGTGGTTGACCTCGTAGCCGCCGGTGGGCAGCTTGCGGCCCTTGTCGACGCCGACGTAGACCTGCTCGGCCAGCGTCGTGATCACGTCGAGGTCGCCGGTGAGGCCCTCGAAGCCGGGGTCGAAGCGGTCGAGGTACTCCCGCAGGGTCGCGGGGTCGTCGCGGGCCGGGTCGGTGGTGACGAACCACATCGCGACCTGGTCGGCCTGCGCGGCGTCGAGGCGGGCCAGCGCGGAGGTGATGTCGGCCATCACGGCCTGGCAGATGTCGGGGCAGTTGGTGTAGCCGAAGAACACCAGCGTCAGCGGCTTCTCCAGCTCCGCGCGGGTGTCGAAGGACGTCGCCCGAGGTGTCGGTCAGCGGCGCGCTCCCCCAGGTGTAGGGCTCGTCGAGGACGGCGCCGTTCATGCCGTCGTTGTCGGAGGTGGTGAGACCCTCGACGACGGCGCCGTCGTCGCCCTCGGCGCTCGCGCCGGAGCCGCAGGCGGTCAGCGCCAGGCCGGCGGTCAGCAGGAGCGCCGCGAGGGTACGCCGACGCGCCGCGCCGCTCAGCCACGCCGCACGCCCTCGGCGAGGTCGACGGTCAGGGCCTCCAGGTCCTTCAGCGCGGTGGCCGCGGTCGGGGGCGTCGAGCATGCGCGCGCACGAACGCCGATCCCACGATGACGCCGTCGGCGTAGCGCCGCGATCTCGGCCGCCTGGTCACCGTTGGAGACGCCGAGGCCGACCCCGACGGGCAGGTCGGTGGCCTTCTTGGTGCGCGCCACCAGCGGCGGGGCGAGGTCGCTGGTCGAGGTCCGGGCGCCGGTGACGCCCATGACGGCGGCGGCGTAGACGAAGCCGCGGCAGTGCTCGACGGTGTAGGCGATCCGGGCGTCGGTCGAGGAGTGAGCGACGAGGAAGATCCGGTCGAGGTCGTGGGCGTCGGAGGCCTCCAGCCACGAACCGGCCTCGTCGGGCGTGAGGTCGGGGGTGATGAGCCCGGAGCCGCCAGCGGAGGCCAGGTCGGCGGCGAACCGCGCGACGCCGTACGCCTCGACGGGGTTCCAGTAGGTCATGACGACGGTGGCGACGCCGGTGTCGGCGACCGCCTCGACGACGCGCAGGACGTCGGTGGTGCGGATGCCCTGGTCGAGGGCCTGCTGGGCGGCGGCCTGGATCGTGGGGCCGTCCATGACGGGGTCGGAGTAGGGCAGTCCGATCTCGATGACGTCGCAGCCGTTCGCCGCCAGCGACCTTGATGGCCTCGATGGACCCGTCGACGTCGGGGAAGCCGGCGGGCAGGTAGCCGACCAGCGCGCGCGCGGCCCTCGTCGCGGGCGCGGGCGTAGGCCTGGGTGACCCTGCTGTGCTCACTCATGGCTGTCACCCTCCCGCACGGGCTCGCCGCCGCCGGTGCCCGTCAGGCCGAACCAGTCCTTGGCCGTCCCCATGTCCTTGTCGCCGCGGCCCGACAGGTTGATGAGGTACGTCTTGTCGGGGCTCTCCTTCGCCAGTCGTAGCGTGCCGGCGACGGCGTGGGCGGTCTCGATGGCGCAGATGATGCCCTCGGTGCGGGCCAGCAGCGACATCGCCTCCATCGCCTCGACGTCGGTGACCGACTCGTAGCGGGCGCGACCGGCGTGCGAGAGGTGGGCGTGCTCGGGGCCGACGCCGGGGTAGTCCAGGCCGGCGGAGATCGAGTGCGACTCCGCGGTCTGGCCGTCCGCGTCCTGCAGCACGTAGGTGCGGGCGCCGTGGAGCACGCCGATGCTGCCGCCGCCGATGGTGGCGGCGTGGCGCGGGGTGTCGGTGCCCTCGCCGCCGGCCTCGAAGCCGACGATCTCGACGCTCGGGTCGTCGACGAAGCCGGCGAACAGGCCGATGGCGTTGGAGCCGCCGCCGACGCAGCGCGGTGATGACGTCGGGCAGCCCACCGGTCATCGCGATGCACTGGGCGCGGGCCTCGTCGCCGATGCCGCGCACGAACGAGCGCACCAGGCTCGGGAACGGGTGGGGTCCGGCGGCGGTGCCGAAGAGGTACGCCGTGTAGTCGACGCTCGCGACCCAGTCGCGCAGGGCCTCGTTGATGGCGTCCTTGAGGGTGCGCGGAGCCGGTGGTCACCGGGATCACCTCGGCGCCGAGCAGCCGCATGCGGGCGACGTTGAGGGCCTGGCGCTCGGTGTCGACCTGGCCCATGTAGACGGTGCAGTCGAGCCCGAGGTACGCCGCTGCGGTGGCCGAGGCGACGCCGTGCTGGCCGGCGCCGGTCTCGGCGATGACCCGCTTCTTGCCCATCCGCTTGGTGAGCAGGGCCTGGCCGAGCACGTTGCGGATCTTGTGGGCGCCGGTGTGGCAGCAGGTCCTCGCGCTTGAGCAGGATCCGCGCGCCGGCGATGCTCGCGAGAGCCGGTGGGCCTCGTAGAGACGGCTCGGCGTGCCGGCGTACTCCCGCATGAGCCGGTCGAGCTCGGCGACGAACTCCGGGTCCGCCATGGCCTCGCGCCAGGCGACCTCGAGCTCGTCGAGGGCGGCGACGAGCGCCTCGGGCATGAAGCGGCCGCCGAAGTCGCCGAAGTGGCCGGTCGCGTCGGGCAGCCAGGCGCTGACGAGGTCGGGCGTCAGCGGGGGCGACCGGCTCGGCGCGGGTCGGTCTCGGTGGTCACGGTGTCTCCTGTCGGGGACGTCAGGATCGGGAGGGTCGGGTGGCTGTCGAGAGGCGCCGGCGTCCGACCATGGCGGCGACGGCGGCGCGCGGGTCTCCCCCGCGCACGAGCGCCTCGCCCACGAGGACGGCGTCGGCGCCGGCCGCGACCACGCGGCGTACGTCGTCGGGGCCGGTGATGCCGGACTCGGCCACGGCGACCGCGTCGGCGGGCAGGGACGGGGCGATGCGCTCGAAGGCGCCCGGTCGACCTCGAGGGTCTTGAGGTTGCGGGCGTTGACGCCGATGAGCGTGGCGCCGACGTCGAGGGCGCGCTGCACCTCGGCGGGGTCGTGCACCTCGACGAGCACGGTGAGGCCGAGCCCGCGGGCCTCGGCGTGCAGCCCCTCGAGGGTGGCCTGGTCGAGCCCGGCGACGATGAGCAGGACCAGGTCGGCGCCGGCGGCGCGGGCCTCCCACAGCTGGTAGCTGGTGACGATGAAGTCCTTGCGCAGCACCGGGATGGTGACCTGCTTGCGCACGGCGCGGAGGTCGTCGAGCGAGCCGCCGAAGCGGCGCTGCTCGGTCAGCACGCTGATGACGGACGCGCCACCGGCCTCGTAGTCGGCCGCGAGCGCGGCGGGGTCCGGGATGTCGGCCAGGTCGCCCTTGCTCGGCGACTTGCGCTTGACCTCGCTGATCACGCTGACGCCGGGCGCGGCGAGCGCAGGCATCGGGTCGAGCGCCGGCGCGGCGTCGGCCACCAGGCGCTCCAGCTCGGCCAGCGGCGTGGCCTGCTCGCGGGCGGCGAGGTCGACACGTACCCCCTCGATGATCTCGTCGAGGACGGACATGACGGACCTTTCGCGCAGACGTGGTGCGGGGCTCGGACGGTCCTGCCGGCGGGCGGGAAACCCCAGGTCCTAGCCTCTCACGACCCCCAACTCTCCCGGTTTCACCGGGTCCCCGGTGACTTTGGCACTCCCCACACGTTGCAACCCGCGGGAAGTGCCGGTTGGTGGCGGGAAGTACGCCGCCCTGGTGGCCGCCGAGCGGCCGCCCTGGATCCGCTCTCGACCCCAGCGCGCCGTACGACGACCCGTGGCCGACGGGCGTACGCCGACTCAGGGGGCCAGCCAGCTCCCGGCCGGCACGTTGCGGGCGACCCAGAAGGCCACGATGGCCAGCAACCCCAAGCGCCGAGGCCACCGCGACGGCGCGTCGTCGGCAGCGGCCGTCGGCGGCCCCGCCAGGCCTGGACGAGGCTGCGGGCCCACAGCGCCGCCACGAGCGGGAGCGAGCCGACGAGCAGCAGGTTGCTGCTCGCGGCCGCGCGCAGGTCACCGTGGGTCAGGTCGTTGACCGCGCGGAGCCCGCCGCAGCCGGGGCAGTAGGTGCCGGTCGCGACCAGCCACGGACAGAACCCCCAGGACCCCTGCTCGTGCGGGTCGCGCAGGTGGAGAGCCAGGCTGACGACGAGGACGCCGCCGGCCAGGACCAGGTGCGGCTTGACGCGCCGCAGGCGGACCCGCCGGGCCGGGGACCTGTCGGTCCCGGCGTCCGGCGCGTCCAGCAGGGTCACGAGCTTGTGGTGGTCTTGCTGTAGTCGTGCTCGAGCGGGGAGCCGCCCATGCCGGCCTTGCCCATGACGTAGCCGACGAGACCGCCGACGGGGCCGAGGGCGCAGCCGATCCAGAAGAGCAGCATGTTCTCGAGCACCAGGCCCAGACCGGCGACGACGAACCCGAGGAACACGATGCGCACTCCGGTCCAGGCAGCAGGGGTGTTGCCGTGGTTGGCGCTCATCGCGTGGTCTCCTTCGGGGGCCGGGTCGGGACCACCCCATCGTAGGGGAGCCGGGCCCGCGGAGCTCACAGCGTCGGGTCGCGCCCGTCGTCCATGGCGCGCCACTGGTCGGCCGGGGTCTCCTCAGCGAGGCCGCCGCGCTGCCGGGCGTCGGGCTGCCGGGCGTCGGCGGCCGGACGCCGGCCGGTGTCGTTGCGGTCGTAGCGCCGGCTCATCTGCGGCCAGCCGGGGCACGTGGCGAAAGCGACCGCGAAGGCGGCGAGGCAGACAGCCAGGGCGACAGCTCCCACCCAGGGCCAGACCGCGGTCGACGTACCTCCGTCGGCGGTGGCGCTGAGCAGCTCGGTTGCCGCGTCGGCGGCATCGGGCGCCGAGAGGACCGCGGCAGCCACGCCTCCCCCGGCCGCCAGCGCGCCGAGCACCGCGACGACGCGGCGCCCTGGTGTGCGCAGCACGAGGAACGCGCCCCAGCAGGCCAGGGCGACCAGCGCGAGCGGGAACATCACGGAGCGACGTCGGAGCCGGCGACCGCGACCTCGCGGCGTCCCGGGCTGGTGGTGGCCGCGGTCGCCCACGTCCGGCCGGCGGCGAACACGCCGAGCGCGGCGGCAGAGACCCCCACGGCGAGGACGACCCCGAACCCCGCGGTACGCCGCTTCCGCTCCGGTCGGCGCGGTGGGATCCGCCGGCTCAGCCATCGCTCAGCAGGCCGTCGTCGAAGCAGGTCCGCGCGCCGGTGTGGCAGGCGGGACCCTCCTGGTCGACGCGCACGAGCAGGGTGTCGCCGTCGCAGTCGAGCCGGACCTCGCGCACGTGCTGGCGGTGGCCGGAGGTCTCGCCCTTGACCCAGTACTCCTGGCGTGAGCGGCTCCAGAACGTCCCGCGCCCGGTGGTCAGGGTCCGGTGCAGCGCCTCGTCGTCCATCCAGCCGACCATGAGCACCTCGCCGGTGTCGTGCTGCTGGACGACGGCGGCCACGAGGCCCTGGGCGTCGCGCTTGAGACGGTCGGCGATGGCGGGGTCGAGGGAGCTCACGGCGCCATCATCCCGCAGGCCCCGCGGCTCACGACCCGGCGGCCGGGGCGCTGGACATCTGCGCGGTCCACGACGCGTGCAGCCGTCCGTAGACGCCGCCCTCGGCGACCAGCTCGGCGTGACGCCCCTGCTGGACCACCCGGCCGGCGTCCATGACGACGACGAGGTCGGCCCGCTCGGCGGTGCTCATCCGGTGGGCGATGGTGACGGCGGTGCGACCCGACGTCAGCCGGTCCAGCGCCGCCGAGATCCGCATCTCCAGGGCCGGGTCGACCGCGCTGGTGGCCTCGTCGAGCACGAGGATGTCGGGGTCCGCCAGCTGGGCCCGGACCAGGGCCACGAGCTGCCGCTCACCGGCCGAGAGCGACTCGCCCCGCTGTCCGACCTGGCTGTCGAGACCGTGCGGCAGCGTCGCCAGCCAGTCCGACAGCCCCAGGTCCGTGATCGCGCCGAGCAGCAAGGCGTCGGACGCGCCGGGCGCGCCGTACTGCAGGTTCTCGCGCAGCGTGGCGTCGAAGAGGAAGCCCTCCTGCGGCACCAGCACGATGTGGGTGCGCAGGCTCGAGAACGCGACCGTGCGCAGGTCGACCCCGCCGATGACGACGCGGCCCTCGTCGGGGTCCATCAGCCGGGTGAGCAGCTTGGCCAGCGTGGTCTTGCCCGAGCCGGTCTCCCCCACGATCGCGACGCGGGTGTGCGGCTCGAGCGTGAGCTCGACGTCGCTGAGCACCGGTCGCCCGGCGGTGTAGGCGTAGCCGACGTGCTCGAAGTGGATCGGCAGCGGTACGTCGGGCAGCTCGACGCCGCCCTCGGGGTCGGAGACGTCGGCGGGGGTGTCGAGGATGCCGATGACGCGGCGCCAGCCGGCGAAGGCGTTCTGGGCGTCGGTGAGCACCTGGGTGCCCATCTGCACCGGGCCGACGAACAGCGTGACGAGGAAGGCGAACGCGAGCACCGTGCCGGCGGACAGGTCGACCGGCGACCCCGAGGAGCACGCCGATCACGACGATGCCGGCGTTGGCCAGGCCGGCGGAGATGCCGCCGAGGGAGAAGGAGAACGCGGTCAGGCCCTGGGCGCGGCTGCTGGCGGTGAGGTGGCGCTGGACGGCGGTGTCGATGCGGTCCTGGGTGCGGCCCTGCACGGCGTAGCTGCGGACGGTGGCCGCGCCCACGACGGGCTCGGAGATGGCCGAGAGCAGGGCACCGACCTGCTGGCGCACGATGGCGTACGCCGCGGAGAGGCGCTTCTGGAAGAAGCGCAGGCTCAGGAACAGCGGCAGGAAGCAGATCCACACCACGAGGGCGAGCTGCCAGCTGTAGAAGACCATGACGACGGTGGCGAGCACGATCTGGCCGACGCTGATGATGGCGATGACGCCGCCGAAGACGAGGAACTGCGAGACCTGGTCGACGTCGCTGGTGACGCGCGAGACCAGGGCGCCGCGGCGCTCGGTGTTCTGCGTCAGCACGGGCAGGTCGTGGACGTGGCGGAAGGCCTTGACCCGCAGGGTGGCGAGGCCGGTCTCGGCGGCGCGGAACAGCCGCGCGGTCATGAGCCCGGAGGCCACGCCGGTGACGAGCAGCCCGACGCCGATGATGGTCACGACGAGCCCGACGAAGCCGGCGTCCACCCCGCCGGGGGCCGACAGGCCGCGGTCGACGCCCTGCTGGACCGCGATCGGAACCAGCACGCGGCCGGCGGTGGCGAGGATCGCGAGCGCGACGGTGACGCCGAGACCCTCGCGCAGCTGCGGCGACAGCTCGAGGCCGCGGCGCAGGGTGTCCATCGCGGTCGAGGCCTCGCCGCTGAGCACGCTGGTGCCGCTGGAGGTGCGGGCGGCGTCCTGGGTGTCGCTGTCGGTCGTGCTGCTCATCGGGCCACCCCCGCCCCGGCGTCGGCTTCGGCGGCGGCGTCCTCGTAGGCGTTGACGAGCGAGGCGTACGCCGGGTTGCGGGCCAGCAGGTCGGCGTGGGTGCCGCGGTCGGCGATGCGGCCGTCGGCCATGAAGACGACCTCGTCGGCGAGCGCGATGGTGGCCTTGCGGTAGGCCACGACCACGACGGTGCTGTCCCCCGCCGAGGCGCGCAGGGAGGCGAGGATGCGGGCCTCGACCTCGGGGTCGACGGCGGAGGTGGCGTCGTCCATGACGAGCAGGCGGGGGTTTCCGACCAGGGCGCGGGCGAGCGAGAGCCGCTGGCGCTGGCCGCCGGAGAGCGAGGTGCCGCGTTCGCCCAGCCGGGCGTCGAGGCCGCCGTCGAGGGCGGCGACGAAGCCGTCGGCCTGGGCGGTGCGCAGGGCGGCCCAGACCTCCTCGTCGCTGACCTCGCGGTCGAGCGTGACGTTGCCGCGGACGGTGTCGTCGAAGAGGAACGCCTGCTGCGGCACGAGCGCGGCCTGGCGGGCCAGGGCGCCGGCCTCGAGCTCGCGCAGGTCCTGACCGTCGACGAGGAAGCGGCCGCGGTCGGGGTCGATGAGGCGGAACATCAGCGTGGTGAGCGTGCTCTTGCCGGCGGCGGTGGCGCCGACGACGGCGAGGGTGCGGCCCGGGGGCACGTCGAACGTGACGCCGTCGAGGACCGGGTCGCCCTCGACGTACGAGAAGGCGACGTCCTCCACGCGCAGACCGGCGCCGCCGCGACGTGCCGAGCCCGTCGGGGCCGAACTCCATGTGGCCGCCCTCGCCGAGCACCGACCGGACGCGGTTGAAGCCGACGACCGAGCGGGGGAACTCGCCGAGCAGCCAGCCCAGGGAGCGGATCGGGAAGGCGACGACCATGAGGAGGTAGCCGATGTTGACGACGTCGCCGGGCGCGCTGGTGCCGGCCTCGACGCGCCCCACCCCGACCAGCAGGACGGCGAGGACGCCGAGGCTGGGCAGCGACTCCAGGACGGGGTCGAAGACGGCGCGGACGATGCCGGCGCGATGCTGGTGTCGCGCAGGGTCTCGGCCTTGCGGGCGAAGCGCTCGGTCTCCTCGGTCTCGCGGCCGAGCGACTTGACCACCAGGGCGCCGTCGAACGACTCGTGGGCGACCTCGCTGAGCTCGGCGCGCAGCGCCTGCACGCGCGTCATGAGCGGTGACTGGAAGCGCTGGAAGACGAGGTTGCTGATGATGACGAGCGGGAAGACCAGCAGGCCGACCATCGCCAGGACGACGTCGGTGAGCAGCATCTGGCCGACGGCGATGACCATCATGGCGATGGTGCCGACGGCCATAGGCAGCGGCGCGATGGGCGCCCAGGCGGCCTCGACGTCGCTGTTGGCGTTGGAGAGCAGCTGGCCGGTGGGGTGGCGGTGGTGCCACTCGAGCGGGAGGTCGAGGTACTTGCGGGTGACGGCGCGGCGGTCGTGGGCCTGCATGCGGTACTGCATGATGCCGGCGCCCCAGCGGCGCATGACGATGCTGACGCCGCGGACGATGGCGACGCCGATGAACAGCGCCGCGGCAGTGACGAGACCGCCGGTCGGCGCGACGCCGTCGTCGAAGGCGGGCAGGATGACGTTGTCGGTCGACCAGCCGAGCACCCAGGCGTCGGCGACGGTCAGCGCGCCGAAGAGGACGGCGCCGACGGTGGAGATCGCGAACATCTTGGGCTCGCGCTTGATCGCGACCCCGAGCACGCGTAGCCCCGCACGCATCGTCCCGACCTGTGC
>CAVXMH010000033.1:0-14818 GCA_963762755.1 uncultured Actinomycetota bacterium | reverse complement strand
ACGTAGGGGTCCTCCGTGCGGATCACGACGAAGACTCCCGGCGCCACCGGCCCGGTGCAGTAGTCGACGACCCCCGGGCGGTCGAGCACGCCGCCGTCCTCCCTCAGCGCGAACGTCTGGTGGAGCGTCGGCACCGTGGACGGGGGGCCGTGCATCCCGGTCGTCGAGACCCCGAGACCGGTCGTGTTCGCCAGCGACGCCATCTCGATCATGGCCTTGCTGCCGTCGACGAAGCTGGTCAGCATCTTCGGGTTCATCTGCTTGCTCACGGCACGCTCGGCAAGCGTGTCGGGGTTGGCCAACGGGTCGAGCGGGTTGTTCTTGCCCTTCCCGGCGCAGATGACCTCGAAGTTCAGGTCGCGTGCGTAGTCGACCAGGATCTTGGTCTCCACCGGCTCGTCGCCACGGCACACCGAGTAGATCGCGCCCGACTGGCGGGCGAGCTCGGCGAGGTAGCGACCCACGGTCACGTCGGCCTCGACGGTCAAGGTGGCGACGTCGATGCCTCCGGCCAACGCCCGTACGGCGACCTGCACGGCCACCTCGGGCACACCGGTGGCCTCGACCACCACGTCGAGGGGCAGCCGGTCGAGCAGGTCGAGCCCGCCGAGCGCGACGCTGCCGCCACCCTCGATGATGGCCGCCCCGGTCTCGGCGTCGACCGCGTCCTGCGGGTCGACACCGGCCTGGGTCAGCGCCTCGACCGCACGCTCGTGCTGGACGTCGAACACCGCCGAGAGCGTGATGCCCGGCATCCGGAGCAGCTGAGCGGCGAGCCCGGTGCCCATCTGCCCGGCGCCCACGAGACCCACCCGGAGCGGACGGCCCGTATCCTCCAGTCGCTGCTGAAGCCTGTCGCGGTAGGCCATCTCAGGCCCCACCCTCGGCAGCCTCGACGAAGCCACCACGCGTGATCGCGAAACGCTGACCGGCTGCCGGCAGCGGCAGGTCGCCCTTCGGGACGCACACGTCACCGGGCAGCTTGGGCTCAGTGCGGCCGTCGGCCTTGAGATCGAGGTGGCCGAGGTTGAGGAGGTTGTCGCGCACGACGTCCCCCACGGCCAGGACCTCGAGGTCGGCGCCACCGATGTGGATGGTGTCCCCCGGGCGCGGCCCGTCCTCGGCCACCTCGGCGCGGTGCAGCACCGAGATGTCGTGGAGCTCGGGCGGGGAGTCCGCACCGAAGAGGATCATCACCTGGTGGCCCAGGAACGGCTCGACCTGCGAGCCGACGGCGGTCACCGAGGACTCGTAGACGACGCTGCTCATACCTCCGACACGTCCTCGGGCTTGACCCCGGAGACGAACAGCTCCTCGGTGATGAACTGCGCCAGCGGTCCGGCCGGTGAGGTCGCGTGGATGTCCACCGTCTTGACCTTCTTCATCGGGTAGACCCCGACCCGGGCGGTGCCACCGCAGTCGATGACGGCCACGGCGAGCTTGTCGAACGGCGCGTTGCTCGAGAAGCCGTCGATCACCTCGCCGCCGGTCAGGTCGGCGATACGCTGCGCAACCGGGTGGATGCCCCCGCCGGTGATCGAGGCGACCAACGGACGGTCGGCGGTGGGGGTGATGGTCAACGGACCGCCCCACCCGCCGCGGCCTGCGGACACCTTGGCGGACTTGTACTCGCTCATGTCGTGCTCCTTCTCGTGAGCTCGGGTGAGCTCTCGTGGGTTGCGATGCGGGGAGGTCAGCTGCTGCTCGAGTAGAGCCCGAAGCTGGCGAGGTAGGCGAGGACCACCGACAGCGGGCCGGTGAACATCCGGGAGATGAGCACCGCCGGCACACCCACCTCGACTGTCGCCGTCTCGGCCTCGCCGAGCGCCAGACCGACGGGGATGAAGTCACAGCCGACCTGCGGGTCGATCGCGAACAGGGCGGGAAGGGCGTACTGCGGGGGGATGTCGCCCTCGCCGATCCGGGTGCCCAGGAGCACGCCGACCACCTGGGCGATGACCGCTCCGGGGCCGAGCACCGGCGAGAGCACCGGGATGGAGCAGAAGATGCTGATCGCCAGCAGTCCGAGCAGGTTGCTGGCCAGCGGCTCGATGAGTCCGGCAAGGGCGTCGCCGAGGCCGGTCTCGGTGATGATGCCGATCAGCAGGGCGATGAAGGCGATGAAGGGCAGGATGTTGCGGATGACCGTGTCGATGGTGTCGCGACCGGCCTGGTAGAGGGTGCCGACGACGCCGCCGACGCTCTTGCCGACGGTGACCAGCACCTTGTTGAAGCCACCCATCGCTCCGCCGCCGGAGGTGGTGCGCTGACTCGTGGTGCTCATGCCGCCACTCCTTCGTTGGTCGTACGACGCGCGAGCATCCGCGCGGTGATGAGCTCGGTGACGACGCCGCGGATGAGGATCACGACGAGGCCGACGAGCAGGTAACGCACAGCGAGGTCACCGGTGCTCAGTCCGAGCGTCGTGATGCCGGCCGCGATGCCGAGGTAGACGAACAGCTCCCCCGCGTTGGCGTGGGGGAAGATGCCGGTGATGGGGTGCACGAAGCTGACCGCCGAGTCGTAGAACGCCGGCTTGTAGCGCTCGGGCAGGAAGCGGCCCATGGTGTAGGCCATCGGGTTGGTCAGGAAGAAGACCGACAGCAGCGGCAGCACCAGGTAACGGACCGGGTAGTACTGGATCCCCGGGCGGGCGGCGACCTCGCCGACCTTGTCGATCCGCTCCGGGCCGATCATGCGGATGAGGGCGTTGACGCCGGTCAGCAGCACGATCAGCGTCGGGATGATCCCCATGACGAGGGCGACGAACGTTTCGCCTCCGGCGTTGAAGAGGCCGATGAACTTGTCGGCGCCTTCGGCGAGTGCGCCGAAGAAACCGGTCGGCTCATCGACCGTCGGGGTCTCCGAGGCGCTGACCGCGCCTGAGACCAGGTGGACGAGTGGCATGATTGCTCCTGTCGAGTCGGCCGCCGTCTGTGACGACCATTTCCTTGTGATGCTGGACCGGCATCCGGTTGGTGCTGAGCGAGAGGCTCCCGCTCGATTCGTTCACCGCGCGTCCTCGTGGGCTACGACCCACGACGGCGCGCGGTGTCCTGCTAGCCGGCCGCCCGCTGAAGGGCACCGGGGACTGGGGTCGCGAGGGGGGTCCGGTGCGGACCCCGGTCCTCGCGCAGCAGCGTCGCCGCTTGGCGAGCCGCCTCGCGCTGCGCCCGCGAGAGTCCGGGGACCTCGCCGTCGCTGCGCAGCTTGGACACCTTCAGGCCGAGCACGCCCGGCAGCGCCTTGCCGCGGGCGAACGTGGTGAACCCGCTGAGGCACAGAGCGTCTGCGACGGCACCACGATCGTCGACGGCCAGGGCCACGAAGGCCCGCCCACCGCGGTAGCGGCGGCCACCGGCACCGACGGTGACGGTGCCCTGCGACCGCAGGGCGCGGACGTCGCTGTTGAATGCAGTCGCCTGCCGGAAAGAGACGTAGAGCTGGACTGCCCATCCGGCGACGACGGCTGCGAGGAGGACCAGGGCGGTGGTGTGCATGTCAGGCGCCTTTCGCGGCGGTGGCTCGGCCCCGGCGGGGCGTCGAGGATGTCGGGGATGTCGGGGATGTCGAGGACGGAGCCGCACCGATGAGTGTTTCGAGCCCGGCGCGCGCGTCGGCGAGGAGGTTGCGGGCGAGGACCTCGTCGCAGACGAGGGAGTCGATGTGGTGGCCGCGGATCGCGCCGAGGACCCCGCGAGACTTCGCTCGGCCCTGGGCCACACCGACGACGTGAGGGATGCGGGCGAGCTGGTCGAGGCTGATGGCCAGCACGCGGTCGTGCACGGCGCCGCGGATCGGGCGACCCTGGGCGTCGTAGTAGCGGGCGGCGATGTCGCCGACGGGGCCGGCGTCCCAGAACATCTGCTCCTCCTCGGCGCTGAGCTCGAGGGACTCGAGGATCGCCGAGCTGGAGCCGGCCGTCGGGGCGCCGACGCCGACGAAGGCGATGTCGGCCTCCGCGGCAGACGTGAGCGCGGCCGCGATCGAGGACTCAGCCATGAGGGCGTCGCGGGAGACCGCCGACTCCAGGACGGCCGGAGCGTGCAGGAAGCGGTACTCCGCGCCGATCCGCACCGCGAGCTCACGGACGAGCTCCTGACCGCTGATCTCGTTGCTGATCGAGGAGAGCCCGCCGACGAGCTGGACGAGGTTGAGGCGGTAGTGCTCGTGGGCGGTGGTGGCGTAGACCATCGACTGCAGCGCGTGGCCCCAGGACAGCGCCACGGTCATGCCGTCGGTGAGGTTCTCCAGCAGCAGGCGGGCGGCCTGGGTGCCGACCTTCTCCTCGAGGCTGGTGTCGGCGACGCTGCCGACGTGGGCCACCCGGACCTCGCGCAGCCCGAAGGTCTCACGCAGCTTCTCCTCCAGGTCATGCTCGCGCCCGGCGGGGTCGTGGATGCGGATCTCGACGATGCCCTGCTCGAGCGCCTCGCTCAGCATCCGCGACACGTTGGAGCGGCTCGTGCCCAGCGTGGTCGCGACCTCGGCCTGCGAGCGGCCCTGCACGTAGTACAGGCGCGCAGCGGCCATCAAGGTCGCGGGGTCGCGTGGCGGCGGCATTGTCACCTCTGTGCGTCTCGGTCATCACGAATGTTCAGTACAGGTATAGAGATGTGACAGGGGTCACGTCAAGGGACTTGCGGGCCCAATCTGCGAGGAGTTCAGACCGCCGGACCCCGGGGCGCGTCGCGCGCCCCGGGAACCGATCACGCGCCGTCGCCGAGCCGCTCGGCCAGCCGAGCCAGCAGGGTCGCGGCGTGCGCCCCGTCCGCCACCCGGTGGTCGACGGTCAGGCCTGCCTGGACGGTGAGGGCCAGCCCGACTCCACCCGGGATGGCGACGGGCCGCTGCCGGATGCTGCCCAGGCTCAGCACGCTGGCCTGTGGCGGCGTCAGCAGTGCCTGGAACCGGTCCACGCCCTGACCACCCAGGTTCGAGACCGACCCGTTGGCCACCCCGAGGTAGGCCGAGTCGAGCTTGCCACCGTGGGCGGACCGGACGACCGCGCGGATCTCCTGGTCGAGAGCCGGCGCCGCCGTGCGGTCGGGCTCACGGAAGATCGGCACCAGCAGCCCCCGCTCGGTGGCCACCGCCAGGGCGACCGCGGGCGGGCCGGCGTCGGTCGCCCGCCCGTCCTCCCACCGGCACAGCAGGTCCGGTACGTCGCGCAGCGCCGCCGCATAGGCGCGCAGCAGCACAGTCGTCCAGGAGACCCCCCGTCGCTGCACGTTCGCCGCGTCGAGCTCGATCTCGCGCCACACGGTGAACTGGGGGATCGTCGCGCTCGGCGTCATGGTGCGCGCCACCACGGCTCGCACCGCGGCCTTGCGGTCGGCCGGCGTCTTGGACGGCCGCTCCGCGGTCCGCGCCACTCCGGCTCGCCCGGCGGCGGCGACCACGGTCACCGGCGCCGGGTCCGGCACAACCGGTGCAGCCGGTGCAGCCGGTGCAGCCGGGCTCGCAGCGTCGCCGGACGCCGCCAGGAACGCCTCGACGTCGCCGACCCGCACCAGCCCGTCCGGTCCGGTGCCCGTGACCTTCGCGAGGTCGACCCCTCGCTCCGTGGCCAGCCCTCGGGCTCGCGGCACGGCTGCCACGATCGGCGATGCTGCGAACACCTCGGGGCGGACCTCGGAGGCGTCCTGACGCTCGGTCTGCCGCGGCGTAGCGGCGGGCGCGAGGTCGCGCGGCGAGGCCGGCTGGTGCGGCTGCGGCTCCGCCGGCAGCACGTCGACCGGGGCCTCCGTCGCGCCGTCGGGTGTCGGCTCGGGTGTCGGCTCGGGCGTCGGCTCGGGCGCCGGCTCGGGCTCGGGCTCGGGCTCGGGCTCGGCTCGCTCGCTCAGCAGGTCGCCGAAGGCTCCCCCGGTGTCCTCGCCCTCGACCCAGGCGATGACGGCGCCGACCTCGGCCATGCCGGACTCGACGACGATCTCAGCCAGCACGCCGGAGACCGTGGACTCGACCTCCATGTCGACCTTGTCGGTCATGACCTCGCAGACGACGTCCCCCTCGGTGACGGTGTCGCCGACCTTGGCCGTCCACTCGGACAGCTCACCCTCGGTCATCGTCATCGACATCTTGGGCATGCGGATCGCCAGGCGTGCCATCAGGACTCCTTCATGATCGTCAGGGCCGCCTCGACGATGTCGCCGACCTGCGGCACGGACGCGGTCTCGAGCTGGGGGGCGTACGGGATGGGGGCGTTGAGGCCACTGAGCCGCTTGATCGGCGCCAGCAGCCGGTAGATCGTGGGCGACTCGGTGATCCGAGCGGCGATCTCGGCCATGAAGCCCACGTGTCCGGGGGCCTCTTGCACGAGCAGCGCGCGGCCGGTGCGGGAGACGTCGGCCAGGATCGGGGCGTCGTCGAGGGGCGAGAGGGTCCGCGGGTCGATGACGGAGACCTCGATGCCCTCGGCGGCCAGCGTCTCGGCCGCCTCGAGCGAGCGGGAGACCATCACGCCGGTGGCCACGATCGACAGGTCCGAGCCGGTACGACGTACCGCGGTCTTGCCGAGCGGGATGCGCACCGCCTCCTCGGGGACCGGGCCGGAGGTGCGGTAGAGCAGCTTGTGCTCGAGCACGATGACCGGGTTGGGGTCGTCGATGGCTGACAGCAGGAGACCCTTGGCGTCCTCGGCCGTGGCCGGCATGACGACCTTGAGGCCCGGCACGTGGGCGAACCAGGCCTCGAGGCTCTGCGAGTGCTGGGCCGCGGCGCCGGTGCCGGAGCCGAGCGGGGCGCGCAGCACCATCGGGACCGAGGCCGCACCACCCAGCATGAAGTGGATCTTCGCGGCCTGGTTGACGATCTGGTCCATCGCCTGGTTGGTGAAGTCGGAGAACTGGATCTCCACGATCGGGCGCATGCCGGCCAGCGCGGCACCGACCGCGGCGCCGACGATGCCGAGCTCGGAGATCGGGGTGTCCCGGATCCGCTCGGGTCCGAAGCGGTGATAGAGGTCCCCGCTGACACCGAAGGCGCCGCCGTAGACGCCGATGTCCTCACCGAGCATGAAGACGCTCTCGTCGGCCTCCATGGCCTGGCCGATGCCCTCACGGATGGCTTCGGAGTAGGTGATCGTGCGGGTGCTGGTGCTGTCGGTGGAGCTGCTCATGGCTGCTGGTCCTCTCGGGGGTCAGGCCGTCGCGAAGACGGCGTCGAGGAGGTCGGTGGGGTCGGCATCGGGAGCGGAGTTGGCCTCGCGGACGGCGTTGCGCACGTCCTCGAGGGCCTGCGCGCGGACGGCGTCGATGTCGGCCTGCGAGAGCACGCCCTCAGCGCGCAGCCGCTCCTCGAAGCGGATGATCGGGTCCTTGCCGCGCCACTCGGTGATCTCGTCCTTGGTGCGGTAGAGGTTCTTGTCCGACTTGCTGTGGCCCTTCCAGCGATAGGTCACGTTCTCCAGCAGCGTGGGGCCGTCCCCGGCCCGAGCCCTGGCGACGGCCGCGGACGCGGCCTCGTGGACGGCCTCGAGGTCGTTGCCGTCGACCGTGACGCCAGGTATCCCGTAGCCCAGGGCACGCTCGGCGATGGTGTCGATCGCCATCGACTTCTCGGTGGAGAAGGACATCCCGTACTTGTTGTTCTCACAGACGAAGACCACCGGCAGCTTCCAGATCGCGGCCAGGTTCACCGCCTCGTGGAAGGCGCCTTCGTTGGCCGCACCGTCGCCGAAGAAGCAGGCGACGACGTGGTCCTCGCCGCGCATCTGGTAGGCCAGCGCCGCTCCTGCCGCGATCGGGATGCCGCCGGCGACGATGCCGTTGGCGCCGAGGTTGCCGGTGGCGACGTCGGCGATGTGCATCGAGCCGCCGCGGCCGCGGCAGTAACCGGTCTCCTTGGCCAGCAGCTCGGCCATCATCCGGACCAGGTCGGCTCCCTGGGCGATGCAGTGCCCGTGGCCGCGGTGGGTCGAGGTGATGGCGTCACCCTCGGTGAGCGCCAGGCAGACGCCGGTGGCGGAAGCCTCCTGGCCGATGGAGAGGTGCATCGTGCCGTGCATGAGTCCGCGGGCGAAGAGGTCGTCCACGGCCTCCTCGAAGCGGCGGATCTGCCACAGGGTGCGCAGGGCAGCGCGACCGCGGTCGACGTCGAGAAGGGGCGAGAGGGACATGCGTACTCCTGGGGTGTGCACATATGTGCGTGTTACCTGGACCGATGTGCATGAACATAGGTGACGAGGGTCACCTGAGGCAAGAGGCGGACGTCAGAAAACTTCACAAGCCCGCCCGGCCGGAGGCCGGGCGGGCTTGCTGGTGGACGTCGTGCGGGCGTCGGGCGAGCAGGCTGGAGCTCTCGGTTCAGAGCGCTCGGGTCAGAGCGCTCGGCGCTGGTCCGGCGCCTCGTCGGCTCGGGCGCCCGAGCCGGTCGACCAGCTGAGCAGGTCGACGACGGTGTCGAGCTCCCACGAGTCACGACCGACGTCGGCCGAGGCAAGCTCGTCGGCTTCCTCGGCGCTGCGGATCGCCAGGCTCACCTCGAGGTCGTTCACCCGTCGCACGGCGGAGTCGGCGCGCGCGGACTCGGTGCGCGCCCGGTGCTCTGCGTGGTGGGCCCGAGCCTCCGAGAGCCGCAGCGTCGCCTCCAGCTCGGCGGCGGCGCGCTCGGCGAGACCGGTGCGCTCGACCTCCCGGGCAGAGCCGGCGAGCGCTGCCCGACGGCGTACCGCCTGCTCGGCGATCTCCGCGTGGAAGTCCTGCGCGAGGCGTGAGCGCTCCTGCGCGTGGGCGCGACGCTGCTGGCGCAGCTCGACGACGACGACCCGCAGCGCGGCCCAGCCGCACACGACGGAGAACGCGACGGCGGCGGTGAGTGCGAGCGGATCGGCCAGGACCACGGCCGCCACGGCGACGGCGGTGGAGAGGAGCAGCACGGCGGCAGCGAAGGCCACCCGCACGCTGCGCTGACGACGACGAGCGGCAGGAGTACGACCCATGGGCCGACTCTAGGACGGCGGCGGCTCGTCCTCGGTCCGACACGCGCGCTCCAGCAGCAGGCCCGAAGCCGTGAGCGCGGCTGCCCCGAGGGCGGCCACGGCCGAGCGTGCGACGTTCTCCTCGGCACGCTCGGACAGCGCCCCGACCCAGCTGATCGCCGCTCCGACGTACGCCCCGGCCGCCAGCGCGCCCACCAGCGCGCACGCCTTGCCCAGCACGAGCCGGTTGACCGCCTCGTGCGCACGCAGGTCGCCGGTGCGACGGCGTACGGCGCCCCGGGTGTGGCGTGCGGTCAGCGCGACCATGCCGGCACCGACCGCGAGACCGACGACCTGCAACCAGCTGACCGTCGGCACGGGGAGGTCGAGGCGGGTGGCGACGGCACGGACCGACCAGCCCAGCACCAGCCCGACCGTGCCCAGCACCATCAGGCTGCGGGGGTCGGTGAGCCCGAGTCGAGGCGGCCCGCCGGGGTCGGGAGTGCTCAGGACGTCTCGAGCGCGAGGTCGTCGCGCAGCAGCAGACCGGAGGAGCCGACCTTCTCCGCCAGCTCGGCGACCGGCCCCACGCCGGGGATCTCCGCGTCGGGCTCGATCTCGGCCCAGGGCACCAGCACGAACCCACGCTCCTGCGCGCGCGGGTGCGGCAGCTTCAGGTCGTCGTCGTCGGCGCGACGCTCCCCCACCACGATGAGGTCCACGTCCAGGGTGCGCGGTGCGTTCGGGGTGCCGTCCCGCTCGCGTCCGAAGGCGTCCTCGACCGCGTGCGCGCGTTCGAGAAGCGTGTGCGCCGAGAGCGTCGTGTCGAGCAGGACGACGGCGTTGAGGAACGGCTCGGAGCCCTCCGGGGCGTCCACCGGAGCCGTCTCGTAGACGCTCGAGACGGCGGTCAGCCACACCTGGGGGGTGTCGGAGAGCGTGTCGACCGCGCCCTGGAGCTTGGCGAGCCGGTCGCCCAGGTTCGAGCCGAGCGAGATCACGCAGCGGCGGATCGGGCGCATCTCGCCGGTCAACGTGTCCGAGTCCACGTAGTTCGGGTTGGGGGTCTCGCTCATCCACGCCTCCGGTTGATGGTCAGTTCGACGTCCGCGAAGGTCGCCGGGATGGGTGCGTCGGGCTTGTGCACGCTCACGTCCACCGACCGCACGCGCTCACGAGCCAAGCACACGCCCGCGACGCGCTCGGCAACGGTCTCGATCAGGTCCACCGGGTCGGACTGCACCGCGGTCACGACGTCGGTGACCAGGGCACCGTAGTCGACCGTGCGGGCCAGGTCGTCGGTGGCCGCCGCCTCAGAGGTGTCGACCTCGAGGTCGAGGTCGATCAGGAAGGTCTGTCCGTCGCGGCGCTCCTGGTCCAGCACGCCGTGGTGGGCGAACACCTCGATCCCGCGGACCCGGAGACGGTCCGTGGGTGGGGTCGGGGCGCGCGGTGTGGTGGTCATCCGGCTCCCGACACTACCGGCGCTGCCTGGTGCACCCACAGGCGCCAGCCCTCCGGACGCCGGACGAAGACGTTCAGGGCCTCGGCCAGGCCGCCGTTGAAGCCCTGCGGGCCGCTGTCGGCGGCAGTCAGGATGTTCTCGCGACAGGTGACGGTGGCGACGTCGCCGTTGACGCTGACCGTGACGTCGGTGAGGAAGAACTGGATGTAGTCGGTGTTGGCCATGATCAGGGCCCAGCTGCGCAGCACGTTGCGGGTGCCGTGGATCGGAACGGCACCGGGATGCACGCACACGGCCGTCTCCTCGGTGCACCACACCGTGGTGAGGGCGTCGAGGTCACCCCGCTCGACCGCGCCGTAGAAGGCCTCGTTGGTTGCGGCCACGTCCTGCTGGTCGGGGGTCATCAGGCTCCCCCGTCCGAGATCGCGCCGAGGGTGGCGGCGGTCGTGGCAGCAGTCCCGGCTGCAGTCCCGGCTGCAGTGGCTCAGGGCCGCGGCTGCGGTGCGGGGTCGGCGGCGGCCGCGGTGCGGGCGCGCTGCCAGCGCGCGACCACCGCGACAGCGTCCGCGACCGCGGCGACCTCGTGGGTGCGCACGCACCAGGCGCCCGCGTCCGCGGCCAGCACGGCTGCGGCGTGGGAGGCGTCGTCGCGCTCGCGCGGCGGACGCAGCTCGCTGTCGACGGCCAGCAGCTCGCCGAGGAAGCGTTTGCGGCTGACCCCGATCAGGACCGGACGCCCCAGGGCCTGCAACCTCGCCAGGCCGGCGAGCAGCTGCCAGTTCTGGTCGGTGTCCTTGGAGAATCCGATACCGGGGTCGAGGACGATCCGGTCGGCGTCGAGCCCGGCGGCGCGCGCCGCGTCGAGGCGCTGGGACAGCTCCTCGGTCACGTCGGCGACCACGTCGCCGTACGCCGTGTGCTGCTGCATGCTCTCCGAGTGCGCCCGCCAGTGCATGAGGACGTAGGGCACCCCGAGGTCGGCCACCGTCGCCAGCATGGCCGGGTCGGCCAGGCCGCCGGAGACGTCGTTGACGAGCCCGGCGCCGGCCTCGACTGCGCGGCGGGCGACCTCCGCGCGCATCGTGTCGACCGAGACCACCACACCCTCCTCGGCGAGGGCACGGACGACGGGGACGACCCGAGCCAGCTCCTCGTCCCGGCTGGGACGGCGGGCGCCCGGGCGGGTCGACTCCCCGCCGACGTCGACGAGGTCGGCGCCGGACCGGTGCAGTGCGAGCCCGCGCGCGAGACCGGCCGCCGGATCGGCGTACAGGCCGCCGTCGGAGAAGGAGTCCGGGGTGACGTTGACGATCCCCATGACCAGGCAGCGACCGGTGCCGACCAGCTGCGCCGGCAACCCCGCCACCCCGGACACCCCAGACACCCCGGGCGCCGCGGCACGCACCGCCTCCGCCGCCTCCGCCCGCCCGTCCCGCCTCACCGCAGAACCCTAGCCGCCTGCCCTCCGACCCGCGCGAAGCGTCAGGTATGTACGCGCGAAGCGGTCAGGTATGTACGCGCGAAGCGTCAGGTATGTACGCGCGAAGCGGCAGGTATGTTCGGCCGACGGGTCACCGGCGTGGGCGCAGCCCTGCCACGAGGACTACGGATCACCAGCGGTCGGGGCTGGTACGCCGCCCGAGCGGGGCGGCGAGTGCGGCGGCCGGGCCGGCTCCCAGCGGGATTGCTGAGCGCTGGGCAGGGACGTGGGTGGCGCCGCGGTGGCGACGGGGCTGGCTGATGCGGGTGAACATGGGACCTCTCCCTCCGGGCGAGCCTGCGAGGCTCATGACGTCTCGGTGCCGCCTGGTCCTGGGGCCGGGTGCTGCCGGGCTGCTGTCGTCACTCTGCTCCGCTGCGGCCCTGGGGTCTGTCAGCCCGCTGACGCTCGATGCGTCGGGGTGCGGACCCTGGGCGGGACGGTCGACGGCCGCCGCGGCGCACACGATCGACGCTTCGTCCGTACACACGCGACGCTTCGTCCGTACACACGCGACGCTTCGTCCGTACACACGCGACGCTTCGTCCGTACACACGCGACGCTTCGTCCGTACACACGCGACGCTTCGTCCGTACACACGCGACGCTTCGTCCGTGACACGCGACGCTTCGATCACCGCACGCTTCGCGGGGTGGGGTCAGCGGGTGCCGTGCATGATGAGGCTCATCGCCTCGGACCGCGTGGCGGCGTTGTGCATGACGCCGCGGATGGCGGAGGTGATCGTCTTGGCGCCGGGCTTCTTGACCCCGCGCATCGTCATGCAGAGGTGCTCGGCCTCGATGACGACGATCGCGCCGCGCGCCTCGAGGATGTCCATCATCGCGTCCGCGACCTGAGTGGTCAGCCGCTCCTGCACCTGCGGGCGCCGGGCGAAGACGTCCACGGTGCGGGCCAGCTTGGACAGCCCGGTGATCCGGCCGCTCTCGTTCGGGATGTAGCCGACGTGCGCCACCCCGGTGAACGGCACCAGGTGGTGCTCGCACATCGACCACAGCTCGATGTCCCGCACCAGCACCATCTCGTCGTGACCCAGGTCGAAGGTCGTGGTCAGCACGTCCTCCGCACGCTGGCGGATGCCGCGCGACATCTCCTCGTAGGCCCGCGCCACCCGCAGCGGCGTGTCACGCAGCCCCTCACGGTCGGGGTCCTCCCCCATCGCGGCGAGCAGCTCACGCACCGCAGCGGCGGCACGCTCGTGGTCGAAGTCGGGCACGTCGTCGTACGACGGGCTCGTGATCGGCCCGACCGTCACGGCGTGCGCGGCCCCGCGTCGGCGCCGTCAGCGCGTCCCACGGGCGGTGTCCCGTGGATGTCGCCACCGGCGCCGGGCGGGGTGATGATGGTGGCGCCTGTCGGCTCCTCGGGCTTCAACCCGTTCGCGGCCGCGGCCGGCACGCGCACCGGCGGGATGTCGGAGGGCTCGCGGAGCGGTGACCCGGTCCAGGCCGGACGGACCGGCCGACGTCGCAGCGCCTCGAAGACCAGGCGGATCTGCTCCTTGTCGAGCGTCTCCTTCTCCAGCAGCTCGGTGACCAGGTGGTCGAGCACGTCGCGGTTCTCGACCAGGATGTCGAAGGCCTCCTGGTGCGCGGTCGTGAGGAACTTCTTGGTCTCCTCGTCGACCACCGCCGCAACGTCCTCGGAGTAGTCACGGGTGTGGCCGAAGTCGCGGCCCATGAAGGGCTCGCCGCTGTTCTCGCCGAGCTTGATGGCCCCGAGCCGCTCGGTCATGCCGTACTGCGTCACCATGGCCCGGGCCAGCGCAGTGGCCTTCTCGATGTCGTTGCCGGCACCCGTGGTCGGGTCGTGGAAGACCATCTCCTCGGCCGCTCGCCCGCCCAGCATGTAGGCGAGCTTGTCGAGCATCTCCGAGCGGGTCTGGGAGTACTTGTCCTCGTCGGGCAGCACCATCGTGTAGCCCAGCGCCCGACCGCGCGGGAGGATCGTGACCTTGTGGACCGGGTCGGTGCCCGGCAGCGCCGCCGCCACCAGCGCGTGGCCGCCCTCGTGGTAGGCGGTGATGGCTTCTCCTTCTCGCCATCAGGCGCGTGCGCTTCTGCGGCCCGGCGATCACGCGGTCGATCGCCTCGTCGAGGTCGGCCGGCTCGATCATCTTGCGGTTGCCGCGTGCGGTCAGCAGCGCGGCCTCGTTGAGCACGTTGGCCAGGTCGGCGCCGGTGAACCCGGGCGTACGCCGAGCCACGACAGCAGGTCGATGTGGGACCCATGGGCTTGCCGCGGGCGTGGACCTGGAGGATCTGGTGGCGACCGGAGAGGTCGGGGCCGTCGATGGCGATCTGGCGGTCGAAGCGACCGGGGCGCAGCAGCGCCGGGTCGAGGATGTCGGGGCGGTTCGTGGCCGCGATGAGGATCACCCCGCGCGCACGTCGAAGCCGTCCATCTCGACCAGCAGCTGGTTCAGCGTCTGCTCGCGCTCGTCGTGACCGCCACCCATGCCGGCGCCGCGGTGGCGACCGACGGCGTCGATCTCGTCGATGAAGACGATGGCGGGGGCGTTCTCCTTGCCTGCTCGAACAGGTCGCGCACCCGGGAGGCACCGACGCCGACGAACATCTCGACGAAGTCGGAGCCGCAGATGGAGTAGAACGGCACGCCGGCCTCACCGGCCACCGCGCGGGCGAGCAGCGTCTTGCCCGTGCCGGGCTGGCCGTAGAGCAGGACGCCCTTGGGGATCTTGGCGCCCACGGCCTGGAACTTCGCCGGCTCCTGGAGGTACTCCTTGATCTCGCCGAGCTCCTCGATGGCCTCCTCGCAGCCGGCCACGTCCGAGAACGACGTCTTCGGCATGTCCTTGCTGATGGCTCGGCCTTGTACTTGCCGAACTGCATGACGTGACCGCCGCTACCCGGGCCTGGTCGATCAGCCACAAGAACACCAGCACGAGGATGATGATCAGCAGGATGAAGTCAGC
>CAVXMH010000032.1:0-75179 GCA_963762755.1 uncultured Actinomycetota bacterium | reverse complement strand
GCGGCGACGGTCACGGGTACGCCGCTGAAGGCCGCGTTGCCGCTGACGTCGAGCCGCTCGGGGTCGGTCAGGTCGTTGATGGAGACGCCCGGGACCTGACGGGCATGACCCATGCCCGGGTTCTTCGCGTGGCCGTAGCCGTGGGGCAGCGACACCACGCCCGGCATCACGTCCTCGGTGGCCGCCACCTCGACGCTCACCTTGCCCACCCGGCTGGCGACCTCGACGGTCGCGCCGTCGACGAGCCCGCGCGCCGCGAGGTCGTCGGGGTGCATGAACAGCTGGTGCCGCGCCCGACCGCGCGTCAGCCGCTCGGTGTTGTGCATCCAGGAGTTGTTGTCGCGCTGGTGCCTCCGCCCGATGAGCAGCAGCTCGCCGACCCCTCGCCCCCCTCGGCGGCGGCGGAGGGCTCGGCCAGCGCCAGCACGCGCGGCAGCTCGCCCAGCGGCGAGCTCCTGGGCGAGGTCGACCCGCTTGCTGCGCGTCATCAGCCGCGCCGGGAGCCGCGGCTCGAGCGCGCCCAGGTCGATGCCCTCCGGCCGCCTGGTCAGGGCCGCGACGGAGAGGCGCCGGCTGCCGGTGCGCAGCAGACCGTCGATGATCCGGGTGGGGGACAGGCGCATCCGGGCCTGCGTCACCGCCCACCGCTTCCACGGCTGGCTGCGCCCGGACCTGCCGCATCAGTCCGAGCGCCAGGTCGCGGAAGATCTCCCAGTCGTGCCGCGCGTCGTCGGCCTTGGGCAGACCGCGCGGCTGAACCGCGCGGTGTTGCGTACGGCGAGCGCGTGGAACGCCAGGTCGTAGTGGTCGCGCTCCAGCGTGGTCGTGGGCGGCAGGACGACGTCGGCGTGCCGGGTGGTCTCGTTCAGGTAGATGTCGACCGCGACCCGGAACTCCAGCCCCGCGATCGCCTCGTCGAGCCGCGCGCCGTCGGGGGTGGACAGCACGGGGTTGCCGGCCACCGTCAGCAGCCCCCGGACCTGGCCCTTGCCCGGGGTGAGCATCTCGTCGGCCAGCGTGGCGACGGGCAGCTCGCTGCCGGTCTCGGGCAGGTCGCGCACCCGGCTGCGGTACTTGTCGTGGTGACCGCGTCCGATCAGGCCACGGCCCACGATGTCGACCGCCGGGTCGGTGAACATGACCCCGCCCGGCACGTCGAGGTGGCCGGTCACGGTGTTGAGGCAGCTGATGGCCCACGCGCAGACGGTGCCGAAGCCTTGCGTGGAGACGCCCATCCGGCCGTAGACCGCGGCCCGCTCGGTGGTCGCGACCTCGCGCGCCAACCCACGGATGCTGTCGGCGGCCACGCCGGAGACACGCTCGGCCAGCTCGGGGGTGAAGGGGGCGACGGCGTCACGCAGGGCGTCGAGCCCGTCGACGTACGCCGGGACGCGCTCGAGGCCCTCGGAGAGCACCACGTTCAGCATCGCCAGCAGCACGGCGGCGTCGGTGCCGGGGCGCACGAAGTGGTGCTCGTCGGCGGCCTTGGCGGTCTCGGTGCGGCGTGGGTCGAGCACGACCATGCGGCCGCCGCGGGCCTTGAGCTCGCGCAGCCGGCCGGGGAAGTCCGGCACCGTCATGAGCGAGCCGTTGGACGCCATCGGGTTGGCGCCGAGCACGACGAAGAGGTCGGTGCGGTCCAGGTCGGGGATCGGGATCAGCAGCTGGTGACCGAAGAGCAGGTGCGCCGCGAGCTGGGCGGGCAGCTGGTCGACCGAGGTCGCGGAGTAGGCGTTGCGGCTGCCGAGCGCCTTGACCAGCTGGGTGCCGTGCGTCATCGAGCCGAGGCTGTGGACGTTCGGGTTCCCGAGGTACGCCGCCACGGCGTCGCGTCCGTGCCGCTCCTGCACCGCCGGCGAGCCCCTCGACGGCCGCCCGGACCGCCTCGTCCCAGCCCGTCTCGGCCAGGGTCCCGTCGGGCTGCCGGACGAGCGGGCGGCGCAGACGGTCCGGGTCGTCGTACACGTCGGCGATGGCGACGCCCTTGGGACAGATGTGGCCGCGCGAGAGCGGGTCGTCGGGGTTGCCACGCACCCCGGTCACCCGCTCGCGGCCGTCCGGCCCGGGCTCGAGGGTGAGGACGAGGCCACAGATGGCCTCGCACAGGTTGCAGGCGGTCAGCGCGGTCCGAGCTCCAGCGGCAGTCGTCACCGTGGCAGTCTCACAGAACCGGGCCGGTCGTCGGCTCGGGACGGCGAGGTCAGGCGCCGAGGCCCTCCCGGACCAGGCTCACGGCCGCGGTGAGGTCCTCGGTGAGCGGTCGGTCCGCCCGGTCGTCGTCCAGCCTCGAGTCCGCCAGCTCGAACACCTCCCGCAGGGGCCCGTCGCGGAGGCGGTCCGGGCGCATGCGCAGGGCGCGCACAGCGGCGACGAGCTCGCACGCGAGGACCACCGGGGCCTGCTCCGCCATCCGCTCGCAGGCCCAGGCGGCCTGGGTGGAGAAGCTGGCGTGCTCCTCGAGACCCAGCGATATCGAGAGGGTGCCGGTGGAGACCGGTGAGGTCAGCAGGCGGCACCGCGCGAGTGCGTCCTGGGCGACGTACTCCAGCACCATCACCCCGGAGCTGTCCGGCGGTCCGGAGGCGAGGAACGCGGGGAGCCCGGTCAGCGCCGGGTCCACCAGGGCCGACAGACGGGCCGCCGACAGTGCCATCACCGGATAGCTGGCCTGGCGCAGGGCGTCGAGCGTCGCCGAGAGCCGGGCGGTCATGTAGCCGCCGTGGTGCAGCGTCGTGCCGTCGTCGACGACCAGCGGGTTCTCCGTGGGGTCGTTCACCTCGATCAGCACCGACTGCACCAGGGTCGAGAGCGCGTCCACGAAGGGCGCGTGGACCTGCGGGACAGTGCGGAGCGCGAACGGGTCCTGCAGCCGCGCCGGCGTCCAGTGCGGCTCCGTGAGGAGGGCCATCAGCCGCTGCGCGACACGCTGCTGGGAGGCGTCCGGTCGCCGGGCGTGCACGCGTGGGTCGAAGGGCTCGAGCGAGCCGCGCAGCGCCGCGACCGAGAGGGCGGCGACCTTCTCCGCGGCGATCGACAGCAGCACCAGTCGGTGGTGCACCAGGGCCGACGCGGCCAAGGTCAGCGCGTTGCTCGACATGAACGGCAAGGCGTCGCCGTCGTCGACGGGCGCGACCGGGACCGACCCCGACCGCCAGCGCCGTTCGCCGACCAGGGTCAGCGCGAGCTGCGCGAGCGGGACGAGGTCCCCGGTGCCGATCGAGCCGGACTGGTGCAGGTCGGGCACCGCGCCCGAGGCGATGGCGTGACCGAGCGACGACGCGAGGCCGGAGCTGACTCCCGACCGGCCCGAGGTGATCTGGTGCAGGCGGATGGCCATGCCGGCGCGGGCGGTCGCGTCGTCGTAGGTCTCGCCGATCCCCGTGGCGTGGCTCCGCCACAGGCGCAGCCCGGGAGAGGACCCGTCGTCGGGCACCGGCTGGGGGCGCGGAACGGTGCGCAGGGCCCCGACCCCGGTCGTGAGCCCGTAGACGGCGCCCGAGCGGCCCGCGACCCGCAGCTGCTCCTCGGCGACCGCGATCCTCGCCACCGAGGCGTCCGTCAGCTGCACCGGCGCCGGGCCGCCACGCAACGCCCACGACACCAGGTGCTCCCACGACATCCCGACAGCGGACACCGGACCTCCTGCCTCGACGGATCCCCGACGGATCCCCGACGGATCCCCGACGATCCCCGACATGTCTTCGACGGATCCCTGACCGTGCCGACCCTAGAGGTCCCGGTCGGTCCCTGTCTGGGGCGACGATTTCGGGGTAGGGCGGGTGGGTTGATAGTCTTCTTCGGTTGCCGTCCAACGGCCGCGGATCCACAGAGCCCGGGTGAACCAGCCCCGGTGCGCCGCGCAACGACCCTCGAGAGGAACCCTGTGTCTGCAGGTACTGACGCTGAGACCAAGAAGAACATCGTCGCCGAGTACGGCCTGAGCGAGGGTGACACCGGTTCGCCCGAGGTCCAGGTTGCGCTGCTCAGCCACCGGATCGCTCACCTCACCGAGCACCTGAAGAAGCACAAGCACGACCACCACACCCGTCGTGGCCTGCTGCTGCTGGTCGGTCGCCGTCGTCGGCTGCTGAACTACATGCAGAAGGAAGACATCAACCGCTACCGCTCCATCGTGGAGCGCCTCGGTCTGCGGCGATGAGCTCTCGGAGCGGCTACCTGAGCCAGGTGGCCGCTCCGCTGCGTCTCGGCGCCCGCACCACCGGCACACTCCCCAGCCCTCCGCACCACGCACGTCACAACTGAATCCATCACCCCAGGAGCGACCGCGAACGTCCGGCTCGGTCCTCGGTAGTGGCCCTCGGGCGGTCTCGACCAGCACCACCGGTCGACGCACCCGCGGGCCTCGATCGAAGACCGGCCCCCGGCTCCGGCCACCGACCAGCACACAGCTGCTCGACCCAGCTCGTCACCGTCGATGCGCCGCAGCTCGGCAGTCGACGCCTTCGCGTGATCGCTCCGCGAAACGAAAAGGAGATCCCTGTGGAGGGACCCGTCATCTCTGCTGTCGAGACTGTTCTCGACAACGGCAAGTTCGGCACGCGCACCGTCAAGTTCGAGACCGGCCTGCTGGCCCGTCAGGCGGCCGGCTCGGTCACCGCCTACCTCGACGACGACACGATGCTGCTCTCGGCCACCACGGCCGGCAAGCACCCCAAGGACCACTTCGACTTCTTCCCCCTGACGATCGACGTCGAGGAGCGGATGTACGCCGTGGGCCAGATCCCCGGCTCGTTCTTCCGGTCCGAGGGTCGTCCCGGTGAGGACGCGATCCTCACCTGCCGCCTGATCGACCGCCCGCTGCGCCCGACCTTCAAGAAGGGTCTGCGCAACGAGGTCCAGGTCGTCATCACCGTGCTGGCGCTCGACCCCGACCACCCCTACGACGTGCTCGCGATCAACGCCGCGTCGCTGTCGACCCAGCTCTCGGGCCTGCCGTTCTCCGGCCCCGTCGGCGGCGTCCGCGTCGCCCTCATCGAGGGCCAGTGGGTGGCCTTCCCGACCCACAGCCAGCTCGAGGACGCCGTCTTCGACATGGTCGTGGCCGGCCGCGTCACCGACACCGGCGACGTCGCCATCATGATGGTCGAGGCCGAGGCCACCGAGCAGACCTTCAACCTGGTCCACAGCGGCACCGCCGCCCCGACCGAGGAGAAGGTCGCCGAGGGTCTCGACGCCGCCAAGCCCTTCATCAAGCAGCTGGTCGAGGCCCAGGTCGAGCTGGCCAAGCAGGCCGCCAAGCCGGTCCAGGACTTCCCGATCTTCCTCGACTACGAGGACGACGTGTACGCCGCGGTCGAGTCCGCCGCCGGGTCCTCCGACCTGGCGCAGGCGCTGACCATCGCCGGCAAGGCCGAGCGCGAGGAGCGTCTCGACGCCGTCAAGGACAGCGTGCTGTCGCGCGTGGCCCCGCAGTTCGAGGGTCGCGAGAAGGAGATCGGTGCGGCGTTCCGCTCGGTCACCAAGAAGCTGGTGCGCGACCGCGTGCTGCGCGACAAGGTCCGCATGGACGGCCGTGGCCTCAGTCCGACATCCGCAGCCTCACCGCCGAGGTCGGCGTGATCCCGCGCGTCCACGGCTCGGCGCTGTTCGAGCGCGGCGAGACCCAGATCCTGGGCGTCACCACGCTGAACATGCTCACCCTGGAGCAGAAGCTCGACACGCTGTCGCCGGAGAAGTCGCGCCGCTACATGCACAAGTACGTCTTCCCGCCGTTCTCCACCGGCGAGACCGGTCGCGTCGGCTCGCCGAAGCGTCGCGAGGTCGGCCACGGTGCGCTCGCGCGCCGCGCCATCCTGCCGGTGCTGCCCACCCGCGAGGAGTTCCCCTACGCGATCCGTCAGCTCTCCGAGGCCATGGGCTCCAACGGCTCCACCTCGATGGGCTCGGTCTGCGCCTCGACGCTGTCGCTGCTCCAGGCCGGCGTCCCGCTCCGCGCCCCCGTGGCCGGCATCGCCATGGGCCTCATCACCGGTGAGGTCGACGGCAAGGACGAGTACGTCGCCCTGACCGACATCCTCGGTGCCGAGGACGCCTTCGGCGACATGGACTTCAAGGTCGCCGGCACCCGCGAGTTCGTCACCGCGCTGCAGCTCGACACCAAGCTCGACGGCATCCCCGCCGACGTGCTGGCCGGCGCGCTGACCCAGGCCCGCGACGCCCGCCTGGCGATCCTCGACGTCATGGCCGAGGCCATCGACGCCCCGGACGAGATGAGCCTGCACGCCCCGCGGATCATCACCGTGAAGATCCCCGTCGACAAGATCGGCGAGGTCATCGGGCCCAAGGGCAAGGTCATCAACCAGATCCAGGACGACACCGGTGCGTCGCTGTCCATCGAGGACGACGGCACGATCTACATCGGTGCCACCAACGGCGAGGCCGCCGAGGCCGCCCGTCAGGCCGTCAACGCGATCGCGAACCCGACGATGCCCGAGATCGGCGAGCGCTACCTCGGCACCGTCGTCAAGACGACGAACTTCGGTGCGTTCGTCTCGCTGCTGCCCGGCAAGGACGGCCTGCTGCACATCAGCAAGCTGCGCGGCCTGGCCGGCGGCAAGCGCGTCGACGCCGTCGAGGACGTCGTCTCGGTGGGCCAGAAGCTCCAGGTCCAGATCGCCGAGATCGACGACCGCGGCAAGCTGTCGCTGATCCCGGTCGTCGAGGACGACGGCTCGTCGGACTCCGACGCCGATGACTCGGTCGCGGGCTCGGACGAGGGCTGATCCCCACGTCGCGCAAGCACGCACTCGGAACGGGCCCGGTCGACATCGACCGGGTCCGTTCCCGTACGCCGTCGTCCGCACCGGCCCCGCCGGAGTCGGAGACGCTCCTCGTGGAGACCGACACCGCCGGCGCCGTCGTCTCCACGGTGCGGCGTACCGTCCTGCCGGGCGGGCTTCGCGTGGTCACCGAGTCGATGCCCGGCGTCCGTTCGGCCTCGATCGGGGTCTGGGTCGGGGTGGGCTCGCGCGACGAGACCCCCGCGCTGGCCGGCGCCTCGCACTTCCTCGAGCACCTGCTGTTCAAGGGCACCCCGGAGCGCTCGGCGCTGGACATCTCGGTGTCGCTCGACGCCGTCGGCGGTGAGTTCAACGCCTTCACCGCCAAGGAGTACACCTGCTTCCACGCCCGGGTCCTCGACGTCGACCTGCCGCTGGCCGTCGACGTGCTCGGCGACATGATCACCTCCTCCGCGATCACGCCCGAGGACGTCGAGGCCGAGCGTGAGGTCATCCTCGACGAGATCGCCATGCACGACGACGACCCCGAGGACGTCGTGACGAACCTCCACGCCGAGGCCTGCTGGGGCACGTCACCGCTCGGGCGTCCCGATCGCGGGCACGGCGGAGTCGATCGCGGCCTTGACCCGCGCCCAGATCCACCGGTTCTGGAAGAAGCACTACACGGCCGACGGCATGGTCGTCGGGGTCGCCGGCAACGTCGACCACGACGAGGTCGTCGCGATGGTGCGCTCGTCGTTCGACCGGGCCGGCTTCCTCGCCCCAGCCGGGCCCGCCGCCCCGGCCGACACGGAGGCGCCGGCCCCCGCGCGCCGCGCGCGGTCGCGCCGGTTCCGCCGGGCGGTCGGCGGCGAGGTGCGGGTGGCGCGCCCCTTCGAGCAGGCCAACCTGGTGCTGAGCGTCAACGCCCTGCCGCGCGGGGACGAGCGTCGCTACGCCCTCGGCGTGCTGAACGCCTGCCTCGGCGGTGGCCCGTCCTCCCGGCTCTTCCAGGAGGTGCGCGAGCGCCGCGGCCTGGCCTACTCGGTCTACTCCTACGCCGGCCACTACGCCGATGCCGGCATCTTCTGCGTCGGCGCCGGCTGCCTGCCCGGCAAGCTCGAGCAGGTCCTCGCGGTCGTCCGCGCCGAGCTGCGGCTGCTGGCCGAGCACGGCCTGACCGCCGAGGAGCTCGAGCGCGGCAAGGGCCAGCTGCGCGGCGGCCTGGTGCTGGGCCTCGAGGACTCCGCCGCCCGGATGTCGCGTATCGCGAAGGTCGAGCTGCACGGCGAGGAGCTGCCGAGCATCGAGGAGATCATCCGGCGCGTCGACGCCGTCACCCTCGACGAGGTGCACGCCTCGCCCGCGCGCTGTTCTCCGGCCCCGAGACGCTCGCCGTCGTCGGCCCCGAGCCCCGCAGGTCGCGCGCGAAGAGGCGCTGACGCGCTGCGCCGGGAACCGTGGGTCGGCCCCGTGCGTCGGACCCGCATGAGCCCTTCACCACGGCGACCACGCGTCACCCCGGTCCGGCCGGCCTCCCTGAGCGCCCTGGTGCTTCTCGCCGCTCTCGGCGGGTGCGGCTCCCCGTCGGCGCCCAGGCCGGACGTCCTGGCGGACGGTGGTGAGGCCCCCGCGAGCCCGATCGCCGCGAAGGCCGCGAAGGCGCTGGACTGCGTCCACCCGGTCGCCACGTCCGGGGCGGGCGACTACGTCGACGGCGGGCTGGAGACCGTGCAGGACGACCCGGCGGCGGCGGTCGAGGTCCTGGTCCGTGAGAGCCACCTCGGGGGGCTGCCGGCGACGGGCTACGACGTGGCTGCCGCCGACGGCGACCGGGTGCTGCTGGCGCTGGAGCACGACGGCACCAGGGTCGCCGCCTTCGTGGTGCAGGACGGCGTCACCGACTGGGACGGCAACGAGGGGTGGGGCGTGAGGTCGTACGCCGTCTGCGACCTCTCGGAGCTGCCGCCGGCGGTCGCCGCAGCGCAGGGGACAGGGGTGTGGACCGACGCGGACGGCGAGCGCGTGGCGACCTCCGAGGTCAGCTCCTTCCCCGGCCCGGAGCACTGCGACTGGCAGGACGTCACGTTCCTGCAGGTCGGGGAGGGGCGAGGCGGGCAGCAGTACCTGCGCGACGTCGGCGGCGTGCTCGCGGACCTCGAGCGCGCGTCGTACGCCGCCCAGGTGCCGCTTCCCGACGAGGCGACCGACTCCGGGTGGCGCCTCGAGGGTCGTGCGCTGTGGCTGGTGCCCGACCGCCGCGCGGCGTACCTCGTGGCGACGGATGGACAGGCCGGGCCGCGGGTCGGCGAGCGCTGGCCCGGGACGACGGAGCCCGTCGCCTGCGCCTGAGCGGTGCGAGGCCCGAGGCTCGCTATAGGGTCGGGGCGTGACTCAGGTGCGGAAGGTCGGCGTGCTCGGCGCCCAGGGCAAGGTCGGCCGTGAGGTGTGCGCCGCCGTCGAGGCGGCCGACGACCTCGAGCTGGTGGCCCGCGTCGACGTCGACGACGACCTGGCCGACCTGGTCTCGGCCGGCGCCGAGGCGGTCGTCGACTTCACCCACCCCGACGTCGTCATGGGCAACCTCGCGTTCTGCCTCGAGCACGGCATCCACGCCGTCGTGGGAACCACCGGCTTCGACGACGAGCGGCTCGCCACGCTGCGTGCGCAGCTCGACGACCACGCCGGTGTCGGCGTGCTGATCGCGCCGAACTTCTCGATCGGTGCCGTGCTGATGATGCGCTTCGCCGCCGAGGCCGCCCCCTTCTTCGACTCCGTCGAGATCGTCGAGCTGCACCACCCCCACAAGGCCGACGCGCCCAGCGGCACCGCCCGCCGCACCGCCGAGCTGGTCGCCGCCGCGCGGCGGGACGCGGGCTCGGCGCCGATGCCCGACGCCACCTCGACCTCGCTCGACGGTGCCCGCGGCGCGGTCGTCGAGGGCGTGCGGGTCCACGGGTTGCGCATCCAGGGCATGGTGGCCCACCAGGAGGTCGTGCTCGGGGGGCTGGGGGAGACCCTGACCATCCGCCACGACTCGATGGACCGGGCCTCGTTCACCCCCGGCGTGCTCACCGGTCTGCGCGCCGTCGCCGACCACCCGGGCCTCACCGTCGGCCTGGAGCACGTCCTTGCTCTCGACTGACCCCTTCCACCCACCTCCAGGAGCCCGTGTGCCCGTCCCCGCGAACTTCAGCATCGTCACCCTCGGCGTCGCCGACCTCGACGCCTCGATCGCCTTCTACGAGGCCTGGGGGTGGGAGATGCGCGGCGCGCGCCACGACGGGATCGTCTGGTTCAAGACCGCCGCCACTTGGCTCGGGCTGTTCCCGATGGCCGAGCTGGCCGAGGACGCGGGGCTGGAGAACCCGGCCGAGCTGCCGGCGTTCCGCGGGTCGACCCTGGCCATCAACCTGCTCTCGGTCGAGGAGGTCGACGACGCCTTCGCGGTCGTGGTCGCGGCCGGCGCCACGCTGGTCAAGGCGCCCGAGTCGATGGAGTGGGGCGGGTACGCCGGCTACGTCGCCGACCCCGACGGCCACCTGTGGGAGATCTGCTTCAACCCGTTCTTCATGATCACCGAGGGACAGATCCACATCCCCTGACCGGCCGGACGGCGTCGTGGCACCGCGCGACCTGCACAGAACCTTCACGATTCCCGGGCCGGTCCCACCCGGTCGGGCTCCTAGGCTCGGGACATGTCAGTCACGGGGTCGGGACCAGCCGTCGGGGGAGCAGGTGGCGGAACACTCAGGCGTGTCCTCGTGGTCGAGGACGAGCCGGTGATCAACCAGGCCGTCACCGACCGGATGCGCGGCGAGGGCTACGACGTCGTCCAGGCGTGGGACGGCCCCGGCGCGGTGGCGCGCTTCGTCGAGACCGAGCCCGACCTGGTGCTGCTCGACGTGATGCTGCCCGGCTTCGACGGACTCGAGGTGTGCCGGCGGATCCAGGCCGCCCGCCCGGTCCCGGTGCTGATGCTGACCGCCCGCGACGACGAGGCTGACGTCCTGGTCGGACTCGGGGTCGGCGCCGACGACTACCTCACGAAGCCTTTCCGGATGCGCGAGCTCGTGGCCCGGGTGGGGGCGTTGCTGCGACGGGTCGAGCGCGCCGCCGAGCTGGCCGCCGAGCGAGCCGCGACGCCGAGCGCGACGCTGCAGGTCGGCGACCTCTTGATCGACCCGGCCGCGCGCCGGGTCCGCATCGGCGGCGCCGAGGTGCACCTGACGCCCACCGAGTTCGACCTCCTCGTCCACCTCGCGGGCAGTCCCGGCACGGTGCACACCCGCGAGCGTCTGTACGCCGAGGTGTGGGGCTGGGAGAGCGCCTCGGGCACCCGCACCGTCGACAGCCACGTCAAGGCGCTGCGCGCCAAGATCGGCTCCGGCCGGGTCCGCACCGTCCACGGCGTCGGCTACGCGCTGGAGACCGGCGACCGGGACCCGCGGTGAGCAACCGCCTCCTGGACCAGCTGACCTCGGTGAAGGTCAAGCTCGGCGTGCTCGTGGCGGTCAGCGTCACCGTCGCCGCCGTGGTGGCCGCGACCGGGGCGGCCGGCGGGGTGCCGTCCTGGCTGAGCGTGCCCGTGACGGTGGCACTGGCGCTGGCGGTGACCCAGCTGCTGGCGGTCGGCATGACGTCGCCCCTGCGCGAGATGACCGCGGCCGCACGGCGGATGGCGCGCGGCGACCACTCCACCCGCGTGGTGGCCACCTCGAAGGACGAGGTCGGCGAGCTGGCCCGCGCCTTCAACCGGATGGCCGAGGATCTCGCCACCGTCGACCGGCAGCGACGTGAGCTGGTCGCCAACGTGAGCCACGAGCTCCGCACCCCGCTGACGGCGCTGTGCGCGGTGCTGGAGAACCTCGCCGACGGGGTCGCGGAGCCTGACCCGGTCGCGCTGCGGGCGGCGCTGGAGCAGGCTGAGCGGCTCTCGGCCCTGGCCTCGGACCTCATCGACCTCGCCCGGGTGGACGCGGGGGAGAGCCGGTTGGCCCTCGCGCCGGTGCCCGTCCGGGGTCTGCTCGAGCGCAGTGTCGCGCAGGCCCGGGTGATCGGCCGCGAGGTGACCTACGAGCTCACGGTCGTCCCACCCACGCTCGCCGTCACCGCCGACCCGGCCCGCCTGCACCAGCTGGTGGCCAACCTGCTCGACAACGCCTCACGACACAGCCCGGCCGGTGGGGTCGTCCGGATCCACGCGCTGGAGCGCGGGGACGGCTGGCGCCTCGAGGTCGCCGACGACGGGCCGGGCATCCCGGTCGCCGACCGCGACCGCGTCTTCGAGCGGTTCGGCACCCTGACCGAGACCGAGGGCGGCGGCGGCACCGGCCTGGGGCTGGCGATCGCCCGGTGGGTGACCGACCTGCACCGCGGCACCATCCACGTCGTCGACCCCGAGCCCCCGAGCCGCGGGGCGCGGGTCCGCGTCGACCTGCCGGCCGACCCGAGCGACGGCCGAGCCGACGCCCTACCCACCCAGGAGCCCGCCATGCCGTCCACCGTCCCCGGACTCGGTCACCCCGGACCGCCGTACGCGGGTGACCTCGGGGGACCCGCCGGCCCCGCTCCGGCGCCCGAGCCGGCCTTGGACGCGCTGTTCGGAAGCTTCTGGCCCGAGGTCTGCCTCCCGGGCAGCGTGCGCGCGGTGCTGGTCAGCCTGGCCGTCGGCCTGCTCGCCGCGGTCGTGCTGCCGTTCCGCGACGCCGGCGTGGGCACCGTCGTGGTGCTGCTGGCCGCGGGCGGGGCCGTGCTGGCCTTCAGCGTGAACCGCCGCTCGCCGTTCACCCTGACCTGCGCCGGGCTGTGCGCCCTGCTGGCGTCGGTCGCGATGCTGCGCGACGCCGACTGGATCATCGCGCTCTGCCTGCTGGCGGGCGGTGTCCTGTGTGCCGTGGGCGTCGTCGGGGGGCGCACGCTGCCGGGCTTCGCGGCGTCGGTCGTCTCGTGGCCGCTCGCCGGGATCCGGGGCCTGCCGTGGCTGGGTCGCTCGGCTCGCGCGGTGACCGGTCACGGCGGCAGCGCCGCCGCGGTGCGCACGACGGTCTGGTCGCTGCTCGGCATCGTCGTCTTCGGGCTGCTCTTCGCCTCCGCCGACGCCGTCTTCGCGCGGTGGGCCGAGGCCGTGGTGCCCGACCTGACGCTGGACACCTTCGTGCTGCGTGGGTTCCTGACCGTGGCGGTCGGCGGCGTCGTGCTGGCGGCGGTCTACCTCGCGCTCAACCCGCCGCGCGTCGAGGCGGTCGGGCGGGGCACGCGACCGGTGGCGCACCGCTACGAGTGGCTGGTGCCCGTGCTCCTGGTCGCCACGGTCTTCCTGGTGTTCCTCGGCGCGCAGGCCACGGTCGTCTTCGGCGGCCACGACTACCTCGAGCGCACGACCGGGCTGACCTACGCCGACTACGTGCACGAGGGCTTCGGCCAGCTCACCGTCGCCACCGCCCTCACGCTGCTGGTGGTGTGGGCCGCCGCCCGCAAGGCGCCTCGCGCGACCACGGGGGACCGGGCGTGGCTGCGGGGCTCGCTCGGGCTGCTGTGCGCGCTCACGCTCGTCGTCGTCGCCTCCGCGCTCCACCGGATGCACGTCTACCAGGAGGCCTACGGGTTCACACGGCTCCGGCTGCTCGTCGACGTCTTCGAGGGCTGGCTCGGGCTGCTGGTCCTCGGCGTGATGGTCGCCGGCGTGGGGCTGCGGGCGCGCTGGCTGCCGCGCGCGGCGCTCGTCAGCGGCACCGTGCTGCTGCTCGGCCTGGCCGCGGTCAACCCCGACGCCTGGATCGCCGAGCACAACCTCGCGCGGTACGCCGAGAGCGGCAAGGTCGACTGGACCTACCTGCAGGGGCTGTCCGACGACGCCGTACCGGTGCTGGCCGACGTGTCAGCCGACGACCGGGCCTGTGCCCTCGCCGGGCGGATGGAGGCCGACGACGACTGGCTGGCGTGGAACCTCGGGCGCCACCGGGCCGCGGGCGACCTGCCGGACACCTTCCTGCTGCCGGACCCCGACGGCTGCCTCGAGCGGTGAGCCGTCTCAGCCGCGCCCGGGCTGGAGCCAGGCGGACGTGTCGGCGGGGAGCCGACCGTCCTCGAGCGGGCCGCTGGTCAGCAGCACCTCGCCGGCGGGCAGGTCGACGGTGCTCGCGCCCATGTTGGTGACGCAGCGCCAGCCGCCGGGCCGCCCGAGGTCGAGCACCGCCGCACCGGGCTCGCAGTGCCAGGTCAGCTCCTCGGTGCCCTGGAGCTCGCGCCGCAGCCGCAGCGCCTCGCGGTAGAGCGTCAGCGTCGCGGTGGGGTCGCCCTCCTGCGCGGCCACGCTCACCGGGCCGAACCACGCCGGCTGGGGCAGGTGCGCGGGTGCGTCACCGAAGCCGTACGACGGCGGCTCGGTCGTCCACGGGATCGGCACCCGGCAGCCGTCGCGGCCCTTGACGGTGTGGCCCGACCGCTCCCAGGTCGGGTCCTGCAGCGCCTCGGTCGGCAGGTCGGCGACCTCGTGGAGGCCGAGCTCCTCGCCCTGGTAGAGGTACGCCGACCCGGGCAGGGCCAGCATGAAGAGGGTGGCCGCCCGGGCCCGGCGCAGACCGGTCGCGCTGTCGAGGACCGGGTGCTGCCCGTCGGTGCCCAGCCAGGCGTCGGAGATCGTGGCGCGGTCGCCCTGAGGCAGCCCGTAGCGCGAGGCGTGGCGCACGACGTCGTGGTTGGACAGCACCCACGTCGAGGACGACCCCGAGCCGTGGTGCCCCTCGAGCACGTCGGAGACGATCTCGCGGAAGGCGGCCGGGTCCCAGGGAGCGTCGAGCAGGTCGAAGGTGAAGGCCTGGCCCAGGCCCGTCGGGTGGGCGTAGGGCGCCAGCCGGCTGCGGTGCACCCACGCTTCGGCCACGGCCGTGCGAGGCGGGTCGTACTCGTCGAGCACGCGCCGCCACTCGGCGTACACCTCGTGCACGCCGTCCTGGTCCCACAGCGGGTGCCGGCCCAGCGCCGGCGGGATCGGGGGCAGCTCGGCGCTCGGGGCGAAGGGCTCGCTGAGGTCCTTGACCAGCGAGTGGGCGACGTCGACGCGGAAGCCGTCGACGCCGCGGTCGGACCAGAAGCGCAGGGTCGTGAGGAAGTCCTCGCGGACCTCGGGGTGGTCCCAGTTGAGGTCGGGCTGCTCGGGGGCGAACATGTGGAGGAACCACTGGCCGTCGGGCACGCGCTCCCACGCCGGCCCGCCGAAGACCGACGTCCAGTCGCTCGGCGGCTGCGAGCCGTCGGGCCCGGTGCCGTCGCGGAAGATGTAGCGCTCGCGCTCCGGTGACCCTGGTCCGGCCGCCAGGGCCTGCCGGAACCACACGTGCCGGTCGGAGGAGTGGTTCGGGACGATGTCGACGATCACGCGCAGGCCGCGCCCGTGCAGCGCGGCCACCATCGCGTCGAAGTCCTCCAGCGTGCCCAGCACCGGGTCGACGTCGCGGTAGTCGTCGACGTCGTACCCGCCGTCGGCCAGCGCGGAGGGGTAGAACGGGCTCACCCACACCGCGTCGACGCCGAGCGTCGCGAGGTGGTCGACGCGGCTGGTGATGCCGCGAAGGTCGCCGATGCCGTCGCCGGAGGCGTCGGCGAAGCTGCGCGGGTAGACCTGGTAGACGACCGCCTGCCGCCACCAGTCGGTGTCGGGGGCGGCGGGGGAGGCGGGTCGCGAGGAGGGCACGAGCGGAAACTACCGGCCGGCACGGGCACCGGCCAAAACGGCGGACGCCGCCGACGGTCACCCGTCGACGGCGTCCGCACCGGTCGGTCGCGGTCAGCGCTTCGGCGCCACCTTGACCTTGAGGTTGCCGTTCTTCGCCGTCTGGAAGACGGTGATCGTCGTGCCGGTCTTCGGCACGTCGACGCTGTACCAGCCGGGCTGGTAACGACCCGGGTGCGATCCGGTCGCGCCGTGCTCGTCCTCGTCGTACCACCAGGTCTTGGTGTCGTCGAAGGTCCGAACGGCCGGCTTGGAGGCGATGGTGGCGGGGACACCGTCCTTGTGGAGCGTGATCCGCTTCGTCGCCTGCTGGGAGAACGTCGAGTCGTAGGCCAGGATGCGGTTGCGCATGAGCGTCCCGTCCTTCCAGTGCGAGAACTGCGGGTGCGCGTCGACCGGCAGCAGCAGCCCCTCGCCCGGGTGCTCACCGACGTTGTTGTCGGTGTACTCGTCGTTCCAGTACCAGACCAGCATGCCCGGCATGTAGGGGTGGGTCTCGACGAAGTCCGGCTTGGTGTCGACGAAGCCGAAGTTGTACGCCGTCCTCAGCGACTCGTCGTAGCCGTCGTACTGACGGTTCTCCGAGACGTAGGCGTTGAAGAACTCCTGGATCTCCGCGCCGGTGGTGCGCACGAAGCCGTCGAAGGTCCAGCCCTCGTCGGCGGTCTCGGCGGTGCCGATCGTGGTGCCACTGCTCGTGGTGGCGTCGAGCGCGATGTCGTCGACCCGGAAACCCTGCTCCGCGTAGGCGCCGTCGGTCTGGTAGCGGAACCGCACCGCGGTGGTCCCGGGAGGCAGGGTGGCCGTGAGGCTCACCCACTGGCCGCCGGTGGTGCCGGTGATGCCGGTCTTGGAGGTGTTGAACCCGCTCTGGTCGCCGCTGCTGTCGGAGCGGTTGGTGACCACCGGCTTCCACTCGGTGCCGTTGCTCGAGGCCTCGAGGAACGCGTAGTCCCAGTCGGTCTCGATGTCGTACTTGACTGCGGCGGTCAGGTTGCTGCCAGAGATCCCGGTCCTGGTCATCGTGGTGTTGAGATTGTCGCCCTGGGTGGACCAGAACTGGTAGTCACCGGTCTTCGGGGCGCCCAGGGCCAGTGGTACCTCGTTGTCGGGCAGCACGGTGAACAGCGCCTGCGCGCCCCCGGTGCTCGCCGGGACGTTCTTGGCGAGGGTGTGCGAGGAGGTCTTGCCGGCGTTGGCCACCTCGTAGAACGGGCCCTTCTCGCCCTGCGGGGACAGCCAGCCGAGCTGGAACAGCTCCCAGGCGCTCATGTCGGTCGGGGCGTCGCCGATGCCGTCCTGGCTGCCGTCGCCGATGTTGGCACCCGACGACATCAGGGTCCAGAAGGCGGTGTTGTTCTCGGCGCCGCCGGTGTTGCCGGAGGTGTCGTAGAGGTCGGGCAGACCCAGGTCGTGGCCGTACTCGTGGGCGAAGACGCCGAGGCCACCGTTCTCGGGCTGGATGGTGTAGTCGCCGACCCAGACGCCGGTCGGGTTGTCCGGCACGTCGGCGGTGGAGTACTTGCCCCCGTTGGAGCCGACGTTGACGCCGGGCAGGCCACCGGGGCCGTCGGCCTGGAGGTTGGAGTACCAGCGGTGGCTCCAGATCGCGTCGGAGCCGAAGGACGGGTCGCCCGCGGCCTGGTCGCCGCCGGCGTGGACGATCTGGAAGTGGTCGATGAAGCCGTCGGCCTCCTCGTAGTTGCCGTCGCCGTCGACGTCGTAGCGGTCCTGCTGGTCGAAGGTCTTCAGGTAGGCGGTGATCTGCTCCATCGACCGGCCGGCGGCCTTCTGGTCCGCGACCCACATCGCGAGCGCGTCGCGCACGAGCGCCTTGGTGCTGTCGCACACCACGTCGCCGCAGAAGTCGCGACCGTAGGCAGCCTCGTTGAACGGCACCCTGACCCACTCGGTGACGTCGCCCTCGACGCTGTAGCGGCCCGAGGACTGCGTCTCGTAGTACTCCGCCATGCGGTTGAAGTACATGTCCTCGTAGTGGTCCCGGTCGTAGTCGGGCTGCCACAGCGTGGAGTTGTCCTTCGAGCGGTCGGGCTCGGGGATCTCGTTGTGCAGCGGGCCGTCGTAGCGCTGGGGGATGGGCTCGGCGGTGGCCGGGCCGGTGAACTCGGGGTGCTCCTTGTCGGAGAACTCCGCGAGCACGACGAAGATCTTGTCCGTGCCCTCGAGCTCGAGCGGCACGTTCTGGTTGCGGCCCTTGCCGGCCACCTTCTTGCCCTGCAGCTTGCGCTGCAGCGCGGCCTGCTTCTGTGCGTCGCGCTTGGCCTTGATCTTCAGCGGGTGCTTGGGGGTGTCGTCGCCGCCTCGAGCAGCGGCGGCACGCTCGGTGCCGTTCTCCGCGGGAGCGGCCGGGGCCGGTGAGGCGGTGGCGAGTCCTGCGGTGAGGAGGCCGGCCGCCGCGAGCAGAGCGGCTGCTCCGCGGCGATGGGTGCGTGGGATCACGATGTCTCTTTCCTGTACGGCGATAACGCCTGATTTCCCGAAAGACGGGCCAGATCTGGGACCTTTGCCCGCAGGTGTCGCGTTTGTTGGCAGCACCAAGGGGAAACCTTTCGCCCGCCCACCCTCAGATCCCTAGACCGGACACGCCATCGTTACCCGACCGTTATGACGGATAAGTGACAAAGGCACCGGTCACTCACCGGGCGAAACGGACGGGCCTCAGGGCCCGATCGTGAGGATGCGGCCAAAGCCCAGACATGCCGGACATGCCTGGTGGCGCCGGTGTCCTGAGCGCCCGCCGCCTCAGGCCAGGCGCAGCAGCGCGGCCGTGCCGGCGGCGGCCAGGACGACCACCAGGAAGGGCGCCCGCAGCAGGAGCGCGACCACCGCGGCCGCGAGCCCGGCGGCGCGGGCGTCGAGGACCAGCCGCTGGTCCCCACCGAGCACCTGCACCGCGATGAGTGCCGCCAGCAGGGCCACGGGGAGGAGGTCGGCCACCCGGGCCACCGCCGGTCTCGCGAGCACCGTCGGGGGCACCGACAGCCCTGCCAGCTTCAGCAGGTAGCAACCGAGGGCGGCGACCAGCACCGCGGTCCAGATCACCGGGCACCTCCCGTGGCCGAGGTGGGAGAGGGGCATGACGTGCGTGGAGGCAGCAGTCCCAGCAGGGCCACCGAGGCCGCGGCGAGCACCGGCAGCCCCGGGGTGACCAGGGGGACCAGTCCGAGGGCGACGGCGGCGGCGAGGACCGCCACGCCCCGGGCGAGCCCGCCGGACAGGCGTGGCCACAGCAGCGCCAGGAACGCGCCGCCGACGGCCGCGTCGAGGCCGTAGGTGCGCGGGTCGCCGAGCCGCTCGCCCGCCAGGGCGCCGCCCAGGGTGGCGAGGTTCCACAGAGCGAACACCGACAACCCGGTCGCCACGAAGCCCAGACGCGCCTCGGCGGTGGTCTCGCGGTTGACGGCCATCGCGGTCGACTCGTCGATCAGCAGGTGCGCTCCGGCCGCACGCCGGGCTCCGCGCCACGCCAGCAGCGGCGCCAGTCGCAGACCGTAGAGCCCGTTGCGCACGCCCAGCAGCAGCGCGGTCCCGGCCGCGGCCGCGGGCGTGCCGCCCGAGGCCAGCACGCCCACCAGGGCGAACTGCGAGGCACCCGTGAAGACCAGCAGCGACAGCGCGCAGGTCTGCCACACGTCGAGCCCGGAGGTCACCGAGATCGCGCCGAACGAGATCCCGTAGGCCCCGGTCGCCACCCCGACCGCCAGCGCCTCGCCCACGATCCGCCGGCGCCCGGGGTCGCTCACGCGCCGTCGAGGAGGTCGGGGCGCTCGAACACGACGGCCGTCGCGCGTGCGCTCGGGTGGCCGGCGTCGGGGTCGGCCCCGGCGGCGAGGAGCGCCCGCACGACGTCGTCCTCGCCCTTGAACACCGCGCCGGCCAGAGGGCTCTGGCCGCGGTCGTTGAGGCGGTCGACGGCCGCGCCACGCTCCGCCAGGGCCGTCACGAGGGTCGCGTGCCCGTGGTAGGCGGCGAGCATGAGCAGCGTGTTGCCCGAGGCGTCGCACAGGTCGACCGGCACGCCGGCGTCGACGTACGCCGTGAGTCGCTCGCGCTCACCGTCGCGCGCGAGGTCGAGCATCTGGTGGGCCAGGTCGACCAGGTCGGGGTCGAGGGGGTCGGTCACTCCGTGGAGTGTTCCAGAGCCACCTTCTGCTCGAGCGTGAGGAACGCAGCCACGCCGGCGCCGAGCCCGAGGGCCACGCCGAGCAGGACCGTGAGGGGCGCCGGGGGACCGGTGGCGACGAGGACGCCGAGCACGGTGCCCACCAGCAGCGAGAGCGCGGCCATCACGGTGCGGTAGCGACGCGGGAGATGTGCGGGTGCCGGTGCTTGCCTGGGGTGCATCGATTGCATGGTCACGTCCCGTCCGTCCCGAGTGGCCGCCTCCGCCCGATGCGGACCCCTGCGACCTCCAGCGTCCTACCCGGACCGTCGTGGCGTCAAACGGTGCCCGTTGTCAGTTTCTGCATCAACTGTCGGGCAGGGTCACACGGGCTCGCCGATGTCGGTGTGCAGCCGCACCTGCTTGACGACCACGGCTCCGTCGCCGCGCAGGTCGAGCTCGCGGTGAGCGCCGTCGGGGGCCCACCCGGCCGAGGTCAGCAGCTCGCGCCGGGCGTCGTCGCCGGCGTTGAGCCAGCAGACCGCCCGAGTGAAGCGGTCGGCGCGCAACGTGTCGACGCACGCCTGGAGCAGCCGCGAGCCGTGACCCTGACGCCGGTGGTCGGGGTGGATCACGAGCTCGCCGATCTCGCCGTCGGCGACCGGGTCCGCGTCCTCGTCGGCGCCCGGTGTGGTCACGGCGAAGCCGCGGACGCCGTTGCGCTCCAGGGCCACCAGCACCCGGTTGCGGGCGTCGCCGGGCTTGGTCATCGCGGCCCGCCAGCCCTCGGCCAGCCCGTCGCCGTCCAGGGCCCCGAGCACCTCGGCCGGCAGCAGGTCGGCGTACTCCTCGCGCCAGGCGCGCACCTGCACATGGCCGATCCCGGGGGCGTCGTCGGCCCAGGCCACACGCACGGAGAGATCGGCCGAGGGAGAGGTCATGGCATGCATTGTCGCCGGTCGTCGCGGTGCTAGGTTGCCGGGGTGCAGCAGTACCTCGACCTGATCCGGCGCATCCTCGACGAGGGCGTGGAGAAGGGGGACCGCACGGGCACCGGGACGCGCAGCGTCTTCGGCCACCAGATGCGCTTCGACCTGCGCGAGGGCTTCCCCCTGGTGACGACGAAGAAGATCCACACCCGATCGGTCTTCGGCGAGCTGCTGTGGTTCCTGCGCGGCGACACCAACGTGCGCTGGCTGCAGGAGCGCGACATCTCCATCTGGGACGAGTGGGCCGACCCGAACGGCGACCTCGGGCCCGTCTACGGCCACCAGTGGCGCTCCTGGCCCACGCCCGGCGGGGGGCACGTCGACCAGGTCGCCAAGGTCGTCGCCGACCTGCGCCGCGACCCCGACTCTCGCCGTCACATCGTCTCGGCCTGGAACGTCGCCGACATCCCCCAGATGGCGCTCGCGCCGTGCCACGCGCTCTTCCAGTTCTACGTCGCGCCGCCGGTCTCCGGGGGTACGTCGGACCGCGGCCGGCTCAGCTGCCAGCTCTACCAGCGCTCGGCCGACGTGTTCCTCGGCGTGCCGTTCAACATCGCCTCCTACGCGCTGCTGACCCACATGGTCGCCCAGGTCACCGACCTCGACGTCGGCGACTTCGTGCACACCCTGGGCGACGCCCACCTGTACTCCAACCACCTCGAGCAGGCGCAGCTGCAGCTCACCCGGGAGCCGCGCCCGCTGCCCGAGCTGTGGCTGGACCCGACCGTGCGCGACCTCGACGCCTTCGACCTCGAGCACGTCGAGGTCAAGGGTTACGACCCGCATCCCGGCATCAAGGCCCCCATTGCCGTCTGATCCGGTCCTGGAGGTCCGGTGACCCCGGGCGGCAAGCAGGTCGTCTGCGTGGCCGCCGTCGCCCGCAACGGCGTGATCGGCGACGGGCCGGACATCCCGTGGCGCATCCCCGGCGAGCAGGCTGAGTTCAAGGCGCTGACCCTCGGTCACGTCCTGGTCATGGGGCGCACGACGTACGAGTCGATCGGGAGACCGCTGCCCGGGCGCACCACCGTGGTCCTGACCCGCGACGCGGGCTGGGCCGCGCCCGGGGTCCACGTCGCGCACGACCTCGAGTCGGCGCTGGCGCTGGCCGACACGCTGCCGGGCGACGTGATGGTCGCCGGCGGGGGGGAGGTCTACCGGGCGGCGCTGTCCCACGCCGACGCCCACGTCCTGACCCAGGTCCACCTCGAGCCGGCCGGGGACGTCACCTACCCCGAGCTCGACCCCGCGGTGTGGCAGGAGACCGGCCGGCGCCCGGGAGCGGCGTACGACGTGGTGCGCGTCGAGCGCCGGCGTGCCTGAGGGCTGTCATCGGTCGGAGCACCGGATAACCTGACCCCATGGCCGACGACCTCCTCCCTCCCGCCCCCTTCGGCCGGATGCTCACGGCGATGGCGACGGCGTTCCACGAGGACGGCTCGGTCGACCCCGAGGGCACCGCCCGGATCGCCGCCCACCTCGTCGAGCACGGCAACGACGGCGTCGTGGTCTCCGGCACGACCGGCGAGTCGCCGACCACGACGGTCGAGGAGGACGGGCAGCTGCTCGCCGCCGTCAAGGACGCGGTCGGCGACCGGGCGACCGTGGTGGCGGGCGTGGGCACCAACGCCACCGCCCACTCCGTCGAGCTGGCCGAGCAGGCTGCCAAGATCGGCGTGGACGGTGTGCTGCTGGTGACGCCGTACTACAACAAGCCGGGCCAGGCGGGAGTGCTGCACCACTTCCGCACCGTGGCCACCGCCACCGACCTGCCGGTGATGCTCTACGACGTGCCCGGGCGCACCGCCACCGGCATCGACCTGGCCACCTTCGAGGCGGCCAAGGAGCTGCCGACCGTCGTGGCGGTCAAGGACGCCTCCGGCGAGCTCGCCCGCACACCCCTGCTCACGCGCCTGGGCTACGCCGTCTACTCCGGTGACGACGTCTCCACCCTCGGCTTCCTCGCGCACGGCGCCTGCGGCCTCGTCTCCGTGGCCGGCCACGTCGCCGGCCGCGAGCTGGCCTCGATGATCACCGACTTCCTCGGCGGCGACCACGCCCGCGCCCTGGAGACCTTCACCCGTCTGCTGCCGGCCATGGAGGCCGTCATGGGCGTGCCGAACTACGGCGCCACCACCTCCAAGGCCGCCCTGCAGCTGCTCGGCGTGCTGGACAACCGCACCGTGCGGGGTCCGCTGGTGGCGCTGGACGAGGCGGAGGTCGAGGCGCTGCGCGCCGGCCTCGCAGCCTCCGCGCTCGTCTGACCTGCCCCCACCCGCGAAGGACCCCCGTGACCCACTTCCACCACGACCTGCCCGACGCCGGCCCCGTCCCGGAGAAGGCGCTGCGGGTCACCCCGCTCGGCGGCCTCGGCGACGTCGGGCGCAACATGACCGTCTTCGAGTACGGCGGCCGCGTGCTGATCGTCGACTGCGGCGTGCTCTTCCCCGAGGAGCACCACCCCGGCGTCGACCTGATCCTGCCCGACTTCGAGGCGATCCGCGACAAGCTCGACCGCGTCGAGGCGCTGGTGCTGACCCACGGTCACGAGGACCACATCGGCGCGACGCCGTACCTCCTGCGCGAGCGGCAGGACATCCCGCTGGTGGGCTCCAAGTTGACGCTGGCGCTGCTGCGCTCCAAGCTGCAGGAGCACCGGCTCAAGGAGACCGTCCAGCACCAGGTCGCCGAGGGCGACACGATGAGCTTCGGCCCCTTCGACCTCGAGTTCGTCGCGGTCAACCACTCCATCCCGGACGCGTTGGCGGTCGCCATCCGGACCCCTGCCGGGATGGTGCTGCACACCGGTGACTTCAAGATGGACCAGCTGCCGCTGGACGGTCGGATCACCGACCTGCGCGCGTTCGCCCGCCTCGGCGAGGAGGGCGTCGACCTCTTCATGGTCGACTCCACCAACGCCGAGGTGCCCGGCTTCACCACCTCCGAGGGCGAGATCGGCCCGGTCATCGACCGCGTCTTCCAGCGCAGCGAGGGCCGCATCATCGTGGCCTGCTTCGCCTCCCACGTGCACCGCGTCCAGCAGGTGCTCGACGCGGCGGTGGCGCACAAGCGCAAGGTCGCGTACGTCGGGCGCTCGATGATCCGCAACATGAACGTCGCCCGGGAGCTCGGCTACCTCAACGTGCCGGCTGACACGCTGGTCGACTCCAAGGAGATCGACAAGTTCGCCCCCGAGAAGACCGTGCTGATCTCCACCGGGTCGCAGGGCGAGCCGCTGTCCGCGCTGAGCCGCATCGCGCAACGCACGCACAACTTCGTGCACCTCGAGGAGGGCGACACCGTCGTGCTCGCGTCCTCGCTGATCCCGGGCAACGAGAACGCCGTCTACCGGGTCATCAACGGGCTGTCGCGCTGGGGCGCGCACGTCGTGCACAAGGGCAACGCCCTCGTCCACGTGTCGGGCCACGCCAGCGCCGGCGAGTTGTTGTATTGCTACAATATCGTGCGACCCCGCAACGTGCTCCCCGTCCACGGAGAGATCCGCCACCTCCAGGCCAACGCTGCGCTCGCGCGCGCGACCGGTCTGCCGTCGGAGAACGTCGTGGTCGCCGAGGACGGCATGGCGATCGACCTGATGGACGGCAAGATCGAGGTCGCCGGCAAGGTCCCGGTGGGCTACGTCTACGTCGACGGCCAGTCGGTCGGCGACATCACCGAGGTGCTGCTCAAGGACCGCCGCATCCTCGGCGAGGAGGGCTTCATCTCCGTCATCGTCGTCGTCGACATGGGCCAGGGGAAGGTCTCCGGGGCACCCGAGATCCACGCCCGCGGCTTCGCCGAGGACGACAGCGTGTTCGACCAGATCAAGCAGCCCATCGTCGACGCGCTGAACGCCGCGATGGCGGAGGGCACCGACGACACCCACCAGCTGCAGCAGACGGTCCGCCGCGTCATCGGCCGCTGGGTCGGCAACAAGCACCGCCGTCGCCCCATGATCATCCCCGTCGTCGTCGAGGCCTGACCCGCCCCACCTACCCGCGAAGCGTCGCTTGTGTACGTGCGATGCGTCGCTTGTGTACGTGCGATGCGTCGCGTGTGTACACAGCTTGACGGGAGCGCGCCTCACGGCGTACACGAGTGACGTCTCGCGTGTACACGACCGACGTCTCGCGTGTACACGACCGACGCTTCGCGCGCTCCTGGGCGACGCTTCAGCGGGGAAGTGGGGTCAGACGACGCCGACGGTGACGACGCTGCCCTTCGGGATCGAGGAGCCACCGTCGACGTCCTGGCGGACCACGGTCCCCAGCCCGATGTAGTACCGGATCTCGCTGACGTCGATGCCGAGCCCGACCGCGGCCAGCTCGTCGGTGGCCGACTCCACGCTCAGGCCGGCCAGGTCGGGCACGACGACGAGCACGGGGCCCTTGGAGACCACCAGCTCGATCGTGTCGCCCTTGTAGCCGGTGCCGTCGTCGGGAGTCTGGTCGATGACCACGCCCTGGTCGACGGTGTCGCTGTTCTCCTCGGTCGTGCTGACCTCGAAGCCGAGCTCGCCCAGCCTCGCCTCGGCACGCTCGGCGCTGCGTCCGGCGAAGTCGGGGATCTCGATGGGGCGCGGGCCCCGGCTGACCACGACGCTCACCACGCTGTCGCGCCGCAGCTCCGTGCCGGGCGCGGGGTCGACCGCGATCACGCTGCCCTTCTCGACGGACTCGCTGTAGCGCTTGCCCGGCTCGCCCAGGGTGAGGTTCTGCTCGGCCAGGACCGCCTCGACGTCGTCGAACGGCCTGCCCGCCAGTGCCGGTACGGCGTACCGCTCGCGGCCCTTGGAGACCACGACCTCGATCGTGCCGCCCTCGACGATGCGGGAGCCGGCTGCCGGGGAGGTCTCGATGACGGAACCGGCCGGGACCGACTCGGAGAACGTGCGTTCGGTGACGTCGAGGTCGAGCCCTGCGCCGGCAACCCTCGCCTGGGCGTCGGAGACGGCGAGGTTGATGACGCCCGGGGTCGAGGTGTAGCGGCCGATGGCGAACCACCAGCCCGCGTAGCCCGCCGCGACCGTCAGCAGCGCCACCACGAGCAGCAGCACCCAGCCACGACGCGGGCGGCGCCGTGCACGGCGGGTCGTCGGCGCGGGGGAGGTGGCGACCTGGTGCGGCGGCCCGGACTGGCCGGGGACGACTCTGCGCCGGTCCCCGGTGCCACCGGTGCCACCCGCGCCGCCTGCCCGGCGGGGCTGGATCGTCCCCGGGCCGGAGGACGGGCGCCGGGAGGACGTGGTCGCGTCCGCGCGGAGGGCCGTGGAACCGACGCCGACACCCGCGGCCGCGAGGCCGCCGACACGGAAGATCGTGGTCGTCTCCTCGCTGTCCGGCAGCGGCAGCGCGTGGTCGGGCACAGGGACGGAGCGGTCGGCCAGGTCGGAGCGGGCCTCGTCGCGGTCCGCGGCGGGTGCCGGCGGGACGCGGACGGGCTCCTGCTCCACCTCGTGCTCGGGCTCGTGCTCGCCGCGCAGGGTGAGCGGCCCGGCCGGCAGCAGGTCGGCGGTCAGCTCGTCGTCCTCGACGACCCCGGCCCGCAGCGTGGCGGAGACGCGGCGCGACTGCTGCAGGAACACCTTGGCGTCGGCCTGCCGGCGGTCGCGGTCGCGCGAGGTCGCCCGCGTGACCAGCGCGTCGACGTACGCCGGGAGTGGAGAAGCGGTGCAGGTCGAGGGGGCCGGGATGTCCTCGTTGACGTGCTTGAAGGCGATCTGGATGGCGCCGTCGCCCTCGTGGGGCTTGCGGCCGGTGAGCATCTCGAAGAGCAGCACCCCGGCGGCGTACACGTCGACGCGGGGGTCGGCGGTGCCATCGACGATGAGCTCGGGCGCGAGGTAGGACACCGTGCCGATGAGCACGCCACGCGTCGCGGTCTGGCTGACGCTGGCGTCGAAGGCGCGCGCCAGTCCGAAGTCGGCGACCTTGATGCGGCCGTCGTCGGCGATGAGCACGTTCTCGGGCTTGACGTCGCGGTGCACCAGCCCGGCGGCGTGGGCCTCGGACAGCGCTGCCAGCACCGGCTCGAGCAGTGCGAGCGCACGCTCGGCAGGCATCGGCGCCTCCTCGCGCACCACCTCGCGCAGCGTGCGGCCCTCGACGTGCTCCATGACGAGGAACAGTGCGCCGTCGTCGTCCCCCTGGTCGGAAACCGACACCACGTTCGGGTGCGACAGGCGAGCGGCAGCGTGCGCCTCACGCACGAAGCGGCGCCTGAAGTCGGCGTCGTCACCGAGGTCGCTGTGCATGATCTTGACCGCGCACCCGCGGTTGAGCCGGAGGTCGTGGGCTTCGTAGACGGTGGCCATCCCGCCGCGCGCGATCTTCGCGCCCACGCGGTAGCGCCCTTCGAGGACGCGTCCCGTCATCGGATCGGCACCTCTCTCCACGACGGCTCCTCGGGTCGAGCGCGCAGCCGTCGGCCACGGGCGCAGGAAGGACGACTCCCAGGGTGCCGTGCCCCGGCCCCCGGGCTGCGGAGGCTGCCCGGCGTGCCGCCGGTTCGCTGCGCCCGCCTCCGCGGTGGCAGAGTGTCCGCCGTGAGCGACCCCGCTGAGAACCCCGCTGAGAACCCCGCTGAGAACCCCGCCCCTGCAGCCGATCCGATCCGCGACCTCGTGGGCGACTGGTTCGACTGGTCGGCGTGCGCCGAAGCGCTCGGCGTGAGCGTCAGCCGGGTCCGCCAGCTCATCAAGGAGCACCAGCTCGCAGCGGTGGTGCCGGCCCCGGGCACCGGCCAGCAGGTCCCCGCCGCGCTCGTCGACGGCGGCGAGATCGTCAAGGGCGTGCCGGGGCTGTGCACCGTGCTGCACGACGGGGAGTACTCCGACCACGAGATCATCACGTGGCTCTTCACCCCCGACGAGACCCTGCCCGGTCGCCCCGTCGACGCCCTGCGCGAGAACCGTGGGTCCGAGGTCAAGCGCCGCGCCCAGGCGATGGCGCTGTAGACCACTCCGCTCAGAGGCTGCGCTGGGTCGCGGCCCGCGCCAGGTCGGCCAGCACCACCCGGGCGTACGCCGTGACCGGTGCGGCCTCGAGCGCCTCGAGGCAGTCCTGGGTCAACGCGTCGATGCGCTCCTCCATCTGCGCCGCGGCCCCCGAGGACTCGATGACGTCCTGGAAGCGGGCCACCTCTGCGGGCTCCAACGCCCTGCCGAGGGCGGAGTCGAGGGCGGCGGCGTCCTCGGGCGAGGAGCCCTGGAGGGCCAGCGCGACCAGCACGGTGCGCTTGCCCTCGGTCAGGTCGTCACCGGCCGGCTTGCCGGTGACCGACGGGTCGCCGAAGACCCCGAGCAGGTCGTCGCGCAGCTGGAAGGCCTCGCCCAGCGGCAGCCCGAAGGCCGACAGCGCGCTCACCATCGCGGGCCCGCCGCCGGCCAGGACGGCGCCGACGTGCAGCGGCCGCTCGACGGAGTACTTCGCCGACTTGTAGCGCACCACCTGCATGGCCTGCTCGACGTCGGCCTCGCCGCGGGCCTGCAGGGACACGTCGAGGAACTGCCCGAGCACGACCTCGCTGCGGGTCGCGTCGAAGACGCGCAGCGCCTCGGCGACCACGTCGGCCGGCAGACCGCAGCCGCGCATGAGCTCGTCGGCCCACGACAGCAGCAGGTCGCCGAGCAGGACGGCTGCGGCGGCGCCGTACTGCTCCGGTGCGCCGGGCCAGCCGGAGACGCGGTGGAGGTCGGCGAAGGCGACGTGGGTGGCGGGGTGCCCGCGACGGGTGTCGGAGGCGTCCATGAAGTCGTCGTGGACGAGAGCGGAGGCGTGCAGCAGCTCGAGGGCCGCCGCGGCACGCAGCAGGGCCGCCTCCTCGCCCGGCGCGGGCACGCGAACGGCACGGAACCCCCACGCGCAGAACATCGCTCGGAAGCGCTTGCCGCCGGCCACGGAGCGGGTCGCCGCCGCCATGAGCCGGGCGGCGTCCTCGCCGAGGTCGGCGTACTGGGCGGCCTGGGCGTCGACGAACGTGTCGAGCACCGACTGGATCTCGGCGCGGAAGGACCCGGGGTCCCACGGGCTGGCTGACGTCACCGGCCGAGCCTACGGCCCACCTATCCTGGGCACATGACTCCCGTGACCCCCGTGACCCCCGAGCCTCAGGGGCGCTCCCGGCTGTCCGGTGGCGGACGACGCGTGCGCGACCTGCTCGCGACCGGTGAGCGCTCCTTCTCCTTCGAGTTCTTCCCCCCGCGCGACGCGGCGGGCGTGAGCGCGCTGTGGACGGCCCTGCGAGAGCTGGAGTCGCTGCGGCCGACGTTCGTCTCGGTCACCTACGGTGCCGGCGGCTCGAGCCGCGACACGACCATCGAGATCACCCAGCGCATCGCGCGCGAGACGACGATGACGCCGATGGCGCACCTGACCTGCGTCGGCCACACGCGTGACGAGCTGCGCGCGATCGTCGGGGCGTACGCCGACGCGGGCGTGCGCAACGTGCTGACCCTGCGCGGCGACCCGCCCGGAGGGCCTGGCACCGACTGGACCCCGACCGGCGGCGGGCTGACCTACGCCGACGAGCTGGTGGCGCTGGTGCGCTCCCTGGGTGACTTCAGCGTCGGCGTGGCGGCCTTCCCCGAGGGGCACCGCGACGCCGCCGACCTCGACGCCGACATCGCGGTGCTGCGCCGCAAGCAGGACGCCGGCGCGGAGTTCGCGATCACCGAGATGGTGCTGCGCGCCTCCGACTACTTCGGGCTGCTGGAGCGGGCACAGGCCGCCGGGGTCACCATCCCGGTCCTGCCCGGCATCATGCCGATCACGAACCTGCGTCAGATAGCCCGGATGGCCGAGCTGTCGGGCCGCGAGGTGCCGGCCGACGTCGTCGCGCGCGTCGCCCGGTTCGAGGGGGACGCCGAGGCGGTCCGCGCGGAGGGGACGGCGATCGCGGCCGAGCTGTGCGAGGAGCTGCTGCGCGGCGACGCCCCGGGGCTGCACTTCTACACGCTCAACCGGTCGCGGGCGACCCGGGAGATCTACGCCGACCTGGCGCTGCCGGTCGCCTGACGGGCTCACTCCGGGGTCGAGCTCGTCACTCCGGTGGTCGAGCTCGTCGAGACTCAGGCCGGCCCGATCGCCTCGGCCACCAGGGCGGCGCTGAGCCCCACGAAGGGCAGCCAGCCGCCGCCGCCGGTGTGGGCGCCCGCGGCGTACACCCCGGCCAGCGGGGTGCGGGTCGAGAGCCGGTCGCCGATCGTGCTGCGGCCCTGCCACAGCACACCGCTGGGGGAGCCGGACCACCGCTCGACCAGGGCCCGCGGCGACAGGTCGACGCGGACCTCGATGGCGTCGCGGACGTCGAGCTTGTGGCGCGCCATCGCCACGACGAGGTCCTCGGCGAGCCGGCCGCGGCCGAGCACGGTCCAGGCGCGACGCCCGGAAGGGGCCTGTCCGCCGGTGCGGACAGTGAGCGTGTACTCGTCGTGGACCACGACCTCGGCGGGCAGGTCCGGCACGTCGCCGCTGAGGCCGAGATGGGTGACGGTCGGTGGGACGGCCGGCATCGTGCGCCTGACGTACGACGCCAGGGCGGGCAGCCGTCGGGGGTCGATGGCCACCACGACCTGGTCGCAGGCGACCTCGCCTACGCTCGTGCAGACCGCGACGGGCCGGGCGTCGGAGGCGCTCCCGCTCATCACGACGTCGAGAGCGCTGACGCCCGTGAGCACCTCGACCCGGCGCTCGCCGAGGCGCTTGGTCAGCAGGGCGGCGAACGCCCCGAGCCCGCCGGGCGCCGTCCAGGTGCCGAAGTTCTGCTCGAGGTAGTCGAGGATCGCGAACCACGCCGGCACGTTGCGGGGATCGTGCCCGCCCTCGACCGCGTGGTGGGTGGCCAGGGCGCGCAGCCGGGGGTCTTCGAAGCGACGCTCGACGACCTTGTGGAGCATCAGGCGGCTGGTCAGCAGCTTCTCGGTGGCGGCCGGCAGGTGCTCGAGCCCGGCGGACCGCTCGAACCAGTCGCGGCGCAGCAGGTCCCAGGCCTCGGCCTGGGCGTGGACGTGGTCGACCCATTGACGTCCGGGGCTCGGGGTCCCGCCCGTGCCGGCCCGGCCGGGCTTGACCGGGCGGCCTTTTGTGTCCTGGGCGGGACCGAACGCCTCGTCGACCGCGGTCAGCTGGGCGGCCCGGCTGCCGGAGGGCAGCCGGAGCACGGTGCCGTCGGTGAAGCGGTGCTCGCGCATCGGGTCGACCGGCACCAGCGCGAGCTCGCGCTCGAGGGGCCGGCCGGACTTGCGGAAGAGGTCGCGCAGCACGGCCGGCAGGGCGGTGGCGGCAGGTCCGGTGTCCCAGGTGTAGCCGTCCTGCTCGAACAGCCCCAGCGCCCCGCCCAGCGTGGGACGCGACTCGACCAGGACGACCTGGTGTCCCTGCTTGGCCAGGCGTGCGGCCGAGGCGCAGCCGGCCAGCCCGCCCCCGAGGACCACCACGCGTGACATGGGGGGACTGTAACGCCCACCCGGCCGGGGTCAGTCGACGGCGATCTCGGTGGCGCCGGTCATCCGCCGCAGCTCGTAGTACGTCGTGCTGAAGACGGACGCCGGGTGGCCGGCGGCGGCCCAGATCTCGGGGTACCGCCGCAGTGCGGTGTCGAGGTAGGTCGGCACCGGGGCGGGGTGGGCGAGGGGGGAGACCCCGCCGATCACCTGGCCGGTGTGGGTGCGCACGAAGGCGGGCGTGGCGCGGGTCAGTGGCGGCAGGTCCTGCTCGGCGGCGACCTTGGCGGTGTCGACCCGGTGGGCGCCGCTGGTCAGCAGCAGCACAGGTGACCCCTCGGCGTCGAACAGCAGGCTGTTGGCGATCGCGCCGACCTCGCACCCGAGCGCCGCGGCGGCGAGCGCGGCGGTGTGCACGGTGTCGGGCAGCACGACGATGCGGCCGGTGCCGCCCGCTGCTGTCCAGGCCGCGCGGAAGGCCGCCATGCCGGGGTGCGCAAGGGGCTCGGTGGGGTCGGACGAGGAGCCAGGGGACGGGGCGCTGGTCATGAGTTCTCCCAGGTTTCCGGCGACGTGTTGACGTGGTGTCGGGGGTGGGGTGTACCTTTCGAACTGTTCGAACACCTGTTCGAACAGCCGGTGGGAGTGACCTCGACCCCCACTCCCACCGGACACCCTGCCACGGCGCACGGACGGCCGGGTCGGGGTCGGTGGGGTCGGTGGAGGGGTCGGTCGAGACGGTGGACACGGTGGAGGTGGCGCGCATGCGGAGGTACGACGACCCGGTCGAGGTGCGACGAGGGATGGTGACGGGCGAGCAGGGCCCGGTGGAGGGACCGGAGCAGTTCCTGTGGCACGGCCGGCTGTGGAAGGTGTACGACGTCGTCGGGCACTGGCGTGAGACCGGGGCCTGGTGGCAGTCGCGCGAGGTGGCGCCGGTGCTCGGTGCCGACCCCGTGGCGGGCGTGGCGGCGGTCCCGGCGGCCGACACCTCGGTGCACGACCTGCTGGCGGAGCGGGAGGTCTGGCGGGTCGAGGCCGGTCGCGGCGCCGCCACCGGCCGTGGCGTGTTCGACCTCGTCTTCGACTGGGCCCAGGGCAGCTGGCTGCTGACCCGGTGCTGGGACTGAGCGCCATGACTTCGCTCGCCGCACCCGCGGCACCCGCCGCACCCGCCGCACCCGCCGCACCCGCCGTACTCGCCGCGCCCGCCGTCCCACCCCCGGGATGGTCGGGGTTCGAGGTGCCGGCCGCCACCTTCGCCTACCTCGCGCGGGCCGCGACGTCCCTGCAGGAGGCGATCACCGCGCCCGATGTCGGGATGCGCTACGCCACCGCCCACGTGGCGGCGCTGCGAGCCACCGCGGCCCTGCTCGCCGCCCGTGCCCGACCGACGGCACCGGTCCGGGGACGTGCCCGGGCGCAGCGCAACGCCTGGGTGCTGCTGGCCGAGGTGGCTCCGGAGCTCGCCGAGTGGGCGACGTTCTTCTCCGCCGGGGCGGCCAAGCGCGCCGCGGCCGAGGCCGGCTCCCGGCGTGCGGTCACCGAGCGGGAGGCCGACGACCTCGTGCGTGACGCCGACCGCTTCCTCGGCATCGTCGAGGAGTCGCTCGGTCTCACCCGGCACGTGCCGATCCCGGCCACCTTGGTCCAGGTGGGCTGAGCCCGGTGGGTGATCCCTTCGTCCATCTCCACGTGGCGTCGGGCTTCTCGCTGCGCCACGGCGCCTCCCCTCCGGCGGCGCTCGTGGAGCGGGCCCTCGAGCACGAGATGGACGCCCTCGCGCTCACCGACCGGGACGGCACCTACGGCGCGGTCCGCTTCGCCAAGGCCTGTCTGTCGGCGGGCATCAAGCCGGTGCTGGGCGTCGACCTCGCCCTGGCACCCAGCGGGCTGGTGCCGGGACCGTGGCCTCGCGGGCAGGCGCGGACTGCGGTCCGGACCCCGACGCGCGGGGGTGCCTTCCGCGACCGTCGCCTGCCACGGGCCACCTTCCTGGCCACCGACCGCTCGGGCTGGGCCGCCCTCTGCAGGCTCGTCTCCGCCACCCACCTCGCCGGGGAGCGGGGCGACCCGGTGTGCTCCCTCGAGCTCGTCGCCGAGCACGCCGCGGGGCGAGGGGTGCTGGTCCTGCTCGGGCCGTCGTCCGAGGTCGGGGCCGCCGTCACCCTGCAGCGACCCGACCTCGGACGAGCGGTGCTCGACCGCTGGCGCGAGCTGCTGGGACCGACCGACGTCCTGGTCGAGCTGGTCAACCACCGGGTCGCGGGCAACGGGCCCACCTCGGCCGCGCACGCGGCCCGGATGGCCGGCCTGGCCACGGCTGCCGGAGGGGGCGTGGTGTTGAGCAACCTCGTGCGCTACGCCGACCGCACGGACGCGGTGACCGTCGACGTCCTCGACGCCGCCCGGCGCCTGGTGCCGCTCGACGTCCGTCACGTCGACCGGGCCAACGCCGAGGGGTTCCTCAAGTCCGGCAAGGAGATGGCCGACGTGGCCGACGAGCTCTGTCGCCTGGCCGGGACGGGCCGGGGCAGGTCGGCGGCCCGCTCCCTGCTGGCCCGCACCCGCGCCGTGGCCGACCGGTGCGCGCTCGACCCGCGTGCCGACCTCGGGCTGGGCGAGGTGCACCTCCCCGAGCTGGAGGTGACCGACCCCGGCGCCCGGGACCGTGGTGCGGACGAGGTGCTGCGGGCGCGCTGCGAGGCCGGTGTCGGCCGGCGCTACGGCACCGCTCCGCGTCAGCGAGTCTGGAAACGGCTCGACGACGAGCTGCAGGTCGTCGGCGCTCTCGGCTTCGCCTCCTACTTCCTCACCGTCGCCGACGTGTGCGGCATGGTCCGTGACCTCGGCATCCGTTCAGCCGCCCGCGGGTCGGGCGCCGGCAGCCTGGTCAACTACCTCCTCGGGGTGTCCGGCATCGACCCCGTGCGCCACGGGCTCCTCATGGAGCGCTTCCTCTCCCCGCTGCGCCGGGCGCTGCCCGACATCGACGTCGACGTGGAGTCCGAGCGCCGCCTCGAGGTCTACGACGCGATCCTGGACCGCTACGGCGGCGAGCGGTGCGTCGCGGTCTCGATGATGGACACCTACCGGGTCCGCCACGCGATCCGCGACGTCGGCGCCGCCCTCGGGATGCCTGGCGGGGAGATCAACTCCATTGCCAAGGCCTTCCCCCACATCCGGGCCCGGGACGCCCGGGCCGCGTTGCGCGAGCTGCCCGAGCTGCGGGCCTCCGGGCTGGGGGAGGAGAGGCTCGGGCTGCTGTTCCGCCTCGCCGAGCGGCTCGACGGGCTGCCCCGCCACGTCGCCATGCACCCCTGCGGCGTGCTGCTCTCCGACGCCACGCTGCTCGACCGCACCCCGGTGGAGGCGAGCTGGGCCGGCTACCCCATGAGCCAGTTCGACAAGGACGACGTGGAGGACCTCGGCCTGCTCAAGCTCGACGTGCTCGGCATCCGCATGCAGTCGGCGATGGCTCACGCCGTGGCCGAGATCCGCCGGGTCGACGGGGTCGAGATCGACCTCGACGACGAGACCCAGGTGCCCTTCGACGACCGGTCGACCTACGAGCTCATCAGCTCCTCACGCACCCTGGGGTGCTTCCAGATCGAGTCGCCGGGACAGCGGGAGCTCGTCGGCAAGTCCGGCCTCGACAGCTTCGCCGACGTCATCACCGACATCTCGTTGTTCCGGCCCGGCCCGGTCAAGAGCGACATGATCACGCCGTACCTCGAGGCCAAGCAGGGATGGCGGATGCCCACCTACCTCCACGAGGACCTGCGCCCGATCCTGAGCGAGACCCGCGGCGTGGTCGTCTTCCACGAGCAGGTCATCGAGATCCTCGCGCTCTTGACCGGCTGCACCCTGGCCGAGGCCGACGAGGCCCGCCGCGCCCTCGGCGACACCGACGGCATGGCCCGCACGAAGCTCTGGTTCCTGGCCCGCGCGATGGGGCACGGCTACTCCCACCAGGTGGTGGACGGCGTCTGGGCGATCCTGCAGGCCTTCGGCTCGTTCGGGTTCTGCAAGGCCCATGCCGCGGCGTTCGCGCTGCCGACCTACCAGTCGGCCTGGCTCAAGGCCCACCACACCGCGCACTTCCTGGCGGGGGTCCTCACCCATGACCCCGGGATGTACCCCAAGCGGCTGATCCTCGACGACGCCCGCCACTTCGGCGTGGCGGTGCTCGGGCTCGACGTCGACGCCAGCGGGACGACGTACGCCGTGGAGCGGCTCGACGCGACCGACGCGGACGACCCGGCGACCCGGGCGACCCGGACGACCCGGACGACCCGGACGACCCGGACGCGGGCCCGGAGGCGGGCCCGGACGCGGAGGACGGGACCGTGCGCTACGGCATCCGGCTCGCGCTCGCGGAGGTCACGGGCATCTCCGAGGCCGAGGTCGCCCGCGTGGTGGCGGCGCGGCCCTACGCGTCGCTGTCCGACTTCTGGCAGCGGACCCAGGTGTCGCGTCCGGTGGTGGAGCGGTTGGTGCTCGCGGGCGCCTTCGACCGGATCTACGGCATCGGCGGCGGGCTGGCGGCTCGCGGCCGAGTGACACGACGCGACCTGCTGCTGCAGGTCTCCGACATGGACCACTACGCCCGTGCCACCCGTCGCGCGGGCCGCAGCGCCGCCGGCGCGACCCGGGCCAGCCGGGCGCTCGGCTGGTCCGGTGCGGCCCGTGACCGCACCACGGCCGAGGTGCGCCTCGATGAGGCCGCTTCGCGCAACAGCAGTGACCTCCGCAACCGCGACGCGGCGCGCGACCGCGGTGAGGCCCCCGAGCGGAGTGGGGTGTGGGCGGCCGCCCGGTCCCAGTCGCGCGCCGCCGCGTCCCCGGACCCCGTCGACTCGGTCCAGCTGACCCTCGACCTGGGGGACGCCCCGGCCGAGGCGCTGCACAGCGGCGAGGTCAGCGGGCTGCCCGAGCTCGACCAGGAGGAGCGGGTGCAGGCCGAGCTGGAGATCCTGGGCCTCGACGCCAGCCGACACGTCATGGACTCCTACGCCGAGGTGTTGGACGCCCTCGGGGTCACCCGGGCCACCTCCCTGCTGGGGCAGCGCAGCCGCGCCGAGCTGCTCGTGGCCGGGGTGAAGGTCGCGACCCAGACCCCACCCATCCGCTCCGGTCGGCGGGTCGTGTTCCTGACCCTCGACGACGCCACCGGTCCGGTCGACGCCACCTTCTTCGAGGACGCCCTCACCCCCTGCGCCTCGACGATCTTCGGGTCCTGGCTGCTGCTGGTGCGTGGCGAGCTGCGGCGCACCGGTCGGCGCGGTGTCTCGGTGCGGGCCACCGGGTGCTGGGAGCTGGGGGAGGTGCACACCGCCTGGCGCGAGGGTGGCGTCCCGGCGGTCCAGCGGCTGATGACGCCACCCGCTCCGGAACCGGCGGGCCGGGTCGCCGGGTCGGCCGACGGCGTACGCCGGGTGCTGGTCCACTCGACCGGCTTCAGGCTCTCGCCGTACGCCGACGTCAGGCCTGCCGGCGACTCCCCGGCCTCCGCGCCGCGCAAGCTGTGGCACTCCTCGCCGGGAAGCTCGGGGCGATGAGTGCGGCACCGGCGTCGGCACCGGGACGCCCGGCGGTCCGCAGGGCGAGGGCACTAGGGTGGGCGCCATGTCGGCCCCGGGCAGCGCGCGCTCCACGCAGAGCGCCTACCACCGCCGCAGCTCTGCCCGCACCGCTGTCGTCTGGGACGCCCTCCGGCCGCTGCTGGGGCAGGGCGAGCCGCTCGAGGTCCTCGACATCGGCGGCGGCACGGGCGGGTTCGCCGTCGGGGTGGCCGAGCTCGGCCACCACGTGGTGGTGGTCGACCCCAGCCCCGACGCGCTCGCCACGCTGGCCCGGCGCTCCGCGGAAGCCGGCGTCGCCGACCGGGTCCGCGGGGTCCAGGGCGACCTCGCCACCCTCGCCGACCTCGCACCCGCGGACGGAGCCGACGTCGTGCTCTGCCACGGGGTGCTCGAGGTGGTCGACGACCCGCACACGGCGCTCGCCTCGATCCACGACGTGCTGCGACCCGGCGGCACGCTCAGCCTGCTGCTCAGCCAGCGGCACGCCGCGGTCCTCGCCCGCGCCATGGCCGGTCACTTCCGCCAGGCTCACGAGCTGCTCGACGCCGACGGGACCAGCGGCACCGGCACGACCACCGAGACCACCGGTCCGCGCCGGTTCACCGCCGAGGAGATCCGGTCGCTGCTCGCCGAGGTCGGGTTCGGCGAGCCGACCCTCCACGCGGTCCGGGTGTTCGGCGACCTCGTGCCGAGCTCCCTGGTCGACCTCGAGCCGGGGGCCGCTGCGGCCCTGGCGTCCCTGGAGGAGGCGGTCGCGACCCGTCCGGAGTACCTCGCCCTGGCCACCCAGGTCCACGCGCTGGCCCGCCGCCCCGCCTGACTCCGCCCCGCGGGCTGCCGGTCCCGTGGGTCCCGGCCATCGAGTCGCGACCGCCGCGCTCGGCGGGTCGGCATGACCGGGCGTCGCGAGGCCGGGTCGCGCAGCGAGGTCACGTCCGAGGACTGCCCGTTCCTGCACGTCGACATGGACGCCTACTACGCCGCGGTGATGACCCGTGACCGGCCAGAGCTGCGAGACCGACCGGTGATCGTGGGCGGCGGGGACCGGGGGGTGGTGCTCTCGGCCAGCTACGCCGCACGCACGAGCGGGGTGCGGTCGGGGATACCGATGACCCGCGCCCGCAGGCTCTGCCCCCAGGCGCTCGTCATCCGTCCTGACTACGACCTCTTCACCACCGTCTCGATCTCGGTGATGGAGATCTTCAGACGCGTCACCCCCGCGGTGGAGGCGCTCTCCCTCGACGAGGCGTTCCTCGACGTCTCGGGGGCGTCTGGTCGGCTCGGTGGTCCTGTGGAGGTGGCCGAGCTGATCCGGGCCCGGGTAGCCGACGAGCAGGGCATCGCCTGCTCGGTCGGCGTGGCCGGCACGGTGGGGGTGGCCAAGATCGCCAGCCGCCGGGCCAAGCCCGACGGCGTGGTCGTCGTACCTCCGACCCAGGTCACCTCCTTCCTGCACCCGCTCGCGGTGACCGAGCTGTGGGGGGTGGGGCCGAAGACCGGCGAGCAGCTGCACCGTCTCGGCCTCCACACCGTCGGCGACCTCGCCCACACCCCACGCCCCACCCTGCAGCGCGCCCTCGGTCAGGCGCTCGGGCTGCAGCTCCACCGCTACGCGTGGGGCGAGGACAGCCGGATGGTGGTCGCCCGGCGGCACGACGGCGAGGGGCCGGAGAAGAGCATCGGGTCTGACGAGACCTTCGGGCGTGACACCGACGACCCCGACGTCGTGCTGCGCGAGCTGCTGCGGCTCACGGTCGGGGTGGCTGCTCGGCTGCGGGCGGCCTCGGCGGCGGCTCGCACGGTCACGATCAAGGTCCGGTTCGCCGATTTCACCACCATCACCCGCTCGCGCACCCGGCGCGAGCCCACGGACGTCACCGGGGAGATCTACGAGACGGCCGCCGCACTGTTCCGGGCGCTGGGGTTGCAGCGCGCCAGGATCCGGTTGGTGGGGGTGCGGGTGGAGGGTCTGCAGCCGCGCGCGGAGGTGTTCCGTCAGCTCGTGCTCGGGGAGCGCGACCAGGGCTGGTCCGAGGCCGACCAGGCGGTCGACCGGGCCGTCTCGCGGTTCGGGGCCCGAGCGGTCCAGCCGGCTTCGCTCCTCGGGAAACGGGTATGACGTTCGTGGGTAGGAGATTTTCTTTTCTCGGGTACCGCCGTGTGGCATGGGTGCCTAGACTCTGAACAGGACCGGGTCCGACAGGAGGATGACGTGCCGCTCTCAGAAGAAGAACTGCGTTTGCTTGATCAGATGGAGCGCGCGCTCGTGGCCGAGGACCCCAGGCTGGCCTCGACCCTGAGGGGCACGAAGATCCGTCAGCACCAGCGACGCGCCATCGCCCTCGGGGTGACCGCTTTCGTCGTCGGGATCGTGCTGCTGATGTCCGGTGCCGTCATGAGCACGATCTGGCTCGGCGTCATCGGCTTCGTCGTGATGCTGGCCTCGGTGTTCTTCACCCTGACCCGTTGGAAGAGCGGCGGCGGCGGAGCCGTTGCCGGCGGCCCCCAGGCATCCTCCGGGGACGCCCCCGCCGGGCTCCGTGTCCTCGACGGTGGGAAGAAGTCCCGGCGCAGGAGTCCCCGCAGCTCACGCGGCCAGCAGCCCCCCTCCGGCACGATGATGGACCGCTTCGAGGAGCGGTGGCGTCGTCGCCGCGAGGGCGAACACTGATCCACCCTTGATCCACCCGTGCGTCGAGCACCGACAGCAGGCCTGACGTCGTTAACGACGTCAGGACGCCGGCCTCAGGTCGGCAACGACGTCAGGACGTCGGCCACAGGTCGGTAACGACGTGAGGCTGGTCGTGCGGGCTGGTCCACCGGCCTCAGGTCGGTAACGACGTCAGGGCGCTGGCCACGGGTCGGTAACGACGTGAGGCTGGTCGTGCGGGCTGGTCCACCGGCCTCAGGTCGTTAACGACGTCAGGGCGCTGGCCACGGGTCGGTAACGACGTCAGGCTGGTCGTGCGGGCTGGTCCACCGGCCTCAGGTCGGTGACGACGTCAGGACGCCGGCCTCAGGTCGGTGACGACGTCAGGACGCCGGCCTCAGGTCGTTAACGACGTCAGGACCGGCGAGGCCCCCGGCGCACGGGGCAGCGGGCGCTGGCCCGCTCGGCTCACAGGCGCATCTGCTCCCGCTCGACGGTGACGCTGTCCACCCCGCCGGCGTTGATGCGTCGGGCCTGCCACAGCGAGGACGGCAACCACGTCGCACGGCGCCGCGCTGCGGGTCGGGCCGAGTCCAGGAGCGTCTCGACCACCATTTCGGCGTCCGCCGCCGCGGTGGCCGACTCGTCCGGGTCCAGGCCGCGGGCCGAGTAGCGACCCCGCTCCAGCGAGAAGACCAGCGACTCCAGTCGCGCGCGCACCTCGGTCTCGGAGTGACGGGATCCCTCGGTACGTCGACCCGCTCCGGCCACGTCGTCGGTCGCGACGCGGCGCAGCGGACCGAGCAGCGCCACCGCCTGCCGCCGCAGCGATGCGCCGTCGTCCCAGTCGAGGTCGAGGTCGAGCGCGGTCGCCCGCACCTCGGCCCACGCGCCCTCGGCGACGCCGGCGCCGTCGGGGAGCCGGCCCTCGAGGCGTCGTCGCCGCTGCAGCGCGCGCAGCAGTCGTGGAGTCAGCACGAGCGCGCCGAGCAGCAGCACGACGGCCAGCACGGTCGGGACCACCGAGCTCGCGCCTTCGTCGGTGACAGTGTCTTCGGCCCCCGTCTGCAGGTCGTCGCGGCGCAGGTCGCGCGGGGCCTGGCTCGCCGCGTCGCTGGGGAGGTCGGTCGGACCGGTCGTCTGCTGGTCGCTGGGGAGCTGGCCGCTGGTGTACTCCGGCACCTGGGGGACCCGGTCCGACGGGGTGGGGTCGAAGAGGGTCCAACCGGCGCCCTCGAAGTAGATCTCCGGCCAGGCGTGCAGGTCGCGGCTGCTGTAGACCCAGGTGTCGGGCCCGACGTTCTCGGGCTCGAGGAAGCCGACCGACACCCGCGCCGGGATGTCCAGGGAGCGCGCCATGAGTGCCAGCGCCGTGGCGAACTGCTCGCAGTAGCCCTCCCGGCTCCCGGGGCCGTCGCCGAGGAAGACCTCGAGCTGCTCGAGCCCGTTGCCCGGGGAGGTGTCGGTGGTGTACTCGAAGCCGCCGTCCTCACGGAACCAGCGCTGCAGCATCACGATCCGCTCGAAGTCGCTGGTCGCGCCTTCGGTGACCTCTTCGGCGGTGCGCTCGATGAAGTCGGGCGTCTCGTCGGGCAGGTCGGTTCCGAGCCGCTCGATCCCGCGCGGCGGCAGCGGGGCGTCCACCAGCGACTCCGGGTCGGGGTCCACCTCGAGGCTGGTGACCTCGGCCTGGGCGAACTGCACCTCGGACCCGACGATGTCGAGGGTCTCGCTGTCGAAGCGCCAGTCGCCGGCGACCGACACGTCGACGGCGGGGTAGACCGTCGGCAACCACTGGCTCTCGAAGTCCTGCGTGGCCACCATGCTGGAGCGGTAGGCCTGCTTGGGCGTGGCGTTGGACAGGCCCGGGGGGGAGGGCAGCCGCTCGTCGGCCTGGTTGGTCGGCGGGATGTCGCGCTGCGAGGGCCGCCAGGCCTCGCCGTCGAACTCGTCGAGCACGGTCAGGCGCAGGTAGTCCGGGTCGGGGTCATTGGTGGTGACCTGCACGAGCGGGTCGTTGGCGCCCTGGACCAGGTCGCGCTGCATGTTGAGCATCGGGTTGGTCAGCTCCAGCGGACCACCGTCACCGTCCCCGGACCCGCCATTGCCGAAGCGGTCGAGCAGGCCGAGGCCGGAGGGCAGCAGGATCGGGGCGACGACGGCCACGAGCACGCCGGCGACACCCACCCCCAGGGCGGGCGGCAGGGTGGAGGGCAGGCCGACCTCGGTGTCGGTGCGGCGCTCGTCGTCCGACGCGCCCCCCCAGTGCCCCAGCCCCCACTGGCTGACGCGCAGGGTCTGCTCGGCGGCGAGCAGCAGCGCGAAGGACACCGCGGCCAGCGCAAAGGACAGTGCCGGCACGCCCCCGAGCAGGCTGACCGGCACGGTCAGGGCCGCGATGATCGGCAGACCGGCGAGCGGGACGCGGCGCACGGTGCCGACCAGCACCTCGACCATCAGGGCGAGCAGCGCGCCGGCCCCGACGAGCAGGGGCGGGAACTCGCGGACGGTGGCCGGCACGGGGGTCGCCCACTCCTGTGCGGAGCGTCCCGCGGTGGCGAGCACCTCCACGTCACGGCGCAGCGACTCCAGGGTCGGGATCCAGCCCAACGGCGACACCGGGCCCGCCCACAGGTAGTTCAGGACCAGCAGCACGAGCAGCACCTGCACCCCCACCACGCCGGCGGCCGGCAGCCGCAGCGCCCGGAGCGCGAGCCCGCTCAGCGACAGCAGCAGGCAGATCCACAGCAGCGGTCCGAGGAAGGCGCCGGGGTCGGAGGCGATGCCGGACCAGGAGCGCAGCGCGAGGTACGACGCTGCGCCGGTCAGCAGGGCCAGGCCGATCCGGGTGGGGTGCACGGGCAGGCGGTCTCTCACGACACGCGCTCCCCGGCCGTGGTGCGGCGTACGGCGACCCCGACCTCGCGCCACTTGCTCGGCAGCGGGTCCAGCGGTCCGGCAGCGACCGCCCGCCACCCGCTGGCCGTCAGGCTGCGCAGACCGGGTGGCTCCTCGTGCCGCGGCCCGGGGGAGCGCGCCCAGCGGTCGACGTCGAGCACCAGCGCGATCGCGTTCGGGGTCTCGTGGCGCAGCCGGTTGACCACCGTCTGGTCGGCGGCGGCGAGGTCGCCGAAGATCCCGACCACCAGCCCGCGGGAGTGCGTCTCGTCGGGGCCGAGGGCGTCGAGCCGCTGGGACGTCTCGGGGGCGAGCACGGCGAGCGCCTCGAGCAGGGGACCGGTGTCGGTGGCGGAGGCGGCCTCGTGCCAGCCCTCACCCAGCGAGGTCCCGCTGGCCGAGAGCAACCGGGTCCGGAAGCCGCGCTGCACCAGGTGGGCGGCGATCGAGGCCGCGGCGCTGACGGCGTACTCGAGCGAGGACGCGGCGCCGGTGCCGCGGTGGACGTGCGCCCGGTTGTCGATGAACACGGTGGCGCGCGACTGCCACGGCTGCTCCTCGCGGCGCACCATCAGCTCCCCGGCGTGGGCGCTGGCGCGCCAGTGCACGCGTCGCAGGTCGTCACCGCGGCGGTACTCCCGCACGGTCACGTCCTCGGCGCTGCCACCCGCGAAGTCGCGCGGCCGGTTGTCGCCCGACCCGGTCCAGCTGCCGTTGAGGCTGATCACGGGCAGCGCGACGACCTTCGGGGTGACGGTGACGGTCGCGGTCGAGCGGAACGCCCGGTCCAGCTCGACCAGGCCGAAGGGGTCGGCCGCGCGGACGGTGACCGGCCCGAGGGTGAAGCGGCCCCGCACGTCGGAGCGGATCCGGTAGCTCACGGTGCGCTCCCACGTCGGAGGCATCCGGTCGAGGACGAAGCGTGGTCGCGTGCCGACCGAGTAGGGCACCTGCTCCTCCAGCAGCAGCAGGCCCGTCGGCCCGCGGCCCTCGTTGCGCAGGTGCAGGCTGACCTCCGCGCTCTGGCCGACGCCGATCCGCAGCGGCGACACCGAGCGCACCAGCGCCAGCTTGTGCCGGCCCCGGGTGACCAGGGCGGCCGCCAACAGCGGGAGGGACAGCAGGAAGATCCCCATCCGGCTGAGGTCGTCGAGGGAGAACACCAGCCCGCAGAGCACGGCGGTGACCCCGGCGGACACGAAGGCCCGGCCCCGCAGCGTCAACGAACCCAGCCCCGCGCGCAGGCCCGAGCGCGGCGAGGCGGGCATCAGGAGCGCTCGCGCGTGGGCACCGGGGTCGAGGCGACCAGGGCCGCGAGCGTCTGGGCCGGGGAACGGCCCGACATCGTCGCCTCGACGGTGGGCAGCAGGCGGTGGGCCAGCACCGGGACGGCGAGGGCGCTGACGTCGTCGGGGACGACGTAGTCGCGCCCGGTCATGGCCGCGTGCGCCTTGGCCGCGCGCACCAGGTGGAGCGTGGCGCGGGGTGAGGCGCCGAGCAGGAGGTCGGGGGAGTCGCGGGTGGCGCGGGTCAACGCGACCGCGTAGCGGCGCACGCTGCCGGCGACGTGGATGCGGTTGACGATGTCGACCAGCTTGGCCACGGTCGCGGCGTCGGTGACGGGCTCGAGGTCGTCGAGGGGGCTGGCGGTGGTGTGGGCGTCGATCATGTCCAGCTCGGCCTCCTCGACGGGGTAGCCGATCGAGACCCGGGCCATGAAGCGGTCCCGCTGCGCCTCGGGCAGCGCGTAGGTGCCCTCCATCTCGATCGGGTTCTGCGTCGCGATCACCATGAACGGCGCGTCCAGGTGGTACGTCGCTCCGTCGACCGTCACCTGCCGCTCCTCCATGCACTCCAGCAGCGCCGACTGGGTCTTGGGGGAGGCGCGGTTGATCTCGTCGCCGACCACGATGTTGGCGAAGACCCCGCCGGGGCGGAACTCGAACTCGCGGGTGTCCTGGTTGAAGATCGAGACGCCGGTGACGTCGCTGGGCAGCAGGTCGGGGGTGAACTGGATCCGGCGCACGGTGCAGTCGATGGAGCGCGCCAGCGACTTGCTCAGCATCGTCTTGCCGACGCCTGGAACGTCCTCGATGAGCAGGTGTCCCTCGGCGAGCAGCACCGTCACCGCCGTCCGGACGACGTCGGGCTTGCCGGTGATGACGCGCTCCACCGCGCGGCTGATCGACCCCGTGACCCGGGCGAGCTCCTCGAGCTCGGCCTGGTGCGCGCGCTGGTCGGACCCTGCCTGCTCCGACCCCGCCTGGTCCGCCTGGTCCGCGACGCTCACGCGCCCTCCTCTGGGTGTCCGGGGTGTCCGGGTGTTCGGGGTCCAGTGAACCCCACCACCGAAAAGAAGGCGAGAAAGGGGGCTCGGTGGGGCCGAATCCGATTGACGGTGGGGGGAAGTGGAGTAAAGTGGAGCGCAGTGGAGGAAATGGCGCTGAGGGAGGTGTCGGATGTTCTTCGGCACCTACACCCCGAAGCTCGACGAGAAGGGGCGCCTGATCCTCCCGGCGAAGTTCCGGGAGCAGCTGGCAGGAGGGCTGATGGTGACGCGAGGTCAGGAGCACTGCCTCTACGTGTGGCCCCAGGCCGAGATCGAGCGGATCACCGACCGGCTGCGCGAGGCACCGGTCTCCAACAAGGCCACCCGCGACTACGTCCGCATGTTCTCCTCGGCCTCCTCCGACGAGCGTCCCGACAAGCAGGGCCGGATCACGATCCCGCCGACGCTGCGGACCTGGGCCTCGCTCAGCAAGGACGTCGTGGTCATCGGAGCCATGAACCGGCTCGAGATCTGGGACGACGCGGCCTGGACGGCGTACTCCGAGAGCCAGGAGGAGGCCTTCGCGGAGCTCTCCGACGAGGTCTTCCCCGGGATCTGAGCCTCTTCCCTCCACTTCCCCCCACCCGCACCACCTGATCGGCCCGCACCTCCACAACTCGACAGCCGGCACGCAGGACGAGGTCTCACGTCCGCTCCACCCCGTGATCGCGGTCCCCTGGCGCACCTTCCCCGGTGCCAGGCGACCGAGGCTCGCGGGGGGAGCGGGCGGGGACCTGGCCCGGTGAGCCGGCTCCTCCACCCTGCGAGACCCGGCGACACCTGAAGGAGAGCGGCATGAGCCTCACCACCCACCACCGCTCTCCCTTCGGCCCGCTGCAGCCGCACGCCGTGCTCGACCGCGGCGACCGCGGCGGCCGCGGCGACAGGAGCGGCTGGGCCGAGGCCGTCGACCTGGCCCGGGCCGAGTCGTTGGAGAACCGCCGGTGCTCACGTCGGGTCCGCTACGAGGCCCGCGACGCTCTCGGTGTCGTGCTCTTCTCCGCCGGCGCCTCCACCCTGGTCGCGGTGCTCGCCGCCGTGGCCCTCAGCTGGGCGGCCTGACGCGCGATGACCGACGCCGTCCACGTCCCGGTGATGCTCGACCGGGTCGTCGCCCTCGTGGCGCCCGCCCTGGAGCACCCCGGTGCGGTGCTCGTCGACGCCACGCTCGGCCTCGGCGGCCACACCGAGGCGGTCCTCGACCGCTGCCCGCAGGCCCGGGTCATCGGCATCGACCGTGACCCCCAGGCGCTGGCGCGCACCGCCCAGCGGCTCGCGGCGTACGGCGAGCGCCTCACGTGCGTCCACGCCGTGTACGACGAGATCGCCGACGTGCTGGCCGACCAGGGCCTCGCCCACGTCGACGGCGTGCTCTTCGACCTCGGGGTCTCCAGCATGCAGCTCGACCTGCGCGACCGCGGCTTCTCCTACGCCCACGACGCCCCGCTCGACATGCGCATGGACGAGACCGCCGGCCGCACCGCCGCCGAGGTCGTCAACACCTACCCCGTGGGCGAGCTGACCCGGATCCTCGCGCAGTACGGCGAGGAGCGCTTCGCCCGACGCATCGCCCGACGGATCGTGTCGGAGCGGACCCGGGAGCCCTTCACCTCCACCGAGCGGCTCGCCGAGCTCGTCCGCGAGGCCATCCCGGCCGCGACCCGTCGGACCGGAGGGCACCCGGCCAAGCGCACCTTCCAGGCGCTTCGCATCGAGGTGAACGACGAGCTCGCGGTGCTGACCCGGGCGCTGCCCGCCGCGATCGCCTCGCTGGCGGTGGGGGGCCGGATCGTCGTCATGTCCTACCACTCGCTCGAGGACCGCCTCGCCAAGGCCGCGCTCCGCGCCGGCGCCCGTGACGACCTGCCGGCCGACCTGCCGGTGACCGCCGACGCGCTGCGCCCCGAGCTGCGCCTGCTGACCCGCGGTGCGGAGCAGGCCGCCGCCGAGGAGACCGTTACCAACCCCCGCGCCCAGTCCGTCCGCGTCCGCGCCGCCGAGCGGCTGCGCGCGAGCGACGCCGCCTGACCACGCCGAACCACGAACCACGCACGACGAGCACCCACGAGCACGACGAGCACGACGAGCAACCCGACCGGCACCACGACCGCACCGCGAAGGGCACCCGCAGATGAGCACCTGGATGGCACAGTCCCGCACCCGCCTCCCGCGCCTGGCCGAGACCGCGGTCGAGCGGGCGCGACTGACGCTGGTCCCGCGGCCCCGCCACCAGGCCGCCCGGATGCCCTTCCTGGCGTTCGTGGCGCTGGTGATGCTCACCGGCGTGATCGGGCTGCTGGTCTTCAACACCCACATGCAGCAGGCCTCCTTCCAGGCCACGTCGCTCGAGACCCGCGCCACCGCGCTGCACGCCCAGGAGCAGGCGCTGCGCATGGAGCTCGACACCCTGCGCGACCCGCAGCGAGTCGCCCAGCGTGCCCGCTCGCTCGGCATGGTCCCGGTCGCCAACCCCGCCTTCCTGAAGCTCGAGGACGGCACCACCCTCGGCAACGCCGTCCCGGCCACCGCCGAGGACGCCCAGCGACTCACCCCGCTGCCCACCCGTCGCCCGGCCTCGCTGATGCTGCCCGCCCCCTCCCTCACGCGCGGTGACCTCGTGGACGGCGCGCCCTCGGAGCGCTAGGCCGGTTGGCAGGTAGAAAAGGAAGGCCGCGCCGGTCGCACCCGACCGCCGGTCCCGCGGGCACCACGGCACAGGAGGACGCACGGATGGGGAGCACCGGTCGGCGACAGGGCGCTCCTGCCGCCTCGGGGCTGCCGCGCCAGGCCTCGCGTGAGCGTGAGCTCGCGCGCGTCCGCACCGCCTCGCTGCTGCGTCTGCGCGTCGGCTTCCTGCTGATCGCGCTGGTGGTCTCGATCTTCGGTGCGCGACTGCTGCAGCTGCAGGGGCTCGACGCCGCGGCGTACGCGGCCAAGGCTCGCGAGGTCGGTGCCGTCCAGCAGATCCTGCCCGCCACCCGGGGGACCATCACCGACCGCAACGGCGAACCGCTGGCCGAGTCGCTCGACGGCATGATGATCGTCGCCGACCCCACGAAGACCAAGGACGACGCCGCCGAGATCGCCTCGGTCCTCGAGGAGCGGCTCGGCCTGGACTACATCGACGCGGTCCGCAACCTCAGCTGGCCCGACCCGTCGGTGCACTTCCGCTACATCGCACGCCGCATCCCCTCGACCAGGGCCACCGACGTCGTCGGCGACCTCACCGAGCTCGGCTACAAGGGTCTCGACACCGAGCGCGACCCGCTGCGCAGCTACCCGGCCAAGGACGTCGGTGCCAACCTCGTCGGCTGGATCAACGACGCGGGCAACGGCGCCGACGGCGCCGAGCTGCTGTTCTCGAAGCTGCTGGCCGGCAAGGACGGGTCCGCGACCTACGACATCGGCGGCGGCAACCGCATCCCGCTCGGCGACAACAGCGTGACCGACCCGGTTGACGGCGCCGACGTCGCGCTGACCATCGACCGTGACGTGCAGTGGTACACCCAGCGTGTGCTGCGCCAGACCATCGAGGACGTCGGCGCGGAGTCCGGCGCGGCCGTCGTCATGGACAGCAACACCGGTCAGCTGCTGTCGCTGGCCGACTACCCGACCTTCGACCCGAACGGCGTCACCGGCGCGATCGACGAGCGGCTGCTCGGCTCCCGGGCCCTGCGCGAGGTCTACGAGCCGGGCTCGGTCGAGAAGGTGCTCACCATGGGTGCGCTGCTCGACGCCGAGCGCGTCACCCCGCGCACCCGGCTCACGGTCCCCGGCCAGCTCACCAGCTCGGGCATGCCGATCAACGACCACTGGGAGCACGGCACCATCCCGCTGACCCTCACCGGTGTGCTGGCCAAGTCGTCCAACATCGGCACGGTGCTGGCCGCCCGCCAGCTGCCGCCGACGCAGCTGCGCCGCTACCTGACCGGCTTCGGCCTGGGCAAGCGCACCGGTCTGGAGGGGTACGGCGAGCAGCCCGGCATCCTGGCCCCCGCCTCGTCGTGGAGCCCGATCGTGCGCGACAACATCGCTTTCGGCCAAGGCGTCGCGGTCAACGTCGCGCAGATGGCGGCGGCGGTGAACACCATCGCCAACGGCGGCGTCTACGTGGAGCCGAGCCTGGTGCTCGGCAGCGCCGACACGGAGTTCGGCCCGCAGGGCTCCGACCACGCCGAGACCCGCGAGGTCATCAGCCCGAAGGCCGCCCAGCAGGTCACCAAGATGATGGAGATGGTCACCGACGAGGTCGAGGGCACCGCTCCGTTGGCCAAGGTCGCCGGCTACCGGGTGGCCGGCAAGACCGGCACGGCGCAGGTGGCCGAGAACGGCTCGTACTCCGCGGAGAAGTTCGTGATCTCGTTCGCCGGCTTCGCCCCGGCCGACGACCCGCGCTTCACCGTCTACGTCGTGATCCACAATCCGCAGGGCAACGTCGGCGGTGGCGGCACGGCGGGTCCGGCCTTCCGCAAGATCATGTCGTACCTGCTCCAGCGCTACGCCGTCCCGCCCTCGGGCAAGGCCGCGCCCCAGCTGCCCATCGCGTGGCAGTCGGGGGAGCGTCGCCGTCAGTGACGTCGAGCGACGGTGCCGTGACCGACCGACGCCGCCCGGAGACGGGTCGCGGCTCTAGTACATTCCCGACGTGACCCCGACCCGTCCCGTGGCTCCTCGCCGCACCCCGCTGGTCGCGGTGGCCGAGCGGCTCACGGTGGAGCTCGCCCCGGACGCCCGGGCGGCGGCCGCCGACGTGGTCCTCACCGGGGTCACCATGAACAGCCGCCTGGTGCAGCCCGGCGACCTGTACGTCGCCGCCGGGGGAGCCACCACCCACGGCGCCCGGTTCGCCGCGGCCGCGGTCGAGGCCGGAGCCGTCGCGGTCCTCACCGACGACGCCGGCGCGGAGCTGTGCCGGGACGTCGCGGTCGGCGTACCCGTGCTGGTGGTCGCCCACCCGCGCGCCGTGGTCGGCGGCCTCGCCGCCTGGCTGTACGGCGACCCCGCCCGCTCGCTGGCCCTGGTCGCGGTGACCGGCACCCAGGGCAAGACCACCACCACCCGCCTGGCCGAGGCCGCCCTGGAGGTGGCCGGCGTGCCGGCGGGGGTGGTCGGCACCATCGGCACCCGGGTGGCCGGAGAGGCGGTGACCTCGTCGCTGACGACTCCCGAGGCGCCCGACCTGCACGCGCTGCTGGCCGTCATGGTCGAGCGCGGGGTGCGCTGCTGCGCGATGGAGGTCTCCAGCCACGCGCTGGTGATGGGACGCGTCGACGGCGTGGTGTTCGACGTCGCCGCGTTCACCAACCTCGGCCGCGACCACCTCGACTTCCACGCCGACGTCGAGGAGTACTACCAGGCCAAGGCGTCCCTCTTCACCCCCGAGCGCGCCCGCCGCGGGCTGGTCAACGTCGACGACGAGCACGGGCGCCGGCTGCTGGCCGAGGCCCGCATCCCGATGACGACGTACGCCGTCGCGCCGGGTCCGGGCACCGAGGCGGACTGGCGCGCGAGCGACGTCGAGGCCACCCCCAGCGGGTCCCGGTTCGTCGTCGAGGGGCCCGGCGGTGTCCGGGTGGGCACCGAGATCCTGGTGCCGGGCGCCTTCAACGTCTCCAACGCGCTGTGCGCCGTCGCCCTGCTCGCCGAGGCCGGGGTCGACCCGGTGCTCGTCGCCGGGTCGTTGGCCCGGGTCAGCGGGGTCCCGGGTCGGCTCGAGCGGGTGGACGCCGGGCAGGACTTCCTCGCCGTCGTCGACTACGCCCACAAGCCCGACGCGGTGGAAGCAGCCCTGAGCAGCCTGCGCGAGCGCACCACCGGGCGCCTCATCGTGGTGCTGGGTGCCGGTGGTGACCGCGACCGCGGCAAGCGGCCGCTGATGGGCGAGGTTGCCGCCCGGCTGGCCGACCTGCTGGTCGTCACCGACGACAACCCCCGCACCGAGGACCCCGCCGCGATCCGCGCCGAGGTCCTGGCGGGGGCGCGAGCAGCCGGAGGCGAGGGCGCGGAGGTGCACGAGGAGGGCGACCGCCGGGCCGCCGTCCGCCACGCCGTCGACCGGGCCGGCCCCGGCGACACCGTGGTGGTGGCCGGCAAGGGGCACGAGACCGGCCAGGAGGTCGCCGGCGTGGTCCACCCCTTCGACGACCGGGTGGAGCTGCGCGCCGCGCTCGAGGCCCGGACGGGGGCGCGGTCGTGATCGTGCTGACCCTGCCCGAGATCGCCGCCGTGGTGGGCGGCGAGGTCGTCGACGACCCCGACGGCGTCGTGGTGCGCGGGGCCGCGACCGTCGACAGCCGCGAGGTCGAGCCCGGCGGCCTCTTCGCCGCGTTCGTGGGGGAGCGCAGCGACGGCCACGACTTCGCCGCTGCCGCCGTCGCGGCGGGGGCCGCCGCCGTGCTGGGCAGCCGCCCCACCGGCCACCCGTGCGTGCTGGTCGACGACCCGCGGGCCGCGTTGGCGTCGCTGGCCCACCACGTGCTGGGGCTCCTGCCGGACGTCACCGTGCTGGCCGTCACCGGCTCGCAGGGCAAGACCTCCACCAAGGACCTGCTGGCCGGCGTGCTGGCCCACCACTCCGGCCCGGGGGGCACGGTCGCCACCCGGGGATCGTTCAACAACGAGCTCGGCCTGCCGCTGACGGTGCTGCGCGCCGGGCCCGGGACCCGCTTCCTGCTCCTGGAGATGGGTGCCCGCGGCATCGGCCACCTGCGCGAGCTGTGCCGCATCGCGCGGCCGGACGTCTCGCTGGTCCTCAACGTGGGCAAGGCCCACCTCGGCGAGTTCGGCACCCAGGACGACATCGCCACCGCCAAGGGCGAGCTCGTCGAGGCCCTCGCGGCCGACGGGGTCGCGGTCCTCAACGCCGACGACCACCGCGTCGCCGCCATGGCCGCCCGCACCGCCGGACGCGTGACGACCTTCGGCCGCGCGCACGAGGCCCCGGACGACGCACCCACGGTCGGGTACGCCGACGTCCGTCTCGACGCGGAGGGACGCCCCCGCTTCGTGCTCGTCGCCGACGGCCGTCGGGTGCCGGTGTCCCTGCAGCTGGTCGGCGCCCACCACGTGCCGAACGCCGCCGCCGCCGTGGCCGCCGCCACCGCGGTCGGCATCGGCCTCGAGGAGGCCGCCGCGTCCCTCGCCACCGTCACCGCGCTGTCGCGCTGGCGCATGGAGGTCGCCCACCGCGCCGACGGCGTGGTCGTGGTCAACGACGCCTACAACGCCAACCCCGACTCGATGCGCGCGGCGCTGGAGGCGCTGGTCGCCATCGGCGCTGGCGGCTCCGCCCGCCGCCGGGTGGCCGTGCTGGGTGAGATGAAGGAGCTGGGCGCGTCGGCCGACGCCGAGCACGCCGAGGTCGGCAGACTGGCTCGGAGCCTGGGTGTCGACGTGCTGCTCGCGGTGGGCGAGGCGGCCCGACCGGCCCTCGCCGGGTTCGACGCGACGCACGGGCTCGACGGGATGCACGGGGACGACGGAGAGGACGGCATGGCCGGACAGTCAGACCAGGTGCGCACTCCCCAGGCGGTGGAGGCGGCCGACAACGAGGCCGCCGTCCGCTGGCTCGACGCACATCTGCGGGCCGACGACGTCGTGCTGGTCAAGGCCTCCCGCGGCGCCCGCCTCGACGAGGTCGCCGCATCGCTGCTCGCCGGCACCGTCCCCGGGCACGCGTCGTCCGAGGTCCCGGGGGTGCGCGCGTGAGAGCCATCCTGCTGTCCGGCGGTCTCGCGCTGGTCTTCACCCTCGTCGGCACCGTCGGCGCCATCCGCTTCCTGTCCGCCAAGGGCTACGGCCAGCTCATCCGCGACGACGGCCCCACCACCCACCACACCAAGCGCGGCACGCCGTCCATGGGCGGCACCGTCATCATCGGGTCGGTGGTGCTGGCCTACCTGCTGTCGGCGCTGCTGACCTCGCGGATGCCCACGGCCTCCGGCCTGCTGCTGCTGTTCCTGCTCGTCGGCCTGGGGCTCGTCGGCTTCCTCGACGACTACATCAAGGTCGCCAAGCAGCGCAGCCTCGGGCTGCGCAGCCGGGCCAAGATGACCGGCCAGGTGCTGGTGGCGATCGTGTTCGCGCTGCTGGCGCTGCGCTTCCCCGACGAGCGCGGGCAGACCCCGGCCTCGCGCCACCTGTCCTTCACCCGCGACTGGGAGGCCTGGACGCTGCCGACCTTCCTCGTCGTGCTGCTCATCCTCTTCATGATCGCCGCGACGTCGAACTCGGTGAACCTCACCGACGGTCTCGACGGCCTGGCCACCGGATGTTCGACGATCGTGTTCGCGGCCTACGCCATCATGAACATCTGGCAGAACAACCAGTCGTGCGAGCTCACCCAGGGCAACACCTGCTACGAGGTGCGCGACCCGCTCGACCTCGCCATCATCTCCGCGGCGCTCACCGGGGCCTGCTTCGGCTTCCTGTGGTGGAACGCCTCCCCGGCCAAGATCTTCATGGGTGACACCGGCTCGCTGGCCCTCGGCGGCGCGATCGCGGGGCTCGCCATCCTGACCCGCACCGAGCTGCTGCTGGTCGTGCTCGGCGGCCTCTTCGTGGCCCAGAGCGTCTCGGTGATCCTCCAGGTCGGCTTCTTCAAGGCCACCGGCGGCAAGCGGATGTTCCGGATGGCGCCGCTGCACCACCACTTCGAGCTGAAGGGCTGGGACGAGATCACCGTCGTCATCCGCTTCTGGATCATCGCCGGGCTCTGCGTCGCCGGCGGGATGGGCATCTTCTACGCCGAGTGGGTGGCGGGCACGTGAGCGGTCGCGATCGTGTCGCCTCCCTGGGCCGCCGCGACTCCTGGGAGGGCGTGCGAGCCGTCGTGGCCGGTCTCGGCGTCTCCGGCTTCGCCGCCGCCGACAACCTGACCCATCTCGGCGCGCAGGTCGTCGTCCTCGACGAGACCACGCCGAGCGGTGAGCGGGCCGAGAAGGCCGCGCTGCTGGAGATGCTCGGCGCCGACGTCCGCACCGGCCCCGGCTCGACGGCGTCCCTGCCCGACGGCCCCGACGTCGTGGTCACCTCGCCGGGCTGGCGCCCCGACGCCCCCCTGCTCGCCCAGGCCCGCGGGCTCGGCGTACCGGTGTGGGGGGAGGTGGAGCTGGCCTGGCGACTGCGCGACCCCGAGCACGCCGCCCCCTGGCTGGCCGTCACCGGAACCAACGGCAAGACCACGACGGTGCAGATGCTCGAGGCGATGCTGCGGGCCGGCGGGCTGCGCGCCGTCGCCTGCGGCAACGTCGGGCTGCCGCTGGTCGAGGTCGTCATGGACCCCGAGCCGTACGACGTCCTCGCCGTGGAGCTGTCGAGCTTCCAGCTGCACTACACCGACTCGATGGCGGCCCGGTCCGCCGCCGTCCTCAACGTCGCCGAGGACCACCTGGACTGGTACCCCTCGATGACCGACTACGCCGCCGACAAGGGCCGCGTCTACGAACGTGTCGAGCGTGCCTGCGTCTACAACGTCGCCGACCCTCTCACCGAGCAGCTCGTCCGCGAGGCCGACGTGGTCGAGGGGGCGCGCGCGATCGGGTTCACCCTCGGGGTGCCCGCCGTCGGCATGCTCGGCGTGGTCGACGACGTGCTGGCCGACCGGGCCTTCGTCGAGCAGCGCCACGACTCCGCCGCCGAGCTCGGCACCCTGGCCGACCTGGCCAGTCCGGCCCCGCACATGGTCGCCAACGCCCTGGCCGCCGCCGCCCTGGCGCGCTCCCACGGCGTGCCGCCGGTCGCGGTCCGCGACGGGCTGCGCGGCTTCCGGCCCGACGGGCACCGCATCGCGACCGTGGCGACTCTCGCCGAGGTGACCTACGTCGACGACTCCAAGGCCACCAACCCGCACGCCGCGCGCTCCTCGCTGGGCGCCTACGAGCACGTGGTCTGGGTCGCCGGCGGCCTGGCCAAGGGCGCGACCTTCGACGACCTCGTCGGCGCGATGGGCGCGCGGATGCGGGGCGTGGTGCTGCTCGGGCGCGATCGTGGCGTGATCGCTGACGCCCTGCGGCGACACGCGCCCGAGGTCCCCGTGATCGAGGTGCCCGACGACGAGACTGACGTCATGGACCGCGTGGTCCGAGCAGCAGCAGGTCTGGCCCAGCCGGGCGACACCGTGCTCCTCGCCCCGGGGTGCGCCTCCATGGACATGTTCGCGAACTACGGTGCTCGCGGGGATGCCTTCGCCGAGTCGGTGCTCCGCCTCCGCAAGGGCTGACCCACCGGCGCAGGAAGGCCGACGTTGACGACGACAGCGGCTCGACCCACCCGGACCCTCGAGTCGACCGAGGGGAACCGGGCCGCGGACCAGGGCGGTCGCCGTCCGCTCTCGATCGCGGCGCTGCGCGCCTCGCTGGACCGTCCGCTGACGTCGTACTACCTGCTCGTCGGGGCTTCGGGGCTGCTGCTGACGCTCGGCCTGATCATGGTGCTGAGCAGCTCGAGCGTGTGGTCCTACGAGTTCAACGACGGCAACAGCTACGCCACCTTCCTCAAGCAGCTGACCTGGGTGGTGCTGGCGGCGCCGTTCGTCTGGGTCGCGGTGAAGATGCCCCACGCGATGCTCCGCAAGTTCGCCTGGCCCGCCCTGATCCTCTCGGTCGTGCTGCTCGGCCTGACCCAGGGTCCGATGGGCGTCGAGGTCAACGGCAACCAGAACTGGCTGGCCCTCGGACCGGTGCAGATCCAGCCCGCCGAGCTGGCCAAGCTCGCCGTGATCTTGTGGTGCTCGCACATCTACGCCACGAAGGAGCGGCTGCTCACCGACTGGCGCCACACGCTCATCCCGGTCGTGCCGCTGATGTTCGTCGTCATCGGCCTGGTCATCGTCGGCGAGGACCTCGGCACCGCGCTGGTGCTGATGTCGATCGTGCTCGGTCTGCTGTGGGTGGTCGGCGCCCCCACCCGGATGTTCGTCGGATCGATCCTCGTCGCGGGGGTCGCGGCCCTCGGTCTCGCCGCCTCCTCGCCCGAGCGCATGGACCGGCTCACCAGCTTCGCCGACCCGTTCGCGTCGTACGGCGACTCGGGCTGGCAGGCCGCGCACGGCATCTTCGCGATGTCGAGCGGCGGCATCTTCGGCAAGGGCATCGGTGCCAGCCAGCAGAAGTGGGGCGACCTGCCCGCCGCCCACACCGACTTCATCTTCGCCGTGCTCGGCGAGGAGCTCGGCCTGTTCGGCACGATGCTCGTGCTGGCGCTGTTCCTCACCGTCGCCTACGCCGGGTTCCGGGTGGCGCGACGCACCGTCGACCCGTTCGCCCGCTACATGGCGGCCGGCATCACGGTGTGGATCACCGCCCAGATGATCATCAACATCGGCATGGTGCTGGCGCTGCTGCCGGTCATCGGCATCCCGCTGCCCCTGGTGTCCTACGGCGGCTCGGCCCTGCTGCCGTCGCTGGTCGCCCTCGGCCTGCTGGTCTCCTTCGCCCGTCACGAGCCGGGCGCGCAGGCCGCCCTGGGGCGCCGCCGCGAGGGCGGTCCCCGCGGCACCACCGCCGGTGGCCTGTCGCGGGGTGGGCGCCGATGAGTGCCTCCGGCGACCTGCCGCGAGCCGACGCGCGGGTGCTGCGCGTCCTGATGGCCGGCGGCGGCACGGCCGGCCACACCTCGCCGTTGCTGGCGACCGCCGACGCGCTGGTCCGCACGGCCCCCGCCCTCGGCGGGCGCGTGGAGGTCACGGCCCTGGGCACCGCCCGCGGGCTGGAGACGACCGTGGTGCCCGCCGCGGGCTACCCGCTCGAGCTGATCCCGCCGGTGCCGCTGCCCCGGAAGGTCTCGGCCGACCTCGCGCGGCTGCCCGGGCGCCTGCGCGGCGCGGTCACGGCCGCCGGCGAGGTCATCGAGCGGGTGCAGCCCGATGTCGTCGTCGGCTTCGGCGGCTACGTCTCGGTGCCGGCGTACCTCGCGGCCCGCAAGGCCAGGCTGCCCATCGTCGTCCACGAGGGCAACGCGCTCCCCGGCGTCGCCAACCGGCTCGGGGCCCGCTTCACCCCCCACGTGGCCACCAGCTTCCCTGACTCGCCGTTGCGCCACGCGACCTACCTCGGGCTGCCGATCCGCCGGATGATCTCCACCCTCGACCGCGCTGCGCTGCGAGCCGAGGCGCTCGCCCACTTCGGCCTCGAGGCCGGCCGTCCGGTGCTGCTCGTGACCGGCGGCTCCCAGGGCGCGCGGCGCCTCAACCAGACCGTCGGCAGCACCCAGCCGGCGCTGGCCGCGGCCGGCGTCCAGGTGCTGCACGTGGTCGGACCGGCCGGAGAGGTCGAGGTCCACCCCGAGACCGGCGCGCCGGCGTACGTCGTGGAGCGCTACGTCGACCGCATGGACCTCGCCTACGCCGCCGCGGACCTGACCGTGTGCCGCGCCGGCGCCAACTCGGTGACCGAGGTCGCCGCGGTGGGGCTCCCGGCCGTGTTCGTGCCGCTGCCGATCGGCAACGGGGAGCAGGCGCGCAACGCCCGGCCCGTCGTCGACGCCGGGGGAGGGCTGCTGGTCTCCGACGCCGCCTTCACGCCCGAGTGGGCCGCCGCGACCCTGCCCGACCTGGCCACCGACACCGAGCGTCTCGCGACGATGTCGCGGGCCGCGGCCGGCCTGATCCCCCGTGACGCCGACGAGACGCTGGCCGCGATGGTGCTGCGCGCCGCGGGGTGGTCGGCGTGAGGGTCCCCGTCCCCGACGACATCCCGGCCGCCGACGCGCTGGGCCGCGTGCACTTCATCGGCATCGGCGGCGCCGGCCTGTCCGGCATCGCCCGCATCATGCTGGCCCGCGGCATCACCGTCAGCGGCAGCGACGCCCGCGAGTCCCGCGCGCTGACCGCGCTGACGGCGCTGGGCGCGCGGGTGCACCTCGGGCACCGTGCCGAGCAGGTCGTCGACGTCGACACGGTCGTGGTCTCGACCGCCGTGCGCGCCGACAACCCCGAGGTGGTGGAGGCCGAGGCCCGCGGGCTGCGGGTCCTGCCCCGCTCGGCCGCCCTCGACGCGGTGATGCGGGGCCGCACCGTGGTGGCGGTGGCCGGCACCCACGGCAAGACCACGACGACGTCGCTGCTCACGGTGGCGCTGCAGCACTGCGGCGCCGACCCGTCCTTCGCCATCGGCGGCGAGCTCAACGAGTCGGGCGCCAACGCCCACGACGGCACCGGCGTGCTCTTCGTCGCCGAGGCCGACGAGAGCGACGGCGCCTTCCTCGTCTACTCGCCGACCGCGGCGATCGTCACCAACGTGGAGGCCGACCACCTCGACAACTACGGCACCGAGGAGGCCTACCGCGCCGCGTTCGTGGAGTTCCTCGACCGCATCCAGCCCGGCGGGTTCCTCGTCGCCTGCGCCGACGACCCGGGTGCCGCCGACCTCGCCCGCGTCGCGCGCGAGCGTGGTCTCGAGGTGCTGACGGTGGGGGAGTCCGCGGGCGCCGACCTGCGGGCCGGTTCCTTGAGCTTCCGGGGGTCGACCTCGACCTTCACCGTCGAGAAGGACGGTGAGCGGCTGGGCGAGGTCACGCTGCGGATCCCCGGGCGCCACTACGTCCTCGACGCCCTGGCGGCGCTCGGCACCGGTCTGCGGCTCGGGTTCGGCTTCGACGACCTCAAGCGCGGGCTGGAGTCGTTCTCCGGCACGCGGCGCCGCATGGAGCTCAAGGGCGAGGTCGCCGGCATCCGGGTCTACGACAGCTACGCCCACCACCCCAACGAGATCGCCGGCGACCTGCAGGCGGCGCGGTCCCTGGCCGGCGACGGGCGGGTCGTGGTGGCCTTCCAGCCCCACCTGGTCTCGCGCACCAAGATCTTCGGACCGGCCATGGGTGAGGCCCTCGGTGCGGCCGACGAGGTCGTCGTCATGGACGTCTACGTCGCCCGCGAGGACCCCGAGCCCGGCGTCAACGGCGCCATGGTGGCCTCCCACGTGCCGCTGGGCCCCGAGCGCGTCGCCTTCGTGCCGTCCTGGTCGGCGACGCCCGCGGCGCTCGTCGAGCGGGCACGACCCGGGGACGTCGTGCTCACGCTCGGGGCCGGTGACGTCACGCTGGTCGGGCCCGAGGTGCTGACGCTGCTCGCCGAGGCCGAGGCGGACCGATGAGGACCGGCTCCCCGACCCACGACCCCGCGACCACGACGTCGCCCGAGGGCGCTGACTCGCGTGAGCCCGCCGCGGGGGCGGGCCGGCGCGGACTGCGCGGTCGGCGTACTCCGCGGGCGAGCCGGGTGCAGCGACGCTTCGCGCGACGTCTGCGCGCGCGCCGCTGGCGCGCCTGGCGCCGGGTGCTGGTGCTGATAGCGCTCGTGGCCGCCGTCGCCGGCGGCGTCTGGCTGATGCTGTTCTCCTCGGTGACGGCGGTGCACGACGTCTCGGTCCGGGGCGTGTCGGTGCTCAGCGAGGACGAGGTGCGCGAGCAGGCGGCCGTGCCGCTCGACGTGTCCCTCGCGACCAGCGACCTCGACGCCGTACGCGCCCGGGTCGAGGCCCTCGCCCCGGTGGGCGCGGTCGAGATCTCCCGTGACTGGCCCGACACCGTCGAGATCCAGGTGACCGAGCGCGAGGCGCTGGCGGTCGTGGAGTGGGAGGGCGCCTGGCGCGGCGTGGACGGCGACGGCGTGCTGTTCCGGACCTACCCCGAGCGCCCCGCGGACCTGCCGCTGCTCGACGCCTCCGCGGCCACGCCCGCCGAGGCCCTCGGTGAGGCCGCCACCGTCGTGGGCTACCTGCCCGCCGAGCTGCTGGCGCGGGTCACCAGCGTCGAGGTCGGCTCGATCGACGCGATCAGCCTGCAGCTGCGCGACGGCACCCGCATCAACTGGGGGAGCGCGGAGGAGTCCGCCGCCAAGCTCGAGGTGCTCACGCTGCTCATGGAGCAGGAGGGGCGCATCTACGACGTCACCGCCCCCGGCCGCCCCACCCTCACCAAGTAGCGCCTCCCCCCGCGAAGCGTCGCTGCTGTACGCGCGAAGCGTCGCTCCTGTACGCGCGAAGCGTCACTCCTGTACGGGCGAGAGGTCGCTCGTGCACGCGCGACCACCCGGGGAGTGGACGAGGACTTTGTCGACTATTCGTCGACACGCCTGCGTGTCTGCGCCGGGTCGCGGGGTCGGTGTCCTACGTTCTTCCACAGGCGCGAGGTTGACATAACTATAACCCTCTACTTCAGGGTTAACGTTCGCAGACACGCCGAGGGCCTCTTCCCCACCGTTGCACCCCAGCACCAGCCATCCATCAGCAGCAAGCACGTCGGCCGACCGGGCCGGCGCCACACATGAGAGGGACCTGCCGTGGCAGCACCGCAGAACTACCTGGCCGTCATCAAGGTCGTCGGGATCGGTGGCGGTGGCGTCAACGCCGTGAACCGGATGATCGAGGTGGGACTCAAGGGTGTCGAGTTCATCGCGATCAACACCGACGCACAGGCGCTCCTGATGAGCGACGCCGACGTGAAGCTCGACATCGGCCGCGAGCTGACCCGTGGGCTCGGCGCGGGCGCGAACCCCGATGTGGGCGGCAAGGCCGCCGAGGACCACGCCGAGGAGATCGAGGAGGTGCTCAAGGGCGCCGACATGGTCTTCGTCACCGCGGGTGAGGGCGGTGGCACCGGCACCGGTGGCGCCCCCGTCGTCGCGCGCATCGCGCGCTCGCTCGGCGCGCTGACCATCGGCGTCGTGACGCGCCCCTTCTCCTTCGAGGGTCGCCGCCGCGCCAACCAGGCCGAGGAGGGCATCTCCGGTCTCCGCGAGGAGGTCGACACCCTCATCGTGATCCCCAACGACCGGCTGCTGTCGATCAGCGACCGCAACGTCTCGGTCCTCGACGCCTTCAAGCAGGCCGACCAGGTCCTGCTGCAGGGTGTCTCGGGCATCACCGACCTCATCACCACCCCGGGGCTGATCAACCTCGACTTCGCCGACGTCAAGTCGGTCATGTCGAACGCCGGCTCCGCGCTCATGGGCATCGGCTCGGCCCGCGGTGAGGACCGCGCGGTCGCGGCCGCCGAGATGGCTGTCTCGAGCCCGCTGCTCGAGGCCTCCATCGAGGGCGCGTACGGCGTGCTGCTCTCGATCGCGGGTGGCTCCGACCTCGGACTGTTCGAGATCAACGAGGCCGCCGCGCTCGTCTCTCAGGCCGCGCACGCCGAGGCCAACATCATCTTCGGCGCCGTCATCGACGACGCCCTGGGTGACGAGGTCCGCGTCACGGTCATCGCCGCCGGGTTCGACGGTGGCATGCCCAAGCGCCGCGAGGCCGTCCCGGCAGCGCGCCGTGAGCCGCTGCCGTCGCAGAGCCAGGCCGACACCCGCGCCGCTGCGGCCGCGGCGGCGGTCCGTCGGGACTCCGAGCGGGGCGCCGAGGCAGCCCGCAACGGCTACACGTCCTTCGGCTCGTCCTCGACCTCGGCCCCCCAGCGGACCGAGCAGCGCAGCGAGTTCGCCCGTCCGGAGCGCAACGAGTACCAGCGTCCCGAGGCCCCGCGCACCCCGACCCCCACGCCGGCCCGCACCTCCTCGGCGGCCGACGACGACCTCGACGTGCCGGACTTCTTGAAGTGACGTCCTGAGTGTTCGTTCTCCGCTCAGCAGTCGGCCCGGTCGAGGTGGCGTTCACCGACCGGGCCGGCGGCGTCTCCGGACCGCCCTTCGACTCGCTCAACCTCGCAGCCACCGGCGACGACGACCCGTCGGCGGTGCGCACCAACCTCTGCCGGGTTCAGCAGGCCTTCGCCGGCACGTCGTACGGCGAGCCGTGGGCGCTGATGCACCAGGTGCACGGCGGTGACGTCGTGCGGGTGCACGCCGCGGACCTGCCGGCCGAGCCGTCCCGGGCGTGGACCACTTGCCGAGCGCAGACGGGCTGGTGACCGACGAGCCCGGCGTGACGCTGGTGGTCCGGGCGGCCGACTGCGTCCCGGTCCTGCTGGCCGACCCCGAGGCCGGCGTCGTCGCCGCCCTCCACGTCGGACGCCCCGGGCTGGTCGCCGGCGTGCTGCCCCACGGCGTCGAGGCCATGCGCGAGCTCGGTGCCGACCCGGCGCGGGTCCATGCCTGGATCGGGCCCCACGTCTGCGGTCGCTGCTACGAGGTGCCGGAGTCGATGCGCGACGACGTCGAGACTGCCGTGCCCGGCACCGCCACCACCACGTCCTGGGGCACCCCGGCCGTCGACCTCGGCGCCGGCGTCAGCTCCCAGCTGGACGCGTGCGGCGTCGACCCGCAGCGTGTGCAGGCGGTCGGGCGCTGCACCCGCGAGGACTCCGGGCTGTACTCCTACCGCCGCGACGGCGCCGCCTCCGGACGGCTCGCCGGGCTCGTGCGGGTGTCGCCGTGAGCCCCGCGGACGTGGCGGCCGCGGGCTCCGACAGTCGGGCCGACGAGATCACGCGCAACCTCGCGAGCGTCGAGGGCCGCGTCGCCGACGCGTGCGCCCGGGCCGGTCGCGACCGCGACGAGGTCACCCTCGTCGTGGTGACGAAGTACTTCCCGGTCTCCGACGTGCGGGTCCTGGCCGACCTGGGCGTCCGCGAGGTGGGGGAGAACCGCTACCAGGAGGCCGTCGCCAAGAGCGAGGACTGCGCGGGCCTCGACCTGCGGTGGCACTTCATGGGCCGGCTGCAGAGCAACAAGGCAGCCGCGGTGGGCCGCTGGGCCGACGTGGTGCAGTCTTCGGACCGCGCCAAGCTCGTCGCGCCGCTGGCGCGCGGCGCGCAGGAGCGTGAGCAGCGCGGTGCCCTCGACCTGTTCGTCCAGGTGAACCTCGACACCGACCCCGAGGAGGCGAGGGCCCGCGGGGGCGCCGCCCCGCCGACGTACCCGCCCTGGCCGAGGCCGTGGCCGAGGCGGAGGGCCTCCGGCTGTGCGGGGTGATGGCGGTGGCGCCCCGCGAGGGCGACCCCCGGGCGGCGTTCGAACGGCTGCGCGAGGTCTCCGCGGCGGTGCGCGCCGTGGTGCCGGAGGCGACGTACGTCTCGGCGGGCATGAGCGGAGATCTCGAGGTTGCCGTCGAGTGCGGCGCGACACACGTGCGCGTCGGCGGGGCGATCCTCGGAAACAGGCCGACCAACGGATAGCGTGAAGGAGACAGTTGTGATCCCTGTGTGGAGGCGGAACTCATGAGCGGCGCGATGCGGAAGATGGGCGTCTATCTCGGACTCCTCGAGGACAACGAGCGCTACGACGAGTACGACGAGTACGACCAGGACCCCGACCAGGGGACCCACGCCGGTCAGCCGACCCCCGGGCGTGCCTCCGGTGCGACCGTGGCCCAGCTCGCCGAGCGTCGCCGCCCCGCCCCGGGCGCCGTGCCCGGCCAGGCCGGCGGACTCTCCGTCGCGCCCCGGATGGCGGAGCTGTCGCGGATCACCACGCTGCACCCGAGCACCTACAACGAGGCACGGGTCATCGGCGAGAACTTCCGCGAGGGCATCCCGGTGATCATGAACCTCTCGGAGATGAGCGACGTCGACGCCAAGCGTCTCGTCGACTTCGCTGCCGGACTGGTCTTCGCGGTCCACGGCACCATCGAGCGCGTGACCAACAAGGTCTTCCTGCTCTCGCCGCCCAACGTGGCGGTCTCGACCGAGGACAAGGCGCGCATCGCCGACAGCGGCTTCTTCAACCAGAGCTGACCTCAGCGCCCCGGGTGCGAGCCCGGGGCCGCTTGGCCGACCCCCCTAGGATCAGACATCGTGCAGACCGTCGGCCTCGTCATCGAGCTGGTCCTGTTCCTCTTCCTGCTGCTGCTCTTCGCGCGGTTCGTCGTGGACTGGGTCCAGGTCTTCGCGCGCTCCTGGCAGCCCCGCGGCGTCGTGCTGGTGATCCTCGAGGTCATCTACTCGATCACCGACCCGCCGATCCTCTTCGTCCGCCGCTTCGTGCCGCCGCTGCGGATCGGCTCGATCTCGCTGGACACCAGCTTCATCCTGGTGCTGATCGCGGTCTACATCCTGCGCGCGGCGAACCGGGCGATCCTCCTCACCTCCTGACGTCCATCACGCTCCGCGGGCGCGACGGCTGGCGGTACGGTGTGCTCGACCCGCCCCCCCGTGAAAGGTGATCTCGGTGCCCTTGACCCCCGAGGACGTGGACAACAAGCGCTTCGCCACGGCCCGCGTGATGCGCCAGGGCTACGACATGACCGAGGTCGACAACTTCCTCGACGAGGTGGCGGCGGAGATGAAGCGTCTGCACGCCGAGCTCGAGGAGCTGCGCTCGCAGCCGGCCGGCTCCACCGAGGCGTCCCAGGAGTCGGGTACGCCGCCGGCGCCCGCTGCTGAGGAGAAGGCACCGGAGGAAGAGACGACCCAGACGCCGCCCGACGGCGAGACCGGCGAGACCGGCGAGACCGGCGAGAAGGCTCCTGAGGATGCCGGGTCGGCCGGGTCCGACCTCCGAGCCGTCGGACGGGTCCGACGGCTCGGAGCAGGGGCGCCACCGGGCAGAGGCCCCGACGTCGGCTGCTGCGGCCCCCGGGGCGGGCGACGACGGCGCCTCGGCTGCCGCCGAGCCGGAGCTGGCCTCGGGCGACACCGAGGTGGCTCGGGTCTCCGGCACGCGCGGCGAGCTGCTCCGCGTCGCCACCACCGAGGACGCTGCCGCGGCGGCCGCCCGGATGCTCGAGCTGGCCGGCCGCAACGCCGAGGAGCTCGTGGCGGACGCCCGCGCCCAGGCCGACACCATCGTGTCCGAGGCGTCCGTGCGCGCCGAGCAGCTCGACAGCGACACCGAGCAGCGTCGCCAGCAGCTGGTGGCCGACTTCGAGCGGGACCACCAGGAGCTCACCAGCGAGGTGGAGGACCTGCGGATCTTCGAGCGCGAGTACCGCGTCCAGCTCCGCAACTACTTCCAGCAGCAGCTCGAGGCGCTCGACGCCCAGGGCGGCGGCGTCACCCTGGCCGAGGACCTCCACGAGGACGAGGGCGAGATCGGCTCGCGTCTGCGCTCCATCCTCGCCGAGGAGGAGTCCGTGGAGGAGCCTGAGGAGGAGCCTGAGGAGGAGTCCGGGGAGGAGTCCGGAGGTCCGAGGACGCCCCCGCGTCGCTCGAGTCGAGCGGGTCGTCCCCGTCGAGCGAGTCGTCGTCCGAGGAGCCCCGCCCCAGCTCCTGAGCCGCGGCCACCCACGGCGATCCGTCCTGAGCGACAGGACGGTCCCGGGGCTCTCGAGGGTGCCCAGACGCATGAGGACGCGCGCTCGGTCGAGCCTCACGTCGTTGCCGACGTACGACGTGCTGCTTCACGTCGGTACCGACGCGCGGCCGGTCCACGGGGCTGACGAACCGGCCTCAGGTCGTGAGCGACGTGTGACATCCGGCGTGAGGTCGGTACCGACCTGAGGCCGAGCCCCGTCTGACGTCTGGACGGTTCCAAGGCCGAGAAACCGTCCGGACGTCAGACGAGAGGGCAAGTCACGCGTCAGACGCGAGCGACCGAGAACCGGAGCCCCAGGTCGGGGTCCTCGCGGACCTCCCCACGCGGCTCAGCGCGCGACACCGAGGTGGCGAGCACCTCGTCGGCGACCTGCTGCTGGTGCTCGGTCAGCGCCTCGGCGACGTCGCCGTCGGCCTGCCAGGTCAGCGAGATCCGGTCGCTGACCTCGAACCCGCTCGACTTCCGCGCCTCCTGCACCAGCCGCACCACCTCACGGGCCAGGCCCGCGCGCCGCAGCTCCGGCGTCAGCTCGAGGTCGAGCGCGACGGTCTCCCCGTGCTCGTTGGCCACCGACCACCCCTCGCGGGGACGCTCGGAGAGGATCACCTCGTCGGCGGTCACCGCCAGGGTCTCGCCGTCGACGACCACCGGCGCCGAGCCGTCTCCCGCAGCGCGACGGCCAGGACGGCTGCGTCGGCGGCTGCGATCGCACCGGCCACCTGCGGCGTACGCTTGGCGAACCGCTTGCCGAGCGCGCGGAAGTTGCCCTTCGCGGTGACGTCGACGAGATCGCCGGCGGAGTCCAGCGACTCGACGGCGCCGATGTTCAGCTCCTCGGCCACCTCGCCCCGCAGGTCCTCGCCGAGCGCGGCCCACGCCGCCGACGGCACCAGCGCTCGGCGCAGCGGCTGACGCGTCCGCACCTTGGCGTCGGCGCGCGCCGCCCGTCCGAGCTCCACGATGCGCCGTGCCAGCTGCACCCGTCGGTCCAGCTCGACGTCGACCAGGGCGTCGTCGACCACCGGCCACGAGGCGAGGTGCACCGAGGCGGCCTCGCCGGTCGAGGCGAACAGGTCCTGCCAGACCCGCTCGGTGATGAACGGCGTCAGCGGCGCCGACACCAGCGTCACCAGCCGCAGGCACTCGTGCAGCGTCGCCAGGGCGCCGGGGTCTCCGGCCCAGAAGCGCCGCCGCGAGCGACGGACGTACCAGTTCGACAGCACGTCGACGTACGCCGCGATGCGCGCGCCGGTGCGCTGGGTGTCGAACCCCTCGAGCGCCTCGGTGACGTCGCGGACCAGCCGGTGCGCCTCCGAGAGGGCCCAGCGGTCGAGCACGTGCCGCTCGGCCGGCGCCGGGGCCGGGTCGGCCGGCGACCAGCCGGACGACCGGGCGTACAACGCCTGGAAGCCGACCGTGTTCCAGTAGGTCAGCAGCACCTTGCGCACGGTCTCCTCGATCGCCTGGTGCCCGACGCGTCGCGCCGACCACGGCGAGCCGGAGGCGGCCATGAACCAGCGCACCGCGTCCGCGCCGTGGCGGTCCATCAGCGGTAGCGGCTCGAGGATGTTGCCCAGGTGCTTGCTCATCTTGCGGCCGTCCTCGGCCAGGATGTGGCCCAGGCACACGACGTTCTTGTACGACGAGCGGTCGAACACCAGCGTGTTCACCGCCATCAGCGTGTAGAACCACCCGCGTGTCTGGTCGATCGCCTCGCAGATGAAGTCGGCGGGGAAGGCGGCCTCGAAGCGCTCCTTGGACCCCTCGACGTGCGGGTAGCCCCACTGCGCGAACGGCATCGACCCGCTGTCGAACCACGCGTCGATGACCTCCGGCACCCGCCGCGCCTCCAGGCCGCAGGCGGTCGAGCCTGTCGAGGCCGGGCAGGCGAAGACGACGCCGTCGACGAAGGGGCGGTGCGGGTCGAGCTCGGACTGGTCGGTGCCGGTCAGCTCGGTCAGCTCGGCGCGCGAGCCCACGCAGGTCTGGTGGCCCTCCTCGCAGCGCCAGATCGGCAGGGGGGTGCCCCAGTAGCGCCGCCGCGACAGCGCCCAGTCGATGTTGTTGTTCAGCCAGTCGCCGTAGCGACCCCACTGGATGGTCTCGGGGTGCCAGCTGGTGCGCTCGTTCTCGCGCAGCAGGGCGTCCTTGCGCTCCGTGGTCCGCACGTACCACGACGGCTGGGCGTAGTACATGAGCGCGGTGTGGCAGCGCCAGCAGTGCGGGTAGGAGTGCTCGAAGGCGACGTGGCGGAACAGCAGCCCGCGGGTCTCGAGGTCCCTCGACCAGGTCGGCGTCGGCGTGCTTGAAGAACTGCCCGCCGACGAGCGGGACGGCGTCCTCGAAATGACCGTCGGCCTTGACCGGGTTCACCACCGGCAGCCCGTAGCGCCGGCAGACCGCCATGTCCTCCTCGCCGAAGGCGGGGGACTGGTGCACCAGGCCCGAGCCGTCCTCGGTGGTGACGTAGTCGCCGAGGACGACGTAGTGGGCGGGCTCGCCGGCGGGGAACTCGACGAGGTCGAAGGGCCGGGTGTACTCCCAGCGCTCCATGTCCGTGCCGTGGACGCTCTCGAGCACCTCCCAGCCCTCACCGAGGGTCTCGCCCAGCAGCGGCTCGGCGACCACGAGCGTCTCGGTGCCGTCGGTGGCCACGACGTAGGTGACCTCGGGGTTGACGGCGACCGCGGTGTTGGACACCAGCGTCCACGGCGTCGTCGTCCACACCAGCAGGCTCGCGCGCCCGGCCAGCGGACCGCTTGTCAGCGGGAACCGGACGTAGACGCTGGGGTCGGTGACGGTCTCGTAGCCCTGCGCCAGCTCGTGGTCCGACAGCCCGGTGCCGCAGCGCGGGCAGTACGGCGCCACCCGGTGGTCCTCGACCAGCAGGCCGGAGGTGTGGATCTGCTTCAGCGCCCACCACACCGACTCGACGTACTCGGGCGACATGGTGGTGTAGGCGTGCTCGAGGTCGACCCAGTAGCCCATCCGGTCGGTCATCTTCGCGAACTGGCCGACGTTGCGCAGCACCGACTCACGGCAGCGGGCGTTGAACTCGGCGACTCCGAACGCCTCGATGTCCTTCTTGCCGGTGAAGCCGAGCTCCTTCTCGACGGCGAGCTCGACGGGAAGGCCGTGGCAGTCCCAGCCGGCCTTCCGCTCGACGTGGTAGCCCTGCATCGTGCGGAAGCGGGGGAAGACGTCCTTGAAGACGCGGGCCTCGACGTGGTGGGCGCCGGGCAGTCCGTTGGCCGTCGGCGGGCCCTCGTAGAAGGTCCACGGCTCGGCGCCGCGGGTCCGCTCCAACGAGGCGGCGAAGGTGTCGTTCTCGCGCCAGAGCTCGAGCACCTCGTGCTCCAGCGCGGGCAGGTCGACCTGCGCGGGGACCGGGCGGTAGGGAGAGCCGCCGGGGCGGTCGGTGCTGGTGTCCACGGGTGCGTCCTCGTCTGTCGTTCGACGACCCAGGGGTACGTCGAGCCTGCGACGAAGGGACGAGGCCGCTCGATCGAGCGGGTCCCGCGGTACCACCCTCCTTGGCCTCCCCGGGTGGTGGGGATGCCCTCTCGTGCACGTCCGCTGCCGGTTCTACCCGCCCGCGACCTGGGTCACGGGCGCTCCTCCGGCGGCTCGGGGGTGATCTTCGCTCCGGCCAGCACCCCTGGGCTCACACCGTCCCCAAGTCGCTCTCGGCTGGTCCCGGACCTACTCGTCCCGTCGTCACCGTGCGTACGCAGGCTCAGTCTGCCAGCCCCGCCCGACGGCTCCAACTCGGTTCCGTGGAATCGGGCCCCCACGTGGCGAGCCCTGTTGTCCTGAGGTGAGGTCGGGCATATCCTCACCGCACTGTGCGGGCTGGGGACGCACAGCAACGCCGGGTCGGGCCAGCTGTCCCACCCTTCGGCGAAGCGATCTCCGTCTTCGAGAGGGCATGACGATGGCTCGGATGAGCGCTGCCAGGCTGGCCGGCAAGACCGCGGCCGCCGCTGCGAAACGTGTCACCGGTCGCGGCAAGGCGACCAAGGCCGCCGCGACCTCCACCTCGGCGGAGCCCCCGGCTGCGAAGAAGGCCCCGGCGAAGAAGGCCCCGGCGAAGAAGGCCCCGGCGAAGAAGGCCCCGGCGAAGAAGGCTGCTCCCGCCACGAAGACGACCGCGTCCAAGACGTCGGCCGCCACGAAGGCCCCGGCGGCGAAGAAGGCGACTCCCGCGAAGAGGACCGCGACGGGCAAGAAGGCGGCGGCGAAGAAGACGTCGGGCTCCACCAAGGCCCCGGCGACGAAGAAGGCGACTCCCGCGAAGAAGACCGCGACGGGCACGAAGAAGACGGCGGCGAAGAAGACGCGGCCGCCACCAAGGCCCCGGCGACGAAGAAGGCGACTCCCGCGAAGAAGACCGCGACGGGCACGCACGAGACGGCGGCGAAGAAGACGTCGGCCGCCACCAAGGCCCCAGCGACGAAGAAGGCGACTCCCGCGAAGAAGACCGCGACGGGCACGAACGAGACGGCGGCGAAGAAGACGTCCGCGGACAAGGCGTCCGCCCCCAAGAAGACCGCCGCCTCGGTCAGGAAGGCCGCGTCCGCGACCAAGCCCGCCCCGACCAAGGCCCCGACCAAGGCGCCGACCAAGGCGCCGACCAAGGCCACGGCTACGGCCAAGAAGGCCGCGTCCAAGACGGCCGCCGCGGCGTCGGCGGCAGCGAAGACGGCGACCGCTCCGGCCAAGGCCGCGGCGAAGAAGTCGGCGCCTCGTGGGATGCGGGCCGGCTCGTTGGCCGTCAAGGCCGACGAGTCTCCCTGGACCGCCAAGGAGCTCAACCAGGTCAAGGCCGAGCTCACCGGGGACGTCACCCGACTGCGTGAGGAGCTCGACCTCGCCGCGAAGGAGCTCGACGGGCTCATGCGGGACGCCGGGGACGGCGCCGGCAACGACCAGGCGGACGTCGGATCGGCCACCTTCGAGCGCGACCACGAGGTGTCGATCGCCAACAACGCGCGCGACATGCTGACCCAGACCGAGCACGCCCTGGAGCGCATCGAGGACCGCACCTACGGCCGCTGCGAGAGCTGCGGTGAGGCCATCGGCAAGAATCGTTTGATGGCGTTTCCGCGTGCCACACTGTGCCTGCCATGCAAGCAGCGCGAGGAGCGTCGCTGAACGACAGCGACGACCACCACCCGACACCACGGGACCGACGACGTCGGCTCGGCCTCTTCGCGAGCGTGGCGCTGGTGGCCTACCTGATCGATCTCGGCACCAAGACCTGGGCGCTCGCTGCGCTCGAGAGCGGTCAGCCGGTCCAGGTGGTGGGCGACCTGTTCCGCCTCACCTTGGTGTTCAACCCCGGCGCCGCCTTCAGCCTCGGTACGTCGTCCACGATCTACCTCACGATCTTCGCGATGGTGGCCGCCGTCGTGGTCCTCGTGATCGCGCGCAAGGTCGCCGACCGGCTCTGGGCCGTCGGCCTCGGTGCCCTGTTCGGCGGCATCCTCGGCAACCTGACCGACCGGGTCTTCCGCGACCCCGGACCGCTGCGCGGCCACGTCGTCGACATGTTCCAGCTGCCGAACTGGCCGGTCTTCAACGTCGCCGACATGTGCATCAACTTGGCGGCGGTGGTGATCGTCGTCCAGGCCTTCCGGGGCATCAGCCTCAGCGGCGGGCGGGACGAGCCGTGAGCGAGCACCGCACCGTCTTCGTCCCCGACGGCATGGAGGGCGAGCGCGTCGACGCCTGCCTGGCTCGGATGTTCGGCTTCTCGCGCACCCGCGTGGCCGACCTCGTCGCCGACGGTCACGTCCGCCTCGACGGCCGCGACGTGTCGAAGTCCGACCGCGTCCACGGCGGCGCCGTGCTCGACGTCGAGATCCCTGACCTGCGCGACCCGGTGGCGATCGTGCCCCAGATCGTCGAGGGCATCGGGATCATCCACGACGACGACTCGCTGGTCGTCATCGACAAGCCGGTCGGGGTCGCGGTGCACCCCAGCCCGGGCTGGAACGGCCCCACGGTCGTCGGCCACCTGGTCGCCGCCGGCTTCCGCATCGCCACGTCCGGCGCCTCGGAGCGCCAGGGCATCGTGCAGCGCCTCGATGTCGGCACCAGCGGCGTCATGGTCATCGCCAAGGGCGAGGTGGCCTACTCCCGGCTCAAGAACGCCTTCCGGAGCCGCACGGTCGACAAGACCTACCACGCGCTGGTCCAGGGCCACCCCGACCCGCTGCGCGGCACGATCGACGCCCCGATCGCCCGGCATCCCCGCTTCGACCACAAGTTCCACGTCGCCGAGGGCGGCCGCCACAGCGTCACCCACTACGACACCCTCGAGGCCCACCGTTTCGCCAGCCTGCTCGAGGTCCACCTCGAGACCGGCCGCACCCACCAGATCCGGGTGCACATGCAGGCGCTCAAGCACCCCTGCGTCGCAGACCCGTTGTACGGCGGGGACCCCGTCCTCGCGGCCCGTCTCGACCTGACGCGCCAGTGGCTGCACGCCGTACGACTCGGCTTCGAGCACCCCGGGACGGGGGAGTACGTCGCCTACGAGTCGCCCTACCCGGCCGACCTCGGCCACGCCCTGGAGCTCGTCCGTGAGCTCGACTGACGTCCTGGTGCGACGGGCGGTGCCCGAGGACGCGGCCGACTGCGCCGAGGTCGTCGTCGCCAGCCGGACCGCCGCCGGCCGCGCCTTCCCGCCGTCGGTGCACACGGTCGAGGAGGACCGCGCCTTCGTCGCCCGGCGCGTCTGCGACCACGAGGTGTGGGTGGCCGAGATCGGCGGGGAGGTCGTGGGCCACCTCGACCTCGACGGCCACTGGGTGCACTCGCTGTACGTCCACCCGCGCGTCCAGCGGCAGGGCGTCGGGGCCGCGCTGCTCGACCTGGCCAAGGCCTGCCGCCCCGAGGGCTTCGGGCTCTGGGTGTTCGCCACCAACGAGCGCGCCCGCGGCTTCTACCGCCGTCAGGGGCTGCTCGAGCTGGAGACCACCGACGGGTCCGGCAACGAGGAGAACGCCCCGGACGTGCGGGTGGTCTGGCCCGGGCCCGACCCGGTCGCCTTCCTGCGCCACCAGATCGACCTCGTCGACGAGGAGCTCGCCGCGGTGGTCAACCGCCGGGTGGCGCTCACGGCCGCCGTGCAGGCGGTCAAGGACACCCCGGGACACGCCGGGCGCGACCCCGAGCGCGAGGCCGAGATCGCGGCGCGCCTGGCCGCCCGCACCCCCGGCCTCCACGAGTCCGACTGGACGCCGGTCGTCCACCGGCTGGTCGAGACCGGACTCGACGTCGCCGAGCGTCGAGCCCGCTGACCGGTCGCCCCGCCCGACCCCGCTCGCACTCCTCGAGGTTCTGTCGGCGCGGTGTGCCAACGTGCCGGGCACGGCGTCGGTCGCTTAGGGTGGTCTCCTTCCCCCCGACTCGGCCGATCGCCCCCGTCGCACCCGTGCCCGGAGCGTGAGCGCGTCCGGTCAGCCCCTGCCCGCACCCTGTGAGAGGAGCCGGTCGCCCGATGTCAGGTGGGACCACCAGCGCCGGTTTCGCGCACCTGCACGTGCACACCGAGTACTCCATGCTCGACGGGGCCGCCCGCCTCGACGACATGTTCGCGCGCACCGCCGAGCTCGGCATGTCGTCGATCGCGATGACCGACCACGGCAACGTCTTCGGCGCCTTCGACTTCTACTCCAAGGCGCAGGCCCACGGGGTCAAGCCGATCATCGGCATGGAGGCCTACTTCACGCCGAACACCTCACGCTTCGAGCGCAAGCGGGTGCGGTGGAACAACGGTGGGGACGACGACGTCTCGGGCTCCGGCGCCTACACCCACATGACGCTGCTGGCCGAGACCACGGCCGGCATGCACAACCTCTTCCGGCTCTCCTCCCGCTCGTCGCTGGAAGGCTACTTCTACAAGCCGCGCGCTGACCGCGAGCTGCTCGCCGAGTACGCCGGCGGCCTGATCGGCACCACCGGCTGCCCCTCGGGCGAGGTCCAGACCTGGCTGCGCATCGGCGACTACGACAAGGCTCGCCAGGCGGCCGCGGACTTCCGCGACATCCTCGGCAAGGACAACTACTTCCTCGAGCTGATGGACCACGGCCTCGACATCGAGACCAGGGTCCGCGAGGGTCTCCTGCGGCTGTCGAAGGACCTGTCGATCCCGCCGATCGCCACCAACGACTCCCACTACGTGCGGCCCGAGGACGCCGGCGCCCACGAGCACCTGCTGTGCGTGTCGTCGGGCAGCACGATGTCCGACCCGGGCCGCTTCAAGTTCCACGGCGACTCCTACTACATCAAGTCGCCCGAGGAGATGCGCGAGCTGTGGGCCGACCGCAACGGCCTGCCCGAGGCCTGCGACAACACCCTGCTGATCGCCGAGCGCTGCAACGTCGAGTTCAACACCGCCGCCAACTACATGCCCCGCTTCGGTGTGCCCGAGGGGGAGTCGGAGGACTCCTGGTTCGTCAAGGAGGTCGAGAAGGGGCTGGCCTTCCGCTACCCCCAGGGCATCCCCGACAAGGTCCGCAAGCAGGCCGAGTTCGAGACCGGCGTCATCACCCAGATGGGCTTCCCGGGCTACTTCCTGGTCGTCGCCGACTTCATCAACTGGGCCAAGGACAACGGCATCCGGGTCGGCCCCGGTCGTGGCTCCGGCGCCGGCTCCATCGCGGCGTACGCGATGCGCATCACCGACCTCGACCCGCTCGAGCACGGCCTGATCTTCGAGCGCTTCCTCAACCCCGACCGCGTCTCGATGCCCGACTTCGACATCGACTTCGACGACCGTCGCCGCGGCGAGGTCATCGACTACGTCTCCAAGAAGTACGGCGACGACCGGGTCTCGATGATCGTCACCTACGGCACGATCAAGGCCAAGCAGGCCGTCAAGGACTCCTCGCGGATCCTCGGCTACCCCTTCGCGATGGGCGACCGGGTCACCAAGGCGATGCCCGCCTCGGTGATGGGCAAGGACGTCCCGCTCAAGGAGATCTTCGACCCCGACCACCCGCGGTACGGCGAGGGGGGCGAGTTCCGCGCCCTCTACGACTCCGAGTCCGACGTGAAGACCGTCGTCGACACCGCCATCGGCCTCGAGGGTCTGAAGCGGCAGTGGGGAGTGCACGCCGCCGGCGTCATCATGTCCAGCGAGCCGCTGCTCGACGTCATCCCGATCATGCGTCGCCCGCAGGACGGCGCCGTCATCACGCAGTTCGACTACCCGACCTGCGAGCGCCTCGGCCTCATCAAGATGGACTTCCTGGGGCTGCGCAACCTCACGGTCCTCGACGACGCCCTGCGCAACATCGAGTCCAACCGGGGCGAGAAGGTCGTCCTCGAGGAGCTCGAGCTCACCGACCCGAACACCTACGCCCTGCTCCAGCGCGGCGACACCCTCGGTGTCTTCCAGCTCGACGGCGGCCCGATGCGGGCGCTGCTGCGCAGCATGCGGCCCGACACCTTCGCAGACATCTCCGCGGTCGGCGCCCTCTACCGTCCCGGCCCGATGGGTGCGGACTCCCACAACAAGTACGCCCGCCGCAAGACCGGACGCGAGCCGGTCGAGGCGATCCACCCCGAGCTGGCCGACGCCCTCGAGGACGTCCTGGGCGAGACCTACGGTCTCATCGTCTACCAGGAGCAGGTCATGGCGATCGCGCAGAAGCTGGCCGGCTACACACTGGGCCAGGCCGACCTGCTGCGTCGCGCCATGGGCAAGAAGAAGAAGTCCGAGCTGGACAAGCAGTTCGAGCGGTTCTCCGCCGGCATGGTCGAGCGCGGCTTCTCCATGGACGCGGTCGACACGCTGTGGAAGATCCTGCTGCCGTTCTCCGACTACGCCTTCAACAAGGCCCACTCCGCGGCGTACGGCCTGGTCTCCTACTGGACGGCCTACCTCAAGGCCAACTACCCGCAGGAGTACATGGCGGCCTTGCTGACCTCGGTCAAGGACGACAAGGACAAGTCCGCGATCTACCTCAACGAGTGCCGCCGGATGAAGATCCAGGTGCTCCCGCCCGACGTCAACGAGTCCGACGCCGACTTCACCCCGGTCGAGGGCGACGTCCGCTTCGGTCTCACCGCGATCCGCAACGTCGGCGCCAACGTCGTCGACGCGGTGGTGCGGGCGCGCCGCGAGCAGGGCCGGTACGTCGACTTCGGCGACTTCCTCGGCAAGGTCGACGCCGTGGCCTGCAACAAGCGCGTCATCGAGTCGCTGATCAAGGCCGGCGCCTTCGACTCCCTCGGCCACCGGCGTCGAGCGCTGGTCGCGGTCGCGGAGTCCGCGGTCGACCAGTACGTCGACATCAAGCGCAACGAGGCCATCGGCCAGGACTCGCTCTTCGCGGGTCTCGACGACGCCACCGACCAGGCCGGCTGGGGCGTCACCGTGGCGATCCCCGACATGGCCGAGTGGGACAAGCAGGCACTGTTGGCCCACGAGCGCGACATGCTCGGCCTCTACGTCTCCGACCACCCGCTGACCGGGCTCGAGCACATCCTGTCCCGCGAGGCTGACTGCACCATCGGGCAGGTGCTGCTCGACGAGAGCC
>CAVXMH010000031.1:0-132345 GCA_963762755.1 uncultured Actinomycetota bacterium | reverse complement strand
GCGGCTTCTCGTCGGCCGGGTCGAGCAGCAGCGGGGTGTCGCCCTGCGCCACCACGGCCAGCGCCGCGGCGACGTCGACCTCGGGCACGTCGTGCTCGTTGACGTAGTGCTTGATGATGTCGCGGAAGCGGTCGATGCGGCTCGTCTGCGTCAGCGCCGACGGTGATCTGGTCGTCGAAGCGGTTGAGCCGGGTCTCGTTGACGTCCTCGGCCGACGGCAGCTGCATCTGCACCAGCGGCTGCCGGGTGGTGCGCTTGAGGTTCTTGAGCAGGCGGCGATCGCGGGCCTGCAAGAAAGAGGATCGCTTCGCCGCTGCGTCCGGCTCGGCCCGTGCGACCGATGCGGTGGACGTAGACTTCGCTGTCGAAGGGGAGATCGTAATTGATGACGTGGCTGATGCGTTGCACGTCGAGCCCACGAGCGGCGACGTCGGTGGCCACGAGGATGTTGATCTTGCCGGAGCGGAGACCGTCGACAATCTTCTCGCGCTGCTTCTGGGCGATGTCGCCGTTGATGGCGGTCGCGGATGGCCGCGGGCGAGCAGCTTCTCGGCCAGGGTCTCGGTCTGTGCTTCGCGCCGACGAACACGATCATGGCGTCGAGTTCTCGGCCTCGAGGATGCGGGTGAGGGCCGCGTCCTTCTGCGGGTGGCTGACGAGAGGTTGCGCTCGCGTGTCGGGCCCGTGGCGGTGGTTCTTGACGGTGATTTCGGCCGGGTTGGTGAGGTCTTCTTGAGATGCGTCGGATGGGCGGCGGCATCGTGGCGGAGAACAACGCGACTTGCCTTTCGGCCGGGGTGCGGCGAGGTCGTCTCGACGTCTTCGGCAAAGCCCATCCTGAGCATCTCGTCGGCCTCGTCCAGCACGGGAGCGCAGCTCAGTGATCAATGCCCTTCTCCAGGTGGTCCATGATGCGGCCGGGGGTGCCGACCACGACTTGGGGACCGCGACCCAGAGCCGCAGCTGCGCGGGATACCCCTGACCACCGTAGACGGCCGCACGTGGAGGCCAGGGAGTCACCGGCGTACCTCTCAAAAGCCTCGGCGACCTGGAGGGCCAGCTCACGCGTGGGAGCGAGGACGAGCACCTGCGGCGACCGCTTGAGTCGATCCGCGGGAGGATGGGTACGGCGAAGGCCGCGGTCTTGCCAGTGCCGGTTTGGGCCAGACCGACGACGTGGCGTCCCTCCAGCAACGGCGGGATCGTGGCCGCCTGGATCGGCGAGGGCGTCTCGTAGCCGACCTTCGCCAGCGCCTTGAGCACCCGCTCGTCGATCCCGAGGTCGGCGAAGGTGGGTCGGCCCCCGTTGTCTGGCACGTTGTCCTGCACGTTGTCCTGTCCTGCACCGGTGGTGTCGGTCATCGTCTCGGCTCCTCCCGGCGTGAAGGGACCATTCTGCCGTGAAACACCCCCCGCCGTCGCATCGGGCGGTTGTGACGTCCGCGGAACGACGCCGATCCTCATGTTCCGACCTGCTCCTCGGGCACCACCACGTCATTCGGCTCCGAACGTCGCCGCCTCATCTCCGCCCGCAACGGGACATCGACCCCCACGCTTCCGGCGGACGATCGCCTCGCCCATCTGGACCCCGCCCCTGTCGATGGCGCGACGGATCCTTTGCGCAGCTCGCATCTGGAGCGCGTCGAGCTCCTCGGTGGAGAGGTCCCCGGAGGGCCGTAGCGGGTCGAGTCGGCTCTGCCACAGGACCTCGTCGGCCAGCAGGTTGCCCACCCCCGCCAGGGCGCCCTGGTCCAGCAGACGCGCCTTGAGCGGCGCGGTGCCGCGACCGACCCGCGCGCGGAACTCGTCGCGTCCGACCTCCCCGGCGTCGGGTCCGAGGGTGCTGAGGTCGGGTCGAGCCGGACCCGGCCGAGACGCCGCTTGTCGAACAGGCGCAGCCGTCCGCCGTCGGCGAAGGTGAGCGTGAAGCGGTACCACTCCTCCTTGCGGGGTCGGCTCGGACGACCGCCGTCTGACTGGCCGCCGCTGCCCTCGTCGTCACCGCCCTCGTCACCGCCCTCGTCACCACCCTCGTCGGTGCGGGAGCGACCTTCCAGGAGGATGCGGCCGCTCATGCCCAGGTGGATGCCGAGGTGCGGGCCCTCGCCCTGTCGGGACCGGATCCCGGTGGTCTCGCACCACATCAGCTTGCCGCGGCGGTGGACCGCGCGCAGCCGTCGCTCGAGCAGCGCCTCCCGGATCTCGCCGGGGGCGTGCGGGCGGCACTCGTAGGTGTCGGAGTCGTCCACCTCGACGATGCGGCGGTCCAGCGCGGAGCGCTCGATCACCTGGCGGGCGGACTCGACCTCGGGCAGCTCGGGCATGTGCCGAGTGTGCCCGCGACGGCGAATCCTCGGCGACGGAGACCCGACCGCACGCCCGCGGCGTACCGTCGAGCCATGGTGGTCGACGTACGGGAAGCGACCGACGACGACCTCGCGTGGATCGAGCGGGCAATACGCCGTTGTGCTCACGCGATGATCGAATTCGGCGGCTTCTACGGCGCGTGCACCACGAAGCTTGCGCCACTGCTGGGGCCGGACCGGACGATGCTCCTGATCCACGACGACGGGGTCCGGCTCGGCTTCGTCGACGAGGACCGGTCGGACGGCGGCTACGTCGACCTCTCCTTCTTCGTCGTCGCTCACGCCCGCCGCCAGGGGGTGAGCACCGCCGCGCTGCGCATCGTCTCCGCCCGCAACCCCGACGCGGTGCTCAAGGTCTGCGTCCGTCCGGGCAACCAGGCCAGCCTGGCCACCGCCCGTGCGGCCGGGTTCGTCGCTACCGGCACCGATGAGTGGGGTGACCTGGTCCTCGTCCGGCACAGCGCGACATCCGGTTGAGGCCGGACGGACCCGGGTTGTACGGCGCACGCGGCAAGGCTCTCAGCCACAGGTCACGCCCCGCCGACTCGATCCGCAGGACCCTCCCGTCCCCTTGCGCGGGGCTCGATACTGAGGTGATGACCTCGACGACGCGCACCCACGACGACTCCCCGGCTTTCGCCTCAGGTGTCGACGACGCCGCCCTCACCGGTCTGCGCCGCTGGAACCTGGGGCTCACCGTGCTGCACGCGGCTCAAGCAGTAGCCGTCCTGATGCTGGCCACCGACTTCGCGATCACCTTGTCGACCGCGTTCCCCGAGGGGCCCCCGGGCTCCCGCGTCCCCGCTCCCGAAGCGGCGTTCGACGTGCCGATCGGTGCTGCCATCGCGGTGTTCCTCGCTCTCGCGGCCCTCGACCACCTGCTCACCGGCACGCTGCTGCGCGGCCGCTACGAGCGGGACCTGCGCCGCGGCATCAATCGTTTCCGCTGGCTCGAGTACTCGGTGAGCGCCACGATCATGGTGCTGCTGATCGCCTCCTACGCCGGCATCACGCAGCTGGCCGCGATCATGGCGATCGCCGGCGCGAACGTGTCGATGATCCTCTTCGGCTGGCTGCAGGAGCAGATGAATCCACCGGGGCGCACCAGCACCTCCATGCTGCCGTTCTGGTTCGGCTGTGTGGCGGGCGCGACCCCGTGGATCGTCATCACGTTCAACATCGTGGGGTCCGAGACCGTGCCGGGCTTCGTCTACGGCATCTTCATCTCCCTCTTCGTGTTCTTCATGAGCTTCGCGCTGAACCAGTGGCTGCAGTACCGCGAGGTCGGCCCGTGGCGCCGCTACGCCTTCGGTGAGAAGGCCTACCTCGTGCTCAGCCTCGGGGCCAAGTCGGCGCTCGCCTGGCAGATCTTCGCGGGCTCACTTGCCGGCTGAGTGAGGTCCAGGGCGTCGCGGGCGCTGAGGCCGAGCCACCCCTCCGGGTGCCGGGTGTGGTCGCTGCTGCTGAGGTTCACGCGGCCATGATGGTGCCTGCGGGATCCTCGCCGCACCAAGTGCGAGGGTGATGACAACCCCCCGGTCCAGCGAAACGTCGAGGGTGCATGAACTTCGAGACCCAGCTCGCGCGCCGACTCGACGACGCCCTCGCCGACCTGCCGGCGCTCCCCCCGGACGACTACTTGCGCCGGGGACAGCGAGCCCGACGACGGCGACGCCGAGCCGTCGGGGTGGCGGCGCTCGCCGTCGTCGCGCTGGGCGCATCGCTGTCCCAGCTGGCGCCGGGCGGCCCCGAGTCGGAGGTCGAGTACGCCGGGCCGGGGTCGGTGGAGGGAACCCCGAGCGGCATGCACCGGGCCAGCCGCGACCGCGACGACGTGGCTCCTCTGCCGACCACGCCTGTCGAAGCGGTCACGGGGCTATCCGGGGTCGACCACTTCAGCACCCCCGACATCCCCACCTGGGCGCAGGAGTACGGCAACCATGGTCCGGTCGCGCTGGCGCCGGACGGCCGGCTGTGGGTGGCACCCGATGCCGAGGTCCTGCAGACCGTGGTCGGCCCCCTGGCGGGGACGAAGGTCTCCGGCTCGCCCGTGACCGCGTCGTACGCCGTCGAGGTCGTGTTCGACCCGCCGGCAGGCTTCGGCGGGGACGTCGCCTGGGTGTTGATCTACAGCGACGGCGACTCCGGTGGGGTGGGTGAGATGGACGAACCCGGCCGGTGGACCCGCGACTTCGAGATCTGGGTCGACGACGTCGCCGCCCAGGTCGAGGGCCGCCCGTCCTTCGACGAGCGTCTCGTCCAGGTCGCCGCGGAAGGCTCGGACCGGCTGGTGGCCGGGGCGGCCGGCGTGCGGCTCGTCCAGCAGGCTGACGTCAGCGACACGCTGCGCGGCGCCGAGGTGCGCTGGGACGGCCGGACCTGGTTCGTCGTCGTCCACCCCGGCGGCGGACGCTGGTACCAGGCCTACGAACCCTCGACCTCCGCCCCCGACTTCGCCTCCTTCCTCGACTGGGCCGCCGAGGAGTACGCATGAGCGACCACGACGCGGCGTACATCGACTTCGTCAGCACCCACCAGGCGCGGCTGCGGCGGATCGCCTACGCCGTCTGTGCCGACGACGACCGGGCCGAGGACGTGCTCCAGGAAGCGCTGGTCAAGCTGTACCTGTCGTGGCGCCGCGTTCGCGAGGCCGGACGGGAGGAGGCCTACGCCCGCCGCATCATCGTCAACGCCGACCTCGACGACCGTCGCCGGCCGTGGCGCCGTCGTCGAGCGGCTGTCGACACCGACGTGCTGGACCGCGCGGTCCAGCCGGCGGGGCTGGACCCGGGCGACCGCGTCGACCTGGTCGCCGCCGTCCGCGGCCTCCCCGTCATGCAGCGGCGGACCGTGGTGCTGCGTCACTGGCTCGGACTGTCGGTCGAGGAGACCGCCACGGAGCTCGGCATCAGGGAGGGCACGGTCAAGAGCCACGGGGCTCGGGGACTGGCCAGCCTTCGACTGGCGCTCGGCGATCAGGAGCTCGCGGGTCGCTGGTGAGGCTCGCCCGCCATGATGGACGCGTGCTGGGTCGACGGTGGGGAGTGAGCGAGCCCGAGGTGGCGCGCCCCTACGCGTGCGACGAGTTCGTGACAACGCCGGCGCTGGAGGCGTGGCGCGGCGTCGACGTGGCCGCACCGCCGGAGCAGGTGTGGCCGTGGGTGACGCAGATCCGGGTCGCGCCGTACTCCTACGACTGGGTCGACAACCTCGGACGCCGGTCTCCGCGGACGCTGCTCGGTCTGGCGGAGCCGGTGGTCGGCGAGCCCTTCACCGCCTGCGCCGGGCGGCCGGTCGGGCGCGTGGTCGCCGTCGAGCCGGGCCGGTCGCTGACCGGCTCCATCCTCGGCGCCTGGATGACGTACGACGTGGTGCCGTCCGCCGGCGGCTCGACGCGGCTGCTGCTCAAGATCGTCATGGAGACGTCACGGCCGGTGGCGGCGCTCGTGACGCTCGGCGATCTGGTGATGGCGCGACAGCAGCTGCGGACCTGGAAGGTGCTCGCGGAGTCCTCACGAACCTCGACGGCGGATCCGGCGTGACCCCGGGCCGAGCGGCGGTTGCGACCCCACGCAGGGCAGCAAGAGCACTCGGTGCCCTCGGGCTGGTCGGCACTGTCCTGTGCGCGTGCTCGGCTCCGACGGGGTCGGACCCGGATCCGGACGGGGGGCCGGTCCGGCCGTGCCCGCAGGGAGCCCCGGCACTGGATGCAGTCGACCTGGCTCCGGTGGCTCGCGATGACGGGCCCCTGCTGGACGCGACGCTGTGGGCACGCCGCACCCCGGTGCATCAGGTGTGCGTCAGCCTCGAGATCGGCCACGCCGACGTCGGCGCCGAGGTGGTGGAGGCCGAGGTCACGGCCTCGGGTGGCGGGCAGACCCGGAGCACCAGCGGTGGGGACATCTCCGGCCTGACCCCGCTGCGGCTCGACGCCGACGGTTGCATCGTCCTGAGCGCGACCGTCGTCCTCCGGGGACAGTCAGGACTGCACGAGCACCGTGCCACCACCCAGGTGGGCCGGGGCTGCTCCCGGTGACGACCCCCGGCGCCCCGGGTGGTCCTGCGCTCTGACGGACGGGTCAGCCGGCGGCCATGTCGACGAAGCGGGAGTAGTGGCCCTGGAAGGCCACCACGACGTCGCGGGTCGGGCCGTTGCGGTGCTTGGCCACGATCAGGTCGGCCTCGCCGGGGCGGGTCGACTCCTTCTCGTAGACGTCGTCGCGGTGCAGCAGCACCACCATGTCCGCGTCCTGCTCGATGCTGTTGTGGACGGGGATCCCGTTGGCGACGAAGTTGTGGACACCCATCACGGTGGCGTCGTACACCTCGTCCTCGGCCGACGAGCTCCACCGACCGCACCTCGTCCCAGAGCACGTCGTTGGTCGCCACCACGTCGAGCTCGGCCGAGCCGAGGACAGCCGCGACCCGTGCCAGGCGCTGGCGGCTCGGTGCACTGCGAACCAGGACGCTGAGGCTGGCGCGAGAGCCCATTGCCTCGGAGACAGCCCGCTGCGGCATCCGAGACTCGGCCAGGACGTCGCGGACCCGGTCCCAGACCTCGGTCGGCACGGTGTCGACGTTGGTGTGGGGACGCACCGAACGCAGGTGCATCGCCAGCAGCTCGGCCTGGTCGCCACGCGCACCGTGGAGGCCGATGTCCTCGAGGAAGCGGAGCTGGTTCTCCGCGCCCGTGACGTGCAGCTGGAAACCGTCACGGTAGCCGGCCTTCCGGACGGTCTCGACGCGCGCCATCACGTTGAAGCGTAGGAGCAGGTTGGCGACGTCGTCGATGAGGCGGCGGCTGGTCGAGGCGTAGGAGACACGCCCTTGACCGGTGCCCTCGAAGAACACGCATCCGTCGGTCGCCCACAGGTTGCGCAGGAACAGCGCCACCTGCTCCTTGGGCAGGCTGAACACCCAGCCCGGGACGAACTTCTCGTGGTTGCGCAGCCCGAACAGGCCCATCGCGTCCAACCACTCCGCGATCGGGTTGCGTCGCCCGTGCGTCAGGTGGTGGGGCGAGGGAAGGCGCAGCGAGGTGACCCGGGCGGCGTCGTACTCGTCGCGAACACCCGTGATGCCGAAGCGGTGCCAGGCCGCCGCCTCGACCGCGGCCAGACATGCCTCGTCCTGGCTGGCGTAGCGGATCGGCTGCCGCTCCACGAAGGAGCCGTCACCGATGAGGTGGGCCAGGAGCGCCACCTCGTCGTCCTCGCGCGGGGTGATCTCCAGCGGCGGCGGGACGTGGCGCACCGCTCCGAGACGGTCACCGGGGGACAGCTCTCCCAGCGGCTTCCAGCCGTCGAAGGTGAGGAACGGGTGGTTCGCAGTGGCATCGACCGTCCGGCCGGACGCCAGCGTGAGGCGGTAGACATCCTTCGTGCCGCTCGGGAAGGCGTGCGTCATGGTGCGTGGCACCAGCTTGAGACGGTCGTCGAGCGCCCACACCGGGGTGTCCCGCGCTCCGCTGGCCATCAGCTCACCGATCGTGGTCTCGGTGTTGGTGTCGGCGCGCATCACCCGCGTGGAGGCGGTCACGCAGCCGGACTCACGCAGGTCGGAGAGCATCGGGCGCTTGTCGGCGCGCTGCTCGGGACCACGGTTGAGCTGCGAGAGCGCGACGACCGGGACGTCGAGCTCCTTGGCCAGCAGCTTGATCTGGCGGGAGAACTCCGAGACCTCGAGCTGGCGCGACTCCACCTTCTTGCCCGAGCTCATCAGCTGCAGGTAGTCGATGATGATCAGCCGCAGGTCGTGGCGCTGCTTGAGCCGCCGCGCCTTGGCCCGGATCTCCATCATCGTCATGTTCGGGCTGTCGTCGATGAACAGCGGCGCCGAGGAGACCTCACCCATCTTGCGGGCGAGCTTCTGCCAGTCGTCGTCGGTCATGTGGCCGTTGCGCATGTGGTTGAGCGGGATCTTCGCCTCGGCCGACAGCAGGCGCATGGTGATCTCGTTGCGCGTCATCTCCAGGCTGAAGATGACCGAGGCCTGGTTGTGGTGGATGCTCGCCGACCGGCAGAGGTCGAGGGCGAGCGTCGAGTTGTGGGTCGGGACCCCGGTCGGGCCGGCGAGGTAGAGGTGGGCGTCGTTGTCGACCTGCACGCAGCGCACCGGCACGGTCGCGACGGGCTCGACGCTCTCGACCTTGACCGCCCCGCCGTCCGGCATCGCGATCGTGTGACCGGCCTCGATGGTGCGGGCCAGCTCGCCCGTGGTCAGCGTGGCAGCGCCCGAGGCCGTCGCCGACGGAGAGCCGGCACCGGCGCGCGTCACCCACTGGTGCTGCCAGTCGGCCACGATCTCGGAGCCGTCGGAGAACGTCAGCCGGTAGCAGGGGCGGCGCAGCATGGGACGCGTCGCCGCCACGACCCGGGTCGGCCGGCCGTCGGCGTCGAGGAGGTCGTCACCGACCGCGACCTCGCCCATGGTCGTCCATCCGGTCGGCGTGGGCAGCACGGTGTCGAGCGCCAGCGCCTTCCCGACCGCCGGTCGCGCGGCGATGATGATCATCTGACCGCCGTGCATGCCGTTGGTCAGCTCATCGAGGTCCTGGAAGCCGGTCGGCACACCGGTCATCTCGCCGCCGCGGTTCGAGATCGCCTCGATCTCGTCGAGGGTGCCCTCCATGATCGCGCTCAGCGGCGCGTAGTCCTCGCTCGTCCGCTTGTCGGTGACCTGGTAGACCTCCTGCTGAGCGGCGTCGACGGTGTCGTCGACCATGCCCTCGCCGGCGTAGCCCATCTGCACGATCTTGGTGCCGGCGCTGACCAGACGGCGCAGGATCGCCTTCTCGCGCACGATCTCGGCGTAGTAGGAGGCGTTGGCGGCGATCGGCACCGAGGCCGACAGCGTGTGGAGGTAGGGCGCGCCCCCGACCTTCACCAGCTCACCGCGACGGCTCAGCTCCGCCGAGGTCGTGACCGGGTCCACCGGCTCGCCGCGGCCGTAGAGGTCGATGACGGCGTCGAAGATCGTCTCGTGGGCCGGCCGGTAGAAGTCGGTGCCGCGGATGCTCTCCACCACGTCGGCGATGGCGTCCTTGGACAGCAGCATCGAGCCGATCACCGACTGCTCGGCCGCGTGGTCCTGGGGAGGCATCCGGTCCGACCCCGCCGAGGAGTACTCCTCGGGGGCGTACGGCGCGAAGCTCGCCTCCCACGACTCGGCGGACGACGGTCCGCGTCCCGGTGACTGCTCCGCGATGCTCATGCCTGGCCCCTTGTCTGTGTCCCGAGAGAGACGGTAAAGAGGGGCTCCGACGAAATGCCGGACGGCGCCGCGGACCGAGACCGGGCGGGCACCGTTGCCCTGCGAAGCCGTGACCGTAGCCCGATACCGGAGGCTGCTCCAAGGCCGTTGTCCACAGCCCCTGTGGATAACTCGGCTCCGCATGTGGAACACGCCCGGGGAGGGTGTGCACAGGTTGGGGACAAGCCTGTGCACTCAGAAGAACTTCTGCCCGCGAAAGTGCTGCTGACCTGCGGCTTTGCGATTCTGACCCTGTGTGCAGAAAAAAGATGCGGCCATGTCCCGTTCACGTTCTCGTCATCGGGTCGAAGGTCCCTGGCGCGTCCAGGGGGCGCTTGGGTGCCCCGCTATCCACAGCAAACCCGGGGTTGTGCACAGGCCCGACACGGTGGTATTAGCCGCTGCCGGAGGTCCGTCGGACACGCTACGTTCACCTGGGCGACACGCACAGATAGGTTCGTTCCATGGCGTGGCGACGGTCCGAGGGCACCCGCGCGGTCGACCGTCAGATCCTCGCCCTCGCCGTCCCCGCCTTCCTCGCCCTGGTCGCCGAGCCCCTGTTCCTCCTCGCCGACTCCGCCATCGTCGGACACCTCGGCACCACCGAGCTCGCCGGCCTCGGGATCGCCTCGGTGGTGCTGCGGCTCGCCGTGGGCGTGTGCGTCTTCCTCGCCTACGCGACCACGGCGGCGGTCGCCCGCGAGCTGGGGGCCGGGCAGGCCCGCCGGGCCCTCCAGCAGGGCGTGGACGGTCTCTGGCTGGCCCTCGGGCTGGGCGTCGTGCTGTCCGGCGTCGGGGTGCTGACGACGGCGCCCCTCATCGACCTCTTCGGCACCGACGCCGAGGTCGCGGCCGCGGCGACGACGTACCTGCAGATCTCCTGGCTCGGGCTCACCCCCATGCTCCTGCTGCTGGCGGCCACCGGCGTGCTGCGCGGCATGGCCGACACCCGGACGCCACTGGTGGTGGCGGTGGCAGCGAACCTCCTCAACATCGTGCTGAACGTCGTGCTGGTCTACGGCTTCGACCTCGGTATCGGCGGCTCGGCCGCCGGGACCGTGCTCGCCCAGGGCGCCGCCGGAGCCTTCCTGGCCGGTGCCGTGCTCCGGGCCGCTGCCAGCCAGGGAGCGACCTGGCACCCGGACCTGTCCGGCGTACGCCGTGCCGCGCGCGCCGGCTCCCCGCTGCTCGTCCGCACCCTCAACCTGCACGCCTGCCTGCTCACCATGACCTGGGGGGCTGCGTCGCTCGGCGCGGTCGCCACCGCCGCCCACCAGCTGGCGTTCACGCTGTGGGCCTTCCTGGCCTACGCGCTCGACGCCCTGGCCATCGCGGCCCAGACCCTCACCGGTACGGCGCTGGGGGCCGGCGACCTCGAGCGCACCCGCTCGCTGACGCGGCGGATGATCCGCCTCGGGCTCGGGTTCGGCGTGGTGACCGGCGTGATGCTGGCGCTCGGCGCCCCGGTGCTGGGTGGGCTCTTCGTCGACGACCCCGCCGTGGTGGACGCCCTGGCCCCGGCCCTGCTGGTGGCGGCCGTCGCCCAGCCGCTCGCGGGCGTCGTCTTCGTGCTCGACGGCATCCTGATCGGCGCCGGCGACGGCCACTACCTGGCGAAGGCCGGCACCCTCGTCACGGTGGCCTTCGTCCCCTGCGCCCTCGTGGTCGCCGCCCTCACCGACGACCGGGGGGCGACCGTCGGGCTGGTGTGGCTGTGGGTGGCCTTCTGCGTCGTCTTCATGGGCGGGCGCGGTGCGGTTCTGCTGCGTCGCGCGCGCGGGTCGGCATGGATGGTGACCGGATCGGCGGTCGCTGCGGGCTCGCCTCACTAGAGTGCCGCAGGTGACCTCGCTTCAGACCGTCGTCCTGGGCCTGGTGATCGTCTTCCTCGACATCCCTCCCGACGGCTACGACTGGATCGCCGACCCGGTGGGCTGGGTGCTCGTTCTGCTCGGGCTCGCCCCGCTGGCGGGTCCCCTGCCCAACCAGCGCGGACTGGTCGTGGCCGGCTGGATCTGCCTGCTGTTCGCGGTGGTCAGCTGGCCGGCCGGATCCCCGGCCACGCTCACCCCGCTGCTCGGGTGGCTCTTCAGCCTCCCCGTCCTCGCGTGGTGCTTCCTGGTCTGCGACGCCGTCTCCGACGCGGTCACCGGCCGGCTGCGCTGGGTGATGCTGGCGCTGCGGACCGCCTTCGCCGTCGTGGCGCCGCTGCCGGGACTGGTCTACCTCGGCGGCCAGGACTGGCTCTCCACGCCGGCGGAGGTGCTCATCCTCGCCGCCAACCTCGCTCTGGTGCTCGCGCTCTCCAGCGCGTCCAGCCGGCCGGGTCTCGGTGAGCTCGAGGAGCCGGCGGCGTCGTCCGACACCGCGGCGACACGCGGATCCACCCACCCGCCGAAGCCCTCGGGGGCGACGGGGACCGGGGCCCGGAACGACCGTCCCAGGACCACGGACGACACCCCGGTCACCGGCGCCGAGGTCATCGAGAAGGTCCGCCGACGCCGGCACGCGCGCGAGAAGGGTCGGGGCAGCGCCGACGAACCAGGCGCCCCGGAGGGCTGAGGGCTGCTCCCGACCGGTCCCGACAGGTTCCGGGCCGGTGCCGACCCGGTCCCGGGCCGTCCCGGACGCAGACGACCCGCGCCACCCGGAGGTGACGCGGGTCGTCGTACGACGTGGTGCCCGAGGACGGATCCTCAGGCAGGGACCACGTTCAGGTTGACGGTCGCCTCGAGCTCGTCGTGGACCTTGACGGTCACGACGTGGCTGCCCAGCGACTTGATCGGGTTCCCGACCATGATGCGTCGCTTGTCCACGACGTCGGAGGAGCCCCCGGCGGCGCTGTTGATCGCCGAGGCGATGTCGGAGACGGTGACGGCGCCGAACAGGCGGCCACCCTCGCCGGCACGCACCGGGACCTCGACCTCGCTGCCCTCGAGCTTGGCCTTGATCTCCTTGGCCTTGCCGAGGTCGGCCACGGCGCGGGCCGAACGGGCCTGCTTGATGGAGTCGATCTGACGCTCGCCGCCGCGGGTCCAGCGGATCGCGAAACCGCGCGGGATGAGGAAGTTACGGCCGTAGCCGTCCTTGACCTCGACGATGTCGCCAGGGGCGCCGAGGCCGTCGACCTCGTGGGTGAGGATGAGCTTCATGTCGTTCCCCTTCCTCAGCGAGCCGTGGAGGTGTACGGCAGGAGCGCAACCTCGCGGGCGTTCTTGACGGCGATCGCGACGTCGCGCTGGTGCTGGACGCAGTTGCCCGTCACCCGACGCGCGCGGATCTTGCCGCGGTCGGAGATGAACTTCCGCAGCAGCGCGGTGTCCTTGTAGTCGACGTACTCGGTCTTGTCCTTGCAGAACTGGCAAACCTTCTTCTTGGGCTTGCGCAGAACAGGCTTGGCCATCGTGGTGCTCCTTCTCGAGCCCGGGCGGCCCTCTGCGGGGTTGGCCCGGAATGGTTGCTGGTCTGGTGGTCACCGCACCCGGTCAGGGGCACGGAGGTGAATCAGAAGGGAGGCTCCTCCGAGGAGTTGCCACCCGGGGTCGCCCACGGGTCGTTGCTCTGGCCGGGGGTGTTCCATCCACCCTGGCCACCCTGGCCACCCTGGCCACCACCCTGAGGAGCGGACTGGCCGCCACCCTGCGGTGCGGACTGCGGAGCCGACTGGCCGCCGCCGTACCCGCCACCCTGGGGAGCGGACTGACCGCCGCCACCCTGGTTGGACCACGGGTCGTCGCCGCCGGAGCCGCCACCGCTGTAGCCGCCTCCGCCACCCTGGCGGGTGGTGCGGGACACCTTGGCGGTGGCGTACTTCAGGCTGGGCCCGATCTCCTGCACGTCGACCTCGAAGACCGTGCGCTTCTCGCCCTCGCGGGTCTCGTAGCTGCGGGCCTTGAGGTTCCCCTGCACGACGACGCGCGAGCCCTTCGTGAGGGACTCCGCGACGTTCTCGGCCGCCTGGCGCCACACCGAGCAGTTGAGGAACAGCGCTTCGCCGTCCTTCCACTCGTTGGTCTGGCGGTCGAAGTTGCGCGGGGTCGACGCGACGGTGAAGTTCGCGACGGCCGCACCCGAGGGGGTGAAGCGCAGCTCCGGGTCAGCGGTGAGGTTGCCGACGACGGTGATCGGGGTTTCGCCTGCCATTGGATGACTCCCTTGTCTGGGGCTCGCGGCCCCGGTGGTGCTCGGTCCGGTTCGTGTGCGCCTCATAGAACCTCATGGCGGCGACAGTTACGAGACCGTTCGGGCGATCGGTGGAACGATCAGTGCACGTCGGGGCGGATCACCTTGGTGCGCAGCACCGACTCGTTCAGCGTGAGCTGACGGTCGAGCTCCTTCACCGTGGCCGGCTCGGCCTGCAGGTCGACGACGGCGTAGATGCCCTCGGCGTTCTTGTCGATCTCGTAAGCGAGTCGTCGCTTGCCCCACACGTCGACGTTCACGACCTCGCCACCGTCCTGACGGACGACGTTGAGGTAGGTGTCGAGAGACGGGGCGACGGTGCGCTCGTCGAGGCTGGGGTCGAGGATGACCATCACTTCATAGGCACGCAAAGCAGTCTCCACCTCCTTCGGACTGGCGGCCACGGTCGTTCCGCGGCAGGAGGGCTGTTGCGTCAGCGCACGTCCCGCGATGCAGGAGCAGTACGCCGTCCCGGCTGGTCGGTCGCCGTCGGTGGCCACCGGGGTCAACCGGACAGGGCAATCTACCAGCGGCCCGGCGGTTCGGTGAAATCGTCCTCACTCGGACCAGGACGTCGTGCGCCCTGGGCGTCCTGGCGACCGGTTCCCCCGACGTCCGGGGTGCGGCCTAGCCTGGACAGATGAGCCAGGCCATCCCCGAACCCGCCAGCCCCGCACCCGTCACCGCCGAGACCGTGCGCATCGGCGCCCACGTCGACCAGACCGACCCGGTCGCGGAGGCGAAGGCTCGCGGGACGTCGCTGGTGCAGTTCTTCCTCGGCGACCCGCAGAGCTACAAGGGCCCCGAGGTCCGCTACGCCGACGGGGCGGCCGCGCTCAGGGCCGACGCCGAGGCCGCCGGGGTGGACCTCTACGTCCACGCGCCCTACATCGTCAACGTCGCGACGACGAACAACCGGATCCGCATCCCGTCGCGCAAGCTGCTCCAGCAGCACATGGACGCCGCCGCCGAGATCGGCGCGAAGGGACTCATCGTCCACGGCGGTCACGTCGGCAGGACCGACGACCCCGAGACGGGGTTCGACAACTGGCGCAAGGCGATCGAGGCGACCGACCTGAAGATCCCGCTGCTCATCGAGAACACCGCCGGCGGCGACAACGCGATGGCCCGGCACGCGGAACGCATCGGCCGGGTCTTCGACGCGGTGCACCAGGCGGAGGGCGCCGACATGGTCGGCTTCTGCCTCGACACCTGCCACGCCCACGCCGGCGGCATCGCCCTCGACACCGCCGTGCAGCAGCTGCTGTCGCTGACCGGCCGCATCGACCTCGTCCACGCCAACGACAGCCGCGACGCCTTCGACTCCGGAGCCGACCGCCACACCAGCTTCGGCGAGGGCAACGTCGACCACGACGCGTTCGTCGAGCTGATCCGTGCCGCCGGGGCCCCCGTCATCGCCGAGACCCCCGGCGGCCCCCAGGAGCACCGAGCCGACTTCGACTGGCTCCGCTCCCGCCTCCGAGGGTGACGGTTTCCCAAGGGATGCAGGCAACCTGGCACTCCCCACGGTGTCGGGGGCATGGGGAGCGCCAGGTTGCCGTGGGGAGTGCGGCGCCGGCGTACGTCACGCAGGGTGCCCGTCGCCCGTCGCCCGGCCCGTCGTACGACGTGCGTCGTACGGTCCGTTCGTGGCTCAGCCGTCCAGCGCGGCCCGCAGGATCGCGACGACCCGCTGAGGACGCTCGAGGTCGGCCCACGTGAGGCGGATGACCCTCCACCCGGTGACCCGCCGCAGCGCGTCTTCCCGCTGCTTCTCGCGGAAGACGGCGTCCGCAGGCGTCTCGCCCGGCCGTAGGTGCTTGAGGTACTTCTCCTTGCCGTCGAACTCCACGATGATGCCGGCGTCGGGCCACGCGAAGTCGCAGATCCCGATCAGCTCCCCAGCCGCCCAGACCTCGTACTGCAGCTCCGCGGCCGGCAGCCCGAGACGCCAGAAGAGGTAGCGACACCGCGACTCGGCCACCGATCCGCTGCGGCCATCGGCCAGTCGGGTCACCAGCTGCAGGTGCTGACAGCCGGGCCACGACTGCATGAGCGCCTGTTGAGCGGCGAGCCGTTCGCCGTCGTACACGTGCTGGTTCAGACCGGCGTCGACCACCGCGAGCCCTTGCTCGACTGTCAGCAACGACGCCGCTTCGAGCACAGCACGCACCGGCGTCGTCACCAGGAGCCCGGCGATCTCGCACAGGTCGGAGTCGAGGACGAACCCCTCGTGGTGCTGCACATCGCCCTCCCTGCGCCCGGCCCCGCCGTCGCGTCGCGTCACCCGCACGAGGTCGAGGTCGGCGCCCCACACCGGTAGCCGGTGGAGTAGGCAGGCGCTGTGATGACTGACCGCGACGCGCTCGCCCAGCACCCTCATCGCGGCCCGCGTACGGATCCGATGCTGCTCCTCGGGGCTCTCGGCGACCCACAGATCGCGAAACGTGTAGGCCCCGTGACGCACCCGTACCCAGGCACCTGCCCGGACCTGGCGTCGCAGCGTGCGGTCGTCGATCCCGAGCTCGAGCACCTCGCGACGCAGGAATGCGCCGTGGTCGAGGGCCAGTCGGCGCAGGGGTACGGCGAGCTCGTCGGCGTGGGTGCTCGGCATGTCCCGAGCGTGCGTCACACGGCTCAGGCGGCTCGACGTACGCCTGTGTCCTCGGGACAGCTCAACGGATCCCGCGCCTGTGGACGGAAAGCGGCCGGGACCCCGGCCTGGTGCTGCTGCCACTGCTCCCCACGACGTCCTGGCGCTCCCCATGCTCCGGACGCCATGGGGAGCGCCAGTTCGCCTGCATACCTTGAGAAACCGGCAACCCCGCGACTACGGCGCGGAGGGCTGGAACGTCGACAGGTCGAAGACATCCTCGGAGGCCGGGGCCTCGAGGTCGAGCTCGGCGTCGAAGTCGGAGAACGTGATCTGGCCTGGCTCGCCGCCCTGGTCGACCTCGACCTGCAGGATGTGGTGGGGGTCAGCGGTGGCCACCCACGACGTCACGGCATCGCCCTCGTCGGAGGTGCTCTCGATCGTCACGGCCTGCTGGCCGTCGACCTCCTCCGTGCCGCCGACCTCCAGCTTCTCGTCGGAGTTGTCGGTGTTGAACTCCTCGAGCAGCGAGTCGAGGTCGCAGATGTCGGCGAAGCTGTCGGCCTCCTCCCCGGGGAAGGCGACCCACTTGTCGCCTGCCGCCTCGGTGACCTGCGCCGCGGCCGGACCGGCGAACTGCTCCCAGAACGCCGCACTCGGCTTGATCCAGGTCTCGCCGCCGACGCTGAGGAGCTCGAGGCTGGCGTCCTCGCCGAGCGACAGGTCGCCCGCGCAGTCGCCCGCGGTGCTGAGCGCGAGGTCGAGGGAGATGGCCTGGCCGTCGTTGGTGAGCGAGCCCGCCATCCGCACGGAGGAGAGCGCCTTCATGTCCTTCTCGGCCTCGCCGACGATGGTCTCCGGCGTCTCCTCGGCGAACGCGGCCGCCTCCTCGGCGGACTGGTCGCTGGACTCCCCGGACGCGCCCTCGGACCCGCCGCCGCACGCGGACAGCAGCAGCAGCGCGCCGAGACCGGCGGCAGCAGTCGATACGACCTTCATGTGATCCCTCCGTCAATGGTGGCTCGACGGGGCGGTCGCCCGTGATCCCACCCACCCATCCCACCACAGCGACCCCGGAGCCATCGGCGTACCAACTAGTCTTTCCCCGGTGAGCCGACTCGACGTACGCCCCGTGTCCGCCGAGGAGCACCGTGAGCTCATCCGGTCCCGCCGGCACGCCAGCTTCCTGCAGACCCCCGCCTGGGGCGAGGTCAAGAGCGACTGGCGACGCGAGTCCCTCGGTTGGTACGACGACGCCGGCGCGCTCGTCGGGGTCGGGCTCGTGCTCTACCGCCAGCTGCCGAAGGTGAAGCGCTTCCTGGCCTACCTGCCCGAGGGCCCGGTGATCGACTGGGACGCCGAGGACCTCGCCGACTGGCTGACGCCGATGACGGCCCACCTCAAGGACCAGGGCGCGTTCGCCGTCCGCATGGGCCCGCCCGTGGTCACCCGCCGCTGGGACGCCGCTGCGGTGAAGGCGGGCGTCGCCGACGAGGGCGTCCACCGGCTCGGCGAGGTGCCGCCCACCCGTCGCGAGCCGACCGGCGCGCGCGTGCTGGCGAGGCTGCGCGAGCTGGGGTGGCAGCAGCAGGTCGCCGAGGGTGGTTTCTCCGCGGGCCAGCCGCAGTTCAACTTCCAGGTGCCGCTGCGCACCGCCGCGGGCGAGGCCCGCACCGAGGAAGACGTCCTGGCGGGCATGAACCAGCAGTGGCGCCGCAACATCAAGAAGGCCGCCAAGGAGGGCGTCGTCGCCCGGCGCGTCCCTGGCGACGAGCTCGGCGGTGCGCTCGAGCAGTTCCACGACCTCTACGTCCTCACCGCCGAGCGCGACCACTTCACGCCGCGGCCGCTGTCCTACTTCTCGACCATGTTCGACGCCCTCGGCGCCGAGGACCCCGACCGCATCGCGCTCTTCACCGCCGAGCACGAGGGCGACCTGGTCGCCAGCACGATCCTCATCCAGGTCGGCGGACACGTCTGGTACTCCTACGGCGCCTCCTCCACCGAGAAGCGGGACGTCCGCGGCTCCAACGCCGTGCAGTGGGAGATGATGCGCCACGCACTGGTCCGGGGTGCCGACGTCTACGACCTGCGCGGCATCACCGACACCCTCGACAGCGACGACAGCCACGTCGGGCTCATCCAGTTCAAGGTGGGCACCGGCGGCGAGGCCGTCGAGCTGGTCGGCGAGTGGGACCTGCCCCTCAACCGGCTCCTCTACCGCGCCTTCACCGCCTACATGGCGCGACGGGGCTGACTCGCGTGCTCACCCTCCACGTCGACGAGGCCCGCTGGCGCCGCCACCTCGAACAGGTCCGCGACGCCGACCCGTCGGTCGTCCCGGTCGCCAAGGGCAACGGCTACGGCCTCGGCCTGCCCCGCCTGGCCGGGACCGCGCAGGACCTCGGGGTCGACACCCTCGCGGTCGGGACGTACGCCGAGGTGCCGGTCGTCGAGCGACACTTCGAGGGCTCGCTCCTCGTGCTGTCGCCCTGGCGGCCCTTCGAGACCCGGGCCACCTACGACCCGCGTCTGATCCACACCGTCGGGCGCCTCAGCGACGTCGAGGACCTGACCTCCGACCCCGCCCGCGGGCGGCCCCGGGTCGCGCTGGAGCTGCTGACCTCGATGCGGCGCCACGGGTTCACCCCTGCCGCGCTCCGCGCCGTCGCGCCGCTGGTCGACCGCCTCCAGGTCGAGGGGTTCGCCCTCCACCTGCCGATGGACCACGGCTCCCACCTCGGCGAGGTCGAGCGGCTGCTCAACGACGTCGTCGCCAGCGGCATCGAGGCCCGCACGGTGTGGATCTCGCACCTCGCAGCCGCCGACATGACCCGCCTGCGGTCGTCGTACGGCGACTTCGACGTGCGACCGCGCACCGGCACGGCCCTGTGGCTCGGCGACCGGGGTGCCCTGCGGGTGACGTCCTCGGTGCTCGACGTGCACCCGGTCGAGCGCGGCGACGTCTACGGCTACCGCGGCCGCGGCGCCCCGCGGGCCGGCCACATCCTCGTGGTCTCCGGCGGGACGGCCCACGGCATCGGCCTCGAGGCCCCGACCGGCGGTGCCAGCCTGCGCGACCGCGCGGCCCGGGTGGCCAAGGGCGGCCTGGACGCCGCCGGTCTCGTCCGCTCGCCCTTCACCGTCACCGGCAAGCAGCGGCTCTTCGCCGAGCCGCCGCACATGCAGGCCTCCATGCTCTTCCTGCCAGCCGGCGCCACGGTCCCCGCCATCGGGGACCAGGTCGACGTCCAGGTGCGCTTCACCACGACGGCGTTCGACCAGACCCTGCCGGCGTGAGCGTCCCCTCCGGGTCGGCCGGGGCGACCGGCTCCGGCCGGACCGGGTCGTGCCAGGGCCGCAGCACGTCGCGCACGATGACGGCCGCCAGGTAGAGCTCAGCCGCGACCCGGATCAGGATCGCGGCGCTGTAGGCCGGGTCGGGCGACCCGCTGGTGGCGGAGCTGGTGAAGCTGCCGAGGTAGAGCCAGACCATGACGAAGTAGACGACCTCGCCGGCCTGCCAGATCATCAGGTCTCGCCAGCGGGGGCGGGCGAGCGCCGCCAGCGGCAGCAGCCAGAGGACGTACTGCGGCGAGTAGACCTTGTTGACGACCAGGAAGCCCAGCACGACCAGGAAGGCGAGCTGCTCGGGCCGCGGCGTGCGCCGCGCGCTCAGCCCCAGCACCAGCACGGCCAGGCAGACGAGGGCGAACACCACCGCGGAGACCGTGTTGACGGTGCCGACGCCGACGTCCCACCCCCGCTCGCGGGCCACCAGCCACAGCGAGCCGAGGTCGGCGCCGCGATCGGAGTTGAAGGACCAGAAGCCAGCCCAGCCGTCGAGGTGGACGAGCATCGCGGGGACGTTGCAGAGCAGCCACGCGCCGGCGGCTCCGGCGACGGTGAGCCCGAAGCCGCGCAGCTCGCGACGACGGAGGGCGACGACGAGGAAGGCGCCGAGCAGGAAGGCCGGGTAGAGCTTCGCCGCCGCACCCAGCCCGATGCACACCCCCACGAGCAGGGGCCGCCCCCGGGCGTGGGCCCAGAACGCCCCGGCCACGCAGGCGACGGGCAGCACGTCCCAGTTCACCAACCCCGTCAGCACGAGTGCCGGCGCGGCCACCATGCCCATCGCGTCCCACGGCCGACGCGGATGGGCCCCGGCCAGCAGCCACGTGGCGAGCAGCAGAAGGCCCAGGAGCAGCACCGCGTTCACCGCCACGAAGTCCTGCCGCTCCCGGTCGACCCCGGGCAGCGACCCGACGGACTCCACCGGCGCCGCGTGGCGGGCGCCCAGGTCCGGGAAGCCGTGGACGGCCTGTGTCACCACGGCGGCCCCGTAGGCCACGTAGCCGATGAGGACCGGGTACTCCAGGTCGGGGTAACGGCCCTCGGAGTCGCTGAACGGCACCTCGAGCTCGGCGAACCCGCGCCCGACGTACAGGTAAGGCAGGTCGGAGTAGCAGAGCTGGGCGTAGCGCGTGTCCTCGCCGTTCCAGCCGTCCCGGATGCAGGGCACCTTCTGCACGATCGCGAGCACCCACGCCAGGCACGCCACAGCGAGCATCACCCGCAACGGCGTCCACCAGCGGTGCGGACGTGCGTGGTCGCCCCAGGGTCCTCCGACGACCTCGCTGGCCGCACGGGCCACGGGGTCCTCGCGGGTCGGCGCGACCGGCCCGCCGGCGCGAGGGTCCGGGGGTGGGGTCACGTCGAGCAGGCTACTGGCCGGGGTCGTCCCGGCCCCCGGCAGGCGATCGGCTCGGGTCGCTCCGCGCTCCTCCGCCCGCCGGCGGCTGGGCCGGACTGGGCGACTCCGTGGGCGGTGCCGACTCGCTCGGGGGAGCCGAGGACTGCGGCGGCGCCGTCGTCGCCGGGCCCTCGGAGCTGGGCTTCGGCTCCGGCTCGGGCTCCCGCGAGGGCTCCGCGGTCTCGCTCGGCTCCGGCTCGGGGGTGGTCTCGGGCTCCGGCGGAGGCGTGTAGGGCTCGTAGGAGTCGACGGTGGCCTCGAGGAACGCGCGCTCGGGGAACGGGATGATCTCCGCGCCCTCGAGCGCGGCGCTCATCACCGACGCCCAGGTGCGGGCGGGGTACTCGCCGCCGTAGAAGGTGTCGAGGAAGCCGTTGAGGGGCTGGTTGCCGTTGCCACGGGTGTACATCACCGCGGTGGACAGCTGCGGGGTGTAGCCGACGAACCACGAGGACCGCACGTTGCCGCCGTCGGTGGTGGCCGTCCCGGTCTTGCCCGCGATCGGTCGTCCGATCACGTTGGCGTTGGTGCCGGTGCCGACGCTGGCGACCTGCTGCAGGGCGTACGACGTCTCGGCCGCGATGTCCTCGCCGATGGCCTGCTCGGTGCGGAGCTTGTGCTGGTAGTCCCGGCTCTCGGGCGCCTTGACCGAGGAGACGAGGAAGACGTCCTTCGACGCTCCGCCGTCGGCGATCGTGCCGTAGGCGTTGGCCATGTCGATGGGACTGACGGTGGCGGAGCCGAGGACGATCGAGAGGGTGTCGTCCAGCCCGGGCGCGTCCCGGGGTATCCCCATGTCGACCGCGGTGTCGACGACGTTGTCCACCCCGATCTCGTTGGCCATGTTGACGTAGGCGGTGTTCACCGAGTCGATGGTGGCCTGGAGCAGGCTGATGTAGCCGTAGGAGACGCCGCCTCCCTCACCCTGGTTGCCGAACTCGGTGCCCGCCACCTCCTGCGGCGAGGAGCCGTCGAAGTTGGAGTCCAGCGCGTAGCCGTACTCCAGCCCGGCGGCGAGCGCGAAGGGCTTGAAGGTCGAGCCCGGGGCTCCCCCGGCCTCGGCCCAGTTGAGCTGGCTCTGCAGGTAGTCCTGGCCGGCGAACATGCCGCGCAAGGCGCCGGTGCGGGGGTCGACCGAGGCGACGGCGACGTGCAGCCCGGGCAGCGCGGGCCGGTTGGCGGCCACACCTTGGGCGGCGGCCGTCATCGCCTTGCGGAACAGGGTGGTGGTGATGCGGAGCCCGCCGGTGTCGATCTCGGAGTCGCTGTAGCCCAGGCGTGAGAGCTCGTTGCGGACCAGACGCAGCACGTGGCCGCGCTGGCCGCCGTACTGGCTCTGCTGCTGCACCTGCGGGAACGGCGGGAGCTTGTCGAGGACGGCCTTGCCGGTGACCCGGGCGGGGAGCGTGCCCATCTCCTGCATGCCGTCGATGACGTAGTCGTAGCGAGCCTTCAGGCCCTTGCGGGACTGCTTGCCGTTGGCCGGGTCGTAGCCGTTGGGGCTGTTGATGACGGCCGCCAGCACCGCGGCCTGCCGGACGTCGAGCTCGGAGACGCTGACGTCGAAGTAGGCCTGGGCGGCGGCCTCGATGCCGTAGGCGCCCCGGCCGAAGTAGATGGTGTTGAGGTAGCCCTCGAGGATCTCGTCCTTGGACTTCTCGCGTTGGATCTTCAGCGACAGGATCGCTTCCTTGGCCTTGCGCGACCAGGTGCGGTCCTGACTGAGGTAGAGGACCTTGACGTACTGCTGGGTGATCGTCGAGGCGCCCTGGGTGTTCCCGCCCGAGGCGTTGTTGAAGGCCGCGCGCAGGATGCCCTTGGGGTCGATGCCGCGGTTGGTCTCGAAGGTCCGGTCCTCGGCGGCGATGACCGCGTCCTTCACGACCTCCGGCACGTCCTCGAGGTCGACGTTCGTGCGGTCCTGCTCGGCGAACTTGCCGAGCACCGTCTTGCCGTCGGCGTAGTAGACGTAGGTGGTCTGCGCCTCGAACCCTTCGTTGGGGTTCGGGATGTCGGTGGTGGCGTAGGCGAAGGCGAAGAGGCCGAGGCCGATGACGAAGAAGGTCGCGAACACGATGGCGAGCCACTTGACGACCCGTCGCCAGCCCCGCGACCACTTGCCGCGTGACTTGCCGCCCTTCGCGACCGCGGTGCCTCCGGCGCTTCCGGCGCTGCGGCGCCCCTTCTCCTCGGCAGCGCGCTGCTGCCAGGGCCAGGGTTCCTTGCGATCACCGCTCACCGGTCGTTGCTCCTGGGAGGTCGGGGGACAGATCCATCGCCCAGCGTAGGGCGCTCACGACGGCCCACGAGCCACGTTGGTCCAGGTTCGTCCGATCCCGGCGTGGCCTTGGTCACCGTCGATATATCGATGCGATATGTTGCGCCGAGAGGTGCCGACGGCCGTCGGCACCCGTCGACGGCGGGATGGTGGCGTGGCCAAGCGTGGGGACACCCTCGAGCTCGCCGTGCTCGGGCTGCTCCACGAGAACCCCCTGCACGGCTACGAGCTGCGCAAGCAGCTCACCGTGGTCCTCGGCTGGGGACGGGTCCTGTCCTACGGATCGCTCTACCCGGCGCTGAAGAAGATGCTGCGCACCGGTTGGCTGCGCGAGTACGTCGTCCCGCCCGAGCCGGGTGCGTCGAGCGCCGCCGGCCCGGTCACCAGCCGACGCCCGCGCATCACCTACGAGCTGACTCCGGAGGGCTACGCCCGCTTCGCGGCGCTCACCGCCGACGCGGGACCCTCCTCGTGGGAGGACGACGTCTTCGGCGTCCGCTTCGCCTTCTTCGGCCGGACCGACCGCGAGACCCGGCTGCGGATCCTCGAGGGCCGCCGGACCCGGCTCGAGGAGCGGCTGGAGCGGGTCAAGAAGCAGATCGACCACCTCACCGGCAACGACACCTACACCGCCGAGCTGCAGCGCCACGGGCTCGAGTCGGTCGAGCGAGAGGTGCTCTGGCTCTCCGGTCTCATCGACCGCGAGCGCGACGACCGCCCCCGCAGCGACACCTGACCAGGCATCACCAGCACCAGACCACCGAGAAACCGAGATCGAAGGAGAACCATGGGTTCCGTACGAGTCGCCATCGTGGGCGTCGGCAACTGCGCGACGTCCCTCGTCCAAGGCGTGGAGTACTACAAGAACGCCGACCCCGAGGCCACGGTGCCCGGGCTGATGCACGTGAAGTTCGGTGAGTACCACGTCTCCGACGTCGAGTTCGTCGCCGCGTTCGACGTCGACGCCAAGAAGGTCGGCTTCGACCTCGCCGAGGCCATCGGCGCGTCGGAGAACAACACGATCCGCATCTGCGACGTGCCCCCGACCGGCGTCACCGTCCAGCGCGGCCCGACCCACGACGGCCTGGGCAAGTACTACCGCGAGACCATCGAGGAGTCCGAGGAGGAGCCGGTCGACGTCGTCGCGGTCCTCGAGGACGCGAAGGTCGACGTGCTCGTCTCCTACCTCCCGGTCGGCTCCGAGGACGCCGACAAGTTCTACGCCCAGTGCGCCATCGACGCCGGCGTCGGCTTCGTCAACGCGCTGCCCGTCTTCATCGCCTCCGACCCCGCGTGGGCCGCGAAGTTCGAGGCCGCGGGCGTGCCGATCGTCGGCGACGACATCAAGTCCCAGGTCGGTGCCACCATCACCCACCGTGTGATGGCGAAGCTGTTCGAGGACCGCGGAGTCGCGCTGGACCGCACCTACCAGCTCAACGTCGGCGGCAACATGGACTTCAAGAACATGCTCGAGCGCGAGCGTCTGCAGTCCAAGAAGGTCTCGAAGACCCAGTCGGTCACCTCCAACCTGACCGGCTCGCTCGCCGGCAAGGTCGAGGACAAGAACGTCCACATCGGCCCGTCCGACTACGTCGCGTGGCTCGACGACCGCAAGTGGGCCTACGTCCGCCTCGAGGGTCGCGCGTTCGGCGACGTCCCGCTGAACCTGGAGTACAAGCTCGAGGTCTGGGACTCCCCCAACAGCGCCGGCATCATCATCGACGCCCTGCGTGCGTGCAAGATCGCCAAGGACCGCGGCATCGGTGGCCCGATCCTGTCGGCGTCGACGTACCTCATGAAGTCCCCGCCCGTGCAGATGGCCGACGACCTCGGCCGTCAGCAGGTCGAGGCCTTCATCCGCGGCGACGTCGAGCGCTGACCGAACCCCTCTGAGCAACGCCGACGAGGCCGCGGACCCGCCGGGTCCGCGGCCTCTGTCAGTCGGACAAGGATCTCGCTAGGTTCACGACCATGAGCCACGACACACCTCCGTCGGAACCACCACACCCCCCGGGAGGGTCTGGCGCCCCGCCTCCCCCACCCCCGCCCGGTGGTGGGTGGGGCACACCGCCCTACAGCGTCAGCACCGCGTTCACCTACGCCCTCGAGAAGTTCAAGGCCAACTGGGGCCCGCTGGTCCTCATCTCGCTGGTGCTGATCGTGGCCGGTCTGGTGGCGTTCGGGATCTCCTACTCGCTGCTGGTGTCGATCGGCAACCCCAGCAACGGCAGCCCGTTCGCGCTCTTCAACGGCCAGTGGCTGTTGAACCTCGTGAGCAGCATGGTCCTCCTTCCCGTGGTGATCGTGCTCCAAGCAGGCGTGGTGAACGGCGCCCTGCGGCTGTCGCGCAACCAGACTCTCTCCGTCGGGGAGGCGTTCAGCGGTTTCAACTGGGGGCACGTGCTGGTCACGGGCCTCATCGTCGGCGTCGCCACGTCGATCGGCTACTCGCTGTGCTACCTGCCGGGGCTCGTCGTCGGGTTCTTCACGGCCTTCAGCCTCTACTTCGTGATCGACCTGGGCATGGCTCCGCTCGAGGCCATCGGAGCCTGCTTCACCTGGACCAGGAACCATGTCGGTGACCTCGTGCTGCTGTACCTCGCGACCGTCGCCGCCTACATCGTCGGGACGTGCCTGTGCGGCGTCGGCCTCCTCATGGCGGTGCCCGTGGTGGTCCTGGCGCAGGTCTACACGTTCCGGACCCTCCATGGGGATCCGGTCCAGGCATGAAGTGTCACTCGGGTGGAGAATCGGCTGGCCAGCGGGGCGATTCGCCTGACGGCTGGAGCGGCCAGGTGCTTTCCTTGTCGCCCACAACCGACTGAACGGGGGATCCATGTCCGGATCATTCGAGAGCAAGAACTTCATCGCGACGCTCTTCGACTTCAGCTTCACCAGCTTCATCACCCTTCGGTTCATGAAGGTCATCTACGGGGTGCTGCTCGTCCTGATCCTGCTGACCGGCCTCGTCTTCCTCCTCGCAGGCCTCTTCAGCGGCGATGCCACGACGGCGATCCTGGCTCTCGTGGGCGTCCCGATCGTGACGCTCTTCTACCTCGTCATCGCGCGCATCTACATGGAGCTCATCGCCTTGTTCTTCCGCATCGGCGAGAACACCTCCCTGATCGCCAGCAGTGTCGGCGGGGCACCGGGCGGATCGTGGGGCGGATCGACCAGCGGTGCCTCCGGTCCGCAGGGGCCTGGCTCCTGGGGCGGACCGCCGCCGCCTGCGTCGAGCGGCCCCCCGACCATGCCGCAGTAGCGGCGAGGTCGCACCTGCGTGGAGCCGGGTCCGACGCCCGCGCGGCAGGACCGTCATGATGGCCGGGTGGCCACGACACGGAGGACCCGCGGGGCTCGCGGGGTCGCGGACCGCGGGACGACCCCGAGCTCCTGGGCCCATCTCCGACGGCTCCTGCGCGGGCGCTGGTTCCGGCGGCTGCTCGGCGTCCGGCTGGCCAGCCAGCTCAGCGACGGGGTGCTGCAGGTCGCGCTGGCGTCCTACGCGCTGTTCGGCCAGGAGCAGACCGAGCCGGTCGACATCGCGGTGGCGCTGGCCGTGGTGCTGCTGCCGTTCTCCCTGCTCGGCCCGTTCGCCGGGGTGTTCCTGGACCGCTGGTCGCGGCGCCAGGTGCTGGTCGTCGCCAACCTCGGGCGGGTCGTCATCGCTGCCGCACTCGCCGCCATCGTGGCCGCCGACCTGCCGGACCCGGTCTTCTACCTCGTGGTGCTCCTCTGCCTGTCGGTCAACCGCTTCCTGCTGGCGGGGCTGTCCGCCGCGCTGCCCCACACCGTGTCGGGCGCAGACCTGCTCACCGCCAACTCACTGACGCCCACGGCCGGCACGATGGCCTTCCTGACCGGGCTCGGCGTCGGCGGGCTCGTCGCGGGGCTGACCGGGGCCGGGGACGTCGGCGTCCTGCTGCTCGCCGCCCTCCTGTACGCCGCCGCCGGGTCGCTGGCGCTGCGCATCCCGCGGGCGCTGCTGGGGCCGGACCGACCGGGCGGCGGCCGCGACGACGCCCACCCGGACGCGGCTGCCGCCGACCTGCCGTCGGTGGGTGCGGCGCTGCGAGCCACCGGCGTCGGCCTGCTCGACGGCCTGCGCCACCTGCGGATCCGGCGCGACGCCGCCACCGGCTTGGCGCTGATCGCCGGCCAGCGCTACCTGTTCGGGCTCACCGCGGTCCTGCTGCTGCTGTTCTTCCGCAACGGTCTGCACCCCGACGACCCCGACGCGGCGTTCGCGGCTCTGGGCCGGACCACCCTCGCCGGCGGCGCCGGCTTCCTCGCCGCCGCGCTGCTCACCCCGGTGGTGACCGAGCGCGTCCGGCCGCACCGGTGGATCGTGGTGCTGCTGACCGGAGCGGCCGTGGTGCAGCTGCTCCCCGCGATCCGGCTCACCGAGCCGGCGCTGCTGGTCGCTGCGTTCGGGGTCGGTCTGGCGGCGCAGGGCATCAAGATCTGCGTCGACACGTTCGTGCAGCGCGACGTCGACGACGCCTTCCGGGGGCGGGTGTTCTCGCTCTACGACGTGATCTTCAACGTCGCCTTCGTGTCCGCCGCCGTCAGCGCGGTCGTGCTGCTGCCTCGCGACGGTCGCGCCCCGGTCGCGCTGACGACCGTCGCGGTCTGCTACCTGCTGCTGGCCGCGGCCTTCGCCCGGGTCAGCCGTTGAGCAGGTTGCCCATGAGGCCGCCACCACCGCCGCCCGAGCCCTGAGCGGTCTGCGGCACCCACTCGGAGGGCTGCACCACGACGAACCCCGGGCCGTGGAAGGCGAACTGCAGGGCCTCGCCGGTCCCACCGCGCAGCATGGACTTCATGTTCATGCTGCTGACGACCTGCGGCACGAGGTTGGCCGACCAGGCCACGGCCGCGTTCGTGTCGACGTACGTCGGCTGCTGGGAGCAGTCGAGCACGACCGGCTTGCCGACCGTGCACAGCGCGACCGACCCCTGGCCGGTCACGACCGTGTTGAAGAGGCCGCCCGCCATCACACCGGCACCCTTGACTCGGTTGATGTCCCAGCTCATCGCGGCGTCGAAGGCGAGCAGGTTGCGACCGTTGACGCTGATCCCGTCGCCGTCGAGCTCGAGGATGTAGACGTAGCCGGCCTCGTTGGCGAAGAACACCTCGCCCTGGCCGCTGACGCGCATCAAGGGCATGTCCTCCGACGTGAGCGCCTTCTTCAGCAGCTTGCCCATGCTGCCGGCCTTCTCGTGGTCGAAGCGGATCTGACCCTGGAAGGCGACCATCGCGCCCTTGACCGAGAGCACGTCGGGGCCGAGTGACACCCGGAGGAGCTGCTCGTTCTGCAGCGCGAACCGGGTCTGGGTCTCGTTCTCGAGGTTGGACTGGGAGAACAGGTCGCTCTTCATGACGCCAGCCTAGGCTCCTGCTGCGCCACGACGCAGGCAGAAGCGGCGTACCGCCTCGTTGCCGGCGAGCTCCGCCAACGTGCGGTAGCGCTCGCCCGCCTCCTGGCGTCGCCCGGTGCGCCAGAGCAGGTCCGCCAGGGCGAAGCCCGCGTCCCGCTGGGCGTACGCCGGCCCCGTGGCGGCGAGCCGGGCGAGCGCGGTCCCCACCGACCCGGCCGACCCGGGGTCGGCGTACGACCGGGCCACGAGGTGCGCGACCTCGACCGCGGGCGAGGGCCAGACCCGGCCGAGGGCGTCGTACAGGGAGAGGATGCGCGGCCAGTCGGTGGAGGCGACGTCGGGGGCCGTGGTGTGCAGGCCGGAGATCGCCGCTTCGAGCGCGAAGCGACCGGTGCCGTGGCGCGCGGCGACGGCCGCGTCGCGCAGACCGGCCCGCACCAGCCGGTCGTCCCACCGCGTGCGGTCGACCTCGTCGAGGGTGAGGGCCACGCCGTCCGCGTCCACCCGGCCCGGGCGGCGGCCGAGGCCGAGCCGCACGACCGCCCGCAGGCCCCGGACCTCGGGGTCGGTGGGGTAGAGGCGCACGAGCGCGTCGGCGAGCGAGAGCGCCTGCCTGCCGAGGTCGCCGGCGGCGTCCGCCGGCGCGAAGCCGTCGCGGTGGGCGACGGTGAACATCCCCGCGACACAGGCCAGCACGACCGGCAGCCGCGCCCGGCGGTCCTGCACCCCCGGCACGGCGAAACCGCTGCGAGCCTGGGCCAGACCCTTCTTCGCCCGGGTCAGCCGGGCGGCCGCGGCCGTCTCCGCGATGCCGAGGTGGACCCCGATCTCGCGGATGCTCAGCCCGCACACGACCCGCAGCGCCAGCACCATCTGGGCGCCGGGGGGAAGGGCGTCGTCACAGGCGACGAACAGCAGGGCCACCCGGTCGTCGAGGTCCTCCGCCAGGTCGTCGGGGTCCACGTCGGCCTCCGCAGGGTCGCGAGGGGTGTGCCGGGAGCCCGCCGCGACCGCGGCTCCCGGCGGCGGCTCGACCGCGACCCGGTCGGTGCGGGCGAGATCGGCGGCCAGCCGGCCGAAGGTGTCGCGGCGGCGGACGTCGTCGAGGAGGGCGCGCCGCCCGACCTGGACGGCCCAGGCGGTGAGGTCGTCGATGCTCCCGCCGTCGGCGTGGTGGCGCACCGCGCGCGCCATCGCCTCGGCGGCGTGCTCCTCAGCCAGGTCGAGGCTGCCGCACCACCCGGCCAGCGCCCGCACGACGCGGGGCCAGGCGGCGCGGAACTCCTCCTCGGACGGGCTCACACCCCCATCGTGACGCCTGGTGCGGTGCCCGGGGTGGGTCCGGTGCTGATCCCGTCGAGCCCGTCGAGCCCGTCGAACCGGTCGAGCCCGTCGAACCGGTCGAGCCGGGTCGAGCCGGGTCGAGCCGGTGAGCCTCAGCCCTCGCCCATCGGCAGCACCTTGCGCCACTCGATGACGTTCGCCGACGGGACCAGCGCCGCGACGGTGCGGGCCTGCTCCTCGCTGTCGACCTCCACGAGGTAGAAGCCGGTGATGAGCTCGCTCGTGTCGGCGTACGGGCTGTCGCTGAAGACCGCGCTCGAACCGTCGCCGCCCGCACCGCTCACCACCCCGCCGTACGACGCGTTGTGCAGCACGCTGCCCCCGACGATGCGGGCGCCGAGCTTCTCCACCGCCTCGGCGAAGGCGCCGTGCTCGGCCATGGCGGCGGCGTTCTCCTCCGACCTGGCCTCGGGTCCGGCGAGCATGGAGTCGGAGTCCCAGTCCTTCTCGCGGATCAGGTAGCAGTAGGTGTCGCTCATGGTGGAGTCCTCTCGTCGGGCCACCGGTCGTGGCCGGGATGGTCGGGGCGTCCTCGCCCCACCACTGTGACGAACAGCTCCCCCATTTCTCGACAACGGTCCCGTGCCGGTTTCACTAGGTACCTAGTGATCCCGGCACTTCCCGAGTGAAGTTTCGTTCGGGAAGTGCCAGTTTCACTAGGTACCTGGTGAAACCGACACCGCCCTGGCCCGCACGGCAGGGGTCAGGAGCGGGTGGCCCACCACTCGCGGAGGGCGGCCTCGGCGGCTTCGGGGATCATCGGACCGTGGTCCATCCGCAGCTCGAGCAGGAAGCGGTAGGCCTCGCCGACCTCGCGGCCCGGGCCGACCCCGAGGATCTCCATGATTCGGTTGCCGTCGAGGTCGGGACGGATCGACTCCAGCTGCTCCTGCTCGGCCAGCCGCGCGATCCGCGCCTCGAGGTCGTCGTAGGTGCGGCGCAGCCGCTCGGCCTTGCGGCGGTTGCGGGTGGTGCAGTCGGCTCGGGTCAGCACGTGGAGCCGCTCGAGCTGGTCGCCGGCGTCGCGGACGTAGCGCCGCACCGCGGCGTCGGTCCAGTCGCCGTCGCCGTACCCGTGGAAGCGCAGGTGCAGCTCGACGAGCTTGCAGACGGCGTCGGTGGTGTCGTTGGAGAACCGCAGCGCCTTCATCCGCTTGCGCGTCATCTTCGCCCCGACCGCGTCGTGGTGGTGGAACGTCACCGTGCCGTCACCGGCGAACCGCCGCGTGCGGGGCTTGCCGACGTCGTGCATCAGGGAGGCGAAGCGGGCCACGAAGTCCGGGCTGTCGCCCGGCAACCGGTCCTCGAGGTCGATCGCCTGCTCCAGCACGGTGAGCGTGTGCTCGTAGACGTCCTTGTGCCGGTGGTGCTCGTCGCGCTCCAGCGCCAGCGCCGGCAGCTCGGGCAGCACGCGCGCCGCCAACCCGGTCTCGACGAGCAGGGCCAGACCACGGCGCGGGTACGTCGCGCAGACCAGCTTGACGAGCTCGTCGCGGACCCGCTCGGCCGAGATGATGTCGATCCGCTCGGCCATCGCGGTCATGGCCGCCACCACCTCCGGCGCGACCGCGAAGCCCAGCTGGGCGGCGAAGCGGGCCGCCCGCATCATCCGCAGCGGGTCGTCGGAGAACGAGTTCTCGGGGGTGCCCGGGGTCCGCACCACCTGGTGGGCCAGGTCGACGATGCCACCGAAGGGGTCGGCGAACTCGCGCTGCGGCAGCCGCAGGGCCATCGCGTTGACGGTGAAGTCGCGGCGGCCGAGGTCGCCCTCGAGGGTGTCGCCGTAGGCCACGGTCGGCTTGCGGGAGTCGGAGGCGTACGCCTCGGAGCGGTAGGTCGTGACCTCGATCGTCCAGTCGCCCTTGCGGCAGCCGATGGTGCCGAAGTCGCGGCCGATGTCCCAGACCGCGTCTGCCCAGCCCGACACCAGCCGCTCGACGACGTCCGGTCGCGCCGACGTGGTGAGATCCAGGTCGGAGGTGAGTCGGCCCAGCAGGGCGTCACGCACCGTGCCGCCGACCAGGGCGATCTCCTCACCGGCGTCGGTGAACAGCCGGCCCAGCTCGGTCAGCACGGACCCGATCCGGTCCAGCTCGCGCTCGGCCCGCTCCTGGACCTCGACCATCGACAGCGGCTCGCCCACCGGGCGGCTCACCGGCGCACCCGCGGACACCCGCTCGGGGGAGAGCTCGTGGGGGGTCGTCGAGGGGTCGGGCACGGGACACCACTGTAGAGACATCGGCGGGGCGAGACCCACGGCGTCCCCCAGCGTCGTTGGGCGACGACTAGCCTGACCGGGTGAGTGCTGCGGACCCGAGACGACGGTGGACCGTCCTCGGGGCCGGGTGTCTGCTGGCCCTGGTGGCCGGGACCTGCCCGACCGCGGCGGCGTCACCCGCCGTCACGCGTGCCGGCGACACCGAGGCCGCCGGGGCCACCGGGGCGCTGCATCCCGAGGCGCTCGCCGACACAGCTCCGACGTCCGGCCCAGCGCCGAGGGCCACTCCGGTCCTGGCGCGCGCTCTGGTGCGCGCCGGCCGCGCCCCGGCACGCGCCCCGGCACGCGCCCCGGTACGCGCCCCGGTACGCGCCGAGCCCGAGGTGCCGAAAGCGCCGCTCCGGGTGGTCATCGACCGGCTGCGGCCCGCCGTGGTGCCCACCGAGGGTGACCTGGTGGTGACGGGGACCGTCACCAACGTCTCCGAGTCGACCTGGAGCGACAACAAGGTCTATCTGCTGACCTCCACCGACCCCATGACCACCGAGGACGAGATCGACGCCGCGGTCGCCTCCGGGGACGACATCGAGATCGGTGACCGTCTCATCGCCCCCGGCCTGTTCCAGCTCGCCCCCGACCTGGCCCCCGGCGACACCGCCCGCTTCCGGCTCGTCGTACCGGCCCGCCGGCTGCTGGTCTCCGGCGAGCCGGGCGTCTACTGGCTCGGCATCCACGTGCTCGGCACCGATGAGGACGGTCGCATCGAGGGCGCGGACGGGAGGGCCCGCACCCTGCTCCCGCTGGTGCCCGACCAGGCCTCCACGCGCCTCGCGCTGGGCATGCCGTTCCGGCGGCACGTCGTGCGCGGGGCCGACGGCACCTTGCTCTACGACCGGCTGTGGGCCGCGCAGCTGCGGTCCGGTCGCCTGGAGCGGGTGCGCGCCTTCGCCGCCAGCGCCCTGCCCGATCCCGGCGAGGACTCGACCGAGCCGCCTCGCCGCCCCCGTCGCAACGGTGCCGCGGGCACCGGCGCCGCGGCGGACGACGCCCCCGACGGTTGGCCGCTGACCTGGCTGGTCGACGGCGCCCTCCTCGATGCTGCCGACTCGCTGAGCGCCGGCAACCCGTCGATCGACCTCACCTCCGACGGGTCCAACGAGGTCACGGCGCCCGACGACGAGCCCAGCGAGGAGGAGACCGCGGCCCGCGCCGCCGAGGACGACCCCGCGGCCAGGGCCGCGACCCGGTGGGTCGACCGGTTCGTCGCGGACGCCGAGCGCACCAGCGTGCTCGCCCTGCCGTACGGCGACCTCGACGTCAGCGCCGCCGCCGACGGCACCCAGGGTCCCGAGATCGTCTCGATCGCCCTCGACCAGGCCCGAGCGGTGCTAGCGGCCCGCGGCATCTCCTCGGCCCCGGTGGTGGCGCCGCCGTCCGGGTACCTCTCGCCCGAGGGCCTGGCCGTCCTGGACCCGGACCTGCGGGTCGTGCTCGCACGGGCCGCGATCCCCGAGGAGCTCGAGCAGGACGACGACCCGACGGTGTTCGCGGCCCCGCGCGGCGGTGCCCTGACCGCCAGCCCGTCGGACGAGGGGATCCGTGGTCCCGGGCCGGGTCGCACGAACGGCGCGCTCGCCGTACGCCAGCGGCTGCTGGCCGAGGCCGCCGTCCACGCGCTGTCCGACCAGGCCGCCGAGCCGTTGGTCACGGTCCTGCCCGCGCTGTGGGACCCGGGCCGGGACTGGGAGCGCGCGGAGTTCTTCGACGCGCTCACCGCCCAGCCCTGGCTCGACGGCGTCTCGCTGAGCTCCGTGGTCGACCCCGCCTCCGTCGGCGCGGTCACCGTCCGCGGTGACGACCTCGTCTACCCCGACGAGGAGGTGCTGGCCGAGGTGCCGGCGTACGCCGTGGCCGCGAGCGCGGCGCTGGTGGACCGCAGCCTGACCCTGCAGGACCTGCTCACCGACGACGCCGGCCTGGGCGAGCGGGTCGACCGTCAGGCCTTGCTGACGTCCTCGGTGTGGAGCCGCGCCTTCCCCGGGGTGGCGACCCAGCGCGCCCGTGACGCGGTGACGCGGGTCGACGACTGGCTCGGCGGCGTCACCATCCGCGGTCCGTCCTTCATCACGATGTCGAGCGACAGCGGGACGTTCCAGGTCACGCTGGTCAACGGTCTCGACCAGGCCGTCACCGTCGGGCTGTCGGCGACCGTGCGCGGCGGTCCGCTGCAGCTGACCACCCCCGCCCCCGTGGACCTGCCGCCCGGGGGCCGTCGCCCGATGCGCATCGAGGCCGAAGCCACCGACATCGGCGTGCACCAGGTGACGCTGCAGCCGGTCAGCCGGACCGGACGCGCCCTGGGCCAGGCCTCCACCCTCAGCGTGCGCAGCAGCAAGGTCGGCATGATCCTGTGGTTCATCATGGCCGCCGGCGGCGTCGCGCTGTTCGGAGCGATCACGGTGCGCACGGTGCGCCGCCTGCTGGCACGCCGCCGCCGGCACGCCGCAGCGGAGGCGACCGCGTGACGCAGCGCGACCCCAGCGTGCTCTCCTCGAGCGCCGTCATGGCCGCGGGCACCGCGGTCTCCCGGCTGAGCGGCTTCGTCCGCTCCACCCTGCTCGCCGCGGCGCTCGGCACCCAGCTGCACGCCGACGTCTTCACCATCGCCAACACGGTGCCGAACATGCTCTACATCCTGCTGGCCGGCGGGGTGTTCAACGCCGTGCTGGTGCCGCAGCTGGTGCGGGCGATGAAGCAGGACCCCGATGGCGGCGAGGCCTACACCAACCGCATCATCACCCTGGCCGCGCTGTTCCTGGCCGGCACGACCGCCCTGCTGGTGCTCGCTGCCCCGTGGGTGATGCGGCTCTACCTCGACGACGCCTACTTCACCGCCGGCTTCACCGAGCAGCGCGAGTCGGTCATCGCCTTCGCGCGGCTGTGCCTGCCCCAGGTGTTCTTCTACGGCATGTTCGTGCTGGTCGGTCAGGTGCTCAACTCGCGCGACCGCTTCGGCCCGATGATGTGGGCGCCGATCGCCAACAACGTCATCGCCGTCCTCGTCCTGGTCGTCTACCTCGTTCAGTTCGGGGCCGCGAGTGGTGACGAGCTCATCGGCGGCTACTCGTCGGGGCCAGGAGCTGCTGCTCGGCCTCGGCTCGACCGCCGGGATCGCCGTGCAGCTGCTGATCCTGCTGCCCTACCTGCGCGCCGCCGGCTTCCGCTTCCGCCCCCGCTTCGACTTCCGTGGCACCGGGCTGGGCCACACCTTCCGGCTGGGCGCGTGGACCCTCGGCTTCGTCCTGGTCAACCAGATCGCCTACACGGTCGTGGTCCGGCTGGCCTCCGGCGGCACCGCCGGCTCGGGCGGAGGCGCGGCCGGCGCGGCGGGCGCGGCGGGCGCGGCGGGCGGAGGCCACCGGCTACACCGTGTACTCCGGCTCGTTCCTGCTGGCGATGGTCCCGCACTCGATCGCCACCGTGTCGCTGGCCACCGCCGTGCTGCCCCGCCTGTCGCGGCTGGCCGCGGACGCCGACCTGCGGGGACTGGCCGGTCAGGTCGCCGCCACGGCCCGCACCGCGCTCGCGCTCATCGTGCCGTTCGCGCTGCTGCTGCCCGCGATCGCGCTGCCCTTGGCCGACCTCGTCTTCGGCTACGGCGCCGCCTCGCAGACCTACGAGGGTTTCGCGACCACGCTCGTCGCCTTCGGGCCGGGGCTGGTCTTCTTCACGCTGCACTACCTGACGCTGCGCGGCTTCTACGCCCTGGAGCGCACCCGCACGGTCTTCCAGGTCCAGTGCGTGGTCGCCGTGGTCAACGTCGTGCTCGCGGTGCTGGTGGTCGGTGCGGTCTCGCCCCGCCTCACCGCGCCAGGTCTCGCTCTCGCCTACGGCGGGGCGTACGCCGTGGGCGCCGTGACGTCGACGCTGGTGCTGCGACGCGTCCTGGGGTCGCTGGAGATCCCTGAGCTGGTCCGCTTCGGGGTCCGCATCCTGCTGGCGGCCGGGGTCGCCGGCGCGGCGGCGTACGGCTGGAGCAGCCTGGTCGACGTCGTCCTCGACCCGGGCGTCGCGAGCAGCGATGGTGCCGGGGGGTTCGGGGACAAGGTGACGTCGCTCCTGGTGCTCGCCAGCACCGGACTGGTCGACCTGGGGGTGCTCCTCCTCGTGGCGCGGGCGCTGCGGATCACCGAGATCTCCGAGGTGACCTCGCTGGTGACGAGCCGATTGCGCCGCTGAGGGCCCGGCGGCTCCGGGTCCTGCGTGCGACCGTGCCGCCGTGCGCGGGCCCCGACCCGCCTACCATGGAAGTCGACCGACACGGCACGGGCGTGTGGTGGGACCGTGCAGCGACCGGGGAGGGAGCAGGACGGCATGAGCCAGGGAGGGCAGGACGCCTGGGGCCGCGGAAGCGTCGTCGCCTCCCGGTTCCGCCTCGAGGACCTGCTGGACGAGCGGTCGGGCGCACGGTTCTGGCGCGCCACCGACCTGACCCTGGCCCGCAACGTCGCCATCCACGTCATCTCCGCCCAGGACCGCCGCGCCGGTGCCGTGCTGACCGCCGCCCGGACGTCCGCGACCGTGAGCGAGCCCCGCCTGCTGCGGGTGCTGGACGCGGTGCAGGAGGACGACGTCGTGCACGTCGTGCACGAGTGGGGCTCCGGGATGTCGCTGGACCGCATGGTCGCCGAGGAGCCGCTCGCGCCGCGCCGGGCCGCGTGGCTGGTGCGCGAGGTGGCCCAGACGATCGCCGCCACCCACGCGCAGGGCGTGGCCCACGGCCGCCTGCTGCCCGAGAACGTCCTCGTGTCCGACTCCGGTTCGGTCAAGCTCATCGGCTTCGTCGTCGACGCGGTCCTCTACGGCCGGCTCTCCGCCGAGGACCTCACCGGCGACCTCGAGGGCGTGCACCTGAGCGACCACGAGAACGACGTCCGCAACCTCGGCGCGCTGCTCTACGCCGCCCTGGTGGGCCGCTGGCCCGGGCGTCCGGCCTCGGTGGTGCCCGCCGCCCCGCTCGACCACGGTCAGGTCTGCCGGCCGCGCCAGGTGCGCGCCGGGGTGCCGCGCGAGCTCGACACGCTGTGCCGCCGGCTGCTGCGGGGCCAGGAGAACCCGACGGTCACCGTCACCGCCGCCTCGGTGGCCGAGGCCCTCAGCCACTTCCTCGGCGAGCGCAGCCCCCACACCGTCACCAGCCTGTCGGCCGCCACCGCCTTCCTGGCCCCCGAAGCCCTGACGGGTCCCGGCGGCACCAACCGCCCCGAGGACGACAGCCTGGGGTCACACGACCTGCCCCCCACCCAGGCGCCCGGCGTGCCGTTCGCGGACCCGGAGTCGACCCAGGCGTCCCCGCGTCCGCGCTGGGACCTCGACGACACCGGCGCGTCCGCGTCGTCCTTGACGGCCGGGTCGACGGGGGCGGCTTCGACCGGGTCTACGGTGGGCGCAGCGCCCACCCCCGCCGTCGCGCCCGGGTTCCCGGTCGCCGACCCCGAGGCCACCCAGGCGGCACCCTTCACGGCCCCGCGACCCACCCCCGGGCCCACCCCCGGAGCCACCCCCGGAGCCACCCCGAAGCCACCGCGGGTCACGATCCGGAGCCGGGCGGGCGGACGCAGGCCGTGCCGGTCGCCGGCCGCTCCACCCCGCCCCGCGACCCACGGCTGGGGATGGGCGCCGGTGCGCTGCCCCAGGACTGGGGTCCGGACGCCGACGACACCGGCTCGTTGCCGGTGCTGCGCGGCCCGACGGAGCGGCCGGGGTCCAGCTGGCTGCGCCTGGGCGCGGCGCTCGCCGGGCTGCTCCTGCTCGTGCTCACCCTCATCGTGGTCGCCAACCTGGGCGGTCCGGACCTCGTGCCGGGCGGCGAGGCCTCCGACGCTCCGACCCCCCAGGCCCCGGTCGAGCCGGACCCGCCCCAGACGGTCCCGATCGCCACGATCTCCGACTTCGACCCCGAGCAGGACGGCGGCACCCCCGAGGAGAAGCCCGAGCTGCTGCCCCTCGCGGTCGACGGCCGCCCCGCGACGGCCTGGAGGACCGAGACCTACTTCGACGGGCCCGCGCTGCCGCCGTACAAGTCCGGGGTCGGGCTGCTGCTCGACCTCGGCCAGGAGACCGAGGTCACCGACGTGGTCGCGCAGCTCACCGGCGCGGGCTACTCGGTGCAGCTGCTCGCTGCCGGCGAGGGCGCCGGTGCGCCCACCGCCGCGAAGGGCCTCGACCGGGTGGCGACGCGGACCGGTGTCGGCGGACGCGTGGTGCTCGCCCCCGACTCCCCCGTCACCACCCGCTACCTCGTGCTCTGGCTGACGGCGCTGCCGAGTGTCGACGGCGGCTACCAGGGTCAGGTGGCCGAGGTCGTCGTACGGTCGTGACGTGACCGAACCGCCCGGGCCCCGCGACCTGGCCGAGCTGGACGACCGCGCCCTGCTCGCCGCGCACGTGGCCGGGGACCGCGAGGCGTTCGGCGTGCTCTTCGCGCGGCACCGCGACCGGCTCTGGGCCGTGGCGCTGCGCACCACCGGCAACCGCGAGGACGCCGCGGACGCGCTGCAGGACGCCCTGGTGGCCGCCTTCCGGCGGGCGGAGGGCTACCGCGGCGACGCAGCGGTCACGACGTGGTTGCACCGGGTCGTGGTCAACGCCTGCCTGGACCGTCACCGACGCCAGGCCGTCCGCCGCACGGAGGCGCTGCCGGCCACCGAGCGGGTCACCGAGGTGCCGGACCCCGGCCCTGGGACAGGTGTGCTCCGCCCCCGCGGCGACGGCGACCCCGAGGCCATGGCCGAGCGCTCCGAGCGGCAGCGGGCGGTGCACGCCGCCCTCGCCACCCTCCCCACCGAGCAGCGCGCCGCCCTGGTGCTCGTCGACATGCAGGGCCTGCCCGTCGACGAGGCCGCCGACGTGCTCGGGGTCGCTGCCGGGACCATCAAGAGCCGGTGCTCGCGCGGGCGGCGCCGACTCGCCGAGCTTCTCGCCGACCAGGGACCGGGACGACCGTGGGAGCGGGTCGCGGGGAACCGCGACGGCCCCTGGCGCGTCCCATCAACGACCGACGAGACCCCGGCAGGAGGGGACCATCGATGAGTGAGGACCGACCGGGCTCCGGCGTGCCCGCAGGAGGGCTCTCCGAGGAGCAGGTCATCCGCCTGCTCGGCGCCGCCGGACCCGTCGAGCCGACCCCGCCGCAGGTCGTGTCCCGGTTGGACGCCGTGCTGGCCGACCTGGTCGCCCAGCGGTCCGACCGCGGCCTCGGGACCGCGCCGCAGGCACAGCCGGAGCAGGCGGACCCCGAGCAGGCGGACCCCGGGCACACGGGCGCCGCGGTGTCCCTCGACGCAGAGCGGTCTCGGCGTCGCCGCACCTGGGGGCCGCGGCTGCTCGTCGCCGCCGCGGTGCTGGGCGTCGCCGGGATCGGCCTGAGCGTGGCGGACGACCTCACCGGCGGGTCCGGCTCCGACAGCGCGAGCGCCGGCAGCGCGTCCGAGGCTCAGGTGGAGTCCGGCGAGGCGGGCGGCTCGAACGATCCGTCCGGGTCCCGCGGCTCGTCCGAGGAGCCAGGAAGCGCGGGCGGAGCGGGCGGGAACCGTGACCAGCGCGACGGCGACGTCGACGCGCCCCGTCCCGAGCGAGCCTCCGAGACCGCGCGTGCCCCGAGGGTGCCGCGCGTCCTGCGCATCACCGACGACGCCGACCTGCGCGCCGCGGTCCGCGCGACGGGCACCGGTGACGTCGCCGCACTCACCGACGGCTACGAGGAGCGCGCCGGGGCCCTGGACGCCCGCAACCAGGTCCGGTCCGGGCGCTGCGTTGCGCCCGCCGGGCGGGGCCGTCGCAGCGTGGTGAGCTACCAGGGCGACCCCGCCACCCTCGTCGTACGCCGGTCGGGTGACCGCCTCGACGGGCGGGTCTACGACTGCGACCTCGGCCTGCTGCTGGACGGGGTCGAGATCGGCCCCGCGGGGGAATAGTGGCCACCTAGGATCGGTTGTGCCGATGGCCCGCCGGACGTGAGCACCGACGGGCCGGATCCATCCAGCAACCGCGAGCGAAGGACATCCATGACCTCCGAGACCGAAGTCCACGACGTCATCATCATCGGGTCGGGACCCTCGGGCTACACGGCCGCGATCTACGCGGCCCGCGCGAACCTGAAGCCCCTCGTCTTCGAGGGCGCGGTGACCGCCGGTGGCGCCCTGATGAACACCACCGAGGTCGAGAACTTCCCCGGGTTCCAGGACGGCATCATGGGCCCGGCGCTGATGGACGAGATGCGCGCCCAGGCCGAGCGCTTCGGCGCGGTCTTCGTGACCGACGACGTCACCGAGGTCGCCCTGACCGGCGAGGTCAAGGAGGTCACCGACGGCGACGGCGGCCTCCACCGCGCGCGGACGGTCATCCTGGCCACCGGCTCCGGCTACCGCAAGCTCGGCATCTCCGACGAGGAGCGGCTCTCCGGCCACGGCGTCTCGTGGTGCGCGACCTGCGACGGCTTCTTCTTCCGCGACCAGGAGATCGCGGTCGTCGGCGGCGGCGACTCCGCCATCGAGGAGGCGACGTTCCTCACCCGCTTCGCCAAGAAGGTCTACCTGATCCACCGCCGCGACGAGCTGCGCGCCTCCAAGATCATGCAGGAGCGTGCCTTCGCCGACGAGAAGCTCGAGATGGTGTGGAACAGCACCGTCACCTCGCTGCACGGCCAGGACAAGCTGACCGCCGTCACGCTGGGCGACACCGTCACCGGCGAGACCCGCGAGCTCACTGTGACCGGGCTGTTCATCGCCATCGGCCACGACCCGCGCTCGGAGCTGCTGGCCGGTCAGGTCGACCTCGACGACGAGGGTTACGTGCTGGTGGAGCACCCCACCACGCGCACCAACATCGAGGGCGTGTTCGCCTGCGGCGACCTCGTCGACCACGAGTACCGCCAGGCCATCACCGCTGCCGGCACCGGCTGCTCGGCCGCGCTCGACGCCGAGCGCCACCTCGCCGACCTCGACCACGCCGCCAAGACGGCCGGCGCAGGTGTCGGGCGCGAGCCCGCCAACGTCTGACCCGACCCCGGGCCGACACCCGGCCGCCGACGGGAACAATCCGTCGGCTCCGTGGTGTTGACTCAGCACGCACGATCCCGCACGATCCCGCACGAACCAGCACGAACCCCCGCTCCGATCCCGCACGACCCACGAACGGAAGGACCTGATCCGTGGCCGAGATGAAGAAAGTCACCGACGCCGACTTCGAGGCCGAGGTCCTCAAGTCCGACAAGCCTGTGCTGGTCGACTTCTGGGCCGAGTGGTGCGGCCCGTGCCGCCAGGTCGCCCCGATCCTGGCCGAGATCAGCGCCGAGCACGGCGACAAGGTCGAGATCGTGAAGATGAACGTCGACGAGAACCCGGTCGTTCCGGCGCAGTACCGCGTCTCCGGGATCCCGACGATGAACCTCTACCACAACGGTGAGGTCGTCAAGCAGATCGTGGGGGCGCGCCCGAAGGCCGCGATCCTCAAGGAGCTCGCCGACTTCATCGGCTGAGCCGATGAGTGACGTCCCCGCCCCGAGCCGCACCTCCGGTGTGTTCCGGCTCGGGGACCGGGCGTCCGAGGTCGCGGAGCTGAAGCACCGTCTGGTCGCCCTGGACCTGCTCGCGGCCGCCGACCTCGGCGATGAGGCCGCCTACGACGACCCGCTCGAGCGCGCGGTGCGTGCCTTCCAGCAGCGCCGCGGCCTCAACGCCGACGGCGTCGTGGGGCGCTCGACCTTCCGGGCCCTGGAAGAGGCGCACTGGCGTCTCGGCGACCGGGTGCTGGTGCACCTGCCCGGCACCGTCCAGACCGGTGACGACGTCATCGCTCTCCAGCGCCAGCTGCTCGAGCTGGGCTTCAAGACCGGTCGCGTCGACGGGCGCTTCGGGTCCGTGACCGAGCGCGCGGTCCGCGAGTTCCAGCACAACATCGGTGTCCCGGCCGACGGCACCTGCGGCCCGGCCACCCTCAAGGCGCTGACCCGCCTGGCGCCGCGCGTCTCCGGGGGCCGGCCCAACGCCCTGCGCGCCGAGGAGCGGATCCGCACCGCCGGGCCACGCCTGAGTGGCAAGGTGGTCGTCATCGACCCCTCGGCGGGCGAGACCGGCGACGGCCGCTCCGCGCAGGACCTCGAACGACGGGCCCGGGCCCACGAGGCCAGCAGCGACCTGGCCCGGCGGGTCGAGGGCCGCCTGCTCGCCACCGGCGTCCAGGCCTTCCTGTCGGTGCCGCACGCCGGCGTCGAGGAGGACGAGAGCGTCCGGGCCGCTTTCGCCAACCGCGCCGAAGCCCACCTGTGCGTCTCCCTGCTCGTCGATCCCGCTGCCGCCCCCGCCGACCACGGCGTGTCGACGTACTTCTTCGGGATGGAGGCCCACGGCCTGCGCTCGTGGGTGGGCGAGCGCTTCGCCGGGCTGGTGCAGCGCGAGATCGTGGCCCGCACCGCGCTGGCCGACCTCCGCACGCACGCACGGTCCTGGGACCTCCTGCGCCAGACCAAGATGCCCACCGTGTGCGTCGAGGTCGGCTACGACGCGGCGTCCGTCGCGTCCGGGCGCGACGGCCACCTGCGCGACACCGTGGCCGAGGCCGTGGTCATCGCCGTGCAGCGGCTCTACCTGGACCCGGACTCCGACCACCACACCGGGGTGCTGCGCATCGCCGACCTCCGCGCGCTGGGCCACGCCTCCACCGACGGCGGCTGAACCGACCCCGCCGACCGGCCGACCCGGGACGCCGACGACCGCGGCACCGGGGCGGGGACCGGGGGTCGCACCGCCCCGAGGAACCGCTCCCACGCGAGCTCGACCTCCTCGCGCCAGCTCACCACCGACCTGAGGTCGAGTCGCATCCGCGGATGGCGCACGTGGCCGCGCGCGGTGCGGAACCCGACCCGCTGCAGGAACTCGACCGGCAGGCAGCAGGCGTCGGCGTCGGGCGAGATCCCCGGCTCGCGACCGAAGCACTCCACGGCCCGGTAGCCACCCCGCTGCAGCACGTCCTTGACGGCCAGCTGCATGAGCAGGCGTCCCAGGCCGGCGCCGGCGTGCTCCTCGGCGACGAAGGCGCTGGCGATCTGCACCGCGTCCTCCGCGACCGGGGCCGTCGGCATCACGACCGTGCCCGGCAGGTAGCCCGGCGGGGCGTAGACGACCACACCCGCGACGGCGTCGTCGACCCACACCACCCGGCCGCAGGAGCCCCACTCCAGGAGCACGCGGGAGAGCCAGGCGGCCTTCTCCTCGGCGGTGGTTCGCTCCCGCTCGGCCCGCGCCCGCTCCACCGGGTCGAGCTCCCAGGCCACGCAGGTCCGCACCTCGTCGGGCAGGACGGCGAGCGAGTCCACGGTGAGACGTGCGACGCGTCGCGACACGGCACCTCCTCGGGTGTGGATACTGGGATGGTAGCCAGCCGCCAGGAGTTCGCACCCATGTCAGTCCCGTCCGCCGAGCCGTCCGAGCTGCCCGCACGCAGCAGCACCCGCCTCGACAGCTACGTCGACCGGTACGCCGCGCGCACCAAGGGCATGACGGCCTCGGAGATCCGCGCCCTGTTCTCGGTCGCCAGCAGGCCCGAGGTGGTCAGTCTCGCCGGCGGCATGCCGAACATCTCCGGGCTCCCTCTCGACGTCGTCGGCGGCGCGATCAGCGACCTCGTCGCCCAGCACGGTGCCACCGCCATGCAGTACGGCTCCGGCCAGGGTGACCCGGTGCTGCGCGAGCAGATCTGCGACGTGATGCGGCTCGAGGGCATCGAGGCCCACCCCGACGACGTCGTGGTGACCGTCGGCTCCCAGCAGGCCGTCGACCTGGTGACGCGGATCTTCTGCGACCCCGGCGACGTCGTCATCTGCGAGGCGCCCTCGTACGTCGGCGCGCTCGGGGTCTTCCGTGCCTACGAGTGCGACGTGGTCCACGTCGAGATGGACGCCGACGGGATGGTGCCCGAGGCCCTGCGGCACGCCATCGCCCACGTGCAGGCGGCGGGCCGCACCATCAAGTTCGTCTACACGATCCCGAACTTCCACAACCCCGCCGGCGTGACGCTCAGCGCCACCCGGCGCACCGAGATCCTGCAGATCTGTCGTGAGGCCGACGTGCTGGTGCTCGAGGACAACCCCTACGGCCTGCTCGGCTTCGAGGGCGAGCCGATCCGCGCGATGCGAGCCGACGAGGCGGAGGGCGTGATCTACCTCGGGTCCTTCTCCAAGACCTTCGCCCCCGGCTTCCGGGTCGGGTGGGCGCTGGCGCCGCACGCCGTGCGGGAGAAGCTGGTGCTGGCCCAGGAGTCGGCCACGCTGTGCCCCCCGTCGTTCAGCCAGATGGCGGTGTCGTCGTACCTGCGCAACCACGACTGGCAGGGTCAGGTGAAGCAGTTCCGCGAGATGTACCGCGACCGGCGCGACGCCATGATCGAGGCCCTCGACGACCTGATGCCCGCCACCGCCCGCTGGAACGTGCCCGCCGGCGGCTTCTACGTCTGGCTGACCCTGCCCGACGGACTCGACTCCAAGGCCATGCTGCCGCGCGCCGTCACCGCCCGGGTGGCCTACGTGCCCGGCACCGCGTTCTTCGCCGACGGCTTCGGTGCGCAGTCGATGCGGCTGTCCTACTGCTACCCGACGCCCGAACGCATCCGCGAGGGCGTCCGGCGGCTCGTGGGCGTCATCGAGGACGAGCTCGAGCTCCGCCAGACCTTCGGTGCCGTCGCCGACGTGGTCGCGCGCGGCTACGAAGGTCCTCAGTCCGACCTGACGTGACCCCCGTCCCCGTCCCGCTGTCCCGTCCGACCCGGAGGTCGTCCCTGTGAGTGAGCGCGTGCTGGTCCTGGCCGGAGGCCTCTCCCACGAGCGCGACGTCTCGCTGCGCTCGGGACGCCGGGTCGCCGAGGCCCTGCGCGACCAGGGTCACGACGTCGAGGTCAGCGACGTCGGGGCCGGCCTGCTCGACCGCCTCCAGCAGGACCGGCCGGCGTGCGTCGTCCCCCTGCTGCACGGCGAGTCCGGCGAGGACGGTGCCCTGCGCGAGGTCCTCGAGCTGCTCGGGATCCCCTACGTGGGCTCACGGCCGAGCGCGTGCCGCCTCGCCTTCGACAAGCCGGTCGCCAAGACCCTGGTCGCCCGCGCCGGGATCCGGACCCCGGCCAGTGTCACCCTGCCGACCGAGGCGTTCCGCGAGCTCGGCGCCGCGGCGGTCATGGCGGCGATGCTCGAGACCGTCGGCCTGCCGATGATGGTCAAGCCCGCGCGAGGTGGCTCGGCGCTCGGCTGCAGCCTCGTCACCGAGTCCGCCCAGCTGCCGGGCGCCATGGTCCACGCCTTCTCCTACGGCGACACCGCCCTGGTCGAGGGATTCGTCGTCGGCACGGAGGTGGCGGTGCCGGTGGTCGAGACCGACGCCGGGCCCGAGGCCTTGCCGGTCATCGGGATCCGGCCCGACGGGGGCGTCTACGACTACACCGCCCGCTACACCGCCGGCTCGACCGCTTTCGACGTACCCGCCGACCTGCCGGCCGAGGTCATCGAGGCGTCCCGCACGGTGGCGCTCACCGCGCACCGCACGCTGGGGCTGCGCGACCTCTCCCGCTCGGACCTCATCGTCGACGCCGACGGCCAGGTGTGGTTCCTCGAGGTCAACGTCGCGCCCGGGCTGACCGAGACCTCGACCGTGCCGCTGGCCGTCGACGCCGCCGGGGAGGACCTCGGCGCGGTCATGGCGCGGCTCGTGGCGCGAGCGGTCGCCCGCGCGGCTCCGGGCCAGTAGCCTGTCGGAGTGACCGACCTGACGTACTACTCGATCATCGGAGCGGCGCGAACCTGGTTCAGAGCCATGGACTTCCGCTTCCAGATCACCGGTGAGGAGCACATCCCCGCCGACGCGGGCGCGGTCCTGGCGATCAACCACGTCTCCTACGTCGACTTCATCATGGCCGGTCTCGGTCCGCGCTCGGTCAACCGGTTGACCCGGTTCATGGCCAAGCGCGAGACCTTCGACCACCCCGTGTCCGGGCCGATCATGCGCAACTGCAAGCACATCAGCGTCGACCGGGCCGACGGCCAGGCGTCGTACGACGAGGCGGTGCGCTACCTGCGCGACGGCGAGCTGGTCGGGGTGTTCCCCGAGGCGACGATCTCGCGCAGCTTCCGGATCAAGGAGCTCAAGACCGGAGCCGTGCGGATGGCCGAGGACGCCGACGTGCCGTTGATCCCGCTGATCCTCTGGGGCACCCAGCGCATCATGACCAAGGACCACCCGCGCGACCTCTCGCGCCACAAGACGATCTCGATCACGATCGGCGAGCCGTTCCGGCCCGAGGGTGAGACCGCGGTGGAGAAGACCAAGGTGCTCCACGAGCACATGTCCGCGATGCTCGACAAGGCGATCAGCGAGTACCCGCCCGACGAGCAGCCTCCCGGCTCCTGGTGGCTGCCCGAGTCCTACGGCGGCTCCGCCCCGACGCCCGAGCGCGCCAAGGAGCTCGACCGCGAGGAGCTCAAGCTCCGCGCCGAGAAGCGCCGCGCCAAGGCCGAGGCCGCCCGCGCCAAGAGGACGTAGGGCTCAGTCCCGCGCCGGGTTCCCGTGCTTGGGGACCTCGTCCAGCTCCTCGGTCGACAGGTGCAGACCCAGACCCTCACGGCAGAAGTCCTCACCGAAGGGCGTCAGGTGGAGGCTGCGGCGCACGCACTTGGCGCGCTTGACCGAGTCCATGGCCGCGACGACGTCGGGCTGGGCCTCCAGCACCTGGTAGTCCATGGGGTCGGTCACGAGCTCGGGTGAGAACCAGATCAGCCCGAGCCGCTCCAGGTTGTGCAGGTACGACGGGACGCGGTCGACGTACCGGCAGCCCGCGTGTGCGCCGATCATGTTGAGCTGGGGGGCGACCAGGGTGGACGACACGGTGCCGATGAGGCCGCCGGTGCGGACGTCGACCGCGGCCTGGGGCCCGCGGCGCAGCAGCAGGAGCAGGATGCGGCCCTCGTCGGGGGCGAGCTCCTCGATGATCCGGGCGTAGGCCGGGTGACCGTGGTCGTCGGCCCACACGTCGCGCGAGCGGTGCAGCAGGTCACGCCCGGCCGCGTGCAACGGGTTCTCGGGCTCCGGCTCGGGCTGCGCCGGCGGTTGGTGCGGCGTGACGTTGTCGAGGGTCTCGGCCACGACGCGGACCACGGGGTTGCCGGCCGCGGCCGCACGCACGTCGTCGAGCCGGTCCCCCACCATCGCGCGCGTGACCGCGCCTGCGGCGTACCGCACGTCCTCCGCCAGCTCCCAGGCGTGCTCGGGGTGGATGGCGACGTCGACCACACGGCGGGTCGCCGACAGCCCGGTGTACGCCGCCCACGCACCGACCCGGATGCCGGAGACGGTGACGACCTTGGCGAGACCGACGACGTCGCGGGGGCCGAACCCGTCGGGCTCCCCCGCGGGGCCGCGTCGCTCGAGGCTCACAGGAACTTGTCCGAGCTGAAGATGAGGACGTGCAGGAGTCCTCCGCCGAATCCCATCACCGCTCCGTGCGCGTACAACATCCACTCATCCTCCTTGATCGCGGCGCGCAGCATCTCCACGAAGTCCTGGGACGGCAGCTCGCGGGTGCGCTCCTCGAACAGCAGGCGGATCTTCTCGCTCTGGCGCGCGGAGAAGCTGGGGTCCTTGAAGGGCTCGATGGTGTGCGCAGCGGAGTCGTGCGCGACCTGGTCGCGGATCGCGTCGAACTCCCGGGTGCCGACCGCCACCCGCAGCGCCCCGCGTACCGGCCCCGCCGCCCGGTCGATCGCCGGCCCCATCGCCTCCTCGAGCATCTGGTGCGTGCGGTCGCCCCGCGGCCCGTAGAGCAGGAAGTCGCCGATGTTCTCGAGGGTGATGACGTCGTCGGCGATGATCTTGGCGTAGATCGTGGCCACCTCGTCCTGGCGTCGCAGGAAGAGGCCGTGCACCTTGATGCCGAGGATCGCCCGCTCCTCGACCGGCGAGAAGATCAGTGCCATGCCGAGGAAGTTGGTGATCCAGCCGACGATCACACCCAGGAACGGCAGGGTCCACCACAGGTGGAAGAACACGTCGATGGTCGCGACCGGGATCCCGAGCAGGAACCCGAAGAGGAACCCGACCCGCACCATGAGCTTCAGCTCTCGCTCGCCGACGTCGTAGAAGATCTTGTTGACCAGGGCCGGGTTCTTGCGGAAGTGCTCGATCACCATGATCTTCGGGTCGAGCAGCTGGTCGATGTGCTCACCGATCTCGTCGGTGATCTCCTCGACGATGTTGGGCAGCTGCTGCTGGACGCGCTGGACGATCGCGTCCTTGAGCCGGGGCGGCAGGCTCGTCCACAGCTGCGGGTGCTGGCGCATCATGACGCCGTCCACGATCTCGGGCACCTTCGGCTCCATGATGGACACGATGTGCTCGCCGATCACCGGCGGGTCGAGGTGCTGGTAGAACTCCTGCGGGGTCCCGATCTTGGCGATCGCCTTGTCCACGGCGATGCTGCCCATCTTCGCCGCCCGCGCCGGCACGATGCCCTGCCAGCCCAGCCGTCCGTAGAGCAGTCCGGGGATCTCCTGCAGCTTGTGCGGCAGCAGCCGGGCCAGCTCGGCCAGACCGGGCACGCGTACGCCGTACAGCCGGACGGGTTTGAAGAGCATGATCAGACCGGTCCAGTTGATCAGCCAGCCGACGGTGCCGGTGAAGATGGGGATCGTCCAGAAGATCACCCACTCGTTCTCGAAGAATGTCGAGATCGAGTCCACCGGCCGAGCGTAGCCACAATCGCCCCACCGCGAGGGGGATGGCACCAGGTTGTGACCACCGGCACGCTGACCTCGCGGCGGGTTTCACGTGAAGCGGGCATCGACTCGACGACATGTCGTCGTGTTGCTTGATCGACCTCGCGACCAAACGATTCGTCGATGTGTCTTCACGTCGTTTTGTCGACAAAGCAACGTCTCAAGCCGGGAGGCCCCGGTTCTGTGCGTCCATGGTGGCGACGATGCGCTCCAGGTCGGCCAGGGAGGCGAACTCGATGGTGATGCGGCCCTTCTTCTGGCCCAGGTCGACCTTGACCCGCGTCTCGTAGAGGTCGGAGAGCCGTTGCGCCACCTCGGCGGCGTGCGGCGCCACCGGCTTGGCCCGACGGACCCGGGGTGCGGTGTCGTCGCCGTACTCCCCCACCGCCACGATCTCCTCGAGCGCGCGCACGGAGATGCCCTCGGCCACCACCCGCTCCGCCAGCCGGTCCTGCACAGCCGCCTCCGGCACCGACACCAGCGTGCGCGCGTGCCCGGCCGAGAGGACGCCGGCAGCGACGCGACGCTGGACGGCCGGCGACAGCTTCAACAGCCGCAGCGTGTTGCTGATCTGAGGACGGCTGCGGCCGATGCGGCGGGAGAGCTCCTCCTGGGTGCACCCGAAGTCGTCCAGCAGCTGCTGGTAGGCCGCCGCCTCCTCCAGCGGGTTGAGCTGAGCCCGGTGCAGGTTCTCCAGCAGCGCGTCGCGGAGCAGGTCGTCGTCGGTGGTGTCGCGCACGATGGCCGGGATCGTGGTCAGACCGGCCCGTTGCGTCGCGCGCCAACGTCGCTCCCCCATGATCAGCTCGTAGCCGCCCCCCACGGCCGGACGGACCACGACCGGTTGCAGCAGCCCGACCTCGGTGATCGAGTCGACGAGCTCGCGGAGCGCCTCCTCGTCGAAGACCTCGCGGGGCTGACGCGGGTTGGGCCGGATGTCGGTGACCGACAGCTCGGCGAAGTGGGCGCCGGCCACCGGAGCGGGGCCCGCGCTCTCGCTCGACGTCGCGCCTGCCGTCGCCCCCGGGTCCTCGCCGGACGGGGCGTCGATGCGTCCGATCCAGTCCGTCGGGGCGGCCTGGCGCGGTGGCGCCGTCTCGCCCGGCGCCAGAGTGGCGGTCGCCGCACCGCCGCTGTCCTCGTCATCCACCGGGGCGGTGGGGATCAGTGAGCCGAGTCCTCGTCCCAGTCCACGACGCTGGTTGGTGCTCATGCGGTGCCTCCCTGACTGCCGGCCGCCACGACGTGGGGCTCGGACTCCTGCTTCTCGACCTGCTGCGCCAGCTCCCGGGCCGCCTCGCGGTAGCTCAGGGCGCCGGACGACGCCGGGTCGTAGGTCATCACGGTCTGGGCGTAGCTGGGGGCCTCGGAGACCCGCACCGCCCGCGGGATCGCCGTGCTGAGCACGCGGTCCCCGAAGTGACCGCGCACCTCGTCCGCCACGGCCGCCGAGAGCCGGGTGCGGCCGTCGTACATCGTGAGCAGCACGGTGCTGATGCGCAGCCGGGGATTGAGGTTCGCGCGGACCAGCTCGACGGTTTCCAGCAGCTGTCCGACGCCCTCGAGGGCGTAGTACTCAGCCTGGATCGGCAGCAGCAGCTCCTCGGCGGCCACGAGAGCATTCAGGGTCAGCAGCCCCAACGAGGGCGGGCAGTCGATGAGGACGTAGTCGAAGCGGTCCTCGCCGTCACCGGAGACGCGGTCCCAGCCGAGGATCGCCTTGCGCAGACGGTTCTCGCGGGCGACGACGCTGACCAGCTCGATCTCTGCGCCCGCCAGGTCGATGGTGGCGGGCACCACCATCAAACCCGGCAGCTCCTCGCAGGGCTGGGCCACCTCGGAGAGCGGGATCCCGTCCACGAGTGCGTCGTAGGTCGAGAGCGTGCCGCGCGTGTGCTCGACCGCGAGGGCCGTCGAGGCGTTGCCCTGCGGGTCGAGGTCGATGACCAGCACCCGCAGACCGCCCTGGGCGAGTCCGGCGGCGATGTTCACTGCGGTCGTGGTCTTGCCCACGCCACCCTTCTGGTTGGCCACCACCATGACCCGGGCGCGCTCGGGGCGGGGGAGTGCCTCCCGGTTCAGCAGCCCGCGACGCAGCAACAGCTGCTTCTGCACAGCCGCCGCCAGCGGTGTGGACTCCGAGACGATCTCCTCCGGCGCCGCCTGGCTGGGGATCGTGGCCGTTTCACGGGAAACGGTGCTCTCGGGCTCGCCGATCCCGCTGTCACCGGCACGCACCGCGTCGTCGGTCGGCGCAGCGTCGGCCGTTTCACGTGAAACAGCCGTCACGGACGCTCCGGTGGCCGGAGGGGCCGTCGCGACGGGGGCAGGCGGGGGAGTCGAGCGCAGCGAGTGGCGCGGCGCGACCGTCGGGGCTGCCGGCCAACCGAGTCGGGACCGGCCGAGCTCGCGGACCTTCTGCGGCCACCCGAGCCCTCGCTGGACGCCTGGCTGAGCGGTCGGGCGTCGCACTGACACGGTGGGTGCCTCCTCGTCGTGGCCGGGCGGAGCGGACCCGCAGGGCCCGCGTCGCGCTGTCGGCCCAACTTAACGAGACGCCGGACGCGCTTCCACTCGCACCACCGTGACGGGCGAAGAAAGCCAGTCCTTCTCGATCACGAGCAGCTCGGGAGAGCCGCACCTCAACCGTCGCAGCGCCGGGCGGGAGGTCTCGATCTCCTCAGCGGCACTGCGCCCCTTGAGGGCCAGCACCTCTCCCGTGGGCACGCACAGCGGCAGCGACCAGCGCAGGAGCTTGTCGAGCGCAGCGACCGCACGCGAGGTCACCACGTCGAACGTGCCCTGGCCGGGGACCTCGTCCGCGCGGCCGCGCTCCACCGTGACCTGGGCCCGGAGCCCGAGGTCGGTCACGACCTCCTCCAGGAAGGTGGTGCGGCGCAGCAGGGGCTCGATCAGCGTGACGTGCAGGTCCGGTCGGGCGATCGCGAGCACCAGGCCGGGCAGACCGGCGCCGCTGCCGACGTCGGCCACCCGACGCCCGTGCGGCACCACCGCGGCCAGCGCCGCACAGTTCAGGACGTGGCGGTCCCACAGACGTGGCAGCTCGCGCGGACCGATCAGCCCGCGCTCGATGCCCGCACCGGCGAGGGCGTCGGCGTACGCCTCGATCAGCGGCAGGCGGTCATGGAAAACCCCCGCGACCGAGGACGGCGGCGGGGGCGTTCCACGTGAAACGGGGTCGTTCATCAGGCCTCGGCGGGCCGCACGACGACGTGACGCCGGGGCTCGACGCCGTCGGAGTCGGAGGCCAGCCCGGCCTCGGCCACCACATCGTGGACGACCTTCCGCTCGAAGGAGTTCATCGGCTCCAGCGCCTTCGACTCCCCGGAGGCCTGCACCTCGGCGACCGCGGCGCGCGCGACCTCCTGCAGCTCGGTACGCCGCTCGGCGCGGTGCCCGCCGATGTCCAGCATCAGCCGGGACCGGTCGCCGGTCTCGCGCAGCACGGCCAGGCGGGTCAGCTCCTGGAGTGCGTCGAGAACCTCGCCGTGCTCGCCGACGAGTCGACCCAGGTCGCCACCGACGATCGAGACCGAGGCGCGCCCGTTCTCGACGTCCATGTCCAGGTCACCGTCGAAGTCGGCGATGTCGAGGAGCTCCTCGAGGTAGTCGGCCGCTATGTCACCCTCCCGCTCGAGCTGCTCGACCTTGTTGCTGGTCGCCGCGGGAGCGCCGGCCCCGGAGTCGACGGCGTCCTCATGCTCGGGTGCCCCCTCCTCCTCGACGACGTCGCTGGTCTCGGTGGTGGTCTGGTCGCTCACTGGGTGCTCCTCAACGTTGGCGCTGCCACGGGTGCAGCGGGTGGTCGCCCGGAACGCGGGCGGGGGAGCGGGGGCCGCTCCCGGGTGGTGGGTGGGGTCAGTCCGGGTTCTTCTGCTCGGACGGACCGGGTTGGCGGGGCGCGGCCTGGCGCGGGGCCCGCGGAGGTCCCTGCTTGCGCCGCTGCTCACGGGTCTGCTTCTTCGGCTGCTGGCGTGCTGCGACGGGTGGCGCGGGCTCCTCGGTCGCGGTCAGCGTCGTGCCGGTCGCGGGCTCCTCGGGCAGCCCCTTCTTGCGGCGCTTCGCGGCGTCGCGCTCCGCCTTGGCCTTGGCGGCCGGCGTGCCGGGAACCGGGTTGTTGCGGATCACGTAGAACTGCTGGCCCATGGTCCACAGGTTCGACGTCGTCCAGTAGAGGAGGACGCCGATCGGGAAGGCGATGCCGCCGACGGCGAAGACGAGGGGGAGCACGTAGAGCAGCAGCTTCTGCTGCTGGGCGTACTGGCCGGTGAGCGCGTCGGCCGGCATGTTCTTGGTCATCAGCTGACGCTGGGTCAGGAAGGTCGTCGCCGTCATGGCGATCACGAGCACCGCGGCGAGCACCCGGACCTGGGTGGCAGTGCCGCCTGTGGCGCCGAGGAAGGTGTCGGCGATCTGAGCACCGAAGAGGGTCGCGTCCTTGAGCTGGTCGACCTGCTCCTGGGTGAGGACGCCCTTCTTCTCGCCGTTCGAGGCGCTGTCGATGAGGTGGAACAGCGCCAGGAAGATCGGCATCTGCAGCAGCAGCGGCAGGCACGCGGAGAACGGGTTGGTGTTCGTGTCCTTGTAGAGCTTCATCTGCTCCTGGGCGAGACGCTCCCGGTCGTGCTTGTACTTCTTCTGCAGCTCGCGCACGCGCGGCTGGATCAGCTGCATGTTGCGGCTGGACTTGATCTGCTTGACGAACAGCGGGATCAAGGAGGCCCGCACGACCAGGGTCAGCCCGACGATCGACAGGGCCCACGAGGCGCCGGAGGCGTCGCCGAAGATCGCCCCGAAGACGCTGTGGAACCCCGACAGGACCAGCGAGGTGATCCAGTAGAGAGGCGTCAGGATGGCGCCGAAGAACGAACCGATCGCGTCAAACACGCTGGCTCCTCGAGTCAGGGTCGGGGGTGGTCGTCGTACGGGGCGGCACCGGGTCGTAACCGCCCGGGTTCCACGGGTGGCAGCGCACGACCCGACGTCCGGCCAACCACGAGCCTCTCAGACTGCCATGCACGGTCACCGCCTCGAGGGCGTAGGCCGAGCAGGACGGATGGAAACGGCAGACCTGGCCGTAGAGCGGGCTGATGAGCAGCCGGTAGGCCCGCAGGAGGCCGATGAGCAGGTGCTTCACGCGCCCGCCCCGGCAGCCGCGGACCGCTCGACGCGCCGCAGCACGTGGTCGAGGTCCTGCCCGAGCCGTCCCGAGTCCGCCGCCGCCGCAGCGGGAAGCGCCCGCACCACGAGGGTGGCCCCCTCCGGGAGGGTGGAGACCCGCTCGGCCACCAGGTGACGCAGGCGGCGCTGCGTGCGGTTGCGCACGACGGCATTGCCCACGGCACGACTCACGACGAAACCGACGCGAGGCGCCGCGGCGCCGGGCTCCACGAGCAGGTGGACCACGAGCGTGCCGGAGCCGGCACGAGAGCCGCGTCGGACCGTCGAGCCGAACTGCTGGGCACCGGTCAGTCGGTGCGCTCGCGCGAGCACGAGCTCAGCCGCCGGTCCGGTTGCGCGCCCACGCGCGCACCGAGGCGCGCGACGCGCGATGTTCCGAGTGCACGCGAGGCACCGGGTCCCCGCCTCAGACGGAGAGACGCTTGCGGCCCTTGCTGCGACGGGTGGAGAGAATGGAACGCCCGGCGCGGGTGCGCATCCGCAGACGGAAGCCGTGCGTCTTCGCGCGGCGACGGTTGTTCGGCTGGTAGGTCCGCTTGCTCACGAGTATCTCCGGGTGTCGAGGAATGAGACAGTCTGGACGGGCCGGGGTGCTCGAGCACGTCGCTGGCTCCGACGGGCTGTGCGGCCCGTGGCGCTGTGGACATGCGGCACTCGACGATCCGGTCGTCGGCTCCACGGTACGGCGTGCGCCGGACGGGGGTCAAACCGACGGCGGGGCGCTCGGTCAGGGCATCTGTCCACGCCTCGTCCAGACACCATCCAGCCTGTGGAGAACTCCTTGATCCCCAGGTGATTCCCTTGTTAGGTTCACCCCCTCCCCGAGACTTCCCCCCTCTGGCTCGTAGACCGTCCTGCACGCCCCCCGACAGCTCTCGCTCCCCTCGATCCGCGGATCGACCGGGCGTCGTCCCGGGCCGCGGCTGGAACGATCCAAGGCGCCTGGTCCTCGCCGGAGACACCAGACCCCACCCACGCTGCACAACCTGTGGATAAGGGTGTGGACGACCAGCTCACGAGGCACCCCGACCTCGGAGCACCACCTCGTCCCGGCCGCGCCGCCCCTCGGGTGCCGCGCCCCGGTTCGGCCCAGGAGAGGACGCGAAACCGACGTGACGTTCGGCGGCACCCCCCCAGAGCAGCCCACGGCGACCGGCGCCTCCCCCACCCCACCGGACGACCTGCTGCGGGTCTGGCGCCAGCTGGTGGAGAACCTGCCCCCGAACCAGCGTGTGTGGCTCAACGCCAGCCAGCCCCGGCACCTGCGCGACAACGTCGCCACGATCGCCGTGGGTGACGAGTTCACCCGGACCCGCCTGGAGGGCCGCCTGCGAACCTGGCTCGAGGACGCGCTCGCCGACGCCTTCGGCCGCTCGATCCGCCTGCAGGTCGAGGTCGACGACAACCTGCCGGTCCCGGCCGAGCCGGCGTCCACGCTCGAGCCCGCGCCGGCCCCGGTATCCATGTCGACGGATACCTTTCCCGACAAGTCGACAAATCGAGGTTTCGACGACGGCTACGGGGTGGGACGGCCGACGGGCAGCATCGTCGAAGCCCGGCTGAACCCGAAGTACATCTTCGAGACCTTCGTCATCGGCTCGTCCAACCGCTTCGCCCACGCGGCCGCCGTCGCCGCCGCGGAGGCCCCCGGACGCGCCTACAACCCGCTGCTGATCTACGGCGGCTCGGGCCTGGGCAAGACCCACCTGCTCCACGCGATCGGTCACTACGTCCGCAGCCTCGTCGCCGGGGCCCGGGTGCGCTACGTGTCCAGCGAGGAGTTCACCAACGAGTTCATCAACGCGATCCGCGACGACAAGACGTCGATGTTCCACCGGCGCTACCGCGAGGTCGACGTCCTGCTCATCGACGACATCCAGTTCCTCGAGGGCAAGATCCAGACGCAGGAGGAGTTCTTCCACACGTTCAACACCCTCCACAACGCGAACAAGCAGATCGTGATCACCTCCGACCGTCCGCCCAAGCGGCTCGAGGCGCTCGAGGACCGGCTGCGCAACCGTTTCGAGTGGGGCCTGATCACCGACGTGCAGCCTCCCGACCTCGAGACGCGCATCGCGATCCTGCGCAAGAAGGCCGCCATCGAGCGGCTGACCGCCCCGCCGGACGTGCTCGAGTTCATCGCCAGCAAGATCCAGACCAACATCCGCGAGCTCGAGGGCGCCCTCATCCGGGTGACGGCCTTCGCGAGCCTCAACGGGCAACCGGTCGACCTCACGCTCACCGAGATCGTGCTCAAGGACCTGATCCCGCACGGCAAGGAGCCCGAGATCACCGCGCCGCTGATCATCGCCCAGACCGCGTCGTACTTCGGGCTGTCGATCGACGACCTCTGCGGGCCCAGTCGCTCGCGCAACCTCGTCACGGGGCGTCAGATCGCGATGTACCTGTGCCGTGAGCTCACCGACCTGTCACTGCCGAAGATCGGGCAGCAGTTCGGCGGTCGCGACCACACCACGGTCATGTACGCCAACAACCGGATCCGCGACGAGCTCGCCGAGCGCCGGAGCACGTTCAACACGGTCACCGAGCTGACCAACCGCATCAAGCAGCAGGCCCAGCAGGGCTGACGGCGCGATGACGACGGGGACCGCACGGGTGGCGAACGACAACGGTGTCACCTGTGCACCCACCTGGGGGCGGCCGTCGCTGCCCTCGGGAGGGCCTGTGGAGAACATGGGGTCCGGCCGGGGACGACACGACGTCGTCCCCATGCCGCCTGCCGTTCCCGGCGCGTCGTCCACAGGGTCTGAGGAACAACTTCTGGCCCCTGACCAGCACGGACCCGAGTTCTCCACAGTTTCCACCGGTGCTACGACTAACCCTGTAATTCTCATGTCCCCCTCCTCGGTGAATTCCTCCAGGGCGCCCGACCTGTGGAGGAACGCCCTCGTCATGGCAGGATCGGGCCACCCAACTCTCTGGAGGCAGCAGCCGTGAAGTTCCGAGTCGAACGCGACGTGCTGACCGAGGCCGTGGCGTGGGCCGCCCGCGGCCTTCCGGTCCGCCCCAGCGTGCCGGTGCTCGCCGGCCTCCTCATCGAGACCACCGACACCGGTGACGGGCTGGTCCTCTCGACCTTCGACTACGAGACGTCCGCGCGCGCGTCCATCCCCGCGACGGTGCAGGACGAGGGCAAGGCACTGGTCTCGGGCCGCCTCCTCGCCGACATCTGCCGCAGCCTCCCGGCCAAGCCGATCGACATGGCCATCGACGGCGCGAAGGTGGTGCTGACCTGCGGCTCGGCCAAGTTCACGCTCCAGACCATGCCGGTCGACGAGTACCCGGCGCTGCCCGCGATGCCGCAGTCGACCGGCTCGGTCAGCAGCGACGTCTTCGCCCAGGCGGTCGGCCAGGCCGTGACCGCGGCCGGCCGGGACGACATGCTCCCGGTGCTGACCGGGGTGCGGATCGAGATCGCCGGCAGCAACATCTCCCTGCTGGCCACCGACCGCTTCCGGTTGTCCCTGCGCGAGCTGTCCTGGGACCCCCAGCCGACCGACGTCGAGGCCCACGCGCTGGTGCCGGCCCGGGTGCTGGCCGAGACGGCGCGCGCCCTGACCTCGGGGTCGACGGTCACGATCGCGCTCTCCGGCACTGGCTCCGGTGAAGGCATCATCGGTTTCGAGGGGGAGGTCGGGGGCGGCTTCCGTCGGACGACGACGCGCCTGCTCGACGGCGAGTTCCCCCGGGTCCGCACGCTGTTCCCGGCCGAGCACGCCACCACCGCCCGCCTGAACCGCACCGAGCTCATCGAGGCCGTCAAGCGTGTCTCGCTGGTCGCCGAGCGCAACACCGCGGTCCAGCTGAAGTTCGACGACGACGGGCTGACCCTCGACGCCGGGCACGGCGACGAGGCGCTGGCGACCGAGCTCATCGACGCCCAGGTCAAGGGCGAGGGCATCATCACCGGCTTCAACCCCCAGTTCCTGCTCGACGGCCTGAGCGCCATCGAGGAGCCGGTCGTCGAGCTGGCCTTCACCCAGGCCGCCAAGCCCGCGGTCATCACCGGGGTCCCGGACCCTGACGGTGAACGCAACACCGACTTCCAGTACCTCCTCATGCCGCGCCGGCTGCTGAGCTGACGGCCGTGTCCGAGACGAGCGAGCGCGCGCCGCTGGACCACATCGGCATGGTCGGCCTGGGCAAGATGGGCAAGAACATGCGCGACCGCATGCGTGACGCCGGGCTGACGGTGGTCGGCTACGACCGCAACCCCGAGGTCAGCGACACCGAGTCGCTCGAGTCCCTCGTGGAGGGCCTCCCACAGCCCCGCGTCGTCTGGATCATGGTGCCGTCCGGCGGCCCCACCGACGAGACCGTGACGGCGCTCGCCGAGCTGCTCGACGAGGGCGACCTGGTGGTCGACGGTGGCAACTCGCGCTGGACCGACGACCAGCGGCACGCCGCCGAGCTGGACGCCCACGGCGTCGCCTACGTCGACTGCGGCGTGTCCGGCGGCGTCTGGGGCCTGGAGAACGGCTACGGCCTGATGGCGGGGGGCGCGCCGGAGCACATCGAGCAGCTGCAGCCTTTCTTCGAGGCCCTGAAGCCGTCCGGCGACCTGGGGTTCGTCCACGCCGGCCGGGTCGGCTCGGGCCACTTCTCGAAGATGGTCCACAACGGCATCGAGTACGCCGTCATGCAGTCCTACGCGGAGGGCTTCGAGCTCCTGCAGGCCGCCGACATGGTCGACAACGTCACCGAGGTGTTCCGCTCGTGGCGCGAGGGCACCGTGATCCGCTCCTGGCTGCTCGACCTGCTGGTCCAGGCCCTCGACGAGGACACCGACCTGCAGGGCATCCGGGGTTACGCCGACGACTCGGGCGAGGGCCGTTGGACCGTCGAGGCGGCCATCGAGCACGCGGTCGCGACGCCGGCCATCGCTGCGGCGCTCTTCGCCCGCTTCGTCTCCCGCCAGGACGACAGCCCGGCGATGAAGGCCGTGGCCGCGATGCGCAACCAGTTCGGCGGCCACGCCGTGCACGCGGGTCCGCCGCCGGGCGACGCCGGCGGTCACCCGGACGGTCAGGGGTCGGGCGGGAGCCCGACCGCCTCCTGAGGCGTACGTCGTGCACGTCGCGCACCTCACGCTGCACAGCTTCCGCTCCTACGACGCCCTCGACCTCGCGCTGACCACGGGGGCCACCGCGATCGTCGGCAGCAACGGGCAGGGCAAGACCAACATCGTCGAGGCCATCGACTACCTGGCACGGCTCTCCTCGCACCGGGTCTCCAGCGACGCGCCACTGGTCAAGCAGGGCGCCGATCAGGCGGTGGTGCGCGCCGCGGTCGTCAAGGACGGTCGGCAGGCGGTGCTCGAGGTCGAGATCAACCCGGGCCGCTCCAACCGTGCCCGGATCAACCGGTCCCCGCTGCCGCGTGCCCGCGACATCGCCGGTCTGGTGCGCACGGTGCTGTTCTCGCCCGAGGACCTCGCGCTCGTCAAGGGTGACCCCTCGGACCGACGTCGCTTCCTCGACGACTTGATGGTGCTGCGGACGCCGCGGCTGCTGGGGGTCCGCGGGGACTACGACAAGGTGCTGCGGCAGCGCAACGCGCTGCTGAAGAACGCCGGGCAGGACCGTCGTCGCCCCAGCGAGTACTTCGACAGCACGCTGGCGGTCTGGGACGACCAGCTGGTGCGCCTCGGGGCCGAGATCACCGCCGTCCGCGCGGGCATGATCGACTCCCTGCGTCCCCTGGTCGCCCAGGCGTACGCCGAGGTGGCCAAGGACGCAGCCCGCTCCGAGGCCCTCGTCGACTACGTCCCGTCGGTCCCCCTCCCAGGTGCGGACCCGCCTGGCGAGGCGGCCTCGGGCGTCGAGCCGGACCTCGACCAAGGTGGATTCCGTGCCCTCGACCGGGAGACGTTGGCGGCGTCGTTCCAGGAGGCGCTGACCGCCCGCCGGCGCGAGGAGCTGGCCCGCGGGTTGACCCTGGTGGGGCCCCACCGCGACGAGCTGTCCCTGGCCGTCGGCACGTTGCCGGTCAAGGGCTACGCCTCTCACGGGGAGTCGTGGTCCTACGCGCTCGCGCTCCGGCTGGCGTCGTACGAGCTGCTGAAGGCCGACGGCGACGACCCGGTCCTCATCCTCGACGACGTGTTCGCCGAGCTCGACGTGGCCCGGCGCGACCGGTTGGCCGAGCTGGTCTCCGACGCCGAGCAGGTGCTGGTGACCGCCGCGGTGGAGGCGGACGTGCCCGCGGTGCTGGCCGACACCCGCCTCCAGGTCCGCGACCTGCTCACGGGGGGCAGCAGTGACTGACCGGGACGACCCGACCCGACCCGAGGCTGCTGAGAACGCGCCCGAGGAGGAGCCGCACCGTGACACGGGACTCGACCTGGCACGCAGCATCGCCCGAGCTCTCGCCTCCCGCCCGGGTCGACCCGGCGGGCGGGCCGGGGGTGCCGGCGGTGCTGGCGGTGCTGGCGGTGCCGGCGGGGCGTTGGGACGGCGTCGCCGACGACGGGTGGACCCGCAGGCCTCCGGGTCGCACCCCGACGACCGCGACCCCCAGACCCTCGACTCCACCATCGGCCGCTTCATCTTCCAGCAGGGGTGGGAGCAGGACGTCCGCGTGCACGGCGTCTTCTCCCGGTGGGGGGCGATCGTGGGCGAGCAGGTCGCTCAGCACGCCCAGCCGGTCTCCTTCCGCAAGGACGACGACACCGACGGCGGCCGGCTCGTGGTGCAGACCGACTCGACGGCGTGGGCGACCCAGATGCGGCTGCTGGCGCCGACGGTGCTCAAGCGGCTGAACGGCGAGCTGGGGGAGGGCACGGTCACCTTCATCGAGGTCCGCGGTCCCTCCGCGCCGACGTGGAGCCACGGTCGGCGGTCGGTGCGGGGCGGACGTGGGCCCCGCGACACCTACGGCTGACCACGGTCCGGTGTGGGGCCTCAGGCGCCGGACAGGACCCCGGAATGTCGTCTGGCCGGTATGGGGACTCACGACGCCCCCTGTCAAGGGCTGTGGATGGCCCTGTGAGGCCCACAATCGGGCATTTCTCGGCGGTCGTCCCCAGATTCGGCGGTCTCCACCTCCGATTCCCGGCTTCTGAGAGGTAGGGTGGGACGACGAGGTCGTTCCCCCGTCAGCCACTGAAGAGGGACGACCTTCGCTGTGCCCCCACTCCTTTGAGAAGTCAGGACGGTCTGTGCCCGACGACACTCCGCTCACCCCCGCCCCATCTGCGTCAGACGACATCGGTCCCGAAGCCGCCGCCGCCCTCGAGGCGATCCCGGCCGCGGCGGCGGCCGCGCTCCCGTCGTACGACGCCTCCGCGATCCAGGTCCTCGAGGGCCTGGAGGCGGTCCGCAAGCGCCCCGGCATGTACATCGGCTCGACCGGCGAACGCGGCCTGCACCACCTGGTGTGGGAGGTCGTGGACAACTCCGTCGACGAGGCGCTGGCCGGTCACTGCGACCGCATCGTCGTCACCATGCTGGAGGACGGCGGCGTCGAGGTCGTCGACAACGGGCGCGGGATCCCCGTCGACATCCACCCGGTCGAGGGCATCCCCGCGGTGACGGTCGTGCTGACCGTGCTGCACGCGGGCGGCAAGTTCGGCGGCGGTGGCTACAAGGTCTCCGGCGGTCTGCACGGCGTCGGTGTCTCGGTGGTCAACGCGCTGAGCCGTCGCGTCGAGGTCGACATCAAGCGTGACGGCTTCCGCTGGACCCAGGGCTTCGCCTTCGGCGTCCCCGACGGAGAGCTGATCAAGCACGAGGCGACCGACGAGACCGGGACGACCACCCGGTTCTGGCCGAGCGAGGAGATCTTCGAGACGACCGACTTCAACTTCGAGACCATCACCAACCGCTTCCGCGAGATGGCCTTCCTCAACAAGGGCCTCGAGATCGTCGTGCGCGACCACCGCACCGAGGCCGACGAGATCGCCGACGCCGTCGAGGACGGCACGGTCGACAACACCGTCGACCAGGCCGACGCCTCCGACGCGCAGCGGGGCGCGACCGGCGGGTTGGAGCGGACCTTCAAGTTCGAGCGCGGGCTCGTCGACTACGTCGAGCACCTCAACAAGCGCCGCGACCCTGCCCACCCCAGCATCATCAGCTTCGAGGCCGAGACGGCACTGGAGTCCGACGCCGGGCTGAGCCTCGAGGTCGCGATGCAGTGGAACACCGGCTACACCGAGTCGGTCCACACCTTCGCCAACACCATCAACACCCATGAGGGCGGCACCCACGAGGAGGGCTTCCGCTCCGCCCTGACGTCCTTGATGAACAACTGGGGCGAGGAGTGGGGCCTGATCAAGAAGCGCGAGGACCGGGTCTCCGGCGACGACGTCCGCGAGGGTCTGACCGCCATCGTGTCGGTCAAGCTCGGCGAGCCCCAGTTCGAGGGTCAGACGAAGACCAAGCTCGGCAACACCGAGGTCAAGGGCTTCGTCCAGCGCGTCGCCAACGACCAGCTCGGCCACTGGCTCGAGGCGAACCCTGCCGAGGGCAAGGACATCGTCCGCAAGGCCATGTCCGCGGCCCAGGCCCGCATCGCGGCCCGCAAGGCCCGTGAGCTGGCCCGCTCACGCAAGGGCCTGCTCGGCGGCGGCGGCCTGCCCGGCAAGCTCGCCGACTGCCAGTCCACCAACCCCGCCGAGTGCGAGATCTTCGTCGTCGAGGGTGACTCGGCCGGCGGCTCGGCGAAGGGTGGGCGCGACCCGCGCATCCAGGCGATCCTCCCGATCCGCGGCAAGATCCTCAACGTCGAGAAGGCCCGCATCGACAAGGTGCTGGCCAACAACGAGGTCCAGGCGATCATCTCCGCCCTCGGCACGGGCATCCACGAAGAGTTCGACATCGAGAAGGTCCGCTACCACAAGATCGTGATGATGGCCGACGCCGACGTCGACGGTCACCACATCCGGACCCTGCTGCTCACGCTGCTGTTCCGCTTCATGAAGCCGCTCATCGAGCACGGGTACGTCTACCTCGCGCAGCCCCCGCTCTACCGGCTGCGCTGGAACAAGCCGCACGAGCACGAGTTCGTCTACTCCGACGCCGAGCGCGACGCCTTGATGCGCGTCGGTCTCGCCGCGGGCAAGAAGCTGCCCAAGGAGAACCCGGTCCAGCGCTACAAGGGCCTCGGCGAGATGAACCCCGACGAGCTGTGGGACACCACCCTCGACCCCGACAACCGCCTGCTCCTGCAGGTCCAGCTCGAGGACGCCGCCCAGGCCGACGAGATGTTCTCCGTCCTCATGGGCGAGGACGTCGAGCAGCGCCGCTCCTTCATCCAGCGCAACGCGAAAGACGTCCGCTTCCTTGACATCTGAGAGCACGCTGCGCTGCCACGACCGTCGAACCGAAGGACTGACCCATGACTGAGATCCCGCCGACGGAGCCGCTGGGCGGGCGGATCGAGCCCGTCGAGCTGCAGGTCGAGATGCAGCGCTCGTACATCGACTACGCCATGACCGTGATCGTCGGGCGCGCGCTGCCCGACGTCCGCGACGGCCTGAAGCCGGTGCACCGCCGGGTGCTCTACGCGATGTACGACGGCGGCTACCGGCCCGACCGCGGCTTCTCGAAGTGCGCGCGCGTGGTCGGCGAGGTCATGGGTCAGTACCACCCTCACGGCGACTCGGCGATCTACGACACGTTGGTGCGTCTGGCGCAGCCGTGGGTGATGCGGGCTCCACTGGTCTCCAGCCAGGGCAACTTCGGCTCGCCGGGCAACGACCCCGCGGCCGCGATGCGCTACACCGAGTGCAAGATGGCGCCGCTGGCCATGGAGATGGTGCGGGACATCGACGAGGACACCGTCGACTTCACCCCGAACTACGACGGTCGCTCGCAGGAGCCGGCGATCCTTCCGGCCCGCTACCCGAACCTGCTGGTCAACGGCAGTGCCGGCATCGCGGTCGGCATGGCGACGAACATCCCGCCGCACAACCTGCGTGAGGTGGCCGAGGGCGTCCAGTGGGCTCTGGCCCACCCGGACGCGACCCGGGAGGAGCTGCTCGAGGCGCTGCTGGAGCGGGTCAAGGGCCCGGACTTCCCGACGAAGGCGCTGATCGTGGGCCGCCACGGGATCGACCAGGCCTACCGGACCGGTCGTGGCTCGGTCCAGATGCGGGCCGTGGTCGACGTCGACGAGGACGCCCGCGGTCGCACCCAGCTGGTCATCACCGAGCTGCCCTACCAGGTGAACCCCGACAACCTGGCGATGAAGATCGCCGAGCTCGCCGACAGCGGCAAGATCCAGGGGATCGCCGACGTCAAGGACAACACCTCCCACCGCACCGGGCAGCAGCTGATCGTCGTGCTCAAGCGCGACGCGGTGGCCCGCGTGGTGCTGAACAACCTCTTCAAGCACACCGAGCTGCAGTCCAACTTCGCCTGCAACATGCTCGCGCTCGTCGACGGCGTGCCGCGCACGCTGACGCTTGACCAGTTCGTCAGCCACTGGGTGACCCACCAGATCGAGGTCATCCAGCGCCGGACGCGCTACCGCCTGCGCAAGCGCGAGGAGGAGGCCCACATCTTCCGGGGCCTGGTGAAGGCTCTCGACGCGCTCGACGACGTGATCGACCTGATCCGTCGCAGCCCCGACGTCGAGGAGGCCCGCCAGGGCCTGATGGCGCTGCTGGACATCGACGAGGTCCAGGCCACCGCCATCCTGGACATGCAGCTGCGCCGACTGGCGGCGCTGGAGCGGCAGAAGATCGTGGACCGCCTGGTCGAGCTCGAGACGATCATCGCCGACCTGCGCGACATCCTCGAGAGCCCCGAGCGTCAGCGACAGATCGTGTCCGAGGAGCTCACCTCGATCGTCGACAAGTTCGGCGACGACCGCCGCTCCCAGATCATCGCCGCGGACGGGGACCTCTCCATGGAGGACCTCATCCCTGACGAGGAGCTGGTCGTCACCATCACCCGCGGCGGCTACGCCAAGCGGACCCGCGCGGACCTCTACCGGACGCAGAAGCGCGGCGGCAAGGGCGTGCGCGGAGCCACGTTGCGCGGCGACGACGTCGTCGAGCACTTCATGGCGACCAGCAACCACCACTGGCTGTTGTTCTTCACCACCGCCGGCCGGGTCTACCGGACCAAGGCCTACAACCTCCCGGAGGCCTCGCGCGACGCCAAGGGCGGTCACGTGGCGGGCCTGCTGAGCTTCCAGCCCGACGAGAGCATCGCGCAGGTGCTGGCGATCCGCGACTACGAGCAGGCGCCGTACCTGGTGCTCGCCACCCGCACCGGTCTGGTCAAGAAGACCCGGTTGGGCGACTACAACTCGCCGCGGCAGGCCGGCGTCATCGCGATCAACTTCCGTGAGGAGGATGACGAGCTCATCGGCGCCGAGCTGTGCGGTCCCGACGACGACATCCTGCTGATCTCGCGCAAGGGTCAGGCCATCCGGTTCCGGGCCGACGACGGCCAGCTGCGACCCATGGGACGGGCTACCTCGGGCGTGAAGGGCATGGACTTCCGCGGCGAGGACAGCCTGCTGTCGATGTCGGTCATCCGCCCGCACGCGGAGGATGACGACACGGTTCCGCAGTTCGTCTTCACCATCACCGACGGCGGCTTCGCCAAGCGCAGCCGCATCGAGGAGTACCGCCTGCAGTCGCGTGGCGGTCTGGGCATCAAGACGATGAAGCAGGACGACGACCGCGGCAACCTGGTCGGGGGGTTCATCGTCGTCGACGGTGACGAGGTCCTGGCCATCAAGCAGTCGGGCCAGGTCACGCGCAGCGCGATCGACGACTCGCTGCGGGCCACCAGCCGCGACACGAAGGGTGTGAAGTTCGTCGGGGTGAAGGAGGGTGACGCCGTCGCGGTGGTCGCCAGGAGCGTGGAGTCGACGCTGGACGCCACCGGTGGCGCGGACCCGGTGACGGATCCGGTCACCGATCCGATCGTGCCCGTGACGACGGACAGCGACGGCGTCGAGGACGTCGAGGACGGCGGTGACCCCGGTGGTGCCACAATCGACGGTGGAGCCACCGATGACGGTCCGCAGGACGGACCGGAGACAGAGGAGTCCTGATGGCTGACCGGCGCACCGACGACAGGTCCGTCGCCCCCGAGCGCCCCAGCGGCGCGGGGACGACCGGAGCGTCGAACCCGAAGGGGCAGGGCAGCCTCAGTCGGGGCCAGGAGCGGGTCGCGGCCGCGGTGGCGAAAGCCCGTGACAGCGGGAGGAGCTCACGCGACGGGGACGCGACGCCGACCCCGGGTGGCGGCAGCACCGCCAGCACCGCGACGGGCACGAAGCCGGCGCGCGGCTCCAGCGCACGCTCGGCGCCCCGTCGGGTACGCCGTGCACGCCTGCGACTGACCCACATCGACCCGTGGTCGGTGATGAAGACCGCGTTCCTGCTCTCGATCGCTCTCGGCATCGTCACGGTGGTCGCGGTCGGGATCGTGTGGTCCGTGCTGGGCGCGGCCGGCGTGTGGGAGTCGATCAACCGGGCGGTGGCCGACGTGGCCGGCGACACCGGTGGTGACTTCGCGATCGAGGACTACCTCGGCACCAGCCGGATCATGGGGATCACCATGCTGCTGGCCGTCGTCGACGTCTTCCTGATCACGGTGGTGGCCACCCTCGGGGCCTTCCTCTACAACCTTGCCGCAGCGCTCCTGGGCGGCCTCGAGATCGTCTTCGCGGAGGAGGACCGCTGAGCGTCGGGCTCGGTTTGGGAGCGGCGCCGCGGGTGCGGTAATCTTCCTCGTCGGCCAGGCGAACATGTCCTGGCCGCCTGTGTGCGGGCCTATAGCTCAGACGGTTAGAGCGCTTCCCTGATAAGGAAGAGGTCACAGGTTCAAGTCCTGTTAGGCCCACTCGAGGAAAGGACCCCCATGAGGAAGATCGTTCTTCTCGCCGCGGCCGTCGTCGGCGGGGTGGTGGCCCTCACCAAGGCCAAGGAGACCCAGCACGAGCAGGCGCTCTGGGCCGAGGCGACCGACAGCGTCAAGCGGAGCGGCTGACACCTCCCGGGTGACCGGTCGCGGTCACCGTCGCGGGGCCATGGCGCAATTGGTAGCGCACCTGCTTTGCAAGCAGGGGGTTAGGGGTTCGAGTCCCCTTGGCTCCACCACCGTCGTCCCGCCCCCTGCTGCCTGCCGCCCGCTGCCTGCCCCCCGCTGCCTGCGCCGCCCGACGTGGCTCGGTCCGCCTGGTGTCAGGCCGTGACGCGGACTCGATCGGGCGTGAAGCCGTGCTCGAGCCCCCACAGCACCGCGTTCGTGCGGCTCGTGACGCCCATCTTGCGGTAGCTGCTGCGGATGTAGGTCTTCACCGAGTTGATCGACAGTGACGCCCGAACAGCGATCTCGGCGTTGCTCAGTCCTTGGGTGATGAGGGCGACCACCTCGGCCTCCCGAGCGGTGAGACCCGCCTGGCGACCGGGCCAGTCGCCCGACGGCACGGGCACGTCCGTCGGGTCGGTGACCACCAGCCGCTCGCCGGCGTGAACCGCCCGCAGTGCGGCGACCAGCTCGTCGGCCGGCAGCGTCTTGGACAGGTACGCCGCGACCTCGCCGTGGAGGCTGCCGTCGAGGAATCGGGTCCCGATGTTCCAGGTGTAGACCACCACCCGGCCCACCAACGGGTCGTCCAGCAGGTCGGTGACGCCCGGTCCGGCGTCCGGGCGCTGGGCGAAGGTGTCGAACAGCGCGATGTCGACGGGCTGGCTGACGGGCACCGAGCTGTCGAGCTCGACGACGTCGAACTCACCCGCGTAGGGGGCGAACATGTCGGCCAGGCCCCGGAGCACGACCTCGTAGTCGTTGACGAGGGCGAGTCTCAGGGGCACCCGCCCATGGTAAGGCGGTCCGCCCCGCGCCGGGCGGTCCTTTTGTCCTTCGAGGGCGCGCGGGGGATGATGGGCTCGGAGGGCGAAGGGGGCCACCCGTGGCTTTCGCCCTCTGGCTTCTCCAGGGAGGGAACCCATTGTGAACACGTCATCGACCGACACCCCCAGGATCTGGGGCGGCACCACGCTGGCCACCCGTCAGAGAGCACGGCGCGAGAAGCTGGTGGAGGTCGGGCTGGACCTGCTCGGCACCCCCGGAGTCACCCTCTCGGTGCGGGCGGCGTGCCGCTCGGCCCAGCTGACGGAGCGATACTTCTACGAGAGCTTCCCCGATCGCGACGCGCTCGTGCTCGCCGTCTACGAGGAGCTGGCCGACGAGGTCCGCGAGGTCCTCGACGGGGCCGCCTCCGACGGGGACCCGGCCGAGGTGGCCCGGCGCAGCATCGAGGCGCTGGTGACGCTCATGGTCGACGACCGTCGCAAGGGTCGCGTGCTGCTGGTCGCCCCGCTCACCGAGGCGGTCCTCGCCCAGCCGTCCCAGGCGCTGCTCCCCGCTCTCGGCGAGCTGATCCGCAGCAAGCTGCCCCGCTCCACGCCCGCCGAGAAGCGCACGCTGATCTCCGTGGGTCTGCTGGGATCGCTCACCGCGCTCTTCTACGCCTACCTCGAGGGCGGCATGCAGGTCACGCGTGAGCAGCTGGTCGACCACTGTGTCGCCGTGCTGAACCGCGCCGGGCACCTCGCGGGCTGAGCGACGCTGACCACCGCCGTCTCGACCGTGCCTCGAGCGTGAACGCCGACTGGCGCGCGTGGCTGACCGCGCGCATGCTCGTGCTGCACGTCGGCGTGGTGCTGGGCGTGCTCGCGACGACGTGGCTGGGGTTCTGGCAGGTCGGGGCCTGGCAGGGCCAGCGGGAGGACCGGGTCGAGGCGCTGGCCGAGGCCGAGCCCGTGCCTCTCTCCTCGGTGATCGGTCCCGACGACGCCTTCCCCGCCGGCGACGCCGGTCGCCCGGTCACCCTGAGCGGCCGGTGGCTGCCGGCGGAGTCCGTCGAGGTGACGGGGCGTCTGCAGCACGGGGACGTCGGCAGCTGGGTCGTCGTACCTTTCGCGGTCTGTGCCGCCGAGCCCTGCGGTGGTGACAGTGGTGACAGTGGTGACGGAGCCAGCGTCATTCCGGTGGTCCTGGGGTGGTCCCCGTCGTCCGTGGGCGCCATCACCGCCCCGACCGGTACGGCGGACCTCGTCGCTCGTCTGCAACCGGCCGAGCAGGACGACTCCACCGACACCGACCTCGACGACGACGTGCTGCCCTCCCTGCGCATCCCCGACTTCGTCCCGCGTCTCGACCAGGACCTCTACAGCGCGTTCGTCATCCTCGACGAGCCGGCGTCGCTGCGCGGCAGCCTGGAGGCCGTCACACCGTCCGCCCTTCCCAGCCCGCCGGCCTCGACGGGGCTGCGCAACCTGCTGTACGGCGTGCAGTGGTGGATCTTCGGTGCCTTCGCGGTGGTCGTGTGGTGGCGGTGGAGCCGCGACGAGCTGGCGACCGCCCGCGCCGAGACCTGCGAGGAGCCTCGGATAGCGTCGGAGGTGTGAGCTCCTCCGGACCGACCCCACCCGATGATCCCGCCCGGACCGCGCCGTCCGGCCAGCCCGGCCCACGCGGGTTGCTTCAGGCCTACCGGACCATGGCGGGGATCGTCGGCGTGCTGCTGGTGGTGCTCTGCCTCGTCGGGCTGCCCCTCAACGAGGCTCACCTGGTCGACCCGTCGTGGTTCCCCGTCGGCAGCGACCCGCAGCGGGTGGGCGACGCCATCTCCACCTACCTGGGCGTGGCCCACGGCTGGCTCTACATGATCTTCGTGCTCGTGGCCTTCGCGCTCTCGCGTCGTGAGCGCTGGGGGCTGGGCTTCACGCTCGGCACGCTCCTGGCCGGCACGGTGCCGCTGCTGTCGTTCGGGGCCGAGCGCCGAGCCACCCGCGCCGTGCACGCCGCCCACCCGGACCTCCGGGCCCCGGCCCGGACGTGAACGACGCCCCGAGCCTCGTCAGGAGGCTGGGGGCGTCGCCGGGGCAGCGGGGACCGGGGTGTCAGTCCTTCTTGTCCTCGAGGTCCACGACCTCGACCGGCTCGTCGGGCGTGGTGGGGGTGTGCGCGGTCTCGACGGCGTCGGCAGCGGCCTCGTCGGGGCTGCCACCCGCGGTGTCGGCGGCCGACGGCCCACCCGACGCGGCGCCGGACGTCGCGGCCGACGCGGCGGAGCCCGCTGCGGTCGGCGGCGCCGGGCGCGGAGCCGAGGAGGGCTGCTGCCAGACCGGCTCCTTCTGCGCAGCGCGCTTGCTGGCCACGAAGGCGGCCAGGAAACCGAGGCCGAGGAGCGCCAGGATGGTCTTGAACTTGCCCGGGGCACGGCCGTTGGTCGAGGCCTGCTTGACGAAGTCGGGCGTGCGGTCGTCGGGCAGCGCGTCGTCGATCTTCGTGGCCACCGTCTCGGTCAGGTCGGCCAGCTTCTCCTTGGCCTCGACCAAGGCGGGCGCGACGAAGCCGCGGGCGTCAGCGACGGCCGGGGCGACGCGGTCGCGGGCGTCGAGCAGGGTGGGTGCGACGCGGTCACGGGCGTCGAGCAGGGTGGGTGCGACGCGGTCGCGGGCGTCCGCAACGGTGGGACCCACGCGGTCGCGGGTGTCGGCGGCCTGCACCTTCAGCCCCGCGGCGGCGGCCTGTGCCTGGTGCCTGGCCACATCGACCTTCGATGAAGACTTCCTCAAACCCATCAGCGGCTCTCCTCAGTGTGTGCGTTGCCCGAGCGGCGTCCGGACGCGATGCCCGGACCCGCCCCATCCTTGCCCGAGCCGCCGACCGAGGAAACCCTTTTGGGCAGGACGTGACAAGATCGGGGGGACCCTGTGCGGCAGCGCCGGACGACGCGCAGCCTGCCCCCCGCTCCACGAAAGGCGAGCCCCCCGTGGCTGACACCTACGCGACGTTCAAGACCAATCGCGGCGACATCACCCTCAAGCTCTTCCCCGACCACGCCCCGACCACGGTCGGCAACTTCGTGGGCCTGGCGACCGGTGAGAAGGAGTTCACCGACGCCACCACGGGTGAGAAGAAGACCGGCCGCTTCTACGACGGTCTGACCTTCCACCGGGTGATCGACGGCTTCATGGTCCAGGGTGGCTGCCCTCGAGGCGACGGTCGCGGCGGTCCGGGCTACACCTTCAAGGACGAGTTCCACCCCGAGCTGCAGTTCGACCGCCCCTACCTGCTGGCCATGGCCAACGCCGGCCCGGGCACCAACGGGTCGCAGTTCTTCATCACGGTCGGCCGCACGCCGCACCTGAACATGAAGCACACGATCTTCGGTGAGGTCGACGACCAGGCGTCCCGCGACGTCGTCGACGCGATCGCCACCACGGAGACCGGCTCGATGGACCGTCCCGTCGACGCGGTGGTCGTCGAGTCGGTGGAGATCGAGGAGCGCTGAGCGTGGACCAACCCGGTCACGGGCAGGTCGCCCAGGCGCCGACCTGCTACCGCCACGGCGACCGGGAGACCTACATCCGGTGCCAGCGCTGCGAGCGCCCGATCTGCCCGGACTGCATGCGCTCGGCCGCGGTCGGGTTCCAGTGCCCCGACTGCGTGGCCGAGGGCGCCCGGACCACCCGCCAGGCGCGCACGGCGTACGGCGGGACGCGACCGACCCGACCTGGGGCGGTGACCCAGCTGCTGATCGCGGCCAACGTGAGCATCTTCGTGCTCGTGCTGGCCGCCGGTGGGGTCGGCAGCGTGCTGCTGTCGAAGCTCGCGCTCGTCCCGTTGCGCACCGGGCTGGTCATCGACGGTCGGCCGACGCTCGTGGAGGGCGTGGCCGACGGCGCGTTCTGGCAGCTGGTGACCTCGATGTTCACCCACGTCGAGATCTGGCACATCGGCTTCAACATGCTCGCGCTGTTCATCCTCGGGCCCCAGCTCGAGCTGCTGCTGGGGCGGGCGCGGTTCCTGGCCCTCTACCTGATGTCGGGGCTGGTCGGGTCGGCGGCGGTCTACTGGCTCTCGGACCCCAACTCGCTGACCATCGGCGCCTCGGGAGCCATCTTCGGGCTCATGGGTGCGCTGCTCGTGGTCGCGGTCAAGGTGAAGGGAGACGTCCAGTCGCTGCTGACGCTGGTCGCCATCAACCTCGTCATCACGGTGCTCGGCTCCAGCTTCATCTCCTGGCAGGGACACCTGGGCGGGTTCGTGGGCGGCCTGGTGATCGGCGCCGTGCTGGTCTACTCCCCGAGGCAGCGGCGGACGACCTGGCAGGTGCTCGGTCTCGGCGTCGTCGGGATCCTCACGCTCGCTGCGGTCGCGGCGCGCACCGCCACCCTGACCTGACCGACTCGTCCCGCCGCGGCCGCACTACTGGTCCAGACCGGGCGGCGGGGCCCCCGCCGCCGCCGGTTTGGCGCGAGCGGAACCAGGGGAGAAGGCTCTCAGCACGGTTTCGTCGTGCACGTTGTTCATGTCGTGCGCGACCAGGCGACCATAGTTATCCACACTGGGGATAACTACTGTGGAGAAACTACACCGGTGTCATTGTCCCCAGGTGTGTCCACAGCTGGGGAGAACCCGGGCTCACTCCCACCGGGTGGCGAACACGAATCCCGTGGCCATGAAGCCGATCCCGACGAGCAGGTTGTAGTTGCCCAGGTCGGTGATCACGGGAACCTCGAGGTCCTGGCCGGTGACGTAGTAGACGACGATCCAGACCAGCCCGATGAGGAAGCAGCCGAGCATCCCCACGACGACGCCGCGACCGCGCCCCAGGGGTGAGCTGGGGTGCGCCGAGAGGCCCAGGCCCAGGAAGATCGCGCCGAAGCCGATGACGAAGTTCCAGTCCCCCAGGTCGGCCATCCAGGCCGGCTTGCCGGTGTCCTGGGCCGAGACGAGGTAGAAGGTCACCCAGGCGATGCCGACGCCGACGAGGAGCACGACGAGCGCCATCCGCACCACCGAGGTCGAGGAACCGCGGGGCTCGGCGGCCAGGGTGGAAGGACGGGACTTGGACACGGTTTCTCCTCGGCACGGTGGATCGGGTCGGCGGGCCGCTGCCGGGGCCCGAGCACGCCGGGGCCTTGCGGGGCCACGTCGGCTAGCGTAGTCGGCACGGGCCGCGGAGCCGGACACCACCGTCCGCGACCCGTCCGCCTGATCCGCCACACCACCCGTCACACCACCAGCCGGTCCTTTCTCCCCAGCCCGCCCCGGAGCCACCGTGCCGCACCCCCGTCCTGTCGTCGCCGGCCTCTCGGAGTCCTTGCGGCGGCTGCGTCGCGCCGCGCGTCGGCGTGCGGAGACGCGGGGCGAGCGGCACGCCGGGTGGCGCGTCGCCAAGCCGGTCGCCTTCGCTGGTGCGGGACTGCTCCTGGTGGCGAGCGCGGTCAACAGCAACGGCACCGACCTGCGCCCGGAGCGCTACCAGTCATTGGCGGACCTGGCCGAGCAGCAGAGTCAGCGCGTCGAGGCGCTCCAGCGGGACATCACGGACCTGAACACCGACATCGCCGACCTCAGTGCGGGTCTGCAGAGCCGGGAGCTGACGAGGCTGGACCGTCGGGTCACGGCCCTCGAGGACCCTGCAGGGCTGCAGGCCGTGGCCGGCCCGGGGCTCACCGTGGTGCTCGACGACGCGGCCGAGGAGGGTCGTGACGCCGCCGGTGAGAACCGCGAGAACGCCCTGGTGCACCAGCAGGACCTGCAGGCTGTCGTGAACGCGATGTGGTCCGGCGGAGCGGAAGCGGTCACGATCCAGGGCCAGCGGATCATCACCACGACCGGCATCAAGTGCGTGGGCAACACGGTGATCCTCCACGGTGTGCCCTACTCGCCGCCCTACCAGATCTCCGGGATCGGGGACTCCGCGTCGATGGTGGGCCAGCTCGGTGACAGCGCCTACCTGCAGGGATACCTGCAGTCGGTGGCCGACTACGGCCTCGGGTGGGAGGTCGTCCCGGAGGCGCGGATCGAGGCGCCGGCGTACGACGGCTCGCTGGAGATGCGTTACGCGGTGGCCGCGGGCTCCTGAGCGCTCCGTCGACCGCGACGCTGCGCGGGCGTGCTGCGAGCGGGTGCCGCTGCCGGTACCGCACGCTCCGAGGGGGAGGGCTCAGGACCGCCCACGGGCGACCGATCAGCCCCAGGAGCCCCGTCGGCGGCGGGGCTCTCGGTCGGCGTCGGCGTCTCGGTGGGGGTCTCCGAGGGCACCTCGGTCGGCGTCTCGCTCTCGGTGGGCGTCGGGGTGGGGGTGGGCGTCGGCTCCTCGTAGCGCGACACCGTGATGGTCACGGTGGAGTCGCGCGCGACCTCGGCACCGGCCTCGGGCGTCTGGGCCAGCACCTGGCCGGGCTCCGAGGGGGTGGTCGTGTCCTCCTCGACCGAGACCTCGAGGCCGGCGTCCTGCAGGATGCTGCGCGCCTGCCCCTCTGTGCGCCCGACGACGCCCGGGACCTCGACCGGCCCGAGCGACAGCACGACGGTGACGGAGCCACCCAGCTCGATCGGGGTGTCGGCGTTGGGGTCGGTGCGGATGACCGTGCCGGCCGGCTCGGTCGAGTCCGCCTCCTGGAAGTTCGCCGTGAGCTCCCGCTCGCCGAGCTTGTCCGTCGCCTCGTCGCGGGTGTCGCCCAGGAGGTAGGGCACGGTGGTGGTCTCGGCCCCGGCGGAGATGACCACGTTGACGTCGGACTCCTCGGCGGCCAGCTCGTCGGCGCCGGGGTCCTGGTCGATGACCAGTCCCTGAGCCACGTCGGACGGCTCGCGGTCGACCGACCCCAGGGTGAGCCCCGCCTCGTCGAGGGTGCGGCGGGCCTGTCCGAGCGTCTGGTCGGAGAGGTCCGGCACGGGCACCTCCTTCTCGGAACCCAGCAGGGTGACCGCCAGCGCGATGCCGCCCACGAGGAGGGCCAGCACGACGAGCAGGCCGACCACCAGCGGCCAGCGCCGTCCCTTCTTCTCCTCCTCGTAGTCCTCCTCGTCGGCCGAGGACGAGAAGATGGAGCGTTCGGGCTCGGCCGCCGCCGGGACCGCCGCCACCAGTGCGGTGGGGGCGTCGACCGGCTGGCCGTCGAGGTGGCGCTGGATGTCGGCGCGCATCTCCGCCGCGCTCTGGTAGCGGTCCTCCACCTTCTTCGACAGCGCCTTCATCGTGATGGCGTCGAGCTCCGCGGGCAGCTCCTCGTTGTGGGCGCCCGGCGGCTCGGCCACCTCCCGGACGTGCTGGTAGGCGACCGAGAACGGGCTGTCGCCCACGAAGGGCGGGCGCCCGGTGAGCAGCTCGTAGAGCAGGCAGCCGGTCGAGTAGACGTCGCTGCGCGAGTCGACGGTCTCGCCGCGCGCCTGCTCGGGGGAGAGGTACTGCGCGGTCCCGACCACCGCGGAGGTCTGCGTCATCGTCGAGGTGCCGTCGGCGATCGCCCGCGCGATGCCGAAGTCCATCACCTTCACGTCACCGGTGGGGGTGAGCATCACGTTGGCGGGCTTGATGTCGCGGTGGATGATCCCGGCACGGTGGCTGTAGTCCAGCGCGGCCAGCACGCCGGCGGTGATCTCGAGAGCCCGCTCGGGCAGCAGCTTGCGCCCGTCGTCGAGGACGTCGCGCAGGGTGCGGCCCTGGACGTACTCCATGACGATGTAGGGCTGGACGTGGCTGCCGTCCGGCGCCATCTCCTCGCCGGTGTCGTAGACCGACACGATGTTCGGGTGGTTGAGCCCGGCCGCCGCTTGCGCCTCGCGCCGGAAGCGGGCCTGGAAGGTGGGATCGGTGGCCAGGTCGGTGCGCAGCTCCTTGACCGCCACCGTGCGTCCCAGGCGTACGTCGGTCGCGCGGCGCACCTCCGCCATGCCCCCACGTCCCAGGAGCTCACCGATGACGTAGCGGCCGCCGACCTGTCGGGCGTCCTCGGGGACACCGTCGGGGGGGCCGCCGGTCCCCCGGGTCTCGTCGTCGCTCATGGTTTGCCCTTGTCCGCCTTGCCCTTGTCGTCGGGCGGACCACCACCGGGGGGCTCCGTCGGAGCCTCGACCTCGGGGTCGTCGTAGACGCCGAGGGTGACCTCGCTGCCGACCGGCACCTCGCCGGAGGGGTCGACGGAGGCGACCGTGTCGGGGACGGCGCTGCCGTCGTTGGCGACCTTCTCCTGCTTGACCTTCAGCCCGAGGTCCTCGAGGCGCTGCTCGGCGTCGTCGGCCGGGTCGCCGACGTAGTCGCCCTCGTCGACGGTGACCGTCTCCGGCTCCGGCTCCGGCTCGGGCTCGGGGGCCGTGGTCTGGTCGGGTGTCCCCGCCGCCGCGCTCCGGGTGGGGGAGGCGTCCTGGGTCGCCGACGGCCCCCTGCTGGAGCCCGGCTCGTCGGCGGTGGGGTCGTCCTCCCCCCCGACGAGCGCGGAGGCCAGCCACAGCCCGAGCAGGACGAGCGCGAGCGCGACCAGCCCCACCACCAGGGGGGAGGGACGCCGGGACCGGCGGCGATCCCCGGGACGACCGGGCGGTTCGGCGCGTGGTGCAGCCGGCGCGGCTGCGACCCGCGTGGGGCTGCCGGTCGCGAGCACGCGCGTGGTGGGCCCGGCTGCGGCCGGGACCACGGCCGTGGGAGCCGTGCGGGCCTCGTCGAGGTCGCCGCGCAGGATCTCCGCGAGCGCCGCGGCGCTGCGAGGCCGCTTCGCCGGGTCCTTGGACAGCGTCTGTGCCACGACCGACCGCAGCGCGGCCGGCACCTCGGGCGGAAGCTCCGGGGCGGGGTCGCGCACGTGGGCGAGCGCGACGCCGACGGGGCTGTCGGCGGTGAAGGGTCGCTGGCCGGCCAGGCACTCGTAGAGCACGACCCCGAGCGCGTAGACGTCGCTCGACGGGGTCGCCTCCTTGCCCTCGGCCTGCTCGGGGGAGAGGTAGTGCGGCGTGCCGATGACCTGCCCGGTCTGGGTCAGGGGTACGGCGTCCGCGGCCCGGGAGATGCCGAAGTCGGTGACCTTGACCTGGCCCTCCGGGGTGACCAGGAGGTTGCCGGGCTTGATGTCGCGGTGCACGATGCCGAGGCGGTGGGCGGCCTCGAGGCCGGTTGCCGCCTGGGCGACGAGCTCGGCCGCCCGATGGGGGTCGAGGGACCGCCCGCCCCGCAGGATCGCCGACAGCGGCTCGCCGCGCACCAGCTCCATGACGAGGTAGGGACGGTCCGGCTCGCCGGCGTTGGCGCCGGGCGCCTCGCCGTAGTCGAGCACCCCGGCGACGTTGGGGTGGCTCAGGGCGGCGGCGTGACGGGCCTCGGTCTCGAAGCGGGTGCGGAAGGTCGCGTCGCCGGCGTACTCCGGCTTGAGGACCTTCAGCGCCACCGGGCGGGACAGGACGGTGTCGGTGGCCTCCCAGACCTCACCCATGCCGCCGACCGCGATGAGGCGGTCCTGGCGGTAGCGGGGGTGGTCGAGGGCGGTCACCGGATCACCGCCTCCATGACGCTCTTGGCGATGGGAGCGGCCAGACCACCGCCGCTGATGGCGTCGCGCTCGACGCCGGCGTCCTGGACCAGCACGGCCACCGCGACCTCGGGGTTGTCGGCTGGGGCGAAGGAGACGAACCAGGCGTAGGGGTTGCGGTCCGCCGCGCTCTGGGCCGTCCCGGTCTTGCCCGCCACCTTGATGTCGGGGATCGCCGCGGGCGTCGCGGTGCCCTGGTCGACGGTCTCCACCATCATCTGCGTCAGCAGGCTGGCCGAGGTCGAGGACATCGCCCGGTCGGGCATCTCCTCCTCGGAGGTCTTCTCCAGCACGCTCAGGTCGGGCGCGCGCACCTCGTCGACGAGGTAGGGCCGCATCCCTTGACCGTTGTTGGCGATGGTCGCCGTCACGAGCGCCATCTGCAGGGGCGACGCGCGGACCTCGAACTGCCCGATGGCGCTGAGCGCGGTGTTGGGCTCGTTGAGGTCGTCGGGGAAGACGCTGACTGCCTGGGCGCCCAGCCCGCTGAGATAGCGCTGCCCGAAGCCGAACTTCTCGGCCTGCTCGGTCAGCGTCTCGGCGCCGAGCTCGTTGCCCAGCCGCAGGAAGGCCACGTTGCAGGAGACCTGCAACGCCAGGCTGAGCGAGATGCGATCGCCCCCGCAGCTGTCGCCGCTGTCGTTGGGGACGTCGACGCTGGTCTGCGGCAGGCGGTACGACGAGCGCCCGTCGACCTGGGAGTCCGGGTCGTAGTCGCCGCTCTCGAGGGCGGCTGCCGCGGTCACCAGCTTGAAGGTCGAGCCGGGGGGATAGACCTCCTGGATCGCGCGGTTGAACATCGGCTTGGAGGGGTCCTCGATGAGCCGCTCGTAGTCGGTCTCGCTCTGGTCGAGGTCGTGGGCGGCGATCTTGTTCGGGTCGTAGGTCGGGTTCGACACCATGGCCAGGATCTTGCCGCTGGAGGGCTCGAGCGCCACGACTGCCGCCTGGGTGTCCGGCCCGAGCGCCTGGATGCCGTCGAAGGCGGCGCTCTGGGCGGCGGCGTCGATGGTCAGCGACACCGACCCGCCCTCCGGCTGCTTGTTGGACAGCGTGTCCACGACGCGGTTGACGAAGAAGCGGGAGTCGCTGCCGGACAGGATCGTGTTCTGGTTCGCCTCCACGCCGGAGGCGCCGTAGATGTAGGAGAAGAAGCCGGTGAGGTGGCCGTACTTCAACGGCTGCGGGTAGCGGCGCTGGAACTTGAACTGGTCGTCGACCGGGACGCTCTCGGCGACCGGGTTGCCGTTGACCAGGATGGCGCCGCGCTCGCGGGCGAACTCGGCGTCGCGGACCCGGCGGTTGTCGTTGCGGTCGTTCAGGCTGCCGGCCTGGACGTACTGCACCCAGGTGGCGTTGAGCAGCAGCGCCAGGAACAGCACGAGGCAGAGCACCGACATGCGGCGGATCGGGGTGTTCACCGCAGCACCACGACCTCGGTCTTGTCGTCCTCGGCCATGCCGTCGACCGAGTCCAGGGCCGGCGCGGGGCGGCGGGCGTGGTCGCTGATGCGCAGCAGCAGAGCGACGAGCACCCAGTTGGCGATGAGCGAGGAGCCGCCGTAGGACATGAACGGCGTGGTCAGGCCGGTCAGCGGGATGAGGCGCGTGACGCCGCCGACGACGACGAAGACCTGCAGCGCGAAGGCGACGCCGAAGCCGGCCGCCATCAGCTTGCCGAACCCGTCGCGGCAGATGAGCGCGGTGCGCAGGGCGCGTTCGACGACCAGACCGAACAGCAGCAGGGTGGCGATGAGGCCGGTCAGGCCGAGCTCCTCGGCGATCGAGGCGATGACGAAGTCGGAGTAGGCGAACGGGATCCGCCACGGCTCGCCCTGGCCCAGCCCGCGGCCGACCAGCCCGCCCCAGGCCATGCCGTAGAGACCCTGGACGATCTGGCCGAAGGTGTCGGTGTCGGAGAACGGGTCGAGCCAGCCGTTCACCCGCGTCTGCACGTGGCTGAAGAGCGAGAACGCCGTCAACGCGCCGCCGACGAACATGACCGACCCGACGACGAGCCAGCCGGGGCGCTCGGTGGCGATGTAGAGCATGACCAGGAAGAGCCCGAAGAAGAGCAGGCTGGATCCGAGGTCGCGCTGCCCGACGAGGATGACGAGGCTGATCAGCCACATGGCCAGGATCGGGCCGAGGTCGCGACCGCGGGGCAGGTCGATGCCGACGACGCGTCGGCCGGCCAGGGCCAGGGCGTCACGGTGCAGGACCAGGTAGCCGGCGAAGGCGATGACCAGGCAGATCTTGGCCACCTCGCCCGGCTGGAAGGAGAATCCCCCGATGCCGATCCAGATGCGGGCGCCGTTGATCTCCTTGCCCAGCCCCGGGATCATCGGCAGCAGCAGGAGCGCCAACGACGCCAGGCCGATGGTGTAGGTGAACGCCTGCAGTCGCCGGTGGTCGCGCAGCACGACGAGGACGACGGCGAAGAGGACGACGCCGAGCGTGGTCCACATCAGCTGCTTGGTCGACAGGCTGGTGTCGCTGGCCAGGTCGATGCGGTAGATCATGGCCAGGCCGAGGCCGTTGAGGGCGGTGACCACGGGGAGCAGCACCGGGTCGGACCACGGCGCCACCCAGCGCACGACGACGTGGGCGGCCAGCGCCAGGGCGGCCAGCCAGATCGAGTACCCGATCATGTCGGCCGGCAGCGAGCCCTCCACGCCGAGCCCCACCGCGGCGTACGCCCCGACGCCGACGGCCAGCGCGAGCAGCAGCAGCGTGAGCTCGGCCCCCCGCCGCCGACGGTGGGTGAAGCCGGGTGAGGCGCTGGTGGCGCTCACGAGGGTGTCCCTGTGCCGGCCCCCGTGCCCGTGCCGGCACCGGTCGCGGTCTCGGAGCAGTCGACGGTCGCGTCGACCTCGGCCGGCGAGGGGGAGGGGAGGGGCTCGGTGGTGTTGCCGCCGTTGTCCCCGCCCGTGCGGTCCTGGCGGCGGGCTTCGCGCGCGTCCTCTCGTGCCTGCCGCTCGGCGTCGGCCTCCGCCTGCTCACGCTGCTGGGTGGCCTGCTCCTCGAGGTTGGCCACGATGCGCTCGGCTTTGCGGAGGTCGTCGGCGACGATTCCGGCGCGCACCTTCTCCTGGTCGAAGCACGGCAGCTGGGCGATGAGGACGTCGGAGCCCTGGTGGACCGAGGACAGCTCGACGATCGGGAGGTCCATCTGGACCCCTTGGTAGATCGCGACCTGGTCGCCCTCGGCAGCGACGTAGTACTGGTTCTGTGACCAGACGTAGCCGAGGAACACGCCTCCGGCGAGCAGCAGCAGCGGGATCAGCACGAGGGCCAGGCGCCGCAGGCCGAGGAAGCGGTGCGGGGGGCGCGGGGCGTAGCGCAGCTCCTCCGGGTCGACGGGTTCCTCGTCGTCGGCCGCGGGCACGGGGTCGATCTCGTCGGTGTCGCTCTGGCGGCGGAAGATACCTCGCCCGCTCGCGGTGCCCGCGGAGGTCCCGGCTCCCCGTCGGGGCTGGACTGCGGCGGCGCCGACCAGCATCGGGCCGGCGGCACCGGCGAGCTCGGGGTCGGCCGCCGTGTCGCCGGGGACCGCCTCGGCGACCACCACGGTGACGTTGTCGGTGGAGCCGCCGTCGAGAGCCGCCTGGACCAGGCTCAGCGCAGCGGAGTCGACGTTGCCGTCGCCGAGCAGGACCGCCAGCGAGGCGTCGTCGACGCCACCGGTGCAGCCGTCGGAGCACAGCAGCAGTCGGTCGCCGGCCTCGAGCGCGAGGTGGAAGAGGTCGGGCTCGGTGTCGTGCACCCCGTCCACGGCCCGCAGGATGATGTTGCGGTGCGGGTGGACCTTGGCCTCGTCCGCGCTGATCCGCCCCTCGTCGACCAGGGTCTGGACGAAGGTGTGGTCGTGGGTGAGCTGCCGGAGCTCGCCGGCACGCAGGAGGTAGGCGCGGCTGTCGCCGACGTGGGCGAACCCCAGCTGGTGGCCGTCGAACATCGCGGCGGTGACGGTGGTGCTCGTGCCGTCGAGCTCCTTGTCGTTCTCGACGAGCTCGGCCAGCCGGTCGTGGACCCGGTGCACGGCGCCGGCCAGCAGCGGGAGCATCTCGTCGGTGGGTCCGTCGTCGAGCTTGCGCAGCAGCTGCACCGCGGTGGAGCTGGCCACGTCCCCGAAGGCGGCCCCTCCGACGCCGTCGGCGACGACGAGGAGCTTCTCGCTGGCGTAGCCGGAGTCCTGGTTGTCCTTGCGGTGACGACCCACGTCGCTGAGGGCCGAGGAGCGCAGCGCGAGGCGTGGGCTCTGAGGGGTGTCGGTCATCGGCTACTTCTTCAGCTCGAGGGTGGTCTTGCCGACACGGACCTTCGAGCCGAGCTGGATGGCGGTGGCCTGCGTGAGCCGGTGGGTGCCGATGTAGGTCCCGTTGGTGGAGCCGAGGTCCTCGACGTACCAGGTGTCCTCGGAGCGGCCGATCCGCGCGTGGCGGGTCGAGACGTAGTCGTCGTCGAGGCGGATGCCGGCGTCGGGACCGCGGCCGACGAGGATCGGCACCTCGTCCAGGGAGATGGAGAAGCCCGCGCTCGGCCCGTCGACGATGACGACCTGCGAGGGCGCGCCCCGCGGCGGCTTGGAGGGGCGCCGCGACTGCTTGGCCGGCTTGGCCTGCCGGGAGGAGCCGCGCTTCTCCCGGCGGGCGGGGGCGACGGCGGTGTCCGGCCGGGCGCCGAACATGTCGGAGCGTATGACCGAGATGGCGCCGAGGACGAAGACCCAGAGAATCGCCAGATAGGCGAAACGGATCAGGACGAGGGTGAGCTCCTGCACGGTCGCTCAGCCTTCCCCACGCAGCTGGACCACGATGTCGGTGTTGCCGATGCGGACCGTCGAGCCGTCGGACAGCTCGGCCTCGTCGATGCGCTTCTGCCCGACCAGGGTGCCGTTGGTCGACCCGAGGTCGACGACCGACACGCTGGTGCTGCCGCCGCCGGCGGTGACACGGAACTCCGCGTGACGCCGGCTGACGCCAGGGTCGTTGATGCGGACGTCGGCCTCCGAGCCACGTCCGACGACCAGGCCGGGCGGGGTGAGGGCGTGGCGGCTGCCGTTGACCACCAGCGCGGCTCCCGCCGTACGGACGCTGCGGTTGCTGCCGGTGACCGAGGAGGACACCTGCGCCGCGGCGCGGGAGCGGACCCGGAAGCGTCCGGTCACGAGGTCCTCGGCCTGCTCGAACTCGATGGAGACAGGGCCCGCGAACACGTAGTGCTGGTCCTCGGCGTGCTCGCGCAGGAGGTCGATGAGCTCGGTGACCAGCGTCTGCTCGTAGGGCACCAGCCGGTCGTGGTCGACCTCGGAGAGCTCGATGCGGAAGGTGTTGGGGACCAGGCGCCGGTTGCGCGACAGGATCTGAGCGGAGTTGTCGACCTCGCGCTGGAGCGCCGCGGCCAGCTCGACCGGTTGCACCGCGCTGCGGAACGCCTTCGCGAAGGCACCCGAGACAGCCTGCTCCAGCCGGTTCTCGAACCGCTGCAGCATGCCCATGGCGCCTTCTTTCCTTCTCGTCGATGCTGGGAGGTGACCGGGACGACCCCGCGACACGTCCTACCCACCGGGGGACAGGACCATTCGATCGTATCGGCCCCCCTCGGTTTGGGAGGGCTCGCCCACGTGGGTTAGCCTTGGCTCGCTTCACGCGCGAGTGGCGGAATAGGCAGACGCGCACGGTTCAGGTCCGTGTGCCCGAAAGGGCGTGGGGGTTCAACTCCCCCCTCGCGCACGTTGAGGTCGACGCGACACAGAGGCTTCTGGCCTGAGGACTCCTCAGGCCAGGGGCCGTCACGTAGCGGCTGGAGCAGGCGTGGAGCCGCTCGTGACGGGGAGGCCGGCGGCCTTCCAGGCCCGGTAGCCTCCGACCATGTCGGTGGCACCGCGGATGCCGAGGTCCTGCAGCACCGTGGCGGCCAAGCTCGAGGAGTAGCCCTCGTTGCACACCACGACCACGTCCAGGTCGTAGGAGGCGATGGGCAACCTCGCGTCGCTGGCCGGGTCGAGCCGCCACTCCAGCACCGTCCGCTCGATCACCACGGCGCCGGGCAGGCGACCCTCGGTCGTGCGGTTGGCCTCGGGACGGATGTCGACGAGCACAGCCCCCTCCTGCTGGGCCCGGAGCGACTCCTCCGCGGTGAGCCGCACCAGCCGCGCCCGGGCGTGCGCCAGCAGCTCGTCGATGCTGCGCCTGTCCGGTGAGCGGTGTTCAGTCGGTGCCACCTGGACATTGTGCTCCACGACACGGGCGATGCACGAGGAGTCAGCAGCGCCGGGCCCGTGTGACACAGTCCGAGGGCGCACACCCGAGGACTAGGGCACGATGGTCGCCATGTCGAACCTGCTCGGTGAGCCGACCCGGGACGCCCCCGGCAGCCCCTCGCGCGAGGAGCTGCTCGGCGTCGGCGTGCGCTGGCTCTCGACGTGGGCGTTGCGCTGGATCATCATCCTCGTCGGCGTCTACGCCGTCGGCCAGGTCCTGGGCCTGCTGTGGAGCATCATCCTGCCCGTGGTGCTGGCCCTCGTGCTGACCGCGGCCCTGGAGCCGCCGGCGCGGCTGCTGCGTCGGCGCCTCGGCTTCCCGCCGGCCCTCGCCGCCGCGACGGTCCTGCTGGTGACGATCGCCGTGCTCGTCGGCGGGTTCTCCCTGCTGGCACCCTCGATCGGCACCCAGGCCACGGAGATCGCCGACAGCGCCTCGGAGGGCCTGGTCACCGTCCAGAACTGGGTCACCAGCACCAACCTCGCCACCGAGGCCCAGGTGAACGACCTGGTCAAGGCCGCCCAGGCCCGTCTCGAGTCCAGCGCGGCGACCATCACCGCGGGGGTGCTCGTCGGTCTGGGCGCGCTGACGACGTTCCTGGTGAACTTCGTCGTCACGCTCGTGCTGTCGTTCTTCTTCCTCAAGGACGGCGAGCGGTTCCTGCCCTGGTTCGGTGGGGTTCTGGGGCCGCGCACCGGCCTGCACGTGGTCGAGGTGGGATCGCGCTCCTGGCTCACGCTCGGCACGTTCGTGCGCACCCAGGCCCTCGTCGGCTTCATCGACGCCGTGCTCATCGGGGCAGCTCTCCTCGTGGTCGGCGTGCCGCTGGCGGTGCCGCTGGCGGTGCTCACGTTCTTCGCCGCGTTCGCCCCGATCATCGGAGCCGTCACGGTGGGTGCCCTGGCCGTCCTGGTCGCGCTGGTCTCCAACGGCTGGATCGCGGCCCTGATCATCCTCGCCGCCGTGCTGGTGGTGCAGCAGCTGGAGGGCAACGTCCTGCTGCCGTGGTTGCAGGGCCGCAGCCTCGACCTCCATGCCGCCGTGGTGCTGCTCTCGATCGTGCTCGGCTCGACCCTCTTCGGGGTGACCGGTGCCTTCTTCGCCGTGCCGGTGACGGCGGTGCTGGCGGTGCTCCTGCGCTACGTCAACGAGGTGGTCGTCGCCCAGACGCCTCCGGCCGGGGTCCCCGACGAGGTCACCGAGCCACCCGGCACCGTGTCGGACCCTGACATCACCGCCGAGATCCTCGCCACCCGCGAGGAGCTCGAGGAGCGGGAGGCGCACGAGGCGGCCGAGCGGGAGGCCGCGGGCGACGACGACGAGAACCCCGGGCCCCGTCCCGAGGACGGTGTCGGGCGTCCGGTCAGCGGATGACCAGGCCGCCCGCGGACCGGTCGAACACGATCTCGCCGGCGCCCTGCTCGAGCGCCTGCACCACCAGCGTCACGACCTCGCTCGCCGGCATCGGGGCGGGCAGCCTCGGGGGCTCGCCCGCGAGCCCGCGGGTCTCGAGGCCCGTGTCGAGGTGGGGCGGACGCACGTCGAGCACGGTCAGGCGCTTGCGCTCCTCACGGCGCAGCACCTGCAGCCAGGTCGACAGGGCGGACTTCGCCGCCGAGTAGTCGGCCATGCCGGCGGTGGGCAGGTCGGCCAGGATCGCGGAGAAGACCGCGACGGTGCCGCCGTCGGGCAGGTGGCGCGCAGCGGCCCGCACCAGCGCCATCGGGCCGAGCACGTCGACGGCGAAGAGCTCCTCCGAGACCGCGGGGTCGGTCGACAGCGCACGCCCGAACCCGGCGACGCCGACGGTCACCACGATCGCGTCGAGGCCGCCGAGCTGCTCCACGGCCGCGTCGACGGCGGCGGCGCAGGAGTCGACGTCGACCGCGTCGAACGTCACCGGCGCGGTGCCACAACGATCGGCGACCTTCTGCAGGCGGGCGGCGTCGCGACCACCGGCCACCACGCTTGCGCCGCGCTCGCGCAGGGCACCGGCGAGCTGGGCGCCCAGGGCGCCGCTCGCGCCGGCCACGAGCACGCGGGCTCCGTCGAGCTTCACAGTCGTCTCCTCGGGTGTGCGCGGTGCCGGGCACCTGCACCCGCCTGCTCCGACGCTAGCCGCGGCCGTCAAGCCGCCCCGCCCGAAGCGGTGGGTGCGGTCGGCGCGGTCGGTGCCGCGCGGTGGCGCCGGTGCGGCAGGGTGGGGGCATGTACGCCGTCGGAGTCGACCTCGCCTGGGGTCACCGCAGCCCCACGGGGGTCGCCGTCCTCGACGACGAGGGTGCGCTGGTCCACGTCTCGGCCCAGCGCACCGACGAGGACCTCGACGCCGCGCTGGCGCCGTACCTGACCGGCGGCTGCGTGGTCGCCATCGACGCTCCCCTCGTGGTCGCCAACGACACCGGCAACCGCCCGGCCGAGGCGGCGCTCAACCGCGACTTCGCCCGCTTCGACGCCGGCGCCCACCCCTCGAACCGCGGCAAGGCGGAGTTCGCCGGTGTGCCCCGCGGAGCGGCGCTGTCCCAGCGCTTCGGCCTCGACCTGGACCCCGCCTCCACCGCCTCGCGCCGTGCCATGGAGGTCTACCCCCACGCCGCCACGGTGGCGTTGTTCCGGCTCGGGCGGACGCTGAAGTACAAGAACAAGAAGGGCCGCTCCCTCGACTCCATGCGCAGCGAGCTGCTGACGCTGACCGCCCTCCTCGAGGGGCTGGACGAGGCCACGCCCGTGATGCGGCTCGGGGACAGTCCGGCCTGGACCGCGCTGGTGGCGCTGGTCGAGGCGGCCGAGCGCAAGAGCGAGCTGCGGGTCGCCGAGGACCAGGTGGACGCGGTCGTGTGCGCCTACGTCGCGCGCTACGCCGTGCACCGGCCGGACGACCTGACCGTGTACGGCGACGCCGCTGCCGGGGCGATCGTCACTCCCACGCTGCCGGACGACCACGTGCCCGAGCCGCGCACGCGTCGTACGCCGGGCCGGCTGGACCGCGACGACCGGCTGCGGGCGGCGATCGCGACCTACGCCGCCGGGTTCGAGGAGGTCGCGCGCTCCACCGACGCGTACGTCGAGCTGGTCACGGCGCTGCTCGACGACGCCGGCATCAACTACCTCAGCGTCGCCGGGCGCCCGAAGAGCGTGGCGTCCTTCGCCGCCAAGGCGCACCGGGAGGCCGCCGGGAAGCCGGTCTTCGTCGATCCGCTGACCCAGATCACCGACGTCGTCGGCGTCCGCGTCATCACCTACCTGCGGCGCGACGTCGCTGCCGTGGCCGGGTTGCTGCACGACACCCTCACCGTGCTCGACGACCGCGACATGGGCCGTGAGACCGCCAGCGAGGGTCGCTTCGGCTACGCCAGCCGCCACCTGCTCGTGGAGTCCGACGACGACCGGTCGGCGCAGATCCAGGTCCGCACCGTGCTGCAGCACGCGTGGGCCGAGTTCGAGCACGCGATGCGCTACAAGGGCGAGATCCCCGCGGAGCAGGCACCCGAGCTGGACCGTCGCTTCACGCTGGCCGCCGGTCTGCTGGAGCTCGCCGACCGTGAGTTCTCCGCCATCCACGAGGCGTTGCGCCGCACCGGCACCCTGCGTCAGATCGGCGGCGTCGACGACGACCCGCGCATCGGCGGCGAGGACCTCGCGACGTTCCTCACCGGGCGCTTCCGGGAGGCGGGCTGGTCCCGCCCCGACCACTACACGTGGATCTCGGGGCTGCTGCTCGAGCTCGGCATCACCTCCGTGCAGGCGCTGGAGGCGCTCCTCGACAGCGTCGACGCCGACGAGGTGGCCGAGCGCATGGCCTACCGCTACCCGCCCGGGGCGGTCCGGCGTCTCGACGACGCGCTGCTGGTCCGCTACGGCGAGCAGTACGTCCACCTGCACGGCAACGCGCACCGCCGCGACTCGCTGCAGGCGCGCTGGGACAAGCTGCGCGCCTGAGCCTGTGTGCGCCCTGGGCGCAGGGCATCATGGTCGGGTGACGTTGCGTGCCGCCGCCCGCTTCGAGGCCTTCGGGTCCGAGCACGCCCTGCTGCTCGTCGTCTTCGCGGTCGGTCTCGGCGGCGTCGTGGCCTGGGGCCGGCGGCACGCGGGGACGCCGGTGGAGGGCCGCGCGCGGCGGGGCTTCGCGGTGGCGCTCGGTGTCGTCGCGGTGGCCATGCAGGCCTACCAGCTCACCCCGGACGACTTCGACGTCGACACCTCGCTGCCGCTGGCCCTGTGCGACCTGGCCACCCTCTTCGCGGTGGTGGCGCTGTGGACGCGGGCCGGGCGGGCCACGGCCTTCGTCTACTACGTCGGTCTCACCCTCACCGTCCAGGGCGTGCTGACCCCGGCGCTGGGCGACGTCTTCCCGCACCCGCGCTACTTCGGGTTCTGGGCGCTGCACTTCCTCGTCGTGTGGGCCGCGGCCTACCTGACCTGGGGCCTGCGGATCCGTCCCACGTGGCACGGCTACCGCTTCACGGTGGCCGCGGTGCTGGTGTGGGCGGTCGTGACGTTCGCCTTCAACGTCGCGGTCGACACCAACTACGGCTACCTCAACGCCAAGCCGGTCTCGGCCTCGGCGCTCGACTGGTTCGGCCCCTGGCCGGTGTACGTCGGCGTGGTCGTCGCCCTGCTGTGCATCGTCTGGGCCGTGGTGATGACGCTGCCGTGGACGCGCGCCCGGTCTGGGGCGGACGGGTCGGGCGGGGCTCCGGTCAGGGAGCGATCCCGACGTACTTGACCGAGAGGTACTCGTCGATGCCCTCGGGTCCGCCCTCGCGGCCGAAGCCGGACGCCTTGACGCCGCCGAAGGGCGCGGCGGGGTTGGACACGATGCCCTGGTTGACCCCGACCATGCCGAACTCGAGCGCCTCGCTGACGCGGATCATGCGCCCGAGGTCGGTGGTGTAGGCGTAGGCGACGAGCCCGTACTCGGTGTCGTTGGCCATCGCGACGGCCTTGTCGTCGTCGGAGAACGTCGTGATCGGGGCGACCGGGCCGAAGACCTCCTCGCGCATGAGGTCGGCGTCGGCGGGGACGTCGGTCAGCACGGTGGGCTGGAAGAAGTAGCCGGCGTCGCCGGTGCGCGACCCGCCGGTGGCGACGCTCGCGCCGCGCTGCTGGGCGTCCTCGACGAGCTCGGAGACCTTGTCGAGCGCCTTGGCGTCGATCAGCGGGCCGACGTCCACGCCGTCCTCGGTGCCGCGGCCCAGGGTCTGCTCGGCCATCTGGGCGGCGAACTTCGTGGCGAACTCGTCGGCGACGTCCTCGTGGACCAGGAAACGGTTGGCCGCGGTGCAGGCCTCGCCCATGTTGCGCATCTTGGCGACCATCGCGCCCTCGACGGCCGCGTCGAGGTCGGCGTCGGGGAACACCAGGAACGGCGCGTTGCCGCCGAGCTCCATCGAGACCCGCAGCAGCTGGTCGGCGGACTGCTTGACCAGCTGCTTGCCGATCGGGGTGGAGCCGGTGAAGGTCAGCTTGCGCAGGCGCGGGTCGCCGATGATCGGCTCCATGACGTCGCTGGTGCGGCTGGTGGGGATGACGTTGAGCACGCCCTTCGGCACGCCGACCTCCTCGAGCAGCGCGGCGAGCGCCAGCATCGTCAGCGGGGTCTGCGAGGCGGGCTTGACCACCATCGTGCAGCCGGCGGCGATCGCCGGGCCGATCTTGCGGGTGCCCATGGCGAGCGGGAAGTTCCAGGGCGTGATCATCAGGGTGGGCCCGACCGGCTGGCGCATGGTGAGGAAGCGGGTGCTGCCGTCGGGGCTGGTCGACCAGCGCCCGGCGATGCGCACGGCCTCCTCGGAGAACCAGCGGAAGAACTCCGAACCGTAGGTCACCTCGCCCTTGGCCTGGGCCAGTGGCTTGCCCATCTCCAAGGTCATCAGCATCGCGAAGTGGTCGGCCCGCTCGGTGAGCAGCTCGAACGCCGAGCGCAGCAGCTCGCCGCGCTCGCGGGGTGCCACCGACGCCCAGTCGGCCTGCGCGGCCACGGCGGCGTCGATCGCAGCGGCGCCGTCCTCGACCGTGGCACCGGCGATCGTCAGGAGCGTCCTTCCCGTCGCGGGGTCCTCGACGTCCAGGGTGGAGCCGTCGGAGGAGTCGCGCCACTCGCCGCCGATGAACAGCTGGGTGGGGACCTTCTCCAGGGCGGCCTTCTCGGTCGCGGCGGTCTCGGGCTGGCTCACGGTGTCGTCCTCGGGGTCGGCGGATCAGGAAGGGGCCGGCTGGCGGTCGGGCTCAGCCCAGCGACCTGGGCGAAAGCGTCCTCGATGATGTCGAGGCCCTCCTCCAGCAGGTGGTCGGGGGAGGACAGCGGCGGCAGGAACCGGAACACGTTGCCGTACGTGCCCGCGGTCAGGGTGACCAAACCCTGGCTGTGGCAGTGCTTGTTGATGGCGGCGGTCGCCGTCGGGTTCGGCGTGAGGTCGCCGGCGCCGGCGGTCAGCTCGATGGCCAGCATGGCGCCGCGTCCGCGGATCTCGGCGATGACGTCGTACTTCGAGCGCAGCTGCTCCAACCGGGTGCGGAAGAGCTGCTCGATGTCGCGGGCGCGCCCGCGGCAGGTCCTCGGCGCGCATGGTCGCGATCGCGCCGAGCGCGGCGGCGCAGGCCACCGGGTTGCCCCCGTAGGTGCCGCCGAGGCCGCCGGAGTGCACCGAGTCCATGAGCTCGGCGCGGCCGGTGACCGCCGCCAGCGGAAGGCCACCGGCGATGCCCTTGGCGGTGGTGATCAGGTCGGGCACGACCCCCTCGTGGTCGCAGGCGAACCAGTCGCCGGTGCGGCAGAAGCCGGTCTGGATCTCGTCGGCGATCAGCACGATGCCGTGCTCACGGCAGTAGTCCGCCACTCGCGGCAGCCACCCCGGCGGGGGTACGACGAAGCCGCCCTCGCCCTGGATCGGCTCGATGATCACCGCGGCGGTGTTGGACTCGCCGACCTGGGAGTGCACGACGTCGACGAACGCGGCGAAGGCCTGGTCCGCGCACTGCTCGGCGCCGCCGGGCCAGCGCAGCGGGTAGGCCATGGGGGCGCGGTAGATCTCCGGCGCGAAGGGACCGAAGCCGTGCTTGTAGGGCATGTTCTTCGACGTCAGCCCCATGGTCAGGTTGGTGCGTCCGTGGTAGCCGTGCTCGAAGGCCACGACCGCGGTGCGTCCGGTGGCGGTGCGGGCGATCTTGACCGCGTTCTCGACGGCCTCGGCGCCGGAGTTGAACAGTGCGCTGCGCTTCTCGTGGTCCCCGGGGGTGAGGTCGGCCAGCTGCTCGCAGACCTCGACGTACTTCTCGTAGGGGGTGACCATGAAACAGGTGTGGGTGAAGTCGGCGACCTGCTCGGACACGTTGGCCACCACGCGCGGTGCGCTGTTGCCCACGCTGGTCACTGCGATCCCGGACCCGAAGTCGATGAGCTGGTTGCCGTCGACGTCGACGAGGATGCCGCCGCCCGCGCGCACGACGTACGCCGGGAGCCCCACGCCGACCCCCGTCGCGACGGCGGCGCCCTTGCGGGCGTGGAGGGCCTGGGAGGCCGGGCCGGGGAGCTCGGTGACGAGCTTGCGCTCTTGCGGGACCGGGGTGGAGGGCGTCATGGCTCCATCGTCGTTTCCCTCGGCCTGCCTGTCCAGTGGCCACCGCTTCCGTCTCGTGAGCGGTCTGGCACGACGGATTCGGTGGACGACGACAGCGGCCCCGACCTGTGTGACAGGTCGGGGCCGCTGGGGACTTGCTGGCTGGATCAGGCAGCCGGGGGCATCATGACCTCGTCGATGAGGTACACGGTGGCGTTCGCGGTCTGCACGCCGCCGCAGATGACGTTGGCGCCGTTGACCTTCAGGTTGTCGCCGGAGCCGGTGACCTCGACGTCAGCACCCTGCACGGTGGTCTGCGCACCGGTGATGTCGTCGGGGGCGATCTGGCCGGGGACGACGTGGTAGGTCAGGACGGTCGAGAGGGTCTCGGCGCCCGCGGGGGTGCCGAGGGTCTTGACGGTCTTGGCCGGCAGCTTGGCGAAGGCGTCGTCGACGGGAGCGAAGACGGTGAACTCGTCGTTGTTCAGCGTGTCGACGAGGTTGACGTCCTTGTTGAGCTTGCCGGAGACCGCTGCGGTGAGGGTCGTGAGGATCGGGTTGTTGCTCGCGGCGACGGCGACCGGGTCCTCAGCCATGCCAGCGACGGAGCCGGCGCCGTCCGGGACGGCCTCGGCGTAGTCGGCGCAGCCGGCGCCGACCAGGTTGGCGGCCGGGTCGTCGGCGGGAGCGGACTCCTCGGGAGCGGGCGCCTCCTCCTCGGGAGCGGCGGACTCGCTGGTCTCGTTGGCGGAACCGGTGTCGGTGCTGCCCTCGTCGCTGCCGCAGGCGGCGGTCAAGGACAGGGCGGCGACCACCGCGAGAGCGGCGGAGTACTTCTTCATGGGGCGCATCGGAGGTTTTCCCTTCATGGATGTGTATTTCCCTTGCTGTGTGAGGAGTTCGGACCTCGCACGGGAACGGATTGGTCGCTCGGGGACCAATTTCCGTCGAACTGGTGGAAAGTCGGCCGTCAGGAGACGGTGACGCTCTTGCTGTCCCAGCCGGTCGAGCCGTCGGGAGCGATGGGGGCGCGCTTGCCGGTCTGGACGACGCCGGCGCGGTCGGTGGCGCGGGCCTCGAGGTTGTGGGTGCCGGCCTCGGCGTCCCAGTCGTAGACCCACTGACGCCAGGTGTCGACGCCGTCCTCCTCGCCGAGGCGAGCCTCCTGCCAGTCGCCGCCGTCCACGCGGACCTCGACCTTCTCGATGCCGGAGGCCTGGGCCCAGGCGACGCCGGCGACCTTGTTCGGCCCGGCCTCGAGCTGGGCGAACGAGCGGGGCACGTCGATGCGGCTCGACGTCTTGATGGGTGCCTCGGCCGAGTAGCCGCGGGTCGTCCAGTAGGCCTTGAAGTCCGAGAAGCGCGTGACCTCGAGGTCGACCAGCCACTTGGTGGCCGACACGTAGCCGTAGAGGCCGGGGGTCACCATCCGGGCCGGGAAGCCGTGCTCGAGGGGGAGGGGCTCGCCGTTCATGCCGATCGCGACCATGGCCCCGCGGTCCTTGTCGGTCAGCACCTCGAGCGGCGTACCCGCGGTGAAGTCGTCGGCGGACGTGGACTTCACCGCGTCGGCGCCGTCCTGCACGCCGGCCTCGGCGAGCAGCTCGTGCAGCGGGATGCCCAGCCACAGGGCGTTGCCGAGGTACTCCCCGCCCACCGGGTTCGACACGCAGGTCATGGTGATGCGGTTCTCGGTCAGCGGCCGCTCGAGGATGTCGGCGTAGGTCAGCTCGATCTCGTTGTCGACCATGCCGTGGATGCGCAGCGTCCAGCCGTCGATCGGAACGTCGGGCACCTGCAGCGCGGTGTCCACCCGGTAGAAGTCACCGTTCTCGGTCAGGTAGGGCGTCACGCCCTTGACCCCGACCACGGTGCCGCTCGGCACCGGCGGCGCCTTGCTGGCGGCGCTGGGCAACGTGATGCCGGCGCGGTCGGCCGCGGCGGTCAGGCCGCCGAAGACCCGGGAGACGATGCCTCCGGCGGCGGCCAGGGCGACGACGCCGACGGAGGCGAGGAGGAACTGGCGGCGGTTGGCCGGCACCGGACCGGACCCGGTGGTGGTGGCCTCACCGCTGCGGCCGGCGAGACGGGCCAGCGGCGCCGGCGCCGTGAGCCAGCGGAGCGCCGAGGCGGCCGAGCAGCACGACCAGCGCCAGCACGCCCACGACGACGAGGACCAGCACCGGCACCACGCGCGGGAGGGTCCCGGCGGTGGCGGAGCGGTCGGTGAGAGCAGCGGCGCCGGCGACGGCGGAGAGCCCGAGGAACGCCAGCACGGCGAGCCGCGGCCGGAAGGCACCCATGGCGCCGATGACCACAGCCAGCAGCGCGACGGTGCCGATGACACTCCCGATCAGCACGGGCTTGTCCGCGGTGCCGAACGTCTCGATGGCGAACTCCTTGAGCGGACGCGGCGCCCAGTCGACGGCGCGGTTGCCCACCGAGAGCAGCGGGCTCGTGACGCCGTCGACGAGGACCGCGACCGCCTCGCTCGCGGCGACCGCGGCGGTGCCCGACAGCAGCCCCACCAGGCCACCCAGCAGGAGGGTGGAGGCGTTGGTCCGGAGGCGGGCCAGCAGCCCGGGAGCGTGTCCACGCGCGTCATTGCTCATGGTGGGTGTTCGACGCCGAGGCGCTCCCGGATGGGTGAGAAGACCTCAGGGGGCGTCGAGCTCGGCGGCCTCGAAGGTCGCCGGACGTTCGACGAGGGAGAACCGGTCGGCCGGCCAGACGATGGCCCAGACCTTGCCCACGACCGCGTCGACGGGAATCGTGCCGAGGTCCTGCTGCTGGTGGAAGCGGGAGTCCTCGCTGTTGCCGCGGTTGTCGCCCATCATCCACAACCGGTCCTCGGGCACGGTGACGTCGAAGTCCCGGTCCGAGGGGGTGCGGGGAGCCTTGAGGTAGTCGTCCTCCTCCAGCGGGACGCCGTTGACCGTCACGCGGCCCCCGTCGTCGCAGCACACGACCTGGTCGCCGCCGACCGCGACCACCCGCTTCACCAGGTGGCCGCCGGGCGGGTACAGGCCCACCACCGCCATCGCCTTCTGCAGCGGGTTCAGCACCGGCTCCCCGCCGAGCCAGCCGCCGGGGTCCTCGAAGACGACCACGTCGCCACGCTCCACGTCGCCGGACCAGTAGGAGATCTTCTGGACCAGGATGCGGTCGTCGGTGCGGAAGAGCGGCTCCATCGACTGTGACGGCACGAAGAACATCTGCACCACGAAGGCCTTGAGCAGAACCGACAGCACGAGCGCGAGCCCCAACAGCAGGAGGGTCTCGAGCCAGGCAGGGACGCGGCGGCGGCGCGCGCGCTTCTCGGGAGCGGGGGCGGCCATGGCCCGACCCTAGCGGGCGCCAGATGGTGGATTGCGACCCTGGAGTTGACGCGACCGCGGACAATGGCGGGACGCGCCCCCACATCGTCCTCACGCCGGCCCCACGCCGGCCCCACGCCGCCCTCAGACCGACCGTGCCCCACCAGGAGAGTCCATGTCGTCCCCCCGCCCCGCCCGTTGGCGTCGGGCGCTCGTCGCCTCCCAGGTCGTGGCCCTCGGGGTGCTCGTCGCTGCCTGCAACCAGGACAGCCTGGTCGACAACGTCTCCGACGACGCGTCGCCCTCGACCGGGGAGGTCGCCGAGGACGGGAGCGAGGACGAGCGTGGGGCAGGCAGCGACGTGCCGGCCCCCGAGCCCACCGAGGCGGCCGAGGGCGACACGTCGTACGCCGTCGACGCCCCGGGCGGCTTCGAGAAGCTCTACACCTCCGACGCCCTCATCACGAGCACCGAGCCGCTCTCGCAGGAGACGGTGGACCGGATCACGGCCGTCGAGGGCGTCGAGGCCGCCGTCCCGATGTCGTGGGCATCGGCGTCGATCAACGGCCGCACGCTCGACATCGCCGCCGTCGACGCCACCGCCTTCCGCGGCTTCATGCCGGTGGCGACCGCACAGGCCGACTTCGTCTGGGAGCGCCTGGCCGGCGGCGAGGTCGTCGTCGACGACGAGATCGACAAGAAGCTGGTCGACAAGGGGGACATGTTCCAGCTCGGGGCCGACGACGACAGCCCGTCGGTGCACGTGGGCGCCTACGCGCCGCTGCACGACGAGCTCGACAAGGTCACGCCCTTCGACGTCGTCATGAACGCCAAGCGTGGTGAGCAGGTCGGGCTGCCGGCCGGCAACGCGCTGCTGCTCTCGACGGGCTCGCTCACGCCCTCGGAGCTGAAGAAGGACTTCGACAAGATCCTCGACGACGACACCGTGCTGCGCACGCTGGCCATCGAGTTCGACGTCGAGCAGACCGCGGTGCTGACCGGGGAGTCGGTCAACGAGGCGATCGGCACCTTCTCCTACACCGATGGTCCGGACGGCACGGTCATCCCGGAGCAGAGCTGGGTCAACGAGTTCATCCGCACCGAGGAGGTGCCGATCCTCGGCACCGTCACCTGCAACAAGGGCATGCTGCCGCAGCTGCGCGGGGCGCTGAACCAGATCGTGCAGATGGGGCTGGCCGACGAGATCAACCCCGAGGAGTACGCCGGCTGCTACTACCCGCGCTACATCAACCGTTCGCCGGAGTACGGCCTCTCGCTGCACTCGTGGGGCATCGCGGTCGACCTCAACGTGCCGGGCAACCAGCGCGGGACGGTCGGTGAGATGGACCGAGGCGTGGTCGCGATCTTCAAGCAGTGGGGCTTCGCCTGGGGCGGCGACTGGAGCTACACCGACCCGATGCACTTCGAGATGGCCAAGGTCGTGCGCTGACCCGGTCCTGATCCGGGGTCCCGCGCGAGGGACCGGCATACTCGCCGCATGCGCTCACTCCAGGTCACCTCGCTCGAGGGTCCGTCGTCGGTCCAGGTCACCGAGGTCGAGGAGCCGTCCGCCGGCCCCGACCAGGTCGTGGTCGAGGTGAAGGCGGTCGGCATCAGCTGGCCCGACCTGCTGCAGACGCGCGGCGAGTACCAGATCAAGCCCGACCTGCCCTTCCAGCTGGGCGTCGACTTCGCCGGGCAGGTGCGCAGCGCGCCCGAGGGCTCGGGGTACGCCGTCGGCGACCGCGTCGCCTGCGTGCTGCCGTACGGCGGCGGGGCCGACGTCGTGGCCCTCCACCCGGAGTCGGTCTTCCCGTTGCCCGACAACATCTCCTTCGAGGCCGGCGCCGCCCTGCCGATGAACTACCTGACCGCCGAGTTCGCGCTCGTCACCCGCGCCGGGCTGCGTGAGGGCGAGACGGTCCTCGTCAACGGCGCCGCGGGCGGCGTGGGCACCGCCGCGATCCAGGTCGCCAAGGGTCTGGGCGCCCGGGTGATCGCCCTGACCTCCACCGACACCAAGGCCGAGTTCGCACGTGGGGCCGGCGCCGACGAGGTCGTGCTGGTCGAGGGCTTCCGCGACGCGGTCAAGGAGCTCACCGAAGGTCGCGGCGTCGACGTGCTCGTCGACGTCGTGGGCGGGGACCTGATGACCGACTCGCTGCGCAGCCTCGCGCCGCTGGGCCGGCTCCTGGTGCTGGGATTCACCGGCGGCGAGATCCCGCAGGTCAAGGTCAACCGGCTGCTGCTCACCAACGTCGACGTCCGCGGGGTCGGCTGGGGCGCCTACGCGATGGCGCGGCAGGGCTACATGCGTGAGCAGTGGGACCGGCTGGTCCCGATGCTGGAGTCCGGCGTGGTCGACCCGCCGATCGGGCGGACCTACGACCTCGACGAGGTCCGGGACGCGCTGGCCGAGATGGCCGAGCGGCGCACGCTCGGCAAGTCGGTGCTGGTGCTCTGACCCACGCGGGTCAGGACACGGCCTTCCCAGCCAGCTTCGCCGGGAGGTGCCCAGCCTCGACGAGCCAGCGCACCGTGTCGCTCAGCGCCTCGTCCTGTCCTCGCGCTGACACTCCGAGGTCGGCGGTCGTCCGGGAGGCGTCGGTGGAGTTTCCGCACGCGCTGATGCGCACCCCCTCGACCGAGCCCGGCAGGAACGACAAGCCGGAGAGGTAGCCCGGCATCGCCAGAGCGGCCACCAGCCCCGCGGGCAGCGTCCGCACCGGCAGCCGCCGGCCCGTCACGCGTCGCAGCGCCACGTGCGGCACGTCGAAGTCGTGGCCGGGGACCAGGTGGCGCCCGCCCGGCTCGTGGTCCAGCGCCGCGACGACGACCGCCGCCACGTCGCGCACGTCGACGAACTGCTGGCGCCCGCGCGGGAACACCGGCTGTCTGCCCTGCAGCACCTGCACGAGGATCTCGTTCGTCTCGCCCAGCGAGGGGTCGTGCGGCCCGATCACCCCGCCCGGGTTGACGATCGTGACCGGGTCTCCGGCGTCCTGCATCCGCCGGGCGATGCGCTCGGAGGCGACCTTGCTGTCGCTGTAGGGCCCGTGACCGGGACCGAGCGGGCTGCGGTGGTCCAGCGTGACGCCACCGGGCCGCGCCAGCGCAACGGTCGAGGACACGTGCACGGCCACCCGGCACCCCGCGTCCCGCGCCGCGGCGAGCACCGCCTCGGTGCCGGCGGTGTTGTCGCGCATCATCGCGGTCCGGTCGGCGCGCCGGAAGGAGTACGTCGCGGCCGCGTGCACCACGGCGTCACACCCCTCGACCGCCTTCCGCACAGCGACGGAGTCGGTCATCTGGGCCTCGACGACCTCGATGCGGTCGTCGTCGACCGACAGCCCCAGGGGTGCGAGCGCGGAGGCGAGCTTGCTCGGCGTACGCACGAAGGCGCGGACGCGCTCCCCACGCTCGAGCAGGGCGGCGACGGTGTGGGCGCCGAGGAAGCCGGACGCGCCGGTCAGCAGGGTGGTCACGCCTGCAGCTCCACGTCCTCGGCCAGGAGGTCGAGGTAGTCGGGGTGCTTCTGCATCCAGGACGCGATGAACGGGCAGTCCGGGCGCACGGTGAGCTCGCGCTCGCGCAGCGCGTCGAGCATGCCGCGCGCGAGGGTGCTGCCGATGCCCTCGCCCTCGTAGGCGTCAGGGACCTCGGTGTGCACGACGCGGTAGGAGCCGTCGGACTCGAGGCGGTACTGCGCGAAGCCGGCGACGGTGCCGTCGTCGAGCACCGCCTCGAAGCGGTTGGTCGTCAGGGACTCGCAGACGTTCACAGTGAGGTCGGACATGTCGCGATCGTGCCATCCTGCGGGCCCTCGGGCGAGCGAGGACCGGATCAGTTCCACGTGGAACCGCAGAAACTCAGGTGTTCGGGCCCGCAAAGCCGCACCGATGTCGGTGGTTCTCGGTAGTTTCATCCTGATCGACTCGCGACCGGGCGGGCCGACTGCGGGACTCCCGCCGCGGCGGGGAGAGGCGGCAGGCATGGCCAGCGACGACAAGAAGACCGGCAAGCGCGTCGACTACCAGGCGGTGGACGAGGGCTACCTCGAGCACCGCAAGCTCAAGCGTGGCGCCGCAGGGTGGGTCCTGCTGGCCGGCCTGGGCGTGTCCTACGTCATCTCCGGCGACTTCGCCGGGTGGAACTTCGGCCTCGCCGAGGGCGGCTGGGGCGGTCTGCTCATCGCCACCGTCCTCATGGGGCTCATGTACACCTGCATGGTCTTCGGCCTGGCCGAGATGTCCTCGGCGCTCCCGGTGGCGGGTGCCGGCTACGGCTTCGCGCGACGCGCGCTCGGTCCGCTGGGTGGGTTCGCGACCGGCATGGCGGTGCTCATCGAGTACGCCGTCGCACCGGCGGCCATCGCGGTCTTCATCGGCGGCTACGTCCAGGCACTCGGGCTCCTCGGCGGCGTCAGTCTCTGGGTGATCTACCTCGGGGCCTACGTCATCTTCATCGGCGTCCACCTGTACGGCGTCGGTGAGGCGCTGAAGCTGATGTTCGGCATCACCGCGATCGCACTGGTCGCCCTCATCGCCACCATCGTGGGACTGGCGCCGAAGTTCTCGGTCGACCGGATGCTCGACATCGACCCGGACGGCTCGGCGATGTCGAGCAGCTTCCTGCCCTACGGCATCTCCGGCGTCGTGGCAGCCCTGGTCTACGGCATCTGGTTCTTCCTCGCCGTCGAGGGCGTGCCGTTGGCCGCCGAGGAGACCGACGACCCCGCGCGCGACATGCCGCGCGGCATCATCGTCGGGATGCTCGTGCTGCTGGTGACGGCGTTCCTCATCCTCTTCATCGTCCCGGGCGCGGCCGGTTCCTCGGCGATCGCCGACTCCGACAACCCGCTGCCGGCCGCGATCCGCGAGGCGCTCGGCGGCGACTCGTTGCTGGCCGACTTCGTGAACTACGCCGGTCTCGCGGGTCTGATCGCCAGCTTCTTCTCCATCATCTACGCCTACTCCCGTCAGCTGTTCGCACTGTCGCGAGCCGGCTACCTGCCGAAGGCACTGTCGCTGACGAGTGGGCGCAACACCCCCTGGGTGGCGCTGCTGGTGCCCGGCACGATCGGCTTCCTGCTGGCGGCGATCACCGAGGACGGCGCGCTGCTCATCAACATCGCGGTCTTCGGAGCGACCGTGTCCTACGTGCTGCTGAACCTCAGCCACATCGTGCTGCGCCGCAAGGAGCCCGACCTCGAGCGCCCCTACCGCACCCCCGGCGGCACGGCGACGACCGGAGTCGCGCTGGTCCTCAGCGTGATCGCGGTCATCGCGACGTTCTTCGTCGACGAGAAGGCCGCGTTCATCACCGCGCTGGTGTTCGTCGCCGCGCTGGCCTACTTCTGGTTCTACAGCCGCCACCACCTGGTCGCCTCGGCGCCCGAGGAGGAGTTCGCCGCGATCCAGGACTCGGAGTCCCACCTGCGCTGACCCCCGCCCAACCCGCATGTAGCGCGGGGTTGTGGACGCCTCCCCAGGTGCAGAACCCTTGGGAGGCGTCCACACGCCTTGGTCGGATGAAGGCTCAGAGCGGGACAGCCCGGTGGATCCACACACGGGCGACCTCCATGCCGACGCGCTCGTAGAGCCCGAGCGCGCCGGTGCGCGTGTCGGTGCTGAGCTCGGAGACGGTCGCACCGTGCTCGCGCGCCAGGGCGAAGGCGTCGACGAGGAGTGCCCGGGCCAGGCCCAGCCCCCGCCGGTCACGGCGTACGGCGAGCTGGTCGACGTACCCGCTCGCCTCGGCCAGCACGACGAAGCACATCCCGACCACCGCGCCGTCCGGGTCGACGGCCACCCGGAGGTTCCACGGATCGAAGCCGGGGCGGTGGATGCTCGTGGCGGTCCAGTCGTCGAAGGGCTCGCGCTCCCGCTCGGACCACTCGAGGAACGCGTCCTCCTTCACGTCGTACGCCGCGCGCCGGTCGGCCTCGGTCTCGGCGGTCCGGACCGCGTAGCCCGTCGGCAGCGTCTGCGGCTCGATGTCACGGCCCTCGGGCAGGCGGAGCACCCAGGACCGCCAGCGCTCGCCGTACCCGAGGCTCTCCAGCAGCCGGTCGCCCGGTGACCCCTGCGGGACCGGGCTGCCGATGATCGTCGCGCCGCGCGCCCGGGCGGTGTCGCGGACCCAGCCCGAGAGCGCCGTACCGATCCCGCGGCGGCGGTACGCCGGGTGCACCGCCGCATCAGCCCGGTCGACGTGCGTGATCTCGGCGTAGGCGACCAGGGTCCCACCGTCGAGGACGCCCCGGCTCGAGCTGGCCAGGTCGGTGCTGGGGCGCTGCCAGTCGGCGACGATGTCGGCCTCCTCGATGACGGCCTCGCCGACGTCCTCGAGCTCCTGGGCCGCCATCACCTCGTAGACCGCGCGGGCGTCGGCGAGGGTCAGCGGGCGGGCGGTGAGTCCGGCAGGCAGGTCCATGGGCCCAGTGAACCGAGCACCGGGGCGGTCCGGCCACACCATTTCGACCCGGCCGGTTAGGGTCGGCGGCATGACGATGCTCGACGAAGCCCGCCCGGGCATGGACCCCGCCGTCCGGCCGCAGGACGACCTGTTCGGCCACGTGAACGGCCGCTGGCTCGACACCGAGGAGATCCCCGACGACCGCTCCAGCTGGGGCGCCTCCTCGGAGCTGAACGTGCTGTCGGAGCAGCGGGTCCGCGCCATCATCGAGGAGGCGGCGGCGGGGGCCGACAGCGCCGAGCAGGGCTCGCCGACGCAGCAGATCGGCCACCTCTGGCGCTCCTTCATGGACGAGGACACGATCGAGGCCGCCGGCGCCGAGCCGCTGCAGGCCGACCTGCGCCGCATCGACGCCGCGACCGACCACACCGCGCTGGCCACGTTGATCGGCGAGCTCGAGCGCTCCGGCTGCGGCGGCTTCTTCGGCGCCTACGTCGACAACGACGACCGCGACTCCGAGCGCTACCTCGTCAACCTGCTCCAGGGCGGTCTCGGCCTTCCCGACGAGTCCTACTACCGCGAGGACAAGTTCGCCGCGATCCGCACGGCGTACGAGGCCTACGTCGCGCGCATGTTCGCCCTCGCCGGCCTCGACGACACCGCGGCCCGCGCCGCGCGCACCGTTGCGCTCGAGACCCGCATCGCGCAGGGCCACTGGGAGCGCGCGGAGACCCGCGACGTGCTCAAGGCCTACAACCTGAAGACGTTCGCCGAGCTGCGCGAGCTGGCCCCGGCCTTCGCCTGGGCGGAGTACGCCGCTGCGCTCGGTGCCGACGACCGGACCATGGCGGAGGTCAACGTCCGCCAGCCCGGCTACTTCGAGCACCTCTCGACGCTCATCGGCGGGGTCGACCACGCCGACTGGCAGGACTGGGCCCGGTTGCGCGTCATCAAGGCCTCGGCGCCGTACCTCGCCAGCGGTTTCGTCCAGGCCAACTTCGACTTCTACGGCAAGACGCTGTCGGGCACGCCGCAGCTGCGCGAGCGCTGGAAGCGTGGTGTCTCGTTCGTGGAGGGCTGCGTGGGCGAGGCCGTCGGCCAGCTGTACGCCGAGCGCCACTTCCCGCCCAGCAGCAAGGCGCTGATGGACGACCTGGTGGCCAACCTGCTCGAGGCCTACCGGCGCAGCATCACCGACCTCGACTGGATGACCGACGAGACCAAGCAGCGGGCCTTCCGCAAGCTCGAGACGTTCTTGCCGAAGATCGGCTACCCCGACACCTTCCGCGACTACTCCTCGATCGACGTGCGCCCCGACGACGTCCTGCACAACGTGCGCGCCGCGTCGGCGTTCGAGCACGACCGCCAGCTCGGCAAGATCGGGCAGCCGGTCGACCGCTCGGAGTGGTTCATGCTGCCGCAGACGGTCAACGCCTACTACAACCCGGGCACCAACGAGATCTGCTTCCCGGCCGGGATCCTGCAGCCGCCGTTCTTCGACCCCGAGGCCGACCCGGCGGAGAACTACGGCGGCATCGGCTCGGTGATCGGCCACGAGATCGGCCACGGCTTCGACGACCAGGGCTCGGAGTTCGACGAGCACGGCAACCTCGACGAGTGGTGGACCGAGGCCGACAAGTCCGCCTTCAAGGAGCGCGCCGACAAGCTCATCGCCCAGTACGACGCCTTCGAGCCGCGTGACCTGCCCGGCGAGACCGTCAACGGCTCGCTGACCGTCGGCGAGAACATCGGCGACCTGGGCGGGCTGACGATCGGCCACCAGGCCTACCTCATCAGTCTCGAGGGTGCCGAGGTGCCGGAGCGTGACGGCGTCACCGGCTCGCAGCGGCTGTTCATGAGCTGGGCCTACGCGTGGCGGACCAAGCGCCGCAAGGAGCTCTCGCAACAGCTGCTCACCGTCGACCCGCACAGCCCGTGCGAGTTCCGCGCCAACATCGTGCGCAACCTCGACGAGTTCCACACCGCCTTCGGCACCGCCCCCGGCGACGGGCTCTGGCTCGACCCCGAGGAGCGCGTCCGGATCTGGTGACCCAGGAGGGGGTCAGGCAGCCCGCAGGGTCTGGGCCCGGAGGAGTCCCCGGCGGACGAGGACGCCCACGAGCGTGCCGCCGCCGAGCAGCAGCAGCCCGAGCGAGACCCACGCGGCGCCGTACACGCCGTTCTCCCCGAACAGGGCCCAGCCCGCGCTGGGCAGCACACCGAACAGCAGTGCACCCACGGGGGCGAGCGCGATGAGGAACGTCTTCTCGCGCCCGGTCCACAGGGCGCTCATGGACACGAGGAGAACCAGCGGCAGCCAGAACGGGAGGCTGCCGAAGATGGCCGCGATGCCCGCGAGGGGCGATCCGTCGTACGACGTCACGACCGGGCTCTGCACGACCTCGCCGACGCGGGCCGACGTGGCGCTCTGGCTCTGGGTCACGCCCCCGGACATGCCCGCCACCCCGACGACGAGCAGCAGGGTGAGCGCCTCCAGGACGGCGACCACCGTGGGGACCCAGCTGCGCGAGGTGACCGGGGGACGCACCGGCATCGTCACGCCGGACCCACCGGGACCGGTCCCACCCGAGCGTCCGGCGTAGGCCTCGTCGGCCACCGACTGCGGCGGGCCGATCTCGTCCAGCGCGGCACGTACGTCGTGGTCGCTGCGGTCGGTGCCGTGCACGGAGGCCTCCAGGTGCTCCCGGACGCCGTCGAGGACCTCGGTGCGCTCGACCGGGTCGACGCCGTGGAGCAGGCGTGCCAGGTCGTCGAGGTAGCGCGCGACGAGGGGGTGGGTGGTGATCGGCTGCTGGCTCATCGGGTGCTCCTCAGCGGGTCGGGGGTCAGGTGTGCAGGGTGGTGTCGACGGCGTCGCGGAACGCCTTCCAGGCGGGCTTGAAGGCGGCGAGAACCACGGCGCCCTCGTCGGTCAGCGCGTAGTAGCGGCGCGGCGGGCCCTCGGTGGACTCGCGCCAGTGCGTGGCGACGTGGCCGCTCTTGCGCAGCCGGGCGAGCAGCGGGTAGAGGGTGCCCTCGCTGGCCATGAGGACCGTGTCGGTGGTCAGCTCGCGGGCGAGCTCCAGCCCGTAGCGCTCGTGGTCGGCGAGCAGCGACAGCACGCAGTACTCCAGCGCACCGCGCCGGAGGTTGCTCAGGATGGCGTCGTCGCCGGGTACCATGCGTGACAAGATAGCAGGTCGGCGACGCCTCGCGGGGCCGGCCGAGCAGCGGGGCCGTCGAGCAGCGGGGAGGAGAGCTCAGAGCTCGAGCGGGGTGAGCGTGAGCCCGTGCTCGTTGCCCTCGACGAGGACGCCCTCGGGCACCTCGATCCAGTCCGGGTCGTCGTCGTAGGGCTCTCCGGCCAGCACGATGCCGGTGTCCTTCTCCAGCACGTGCAGCTGCTCGCCGTACGTCGTGCCGGCGAAGCTGCGCCCGTCGACGGCCAGCATGTTGAGGCGGCCACCGCCGACCTTGCGGACCTCCCGGATCACCTCGACCAGCGCGGCGCCCAGCGGGGTCCCGGCCGACCAGCGCGAGGCGGCGAGGCCGAACATCAGCGCGGAGTCGACCGGCGCGGCGGCCTCGGGGATGTCGAGGGTGCGGTCGTAGAGCGAGCGGCGCGCGTTGTGCCAGTCGGCGACGCCGCCGTCGTGGCTGAACAGCCAGCGCCCCTGGGTGTAGGGCGCCACGATCGACTCGTCGTGGGCGAACGTCGTCGTCCCGGAGCGGACCGCGCCCAGGATGCACGACGACGCGATCGTGGGGGCCAGCGAGGCGAAGGAGGCGTCGGTCCAGATCGGCTGGGCCCGGCGGTAGCGGACCGGCTCGTCGCGACCGAAGGCGTACCAACCAGCCCCGAACCCGTCGGCGCTGACCACCCCGCCGAGCTGGGTGCTCGGCGACCAGGCCTGCGAGGCCAGCGAGCGCGGCGGGTCGAGCAGCAGCCGCTGCAGGCTGATCGGCTCGCCGACGTAGGCGAGGTGGCGGGTGCTCACGCGCCGCCGGTGACCCGCTCGACGGCGGCGACCACCAGAGGGTCGTCGGGCGTGGTGCCGGGCGCGAAGCGGGCGACCGGGCGACCGGAGGCGTCGAGCAGGAACTTCTCGAAGTTCCAGATGACCACCGAGGGGTCGGGGTCCTTGCCGGTGAAGCCCTTGCCGCCGTCGTCGGAGTAGTCGGTGGCGACCAGGTCGGCGTACAGCGGGTGGCGGGTCTCGCCGTTCACGTCGACCTTCTCGCTCATCGGGAAGGTGACGCCGTAGGTGGCCGAGCAGAACTCCGCGATCTCCTCGGCCGATCCCGGCTCCTGGCCGTGGAACTGGTTGCACGGCACGCCGACCACGGTGAAGCCCGCGTCGGCGAACTTCTCGTGCAGCGTCTCCAGGGCGGCGTACTGCGGGGTGAGCCCGCACTTCGAGGCCACGTTGACCACGAGCGCGGCCCGTCCGCCGGTGAGGTCGCCGAGGGTGCCGGGCGTGCCGTCGAGCCGGGCGATCGGGTGGTCGAGGAGCGAGGAGGTAGCGGTCATGCGCCCGAGGATAGCCAGCGCCACCACCCCTTCTCGCCCATTCCGCCCCCGGGGACGGGTGAGGCGCGCGAGACTGGTGGGGAGGGCAGGACGCCCTCCTCGACCCCCCTGGGAGGCTCTCATGAGCATCGGACTCGGCATCGTCCTCGTCGTCATCGGCGCAATCCTGCTCTTCGCCATCGAGGTGGAGATCCCGGGCATCGACGACGACGCCCTGGGCTGGATCCTCATCCTGGCCGGGCTGCTCACCGTCGTGCTGTCGCTGGTGATGGCCAACGCCGGTCGCAGGCGTCGCTCGGTCGTGGTGACCGAGCACCGCGACGGCACCGTCAGCGAGAGTGAGCGTCGCACCGACGGCGGCCCCGTCGCCTGAGCACCCGGTCCGCACGACGCACCACGCGTGGCGACCTGAGGTCGCGGCGCTCCGGCGGCGCCCTCGCGGGCGGCCTGGCCCTGTGCCTGGTCGCCGGCGGTGGCGCCGTGCTGCTGCTGCGCGACGAGGACCCGGTGCCCGTCGCCTGCCCCGTCGCCCTCGGTCGGCGGGATGCCGACGTGCCCGAGCTCGTGGCACGTGCCGAGCTCGTGCCGAGTGGCACGGTGGGTCGTCAGCGCGGCCCCGTCGTGGCTGCCTTCGACGATCTCGCCCGGCCGTTCGGGCCGCTGCTGGCCGGCCGCTTCTTCAAGCCGCGCGACCCCGCGCCCGCCCTGCTCCCGCTGGGCGAGCGCCTCGGCCTCGTGGGTCGTACGTCGCTGCGTGTCGTCGACCTGCCCACGGGCCAGGTCGCCTGGGCGGTGGAGCTGGACGCGCCGATCGTGCGCGGCGGACCGGTCGGCGACGCCGTCACGTTGCTGACCTCCGGGGCCGCCCCGTCCGTGCTGACCCTCGACGGGTCCACCGGCGCGCTGCTCGCCTGCTCCGAGGTGCCGCTGGCCGGGCCTGCCACCGGGCAGCCGGCGACCACGCTGCAGACCGACCAGGCGGGCCCCGACGTCGTCGTGGTCGCCGGTCGGGTGGCCTCACCCGTGACGGCCGCCCGGCTGCCCGTCCTGCCCGGTACGCCGGAGGGGTCGGCGTCCTGGCGCCACGAGCTCGCGGGCGTCGGTGAGGCCGCCGCCGTCACGGTGGCCGGCGACCGGGTCGTGGTGAGCCGGGTCGTCGACCCGGTCCGGTTGGCGGAGCTGGCCGTGGCCGGCGGGATCACCTCGCCCCTGGTGACGACCTACGACGCCGCGAGCGGAAAGCCGTCCTGGACCTACCCCGACGGTCCGCCCGGGGACCGGGCGGCGATGCTGCTGGGCGAGGACGCCGGGACCGGCACCTGGTTGGTGCTCGAGGCCGCACCCGGCCGCGACGACCGCGTGACCCGCAGCGAGTGGACCCTGGTCGCCCTCGACGACTCCGGGGACCCGCAGTGGCGACGTCCGCTCGGGCCGGGCCTGGTCAGCGGCTCGGTGTGGGGCGACCGCATCGTGCTGCAGGGACCCGCCCCCGGAGGAGGCGCCCGCCTGCGCTCCTTCGACCTCGACGGGCGGCCGTCGTGGAGCGTGTCGACGCCCGACCTGCCGTTCGGCGAGCAGCGCGACAACTTCGGCCCGTCCACCGCCGTGGGCGTCGAGCGGCTGGTGCCGTCTCCGAACGGCCTGGTCGCCCTGGACCCCGAGCGGGGCCGGCCGCGGCCGCTGAACGTCCGCGAGCCGGTCGACGAGCTCGTCGTGGTGGGCGACCACCTCGTGGTGAGGTCCGGGCCGGCCCTGCTGGTGCTCACGGTCGAGGACTGACCAGGCCTGTCCGTCCGGACCCGTACGATCGCGGCGTGATCCCGAGCCTGCCGACGCTGACGACCCGGCCCGACGCCGCCTGGAAGGACCTCTGCCTCGACGCCGTCGACCCGGTGCGGCTCGCCGGGTTCTGGGGCCCGCTGCTCGGGCTGGCCGGCGAGGTGCACGAGGACGGCGACGTGGTGCTGCGCGGTGCGACGCCGCAGGACACGGTGTGGGTGAACGCCGTGCCCGAGCCGCAGACCGTCAAGCACCGGGTGCACCTCGACGTCCGCGCGTCCGTCGCCGACGTGGTCGCCCTGGGAGGCACGGTCGTCGACGACACGACGTACTCCTGGGTGATCATGCGCGACCCCGAGGGCGGCGAGCTGTGCGTCTTCCCGCCTCGCGACGACCGGCCGCTCGGAGCCATGGAGCTCGTCGTGGACTGCGCGGACCCGCAGGCCCAGGCCGCCTGGTGGGCAGGGGTCCTGGGCGTCGAGGCCCAGCACGACGCGGACAACGGCTGGTCCTTCCTCGAGGGCGTGCCGGGCTGCCCCTTCGAGTACGTCGTGCTCGTGCCCGTGCCGGAGCCGAAGCTCGTCAAGAACCGGGTGCACTGGGACCTCGTGGTCCCCGACCTCTCCGCGCTGCTGGCCAAGGGCGCCGCGCTGCTGCTGCCCGAGGGTGACGAGGCCGAGGGCGGACGGGCCTGGAGCGTGCTGGCCGACCCCGAGGGCAACGAGCTCTGCGCCTTTGTCGGGGCCCTCGACTAGGGTCCGACGCGAGTCGACCGGTCGAGCACGAGGGGGTGGCACCGTGACGCTGCACCTGCACCGTGGCACGGGCACCGGCGCGCTCGCCGACGCCCTCGCCGAGCTGCTCGCCGAGCCGCTGGACGACCCCTTCGCCGAGGAGGTCGTGGTGGTGCCGGCCCGGGGCGTCGAGCGCTGGCTCACCCAGCGGCTGTCGCACCGACTGGGCTCCCAGCGGGGCGACGACGGCATCTGCGCCGGGGTCCGCTTCCTCAGCCCCCGCTCGCTGGTGGCGCTGCTCACCGGCACCGAGCGCGACGACCCGTGGGACCCGGATCGCCTGGTGTGGCCGCTGCTCGACGTCATCGACGCCTCGCTCGACGAGGGCTGGTGCACCACGCTGGCCGACCACCTCGGCCACGGCGACGACAGCGTCCGGGGACGGCTGCGTCGCGACCGTCGCTACTCCGTGGCCCGGCGCCTGGCCGGACTCCTCGCGTCGTACGCCGTGCAGCGACCGGCCCTGCTGGCCGACTGGCGGGCCGGCCGCGACACCGACGGTGCCGGGGCCGCCCTGCCGCCCGACCTGACCTGGCAGGCCGAGCTGTGGCGGCGGCTCGTCGCGCACGTGGGCGCGCCGCCCCCGGACGAGCGGCACCGCCGCGTCGTCGAGGAGATCGGTGCCGGCGCCGAGCTGGCGCTGCCCGACCGGCTGTCGATGTTCGGCCACACCCGTCTGCCGGTCGTCGAGCTGGAGCTGCTGCGGGCCGTCGGTGAGGTGCGTGAGGTCCACCTGTGGCTGCCGCAGGCGGCGCCCGGTGCCTGGGACCGCCTCGCGCTGCCCAGCGCCCGCGGTCCGGTGCGCCGCACCGCCGACGACACCGGACGCCTGCTGGCCCACCCGCTCACCGCGTCGCTGGGCCGCGACTCGCGCGAGCTGCAGCGCGCCCTGACCCTCCTCGGCACGCCGGTCGACGAGCAGGTCGGGGGCCCGGCGCCTGTCGAGACCGACCCTCCTGCGCCGCCTGCAGGCCGATGTCCGCGACGACGTCGATCCCGCGGCCCAGACGGGCCGATCCCTCGACCCCGGCGACACGAGCGTCCAGGTGCACGCCTGCCACGGCGCCACGCGCCAGGTCGAGGTGCTGCGCGAGGTCCTGGTCGGGCTGATGGCCGACGACCCCACGCTCGAGCCGCGCGACGTGCTCGTGATGTGCCCCGACGTGGAGACCTACGCCCCGCTGTTCTCGGCGGCGTTCGGCCTCGGTGAGTCCGCCGGCCGTGACGCCCACCCGGCACACCGGCTGCGGGTGCGTCTGGCCGACCGCGGCCTGATGAGCACCAATCCGCTCCTGGCGCTCGCCGGCTCGCTCGTGAGCGTCGCGGGGGGTCGAGGCAAGGCCAGCGAGGTGCTCGACGTCGCGGCCGCGGCGCCGGTGCGCTACCGCTTCGGTCTCGGTGACGACGACCTGGTCACGCTGACCCGCTGGGTCGAGCAGTCCGGGGTGCGGTGGGGCCTGACCCGCCGCCAGCGCGAGGACCACCACCTCGGCGGCTTCAAGCAGAACAGCTGGGAGGCCGGCCTCGACCGCGTCCTGCTCGGCGCCGCGATGGCCGAGATCGGCGGTCGCAACCTCGCCGGCACGCTGCCGCTCGACGACGTCGGCAGCACGCAGATCCAGCTCGCCGGACGCCTCGCCGAGCTCGTCACGCGGCTGCAGGCCCGGGTCGAGGCGCTGCGGGGGGCGAGCACGCTCGAGGAGTGGGTCGAGCACCTGCGCGACGGCGTGCTCGAGCTCGCCGACGTCCCGCCCGCCGACCGCTGGCAGGTCGCCCAGCTGGAGCGTGAGCTCGACGCCGTGCGCGAGGCCGGGGGAGGCCGCGGCACCGAGCTGACGCTGAGCGACGTCCGCACCCTCGTCGAGCACCGCACCGAGCCGCGCCCGACGCGGGCGAACTTCCGCACCGGCCACCTCACCGTGGCCACCCTGGTCCCGATGCGCTCGGTGCCGCACCGGGTGGTGTGCCTGGTCGGGCTCGACGACGGCGTCTTCCCGCGCGGCACGATCACCGACGGCGACGACGTGCTCGCGCGGGACCCGCTGACCGGGGAGCGCGACCCGCGCAGCGAGGACCGCCAGCTGCTGCTGGACGCCGTGATGTCGGCGCAGGAGACGCTGGTGGTGACCTTCACCGGAGCCAACGAGCACAGCGGCCAGCCGCGGCCGCCCGCCGTCCCGCTCGGCGAGCTGCTCGACGCCCTCGAGGTCACGGTGCCGGGAGCTCGGGACCACGTGGTCACCGAGCACCCGCTGCAGCCGTTCGACGTCCGCAACTTCACCGTCCCCGGAGGACCCGGTGGGGCGACCGGCGCGCGCGGTCCGCGCTCCTTCGACCGGGCGGCGCTCGCGGGCGCACGGGCCACGACACAGCCGCGGGCGCCCCGGACGCCGTTGCTGCCCGCGCCGCTGGCGCCGGCACCCGTCGCCGAGTGACGGCTCGCGCGACGTCTCGCTGGCCGCCCTGCGCGCCTTCCTGACCCACCCGGTGCGCGGCTTCCTGCGCCAGCGGCTCGACGTCGCGGTGCCCGGCCGAGCACGACGAGGTCGACGACGCGCTGCCGGTCGAGGTCGACGCCCTCGACTCGTACGCCGTCGGCGACCGCGTCCTGCGCACCGTCCTCGCCGGAGCCGACCCGCCGGACGTGCTGCTGGCCGAGCAGCTGCGGGGCGACCTGCCGCCGCAGCGGCTGGGCGAGCGCAGCTCAGGGTGATCATCGCCCGGTGCCAGGCGCTCATCGACGCCAGCGCCGAGGCGATGCAGGTGGAGGCGACGTCCGTCGACGTGACCGTCGACCTCGGTGGCGGCCGCCGGCTGACCGGGGTGGTGCCCGACGTCCGCGGCCACCGGATCGCGCGGGTCCACTACTCCAACCTCGGGCCGCGCCACCGCCTGCTGGCGTGGGTGGACCTGCTGGCGCTGACGCGCGGCGAACCCCGACCAGGCGTGGCGCTCCGACGTCCACGGCTGGCACTCACGCACGAAGCGTCCCCGCCACGCGCTCGTGCCCCCGGTCGACCACACCGCCGTCGACCTGCTGCGCGACCTCGTCGACCTGCGCGACCGCGGGCTGCGCGAGCCGCTGCCGCTGCCGCTCAAGACCGCGAACGCCTACGCCGAGGCCGTGCACTCCCACGGGGACCACGACCGTGCCCTGGACTTCGCGTGGAAGACCTCCGACTCCAGCCCGGTGCCGGGCGAGCAGGACGATCCCGCGCACGTGCGCGTCTTCGGCCGGGGCGCACCGGTGGACCGCCTGCTGGAGCCGGTCCGCGACGACGAGCGCTGGAACGACCAGCGTCACCGGCTCGGCCAGCTGGCGCTGCGGCTGTGGGAGCCGCTGCTGGCTCGCGAGAGGGTGCTGTGAGATGACGGTGACCCCCTTCCCGGCCGGAGGTCGGGCCGGCGCCGGCCCGGAGCCGGAGACCTTCGACATCTGCGGCGAGCTGCCCGCCGCGGCCGCCACGACGCTGCTGGAGGCGAGCGCCGGCACCGGCAAGACCTGGACGATCGCGGCGCTCGTCACCCGGCTCGTGGCCGAGGGCCGCGGCGGCTGGAGGAGATGCTCGTCGTCACCTTCGGACGCGCCGCCAGCCAGGAGCTGCGCGAGCGCGTCCGTGCCCAGCTCGTGGACGCCGAGCGCGCACCTCGACGGCGCTCCGGCGTGGTCGCTCACCGCCGACCCCGACACGCTGACCGCGATGCTCGCCGACTGCGACGCCGAGAGCGCGCGGCCGCGGCTCGACCGGCTGCGGGAGGCCCTCACCGACTTCGACGCCGCGACCATCGCGACCACCCACCAGTTCTGCCAGCTGGTGCTGCGCAGCCTCGGCGTGGCCGGCGACACCGACGCTCGGGCGCGAGCTGGTCGAGAACCTCGACGAGCTGCTGATCGAGGTGGTCGACGACCTCTACGTCGCCGGTTTCGCCCGCTCCGAGGACGACCCGGCACTTCGACCGCAAGCGACCCTCGGCGATCGCCCGCGCGGCGGTCGACGACCCGCAGGCCCGCCTGGTCGAGCCGGACTCGCCGACGGCGCCGAGCCGAGCCGGCACGCTCCGTACCGCCGGTGGCGCTTCGCCTGCGCCGTGCGCGACGAGCTGGACCTGCGCAAGCGCCGCCTCGGCGTGCTCAGCTACGACGACCTGCTCAGCCGCCTCGCGCACGCGCTGAGGACGAGCACGCGCCGGCCCGGCGAGCGGATGCGCGAGCGGTGGCGCTTCGTGCTGGTCGACGAGTTCCAGGACACCGACCCGGTGCAGTGGCAGGTCCTCGACCGGGCTTTCTCCGGCCACGCCACGATGGTGCTGATCGGCGACCCGAAGCAGGCGATCTACGCCTTCCGCGGCGGCGACGTGATGACCTACCTCCAGGCCGCAGAGCGACCGCCGGCGACCAAGCGCACCCTCGGCACGAACTACCGCAGCGACGCGCCGCTCGCTCGACGCGCTCCAGGCGCGTGCTGCGCGGCGCCGCGCTGGGGACGCGCGCATCGTCGTGCGCGACGTGGACGCCCGCCCACCGGGCGCCGCCTCGGGGCGCACCGCACGGCAGCCGTTCCGGTTGCGGCTGCGTCGACCGGAGCCGCTTCGGTGGCCCGCGGGCCCGGGGCGTCGGCATCGGCGCCTTGCGCGACGTCGTCGCCGACGACCTCGCCGCCGACGTCGCGCGCGCTGCTGGCCGCGGGGGCCTCCTACGACGGTCAGCCGCTCGAGGCCCGGCGACGTCGCGGTGCTGTGCCGCCAAGCGCGCACAGTGCGCCCTGGTCCGTGACGCGTTGCTCGCGGCCCGGGGTGCAGGCGGTCATCGCCGGCGGTCGGGCAGCGTCTACGCCACCGAGGGCGCCGACGAGTGGCTGTGCCTGCTCGAGGCGGTCGAGAAGCCGCACCGGCAGCGACCGGGTGCGCGCCGCGGCGCTGACGTCGTTCTTCGGGCGCACCGCCGCCGAGCTCGACAGCCGACGGCGACGCGCTGACCGAGCGGGTGGCCGACACGCTGCGCGTCGTGGGGTGACCTGCTGCGGCTGCGCGGCGTGGCGGCGGTGTTCGAGATGCGGCCGTGACGGCCGGGCTACCGGCCCGGGTGCTGGCGCGCGTGGACGGCGAGCGGGTGCTGACCGACCTGCGTCACGTGGGCGAGTCGCTGCACGACGAGGCCGACCCGGGAGCGCCTCGGGCTCACGGCGCTGCTGGTGTGGATGCGCGGGCGGATGGCCGAGACCCGGCGACACGGCCGGTCGAGCGCACCCGGCGCCTCGACAGCGACGCGGCCGCGGTGCAGGTCCTCACCGTGCACGGCAGCAAGGGCCTGCAGTTCCCCGTGGTCTACCTGCCGTTCGCGGCCGACCTCCACGTCCGCACGCCCGACGTCCCGCGGTTCCACGACGACGCGGGGCGCCGCTGCCTCGACGTCAGCGGCGCGCTCGACGCACGTCGACGAGGCGATGGCCGAGGACGCCGGCGAGGACCTGCGCCTGCTGTACGTCGCCCTGACGCGGGCCCAGTCGCAGCTGGTGACCTGGTGGCTGCCGAGCGGACGCAACACCACGGCGGCCCCGCTGCACCGTGTGCTCTACGGCCGCACGCCCGGTGGCGTCGACGTCCCGCGCGAGGCGAAGCTGCACGACGACGACCGGGCCTGGGAGATCGCGCAGCACTGGCAGGCCGTCGGTGGCCCGCACGTCGAGCGCGTCGAGGTGGCGGCCCCGGCCACGGCGGCGGCGGACACCGCGGTCGGGACCCTCGCAGTACGCACCTTCGACCGGACGGTCGACCCGCACTGGCGGCGCACGTCCTACACCGCCCTCAGCTCGGCCGCGGACCAGACGCGGACCACGACCGAGCAGGTGGTCGTCGCGGTCGGCAGCGAGCCCGAGGACCCGCCCCGGGCCGACGAGCCGGACGCCGCCGTCGCGGGCGACCGGGCTCGTCGCGACCCCGAGCCGCCCGGCTCCTTCGGCGAGGTCCGCTCCCCGATGGCGGACCTGCCGGTGGGTGCGACGTTCGGCTCCCTGGTGCACGCCGTGCTCGAGCACACCGACCCGGCCGCGCCCGACCACGGCGGCGACCTGCGCGCGGCGCTGCGCGAGCAGATCGCCGCGCAGCGGGTGCGGTGGCCCGTCGACCTGGACGAGGAGGCGCTGGCCGACGCCCTCGTGAAGGTCTGCGACACCCCCCTGGGACCGCTCGTGGACGGTGCGACCCTGCGGGAGGTCGGCGCGCGGGACCGGATGACCGAGCTCGACTTCGAGCTGCCGTTGGCCGGCGGCGACCAGATCGTCGCGACGCCCCGCGCCCGCCTGGGCGACCTCGCCCCCGTCCTGCGTGCCCACCTGCCCCCCGGTGACCCGCTGCTGCCCTACGCCGATGCTCTCGACGACCCGGCGTACGCCGAGCAGGTGCTGGCCGGCTACCTCACGGGCTCGGTGGACGTCCTGATGCGGGTCGGCGGTCGCTTCGTGGTGGTCGACTACAAGACCAACTGGCTCGGCAGCCCCGACGAGGAGCTGACCTCGCACCACTACCGTCCCGAGGCGCTGGCCGACGCGATGACGCACTCCAGCTACCCGCTGCAGGCGCTGCTCTACGCCGTCGTGCTGCACCGCTTCCTGCGGTGGCGGCTGCGCGGCTACGACCCCGAGCAGCACCTCGGGGGTGTCATGTACCTGTACCTCCGCGGCCTGTGCGGTCCCGACACCCCCACCGTCGCCGGCCACCCCGCGGGCGTCTTCTCGTGGCAGCCGCCGGTGGCGCTGGTCGAGGCCGTCTCCGTCCTGCTCGACGGCGGGTCGCCGGTCGAGCCCGCAGGAGGAGCGCCGTGAGCGCCGACGTCTCTGTCCACGACGACCTGCGCGATCGACGCGTGGCCGCCTCGGCCGACGGCCGGCTGCGTTCCTTCAACCTCTCCGGCGTGCTGGAGTCGCCTGACGTCCACGTCGCGGCGCGCCTCGGTGCCCTGGCTCGGGAGAGCGACGAGCAGGTCCTGCTCGCCGTCGCGCTGACGGTCCGCGCGGTGCGGTCCGGATCGGTCTGCCTCGACCTGGTGACGGTCCCCGACGTCGCCCCCGACGTGACCTTCCCCGACCTGGGGCCGTGGAAGGAGGCGATCCTCGCCTCTCCCCTCGTCGCCGAGGGGGTGCTGCACCTCGACGGCGAGCTGCTCTACCTCGACCGCTACTGGACCGAGGAGCACCAGGTGGTCGCCGACCTCGAGGCCCGGTCGGCGCCCCCGGCCGTCGACGACACGGTGCTCGCCGCAGCGCTCGCGGCGTACTTCCCCGACGAGAAGTACGCCGACCAGCGGGACGCCGCCGAGACCGCCGTGCGTCACCGCACCAGCGTCATCACCGGTGGGCCGGGCACCGGCAAGACGTCGACGGTCGCGCGGCTGCTCGGCGTGCTGATGCAGGTGCACGCCATGAGTGACGAGGGCCACCGTCCGCTGCGCGTCGCGCTCGCCGCCCCGACGGGAAAGGCTGCGGCCCGCATGGTCCAGGCGGTGCGCGAGTCCACCGACCAGCGCGGCTTCCCCCGCGACGGCGAGCAGGCGCAGCGGACGGTGTCGACCATCGGCTCCCTGCGAGCATCGACGCTGCACCGGCTGCTCGGCTGGACGCCGAACGGCACCCGCTTCCGCCACGACCGCGGCAACCGGCTGCCCTATGACGTGGTGGTGGTCGACGAGACCTCGATGCTGTCGCTGACGATGATGGCGCGCCTGCTCGAGGCGGTGCGGCCGTCGGCGCGCCTGGTGCTCGTCGGCGACGCCGACCAGCTGGCCAGCGTCGACGCGGGCGCGGTGCTCAAGGACTTCGTCGACGGCTACACGTCTGCTGCGCCTGGGCGGGTCGCGACCTCGCCCGTTGCCCGCCTGGATGAGTCCCGCCGCTTCGGCGAGCGCATCGGCGCCCTGGCCTCGGCCGTGCGCGACGGCGACGTCGACGTGGTGCTCGACGAGCTGCGCGCGGGCTCCGAGGAGGTCGTCTGGACCGACGCCGCCGACCTCCCCGCGCTGCTGACCGAGCGGGCCGTCGCGCTCCGCCAGGCCGCCGACTCCGGCGACACCGCTCGAGCGCTCGCTGAGCTCGACCGGCACCGGCTGCTGTGCGCGCACCGGGACGGTCCGTTCGGCGTGAGCCACTGGAACAGGATCGTCGAGCGGCTCGTGAGGGAGGCGGCAGGCATCGACTACCTCCGTGACTGGTACGTCGGGCGACCCTTCGTGGTCAACACCAACGACTACGGCCTGAGCCTGTGGAACGGCGACACCGGTGTGACGTGCCGGGTGGACGGCGACCTCGTCGCGGTCGTGGGTGACGCCGCGACCGGCCGGGTGCTCCCGACGAGCCGGATGGCCGACGTGTCCACCGCCCACGCGATGACCGTGCACCGCAGCCAGGGCAGCCAGTTCGACGAGGTGACCGTGCTGCTGCCCGAGGAGGACTCCCGCATCCTCACGCGCGAGCTCTTCTACACCGCCGTCACCCGTGCCCAGCGGCGCGTGCGCGTCGTCGGCACCGAGGAGGCCTTGCGCGCTGCCGTGACCCGCCGCGCCCAGCGCGCCACAGGCCTGGCGAGGCGTCTCGCCCCGTGACCGGGCGCCCGGACCAGTGTCAGGCGCGCAGGACCTTGACCATCGGCTTGCCCTGGGCCAGCTCGTCGACGAGCTTGTCGAGCCACCGGATCCTCTGCATCAGCAGGTCCTCCACGTTCTCGACCCGCACCCCACACACGACACCGGTGACGAGGTCCGTCCGGGGGTTCATCTCGGCCTGCGTGCGGCCCTTGCGCTCGACCTTGGCGACGTCGTGGGGGTAGACCGATGCGACGCTCGTGGTGACGATCCGGTGCATGCCGAGACGATAGGGCTACGGCCGACCCCTGGCCACGGCCGACCCCTGGCCACGGACCCGAGCCGGCGGCGCGACCTGGATGCCCTGTCGGGCTAGTAGTCGTCCGTCGTCGCCCGGTCGGGCACGTCCAGCTCCACGCGTACGTCGCTGGTGTGGATGTCCACGCCTCGTGGCGCCTCGAACATCATCCTGGCCTCGTCCGGGTCGATCCGGCGGGTGCCGCGGTGGTCGACGAGGAACGCCAGTCCATGGGGACTCAGCCACACGTACCTGTTCTCACCGCACTGGCGCGCCCGATAGCCCGCATGGGTCTTCCACCGGTGGTGGCGCCGGCCCAGTGGGCCGGAGTTGTGGGTGCCCGTCTGGGCCGGGGGATCGGGTGGCTCAGCCGCATCGTGGTCGTAGGGCGTCGGGTGGTCGTAGTCCACCCGACGGGTCGTCGACGTCGCGAACGGCCAGTAGTCGCCACCGGTGAGGAGGTGGACGCGGTCCCTCAGCGCCTCGGAGTGCTCGTACGCCGTGCTGCGAACCCGGTCGGAGAGGTCGAGCACCGGAGTGATGCGCAACCGGGTGCGGGCGAGCAGATCGGGCAGCTGCTCGAGGTTGAAGGGACCGAGGTCCTCGACCCGCGCCACGCCGCCAGCTGGCTCGCCTCCGCACGTGCAGGTCTCCGCCCGAGCGGGACGCAGGGCCGAGGCGGCGAGGTGGACGTAGAGAGTGGCCCGGGGGCGCAGCGCCGACAGGTCGTGATCGCGCAGGGCGCCGAGCAGCTCCTGGGGCAGGGCGATCGCGCGGTGGAGCTCCGTGGGCTCGTCCGGCCCCGCCACCCGGTCCTGCTCGTCGGTCTCGAGGTGCTCGGCGGTGGTGTGCTCGAGGAGCAGTGCGAGCAGCTCAGCGGGACGGGCGAGCCAACTGAAGGCCTCCGAGCGCAGCTCGTCGGCGCCGAGGTCGGGGTGGGACGGAGCGATGATCTCGGACACCCGCTCGATCGTGGCCTGCACCCACAGTGCGTCGCCGGCCTTGACGCGGGCGATGATGGTGCGCAGACCGGTCTCGTCGGACCGGGTGAAGGCGACGTAGCGCCGTCGTTGCTCGGCCTCGACCCGCTCCTGGTGCAGGGCGGGGTCGGCCTCGATGACTTTGGCCTCGGCGACGTCGAGGACGCGTCCACCGGGGTTGGTGGCGATCATCCGCGCGACAGCGGAGTCGACGACGCCGACACGATCGGCGGGCAGGTGGCGCGAGATCTTCGCGACCCGGCGCGCGATGCCGACCTCCGCCTCACCGGCGGTGCACACCCGCCACGTCAGCGGCAGTCGGTGGACCAGGTCCAGCGCGTCAGCCAGGGCGTTGCGGGAGGCGGTGACGCCGGTGCGGCGGGCCAGGGCGATCTCACCGAGGCAGAAGTCCTGCACGCCCGGGGTGCCCTCGCCGCCGACTCGCACCAGGACGTTGCCGATCCGGCGTGCCGCGCGACCCAGCGGTCCCTGGGTGGGATCGGCGGCGTGCAGGTCGGCCCACTCGAGCAGCACCTGCAGGTCGTGGACCTCTGCCAGACGCCGCGCGCGCACCGCGGCGGTCGATGCGGCCAGCACCCGGGCAGCGTCACGGTGCATCCCCGTCTCCGGGTCCGGGTCCCACCGCGAGCTGCTCATGCGATCAGCCTATGACCGACCACCGACACAATGCGATCACACGTTCGACCGCCGTCCTCGCTGTTGCGAGGTCACAGCACGTGGTGGCCGATGAGCTGGCTGAGGTGCCGGATGTCCACGCTCCCCTTGAACTCGAGCCGCACCCGTCCGAGCCCGCTGAACCACAGGTCGAGCTCGGAGTCGAGGTCGAAGGTGCCCGCGGTCTCGACGCTCCACGCCTGGATCTTGTTCAGCGGCAACGACGAGTAGTCCCGCTTCTTGCCGGTGATGCCCTGGACGTTGATGGCGATGAGGCGCTTGTCGGTGAACACCACCGAGTCACGGACGCCCTTGAACGCGAGGTGGACCTGCTCGCCCTGGACGAGCAGCGGCTGCAGCTCTTGGGTGAGACCGCGGGGATCCACGGGGCCGAGCTTGACGTAGGTGCCGTTCTGGAAGTCGATCATCGCGACACCCTGCCAGCCGCGTCAGGCGGCCGCTACCGTTCGCCGGTGGGCGGCTGGTCGCGTGTCGCGCCGGGTTCGAGACGGCGGGTCCCACCCGGAGGCGCGGCGGTGGTGCCCCGCACGACGAGCCGCGGCGGTACGACGACCTCGCGGCGGCTCCTGCTGGTGTCACCCGTCCCGGGCGGTCCGTCCTCGAGACGGGACAGGGCCAGCTCGAGGGCGGCGCCGGCGAGGGCCGGCGAGTCCTGGGCCACCGTGGTCAGCGAGACGCTGTGCAGGCGGGCCACCGCGCTGTCGTCGTAGCCGACCAGCGACAGGTCCTCGGGCACCTGAACGCCTCGCGCCCGGGCGGCGAACAGCAGGCCGGTGGCGCAGTGGTCGTTGAAAGCGGTGATCGCCGTGACGGGCCGCCCGCTCGTCCTCAGCAGGTCTGCGGCGGCCGCCTCGCCGGACGCCTCGTCGAGCCCACCCGGGACGACCACCGCCGCGTCGGCGAGCCCGCGGGCCGCCAGCGCGGCACGGTAGCCGCGTCGCCGCTCGGCGGCACCGGGCGCACGTCCGCCGTCGACGTGCGTCACGGCCGTGTGACCACGGTCGAGCAGGTGGTCGGTCGCCATCCGTGCCCCGGCGACGTCGTCGGTGCGGACGACGTCGAGCGTGCGCGAGCGCACGGCTCGCGCCACCACGACGACCGGCACCGTCGCGGCGAGCTCCTCGAGGGCGGCGACGGACAGGGTCGGGCCGAGCAGCACCAACGCCTCGCAGCGGTAGTCCAGCAGCGCCCGCGCGGCCTGCGCCTCGTCGCGGCTGGGCGCGGAGGCGCCGAGGGCGAGCTCGTAACCCGTCGGCTCCGCGGCCCGGTAGAGGTCCTCCACGACCCGGCCGTGGAACTCGTGGTGCAGTCCGAAGACGACACCGACGGTGCGCGTGCGGTGCCGTCCGAGCAGCCGCGCACGCTGGTCCGGCCGGTAGCCGAGCTCCTCGGCCGCAGCGCGCACCCGCACGCGCGTCGCCTCGCTCGCGCCGGGAGCGTCGCGGAACACGATCGAGACCAGGGCGCGAGAGACGCCGGCCCGCTCGGCGACGTCGAGCATCGTCACGGTGCGGGTCCGGGGGTCCTGCGCCACTGCACCTCCTGAGCTCGCGTCGTCACCTACCGGTCGACGGGCGTCGACCGCGCGGTTACCAGGGTAGAGCGCGCTAGCCCGACGAGCGCCCGACCTTGACGCGGCGCCGCGTCGGACATGACACTAGAGCGCGCTAGTGCCGTGACCCGTACCGGCTTCACCTCGCCCGCAACCACTCTCCGGGAGTCCCCGTGTCCCACCACCCTGAGCTCGTCACCACGCCCCCCGTCCGCGTCGGGCTGGTCGGCGCGGGACGCATCGGACGCTCCCACGCGGGGCTCCTCGCCCGCCGAGTCCCGGGTGCCCGTCTCGTCGCGGTCGCCGACCCCCGCCCGGGCGTCGCCGCCGACCTGGCCGGACCGCTCGGCGCCCGTGGCCTCATCGACCCCGCCGAGCTGTTCGCGGCCGACGACGTCGACGCCGTCGTCGTCACCGCCTCCTCGACCGCGCACGCGGAGCTCGTCGTGGCCGCGGCCACTGCCGGCAAGGGAGTCTTCTGCGAGAAGCCGATGGGCATGAGCCTCGAGGAGATCGACGCCGCCACCCGTGCGGCAGCCGAGGCGGGTGTCGCGCTCCAGGTGGGGTTCAACCGCCGCTTCGTCCCCGACTGGGCCGCCGCCCACCGGCTGGTCACCGGCGGCGCCGTCGGCACCCCCCACCTCCTGCGCTCGGTCACTCGCGACCCGGGGCTGGCCGACCCCGCCGGCGTGCCACCGTGGACGATCTTCACCCAGACCCTCATCCACGACTTCGACACGCTGCTCTGGCTCAACCCCGGTGCCGAGGCCGTCAGCGTCCACGCCACCGCCGACGCTCTCGTGGCTCCGGACTTCAAGGACGCCGGTCTGCTCGACACCGCCGTCGTCGTGGTCACCTTCGACAACGGCGCCATCGCCGTGGCCGAGGCCAGCTTCTCCGCCGCCTACGGCTACGACGTCCGCGGCGAGGTCTTCGGCTCCGCGGGCATGGTCACGATGGGCGACGGCGCCCGGACATCTCTCGTGCATTCCGGCGTCCACGGCCGCCACGTCGAGACCGCGCGCAGCGACGTCGAGCTCTTCGGGGGCGCCTACGTCGCCGAGCTCGAGGCGTTCGTCCACGCCGTGCGCACCGGCGTCACGCCCCCGGTCGGCGGGTACGACGCCCGCCGTGCGTTCGCGGTCGCGCTGGCGGCCATCGCGTCGGTGGAGTCCGGGGCACCGGCCCCGGTCACCGCCACCCTCGGCGCGGAGGCAGCCCGATGAGCACCCCGCTGAGCTCCCCGCCGTACACGCTGGCGGTCTGCGCCGAGATGGTCCTGCTCGACCGGCCCGTCATCGAGCGCGCCCGCGTCCTGCACGACCTCGGCTTCGCCGTCGAGATCTGGGACTGGACGACCAAGGACCTCGACGCCCTGGCCGCCACCGGCGCGCGGTTCACCTCGATGACGGGCTACGTCGAGGGCGACCTCACCGAGCCGGACGGCGTCGAGGCGCTGCTGCGCACCGCCGAGGAGTCGGTCCGTGCCGCCGCCACGCTGTCACGGCAGGGCTCGCCGAACCTCAACCTCCACGGCACCGGCCTCGGCCCAAATGGCCTGCCGGTGCGACCCGTCGAGACCGTCACACCCGCCATGCACGGGCGCGCCGTCGAGACGCTCGGCCGCGTCGCCGCCCTCGGTGAGCGCGAGGGCGTCGTCTTCTGCCTCGAGAACCTCAACACCGACGTCGACCACCCCGGTGTCCCGTTCGCCCGCGCCGCCGACACCCGGGCGCTCGTCGCGGCCGTCGACAACCCGCACCTGCGGATGAACCTCGACCTCTACCACGCCCAGATCGGGGAGGGGAACCTCATCGAGCTCGTGCGTGGCTGCCTGCCGCTCATCGGCGAGATCCAGGTCGCCGACGTCCCCGGCCGGTGCGAGCCGGGCACGGGCGAGGTCCGGTACGCCGCCGTGGCCGCGGCCCTGCGTGAGGTCGGCTACGACGGCGTGGTCGGGCTCGAGGCGTGGGCCTCCGGCGACAGCCGGGTGGCGCTGGAGCGCTTCCGCGAGGCCTTCACGGGCTGAGCACCGCGCACGTCGCTGCGGCGCGCCCGCCCGTGCGTCGCGTCCGGCACCGTCCGGGCGAGCGGTGTCGTCACCCGTGCCCGGGGAAGCCGCGCGAGCGGTAGCCTCAGCCCGGTGAAGCCACAGCACCCCACCTACGACCAGCTCGCCGGCATGACGGCCTACACCGAGCAGCCCGTGCCGATCGCGTTCGAGGACATCAACGGTCACCTCAACGTCCGCCACTACACAGGCATCGCCAGCGAGGGGCTCGACGAGGCCCTGGTCGAGCTGGGCATCCCGCCGCAGTGGCCGGCGCAGGGACACGCGTGCTTCTCCGCCGAGCACCACCTCACCTACCTGGCCGAGCTCCGCACCGGTGACCGCATGTCGGCCCGGGTGCGCCTGCTGGGCCGATCGGAGCGGGCGGCGCACGCCCTGGTCTACCTGCTCGACGAGTCGCACCAGCGGCTCAGCTTCGTGATGGAGGAGATCTTCCTCCACATCGACATGGAGACGCGGCACACCGCTCCCTGGCCCGAGGACATCGCGGCCAAGCTCGACACGCGCATCACCCGCGACGCCGAGCTGACCTGGGAGCCGGACGTCTCCAGCTGCCTCGCCCTGCGCTGACCGCGCCTGCGCCCGCACCCGCGCCGCCGCTGGCTATCCTCGCGGGCGTGGCCCTCCTCATCCGCCCCCGCAGCGCCCGAGGACGTCGCGGAGGTCGCGGCGCTGATCATGCGTCAGCAGCCGCTGACGCGCTACCCGTTCCGCAACCCGTTGCCGTTCCCGGTCGAGGAGTTCGTCGTACGCCGCGGCGAGCTGGCGTCGTGGGTGGCCGAGCTCGACGGCACCGTGGTGGGGCACGTCAGCGTGCTGGACGTGACCGACCACGACATCGGACCGGCCTGGAGCGCAGGCGCCGGTCGACCGGTGACGGAGCTGGCGGCCGTGTCGGTGCTGGTGGTCGACCACGAGCAGACCGGGCGCGGCATCGGCAGCCGGCTCATGGACACCTGCGAGGCCCACCTGCGCGCCGTCGGACGCCACCCCGTGCTCGAGGTCGTCGGCGGCGCGCACGGGCGGGCCGTGCGGCTCTACCTCTCCCGCGGCTGGCGGGTCCTGGGCGACGTGAAGCCGCACTGGCTGCCCGAGGGGGAGGGCCCGGTGCACATCATGGACCTGCCGCCCGACGCGACCCCGTGACGCGGAGGGGTCGGGCCGTCAGGCGCTGACGTCGCGCGGGACCGCGAGCTTGGGGATGCCGCCGAGACCGAGCCGGTAGCGGACGTGGTCGGCGTACTCGGAGAGGGTGTCCCACAAGGTTGTGTGTGCGCTCCACGGCAGCGGCTCCTCGCCGGTGCGCCAGCTGTCGCCGAAGCTGATCCACACCGGCGTCCAGTCGGCGGCGACGTCCCAGTCGCCCCGCCTGGCCATCAGCATCCGCCGACGGACCTGGAACGCCATCCGGGGACCGTCGGTCGCCACGGGTGCGGTCTCGACCGGCCACACCCACAGGTCCAGGGCCATCAGCGCCAGCTCGAGGTCGCGCAGCACGAGCGGGTCGACCAGCACGGTCGCCACGTTCTCGTGCGGCAGGCGTCTCACGCGCAGCACGGTACCCAGCGACACCCGATCAGGGAACCGCCCGAAGGGATGCGGTACGCCGGGGGCAGCTCGCCTCTGGCGCGACGCGCCGCGGCGTCCTACCGTGCAGACGCCGCCGCCGTGGTGGCCGGAAGCCGGGGAGCCCATGAGAGTCGTGTCCGTCGTCACCGCCTGCCTGGCCCTGATCCTCGGTTCGTCGCCGTCGGCCTCCGCCGCCAGCCGCTTCGTGCCCGACACCGAGCCGGACGGAACCATCGCGGCGAAGCTCGATGTCGAGAGTGCGCGCTTCACCAACGGCCCCGACGCCTGGACGGTCCGCACGGTGATCCGAAGGCCGAGCCGCGCCGGGGTCGACGTGTTCACCAAGGCGTCGCACGCCTGGGAGGGCTACGAGGTCAACGCCCTCACGGGGTGGCGCGACGGACGCAAGATCACGCGGTTGTGGATCTGGTACAACACCGTCCAGCGCACTCGGGTCGCCTGCCCCGGCCTCCGGTCGTCCTGGGACTTCGTCCCCCACGGCGTGGTCGCCATCCGGATCCCCCACAGCTGCCTGTTCGACGGCTACGCGATGGACCGCATGCGGGTCTTCACCCTCTCGCCCCCGGGCGCCGAGGAGGGTGCTGACGGGGTAGCGAGCTCGCGGGCGCTCGGCCAGGGCTGAGCTCCGCTCAGCCCGGTGGCAGGCTGGGGCCCGTGACCGCGCCCGACGCCCGCCTGCTGCCCGACCCGCGGCTGCGCGACGAGTCCGACCGGCTGCTGCGCACCGCCCTGGTCGTGGAGATCGTCCTGGTGCTGCTGCTCTCGCTGGGCCGCTCGGCGGTCTACGCCGTCGTCAACTTCGTCGCCGCGCTCACCCAGGGCCCGCTCTCACAGCAGCGGGCCGTCATGAACCGCAGCCTCGCCCCCGACCGGCCGTGGCTCGACCTCGTCTACCAGCTGCTGTCGGTCCTCTTCGCCGTGGTGCCGATCGCCCTGGCGGCGTACCTCCTGGTGCTGCGCGGCGGCAGCCTCCGGCTCTGGTGGTCGCGCCGCCACCTCGGCCTCGACGCCGGCCGCGGAGCGGTCGTCGCGGCGGGGGTCGGCAGCGTCGGGCTGGTCTTCTACCTCGCGACCTACGCCGTCGGCCTCAACCTGGCCGTCGTGGCGCAGGACCTCGACGACGTGTGGTGGCGATACCCGGTCCTGGTGCTGGCGGCCCTCGAGAACGCCGGCGTCGAGGAGCTGATCCTGCTCGGGTTCGTGCTGCTGCGTCTCGAGCAGCTCGGGATGCGTTCGGGCGCCGCGGTCGTCGCGGTCGCGGTCCTGCGCGGGACCTACCACCTCTACCAGGGGGTCGGCGGCTTCGTCGGCAACCTCGTCATGGGCCTGCTCTTCGGCTGGCTGTTCCTGCGGTGGCGGCGGGTCGCGCCGTTCGTGGTCGCCCACACCCTGCTCGACGTCGGCGCCTTCGTGGGGTACGCCGTGCTGGCGCCGCACGTCTCCTGGCTGCCAGGCTGACGTCGTGGATCTCGCGGACGCCCAGGCCGAGTTCTCGGCGACCGGGCTCTACCTCGACTCCGCCACCCTCGGGCTGCCTCCCCGCCGCACGGTCGAGGCCCTGGGCGTGGCGCTGGCCGAGTGGCAGGCGGGAGCGGCCGACGCCAGTGCGTTCGACGAGTCGGTGCAGGCGGCGCGTGACCTCTTCGCCGGACTCCTCAACGTTCCGTCCACCTGGGTGGCCGTCGGGCACCAGGCCTCGCCGTTCGTCGGGCTGGTCGCGGCCTCGATCCCCGACGGGACCGAGGTGCTCGTGGCCGCGGGGGAGTTCACCAGCGTCACCTTCCCGTTCCTGGTGCAGGCCGCTCGCGGCGTCACGGTCCGCGAGGTGCCGCTGGCTGCGTTGGCCGAAGAGGTGCGGGAGTCGACGTACCTCGTGGCGGTGGCGGCGGTGCAGTCCGCCGATGGTCGGCTCGCCGACCTCGACGCGATCGCGGAGGCCTCCGCCCGCACCGGCACCCGCACGCTGGTCGACCTGACCCAGGCCGCCGGCTGGCTGCCCGTGGACGCGACACGCTTCGACTGGACCGTCACCAGTGCCTACAAGTGGTTGCTCGCGCCCCGCGGCACCGCGTTCCTCACGGCCCGGCCGGAGCGCTGGGACGAGGTCGTCGCGCACAGCGCCGGGTGGTACGCCGGCGCCGAGCGCTGGTCGAGCATCTACGGCTCGCCGCTCCGGCTGGCCGAGGACGCCCGACGCTTCGACGTCTCCCCGGCCTGGCACGGCTGGGTCGGCACCCTCGCCTCCCTGGAGCTGCTCGCGGCGGTCGGACCGCGCGTGCTGCACGAGCACGCCGTCGGCCTGGCCGACCGCTTCCGCTCCGACGTCGGGCTCGACCCCGGCGGCTCGGCGATCGTGTCGCTGCTGGCGGACGGGGCGGTCCCGGACCTGCTCGCCGCGCACGGCATCCGCGCCGCCGCTCGCGCGGGCCGCCTGCGACTGGCCTTCCACCTCCACAACACCCAGGACGAGGTGGCCCGGGTGGCACGGGTCCTGCGCGGACACGTCTCCTGAGGCACCCGGAGGCCGGGAGCGCCGCGGCCTCACGGACGCAGCAGGGCCTCGGTGGCCATCGCGGTCAGCAGCCCGGTCATCGCGGAGGCGTCGAGGTAGCTGCTGCGCGGGGTGGAGTTCAGCAGCCCGAACGCCGCGTGCACCATCGCGTGGCCCCGGTCGGCGTCGAGCTCCGGCCTGACCTCGCGCAACGTCGTGACCCACAGCTCGACGTACGTCCGCTGCAGGTGGCGGACCTGCTCCTGGGCCTCGGGAGGCAACGAGGACCAGTCGCGGTCCTGCACGACGATCAGTGCCTTGTTGCGCAGCGCGAAGTCGGTGTGCCAGGCCACCAGCGCGGCGAGGGCCTCCCGCGGACCGTCCGCGGCCGCGACCCGCTGCCGCGCGACGCCCAGCAGGCGCTGGCTGATGGCGACCAGCATCTCGGCGAGCATCGCGTCCTTGGAGGCGAAGTGGCGGTAGAGCGCCGGCCCGGTCACCCCGCACGCCGCACCCAGCTCGACGACGGAGACGCCGTGGAAGCCCCGGGCCGCGAAGAGCTCGGCCGCGGTGGCGAGGATCTGCTCGCGCCGGGTGGTCACGGGAAGAGGATAGCGTCCGCGGTTAATGATCGTTAACATCAGCGGCATGACCACGCCGAGCACGCCTCCCTCGATGCGCGACCTCGTCGCCGAGCTCCGCGAGCGGCTGACCCGGGCGCGCCGGGGCGGCTCCGAGCAGGCCCGGGCCAAGCACACCGGGCGCGGCAAGCTGCTGGCCCGCGACCGCGTCGACCGCCTCCTCGACCCCGGCAGCCCCTTCCTCGAGATCGCGCCGCTGGCCGCCCACGGCCTCTACGGCGGCGACATCGCCAGCGCCGGGATCGTCACCGGCGTCGGCTCGGTCGAGGGCCGCCTCTGCGTGGTCGTGGCCAACGACGCCACCGTCAAGGGCGGCACCTACTACCCGACCACGGTCAAGAAGCACCTCCGCGCGCAGGAGGTGGCCCGCGCCAACCGGCTGCCCTGCGTCTACCTCGTCGACTCCGGCGGCGCCTTCCTGCCGATGCAGGACGAGGTGTTCCCCGACCGCGAGCACTTCGGCCGCATCTTCTTCAACCAGGCCAACCTGTCGGCCGCCGGCATCCCCCAGATCGCCTCGGTCATGGGCTCCTGCACCGCCGGCGGCGCCTACGTGCCGGCGATGTCCGACGAGACGGTCATCGTCAAGGACCAGGGCACGATCTTCCTCGGCGGGCCACCGCTGGTGAAGGCCGCCACCGGCGAGGTCGTCACCGCCGAGGAGCTCGGCGGCGGCGAGGTCCATGCGCGCACCTCCGGCGTCGTCGACCACCTCGCCAACGACGACGCCCACGCCCTCGCCATCGTGCGCTCGATCGTCGGGACGCTGCCCCGCTCACCCGGTCTCGACATGGTCGCAGGGCGACCTGCTCGACCACCGGTGGAGCCGGAGGAGCCGGTGCTCGACCCCGAGGGCCTCTACGACGTGGTGCCGACGGACAGCCGGACGCCGTACGACGTGCGCGAGGTGATCACGCGGATCGTCGACGGCTCGCGCTTCCACGAGTTCAAGCGCTTGTACGGCGAGACGTTGGTGACCGGGTTCGCGCGGATCTGGGGGTACGACGTCGGGATCGTCGCCAACAACGGGATCCTGTTCTCGGAGTCGGCACTGAAGGGTGCGCACTTCGTGGAGCTGTGCAACCAGCGACGGATCCCACTGGTCTTCCTGCAGAACATCTCGGGCTTCATGGTGGGGCGCGACTACGAGAACCGGGGGATCGCCCGGGACGGCGCCAAGCTGGTGACGGCGGTGTCCTGCTCGGTGGTGCCCAAGTTCACCGTCGTCGTCGGTGGGTCCTTCGGTGCCGGCAACTACGGCATGTGCGGTCGCGCCTACGACCCCCGCTTCCTGTGGATGTGGCCCAACGCGCGGATCTCGGTGATGGGCGGCGAGCAGGCGGCCTCGGTGCTGGCGACCGTGCGTCGCGACGGCATCGAGAGCCGGGGCGAGGAGTGGTCGGCCGAGGACGAGGAGGCGTTCCGGGCGCCGATCCGGGAGCAGTACGAGGAGCAGGGGTCGCCCTACTACTCCACCGCCCGGCTCTGGGACGACGGGATCATCGACCCCGTGGACACCCGACGGGTGCTCGGCATGGGCCTGGCCGTGGCGTCGCACGCGCCCGTGCCGCAGCCCTCCTACGGAATCTTCAGGATGTGAGCGCCGATGTCTGACGTGGTCTCGACAGGCTCGACCAGCAGGCGACCCCTGCGCACCCTGCTCGTCGCCAACCGCGGCGAGATCGCGCTGCGAGTGATCCGGTCGGCGCGGACCCGCGGCCTACGCACGGTGGCGGTCTTCTCCGACGCCGACCGGGACGCCCCGCACGTGCGGGCGGCCGACGCCGCGGTGCACCTCGGGCCGACGCCGGCCACGTCGTCGTACCTCTCGGTCGAGCGGATCATCGACGCCGCCCGCGACTGCGGGGCGGACGCCGTCCACCCCGGTTACGGTTTCTTGTCGGAGCGAGCAGAATTTGCCCGCGCTGTCGTCGAGGCCGGCCTGACCTTCGTGGGGCCCTCGGCCGACGTCATGGAGCTGATGGGTCGCAAGGACCGCGCGCGCGAGATCGCCGAGCGCGCCGGCGTGCCGGTCGTGCCGCGGGTGGAGCTGGTCTCCACAGGCTCGACCGACCCGGGCTCGGTCGACGTCGACGCCTTCCCGGTGCTGGTGAAGGCCGCGTCCGGCGGGGGTGGCAAGGGCATGCGCATCGTCCGTGACCCCGCCGACCTCGACGGAGCACTGGCCGCGGCCCGTCGCGAGGCGGCCTCCGCGTTCGGCGACGACACCCTGCTCGTGGAGAGGTACGTCGAGCGCGGCCGTCACGTCGAGGTGCAGGTGCTGGCCGACGCCCACGGCCACGTGGTCCACCTCTTCGAGCGCGACTGCTCGGCCCAGCGACGTCACCAGAAGGTGCTCGAGGAGGCTCCGGCCCCCGGGTTGTCCGAGGCAGTCCGCCGCACCCTGCTCGACTCGGCCGTGGCGCTGACGCGCGCGGTCGGCTACGAGAACGCCGGCACCGTGGAGTTCCTCGTCGAGATGGAGGAGCCCGGCGCCGACCCGGGGGGTGTCCCCCCAGGTGTGTTCTTCCTCGAGATGAACACCCGCCTCCAGGTCGAGCACCCGGTGACCGAGCTCGTCGTCGAAGCGGGAGGACACCCGCTGGACCTCGTCGACCTCCAGCTCCGGGTCGCGGCGGGCGAGGAGCTGGGCTTCACCCAGGACGACGTCCGCTGCGTGGGTCACGCCATCGAGGCCCGCGTCTACGCCGAGGACGCCTTCGGCGGCTTCCTGCCCCAGGCGGGCAGCGCGTCGATGGTGCGCTGGCCGACCGCGGTCCGGGTGGACGCGGCGCTGGAGAGCGGTCAGACGGTGACCTCGGCGTACGACCCGATGCTCGGCAAGGTGATCGCCCGCGGCAGCGACCGGGAGGGCGCCCGTCAGGCCCTGGTGGCCGCGCTGGACCGCACCGCCGTGCTCGGGCTGACCACCAACACCGGCTTCCTGCGGGCCCTGGCCGCTTCCGACGCCTTCCGTGACGGCGAGGTCGACACCGCCTGGCTGGACCGCCACGACGTGCCGGCACCCGACGCCGACACCGCCCGTGTGATCGCCGCGTGGACCGACGCCGTCGTCACCGTGACGACCGCGCCCGCCGGCCCCTTCGCCCCCGACGGTTGGCGCCTCGGTGCAGACGCGGCGCCGGTGCTGGTCGAGCTCGATCGCGAGCTGGTCGTCGACCTGACCGCCGGCACCGTCGTCGACGGCGACACCACCTGGGCCGTCACGCAGCTCTCGGCCGCGAACCACGAGATCGCGCTCGACCTCGACGGCCGCCGCCACACGGCGGTGGTCGACGCGCAGGCGCACGGCGTGGAGCTGTCCTGGCGGGGCCAGCGCTTCGTCTTCGCTCGTGTCGACCCCTTCGCCGCCGACGGCACCGAGGTCGGCGACGGCACGCTGACCGCGCCGATGCCCGGCACCGTGCTCGCGGTCTCCGTCGCCCCCGGCGACCGGGTCGCGGAGGGGGCCGAGCTGGGCGTCCTCGAGGCGATGAAGATGGAGCTGACCCTGCGCGCTCCGTTCGCCGGCTCGATCACCGAGGTGGGAGCCGCCGCGGGCGAGCAGGTGGCGCTCGGCGCCACCCTGTTCGTGGTGGCACCCGACGAGAGCGAGGAGGGCTGATGCGCGAGCCGACGACGATCCGCCAGGACGGGCTGCCCGAGCGGGTGACGATCTACGAGGTCGGGCCGCGCGACGGGCTGCAGAACGAGGCCGCGGTGGTGCCGGTCGAGGTCAAGGCCGAGCTGATCACCCGTCTGCTCGCCGCCGGGCTGCCGGTGGTGGAGGCGACGAGCATGGTCCACCCGCGCTGGGTGCCGCAGCTCGCGGACGCCGAGGAGCTGCTCGGACGGCTCGACGACGTCGGTCCCATGCCGGTGCTGGTGCCGAACGAGCGCGGCCTGGAGCGGGCGCTGGCCGCCGGCGTCCGCCACGTCGCGGTCTTCGGCAGCGCCACCGAGACCTTCGCCCGGCGCAACCTCAACCGGTCCTGGGACGAGCAGTTCGCGATGTTCGAGCCGGTGGTGACGCGCGCCCTCGCCGAGGGCGTGGACGTGCGCGCCTACGTCTCGATGTGCTTCGGCGACCCCTGGGAGGGCGCGGTGCCCCTCGACCGCGTCGTCGACACCGGCCGCCGGCTGCTGGACCTCGGCGCCACGCAGCTCTCGCTGGGCGACACGATCGGGGTCGGCACGCCCGGACACGTCACCGCGCTCCTCGATGCCTTCAACGTTGCAGGCACCGGCGACGACCTGCTGGCCGTGCACTTCCACGACACCTACGGCCAGGCGCTGGCCAACGCCCTCTCCGCGCTCACGCACGGCGTCACGACGTACGACGCGAGCGCGGGCGGCCTGGGCGGCTGCCCCTACGCCGAGTCGGCGACGGGCAACCTGGCCACCGAGGACCTGGTCTGGATGCTGCACGGGCTCGGCATCGCCACCGGGGTCGACCTGGGGGCCCTGGTGGCCACGAGCCGCTGGCTCGCCGGCCACCTCGGACGGCCCAGTCCCAGCCGGGTGGTCAACGCGCTGGCGCCCTGAGGGGTCAGCGGCCGCGCAGCCGACGGGAGGCGCGCGAGAGCCGGGCGATCGGCGTCGACGCGCGGTCGGGGCGGCTCGCGGCCTCGAGCACGGCGCCGGTCAGCGCGGTCATCGTGGCGTCACGGACGACGCGGGGCCGGGGCCGGTCGGGGTTGCGCCACTTCTCGGTCGCGGGCGGGAACACCGGACGCAGGTCCTCGAGGTCCCCGACCACGTCGATGCCCGACGCGCGCACGTGGGCGATCCACCCGTCGGCGGTCTCGCGCGCCCAGTCGCGGTGGCGGGGGCCGAGGACTGCCCGGCGCATGTCCGAGCGCTGGGCGAGCACCTGCTGGGCGAGCTGCTCGCGCACCAGCCGTCCGTAGGCGTCACCGTCGAGGTCGGAACGGCGCAGCCGCTTGTTGAGCTCGCGCAGGACGGCGATCTCCTCGATGCCGAGAGAGACGTTGGCCCGGCCGCCGACCGGCTCACCGAGCGTCGGGTCGATGCCGCACGCCTGGCAGAAGCGGCGCCACAGCTCCTCGCGGTCGGACCCCGAGGGCGGCAGCGTGA
>CAVXMH010000030.1:0-13429 GCA_963762755.1 uncultured Actinomycetota bacterium | reverse complement strand
CGCTCCGACACCTACCCCTACGTCGACATCCGCGAGGACGACGTGTCCATGGGCCACGAGGCGAGCGTCTCGAAGGTCTCCGAGGACCAGCTCTCTACCTGATGAGCCGCGGGATGGAGCAGGACGAGGCGATGGCGATGATCGTGCGCGGCTTCGTCGACCCGATCGCCAAGGAGCTCCCGATGGAGTACGCCCTCGAGCTGAACCGGCTCATCGAGCTCCAGATGGAAGGGGCCGTCGGCTGATGGGCCTCGAGATCTCCTCCCACCTGCACCCGGTGGGCTCGTTCGACCTCGCCGACCACGGCGTCCCGACCGGACGCGAGGAGGTGTGGCGCTTCACGCCGCTCAAGCGGCTGCGAGGCCTGCACGCCGACGCGCCCCTGGGCGCCGGTGAGCTCAAGGTCGACGTCGACGCCGCCGACGGTGTCACCGTCGAGGTCGTCGGCTCCGACCACGAGAGCCGCGGCACCTCCGGCCTCGTGCCGCCCGACCGCGTCTCGGCGCGGGCCTGGGCGGCCGCCGACCAGGTCTTCCTGGTCGACGTGCCGGCCGAGACGGTCGTCGAGAAGGCATCCACCATCACGTTGACCGGCCTCGGGGTCGAGGACGCCGCCGCCGGCCACGTCGTGGTCCGCATCGGCGCGTTCTCGCGTGCCACCGTCGTGCTGCGCTTCGAGGGCTCGGCCACGCTGGCCGAGAACGTCGAGATCGTGGTCGGCGACAGCGCGAGCCTCACCCTGGTCTCCATCCAGGACTGGGCCGACGACGCCGTGCACCACTCGACCCAGCACGCGAGGATCGGCCGGGACGCGACCCTCAAGCACGTCGCGATCTCCTTCGGCGGCGACGTGGTCCGCCACGACCTCACCGCCGACTACGCCGGCCCCGGGGGCCGCGCGGAGATGCTGGGCCTCTACTTCGCCGACGCCGGCCAGCACCTCGAGCACCGGCTCTTCGTCGACCACAACGCCCCGAAGACCACGAGCAACGTGGTCTACAAGGGCGCACTGCAGGGCCAGGGCGCCCACGCGGTGTGGATCGGCAACGTGCTCATCCGCAAGGAGGCCGAGGGGATCGAGACCTACGAGGAGAACCGCAACCTCGTGCTGACCGATGGCTGCCAGGCCGACTCGGTGCCGAACCTCGAGATCGAGACCGGTGAGATCGAGGGAGCCGGTCACGCCTCGGCCACCGGCCGCTTCGACGACCAGCAGCTGTTCTACCTGCAGGCGCGCGGCATCCCCGAGGAGGAGGCCCGCCGCCTCGTCGTGCACGGCTTCTTCAACGACATCGTGCGCAAGATCGGCGTCCCGGAGCTCGAGGCGAGCCTGATGGCCGCCGTCGAGGCCGAGCTGGAGAAGAACGTGACCCAGGGCGTCGGAGGCGCGGCGTGACCTTCACCCGAGCCTGCGCACTCTCCGACCTCGAGTCCGGCACGCCGTTCGCTGCGACCGTCGACGACGTCGACGTGGCCCTCGTGCGCGACGGCGAGGAGCTCTTCGCCATCCGCGACGAGTGCAGCCACGCCAACATCGCGCTGTCCGAGGGTGACGTCGAGGGCTGCCTCATCGAGTGCTGGCTGCACGGGTCGACGTTCGACCTGCGCACCGGCAAGCCCACCACCCTGCCGGCCTTCGAGCCGGTCCCTGTCTACCCCGTCAGAGTCGACGGCGACGACGTGCTCGTCGACGTCGCGAGCCCCCTGAACACCGAGGAATTGAGCGCATGAGCAATCTGGAGATCCGCGACCTGCACGTCAGCGTCGACACCGAGGACGGCCCCAAGGAGATCCTCAAGGGCGTCACGCTGACCATCAACGCCGGCGAGACGCACGCCATCATGGGCCCCAACGGCTCGGGCAAGTCCACGCTGGCCTACTCGATCGCCGGGCACCCGAAGTACACCGTCACCTCCGGCACGGTCACCCTCGACGGCGACGACGTCCTGGCGATGTCGGTCGACGAGCGCGCCCGCGCCGGGCTCTTCCTGGCCATGCAGTACCCCGTCGAGGTGCCCGGTGTGTCCGTGGCCAACTTCCTGCGCACCGCCAGGACCGCGGTCTCCGGCGAGGCACCGAAGCTTCGGACCTGGATCAAGGACGTCAACAGCGCGATGGACCGCGTCAAGATGGACACCGCGATGGCCCAGCGCAACGTCAACGAGGGCTTCTCCGGCGGTGAGAAGAAGCGCCACGAGATCGTGCAGCTCGAGCTGCTCGACCCCAAGGTCGCCGTGCTCGACGAGACCGACTCCGGGCTCGACATCGACGCGCTGAAGATCGTCTCCGAGGGCGTCAACCGCTTCGCTGAGAAGGGCGACAAGGGCGTCCTGCTGATCACGCACTACACGCGGATCCTGCGCTACATCAAGCCCGACCACGTCCACGTGTTCGTCGACGGCCGGATCGCCGAGGAGGGCGGCCCGGAGCTGGCCGACAAGCTCGAGGCGGAGGGCTACGAGGCCTACACCGCCACGTCCGCCACGTCGGTCGGCTCGGCGGCCGGGGCCTGACATGTCCTCCCTCGAGGGACTGCTCGACGACCTGGACCTGATCCGGGCCGACTTCCCGATCCTGTCGCGTGTCTTCCCCGACGGGAACCCACTGGTCTACCTCGACAGCGCCAACACCTCGCAGAAGCCGCAGGTGGTCATCGACTCGATGGTCGACCACCTCGAGCGCCACAACGCCAACGTCGCCCGTGCCGTGCACCAGCTCGGCGCGGAGTCGACGGAGGCGTTCGAGGGCGGGCGCGACAAGGTCGCCGCCTTCATCGGTGCGCCCTCGCGCGACGAGGTGATCTTCACCAAGAACGCCTCCGAGGCGCTCAACCTGGTGGCCAACACCCTCGCGTGGGCCGGCACCTCCGGCTCGGACGCGGCGCTGCGCGTCGGGCCGGGCGACGAGGTGGTCATCACCGAGATGGAGCACCACTCCAACATCGTGCCGTGGCAGCTGCTGTGCGAGCGCACCGGCGCGACGCTGCGGTGGTTCGGCCTGACCGACGACGGCCGCCTCGACCTCTCCGACGTCGACTCGCTGATCAACGAGCGCACCAAGGTCGTCTCGCTGACGTGGGTGTCGAACATGCTCGGCACCATCAACCCGGTCGCCGACATCGCCGCCCGCGCGAAGGCGGTCGGCGCGCTCGTCGTGGTCGACGCCTCGCAGGCGGTCCCGCAGATGCCCGTGGACGTGTCCACGCTGGGCGCGGACTTCGTGGCCTTCACCGGTCACAAGGTCGTCGGCCCGACCGGCATCGGCGTGCTCTGGGGCCGCCGGGACGTGCTGGAGAAGCTGCCGCCGTTCCTCGGCGGGGGCGAGATGATCCGCACCGTCAGCATGGAGGCCACGACCTTCGCCGACATCCCGAGCAAGTTCGAGGCCGGCACCCCGCCGATCGTCGAGGCCGTCGGCCTGGGCGCCGCGGTGGAGTACCTCGGCCACGTCGGGATGGACCGCATCCGCCGGCACGAGGAGGCGATCACCGGCTACCTGCTCGACGGTCTCGCGTCCGTCGGCGGGATCTCGGTGCTCGGTCCGACCACGATGGCCGACCGCGGGGGAGCGGTCAGCTTCGAGCTCGCCGGCGTCCACCCGCACGACGTCAGCCAGCTGCTCGACAGCCGCGGGGTCGCCGTACGGGCAGGGCACCACTGCGCCAAGCCCGCGCACGCGCGGTTCGGCGTGCAGTCGAGCGCGCGCGCCTCGACGTACCTCTACACGACGCCGGCGGAAATCGATGCGCTGGTCGAGGCGTTGGAGTACACGAAGAAGTACTTCCGGGTGGACTGACCACCATGACTCGGCTGAAGAACAGGGATCTATGAGCGACCTCGATGCGATGTACCAGGAGATCATCCTGGACCACTACAAGAACCCTCTGAACGCAGGGCTCCGGGAGCCCTTCGAGGCGGAGGTGCACCACGTCAACCCCACCTGCGGCGACGAGGTGACGTTGCGCGTGCACCTGAGCGACGGCATCGTCAGCGACGTGTCGTACGACGCCCTGGGGTGCTCGATCAGCCAGGCCAGCGTCAGCGTGATGAGCGACCTCGTGATCGGCAAGCCGGTCGACGAGGCGCTCGCCGTGCACGAGGAGTTCCTGCGGCTCATGCAGAGCCGCGGCGCCGTGGAGCCCGACGAGGACGTCCTCGAGGACGGGGTCGCCTTCGCCGGCGTCGCCAAGTTTCCCGCACGCGTGAAGTGCGCGCTGCTGGGGTGGATGGCGTGGAAGGACGCGACCGCCCAGGTGGTCGCCAGCAGCAGCCCGGCGCCCAGCTCGACCAGCCAGATCGACCAGACCGACCAGACCGACAGCGAGGACTCCCGATGACGGACGCACCCGAGCGCACCACCACCGACGACGACCTGCCCGCGGTCCCCACCGCGCCGGCGGCCGGCACCACGACGCTCTCCGAGGACGAGGTCGAAGAGGCGATGAAGGACGTCGTCGACCCAGAGCTCGGCATCAACATCGTCGACCTGGGCCTCCTCTACGGCGTCAACATCGACGCCTCCCACAACGTCACCCTTGACATGACCCTCACCTCGGCGGCCTGCCCGCTGACCGACGTCATCGAGGACCAGACCAACCGCGCGCTCGAGGGCATGGCCAACGACGTCGCCATCAACTGGGTCTGGATGCCGCCGTGGGGCCCTGACAAGATCACCCCCGACGGCCGCGAGATGCTTCGCGCCCTCGGCTTCAACGTCTGAGCGGCGGGTGGTCGGAATCACTAGGTACCTAGTGATCTTGGCGCTCCCCGAGCGAAGTTTCGCTCGGGAAGCGCCGGTTTCGCTAGGTACCTAGTGAAACCGGCAGGGGCCCCCACATGAGGCGGGAGGTGCTCGTGCCGGCCGGGCGGGTGGTCCGGTGGTGCGCGAACTTCGCCGACCGCCACGGGCCGACGACGTACGCCGTGGTGGCGGGTGTCCTGTCCCTGACCGCCGAGGACGGGTCGACCGCCACGCTGCGCCTGCCGTTCGACGCGGCCTACGCCGGTGAGTCGACCCCCGCGGCGCTCGCCGACGCGGTCGAGGCGCCTGAGGCCTGGGGCGTTCTGCTGGTCCGCAAGGGCGGCTTCGCCGTGGCCCGGCTGGCGGGGAAGACGCTCGTCGAGCACAAGATCGGCCAGCGCCACGTCCAGGGCCGCACCAAGGCCGGCGGTCAGAGCCAGCAGCGGTTCGCCCGTCGGCGCGACAACCAGGCGCGGGCGGCCTACGAGGCGGCCGCCGACCACGCCTCCCGCATCCTGGGCGGCCATAGGCTCGACGCCCTCGTCACGGGCGGTGACCAGGGTGCCGTCGAGGTGGTGCTGGAGGACCCCCGTCTGGCCAGGGCCGCAGCTCGGCGTACGTCGTTGTGGCTGGCGGTCCCCGACCCCAAGCGGGCCGTTCTCGACCACGCCGTGCAGGACGCGCTCGCCCTTCAGGTCGCCGTCACCAACGCCTGAGCCGACCCCGTCAGCTCGGGTAGAGCTCGTCGGCCCTGAAGGTGTCGCAGGCGTCGAACGACCCCTGCTCGAAGCCGGTGCGGAACCACATCTCCCGAGCCGCCGCGCTGCCGTGGGTCCAGGTCTCGGGGTTGGTGCGCCCCGACGAGCGCTCCTGGATCCGGTCGTCGCCCACCGCGGCCGCCGCGTCGAGGGCCTCCGAGATGTCCTCGTCGGTCAGCTCGAGGATGAGGACGTTGCCGTCGGCGTCCTCGGTGGTGGTGGCGTACTTCGCCCACATGCCGCCGAGGCAGTCGGCCATCAGCTCCACCCGTACGGCGTCGCTCTCCGGTCCCTGCTGGGTCCGCGTCCGGCCGAGGTAGCCGAGGAGGTTCTCGACGTGGTGGCCGTACTCGTGGGCCAGCACGTAGGCCTCGGCGAAGTCGCCCCCCTTGGCACCGAGCTGGTCCTCGAGCATCGCGGAGAAGAACGACGTGTCGAGGTAGACCTTCATGTCGTCGCGGGTCGGGCAGTAGAACGGACCCACCGAGGAGTCCGCCGCCCCGCAGCCGGTGTCGACCGTGCCGGTGAAGATCACCGTGTCGGCGTCGACGTACTGCTCGCCCTTCTGCTCGGGCAGCGCCTCGCGCCAGAACGACTGGATGGAGTTGACGACCGCCAGACGTGCGCAGTCGGGGTTCTCGTTGGCGTCCTCGCCGGTCTCGCACTCGGTCAGCTCGCTCGTCGCGACCGCTTCCTCGTCGGAGCGGGGCGTGACCGCGCCGCCGCCGCTGCCGCCGCTGCCACCGCCGAGGAGCCCGCCGAGGCCACCGGTGAGTCCCAGCACCACCAGAACGATGACGACGAGGACCACCATGCCGCCACCGCCCTTGCCGGTGGGGATCGGCAGGGACATGCCTGAGCCGCGACCGCCGGAGCCCCGGCCGCCCCCGCGCCGGACCTGCACCTGGCTGCGGTCGAGCCGGGCCTTGGGGTTGAACCTCATCCGTGACCTCCACCGCCGCGAGCGCGCGTGGACCGCGGCGCGTCATGAGGCTATCCGTCGGGGCCGTAGAATGGAGCCATGCGGTGCGCTCACTAGTCGGCGATCTGCCGTCCTGACCTCGCTCTCGAGCCGAAAGCCCACCGTGATCACTGCAACTGACCTCGAAGTGCGCGCGGGCGCACGCCTGCTCATGGATGGCGTGTCCTTCCGCGTCGCCGCCGGCGACAAGATCGGCCTCGTCGGCCGCAACGGCGCCGGCAAGACCACGCTGACCCGCATCCTGGCGGGCGACTCGCTGCCCGCCGGCGGGACCGTGACCCGCACCGGGGAGCTCGGCTACCTGCCGCAGGACCCGCGCGCCAGCGACCCCGAGATGCTCGCTCTGCACCGCATCCTGTCCGCCCGCGGCCTCGACGTCGCGCTGCGCACGCTCGACAAGGCGGGCCTGGACATGGCCTCGGAGGACACGAAGGTCCGGGACAAGGCGATGCGGGCCTACGAGCGCGCGGAGGCGGCGCTGCACGCCGGGGGCGGGTACGCCGCCGAGGCCGAGGCCCGCCAGATCGCCTCCAACCTCAGCATCGAGGACCGCATCCTCGACCAGCCGCTCAGCACCCTCTCGGGCGGCCAGCGACGACGCGTCGAGCTGGGCCGCATCTTGTTCTCCGGCGCCGAGACGCTGCTGCTCGACGAGCCGACCAACCACCTCGACGCCGACTCCATCGTGTGGCTGCGCGGGTTCCTGGCCTCCTACAAGGGCGGGCTCATCGTGATCAGCCACGACGTGGGGCTGCTCGAGGCCTGCGTCAACAAGGTGCTTCACCTCGACGCCAACCGGGCCGAGGTCGACGTCTACAACATGGGCTGGTCGTCGTACCTCATGCAGCGCGAGACCGACGAGCGCCGCCGCAAGCGCGAGCGAGCCAACGCCGAGCGCAAGGCGACGACGCTGATGGACCAGGCGAACAAGATGCGCGCCAAGGCGACCAAGGCCCAAGCGGCGCAGTCGATGATGAAGCGCGCCGAGCGGATCATGTCCGGGGTCGAGGCCGAGCGCGCGAACGACAAGGTCGCGAAGATCAAGTTCCCCAAGCCGGCCGCCTGCGGCAAGACGCCGCTGCGGGGCAGCGAGCTGTCGAAGAGCTACGGCTCGCTGGAGATCTTCACCGACGTCGACCTCGCCATCGACCGCGGCAACCGGGTGGTGATCCTCGGGCTCAACGGCGCGGGGAAGACCACCCTGCTGCGGATCCTCGGTGGCGTCGACCAGCCGGACACCGGCCAGGTCGAGCCCGGTCACGGTGCCCGGCTCGGCTACTACGCGCAGGAGCACGAGACGCTCGACGTCACGCGCACCGTGCTCGAGAACATGCAGTCGGCCGCCCCGCAGCTCGACCGACGGCGAGGCACGCAGCGTGCTCGGGTCGTTCCTCTTCAGCGGAGACGACGCCCAGAAGCCCGCCGGGGTGCTCTCGGGCGGCGAGAAGACCCGTCTCGCGCTGGCGTCGCTGGTGGTCTGCCAGGCCAACGTGCTGCTGCTCGACGAGCCCACGAACAACCTCGACCCGGCCTCCCGCGAGGAGGTGCTCGCCGCGATCCGCAACTACGAGGGCGCGATCGTGCTCGTCACGCACGACGAGGGTGCGGTCGCGGCACTGGAGCCGGACCGGGTGCTGATCCTGCCGGACGGGGTCGAGGACCTCTGGAGCCAGGAGTACGCCGAGCTGGTGGCGCTCGCCTGAGGCGAGCCAACGGCGCACGAGCGGGGTGCCGGGGCATCCGGCGGAGGAATAAGGACGCCTCGCAAGGGTTGTAACCGTTGTCACCCGTCCATAACCCCGCGTTGCATGCGGGACGGGTCAAGAAAGGTGGTGGGTCGATGTCGATGGGGCACGGCATGGGCCCGGTGTGGCGCCACATGCGCACCGACCGCAGCGCCACCGACAGCCGGCTGCGCCGTGACACCGTCCGGCGAGTGCTGCGCTTCGCGCGACCGCACCGCCGGCTGATCGGCATCTTCCTGGCGATCACGGTCGTCGACGCCGCCCTCGTCGTGGTGATGCCGCTGCTGGTCCAGCGGCTCGTCGACGACGGCATCGCCACCGGCGACACCAGCCTGGTCTGGTGGCTGGCCGGCGCGATGGCCGCCGTGGCGGTCTTCGACGCCCTCCTGACGCTGCTCTCGGGCTACCTGTCCTCCCGCATCGGCGAGAGCCTGATCCTCGACCTGCGCTCGTCGGTGTTCGGTCACGTGCAGCGCCTGTCGCTCGCGTTCTTCACCCGCACCCAGACCGGTGCGCTGGTCAGCCGCCTCAACAACGACGTCATCGGAGCGCAGCGCGCGTTCACCTCGACGCTGTCGAGCACGGTGTCCAACTCGATCGCCGTCGTGTTCGTCGGGGTGGTGATGATCGGGCTGTCGTGGCAGGTCACCGTGCTGTGCCTGCTGCTCTTCCCGATCCTCGTCGTCACCTCGCGCTGGGTGGGAATGCGTCTGGCTGGGCTGACGCGCGAGCAGATGGACGGCAACGCCGCCCTGGGCAACGCGATGACAGAGCGCTTCAACGTCGGCGGCGCGATGCTGCTGAAGCTCTTCGGCCGCCGCGAGCACGAGGACGCGGCCTTCGTGGAGCGCGCCTCGCTGGTGCGCGACCTCGGGGTGCGGATCGCGCTCATCACCAACGTCTTCCGGGCCGCCCTCACGCTCATCCCGGCGCTGGCCACCGCCATCGTGTACGGCGTCGGCGGCTACCTGGTCATCCAGGACGACCTCAGCACCGGCACCCTGCTGGCGCTGGCGACCCTGCTGCTGCGCCTGCTCGGTCCGCTGCAGGGACTGTCAAACGTCCGCATCGACGTGATGACGGCGCTGGTCAGCTTCGAACGCGTCTTCGAGGTGCTCGACCTGCCGACCACCGTGCCCGAGAAGTCGGACGCGGTGCCGCTGCCGGCCGGGTCCTCGCGCGTCGAGTTCGACCACGTCCGCTTCGGCTACCCCCGCGCGGAGGAGGTGTCGCTGGCGAGCCTCGAGGCGGTGGCGCGCAAGGACTCCAAGGACTCCGGCGAGGTGCTGCGCGACATCACCTTCACCATCGAGCCGGGTCAGATGGTGGCGCTGGTCGGCCCCAGCGGCGCCGGCAAGACGACCGCGACCCACCTCGTCGCCCGGCTGTACGACGTCACCGGCGGCGTCGTGCGCGTCGGCGGCACCGACGTCCGTGACCTGACGCTGCAGTCGTTGGAGGACGCGGTCGGCTACGTCACGCAGGACACCTTCATGTTCCACGACACGATCCGGGCCAACCTGCTCTACGCCCGCCCCGAGGCCGACGACCGCGACCTCTGGCGGGCGCTGGGCGCCGCGCAGGTCGGCCGCCTCGTCGAGAGCCTGCCCGACGGTCTCGACACGGTCGTGGGCGACCGGGGCTACCGGCTCTCCGGCGGTGAGCGCCAGCGTCTGGCTATCGCGCGCCTGCTGCTCAAGGAGCCGGACATCGTCGTCCTCGACGAGGCCACCGCCCACCTCGACTCCGAGTCGGAGGCAGCGGTGCAGCGTGCTCTCGACGAGGCGCTGACCGGGCGCACGTCCCTGGTCATCGCGCACCGGTTCTCCACCGTGCGCAACGCCGACAGGATCCTGGTCCTCGACGACGGCCGGATCGTGCAGTCCGGCACCCACGCCGAGCTGCTGGCCCAGGGCGGCCTCTACGCGGTGCTCTACCGCACCCAGTTCCGCGAGGACGCCGAGCCGACGGACGCCGAAGGTGGGGTCGAGCCCGGTGAGGGCGCCGTACCGGCCCTCGAGCCGACCGTCTGAGCCGCTCAGCCCTGCTTCTGCGCGCCCCACCCGTGGTAGCGCTCGACCTCGACCCAGGCGCTGACGCGCGGGCTCTCCTGGTCGGGGTAGTCGCGGTCGGTGTAGTGGCGCGAGAGCCGGTTGATGTCGCTCAGGCCTTCGTCGTCCTTCATCTCCACGACCTTCCCCACGACGCTGACGTGGGTGTACCAGTCGTCCTTGTCGGTCATCGTCAGCGCCACCCGGGGGTCGTGCCGCAGGTGCTCGAGGCGCTTGCGGGTGGCGTCCATGTTGACCAGGACCCGGTCGCCGTCGAGCAGGAACCACGTCGCCACGGACACGGGCTGGCCGTCCGCGCGCAGAGTGGTGACGACCGCCGGGTGCGGCTGGGTGAGGAACTCACGGACGTCGTCGGGGAGCGGGGGCTTGGGCACGGGGACCTCCGTGGTCGGCTCGGGCAGGTGTTCGGTCAGGGCGTGGTGACGCTCTCGGGGGAAGCCTTCCCCGGAGCCTGGCCGCGACGCATCCGACGCCGCTCGTCCCAGGCGAGGTAGCCGAAGCCGAACACCGCCAGCAGCCCGAAGAACCACCACTGCAGGCCGTAGAAGAAGTGCGGACCGTTGCCGAGGTCGGGCAGCTCGGTGCGCACCAGGGCGGTGTCGGCGGCCGGGTCCTCGGTCTCGGCGTCGACGAAGCCCTGGTAGAGCGGGTAGTCGACGGTCTGTCCGAGCTCGTCGGCCGAGATCGCCCGGGTGGAGCCGTCCTCCACCACGGTCGAGGAGCCGGACCCGTCGGCGCGGACCCAGCCGGTGACGGTGACGGTGCCGGACGGGGGAGCGGGCAGGTCGGTGGGGACGGTGCCGGTGTTCGGGGTCGACAGCCAGCCGCGGTCGACGAGGACGGCTGTGCCGGCGGTGGTGCGCAGCGGGGTCACCAGGTCGACGCCGGGCTGCCCGTCGCGGGTCTGGTAGCGGACCACGACGGTCGCGGCGTCGTCGTACTCCCCGGTGGCCGTGATGCGCAGCCACTCGCGCTCGGTGGGCACGTCCTGCTCGGTGCTGAGGACGCGGTCGGCGGGCACGGGCTCGGCGTCGATGTTCTGCGCGATGAAGCCGTTGCGCTCCTCACGGTCGGCGAGGCGGTGGAACTGCCACTCACCGAGGCGTACGGCGAGCAGGGCGAGCAGCGCGACCGCGATCGCGAAGAGCACCCAGCGACGGCTCAGCAGGAATCCCACACCCCGAATCTAGGCCCCTGGCGGCTACCGGGACGAGCCCACCGGGTGGGACGTGGGCCACTCGACCGCCTGCGGCCTAGACTCGTCCCGTGACCTCCACCTCGGGCCTCGTCGACAGGTACGGCCGGACCGCCACGGACCTCCGGGTCTCGCTGACGGACCGCTGCAACCTGCGCTGCACCTACTGCATGCCGGCCGAGGGGCTCGACTGGCTGCCCAACGACAAGATCCTCACCAACGACGAGATCGTGCGCCTGGTCGGGATCGCGGTGGAGCACCTCGGCATCGAGGAGGTCCGCTTCACCGGCGGCGAGCCGCTCGTACGCCGCGGCGTGACCGACATCGTCGCCCGCTGCGCGCAGCTGTCCCCGCGCCCCGACCTGTCGGTGACCACCAACGCGCTGGGCCTGGCCAAGCTCGCCGGCCCGCTGGCCGAGGCAGGCCTGGACCGGGTCAACGTCAGCCTGGACACGGTGCGCTCGGACACCTTCAAGGAGATGACCCTGCGGGACCGCTTCCACGACGTGGTGGCCGGCCTGGCGGCGGCCGACGCGGCCGGCCTGCGACCGGTGAAGGTCAACGCGGTGCTGATGCGCGGCGTCAACGACGACCAGGCGCCCGAGCTGCTGCAGTGGTGCCTCGACCGGGGCTACGAGCTGCGCTTCATCGAGCAGATGCCGCTGGACGCCCAGCACGGCTGGACCCGTGAGTCGATGATCACCGCCGACGAGATCTTCGCCAGCCTCGCCACCCGGTTCGACCTGTCTCCCGCCGAGGAGCCGCGGGGGAGCGCGCCGGCGGAGCTGTTCGCCGTCGACGGCGGCCCGGCCACCGTGGGGGTCATCGCGTCGGTGACGCGGCCCTTCTGCGGCGACTGCGACCGGGTGCGTCTGACCGCCGACGGCCAGGTGCGCAACTGCCTGTTCGCTCGCGAGGAGTCCGACCTCATGACCGCGATGCGCGCGGGCGCGAGCGACGAGGAGCTCGCCGACCGCTGGCGGGTCGCCGTCATCGGCAAGCGACCCGGTCACGGCATCGACGACGTCACGTTCCTGCAGCCGTCGCGCCCGATGTCGGCCATCGGCGGCTGAGTCCCCAGGGACCTCAGCGCTCGCGCGGGCCCTGCTCGAGCATGGGCAGGTCGGGCCTGTACTCGAACTCGTTGCCGCCGGGGTCCGGGGAGGCTCCGCCGTTGGCGGCGACCACCGCGATGTAGGGCAGGAACACCGCTCCGGCGGCGAACACCCAGGTCCACCAGTGCCCGATGGACAGCACGCACGCGACCACGCAGGTGGTGCGGATGGCCATCGAGATGAGGTAGCGGCGCATCCGGCCGCTCATGTCCTCGCTGTGGGACCGAGCGGCGGAGGTGATGCGCACGGTGTCGTCCTTGTCCCTCGCCACACCTCCACACTACGTGGAGGTTCCAAGGCAGACCTGGGCGTCTCGTCGACCGGTCGGTGCTGTCGCCGTACGCCGTGGTCGCGGCCGGTCTACGATCCGCAGGGCGGGCCACCACCGCCTGTTCCCGGCCCGCGTCCTCGACCCCTGGAGAGCTCCATGAGCAACCGCACCTACCGCGTCACCGAGATCGTCGGCACCTCGCCCGACGGCATCGACCAGGCCATCCGCAACGGCGTCGAGCGGGCTGCCGCCACCCTGCGCCACGTGGACTGGTTCGAGGTCACCCAGGTCCGCGGCCAGGTGCACGACGGCACGGTGGAGCACTTCCAGGTCGGCATCAAGCTCGGCTTCCGCCTCGAGGACGACTGATCCTGCGCGGTCGAGCCCGTCGACCCCCGATTTCGGGTACCCACAAGTAGCCCCTAGCGTCGAGCGGGTCAGAGCATGCGACCTGCGCGAAAGGGGAACCCGTGTCCGACACGGCGTCCAGATCCGTCCTCGTGACCGGCGGCAACCGCGGTATCGGCAGGGCGATCGCCGAGGCCTTCGCG
>CAVXMH010000029.1:0-70782 GCA_963762755.1 uncultured Actinomycetota bacterium | reverse complement strand
CGTGATCGGGAAGTGGACCTTGAGGCCCTCGACCTGGACCAGCGTCGTCATCGGGTAGCTCCCGTCGTGGTGGCTCCGGCAGGGGTGGGCTCGAGCGGGTGCCGGCGGCGCAGCCGTCGTCCACCGTCCTCGTGGAGCGGCGGCGGTCAGGCTGGCGGGTGTCGTCCTGGCGGTTCCCGCAGCGGGGGGCGAAGGCGCAGCCGCGCTCCCAGGCCAGGACCTGCGTGGGCGATCCCGGGATGGGCGTGAGGCGGGTGCCCCGCGGCGAGTCCAGCCGCGGGATGCTGGCCAGCAGTCCCCCGGTGTAGGGGTGGCGCGGATGGGCGAAGAGGTCGCCGCGCTCGGCGGACTCCACGATGCGACCGGAGTACATGACGTTCACGGTGTCGCCGAGCCCGGCGACGACCCCGAGGTCGTGGGTGATCATCAGCAGCGCGGCGTCGGTGTCGGCCACCAGCGACTTCAGCACCTCGAGCACCTGCGCCTGGATGGTGACGTAGAGGGCGGTGGTGGGCTCGTCGGCGATGAGCAGGCGGGGCTCGCAGGCCCGGGCCATGGCGATGAGCACCCGCTGCCCGCATGCCTCCGGAGAGCTGGTGGGGGTACTCCCCCAGCCGGCGGCCCGGGTCCGGGATGCCGACCTTGGCCAGCAGGTCGCCGGCGCGGCGGCGGGCGTCCTTCTTGCTGACGTCGAAGTGGCGCTCGACGATCTCCCCGACCTGCACCCCGACGGTCACGACCGGGTTGAGCGAGGTCATCGGGTCCTGGAAGACCATGGCGATCTCCTTGCCCCGCATGCCCGACAGCTGTCGTCGTGACAGCTCCAGCAGGTTGCGTCCGCCGTACATCACCTCACCGGAGGTGCGGACGCCGCGCTTGGGCAGCAGCCCCATGATCGCCAGCGAGGTGACCGACTTGCCGCTGCCGGACTCCCCCACCAGGCCGACGTGCTCACCCGGGCGGATCTGGAAGGACACGTCGTCGACGGCCTCGACCGCCTGCCCGCCGCGGACCTGGAAGGTCACCCCGAGGTTGCGTACGTCGAGCAGCGGCTCGCTGCTGCGTGAGGTCGATGTGGTGCTCACGGCCGTCACCTCCGGGTCTTGGGGTCGAGGGCCTCACGCAGTGCCTCACCGAACAAGGTGAAGCCGAGCGCGGTGACGGCGATGCAGGAGCCCGGCCACAGCGCCAGCTGCGGAGCCGCGTCGAAGCGGTCCTGGGCGGCGACGAGCATGCGCCCCCACTCCGCGATGGCCGGGTCGGAGTCGCCGAGGCCGAGGAAGGACAGCGCGGCGACCTCGATGATCGCGGTGGCCAGGTTGAGGGTGGCCTGCACGATCGTCGGGCCGAGCGCGTTGGGCAGCTGGTGGCCCAGCACGATGCGTCGGCGGCGGATCCCGAGGGCCCGGGCGGCGAGCACGTAGTCGCTGCGCCCCTGCGCCAGCATCGACCCGCGCAGCAGCCGGGCGAAGATCGGCACCTGGGCGGCGCCGATGGCGATCATGATGGCGTAGCCGTTCTGACCCAGCACGGCCGCGATGCTGACCGCGAGCAGCAGGCTCGGCACGGACAGCATGATGTCGACGAACCGCATGACCACGCTGTCGACCCAGCCGCCGATGCCCCCGGCCAGGATGCCCAGGAGGGCGCCGACGCTGAGCCCGATCGCGGTGGAGACCACGCCGTACACCAGCGACTGCCGTGCGCCGAAGAGGAGCTGGGTCAGCAGGTCCGAGCCGAAGCGGTCGAGCCCGAGGACGTGGTCGGCGCTCGGGCCGGGGACGCTCGACGGCGTGACCTCGCCCGACCACTGTGCGGAGCCGGGCTCGTAGGGCGTCAGCAGCGGCGCGAAGATCGCCACGAGGACGAAGGCCAGGATGATCAGTGCGCCCGCGATGGCGGTGGGGTTGCGGCGCAGCCGCCGCCAGGCGCCGCGCCACAGCCCGCCTCCGGAAGGGCGCCGTCGACGCCGCCTTGGAGCGTCCCGGCGTCGGGCGCACCCGCGCCGGCGGGGGGGAGCGGGATGCTCACGAGACCCTCACTCTCGGGTCGATGACGCCGTAGGCCACGTCGACCGCCAGGTTGATCAGCGCGTAGATGACCGCGATGATGATGATGTAGCCCTGCAGGACCGGGTAGTCGCGCTGCCCGATGGCCTCGAAGAGGTACTCACCGATCCCGTTGAACGAGAACACGGTCTCGGTCAGGACCGCGCCGGCGAGCAGCAGCCCGGCCTGCAGGCCGATGGTGGTCACGACCGGGAGCAGCGCGTTGCGCAGGACGTGGCGTCGGCTGACCACCCGGGTCGAGAGGCCCTTGGCCTCGGCGGTGCGGACGTAGTCCTCGTTGAGGACCTCGGCGACCGACGCGCGGGTGATCCGCACGATGATCGCCAGCGGGATGGTGCCGAGCGCCACCGCGGGCAGGATCAGGTGCAGCATCGCGTCCCAGGCGGCGTCCCACTCCTGCGTCATGATCCCGTCGAGGACGTAGAAGTTGGTGATGTGGGTGGCGTCGATGCGCGGGTCCTGGCGCAACGCGGTCGGCAGCCATCCCAGCCAGTCGGCGAAGACCAGCTTGAGCAGGATGGCCAGGAAGAAGACTGGGGTGACGACCCCGAGCAGGCTGCCCGACATCACGAGCGTGTCGAGCGCGCGTCCCTGGTGCCTCGCAGCGAGGTAGCCCAGCGGGATGCCCAGCACGACGGCGAGCAGGAGCGCGCAGACCGCGAGCTCGACGGTCGCGGGGAACTTCTCGAGGAAGCTGGCGGCCACGTCCTGGCCGCTCCTGATGGAGGAGCCGAAGTCGCCGTTCACCAGCGCCTTCAGGTAGGTGAAGTACTGCTGGAGCACCGGCTCGTCGAAGCCGTACCGCTCGTTCACGCTGGCGATCCGCTCGGGCGAGGCGCGCTCGCCGAGCAGGGCCCGGGCGGGGTCGCCGGGCAGGGCGCGCACCCAGATGAACAGCAGCACGGACAGGCCGAGGAGCACCGGCACCAGCAGGGCCAGCCGCCTCACGATGAATCTCAGCACGCGTCGGTCCTTCTCGTGACGGTGACGACAGGAGGACGGACCCCGGCCCCCGCCCGGTCTGGGAAGGGCGCCGGGGTCCGCACGGTCACTCCGAGATCGTGACGGTGTTGAACACCTCGTCGTTGACGGGGCTCTGCTGGAAGCCCTCGACGCCGGGCGCGAACGCCAGCGACGGGACGGGGTGCGCCAGCGGGACCCCGGGGAGGAACTCCATCACCTGGGCGTTGATGTCCTCGTAGACCGGGGTCTGCTCCTCGACCGTCGGCAGACCACGGGCCTCGCGCAGCGCGTCGAACAGCTCGGGGTTGTCGAAGCCCCACTCCGGGCTCTCCTTGCCGAAGAACACGCCGAGGAAGTTGTCCGGGTCGTTGTAGTCACCGGTCCAGCCGAGCAGGTGGATGCCGTGGTCGGGGGTGCCCTGGATCTTGTTCAGGTAGTCCGGATCCCAACGGTCGCTGGTGGGCTTGACCTTCAGGCCCACCGCCTCGAGCTGGGAGCGGATGACGTTGAACGTGTCCTCCGGCTGCGGCATGTAGGGACGGCTGACGTCGCTGGGGTAGTTGAACTCGATCGTCGCGCCCTCGGCGCCCGCATCGGCCAGCAGCTCCTTGGCCTTCTCCGGGTCGTACTCGTACTGCGGGACCTCCTCGGTCCAGCCCTGGACCAGGTCGGGCGTGAACTCGAGCGCGGCCGGGGTGCCCTCAGGCATCGAGGCGTTGATCACCGCGTCCTTGTCGATGGCGTGGGCGATCGCCTGGCGCACCTGGACGTCGTCCAACGGCTTCTGCTTCTGGTTCATGCCGAGGTAGAGCACGTTGAAGGCGTCACGGTTGACGATCGTGTAGCCCTCCTCCTCCAGGGGAGCGATGTCGGCGGGCCCGACGAGGTCGAAGCCGTCGATCTCACCGTTGGTGAGGGCGTCGGCGCGAGCCTTCGGGTCGTCGATCGCCACGAAGATCAGCTCGTCGAGCGAGGCAGGGGTGTCGCCCCAGTACTCCTCGTTCTTCGTGAGCGTCACCTGGTTGCCGCGGTCCCACGTGTCGATGACGAAGGGACCGGTGCCGGTGGGCTCCTTGGTGGAGTACTCGGTGGTGGTGGGGTTGTCCGCGCCGTCGTCCTGGAACTTCTCCAGGGCGGTCGGGCTCTGCATCGAGAACGCCGGGAGCGACAGTGCGGAGACGAAGCCGGCGAAGGGCTCGTTCAGCTCGATGGTCGCCGTGCCCTCGCCCGCCGTGCAGGACTTGTAGAGGGCGTCGCCGGCCGTCGGACCGGTGGCGAAGCCGCGCATCAGCGCGCCGTAGTAGTAGGTCAGGTCGGGCGACTGGGCCGACTTGGGTGCGTTGTACCAACGGTCGAAGTTGGCGCAGACGGCCTCGCCGTTGAAGTCGGTGCCGTCGTGGAACGTCACGCCGTCCTCGAGCATGAACTCGTAGCTCAGCCCGTCCTCGCTGACCGTCCACTCCTTGGCCAGGAGGGGCGCCGGGTCGGCGGTGCCGGGCTCGGTGCCGACCAGGCCCTCGAAGATCTGGCGGGCGACACGGAAGCTCTCGCCGTCCGAGGCGAAGAAGGGGTCGAGCGTGACCGGCTCGGCCGCTCCGGCGAACACCATCGACCCGCCGCTGGCGGCCTCGCCGCCGCTCCCGCCGCTCTCGCTGCCGCTGTCGCGCTCGCTGTTCGCGCACGCTGTCAGCGTGAGCGCCCCCGCCATGAGTACGACGGCGCCTGCGCGCCACCGACGTGTGTTCAAGGCCTTCACAACTGGCTCCTCACGATCCGATTGGTCCCCGGCTCGGTGCCGCGAACGGCCTGAACCTATGCGTGGGGGGCGCGGAAATCTACGCTCGACGTCGGGGCACGAGGTCGCGAAATGGCAACGATTTGCGACCCGGGCACACGTCGTGGCGCTGGCGGGCGAGGGCGTCCCACCGTCGTCCGGTGGCCCTAGGACCCTTGCCCGGGCCCCTCCACGGGCCCCTCCACCGGCCACCGCGCTGGCCGATGAGCAGCCCGGCTCTCGAGCCAGCCCAGCACGTCGGGGGCCGTCATCGGCCGGGCCAGCCCGAAGCCCTGGTAGAGGTCCACGCCGAGATCGCGCACGAGCACCCGGGCCGCCTCGCTCTCCACTCCCTCGGCCACCACGCGCAGGCCGAGGTCGTGCGCCAGCCCGATGGTCGCCCGCAGGACGGTGGGATCGGTGGACCCCTCCTCCATCCGCCGGATGATGAACGACTGGTCGACCTTGACCTCCTTGACCGGCAGCCGGTCGAGGTAGGCCAGGGACGAGTACCCGGTGCCGAAGTCGTCGACCGAGAGGGTGACGCCGAGCCCGCTGAGCGCGGTGAGCACCTCGAGGCTGCGCTCGGGGTCCTTCATCGCGTCACTCTCGGTCACCTCCAGGACGAGCGCCTCGGCCGGCGTCGCCGAGCGCGCCAGCTCCAGGCGGACCCGGGACACCAGCATCGGGTCGGCGATGTCAGCCGGGGTGACGTTGACCGACACCGCGAGCGGGTGGCCCGCCTCCGCCCAGGAGTGGCGTGCGGACAGCGCCTGCCGGATCAGGTCGTCGGTGAGGCTGCGCACGCGTCCCGTGCGGTGGGCGACGGCCACGATCTCGGGTGGCGGGACCATGCCGAAGACGGGGTGGTGCCAGCGCATGAGGGCCTCGAAGCCGGCGATCTCCCCCGTCCTGGGGTCCGCCTGGGGCTGGTACCACAGCCGGATCTCGCGCTCGGCCAGCGCTCGGGGCAGGTCGGCGGCCAGGGCGAGACGCCGGGCGGTCGAGTCGCCCTCCTCGGGCCGGTAGACCGCGACTCCGGACCGCGCGGCCTTGGCGGTGTACATCGCCACGTCGGCCTGGGCCAGCAGCTCCTCGGCAGTGGTCGCGGTGGAGCTGAACTCCGCCACCCCGATGCTGGAGGAGACGATCAGGTCGACGTCGTCGAGCGGAACCGGGGCCGAGAGCGCCGCGTGCAGGTGCTGCGCGTGGCGCAGCCCCTCGGCCAGCGTCATACCGGGCAGCAGGACCGCGAACTCGTCGCCGCCGAGCCGCGCCACCATTCCCGCGGCCTCGTGCCTCAGCCGCTCACCGCTCTCGGTGATGAGCCGGTCGCCGGCGCTGTGCCCCAGCGTGTCGTTGACGTCCTTGAAGTCGTCGAGGTCCAGCAGCAGCACGACCCCACGGCAGGGCGCCTGGCCGTCCGGCAATCGAGCACGGCGCACGTCGGCCATGGCGCGAGCGACGGCCTCGTTGAAGGCCCGGCGGTTGGGCAGTCCCGACAGCGGGTCGTGCAGCGCGTCGTGAGCACGCTGCTCCACCATCTGCTCGAGCCGGTGGACGGTGTCGGCGCGCTCGATGGCCACGGCGGCGTGCGAGGCCAGGGTGGCGAAGACCTGGACGTCGTCGCGACCGAAGGTCTCCTGGTCGAACGACCGGTCGCACACCACGAGTGCGGACCGGTCCCCGCGTGCCGCCCGCAGCGGCGCGGCGACGGCGTCACGTGGGTGGGTGGGGAGCGTGGCGGCCGTCGGCGCGTCACCGGTGCCGGCGGGCCGGTCGTCGAGGTTCCCATCGTGGTCACGGTCGGGGTCACCGTCGAGGTCCCCGTGACGGCCCGCGGCCAGGAGCAGCGGCCGGCCCTGGAGTGACGGGTGCCACCACAGTGGCTCGTCCGAGCCTTCGTCGGGCAGGGGGAGCAGCGTGGTGGTGGGCTCCGTCGTCCCGGCCGTGATGCTGTGGCACCGCACCCGGCCGGGGTCGTCGGTGGTCTCCAGGAGGTGGGCGCTCTCGGCGTGCATGAGGTCGGCCGCCTCGGTCAGGACGACCCGGATGACGTCGTCGAGGGCCTGGGCGGTCGCCGTGCGGTCGACGAAGCGGTACAGCAGCTGGGTGCGGGCGTGCCCGCGCGCCAACGTGATGTAGACGCGGTAGCCGAGCACGAGGAGCACCACCACGACCGCCAGCAGCGGGAGCGAGGTGGGACGCACGATGAGCAGCGTCGCCACCAGCAGCGCGACGCAGGTGTTGATGCAGGCGGCAGCGAGGCCCGACCGCAGAGCCTCGCGCATCACCTCGCCGTCGAAGGCGCCCTCGGTGACGCTGATGGCGGTGGTGATCGCGGCGGCGGAGATCAGGTCGGTGGCCACCACGGCGGCGAGCGCTGCGAGCCACCCCCGGTGAGATGGGGTCGCCCCCCGCGAGCACCAGGTGGTAGACCCCGACGCCGAGACCGGCCTCGAAGGCGAAGAGCGCGGAGTTGAAAGCGAGCTTGACCCCGCGCATGCGGGCCGCGAGGAACAACGCGGAGACGGTGCCGACCACGTACACCAGGACGTACTCCTGCGGAGCCAGGAACGTCAGCCCCACGACGGCCGGCACCTCGCGCAGGGTGTGGCCGTAGGCGTTGCGCTGTGTGGGGAGGTGGATCACCACGACCTCGGTCAGCGCGAAGATCGGCACCAGGGCGAGTCCGGCGGCGGTCGGGCCCACGGCCGCCGGGTCGGAGAGCAGTCCCGGCAGCACGAAGGCGGCGGCGCCCCCGGTGAGGGCCAGCACGAGGAGCCACACGAGGTGGGACCGCGACGCGACAGCGGCGGGCCCCGACTCCGCGGCCGTTCCGGGATCCCCGGAGGACCGGGACGTGGGCGTGCCGGCTGACGTTCCGGCCCCGGTGCCGGGGCGAGGGCTCAGGTCGGCGGGCACGCCTTCCATCGTCTCAGAGAATCACCGCCAGCTGCGGGCCTCCCACGAGTCCTGACGCCAGCTGCGGGCCTCCCACGAGTCCTGACGCCAGCTGCGGGCCTCCCACGAGTGGTCGCGCCAGCTGCGCGCCTCCCATCCGTCGTTGCGCCAGCTGCGCGCCTCCCACGTGCTCTCAGCCGCGTGCCGGACCTCCCAGGTGGCCCCGGACCACGAGGTGCCGGTCCAGGGGGCGTACTGCCAGGCCCCGGCGACAAGCTCGTCACCGGCCCAGGTGCGACCGTTCCACGCGCCCCCGTCCCACGCGCCGCCGGTCGACGTCGCGGCGACCCAGGACGCGGCGTCCCAGGGCTGCCCCTGCGCGTCCTGCTCACCCTCGAGCACGGTTCCGCTGTCAGGGTCGACCACGCGGGCGTCGCCGCGCGCGGCGTCGAGGCTTCCGAGGCCGCTGGAGTAGGGCGCGTCGCTCGTCGGTGCGTCAACCGGGGCGGGTGCTGCCACCGCAGCGAGCACGTCGGGCACACCTGCGCCCATCGCAGGCTCGCTGCCCGCGAGCGGGCGGGCGGTCGACATGAGCAGCGACTTGACCTGGTCGGGCGTGAGGTCGGGGCGCTGCTGGAGGAGCAGCGCCACCTGGCCGGCCACGAAGGCGGTGGCCTGCGACGTGCCGCTGCCACGGAAGTATCGCTGGCTCAGGTCGCCCTCGACGCGGCCCTCCGGGCTGGTGACGTCGGCGTACGACCCGGGGACCCGGAGCGAGACCACCGAGCGTCCGGGGGCGACGACGTCAGGACGACGCTCGTCGTTGCCGCCGTTGGTGAAGTCGGCGACGACGTCGTCGGCACGGTCGTCGGTGCTGCGGGGGTCCACGGCGCCCACGGCGAGGATGTGGGGGCTGAGGGCCGGCATCAGGAGGTGGTCGGACTCGAGCCCGTCGTTGCCCGCAGAGGCGACCACGACGATGCCGGCGCGCCACGCGTTCTCGACCGCCCGCGCGAGCGGGTCGACCTGCCACGGCTGAACCGAGACGGTGCCGTAGGCCAGGGACACGACCCGGACGTCCATCCCGCCGGTGGAGCGGTGCTCGACGACCCAGTCGAGGGCGGCGATGACCTGCGAGACGTCGACCCCGCCGTCCCCGGCGCCGACCTTCATGTTGAGCAGCTGCGCCTCGGGCGCGACACCGGCGAACTGGCCCGGGGCGGGGCTGGTGGCGGACCAGTCGGCGTCGCGGCCGGCGACGATGCCTGCCATGTGGGTGCCGTGGCCGAACTCGTCGTAGTAGCGCGACTCCTCCAGGTGGTTGTCGAACGACAGGTCGGGACCATCGATCACCTGGTCGGCGGTCGTGCTCAGTCCACGGACTGGAGCGATGCCGGTGTCGATCACGGCGACCGTGACGTCGTCGCCGGTGATCCCTCGTGCCCAGGCGTCCTGGATGCCGAGGCTTCGCGTGAGCGACCAGAGAGACGAGACGTCGCGCGCGGCGGACCAGGTGCCTGCGGCGTTGGTGGAGGCGTCCTCCTGCCGGGCGGTGACGTCGCCCCACTCGGTCGAGACGATCGCGTCGCCCTCCGAGCTCGCTGCCTCGGCCGCCGTCGGCACGTCCGTGGTCGGGCTCGCGTCGCCGTCCGCCGCGACGGCCGGGCACGCGAGGCCCGTCAGGGCGAGTGCGGTGGCGGCCACGACCGTTCCTCGGTGGCTCCTGGATCCTGTGAACACCGTGCGGCTCATGCTCGTCCCCTCCCAAAGACAGGCCCCCGGGAATCGACGAGAACGGCGAGAAGCGGGGTTTCATGCTCTATGTCTGATTTATCACCCCCAATCTATCGGTTGACCCGGGACCTTCGTCCTCAGAATGCGTACGTTCGGTTGGCTTGGGACGACTGGATGGGCGAGAACGTGCAGGACCTTCGTCCTCACTGCGCGTCGTCCGGGCCTGTCGAGGACAGGACTCGCGTCCAGGTTCGTCCGCTTCGCCACATTCGGGCGCAGGTCCCCTTACCGTGAGAACAGTCGACGACGGCCGAGACCTGGGGAGGGCGAGCACCGCATGAGCGCGGATCACCACGGGCAGGGCACGACGGGACGGCCCCACCCGGACGACGACCTGAGCGCGCTGGTCGACGCTCTCGGTGGCCTCCTCGGGTGGCAGTCGGCGACGTACGCCGTCGGTGGCCCGCCCCGCCGGCTGCCGGTCGTCGCGCGCCACTGGTCCACCGCCACCGCCACCGCCACCGACCTCCGCGACGCCTCACCAGGCGACCCGACTCCCCCGCCGTCGGAGGTTCTCGACCATGCGACGTGGGAGTCCCGGCGGGTGCTGTGGCACGACGGGGACGACCCTGGGCTGAGCGTGCCCGCTCGTGACGTCGGCACGGTCACCGGGGTGCTCACCTTCGTCGGTCCCCACCTGCGCCGGCCCGCCGACGCCGAGCTCCCGCTCCTCGAGACGGTGGCGAACATGGTCGCGCGCAGCCTGGAGGAGGTCGTCGCTCCGGGGCCTGCCGCCGCGAAGAGCGGGCCGCCGGCCCCCTCGACGCCGGAGGGGACGGCGGTCGAGCGGACGATGGCCTTGGTCGACGTCTTCGCCTTCACGGTCGAGGTCACCGGCGACGAGCTCTGCCTGGCGCTACTTCGGCCCGAACTCGGCGATCGTGTTCGGGGCCCCGGTCTCGCCCGACGAGGCCCTGGTGCCCCTGATCGAGCGCCACGCGCATCCCGACGACCTGTCGGCCGTCCGCGAGCTGGAGCGGGCCGCGCGGACCGGACGCGCGCTCGAGGTGGAGATCCGCGTCATCGCCGGGGACGGCACCGAGCGTTGGGTCTCGTGGCGCACGGTCCCGCGCACCGTCGACGGGGCGCTGCACGTGGACGGTGTCGCCACCGACGTCAGCTCGCGTCACTCCCTGGGCCGCAGCCGGCACGAGCTCGAGCAGGCCAACGAGGAGTACGCCCGCCAGGTCGACCTGCGTCGCCGTCACGCTCTGGCGGTCCGGGACGCCAACGACAACGTGCTGCAGCGCATCTTCGCCGCAGGCCTGAGGCTGCAGATCCTGCGCCGCAAGCTCGACGACGTCGAGGCTCACGCCGCCAGCACCATCGCCTTCCAGCTCGACCAGGCCGCGACCGACCTGCGCGAGCTCATCCTCGACCTGAACTCCGTCATCGGAGACCTGCCCCAACCCGGCCGTCCCGGTCGCTGATCCACCGACGAAGCTCGGAGCTCCCCACACCGTCGAGCCCGGGCACCACGACGCGCCGCGGCCCGCCCTCGACCGGCACGTGGTGCGGGACGACGAGGACCAGGCAGCCGGCATCCTCGGCGGACGTGGCCCCGGTGACTGAGTCCTCGATCGCCACGCAGCGGGTCGGGTCGACCCCGAGCAGCTCGGCGGCGGTGAGGTAGGGCTCCGGGTGGGGCTTGCCGTGCGTGACCGCGTCACCGGTCACCACGGCGCCGAACGTCCCCGACGGCAGGCACGCCACGACGGCGTCGGCCAGCGGGCGCCAGGACATGGTGACCAGGGCCGTCGGCACCCCGTGCCGGCTGAGGTCGACCAGCAGCTCACGGGCCCCGGGTCGCCAGGGCACGTCGCGGCGGCTGCGCTCGACGACGTGGGCCACCAGCCGTTCCACCACGTCCTGCGGCTCGGCCCTCACCCCGCCCTCGTCGCGCAGCCGGTGGGCGCAGGTCACCAGGTCGCTGCCCACCATGCTCAGCGCCTGCTCGTCGCTCCAGGTGCCGCCGTGCTCGGCGACGATCGCCTTCTCGGCCTCGAACCAGAAGGGCTCGGTGTCGACGAGGGTGCCGTCCATGTCCATCAGGACCCCGGCCAGGGCGACCGGACCCGGCGCCGCGGAGGGCCCGGCCATCAGTCCTCCGGCTCGTAGCCCAGATTCGGAGCCAGCCAGCGCTCCCCTTCGCGCAGCGACCATCCCTTGCGGTTCGCGTAGTCCGCGACCTGGTCCTGGCCCAGCCGCCCGACCACGAAGTACTGCGACCGCGGGTGGGAGAAGTAGAAACCGCTGACGGCCGCACCGGGCCACATCGCCATGCTCTCGGTCAGCTGCAGACCGATGTTCGCCTCCACGTCCAGGAGTCGCCACAGCGTCTGCTTCTCGGTGTGGTCCGGACACGCCGGGTAGCCCGGGGCGGGCCGGATCCCGTCGTACGTCTCCTTGATGAGCTCGCGGTTGTCGAGCTTCTCGTCGGGCGCGTAGCCCCACAGCTCGGTGCGGACCCGCTCGTGGAGCCGCTCGGCGAAGGCCTCGGCCAGCCGGTCGGCCAAGGACTCCAGCATGATCGCGGAGTAGTCGTCGTGCTCGGCCTGGAACGCCTTGACGCGCTCGGCGACCCCGATGCCGGCCGTCACGGCGAAGGCACCCACGTGGTCGGGCAGCCCCGTCGTCTTCGGCGCCACGAAGTCGGCCAGGGACCGGTGCGGCAGACCGTGGCGGTGCTCGCCCTGCTGGCGCAGGTGGTGCAGCCGCTCGCGTACGGCGCTCCGGCCGGCGTCGGTGTACACCTCGACGTCGTCGTGGCCGACCTGGTTGGCCGGGAAGAGACCGACCACGCCGCGGGCGGCGATCCAGCCCTCGTCGATCACCGTGTCCAGCATCGTCTGGGCGTCGTCCCACAGCCGGCGGGCGGCCTCGCCGCTGGTGGGGTTGTTGAGGAGGTCGGGAAACGCGCCCTTCATCTCCCAGGCGTTGAAGAACGGCTGCCAGTCGATGTAGTCCCGCAGCTCGGCGAGGTCGACGTCGTCGAGGACGCGCACCGCCCCGTCGGCGGCTCCCTCGAGGCGCGGGGCCGGCGGCGTGTAGTCGTCCCAGACGATGGGGGTCGCGTTGCTGCGGGCCTTCTCCAGCGACGTCATGGGGCGCGCCTTCTGCCGGCTGGCGTGCCGCTCGCGCACCGAGTCGAAGTCTGTCTCCACCCCGGCCAGGAAGTCGGGACGCTGCCGGTCCGACAGCAACGCGGCGACCACGGGTACGGAGCGGGAGGCGTCCTTCACCCACACCACGGGTCCGTGGTACCTCGGGTCCACCTTCACGGCGGTGTGCGCGCGGCTGGTGGTGGCCCCGCCGATGAGCAGCGGAATCTCGAGGCCCTGACGCTCCAGCTCGGCGGCGAACCCCACCATCTCGTCCAGCGAGGGGGTGATCAGGCCGGACAGACCGACGACGTCTGCGCCGTGCTCCTTGACCGCGTCGATGATCTTCTGCCCCGGGACCATCACCCCGAGGTCGATGACCTCGTAGTTGTTGCACTGGAGCACGACCCCGACGATGTTCTTGCCGATGTCGTGGACGTCGCCCTTGACCGTGGCCATGACGATCGTGCCCTTCGTGTGCTTGGCCAGGGTCGGGTCGGCGTCCTTCTCCGCCTCGATGAACGGGATGAGGTGGGCCACCGCCTTCTTCATCACCCGCGCCGACTTCACGACCTGAGGCAGGAACATCTTGCCGGCTCCGAAGAGGTCGCCGACGACGTTCATGCCGTCCATGAGCGGACCCTCGATGACCTCGAGGGGACGCCCGCCCCGCTCGGCTATCACCAGGCGCAGCTCCTCGGTGTCGTCGCGGACGTGGCCGTCGATGCCCTTGACCAGCGCGTGGGTGATGCGCTCCTCGACGCCCAGCTCGCGCCAGGAGTCGTCGGCGGTCTGCGCCACCGCTCCGTCGCCGCGGAACCGCTCGGCGATCTCGAGCATCCGCTCGGCGGCGTCGGGGCGCCGGTTGAGCACGACGTCCTCGATGCGCTCGCGCAGCTCGGCGTCGATCTCGTCGAAGACGGCCAGCGCGCCCGCGTTGACGATGCCCATGTCGAGGCCGGCCTCGATGGCGTGGAAGAGGAAGACGGCGTGAATGGCCTCGCGCACGGCGTTGTTGCCCCGGAAGGAGAACGACACGTTGGAGATGCCGCCGGAGACCAGCGCGCCGGGCAGGTTCTGCTTGATCCAGCGGACCGCCTCGATGAAGTCCTGGCCGTACGCCGCGTGCTCCTCGATCCCGGTGGCGATCGCGAAGACGTTGGGGTCGAACACGATGTCGTGCGGGTCGAGGCCGACCTCGTCGACCAGCAGCCGGTAGGCCCGGCCGCACACCTCCTTGCGCCGCTCCAGGGTGTCGGCCTGGCCGTCCTCGTCGAAGGCCATCACCACGACGGCCGCGCCGTACGCCTTGCAGGCACGCGCCTGGCGCAGGAAGGACTCCTCGCCCTCCTTCATGGAGATCGAGTTCACGATCGGCTTGCCCTGGGTGTTGCGCAGGCCGGTCTCGATCACCTCCCACTTGGAGGAGTCGATCATCAGCGGCACGCGGCTGATGTCGGGCTCGGAGGCGATGAGCTTGGTGAAGCGGTCCATGGCCGCCACGCCGTCGATCATGCCCTCGTCCATGTTGACGTCGATCACCTGGGCGCCGGCCTCGACCTGCTGGCGGGCCACGCTCAGCGCGGTGTCGAAGTCGCCGGACTTGATGAGGTTGCGGAAGCGTGCCGAGCCCGTGATGTTGGTCCGCTCCCCCACGTTGACGAAGAGCGTGTCCTCGGTGATCGTCACCGGCTCCAGTCCCGACAGTCGCAACGCGTCCGGCACCTCGGGGACCTCGCGGGGCGGGAGACACGCGACGCGGGCAGCGATCGCCGCGACGTGGGCCGGGGTGGTGCCGCAGCAGCCGCCGACGATGTTGAGCAGCCCCGAGTCGGCGAACTCCCCCACGATCGCCGCGGTCTCGTCCGCGGCCTCGTCGTACTCCCCGAACGCGTTGGGCAGCCCGGCGTTGGGGTAGCACGACACGAAGGTGTCGGCGATCCGCGCGACCTCGGCCAGGTAGGGACGCATCTCCGCGGCGCCGAGGGCGCAGTTGAGCCCCACGAACAAGGGCCGGGCGTGGCGCACCGAGTGCCAGAACGCCTCGGTGGTCTGCCCCGACAGGGTGCGTCCCGAGGCGTCGGTGATGGTGCCGGAGATGCCGACCGGCCAACGCCGGCCGCGCTCGGCGAAGAGCGCCTCCACGGCGCTGATGGCGGCCTTGGCGTTGAGGGTGTCGAAGACCGTCTCGATGAGCAGCAGGTCCGCGCCGCCGTCGACGAGACCGCGGGCCGCGACCAGGTAGGCCTCGTGCAGGTCGGTGAAGCCGACGTTGCGCGCGCCGGGGTCGTTGACGTCGGGCGAGATGGAGGCGGTGCGGGTGGTCGGACCGAGCGCACCGGCGACGTACCGCGGCCGGTCGGGGTCCTGGGCGGCGACGGTGTCGGCGGCCGCCCGGGCCAGCCGGGCGGCCTCGAGGTTGATCTCGTAGGAGAGCTCCTCCATGCCGTAGTCGCGCAGCGAGATCGACGTGGCGTTGAAGGTGTTGGTCTCGATCACGTCGGCGCCGGCGGCGAGGTACTCCTCGTGGATGGCGCGCACGAGGTCGGGCTGGGTCAGCGTGAGGAGGTCGTTGTTGCCCTGGAGGTCGCTGGGCCAGTCGGCGAAGCGCTCGCCGCGGTAGCCGGCCTCGTCGGGCCGGTCGCGCTGGATCGCGGTGCCCATCGCCCCGTCGAGGACCAGCACGCGCGCCCGCATGAGCTCGCTCAGCTCCACCGTGAGGTCGGGGCGGACGAGCGAGTGGTCGTGCTGGTCGTCGGTCACGTACCCAGGGTAGGAGAGGGGACCGAGGCCGGGCGCCGCCTACCACCCACCGGGACGACGGCGACATAGGGTGGGGACGTGATCGAGATCGAGGAGTTCCCTGCCCTGCGGTCGCCCATCCTCATCGCCGCCTTCGAGGGCTGGAACGACGCTGCCGACGCCGCGTCGGGCGTGGTCGACCACCTGCTCAAGGTGTGGGACACGCGGATGGTCGCGGTCATCGACCCCGAGGACTTCTACGACTTCCAGGTGAACCGTCCGATCGTCGGCACCGACGAGAGCGGCATGCGCCGGATCACCTGGCCCTCCACCCAGCTCTCGGTCGCCTCCCCGCCCGGGGCGCTGCGCGACGTCATCCTGCTGCGCGGCATCGAGCCGAACATGCGGTGGCGGCAGTTCTGCGCCGAGCTGCTCGCCGGCGCCGACGAGCTCGGCACCCAGATGGTGGTGACGCTGGGTGCGTTGCTCGCCGACACCCCGCACACCCGTCCCATCCCCGTCTCGGGCACCACCACCGAGCCCGAGCTCGCCGACCGGCTCAAGCTCGAGCAGTCCACCTACGAGGGTCCGACCGGCATCGTCGGAGTCTTCCAGGACGCCTGCGTGCGCACCGACATGCCGTCGGTGTCCTTCTGGGCGGCCGTCCCCCACTACGTCGCGCAGCCGCCGTGCCCCAAGGCGACCCTGGCCCTGCTGGGGCAGCTCGAGGACCTGCTCGAGATCAGCATCCCGCTCGGCGACCTCCCCGAGGAGTCGCGCGCCTGGGAGCGCGGGGTCGACGAGCTCTCCGAGGAGGACGAGGAGATCGGCGACTACGTCCGGGCCCTCGAGGAGACCCGGGACACCGCCGAGCTGCCCGAGGCCAGCGGTGAGGCCATCGCCCGGGAGTTCGAGCGCTACCTCAAGCGCCGCGACCACCCCGACGACTGAGCGGCGCCGCTCGGACGCCTCAGAGGTCGACGCCGAGACGGGCGTCGACGAGGTCGCGCACGAGCGCCTCGCCGTCGGCCGACCCGTCACCGGTGTCCGCGCGGGAGCGCGCGGCCCAGGCGTCCAGCGCCGCCAGGGCCCGAGGCGCGTCGAGGTCCTCCGCCAGCGCAGCCCGGACCTCCGCGACCAGCTGCTCCGCGGTGGCGGCATCGGTGCCCGGCAGGGCGGCCTGCCACCGGTCCAGGCGCATGGCGGCCACGTCGAGCTCGGTGTCGAACCACTCCCAGTCGGCCCGGTAGTGGTGGGCCAGGAGCGCCAGTCGCAGGTGGCGCGGGTCGAGGCCCTGCTCGCGCAGCCGGGAGACGAACACCAGGTTGCCGCGCGACTTCGACATCTTCTCGCCGTCGTAGGCGACCATGCCGGCGTGCACGTAGGCGTGCGCGAACGGCCCCGCCGGCTCCAGCACGTGGGCCTCCGAGGCGCTCATCTCGTGGTGGGGGAAGACCAGGTCGCTGCCGCCGCCCTGCACGTCGAAGGCGGTGCCGAGGTGGTGGGCCGCGATGGCGCTGCACTCGATGTGCCAGCCCGGTCGACCCGGCCCCAACGGCGAGGGCCAGGAGGGCTCCCCCGGCCGCTCGGCGCGCCAGAGCAGGCAGTCGAGCGGATGCCTCTTGCCCGGGCGCTCGGGGTCGCCGCCCCGCTCGGCGAACACCGCCGGCATGGTGCTCTCCTCCATCCCCGAGACCGCGCCGAAGGCCGGGTCGGCGTGGACCGAGAAGTACCAGTCGCCGTCCACGTCGTACGCCGTGCCCGTGCCGGCCAGACGCTGCACCGCCTGCACCACCAGCGGGATCGACTCCACCGCACCCACGTAGTGGTCGGGCGGCAGCACCCGCAGCGCCGTCATGTCACCGCGGAAGCGCTCGATCTCACGCTCGGCCAGGTCGCGCCAGTCCTCGCCGTCACGCTCCGCGCGCTCGAGCAGCGGGTCGTCGACGTCGGTGACGTTCTGGATGTAGCTCACCGAGAGTCCGGCGTCGCGCCAGGCCCGGTTGAGCAGGTCGAAGGCGAGGTACGTCGCGGCGTGGCCCAGGTGCGTGGCGTCGTACGGGGTGATGCCGCAGACGTAGAGGCGTGCGGTGCCGTGCTCGGAGGTCGGGCCCACGCTGGGCGCCGGACCGCCGCGCGCGGTGTCGTGGACCCGCGGCACCGGCGCCTCGCCGAGCAGCGCCAGGGAGGGGACGGGGACGGTGGGCCAGGCGCGCATGCCGCGAAGCCTACCCAGCGCCGGGAGTCAGAACGCCGGCCAGGGGATGGCCGGCCAGTGACCGGCCGGGGAGGGCAACCGGCCCTCCCGCAGCAGGCGCCGGCAGCGGGCACGCAGCGCGTCGAGCTCGACGTCGGCCACCAGGTCGGCGAGCTCCTCGGCGAGCGGGCCACCGGGCAGCAGGTCCTCCGAGAGCCGGGCCAGCACGTCGGTCTCCTCGCCCGTCAGGGGCTCGTCCGCCCAGCCCCACAGGACCGTGCGCAGCTTGTAGTCGCTGTGGAAGCAGATGCCGTGGTCGACGCCGTAGCGGTGCCCGTCGGCCATGGCCAGAACATGCCCGCCCTTGCGGTCGGCGTTGTTGACCACCACGTCGAAGATCGACATCCGACGCAGTGCCGGGCTCTCGTCGTGGACCAGGACGACGTCGTTGCCGGCGCCGTCCTCGGCCTCGAGCACGCTGCGGAACCCGGCGGGCACCTCCCCGGGCGGGCAGAGGTCGACGGCCTCGTCACCCTCGACCGGCTCCTGCCACACCTGCAGCATCCCCACGCCGTGCGGGCCCTCGCGCAGCAGGGTGAGCGGGACGACGTCCCAGCCCGTGGCGACCGAGACGGCGTACGCCGCCACCTCGCGCTCGGCCAGGGTGCCGAGGGGGAAGTCCCACAGCGGGCGCTCGCCGGCCACCGGCTTCCACACGCACGGCACCGGGCCCGCGGGGGTCGTGACCTCGGCCAGGAAGGTGGCGTTGGAGGCGGGCATGATGCGCCCGCGGATCTCCAGGGCGCCGACGCTCAGGTCGTCGCGGAGAGCGCGGAGGTCCTCGGTCACGCGGGCGGCCTCACCGGCGCCGGAACCCGTTCGCCCGCGGACAGAGGTGCCCGGCGGGGTCCATCGGGTTGCCGCAGAACTGGCACGGCGGCCGGCCCGCGGCGACCACGACCTGCGCACGCTCGCAGAAGGCGCGGGCCAGGGCCGGGGGCAGGCTGACCACCAGCAGCTCCTCGGGCTCGATGTCCGCGACCTCCAGCTCCACGACCTCGCCGGCATCAGGGACTCCCGGGACACCGGGGACACCGGGGACACCGCCCTCGGAGGAGTCGGCCTCGACGATCTCGATCGAGTCCTCGACCCCGAAGACCTCGAGGATCACGCGCCCGGCGTCGTCGTCCCAGGCCAACGTCATGGTGCCGGCGCGGAACTCCTCGTCGATGGGCTGCTCGAGGGGCTCGTTGTCCTGGGAGCCGGCGGGGGTCACCGCGGGGATGAGCACCTCGCCCTGGGCCTGCATCAGCTCGTCGAGCAGCGACTCCAGCCGCTCGGCGAGCACGAGGACCTGCTGCTTCTCCAGCGCGACGCTGGTGATCCGCACGCCGGAGCGGGCCTGGAGGAAGAAGGTGCGCTGCCCCGGGGCCCCGACGGTGCCGGCCACGAAGCGCTCCGGCGGGTCGTAGCGGTGAACGATCGGCATGATCTCGACCCTATCCCCGGTCCGGTCCCGCACCGCCGCCGACCGCGGCGTCCCCCGAGCCCGCGGTCCGCCGCCTGCTCGATGCTCGGCCCTTCTTCGCCGGTGGGGCGAGGAAGGAGAGGTCGCCGTCGTGGCTGTTCGACATCAGCACGAAGGGCCGGTCCGGCGTGTAGCGGATGACCGACACCGACGCCGGATCGACCACGATCCGCTGGAACTGGTCGAGGTGGATGCCGAGCGCGTCGGCCAGGACCGCCTTGATGACGTCCCCGTGGCTGACCGCCACCCAGGGCGCGGCGTCGCCATGATCGGCGGCCACCCGCGCGTCCCAGCGCCGTACGGCAGCGACGGAGCGGGCGGCCATGCCCGACATCGACTCGCCCCCGGGGAAGGTGACGGCCGACGGGTGGGCCTGCACCGTGCGCCACAGCGGCTGCTTGGCCAGGGCCGCCAGGGTCCCGCCGGTCCACTCGCCGTAGTCGACCTCGGCCAGGGCGCTCTCGCGCTCGACCGTCGCGGCCTCGGGCTGCTGGCGTCCGGCGATCGCGGCGGCGGTCTCGCGGCAGCGCACCATGGGGCTGGAGACGATGCTACGCAGCGGGACGCCGGCGAGCCGTTCGCCCAGCCGGGCCACCTGCTCGCGACCACGGTCGTCGAGCCGGACCCCCGGGGAACGCCCGGCGAGGACGCCGGCGGTGTTGGCCGTCGTCCGGCCGTGCCTGACCAAGATGACCGTCGCCATGCCGCCCAGAGTAGGTCGTCGTCCCCCACCGGCCCCACGTCGACACCGCGGTGTCCTTACAGTGGCGCCATGATCGTCGACAGCGCGTGGTACCACGACGGTGTCCGGCACCCGCTGGACTTCACGCCGGAGGCTCTGCGGCGCGTCCGTGAGGAGGCGCGGTCGACCTGCGCGGTGGGCGAGGACCCGACTGGGTTCGTGTGGGTGGGTCTGCACGAGCCCGACCACACCGAGATGGCCGACCTGGAGGAGATCTTCGGCCTCCACCCGCTCGCGGTGGAGGACTCTCTGACGCGCCACCAGCGGCCCAAGGTCGAGCCCTACGACGACATGCTCTTCATGGTCGTCAAGACCCTCTGGTACGTCGACGCGATCGACGAGGTCGAGACCGGCCAGGTGTCGTTGTTCATCGGCCCGGACTTCGTCGTCACGGTCCGCCAGGGCGAGGGTGTCGAGCTCGCCGGGGTGCGTCACGACCTGGAGCGCAAGACCCACCTGCACGGGCACGGCCCGTCGGCGGTCGTGTACTCGGTCTGCGACCGCATCGTCGACGGCTACGAGCTGGTGGCCTCGGAGCTGGAGACCGACGTGGACGAGGTCGAGGAGTCGGTGTTCTCACCCGGACGCACGCACGACAGCCGGCGGATCTACGTCCTCAAGCGCGAGATCGCGGAGTTCCGCCGGGCCGTGCTGCCGCTGCGCACCCCCATGCAGCGCTTCGCCGCCACGTCCTACCCCTACCTCCACGAGGGCTCGGGCACGTTCTTCCGCGACATCGCCGACCATGTCGTCCGGGTCGCCGAGGCGGTCGAGACCCTCGACCAGCTGCTGTCGACGGCCTTCGAGGCCCATCTGGCCCTCATCACGGTCGAGCAGAACGAGGACATGCGGCGGATCTCGGCCTGGGTCGCGATCGCGGCGGTGGCGACGATGGTGGCCGGCATCTACGGGATGAACTTCGTGAGCATGCCCGAGCTGGCCTGGCGCTTCGGGTACGCCTGGGCCCTGTCGTTGATGGTCGTGCCCGGGGTCGTGCTCTACCGGATCTTCAAGAGGTCCGGCTGGCTCTGACGTCCCGCAGGCGCTGCGACCCGAATTCGGGCCGTAACGCGGCTCACAGGTGCGTCGTTGGACCTCCATGCCCCTCTCGGGGCGGTCCGAACGGCCGGTGCTGCGCGCCGGACCCCTGTGAAGGAGAGCTGCATGAGAGTGCGCCGACCTCTGAGCGCGACAGCGCTGACCCTGACCCTGCTCGCGCCCCTGGCGGTCGTGGTCACCGGCCTGTCGCCCGCCACCGCGACCGACGAGCCCGACGCCCGAGCCGGCGCGTCGGCCGCACCGCCCGACGGCTCCTTCACGCTGGAAGGCGCCGCCGCGGCGGCGTACGAGCTGCCCGACGACGTCGAGCGGGTCTGGAGCACCACCTACGCCGACGGCACCACGCAGACCCGCTACCAGCAGGTCGTCGAGAACGCCGAGGTCCTCGGTGGGCAGGTCACCGTCCTCAGCGAGGGCGGCAGGGCCACGAACGTGATCGGCGCACACTTCGCCTCGCTCGAGCCCACCAACGACCTGCGTCTGGCACCCGCGGAGGCGGCGCGGGTCGTGACCGACCTGCTCGGCGCCCGGGGCGAGCGCACCACCACCCTGCGCATCGACCCGCGTGACGGGGCGCTGTTCTACGAGGTGGACACGCGACGCTTCGCCGCCCGTCCGGTGCTCTCCATCGACGCGCAGACCGGCGCGGTGCGCAACCGCTTCGACGCGCTCGCCGAGGAGGGGGAGGGTGTCGGCCTCAAGGGCGACACCAAGACCATCGACACCAGCGGTCCCGCCGGCGCCTACCGGATGATCTCCTCCGACGGCCGCCAAGAGACCTACGACGCCCAGAACCGCACGAACAACCCCGGGGTGCTGATGACCGACCCCGACGACGTGTGGGACATGACGGTGCCGGCGACCCTCAGCCCGGGCCAGTCGGCCGGGGTCGACGCGCACTACTACGCCGAGCTCGTCGACGACTTCTACGGCGACGTCTTCGACCGCGACAGCATTGACGGCGAGGGCATGAAGATCATCTCGACCGTCCACTACGACGTGGGCTACTGCAACGCCTTCTGGAACGGCGAGCAGATGACCTACGGCGACGGTGACGGCTCGCAGTGCAAGCCGCTGTCGGGCGGTCTCGACGTGGTCGGTCACGAGCTGACCCACGGCGTCACCGAGTTCACCTCCGGGCTCATCTACGAGAACGAGTCCGGCGCGCTCAACGAGTCGTTCAGCGACATGATGGGCAACACCACAGAGTTCTACGCCGACGAGCGCGGTCTCGACCCCGCTGCCGAGCCGGACTGGCTCATCGGCGAGGACGTCATCCCGGCCGGACCGGTCTACGGCGGCGCCGAGCCCGGCTTCCGCGACATGAGCGCCCCGCAGAACGACGGCAACCCGGACCACTACTCGGAGCGGGCCACGGGCACGGCCGACAACGGCGGCGTCCACACCAACAGCGGCATCCCGAACCACGCCTACTACCTGGCCGTCAACGGCGGGCAGAACGCCGGGTGCTCCGCCACCGGCTCGAGCGGTCACACCCACACCGAGGACTGCGACGTGACCGTCCCGGCCCTCGGCCTGGAGCGCACGCGGGCGATCTTCTACCGGGCGTTCACGAGCCTGACGGAGTACGCCAACATGTGCGACGCCCGCAGCGCGACGATGTCGGTGGCCCGCGGTGACCGCCGCAGCGTCGCTCTGGCCTGGGACGCGGTGGGCGTGCACAAGGGCTGCACGCCCGCCGTGCCTCCGCCGCCGCCGTGCGTCGGTGACAGCTCCGCCGCGCTGCCGTTCGAGTCCCCGCACCCCTACGGCAACAACGGTGACTGCACCTGGACCTACGACAACGGCTCCCCCGGCTTCGCCTTCCACTTCAGCCTGCTGGAGACCGAGGCCGGCTACGACTACGTCTACGTCAAGGACGCGAACGGCAACGTGCTGGCCACCTACGACGGCACGCACCCACTGCCCGGCGGCGTGACCACACCCTGCATCCCGACGTCGACGGGGTCCGTGCAGCTGGTCACGGACGCGGCCGTGGTCGACCAGGGCCTGACGGTCGATGCCGTCGAGCCCTGCTAGGCACGCCGACGGGACGAGGAACGGGCCGCCGGCGGTGGAGTCCTCAGTGGCTCAGCCGCCGGCGGCCAGCACCCCGGTGCCGACCAGGCCGAGCGTGAGCGCACCGAGCACGACGCGGTAGATCACGAACGGCAGGTAGGACCGGGTCGTGACGTAGCGCAGCAACCACGCGATGGCGGCGTACCCGACGAGGAACGACACGACGGTGGCGACCAGCGTCGGGACGGTGCCGTAGGCGTTCTCACCCCCGGGGATCTCCGGCAGCTGGAAGACCCCGGCACCGATGACGGCCGGGATCGCCAGCAGGAAGGCGAAGCGGGTCGCGGCCTCGCGGTCGTAGCCGAGGAACCGTGCGGCGCTGATCGTCGCGCCGGAGCGGGAGACGCCGGGGACCAGCGCGAGCGCCTGTGCGCCGCCGAGCACCAGAGCGTGCTGGAGCGTCATGTCGGTGATCGAGCGACGCATCGCCCCGACCCGGTCGGCCACGCCGAGCACGACGCCGAGCACGATGAGCGTCGTGCCGATGATCCACAGGCTGCGGAAGTCGCGCTCGATGACGTCCTTCAGGGCTATGCCGAGGACCACGATCGGCAGCGAGCCGACGATGATGTACCAGCCCATGCGCGAGTCCTGGTGACCGCGCCACGCCGGCTGGACCAGCGAGCGCACCCAGGCGTTGGCGATGCGCCAGATGTCGTGGCGGAAGTACAGCAGCACCGCCAGCTCGGTGCCGATCTGCACCACGGCGGTGAACGCCGCTCCCGGGTCGCCCCAGCCGAGCAGCTCGGGAAAGATCCGCAGGTGCGCGCTGCTGGAGATGGGCAGGAACTCGGTGAGTCCCTGCAGCACGCCGAGGACGACGGCTCGGATGAAGTCGACCAACGTGGTGCCTCTGGCTCGATGGGTCGGGCCGCCTCGCCCGCCGGGACGGCCGCCAGCGTACGGCGTACCGGGGTCGCCGCGGCGCAGGACCCTCCGGCGAGCCGAGGCGCGCGGTGGCGCCGGGCTGGACTACTTTGGACCGCATGGAGCAGCGGCGGCTCGGTGGGACGGGACTGAGGGTCTCGCGCCTGGGTCTCGGCACGCTCACCTGGGGGCGCGACACCGACGAGCACGAGGCCCGTGACCAGCTCAAGGGGTTCGTGGAGGCCGGCGGAACGCTCCTCGACACCGCGGCCGGCTACGGCGACGGGGCCTCGGAGGAGCTCATCGGCTCGCTGCTCGGCGACGTGGTGGCTCGCGACGACGTCGTGCTGGCGACCAAGGCCGGTGTCTCCCGGGCCCGGGGAGCGCGGGAGGTCGACGTCTCCCGTGGCTCGTTGCTGCGCACCCTCGACGGCTCGCTGCGCCGCCTCGGTGTCGACCACGTCGACCTGTGGCAGGTGCACGTGTGGTCCGACGACGCGCCGCTCGAGGAGACGCTGAGCGCGCTGGACCACGCCGTGTCGACCGGGCGGACGTCGTACGTCGGCGTCTCGAACTACGCGGGCTGGCAGATGGCCCAGGCAGCGACCTGGCAGCGGGCCGTTCCCGGGCGGGTGCCGCTGGCGTCGAACCAGGTGGAGTACTCCCTGCTCAACCGGGCCTGCGAGCACGAGCTGGTGCCGGCCGGGCTCTCGCTGGACGTCGGTCTGCTGGCCTGGGCCCCGTTGGGGCGTGGCGTGCTGACCGGCAAGTACCGCACCGGCACGCCCGCCGACTCCCGCGCGGCCTCCCCGCACTTCGGCAATTACGTCGGCGCCTACCTCGACCCGCAGAGCCGCACGGTGGTCGAGGCGGTGGTGCGTGCTGCGGACGGCCTGCAGTGGTCGCCGCTCGAGGTCGCCCTGGCTTGGGTGCGCGACCGTCCCGGGGTCGCCTCAGCCCTCGTGGGGGCCCGGACGGCGGCGCAGCTTCTCGGCTCGCTGACCGTCGAGCAGTGCGTGCTGCCCGAGGAGATCCGCACCGCACTCGACGACGTGTCGGGCCGGGCGGGGACCACCGACGGCCCCTGACCGCCCGTCGAGAGGTCAGGCGGTCGGCTCGAGGCCGCGCTGGCGGATGATCCTGCGGCGCAGCACGACCTTGCGGGTGCCGTCGTGCAGGATGCGCACGCGGTCCAGCTCCCAGCCGCCGCGCTCGGCGAGGTCCACGAGCATGCGCGTCACGAAGGAGCGGGAGAAGTCGCGCGGGATCGTGAGGCGCTCGAACTCGAGCTCGGCGGTGCGACGCGGCCGGCCGAACGCGGCGTCCCGGCGGGGCGAGGTGTGCAGCGGAAGCGCGGACCCGGTCGGCATGGCGACATGCTGCCACGACGGGCCGGGCGCTCTCGCCACCTTCCGCGAGGTGGCGGCGTGTTGCGGCGGGACGGTCAGGCGGGCTGCGGGTTCGGCTAGGCGGGCGCTGCCAGCTGCGTCAGCAGGTCGACCGTGGACGCCCAGACGTCGGAGCTGGGGTCGATGAGCACGAAGTGGTCGCCGTCGACCTCCAGCAGGTCGGCGTCGGCACCCGCCTTCCGCGCCGCGCGGACGTAGTCCGTGGACTGCGAGAGCGGCACGTTGCTGTCGCTGCGGCCGTGCACGCACCGCACCGGCACGTCCAGGGGGATCTGACGCTGCGGGTCGAGCGCGTCGTACGCCGGGCCCGGTGGTCGGCCGATGAACGCCTCGACCGCGCCGGCGCCGAGACCGTCGTCGGCGGCCTCGGTGAGGTCGAGCACGCCCGCCTGGGAGACCACCCCGGTGACCCGGACCCGCGGGTCGGCCCACCGGTCGGTGCGGTCGCGGGCCGCGGCCCAGGCGGCGAGGTGGCCGCCGGCCGAGTGGCCCAGCGTGAGCACGACCCCCAGGTCCAGGCCGGCGACGTCGGCCAGCCGGTCGATGCCGGCGGAGACGTCGTCGAAGGTCTCCGGGTCGCCCCCGCCGTTGCCGACCCGGCGGTACTCCAGGTTCCACGCGGTCCAGCCGCGCGTCGCGAGGTCGGCCGCCAGCGGTGCGCCCAGCGAGGCGCCGTACGCCGCCTTCCAGAAACCGCCGTGGACGACCACGACGATCCCCGGCGACCCGGAGGGATCCGCCGGGCGGTAGAGGTCGGCCCACTGCGACGCGTCGCCGCCGTAGGTGAAGCGCTCCGGCGAGCCTGCCCCGGTGGTCGGGCCGTCCCCGGTGGTCGAGCCGTCCCCGGTGGTCGAGCCGTCCCCGGTGGTCGAGCCGTCCCCGGTGGTCGAGCCTGTCGAGACCACGTCTCCTCCTGTGCATCCGGTCAGTGCTGCACCCGCGGCGAGTCCGAGGGTCCCGGTGAGCAGCGCACGTCGTCCGAGAGGGTTGCAGGGGATCACCGGGCGCTCACTCGAACCCGCCCCGGCGCAACCGCTTGGTCTCGCCGCGCCGCTTCTTCGCAGAGAGCCGCCGCTCCTTGGAGCCGCGCGTCGGCCGCGTCGCGCGCCGCCTCCGGGGTGGCGCGGCGGCGGCCTCGCGCAGCAGCTGGGCCAACCGCTCGCGGGCGGCCTGTCGGTTGGCCAGCTGGGCGCGGTGCTCGCTGGCGGCGATCGTGACCACGCCGTCGACGAGGCGACCGGCGAGGCGCTCGAGCATCCGCTCGCGCAGCGGCTCGGGCACCGACGGCGACCCGGCGAGGTCGAAGGACAGCTCGACCCGGCTGTCGGTGGTGTTGACGCCCTGTCCCCCGGGGCCCGAGGACCGCGAGAACCGCTCACGGAGCTCACCGCTGGGGATCACCAGCGCGCCCGTCACGGGCAGGTCGTCGGCCATCTCGTCAGCCCGTCTCTGGCTCGTCAGGCCTCGTCGAGGAAGCGGTCGAAGACGCGTGCCCCGAACTCGAGGGCGTCGACCGGGACGCGCTCGTCGACACCGTGGAAGAGCGCGGTGAAGTCGAGGTCGGCCGGCAGCCTCAGCGGGGAGAAGCCGAAGCAGCGGATGCCGAGCTTGGCCCAGTGCTTGCCGTCGGTGCCCGCGGGCATGAGGTACGGCGCCACCAGGGCGCCGGGGTCCTCGGCCAGCAGTGACCGGTTCATGGCGGTGACGATGTCGCCCTCGTAGGCGGTCTCGAGGGCGTGCTGGTTGCTGATGAAGTCGAGGTCGATGCCCTCGCCGATGAGCTCCTTCAGGGTGCCGAAGAAGTCGTCCTCGAACCCGGGCAGGAAGCGGCCGTCCAGCTCGGCGGTCGCGGTGGCGGGCACCACGTTGACCTTGTAGCCGGCGTCGAGGCGGGTGGGGTTGACGCTGTGGCGGATGGTGTTGCTCAGCAGTCGGGCGGCGGAGCCGAACTCCTCGATGAGCGCCGGGGCGTTCTCCGGGGTGGCCTCGGTCCCGGCCAGGTCGGCGACGGCGGCGAGCAGCACCTCCATCTGCGGGGTCAGCTGCACCGGCCACTCGTGGGCGCCGATGCGCGCGACCGCCGCCGTCAGCCGCGAGACGGGGTTGTCGGGGTTGCGCATCGAGCCGTGCCCCGCGGTGCCGCGCGCGGTCAGGCGCATCCAGGCCATGCCCTTCTCGGCGGCCTCGATGAGGTAGATCCGCTGCCCGCGCACGGTGGCGCTGAAGCCGCCGACCTCGCCCACGGCCTCGGAGCAGTCGGCGAGCAGGTCGCGGTGCTCGGTGATGAGGTGCTCGGCGCCCTTGTGCCCGCCGGCCTCCTCGTCGGCGGTGAAGGCCAGCACGATCTCGCGGTCGGGAGCTTTCCCGGCCCGCTGGCGGGCCCTGACGACGCCGAGGATGATCGCGTCGAAGTCCTTCATGTCGACCGCGCCACGGCCCCAGATCGCGCCGTCCTTGACCTCGCCGGACAGCGGGTGGACCTGCCAGTCGTCCGCGTCGGCGGGGACGACGTCGAGATGGCCGTGGACGAGCAGCGGCGGCTTGTCCGAGCCGGCAGAGCCGCCCCAGCGGGCCAGCAGGCTGGTGCGACCGGGCTCGGACTCGCTGACGGTGACCTCGATGCCGACCTCGGACAGCAGTGACGCAACGTGCTCGGCGGCCTTGCGCTCCCCCGGTCCGTCACCGTCGCCGGTGTTGGTGGTGTCGATGCGGATGAGGTCGCGACAGATGTCGACGACCTCCGCGGCGGGGTCGTAGGGGCGTTCCTCGCGGGTCTCGCTCTCCGGTGCGCTCACCGGGCCCATGGTGGCACGCCGACGGCCGCCCGGGGCGGATCCCCGATGCAGGCGACAGGCCGCTCCTTTGCTACAGTTACGGCCGCGATCGACCCTCTCCACGAGGGGTCGTCGACACCTCGTCCGGGTGGCGGAATAGGCAGACGCGCTAGCTTGAGGTGCTAGTGCCCCAAAAGGGCGTGGGGGTTCAAGTCCCCCCTCGGACACCATGGATAGGCCCCGGAGACCGGGGCCTATCGTCGTTCGACGGACAGTTCCTGGCTGCTTTCGAGCGGGTGGCTGACCCGAGACCTCCGTCGCCGGGCGAGCACGCCGGCTCCTCGAAGGGTCTCGACAGATCACCGCGTCATTCGCACGACCGGACCTCCAGGAACGGCGAACGGGGTTGTCCAGGGCGTGTGAGCTGTGCCAGCGCCTGTTCCCGTCCGTGTGGTCAATTCGCACTCGTGTCGCTGGCGGTGTCGGGTCCGAGGGAGAACTCGGCGAGGAAGACGCGTCTGGTGGTGCGGAGGGGGCGCGAGACCACCATCAGCTCCACGTGTACTTCCTCGCCGTCGGCGCGCACGACGGGAACGGTGATGGGTATCCCGAGCAGGGGGTTGCGGCCGTTGACCGAGTGCAGGGTGGTGCCGGCAATGTGTGCCTGGTGGTAGCGCTGCGGCACGACGCAGGTGACGGGTCGCCCGACAAGGTCGTCCTCAGAGCCGTATCCGAGGAAGCGGACTGCCGATGGACTCACGGCCACGATCACACTGGCCCCGTTCGTTGCGAGCAGCCCCCGCGGCGATGTCGAGACCGTGGTCAGGTCGAACCCGGCCACGGTGAGCTCGAGGCCCTGCGAGATCCGTTCGGGTGCGGGTGCCTTCCAGGGCGTGGGTTGCCTGCCGCCTGCCTGCTCGATGACTTCGCGGCAGAACCATCGACAGAGGTCCCGGATCTCCGGCTGCATGGGCGGTACGAACATCCCGCCTGCTCCGGCCAGCTCGAGGGCGGCGCGGGTCACGTCGTCCAGAGTCGAGAAGTGCGCAACGGAGCTCCGGGGCACGCGCAGGGTCAGGGTCGGTTCAGACACGAGCGGTTCCAGCGCGCTGCCCATGACAGCCTCGGGGTCCGCTCCGAGAACGGGCGCAGGAATCTGTTCGTGGAGCACGTTCATGGCGTCACTGGCCGCGCCGTGGGTGCCCAGGACCGTCATGTCCTCGTCCAGCTTGGCGAGCAGGTACTCACGCAAGAGGGAGGAGGCGTGTTCCTGCCAAGCGGCGTGCATGAGGAGAGGTACGTCGAGGAGCTCGATCTCCACGATGTCCTCCTCGTCCTCCTCGTGGGCTGGTGAGGGGGCTTGGAGAGCGCTGAAAGGCTGGCCCGTGGGGTCTTCGATCTCGAACCAGACCACCTTGCCGCGGCCCAGCGGAAAGCTGCTCCACCGTGTCACGACGTTCTCCACCATGTGGAGTCCTCGTCCGGTGGCCGACCTCGCGGCGTAGTCCCGTCTCACGGGCAGGTGGGGGCTCGCGTCTCCCACCTCGACGCGTAGCCCCGGTCCGGTGATGGAGGCAGCCAGGTGGATCTCGCCCCCTGCATGGACCAGCGCGTTGGTGACGAGCTCACTGACGGCCATCTGGGCGTCGTCTGTGACGTCCTGGAGTCCGGTGCCCTCGAGGAGGCCACGCACCAGGCGCCGGGCCTCCCCGACGCTGGCCGGCTCCGGCGGCAGGTTGCGGGCGAGCCTCGACGGGTAGCCGTCCCGCCTGTTGTCGGGATGCTCGAGGTACTGGATCGACAACAGGGCGAGGTCGTCCTTCAACCGTCCGCCGGTCCAGGCCTGCAGCGCCTCGAGCACAGTGTCGAGCATTGCCGGGAACGGCTCCGATGCAGCAAGCGACCAGAGTGGTTCAGGGCTGACGAAGACCCCATCGGGGCGGCGGGCCTCGACGAGTCCGTCGGTGAAGAGCACCATCCGATCACCTGGCGCGAGGACGCCCTGGCACGCGACGGGCGCCGAGCCCAGGCCGAGTGGCACGCTCGGCGCTGCCTCCACGAGACGCCACCCGTCATGGTGTGTCACGAGGGGGGCCGGGTGCCCGCACAGGACCAGGCTGAACCGTCCATCGTTCCAGATGTCCACCAAGGCAGCAGTGACGAAGTCCTCCTCGTCGTCGAGGTAGATCTGGACGTGCTTGTCGAGCTGTCGGGTCACCTCCTCGATGGGTACGTCCTGCACTGCAAGAGAGCGAAAGCCGCCCAGCACGATGGTCGCCGTGCGCACCGCGGACAATCCCTTTCCGCGCACGTCCCCGATCAGAAGGCGAGTCCGGTTGCCATGAGCGACCACCTCGTACAGATCGCCACCCACCTGTGCTTCCTCGGCCGCGCTGACGTATCGCGCCGACAGCGTCAGGGGCCCGACCTGGGGAGGCGGTGGCGACAAGATGGCCCGCTGAGCCGCAGCCGCCACCTTGGTCACCTCGATGAGCTGCCGTGACTGGCGCGTGAAGCTCTCGGCGTTGCTCAGGGCAGTGCCGATGCGTGAGGCCAGATCCACAAGCAGCTGGGTGTCCTCGTCGTTGTAGCGCCGACCGGATTCGGCATGGGCCAGACTCACCGCACCGATCACCTCGCCGCCGCTACGCACGGGCGCCACCATCGCGCTCACCAGACCGAGGCGTCTCAGCAGTGCCGCGTGCTCCTCGTTGACGGCTGACATCTCGACGAGCTCGTCGGGAATGGACACGTACAGCTCGGGTTGCCCGGTCCGCACGACTGCCGGTGCGCCGGTGGGTGCCGCCATGTCCACCGGGAAGACGTCCCGCATGGTCTGGGCCCATGCGCTCGTTCCGGGGTCGCGATGCCAGACGGCTGCCGTCTCCAACGTGCCGTCGCGCAGCAGGGACAGCGAGCACCAGTCGGCCAGGTCGGGGACGAGCAGCCGTGCCACCTCCGCGAGCGTCTCGTCCCAGTCGAGGCTGCGTGAGAGGGTGCGCGACGCCTCGGCCAGGAGCGCCGTGCGGCGTACCTCGGCGTCGGCAGCCACCAGCGACTCTGCCCGCTCCAGGGCCGCGCTCAGAGCCACGGACAACGACACCAGCAGCCCGCGCTCGTCATCTGTCTCCACCACGTGGGGCGGAAAGGTCAGGGCGAGCAGACCTTGCAAACGGTCGTTGCGGACCAGGGGAAGCACGTGCAGGCTTCGCTCCTCGCGGTAGTAGCCGGCCAATGACGGGAACGCGGCCTCGATCGCGGATCGGTCGGGGAAGTGAAGGGGCGTTCTCGAGCGGGCAGCCGATGCCCCCGGCAGGTCAGCGTCGAGTGGGAACTCGGAGTACTGGTCCGCCTGGGATCCGCCGCGCCCCAGCCACGCCACCGAGCGCATCATGTCCTGGTCGTCCAGCACGAAGATCATCGCCGAGGCGGCGCCCAGTCGCTCGGCGGCTTGTCCCAGGAAGGCCTCAGCCACGTCCGTGACCGTCCGGGCGCCCGTCAGCTCAACCGCCAGAGCGTCGAGCAGGTCCTGTGCCAGCCGGCTCGTGTGGCGCATCCGCTGGCGGTACGACTCAGCGAGGCGTGCCGCGACGACTGCAGCGACGCCGGCGATCAAGCAGCTCACCAGCCTGAGCGACCAGGCCGGCTCGCCGGTGGTTCCGTGCCACACCCCGGACACGACAGCCGCTGCCACAGCCAGCCCCGCTAGCACAGCGGTTGGTCGCGGGCGGCCACTGATGGAGGCCAAGATGGCAGCGGTGGCGTAGACGCCGCTGAGCTGAAGGTCGCCGACGAAGTCCACCAGAACCGCAGCCATCAGGAACGAGGCCCCGACCCCCAGCGCCATGACACTTCGGCTCACACCGTGCACGCGCACTCCCTGTCCGCGGACCCACTGATGGGTACAGGACGAGATGGTAGTGCACCTCGGGGCACGGCATCGGTGGAGCGTTCATACCAGTGAGCGCCAGGACCCCCGGACCGCGTGTGCAGCCCCGATTGCCCTCCCAAGACGATCGGACCCCGCGCCCGCGACCCGGGCGACCTGTCACCAAGGTCATCGGCTCCGCGACGGCGCGACTTGAGGGTCCTGGGAACGGGAGCCGAAACACCCTGATCTTCTGCTGGCCGCCTCGGGCATCGAGCCCGAGATCGACGGCGAAGCAGCGCAGCCGCCATTGGCGCGACGTCATCGATCGAGTCGGCGAGGTCTCGGCGCGTCGCCGCGAGGGCGGCACGCCGACGAGGTGTGCCACCTTGATGGACCGCCACGCGGACCAGGTTCACCGTCATGGTGACCGACAGGGCGAGTGCGTCCCCTCCCCAGGAGGACCTCGACCGGGGGGCCGCACCACGTGACGACCCCCCTCGCGTCGGTGGAGACGACAAGGACGTCCAGCTCGGGTTCGCCCCCGCTTCCGGACGCCCCGCGCGCACGCCTGAAGAAGGTGGGCCGCTCACGCCCGTGACGCGACTGTTGGTCATCGACACATCCCTCAACCCCTGGTCGTCTACACGTCTCATCGGAGTGTGCGCCGCCCGACTTGAGCCCTCCCTCAACTTTCCGGCACTCGACACACCGTCCCGTTCTCGGCGAGATGCGACCCTGCGACCCTGCGACCCCGACCCTGTCCGCACCCTGGAGCACTCCCTGTCCCGGTTCGGTTCGGATACGTTGGGCGAGTCGTGGCGGTCAGCAGACTGCCGATCCGGAGCCTTCGGTGCCGAGCTGGTTCGCGGGTTCGCCGTCCGCACGCCAAGGCACGGGAAGGATGACTCCTTGTCCTCGCAGCTCCTGGTCACGGGGCCACCCGGCGCCCTGTCGTCACTCGACCTCATCGCCCTTCGCCTCTATCGCCGCTCGTTGGCCACGGAGGAGGACCGGGTGAGCTACTGGCGACGGCTGCTGCACGCGCGCATCGATGTGCTGGTCGCGGTGGGCCGCTCGGCAACGTCCCTCACCTTCGACCAACTTGTTCGTGTCCTGGGAGACACGGGGACCGGGCGCAGCCGCAGGGCGCTCGTCCGGGTCGAGGCGGCGGAGCCGCTGCCGGAGCTGCCGGAGCTGGAGCGGCTGTGGCTGCTCGACGTCGATCCGACCGACGGGGCCGGGGTCGCCGATGCTCTCGAGCGGCTGCGCGCGGCCGAGGTGCAGCTCACGGAGTACCGACGTGCCCTGCACGTCCGTATCGACGACGCGAGCGATCACCTGATCGCCCGATATCGTGAGGACCCGGGCGCCGCCCTGCTGCTCATCCCCACGCTCTGAGGTCGCCGCTGATCCCGCAGCTGACCTCGCCGACGAACGTCTTCACTCAGGAAGGTGCCTCGTGCCGGACAGGACCGTGGATGAGCTGTGGCAGGGGTGGAAGCAGCACGCCGACCACGAGGCACGCGGCCGTCTCGTGGTGCACTACTCCCCCCTCGTCAAGTTCGTCGCCGGCCCTCTCCGCTCCACGATGCCCGCGCACGTGGAGCAGGACGACCTGATATCCGATGGCGTCATCGGACTGATCGACGCGGTCGAGAAATTCGACCCTGCCCGCGGACACCAGTTCCAGACGTACGCCGTCCGGCGCATCCACGGCGCGATCATCGACGGGCTGCGGTCCGCGGACTGGGTGCCTCGCTCCACCCGCGCCCAGATCCGTGCCCAGGACCGTGCCGCCGCCGAGCTGGAAAGCCGTCTGGGCCGGGCCCCGACAATCGGCGAGATCGGGGTGGAGCTCGACGTCACACCCGAGGCGGTGCGGCGGACCCGCGACGAGCAGGCGCGCGCAAGCACGATCCCGCTCGAAGCCGAGGCGGACGAGCCGTCGGTCTCCGCCTCGGGCCCGCTGCCCGGTGACGGGGATGCCCTGCCCGAAGGCTTCGCCGAGGCGATGCGTGCGCTGCCCGAGCGGGACCAGATCGTCCTGGCGCTGTACTACTGGGAGCGGCTGACCCTCGCAGAGATCGGCCGTGTCCTCGGCGTCACCGAGTCCCGCGTGAGCCAGCTCCACAGCCGCGCCACCGCGTCACTGGGTACGGCGCTCGCAGCCGAACGCTGAGCGGTCGCCGGTCGCCGGTCGCCGGTCACGAGACCGAGTGGGTGATGGTGGCGCTGTAGACCCCAGCCGCCATGTCCGGGGTGATCGCGACGTTGATGGTCGGGTTCCAGGTCGCGGTGCCGGTCTTGGTGATCTCGCCGGCCGTGTACCCAACGAATCCGGCCCCGATCACCGGCCCGGCGGGCGGAGTGGATGGGTCCGTCGTCAGGATCACGAGACCGAAGTCGCGCGTCCCCGTTTCAGACCCGACACTGTCACACTTCCCAACGATTCATGGCGTTTGGGGTGATTTCCGACACGCGCGTCGCGTTGTCGCCCAGCAGGTCTTCGACCGGGACCGCCGGACTCCAGAGGTAGCCCTGAGCGCTGGGGCATCCCATCTCCTGCAGGGCGGTGGCCTGCGCCGTCGTCTCCACGCCCTCGGCGACGACCTGCAGGGACAGCGCTTCGGCCAAGCCGAGCACAGACCTGATGATCGTGGTGGACTCACCCTCGGCGCCCAGTCCCGCCACGAAGGACCGGTCGATCTTGAGGATGTCCAGGGGCAGCCGGTGCAGGTAGGCCAACGAGCTGTACCCCGTCCCGAAGTCGTCCACCGCGATCCGGACGCCGGTGCTCGCCAGCGACCGCAGCTTGGCCGCCGCCCGCTCGACGTCGGCCATCACGGAGGTCTCGGTGACCTCGATGACGAGGTGTCGCGCCGGGAGGCCGGCCAGATCGAGGGCCACGGGCACGGTGACGTCGAGCGGCACCAGGCTGGCTGTCGCCGCGGACACGTTCACCGCGACGTAGGTGTCGGGTCCCAGAGCGCCGGCCTCCAGCAACCTGGCCATGTCGCGGCACGCGATGGCGAGCACGGCGGCGTCGATCTGCGACTCCATCCCGGTCTCGCGAGCCGCAGCCAGGACCTCGAAGGGCGGCAGCATGCCCAGCATCGGGTGCCGCCAGCGGACGAGCGCCTCGACGCCCTGGGGCCGACCGTCGGTCAGCTGGACGATGGGTTGGTAGTGGACGACGAGCTCGTCGTTGGCGATCGCCACCTTGATGTCGTCAGCGAGCCGGGTTCGGCGCTTCGCGGCCCGCGCCATGGCGCTGTCGAAGGTCAGGAAGGAGCCACGCGACCGCTCCTTCGCCTGGTACATCGCCTGGTCGGCGAGATGGAGCAGGTCCGCGACGTCGTGCGGCGGCGACAGCGCCACCCCGATGCTCGCCGTCACCTCGAAGGACTGGTCGTTGATCCTGAAGGGCTGCGCGAAGGCCAGCTGCACGCGGTGAGCCAGCAGGGCGGCGTCGTCACCGTCCACGTCCTCGCAGAGGATCACGAACTCGTCACCGCCCAGCCGGGCCAGGGTGTCCACGTCGCGCACGGCTGATCCCAGCCGATCCCCCACCATGCGGAGCAGCGCGTCACCGCAGGCGTGGCCGGCGCGGTCGTTGACGCGTTTCATGTTGTCGAGGTCGACGAACAGCATCGCCAGTCCGCGCGCGCCGAACCGGGACTGACGCGCGGCAGCTGAGGCAAGCCGGTCCGAGAGCAGCGACCGGTTGGGCAGGCCGGTGAGCGAGTCACGCAGGGCACGCTGCCGCAGCTCCTCCTCTGCTCGCCGTTCGAGGGTGACGTCGCTGACCATGGCGAGCGCCCCGACGCCCTCGTCGTACTCCAGGGGGCTTGCCGAGACGCTCAGGATGCGTGTCTCACCGTCGCCACGCGTGAAAGGCAGCTCGTAGCGTTCCGGGCCTCGTTCGACATGCTGCAGGGACCGCTGGTGCAACCGCTGCGCCACGTCGGGGTCGAAGGCGCACCAGAGCCCGCTCTCGTAGATCTCGGCGATGCTGTAGCCCACGAGCTCAGCCAGCCGGTCGTTGGCGAACATCGTGTCGCCGTTGCTGTCCAGAGCGATGATCCCCTCGTGCGCGGCCTCCGCGATTGCCCGGTACCGCGCCTCGGAGCGCTGCAGGGCGACCTGCGCCTCGACGCGCTCGGTCACGTCGCGCAGGTTGGCCACCAGCCCTCCGACGTCGGGGTCCTCGAGCAGGTTCGTCAGGCTCTCCTCCACCCAGCGCCACTCCCCCGACGCGTGTCGGACGCGGAGCACCGCTCGGGCCGTGTGCTGGGGGTCGTCCAACGCCGAGGCGACCAGCTGCTCGGCGATCCCCTGGTCGTCGGTATGTACGAAGTCGAAACCCGAGCTCGCGACAACGTCGGCCGCGTCGTACCCCAGAAGGTCCTCGACGCTGGGCGAGACGTAGACCAGGTTGCCCTCGGCGTCGGTCACGAGCGCCAGGTCCGTTGCGTTGCGGTTCAGGGCGCGGTAGAAGCTCTCCTGCCCGGCCAGCCTCTGCTCCGCGTTGCGTACGTCGCTCAGGTCCGTGGCGAAGCAGGCGAAACCTTGTTCGTGCCCCTCTTTGCCGATCAGGGCGGTGACCTCGAGCAGCAGCGGAAGCTGCCGTCCCCGAGCGTCGCGGACGATCACCTCGTGGCGCTGGTGCGCCGGTTGCCCTCCCCTCGGCAGGTCGGCGAGGTCGGCTCGGCGAATCGGGTCGAGAGGGTCGAGGAACTCCAGCGCGGACCGCCCGACCAGCTGCTCGTGCGACTGCTGCAGCAGCCCGCACGCCGCCTCGTTGACGTCCGCGAAGCGCCCGGCGACGTCGAGGAACGCCTGAGGGGCGAAGCCCTGGACGAATCCCACATTGAAGTGTCCGCGAAGCCGGACGAGCTCGCGGTCCTCGACATCGGCCTCAGTGACGTCGCGGAAGACGATCGCGCCGCCGTCCGGCCCTCCGTCGGAGTCGGGGACGGGGATGAGCTCGAACTCGATCTCCCGTTCGCTGCCGTCCTTGTGCACGACCGTTGCACGCAATCTGCGCAACGGCCGACCGCGTCCGGCCTCCTCGGCCCACGAGGCGAGGTCACCCCGCGAGGATGGCGCGAGAAGCGTGCCGATGCGACGAGCTTCGAGCTCGCGCCACGTCCATCCCAGCAGCATCTCCACCGCGGGGTTGCTCCACGCGACGCGGGCCTCCGAGTCGATGATGACGAGACCCTGGTGCAGCGACATCGCAGCCTTCAGCAGCTTCTGGCTCTGCCAGTCGCTCAGGCGCTGCATGTCTGCTCTTTCCAGTCGTAGGTCCCGGTCGAAGCAAAGACACCAGTGGTGATGAAACCGCCGCGTCGGTCACGGTAACCCCTTTCGGCGTCGCTGTCGTCGGTGACGGGCGCCCTCAAGTCTGGGCCTGCCGATGCCGATGGGAAAGGGGACACGGCCTGTCCAATCCCCCACCGCTCGCGAGGTGACGTCCCTTGACCGCAGCACCCGCTCCGCCCGCGCCCTCTGTGGTCCCGACGCTGGCTCAGGACCTGGACTTCACCGCTGCGTCGCACCTGGTCCTGGAGTACCTCGAAGCCCACGTGCCGCTGGCGTTGTGGGCGGTGACACGTGTGGAGAACGTCCCGGCCCGGTCGCCTTGGCCCTGGTGACGGTCACCTGTGTCGGCGTACGGGACCGCAATCCCTCCGGGGTAGAAGGAAGAGCGCGTCAGATCGCCGAAGCCCGGTCGGGAAACCGGAGGTGCCGAGGAAGAGTACGTTCGCCCCAGGGGGTCTGAACGTTCTCGCGAGAGTTGGGAAGGTGCTCATGGAGACCGACCAGGTCATGGCCGCGCCCGATACGAGGACGGGAGTGGAGACGCCGCAAGAGGCACAGGCTCTGCGGGCAGCGCTGCGCGCCTGTCGGTCGCTGCTCTTCATGGACGGACCCGATGATGCTGCGCAGATAGCGGAGGGGTTGGTCGTCGACCTCGGGGGTCGAGTCGTCGCGGCGCACCCGAGCGGACCGCGGGGGTGCCGCTCGACATCTCTTTCGGCCAGGGGCCGACGAGGCTGCCTTTTGCGCCAGTGGGAAGCCCTGCCCGTGTGCGGGTAGAGACCTACCTTCCCGGGTTCGTGCGGGACGCTTACCGAGTGTTGGAGCTGGTGGACCGTGCAGCGCGACTTTCCGAGGATGCATCTGTCGACTCCCTCACGGGAGTGCACAACAAGCGAGCGATCGGCCGGGTGCTGGGGCGCCTGAGTGTCGACGACAGAGTCGTCATCCTCGACCTCGATCACTTCAAGTCGATCAACGACACCCACGGGCATCCGGTTGGTGATGAGGTGCTGCGCGCCTTCGGTGCAGCCTTGCAGGCGACTGTTCGAGCCACTGACCGGGTAGGCCGTTACGGCGGAGAGGAGTTTGTGGTGGTGCTCTCCAGCACTGACAAGCCGGTGCCGCTCCTGGAGCGTCTGCGGAAGCGGTGGGAGTCCCTGAGACCCCATCCCCTCACCTTCTCCGGCGGATACACGGCTCCGAACGTACCGCCGGAGCAAGCCTTGGCTGCTGCCGACAGGGCGCTGTACCGCGCGAAGGCCCTTGGCCGTGACCGGTGGGAGCAAACCACCCGGGACGACTTGCTGTGACTGACCACGTGTCGATGGAAAGCCTCGCTGCGAGACCATGACCAGCCCAGTCGTCGACCCCGACCTCGTGTCGGAGTACCTGAACCTGGCTTTCGCTGGCGACATTGCCCAGGCGCGCCGCTTGGTGGTGGGTTGGCTCGACCGCGGCGTGCCGTTCACCGAGGTAGTTGGTCTGCTTGCGGCAGCGCAACACGAGGTTGGACGACGGTGGCAGAGCGCGCAATGGTCCGTCGCGGACGAACACCTTGTCAGTGGCGTGACTCAGCGATGCCTCGATGTGGTCGCGAGCATCCCAGGAGCCAGACAGAGGACCGCGCACGTGTTGACGGCTTGTGCAGAGGGTGACTGGCATTCATTGCCGTCACAGATGTTCGGTGAGCTCCTGCGCGCCCGAGGACTCCAAGTCACAGACCTTGGGGCCTCAACCCCAGCGGTTCACGTCGCACAGTTCCTGGACCGCCGACACGTGGACGCTCTCGTGATCACATGCAGCATTCCCCTGCACTTCGCTGGCGTCACCACACTGGCCGCCGCAGCCCACGCTCGTGGAGTCCCGGTGCTCGCCGGTGGACGCGCAATCACAGCGAACGCCCAGCGGGCTATCGCGCTAGGTGCTGACGCATGGGTCGACAGCGTCGATACCGCCGTGGACACCGTTCACGGCTGGCGCAACGGTGAGACGACACCTTCCCTTGCTGATGTCACGTTGAATCCAGACGCGATGCGCCTCCAAGCAGCAGCCGGAGACGTCGCGGCGGAGGCGTTGAGCAACCTTCAAGAGCGTCTTCCCTTGATGCGTGCCTACAACCCGGATCAACGCGATCGAACACTCGAGGACCTGACCTTCATCACCCAGTTCGTCGCAGCGGCGCGACTGCTCGACGATGCGTCCGTAGTCGAGGACTTCGTCGTGTGGTTGACCGCGGTGCTGCAGCGCCGCGGTGTACCCGTCGCAGCAGTGCTCGCAGGCGTTGAGGCACTCGCACCGATCATCGCGCAGATTGATCCCGACTCGGCCCGCCTGCTGTCCGACAGCTTGACGCCCGCAATCACTTCCTAGCGCCGCCACGGCACCGCGTCGACTTGCGCTCGACGAGGACATCCACCACCGAGTGCAATGAAGGGCATGCACCTGATGTAGGGCCGCAGGAATGGCGCTCCCCCCACGTGAGCGCCATTCCCGGGACCGGTTCTACGCCTTGCCGGGTGCACGCTCCGAGGGGCTCCCAGTGGTGTCGCGGCAGTTCGACGCACCTGCGGTCCCGGCGTGCTGCCCCTTGCCTTCGTTGGCGTGGGGGGAATCCTGGGCGACGTGGTCGTTGCCGAAGTACGAGAAGCCCGGGGTGTCGCCCTCGACGCAGTGTGCCGCCGAGGCGCCGCCCGAGCTGAGGGAGAACGAACCGGCGACCACCGCGGTGACCGCGATGCACTTGGTGAGCTTGGAACGCATGATGCCTCCAAAGGTTGGTGATGGACACCCGTGGATACGGCCGCGCCTGGCGCCACGTTCAAGGACGAACAGACTTTCTGCCACCCTCCCGCCGGTCCACGTAGACCGGAGCTGACGTCGCGGGTTCTGGTCGTTGTCGCCGACGACTCGCGGCGCCTCCCCCGCGCATTCGATCTCGCGGCCCCCACTTCACCAGGAGTGACCATCCGATCGCGGTCGCGGTGACGAATGAACATCGGGGGTTGCTCGTGCGTAGGCACGTGAGCATCTGGAGATCAGGAGGCACGGTGGCAGTGCGAACGATGCGCGCAACCGCCCTGACGCGCGCCGACGGTGTGAGGGAGGCGTACGCCGCCCATGGCGGGGAGCTCTACCGGTTCGCGATGCGAGCTCTGGGTGACGTCGGCGCAGCCCAAGATGTCGTCCAGGAGACGTTCCTGCGTGCCTGGCGTGCTGCTGATCGCTTCGACCCGGAGCTGGCGAGCCTGCGTGTGTGGCTGTTCGCGATCGCCAGGAACGTCGTGGTGGACCAGGCGCGTCGGGTCGAGGCGCGACCATGGTTGCGGCAGCTCTCCGAGCCGGCCGACCTGGAGGCGGCAGCAGACACGTCACCGGACCTCAGCGACCGGCTGCTTCGCGGGTGGATCGTCGAGGAGGCACTGCGCCGGATCGGCGAGGACCACCGCCACGCAATCGTCGAGACCTACCTGCGAGACCGTCCATACGCCGAGGTGGCCGCGGAGCTGGGTATTCCGGTCGCGACCTTGCGAAGCAGGGTCTTCTACGCACTCAAGGCCCTGCGCGTGACAATGGACGAGATGGAGGTATCGCTGTGACGGACGACGCCCACCGGGCCATGCGGGAGTCACTGGGAGCGTTCGTCCTGGGCCACCTCGACTGGACCGACACCGCACGCGTGCAGGCGCACCTCGACGGTTGTGCCGCGTGTCGCGCTGAGTACGAGGGCCTCGCGCCGCTCGCGCCGGCTCTGCGCGACGTGGACCCGGCCGCCCTTCGGAGCTGTTGGAGCCGGGCGCTCTGCTCGGCGCACGCATCGAGGCCGACATCGAGACCGAGCGGGCCCGGCGCCGCTGGAGAACCGCTGTGCAACGCGTCCTGGTCGGGACGGCAGCCAGCCTGCTCCTCGTCGCCAGCTTCGCGGCCGGCGGCAGACTCGCTGGTGACGACGCCCCCCCTTCCGCACCACTCGAGACCGTCGCCGTCAGTAGCGAGGTCGGCGGGGTCAGCGCCGACGCGGATCTCGTCGACCACACGTGGGGCATGGAGATCAAGCTCAACGTGACCGGCCTCGAGGGCGGAGAGCGCTACACCGCCACGGTGCGGGCCGCGGGACGCGAGTACCCGGCTGGTGAGTTCATCGGAGTCGCCGGCACAGAGATCCACTGCAACATGAACTCGTCAGTGCTCCGAGATGCCGCCACCAGCTTCACGGTCTGGGACCGCGAAGGGCAACCTGTCCTCAGCGCACAGCTCTGACACCGATCGCGCAAGCAGGTGGTGAGCACGCCAGCCGCTCGTGGCGGGCGGACCTGGTCCAGGGCGCCGACGAGCTCGCGCACCTGTCCGACGTGGTACGCCGCGACCGTCACCCCGCCGAGCACGTCGCCGCCGGGGTCGCGGCGCTGGGCTGGGACGGGCGAGACTGGGCGCCATGATGATCCGACCCGCCGAGCTGGCGGCCGTCAAGCGCGGCGAGATCGACCTGGCCTTCCGGCGCTGGGACCGGGCGCGGGTGAAGGTGGGGACCCGGCTGCGAACCGCGGTCGGCCTGCTCGAGGTCACCTCGGTGGAGCAGGTGGCGGTGTCGTCGTTGCGGTCCGAGGACGCGCGGCGCGCCGGCCACGCGTCGCTGGGAGCGCTCAAGGAAGCGCTCGCGACCCGTGCGGAGCGACCGCTGTTCCGCGTCGGGCTGCGGTACGCCGGCGCCGACCCGCGCGAGGAGCTGCGCGAGCAGGTCCCGGCGGCCGACGAGATCGAGCAGATCCGCAGCTGGATGGACCGGCTCGACAGCTCCTCGACGGCGGGCCCGTGGACGCGGGCGAGCCTGGAGATCATCGACCGCTCCCCCGGCGTGCGCGCGCCGGAGCTGGCCGCAGAGCTCGGCCGCGAGACGTTGGAGTGGAAGCGCGACGTGCGCAAGCTCAAGGAGAAGGGCCTGACCGAGTCGCTCGCCATCGGCTACCGGCTGTCGCCCCGAGGTGAGGCGGTGCTCGACCACGGCGGCCCGCCCCGGGAGCGGGCGCCGCGCGAGAAAGGCACGGCCCTGCCGCGCAGCATCGGCGCTCCGGCGACGCGTGCTCTGCGCCTGCAGGGCGTGACCACCCTCGCGCAGGTGGCGACCTGGACGCGCTCCGACCTCGCCGCGCTGCACGGCGTCGGGCCGATCGCGGTGGCACGTCTGGGCGAGGCGCTCGCTGACCGGGGGCTGACCTACCGCACGGAGCCGACGGAGTGACCACGTAGGTTGCCGCCATGACCGGAACGGGTGGACGGGCGCTGGTCCTCGGCGGAGGCGGCATCACAGGGATCGCGTGGGAGCTCGGGCTCCTCAAGGGACTGGCCGACGCGGGCGTCGACCTGACGGCGGCCGACCGGGTGGTCGGCACGTCGGCCGGGTCGGTGGTGGGCGCGCAGATCACCACGGGCCTCACCGTCGAGGAGCTGTACGCCGAGCAGCTGCGGCCGGCGGATCGTGAGATCGGATCCCGCATGACGCGGTCGATGGTGCTGCGCCTCGCCGTGCCGATCGTGCTGCCAGGCCACCCGGTCACAAAGCGCTCGCGCATCGGCTCGCTGGCCCTCAAGGCACACCCGCCCGGTGGGGCCGAGCGGATCGAGGTCATCCGCAGCAGGATCGGCGTCGGGGTCTGGTCCGAGCGCGACCTGCGGGTCACCGCGGTCGAGGCCGAGTCGGGGCGGCTGGTGACCTTCACCCGCGACAGCGGCGTCGACCTCGTCGAGGCGGTCGCGGCGAGCTGCGCCGTACCTCTCGTGTGGCCGGCCGTCACCATCGACGGGCGTCACTACGTCGACGGTGGGATGCGCTCCACGGCGAACGCCGACCTGGCTCACGGCTGCGAGCGGGTCGTCGTGCTCGCACCGCTGCCGAAGGCCTTCAGCAAGCACACCGCCATCCACGCCCAGCTCGACCGCGTGGGGCCGCGGGCGCGCGCCGTCGTGGCGCCGGACAGGGAGGCCCTCGCCGCCTTCGGCCCGAACCTGCTCGACCCTGCCAAGCGTGCCGACGCCGCACGGGCGGGGCTGCGCCAGGCGGCCACGGTGGTCGACAAGGTGCGGCGTGCCTGGGACGGTGGCGCCGGTGCCTGAGCGTCCGGGCAGCACGCCCCGGCCTCCGGGTCTCGACTCCCCTGTCGTCAAGAAGCTGCTGAAGCGGGTCTCTCGCACGCAGGTGTGGCTCTACCGGCGCACCAACGGTCGCGTCGGCGGCACCTGGCGCGTCGGGGCTGGGTTCCGCAAGCCCGTGCCGGTCCTGCTGCTGGACCACCTCGGTCGCCGCTCCGGGACGCTCTTCACCACCCCGTTGCTCTACCTCGAGGACGGGGGCGACGCGGTGGTCGTCGCGTCCCAGGGCGGTATGTCCGCGCACCCGCAGTGGTACCGCAACCTCCTCGCCGCGCCCGACACCCAGGTGCAGATCGGTCCCGAGCTCCGACTGGTCACCGCGCGGGTCGCCGAGCCGGTCGAGCGGGAGCGGCTCTGGCCCCTGCTGGACGACTTGTACGCCGACTTCGCCGACTACCGGTCCTGGACGGAACGGGAGATCCCGGTCGTGGTGCTCGAGCCGCGGCGGCGCTGACCCGGTGCTCCGACCGGTCGAGTCTGACCTCCCAACACGGTGACGATGTGATTCTATTCGAACAGCTGATCGAGTAGAATCGAGGCATGATCACCCTCTCGCCTCTCGAGGACCTGACGGTCCAGGAGTGTGCGGACGCGCTGGCGACTTCGGTGGCCTCGGTCCGACGGGCCGAGGCGGAGCGGCTCCTGCTGGCGGTCCGCTGGGCCGACGTGCACCCGCCCGGGGAGAACCAGCTCCGTCGTGGCCCCGCCGACGCGGCGGAGTCGGGCGCGGCAGGTTCGTCGTGGACACGACAGGCGGACGATGCGGCGACGCGCGGGTTGGGTCGACGTCGGGCCGATGAGCGATCGGTGCAGCTCGGAGCCGACGGGATCCCGGCCATCCGCGAGTTCGCCGCGGTCGAGCTCGGCGTGCTGCTCCAGACCACGACCTACGTCGCCGCGACCCTGATGCGTGACGCACTCGAGCTCCGTCATCGGCTCCCCGCCACGTGGCACGCCACCCTGAACGGACAGGTCGACGTCTGGAAGGCGCGACGGGTCGCGACCGCGACGCGTCCCCTGACCGTCGAGCAGGCGGCGCAGGTGGACGCCCGGGTGGCGCCGGCACTCGTGGGTCTGCCGACGGGGCGGGCTCTCGACGTGCTCGAGGCTGCGGTCCTGGCGGCCGACCCCGCCGGTCACGAAACGCGGCGCCGGGCCGAGGAGGCAAGCCGCTACGTCGCGCTCGGCCGTCGGCCCAACGCGGCCGGCCTCCGCTCGCTGGTCTGCCAGACGACCGCGGGCGACGTCGCGCGGGTCGACGCGATGGTGGCGCACCTGGCCGAGGTGCTCGCGCGCCTCGGCGACCAGGACCCGGTCCAGGTCCGCCGCGCCAAGGCGCTCGTCGTCCTGGCCGACCCGGCCCGTGCCTGCCGGCTGCTGGCCCACGGACGGGCGCAGGCCGAGCCTCCGACGAGACAGGCATTCGGCTCGGACTCCTCGTGCGTGTACTCGAAGGACGAACGGCTTGAGCGCGCGGTCCCGCAGGACGCGGACGTCCCAGCCGACGACTCTGGCGACCAGGACCCGGAAGGCGCGGAGACCCACGTGACCGCGGTTGATCGCGCGGTGGCTGTCGGGCAGGCCCTGACGAGCCTGGGTGCCCAGGCGCTACAGCGGCTCCGGCCGCGCACGGTGCTCTACGTGCACCTGGCCGAGGAGGCGCTCGACTCGTTGACGGTGACACCCGGGTGCGGCCGGCCGCAGGCCGAGCTGGCTCGCGTGCGGGGGCTCGGCCCGGTGGGGCTGCAGCAGCTGAGGGACTGGATCGGCGAGGACCGCGTCGACGTCAGGCCCGTCATCGACCTGGCCGGGCAGATCCCCGTGGACGAGTACGCCATCCCACCGCCGATGGCGGAGTTGATGGAGCTGCGCGAGCCGTTCGAGGTGTTCCCCTGGGGAACCGGCGAGGTCGGGACCGTCGACCTCGACCACACGGTGCCCTTCCGACCGCTGTCCGAGGGAGGGGTCCGCGGACAGACCCGCCCGGAGAATCTCGGCCCGCTCGGTCGGCACCACCACCGGGCCAAGACCTTCGGCGGCTTCCGGTGCCACCAGCCCCTGCCGGGCGTCTACCTGTGGCAGACACCCTCGGGCCACTGGTTCCAGGTGGACCACACCGGCAGCGTGGCCCTCGGTCGCCAGACCCCGGCGATCCTCGTCTCGGGGTGGGTAGGCGCCCCCCTGACCTCGCAGGGCCCGCTCGGGCACGACCCGCTCGGGGCGAGCTGGTTCTGCGACGACCTGGACGACCTGGAGGTCCTGGACGACCGCTACCAACCGGCGGGCAGCGGGCGCCCCTCGTGGAAGCCGGCTGCGGACTGGAAGCCCACCACGGCACGGTCGGCGAACTCGGCCAGCGTCCGGGCGCCGGCATAGGTGCACGCCGAGCGCACCCCGGCGCAGATCTGGTCGATGAGGTCCTCGACGCCGGGGCGGGCGGGATCGAGGTACATCCGGCTCGAGGAGATGCCCTCCTCGTAGAGACCCTTGCGGGCCCGCTCGAACGCGGTGTCGGCGCTGGTGCGGTTGAGCACCGCGCGGGCCGAGGCCATGCCGAAGCTCTCCTTGTAGCGGCGACCGTCGGCGTCCTCGTGCAGGTCACCCGGAGATTCGTGGGTGCCGGCGAACCACGAGCCGATCATCACCGAGCTGGCGCCGGCCGCCAGGGCGAGGGCGACGTCGCGCGGGTGCCGCACGCCGCCGTCGGCCCACACGCGCCCGCCGGCGTCGCGCGCGGCGGCAGAGCAGTCGAGGACGGCGGAGAACTGCGGCCGTCCCACCCCGGTCATCATCCGGGTGGTGCACATGGCGCCGGGGCCGACACCGACCTTCACCACGTCGGCGCCTGCAGCGATCAGCTCGCGCGTGCCCTCCGCGGAGACGACGTTGCCCGCGACCACCGGTACGTCGGGCGTCAGGGCGCGCACCGCCCGCAGGGCCTCGACCATGCGCTCCTGGTGGCCGTGCGCGGTGTCGATGACCAGCGCGTCCACGCCGGTGTCCAGGATCGTCTTGGCCCTGGCGGCGACGTCTCCGTTGACGCCGACCGCAGCCGCGACCGCCAGGCGTCCCCGACCGTCCAGTGCCGGACGGTAGACGGTGGCACGTAGCGCCCCGGTGCGGGTCAGGGCGCCCACCAGCAGTCCGTCGGCGTCGACGACCGGCGCCACCCGGCGGCGTACCTCCACCAGCCGGTCGAACGCCTCACGCGGACTCAGGCCCTGCGACAACGTCACCGGGTGGGCCGACATGACCTGGTGGACCTGGGTGAAGCGGTCCACGCGGCGGCAGTCGTCCTCGGTCACGACGCCGACGGGACGTGCGTCGACGACCACGAAGGCGGCCCGGTGCGCCCGCTTCGGGATGAGCGCCAGCGCGTCGGCGACCGTGTCTTCCGGCGCCAGCGTGATCGCGGTGTCGACGACCAGGTCCTTGACCTTCACGTCGGCGACCACGTCGGCCACCACCTCGACCGGGATGTCCTGCGGGATCACCGACAGTCCCCCGCGGCGCGCCACCGTCTCCGCCATGCGGCGCCCCGAGATCGCGGTCATGTTCGACACGACCAGCGGAAGCGTCGCGCCCGTGGCGTCGTCGGTGGACAGGTCCACGTCGTCGCGGGAGCCCACGCTGGAGTGCCGCGGCACCATGAAGACGTCGTCGTAGGTCAGTTCGTACGGCGGGACGCCGTGGTCGTCGAGGAAGCGCACCGGTCCACCCTACGACCGGCCCCGACCGAGTCGTCGTCCTCGGGGGTTCCCCCCGGGCCGTACGTCGACTTAGCATGCGCGGGTGCACCGATCCGGTGCCGACCCGGCACCTCGGGTGCCGTCCAGTCCAGGAGGAAGCCCGTGCGTCGTGCACTCACCGTGGCCGCCCTGAGCCTCGCCGCCACCGCGGCCGGGCTCGCGCCGAGCCATGCCATCACCGGCAACTTCGAGAAGGACACCGTCCACACCTACGTGGCCATGCTCGTGTTCTACACCGAGCCGGCCGAGGAGGGCGGCGACCCGTTCAGCCACCGCTGCTCCGGCAGCCTGCTGGAGGATGGCAGGACGATCGTGACCGCGGGGCACTGCACCGAGGGCGTCGACGAGGGGCGTGCCTACTTCCAGCAGGCGGCGGCCCCGAACTACGACCCCGAGGCCTTCGACGGTCGCGGCGGCGACCCGACGACGGGCTACCCCTATGCGGGCGGCGTCACCTTCAGCCAGGCGGACAACTACGGCTTCGACAACTTCGAGGGATTCCCCGAGAACAAGGACGTCGGAGTCGTGGTGCTCGACGAGGCGGTGAACACGTCCAACGGCCGGTACGCCGAGCTTCCCGAGGTCGGCGAGCTGAACGACTACGTTGCGAGCCTCAAGAAGAAGCAGAACGCGCGCTTCACCCTCAGCGGCTACGGCCTCAGCGGGACGACGCCCACCCCGACGTCCTACCGCGAGCGGCTCATGGGCACCTCCTACTTGGTGAACAACAAGGCGCCGATCACGACGTACAACCTCAAGACGACGTCCAACCCCGCGCAGGGCAAGGCCGGCACCTGCAGCGGCGACTCCGGCGGACCGGTCCTCGCCAAGGGCACCGACACCGTTCTGGCTGTCACGTCCTTCGGGATGAACGCGAAGTGCCGCGGCCTGGACTTCTCCTACCGGCTCGACCGCGAGGTCGTCCTGGACTGGATCCTCGACCCGAACCGGGTCGACGCGGGCTGACCTCCCCCAGAAAATCGGACATATCTTCCACCTGTCGGCGCTCCCGCTCCTACCCTGAGAGCTCCCACGCTCCCAGGAGGACCCCCGTGCGCCGAACCCCCGCCGTGCTCACTGCCCTGGGCCTGACCGCGCTGTCCCTCGCCGGTCCCGTGCCGTCGCAGGCCATCACCGGCAGCTACACGGTCGACGACGAGCACACGTACGTCGCACTGCTCGTCTTCACCACCGAGCCCGCCGAACCCGGTGGCGACCCCTACAGCCACCGCTGCACCGGGAGCCTGCTCGGCGACGGCGTGACCGTGGTGACGGCGGGCCACTGCACGCAGGGTGTCGACCAGGGTCGGGCGTACTTCCAGACCTCACCGTTCCCCGCCTACGACCCCGACGCCTTCGGCGGGTGGGGTGGCGACCCGACGACCGGCTACCCCTACGCGGGTGGCGTCGAGTTCCGCAGCGCTGCGAACTTCGGGTTCGGCACGGGCGGGCTGCCGGACACCGGCGACCTGGGCGTCGTGGTGCTCGAGGAGCCGGTGACGCTCGACCGGTACGCCGAGCTGCCGGAGGTCGGCGCCGTGGACGCCTACACCGCCGGCTCGTCGGCCAAGCGAGCCGTCGACTTCACCCTGAGCGGGTACGGCGTCAGCCAGGTCAAGCCCCGCGTGCTCGTCGGACAACGGCTGACCGCCCGCTCCCAGCTGGTCAACGACAACGCCCCGGTGACCGAGTACCACCTGAAGACGTCGTCGAACGCCTCCCAGGGCAAGGGCGGCTCCTGCGTCGGCGACTCAGGTGGTCCGGTGCTGGCCGAGGGCACGGACGTCCTGCTCGCCGTGGTGTCCTTCGGGCGCAACGACAACTGCCGCGGGGTCGAGTACTCCTACCGCGTCGACCGCGGGGAGACCCTTGCCTGGATCGGCGACGCCGGCCGCGCCGACGCCGGCTGACCGATCGCCCTCAGTCCTTCCTCGGCGGCCAGGGCACGAAGCCGCTGGTGCGGCGGACGTAGTCGACGTAGCCGGGACGACGCTCGGCCATGTCCTTCTCCAGCAGAGGCTTGCCCGTGCCCCTGGCCAGGAACCAGGTCATCAGCAGCGGCGAGAGCACGGTCAGCCAGCCCGCCAGACCGGCGTCGGCGGCGACCAGGAAGACGCCCCACCACGCGGTGGCGTCGCCGAAGTAGTTGGGATGACGGGTGTAGCGCCAGAGTCCCGTGTCGAGCACCTGGCCCCTGCTGGCCGGGTCGCTGCGGAAGCGGTGCAGCTGCCAGTCCCCCACGGTCTCGAAGGTGATCCCGACCGCCCAGACGACCACGCCGACCCACAGCAGCGGTCCCGGCCCGGCGCCTGCGAACATCGCCACCTGGACGGGCAGCGACACGAACCACATGATCACGGCCTGCGGCAGGTAGACCCGTTGCGCGGCGTACAGGTGCGGGTTGCCGGGCGCGCCTGCCAGCAGCGCCTCGTAGCGCGGGTCCTCACCGTGGCCTCGGGAGCGGTTGGCGATGTGCGCCGCCAGCCGGAGCCCCCACAGGGCGACGATGCCGAGCATCACGGCGGCGCGGGTGCCGTCGCCGGTGTGCAGGACGTACGCCGTCGCGGCGACCACGGCGAACCCGAGGCCCCACGTGACGTCGATGACCGCGTGCTTGCCCGCCCTCAGGGCGACCGCGAAGGTCAGCCCCATGAGCACGAGGATCGCTCCGGCCGTGGCCGGCAGCGCCACCAGCACCGCGGAGCCGTCGAGGTCGCTCACCAGGCACGCACCGCCGGCAACGCGCTGCGGCCGTCGGGGGTGGCCTTGACGGCGAGGATCTGGTCGACCCCCATGCGGCCCTCCTCGAACGCCAGCGCGCCGCCGACCAGGTAGAGCCGCCAGACGCGCGCCATCTCCTCGCCGACCATGGCGACCACGCGGTCCCAGTTGGACTCGAAGGTGGCGTACCACGCGTCGACGGTGCGCACGTAGTGCTCGCGCAGCGCGTGCACGTCGCGCACCTCGAGGCCGGCGTCCTCGATGAGGGCGACCGTCTCGCCCACCGGGCGCATGTGCATGTCGGGCGCGATGAACGCCTCGATGAAGGGACCACCGCCCGGCTTCGTCACCCGCGACATCTGCTGGATCAGCATCCGCCCGCCCGGGGTCAGCAGCCGCTCGATCTGGCCGAGGAAGACCGGGTAGTTCTTCTTGCCGACGTGCTCGCCCATCTCGATCGAGGACACGGTGTCGAAGGGGCCGTCGACGACCTCGCGGTAGTCCTGCAGCCGGATGTCGACCTTGCCCTGGAGGTCCTCGCGCACCAGACGCTCGTCGATGAACGCCTTCTGCTCCTTCGAGATCGTCACCCCCACCACCTCGACGCCGTACGCCGCTGCCGCGTGCAGCGACAGCGAGCCCCAGCCGCAGCCGATGTCGAGGTGGCGGTGACCCGGCTTCGCCTGGTCGAGACCGAGCTTGCGGCAGACGAGGTCGAGCTTGTCGCGCTGGGCGTCCTCGAGCGTGTACGCCGGGTCGTCGCTGGTGAAGTAGGCGCACGAGTAGGCCTTGTGGCGGTCGAGGATGAAGTCGTAGAACTCGTTGCTGAGGTCGTAGTGGTGCGAGATCGCCGCGGAGTCCCGGCGCTTGCTGTGCAGCCGTCCGCGCAGCTGCGCCTGGGTCGCGGGCGGTGCGGGCGGGCGGGCGAGGACCTTGAGGTCGCGCACGGCGCGGAGCCCGGCGACGACCGTGGCCGGGTCCAGCCGTGAGCTCAGACCGCGCTCGCGGGTGGCGGCCCAGACCCGTCGCAGCCCGTCGAGCAGGTCGCCCTCGACGTCGATCTCGCCCAGCACGTACGCCTGCGCCAGCCCGAGCTCGCCGGGGTGGAACACCAGCCGCGTCAGGGCCTGCGGGGTGGTGACGTGGACGGCGGGCGCGCCGTCCGGGCCGGCGGTGGAGCCGTCCCAGGCGGTGATCCGCAGGGGTGCCTCACCGCCGAAGACCCGGTCGGCGAGGTCGTGCAGCACCGTCGCGACGGGGCGGTCGGATCCGGAGTGCTGGCTCCGGGTGGCGGACGAGGGCGGCGCGGTTGCCGTCACGGTGGGACCTTCCGTCGGTGGACTGCGTTCGTCACACCGTATTCGCCGCCACCCACGGGTAGGACGGGTGGCTGCTAGGACCCCGGCGACGGCACGACCCCGAGCATGAGCCCGGCGAACGTCGAGGTCCAGATCATGTAGGCGGCCAAGCCGAACAGGGCGACCATCTGCATCTTCATGACACCGACGCTGACGGGTGCGTGTGACGTCACGGTGAACCCGAGGTTGAGGCCGTCCGAAGACTCGGAGCCCGTCAGGACGGGGTGACGGCGTCGCGGAAGGTCGTGGCGGTGCGCCCGAGCAGGCGCGGGACGTCGTCGCTGACGGCCGCGAGCTCGCCGTCGCGGATGGCCGTGTAGGTGCTGATCCACGCCTCCACCATCCAGTCCGGGGCGCCGTGGTGGGCCCGGCTGGCCCGGGCCTCGTCCAGCGTCTCGTCGTGGAAGCGGTGCGAACGTCCCGTGACGGCGGTGAGCGTCGCGGCGATCTGGTCGAGGGTGAGTGCCTCCGGCCCGGTCAGGTCGTACGTCGCACCGGCGTGGTCGGCGGGCGCGCACAGCACCGCGGCGGCCACGTCGGCGACGTCGCGGCGTGACACCGGCGCGACCAGGCCCTGGCCGGCCGGACCACGCAGCACGCCCGCGTCGTCGGCGAAGAGCGGAAAGACCTCGGCGTAGAAGCTGTCGCGCAGGAACGTCGCCGTGACCCCCGTGGCGCGGATGACCTCCTCGGTGGCGGCGTGGTCACGGCCCAGCAGGAAGCCGCAGTCGGGCGTCGCGCCCACGAACGACGTGTAGACGACGTGCCCGACCCCGGCCTCCACCGCGTGCTCGACGAAGGCACGGTGCTCGCCCACCCGGTCGTCGGACTCGGCGGCCGAGACCATGAGCAGGACGTCGACTCCGCTGAGCGCCTCCACGGCGGCCGGGTCGCCGTACTGCACCTCGACGACGTCGGCGCCGGGCAGGTCGGCGGCGCGGGACGCGTCGCGCACGAGCAGTCGCAACCGCGTGCCGGCCGGCGGGTCCGCGGCGAGGAGGCGGGCGACCCGTCCGCCGATGTGACCGGTCGCGCCGGTGATGCCGATCGTGGTCGGGGAGGTCGAGGTCATGCGGGCAAGAACGACGAGCGGCCCGCCGGTGTTCCCCGAAGGGACCCTGTCGAGACCTGGTGGTCGAGCCTGTCGAGACCTGGTGGTCGAGCCTGTCGAGACCTGGTGGTCGAGCCTGTCGAGACCTACTTCAGCTCGGCGGAGGACTTGCCGAGGATGCGGCGCGCCACGATGAGCTGCTGGATCTGCTGGGTGCCCTCGAAGATGTCGAGGATCTTGGAGTCGCGGGCCCACTTCTCCAACAGGTCCTGCTCGCTGTAGCCGACGCTGCCGGCCAGCTCGACGCAGCGCAGGGTGACGTCGGAGGCCATCCGGCCGGCCTTCGCCTTGGCCATCGAGGCCTCCAGCGAGTTCGCCTTGCGGTTGTCGGCCATCCACGCCGCCTGCATGGTCAGCAGGTGCGCGGCCTCCCAGTCGGACTCGAGCTGGATGAAGGTCGCGGCGGCGGCGGACTGCGTGAGCACCGGGCGGTCGTAGTCGATGACGACGCCGGCCTCGCTCAGCAGCTCCTGGGTGAGCTCCAGCGACGCCCGGGCCACGCCGACGGCCATCGCGGCCACCAGCGGACGGGTGTTGTCGAAGGTCGCCATGGCGCCGGCGAACCCCTGCTTGGTGTCGACGTCCGGGGAGCCGAGGAGGTTCTCCTTCGGCACACGGCAGTTGTCGAAGATGATCGTGGCGGTGTCGGAGGCCTTGATGCCGAGCTTGTGCTCGAGGCGCTCCACGGTCATGCCGGGGGTGCCCTTCTCGACCACGAACGACTTGATGGCGGCGCGGCCCAGGTCCTTGTCCAGGGTCGCCCAGACGACGATGGCGTCTGCGCGGCCACCGGCGGTGACGTAGATCTTCTCGCCGTTGATGACGTACTCGTCGCCGTCGAGCACGGCCGTGGTGGAGATGTTGGCCGAGTCGGACCCGGCACCGGGCTCGGTGATGGCCATGCCGGCCCACACGCCCTTGAACTTCTCCAGCTGCTCGTCGTTGGCGACGCTGGCGATGGCGGAGTTGCCCAGGCCCTGGCGCGGCATCGACAGCAGCAGACCGACGTCACCCCAGCACATCTCCTGAATCGAGAGCACCGAGGCGAGGTTGGCGCCGTTCTTGACGCTCACGTCCGTGCCGTCGTCCTCCCCGCGGCGGACGCCGGAGGCGCCGGCGCCCTCGGCCGACCCGGAGTCGGACAGGCCGTCGATCATGGCGGCGAGCATGTCCAGCTCGACGGGGTACTCGTGCTCGGCGAGGTCGTACTTGCGCGAGTTCGCGCGCAGCACGTTCATCGCGACCTGGTGGGCCTGGCTGACCAGACCCTTGTGCTTCTTGGGGGTCTCGAGGTTGATCATGGTGTGTCTCCTGGCGTTGGTTGCGGCGTCGGGTTCCCTGGGGTGCGGCGGAAGCGGTCGACGCTCAGACCAGGACCCCTCCCTCCATGAGACCGACGGCGCGCAGGTCGCGGTACCAGCGCTCCACCGGGTGCTCCTTGACGAAGCCGTGGCCGCCGAGCAGCTGGACGCCGTCCAGTCCGATCCGCATGCCGTGCTCCGAGCACAGGCGGCGAGCCAGCGCGACCTCGCGGTCGAACGACTTGCCCTGCGCGGCGCGGGCGGCCGCGCGGTAGGTGACCAGGCGCATGCCCTGGAGCTCGATCGCGATGTTGGCGACCATGAAGGCGACCGACTGGCGGTTGCTGATCGGCTCGCCGAACGCCTTGCGCTCGTTGACGTACGGCGTCACGTAGTCGAGCACGGCCTGGCCGGTGCCGACCGCGAGGGCGCACCACGCGAGGCGTGAGAGGCGGACGGCGTCCCGGTAGGTCTCGGCGTCACCGAGCGGGCTGATGGAGCCGACCTGAACGCCGTTGAGGACGAGCTTGGAGAGCCCTGCCGCGCGGACACCCATGGAGGGGTCGGTCTCGACGGTCAGCCCGGAGGTGGAGGACTCCACGAGGAAGAGCTGGGGCTTGCCGTCGAGCTCGGCGCCGATGATGAACAGCTCGGCGTCGACCCCGCGCGGGACGCCCGACTTGGTGCCGGTGAGCACGAAGCCGTCGCCGCTGCGCTCGGCCCGGGTGGCCGGGGCCAGCGGGTCGAAGAGGGCGGTGGGCTCCGCGAGCGCCAGGGCCGCGGCCGGTACGTCGTCGCCGGTGAAGGCGGGCAGGTAGGTCTGCTGCTGCTCGTCGGTGCCCCACAGCGACAGGGCGGTGCTGACGGCGGCGGGCGCGAGGGAGGCAACCGCGAGACCCATGTCGCCCTTGGCCAGCGCCTCCGCGACCAGGACCCCGGCCACGGTGGAGCGCTCGGCGGCGATGCCGCCCAGGTCCTCGGCGACACCGAGGACCGGCAGGCCCAGGTCGAGGCCGGCCTTGAGGACGTCGACGGGCGCCTCGCAGGAGTCGTTGGCCTCCTCGGCGGCCGGTGCGAAGACCTCGGTCGCGAGCTCGCCGACGACGTCGACGAGCATCTGCTCGTCCTCGGTCGGGGTCAGGTCGAAGACGCCGGGGCGGCCGGCGCTCGGCACCCGGGTGCCGGCCTGCTTCTTGCCCGAGCGGGAGAACTGCCGGTTCACGGTGCCGACGGTCTGGAAGCCGGACTTGGTGGCAGCGTAGACCGCGCGCTCGGCGGGCTTGCGCAGCCCGAGCCTGTCGAGCGCCGGTGTCTGGGCCAGCCGGTTCAGGGCGGCCACGGCGTAGCCGATGGCGTCGGGTCGGTCGACGGAGGTCAGTCCGCGGCGTCGCTGCGCGGAGGCAGGGCGCGGGGTCTGACCGGAGCTGGTCTCTTCACGGGTACGTGCGCTGTCGGACATGTGCTCCACTGTAACTCTGAGTTACACACGGCGCCACAATGACCCCGGGTGGCAGGGGTCACACGCTCGGGTTGCCTACGATGGAGCCATGACGTCCCCCTCCCCCGACGCCGTGCCCGACGCCCTCCCGGACCTCCCGGAGGGCGGCACCGTTCGCCCCGTCACGCGCTGGGGCGAGCCGGTGATGCACCGGCCAGCAGAGGCGGTGACCGCCTTCGACGAGGACCTGCGCGCCCTGGCCGCCGACATGGTGGCCACCATGCGCGCCGCCGACGGCGTCGGGCTCGCCGCCTGCCAGATCGGGGTGGGACGCTCCGTCTTCGTCTTCGACTGTCCCGACGACGAGGGCCGGATGGTCAGCGGAGTGGTCTGCAACCCCACCCTCAGGCTTCCCGAGGGGCGCGAGCGCCGCCTCGACGAGAGCGACGAGGGCTGCCTGTCCTTCCCCGGCGCCTTCGTGCCGTGCGCCCGGCCCGACTGGGCGGCGGTCGACGGCCAGGGCCTCGACGGGGAGCCGGTCCACTTCGAGGGCGACGGGCTGCTGGCGCGCTGCCTGCAGCACGAGACCGACCACTGCCACGGGACGGTCTTCGGCGACCGCATCAACCGCCGGGCCATGAAGAAGCTGACCCGCCAGCACGACGACGAGGCCGAGGCCTACCCCCTCGGCTGGCCCGCGGAGGACGGCTGAGGTCCGGCAGCCGCTACCGCGCGCGGGCGACGTAGCAGGCGACCGCCGCGGCCGCGGCGATGTTGAGCGAGTCGACTCCCCCGGCCATCGGGATCAGCGCGTGCCGGTCGGCGGTCTCCAGCCAGCGGGACGACAGGCCGTGACCCTCGCCGCCGAGGACGAGCGCCAGCCGGTCGACCCCGGCGACCGCGTCGGCCACGTCGACGGCGTCGTCGGTCAGGGCCATCGCCACCGTGGTGAAGCCGGCGGCGCCCAGCGACGGCAGGGCGTCGTACCAGTCGGGCAGGCGCGTCCACGGCAGCGAGAACACCGTGCCCATCGCCACCTTGATCGCGCGGCGGTAGAGCGGGTCCGCGCAGCGCGGGGCGAGCAGGACGCCGTCGACGCCGAGCCCGGCCGCGTTCCGCAACGCGGCGCCCACGTTGGTGTGGTCGACGACGTCCTCGAGCACCACGACCGTGCGAGCGCCGTCGATCACCTCGCTCACGCTGGGCAGGGGTGCGCGGTGGAAGGACGCGAGCGCGCCGCGGTGGACGTGGAAACCGGTGACCTGCTCGGCCAGCGCCTCCGAGACCACGTAGCACGGGGCGTCGCTGGCCTCCAGCACGCTCGCCAGCCCGTCGAGCCAGCGAGGAGCCATGAGGAACGAGCGCGCGTCGTAGCCGGCCTCAGCGGCGCGGCGTACGACCTTCTCACCCTCGGCGAGGAACAGCCCGTGCTCGGCCTCCACCTGCGTGCGGAGCTGTACGTCGCGCAGGTCGCGGTAGTCGCGCAGCCGCGGGTCGGCGGGGTCGGTGATCTCGACGATCTCAGCCATGGGGGTGGTGGACCACGCCGGGCGTGGCGTAGCGCTGCGGGTTCGCCACCGCCACCACCTCGCCGACGACCACGATCGCGGGGGGCCGGATGAACTGGGTCTCGAGGTCCTCGGCGACGTGCTCCAGCGTGGACCACACGGCCCGCTCGGTCGGCATGCTGCCGTCGGCCACGACCGCGACCGGGGTCGAGGAGGGGCGGCCACCGGCGACCAGCCGGGCGGCGATGGCGGGCAGGTTCTGCACGGCCATGAGCAGCACGACCGTGCCGCGCATCTGGGCGACGGCGTCCCACGCCACCAGTGAGCCGGGGTGGTCGGGCGGCAGGTGACCGCTGATGACGGTGAACTCGTGCGCCACGCCGCGGTGCGTGACGGGGATGCCGAGCAGCCCGGGGACCGAGATGGAGCTGGAGAGACCCGGCACGACCCGGACGGGGACACCGGCCTCCTGGCAGGCCTGGATCTCCTCGAAGCCGCGGCCGAAGACGAAATTGTCACCGCCCTTGAAACGCACCACCCGCTTGCCGGCCCGGGCGCGGTCGACGATGACCCGGTTGATCTCCTCCTGGGTGGCGGAGCGACCGCGCGGCAGCTTCGCCACGTCGATGACCTCGACGTCCGGCGACAGCTCGCCCAGGAGCTCGCGGGGCGCCAGCCGGTCGGCCACCACGACGTCGGCGTCGGCCAGCGCCTTGCGGGCGGCCACCGTCACCAGGTCAGGGTCGCCGGGACCGCCACCGACGAGCACCACGCCCGGCGTACGGTCCGGGACGTGCGCGGGCAGCGCGCCGTCCCGGAGCCCGTCGATGATCTGGTCGCGCAGGGCGGCCGAGCGTCGGGGCTCGCGGTTGCTGACCACCGCGACGGTCACCCCGTCGTGGCGTCCGACCGCGGGCGTCCACGCGGTGGCCTGGCTGGCGTCGTCGGCCCGCACGCAGAAGGTCCGCCGCTCCTCGGCCGCGTCGGTGACCGCGGCGTTGACCTCGGCCACGTCGGTGGCGGCGATGACGTACCACGCTTCGTCGCAGTCCGCGGCGACGAAGGGGCGCCGGTGCCAGGTGATCTCGCCCGCGGTGGCGAACGCCTCGATGGCGGGGGTCGCCTCGGGGGAGACGACCTCGACGACCGCACCGGCCGTCAGCAGCGCCGGCACCCGGCGCTGCGCCACCTGCCCCGCCCCCACGACCAGCACGCGTCGCCCCTGCAGGCGGAGCGCGGAGGGGTACGGCGGGGCGGTGCTGTCCATGCATGCATTCTCCGGCGGTCGGCTGGGCACGATGATGAGCGACCACCTGACGGAACGCGTATCCCCGGCCGCCATCGGTCGGTTACACGCACCACACCCACGCGAGACACCGACCCACGAGGAGAACCTCCATGAGCCTGGACCGCCCGGTCACCCCCGACCCCTACGAGCTGCTGCCCAGCGTGCCGTCGTTCGAGGTCACCAGCGACGACGTCACGCAGGGCCAGCCGCTCAAGGACGACCAGGTGCAGGCCGCCGGCGACACCTCGCCGCAGCTGAGCTGGTCGGGCTTCCCCGACGACACCAAGAGCTTCGTCGTGACCTGCTTCGACCCCGACGCCCCGACGCCGTCCGGCTTCTGGCACTGGGTGGTCTGCGACATCCCGGCGTCGGTCACGTCCCTGGACACCGGGGCGGGCGCTGAGGGCGGCGCCGGCCTGCCCGAGGGAGCGTTCATGTGCCGCAACGACGTCGGCTCCCGGGCCTTCACGGGGGCCGCCCCGCCGGAGGGCGACCAGGTCCACCGCTACTACTTCGTGGTGCACGCCGTGACGGAGCAGGAGCTCGGCGTCGACAGCGACGCCACGCCGACCGTGGTCTCGTTCAACCTGGCCTTCAAGACCGCGGCCCGCGCGATCCTCCAGGGCACCTACCAGCACTGAGCCGCGGGCTCAGCGGGTGAGGCGGCGGTAGGTCTCCGAGCCCAGGAACCGCGGCAGGAAGTCCGCCGTGGTCTCAGCCAGGTCGAGCTCGTCGATCCGGACGGGGTCGACGAAGACGATCTGCCGCCCCTCGCCCACCACGATGTCGTCGTCGCTGAGGTCCGCGCGACCGACCCACAGCTGCCAGTGGTTGCGCAGTCCGGGGGCGGCCTTGGTCTCGGGCGTGTGGTCGCCGTCGTACCAGACCTCGAGGACGCCGTCGGGCAGAGCCAGACCGGTCTCCTCGAGCAGCTCGCGCCGCATCGCCGCCGGCCACTCCTCGCCCGGCTCCACGTGGCCGCCGACGATGCCCCACTGGTTCGCGGCCACGGGGGCGTGCTCGTCGCGCTCCTGCAGCATGACCCAGCCGCGCGCGTCGACGAGAAAGACCCCGGCGACGTCGCAGCGAGCGGTGGGCGCACGGCAACAGGTGCTCAGGATCGGCGGGGGGTCCGGAACTCACCCGACCCACTCTGCCTCACCGGAGGTGGGCGAGAATGCGTGACATGCCTGCCGCCGCCACCCCCGAGGTCGACGTCCTCGGTGCGCCGTACCTTCGCGAGACGCTCACCCTCGACCCCGACGACGAGGGTGAGGTCGTCGCCACGCTGGTCTCCCGCTCCGACGCCCCGACGACGGGCCGCGCCGTGGTGCACCTGCACGGCTTCTGCGACTACTTCTTCCAGACCGGCGCCGCCGACTGGTGGACCGAGCGCGGCTACGCCTTCTACGCCGTCGACCTGCGCAAGTACGGTCGCTCGCTGCGCCCGCACCAGACCCCGAACTTCGTGCGCGACCTCGACGAGTACGCCGAGGAGCTCAGCGCCGTGTTCCGTCTCGTCACCGAGCGTGACGGCCACGACCGGGTCCTGCTGAGCGGACACTCCACCGGCGCGATGATCGGGTCGCTGTGGGCCGCCCGGCACGAGGTGCCGCTGGAGGCCGTGGTGATGAACTCCCCGTGGCTCGACCTGCAGGGCTCCTTCCTGCTGCGCACCGCCGGCACCCAGGCCATCAACCAGGTGGGCGCACGGCGGCCCTACCAGGCCATCCCGCGGCACGTGTCCGGGCTCTACGGGCGCAGCCTGCACGCCGACTTCGACGGCGAGTGGGACTACGACCTCGCCTGGAAGCCGATCGAGAGCTGGCCCGTGCACGCCGGGTGGTTGCGGGCCGTGCGTCGCGGCCACGCCGCGATCCACCGGGGCCTGGGCCTCACGGTGCCCACCCTCGTGCTCAGCTCGGCCGCCAGCCTGCAGCCGCAGGAGTGGGAGCCTGCGGTCGACGAGTCCGACACGGTCCTCGACGTCGCACTCATGGCGAAGTGGGTCCACAAGCTCTCGCGCCACGTGACGCTGGTGCAGGTGCCCGGCGCGCTGCACGACGTGACGCTCTCGCACCAGCCGGCTCGCGACCGGGTCTACGCCGAGCTCGACCGGTGGCTCGGCGCCTACGTCACCGGGTGAGGAAGACGACCAGCGCGGTCGTGCCCATGACGAGGATGAACCCGCGCAGCAGGGCGGGCGGGAGTCGGCGGCCCACCTTCGACCCGACGAGCGAGCCGACGACCGAACCGACGCCGATCACCAGCACGATCAGCCAGTCGACCTCGGCCACGACGACGAAGACGACCGCCGCCACGCTGTTGACCACGGCGGACAGGGCGTTCTTCATCGCGTTGGTGGCGTGCACCGGCTCCCCCGTGGTGATGCCGAGCGCCCCGACGAGCAGGATGCCCTGGGCGGCGCCGAAGTAGCCGCCGTACACCCCGGTCGCGCCGACCGCGGGAATGGTCGACCAGTGGTCGCGCGGCTCGGTGTCCACCCGGGCGCGGGCGTTGATGCGGCGGTTGATCCACGGCTGCATCGCCACCAGGACCAGTCCGAGCGTCACCAGGAGCGGCACGACCGCCTCGAAGGCCTCGGCCGGCAGCACCAGCAGCAGCACCGCGCCGACCAGGCCGCCGACGAAGGAGGCCGGTGCCAGCCGCAGCAGACGCCGCCACTGGTGGCGCAGCTCCGCACGCCAGCCCCAGGCGGCGCTCAGCGCGCCGGGGACCAGGCCGATGTTGTTGGAGACGTTGGCGGTGACCGGGGGCACGCCGAACGCCAGCAGGGTCGGGAACGTGAGCAACGTCCCCGACCCGGCCAGCGTGTTGACGAACCCTGCCCCGATCCCCGCCAGCGCGATCGCGGCGAGCTCGGGCCAGGTCACGAAGCCGGGGGCTCCTCACCGGTGGGCGGGGTGTTCGGCGGCACGTCGGTCGACGGAGCGTCGGCCGGCCCGCCCGAGCTCGAGCCCGCGGAGGCGGTGCTGCCCGAGCCCAGGGACCGCGCGCCGGTCTCGGCGCGACGCGACGACGGCGAGGCGTCGGCGCGGGCGGCCGCGATGGCGGCCTGCACGTCGGCCTCCGCCGCCTTGACCGCCGGGTCGGTCTCGGCGGACTCGACAGGCGCGTCCAGGCTGACGCGCGTGCGCGGACCGTCGCTGCTCCGCGGGATGCCCGCGGAGTCCCCGATGGCGGAGCCGAGCCCCTCGAGGGCCTTGGTGATCTCCGACGGCACGACCCACACCTTGTTGGCGCCGCCCTCGGCGATCTTCGGCAGCATCTGGAGGTACTGGTATGCCAGCAGCGACTGGTCCGGCTGGCCGTCGTGGATGGCCTGGAAGACCGTCTGGATGGCCTGGCCCTCGCCCTGCGCGCGCAGGATGGCCGACTGCCGCTCGGCCTCGGCCCGCAGGATCGCGGCCTCCCGCTCGCCCTGGGCGTTGAGGATGGCGGACTGCTTGTTGCCCTCGGCGGTGAGGATGGCCGACTGCCGGCCCCCCTCGGCGGTGAGGACGACGGCGCGCTTGTCGCGGTCGGCGCGCATCTGCTTCTCCATCGCGTCCTTGATCGACGGCGGCGGGTCGATGCCCTTGATCTCGACACGGTTGACGCGGATGCCCCACTTGCCGGTGGCCTCGTCGAGGACGGTGCGCAGGCCGGCGTTGATGTCCTCGCGGCTGGTCAGCGTCTGCTCGAGGTCCATGCCACCGACGATGTTGCGCAGCGTGGTCATCGTGAGCTGCTCGACAGCCTGGATGTAGTTGGCGATCTCGTAGGTCGCGCTGACCGCGTTGGTCACCTGGAAGTAGATGACGGTGTCGATGGAGACCACCAGGTTGTCCTCGGTGATCACCGGCTGCGGCGGGAACGAGACGACCTGCTCGCGCAGGTCGATGGTGTAGCGGACCTTGTCGACGAACGGCACCACGATGTTGAGGCCGGCCGACAGGGTGGTGCGGTACTTGCCGAAGCGCTCGACGATGCCGGCACGCGCCTGCGGCACGATCTTGACGGTCTTGGACAGACCGAGCACGACCAGCAGCAGCAGGACGACGAAGACGATGAGGACTTCCATGGGGTCCAGCCTTTCCGGTTCGGGTTCAGGACCCCAGCTGTGGGATCTCGTGGACGTACGCCGTGGCGCCGCGGATCTCGAGGACCTGCACCTTCGCGCCCGACGCGATGGTCTCGTGCGGGTCGTAGGGGCGGACCGTCCAGACCTCGCCCCGGATCTTCGCCTGGCCCGCCTGCTCGCTGATCTCGGCGAGCGCGAAGCCCTCCATGCCGACCAGCGCGTCGTGGCCCTGGACCAGGTCGGGACCGTGGTGGAGCTTCTTGACCACGCTCGGGCGGACGAGGGCGAGCAGACCGACGGAGGTCACCAGCGCGACGACGACCTGGACCCCGAGGCCGAGGCCGACCAGGTCGGCGGTCATGCCGCCCAGCGCGCCGACGGCGAGCATGAGCAGGACGAGGTCGAGCGAGAGCATCTCCGCTCCCCCGAGCACCATCGCGGCGACCAGCCACGCGGCCCAGGGGTTCTCCCTGATCGCGTCCCAGATGCCATCCATGTGGAGACTCTACGTGTCAGGTGCGCGCCAGGTGGGGCGGCCGGGGCTCACGTGGCGCGACGCGCCGCCCAGCGCTCGCCGTGCCGCTCCAGCGCCAGCGGGAGCCCGAAGGTCTCGGAGAGGTTCTGCGCGGTCATGACGCGGTCCAACGGACCGTCCACCACGACGCGCCCCTCACGCAGCATCAGGGCGTGGGTGAAGCCGGGAGGGATCTCCTCGACGTGGTGCGACACCATGATCGTCGCGGGCGCCTCCTCGTCCATCGCGAGCTCGGAGAGCGTCGCCACGAGGTCCTCGCGGCCGCCGAGGTCGAGCCCTGCGGCGGGCTCGTCGAGGATGAGCAGCTCGGGGTCGGTCATCAGGGCGCGGGCGATCTGGACGCGTTTGCGCTCGCCCTCGCTCAACGTGCCGAAGGTGCGGTCGGCCAGGTGGGCCACCCCCAGGTCGGCGAGCAGTGAGGCGGCCCGGTCGTGGTCGAGCTCGTCGTACACCTCGCGCCAGCGGCCGAGCACGCTGTAGGAGGCGGACACCACGACGTCGCGGACCAGCTCGTGGCGCGGGATGCGCTCGGCCAGCGACGCGCTCGTCAGGCCGATGCGCGGGCGGAGCTCGAAGACGTCGACGGCGCCGAGCACCTCGTTGAGGACGCCGGCCACCCCGTCGCTGGGGTGGATGGTGGCCGAGGCGACCTGCACCAGCGTCGTCTTGCCCGCTCCGTTGGGCCCGAGGATGACCCAGCGCTCGTCCTCCTCCACGGTCCAGTCGACGTCGGCGAGGAGCGTCGCCTCGCCGCGTCGCACCGAGACGCCCGCGAACTGCAGCACCGGATCCATGGGCCTCAACCTATGACACCGCCGGTGCGGCCCGGGTCGTAGGCTCCTCGGCGTGGACGACGACGCACGCGCGCTCCGCCGAGGGGTCGGCGCAGGCGCCCCGGTGAGCGAGGACCTCGACGACGCGACCGTCCTCGCGCTGTGGCTGACGGCCTGGCTGCGCAGCGAGGTCAGCCTGGACGACGCCCGCGACGCCGTCGTCGGCGGCGACGCGGCGCACGACGTGCTGGACCTGCCCGGCGACGACCATGGTGCGTCGACCCCGCTCATCCTGGCGCTCGGACGCCTGCGGGGCGCCGGTGCGACCGGGGCGTCGCTGGCCCTGCCCGAGCCCGGTGACCCGCTCGGCCTGGCCGGTCCGCCGTCGTTCAACACCGAGGCGTTCGAGGCCGAGCAGGCCGTCGTCGTGCGGGGCGCCGGAGTCGGCCTGGTGCCGACGCGCGCCGGAGCCGGCGTGGTCTGGCGGTGCCTGCCGGCGACTCCCCCGCCGCCGACGCACGGCGTCGCCGACGCGGAGCGGGTCCTGCGGCGCACCCTCACGACGACGGCGGACGCGCTGGTCGACCTCGACGTCGCGCGGTGGCGGCCCGAGGCGGCCGACGAGCTGATGGACCTGCGGCGACCGCTGGCGCTGCCCGTCCCTGCCGCCGTGTCGGGGCGCACACAGGCTCTGCTCGCACTGGCCACCCGCTGCCGGCGGGTCGTGGCGCTGGCGCTCGAGGACGACGGCAACGCGATCACCGCACGCGAGATCGGCGTACGGCGCGAGACGCTGCTGCCGCTCGACGCCGCCGCCCGCCGCGCCGTGGTCGCCGCGTGCGACCCCGACGCCGAGCGGTAGCCTCGAGCGCACCATGGACAACGAGCCGGACGCGCCGACCACGCTGCTCATCACCCTCACCGGCGTCGACCGTCCCGGTGTCACCACCGAGGTCCTCCGCACACTGGCCGGCTTCCACGTCGACGTGCTCGACATCGAGCAGATCGTGCTGCGGGGCCGCCTCGTGCTCGGCGTGCTGGTGACCGCCCCGCGCAGCTGGAAGCAGCTGCGCGACTCCGTGACCGAGGCCGGCGCCGCGCTCGACCTCGAGGTCACCGTCGACAAGGGCACGGGTGACAACCGGTCCCGGGGCGCAGGTCGCAGTCACGTCACCGTGCTCGGGAGCCCTCTGAAGGCAACCGCGGTGTCGGCCATCACCGGCCGGATCGCCGACATCGGCGCCAACATCGACCGCATCGAGCGGATGGCGCGCTACCCCGTCACCGCGCTGGACCTGCACGTGTCGGGCGTCGACCCCGACCGGTTGCGCCTCGTGCTGTCCGAGGAGGCCGCCCGGCAGGAGGTCGACGTCGCCGTCCAGCCGGCCAACCTGCTGCGCCACGGCATGCGGCTGATCGTCATGGACGTCGACTCCACCCTCGTGCAGGGCGAGGTGATCGAGATGCTCGCCGAGCACGCCGGGTGCCTCGACGAGGTCAAGCGCGTCACCGAGGAGGCGATGCGCGGCGACCTCGACTTCGAGGAGTCGCTGCGGGCCCGGGTGGCGCTGCTCGAGGGCCTCGACGCCGGTGCCCTCGACCAGGTGTACGACGGGCTGGTGCTGACCCCGGGGGCTCGCACGCTGGTGCGGACCCTCAAGCGCCTTGGCTACCGCTTCGCGATCGTCTCCGGTGGGTTCAGCCAGGTCACCGACCGGCTGGCCGAGGACCTCGGCATCGACTTCGCCGCGGCCAACGAGCTCGAGGTCGCCGACGGTCGGCTGACCGGCCGGATCGTCGGCGCGGTCGTCGACCGGGCCGGCAAGGCCGACGCCCTGCGCCGGTTCGCCGCCGAGGCCGGCGTGAGCCAGGCCGCCACCGTGGCCGTGGGCGACGGGGCCAACGACCTCGACATGCTCGGCGCGGCCGGGCTGGGGATCGCGTTCAACGCCAAGCCGGTCGTGCAGGAGTCCGCTGACACGTCGGTGAACGTGCCCTACCTCGACGCCGTCATCTACCTGCTCGGCATCAGCCGCGAGGAGGTCGAGGCCGCCGACGCCGCGGTCGGCTTCACCACGCCCGCTCCCCCGGTCTGAGGGGTCGAGCCCTAGCCTGGCCCGCATGTCACGTGAACGCGACGTCCTCGTCGCCCACCTGCAGTCCGAGCGGGCCCACGTTCTCGCCGCGGTCGAGGGGCTCTGCGAGGACGACCTCACCCGCGCCGTTGCGTCGTCGGGCTGGTCGATGGCCCAGCTGCTGCAGCACCTGACCTACGACGACGAGATCTTCTGGGTGAGCGCCATCCTGGGCGGCGACCGGGAGGCCATCGGTCTCGTCCGGGACGGCTGGTCGGTGCCGGTGACGAGCGGAGCCGAGGCCGTGGCGACGTACCGGAGCTGGGCGGAGCGGAGCGACGCCCTGCTCGCTTCGGTGGACCTGGACGCGCCGCCCCGGTGGTGGCCCTCCGAGGACGTGTTCCCGTTCCCTCGCTTCGCCGACTCGCGCGGCTGCGTCTACCGGGTGCTGGTCGAGACCGCCACCCACGCCGGTCACCTCGACATCGTGCGCGAGAGCGTGGACGGTCACCAGCACCTGGTCATCTCCTAGCCCGACGCGGCCCGCGCCGCGCCGGCAGACGTGCCCTCGGTGGCTGTGCTCGCGGTCGCGGTGATCGGGGCGCAAGGGCGTCGCGTGTTGGACGGCGCTCGCGACGGCGTGGTTCATTGGCACGGTGACGCGCACAGTCGAGGCCGACTACCTGGTGGTCGGCGCCGGAGCCATGGGCATGGCCTTCACCGACGCCCTCATCGACCACAGCGACGCCCACGTGGTGATGGTGGAGCGGCGGGCCGGGCCGGGCGGCCACTGGCGCGGGGCGTACCCGTTCGTCCGGCTGCACCAGTCCTCCACGTTCTACGGCGTCGCCTCGACGCTGCTGGGGGGCGGCCGCCTCCAGACCGACGGCCCGGAGGCAGGGTTGCACGAACGGGCCGACCAGAGCACCATCTGCGCCTACTACGACCAGGTGCTCGCGAAGCGCATGGTGCAGCCAGGTCGCGTCGAGCTCTTCACCTCCGCCGACCATCTCGGCGGCCGCTCCTTCGTCTCGCACGAGACCGGGGAGCAGTACGAGGTGCCCGGGCACTGCCGGGTCGTCGATGCCCGCTACCTCGCGCCCGAGATCCCCGCCGAGACGCCGCCGCGCTTCGCGGTCGGCGAGGGCGCGCGGGTGATCCCGGTCAACGACCTGGTGAGCGAGCAGTCCTCGCCCCGCCAGTACGTCGTCGTGGGGTCGGGCAAGACCGCCACCGACGCCTGCGTGTGGCTGCTCGGCAACGGCGTCGACCCGGACGCGATCTGCTGGGTCCGGCCACGGGAGCCGTGGATGCTGAACCGCGCGCTGATCCAGCCCGATCCCGAGATCTACCTCACGATGGTCGCCGACCTGATGCAGGCCGCCGGGTCGGCGAGCTCCCTCGACGCGCTCTTCCTGCGGCTCGAGGAGCTCGGGATCATGCTGCGCATCGACCGGGGTCGGACGCCCTCGATGGCCAAGGCCCCGACCCTCGGCGTCTGGGAGCTCGAGCGGCTGCGATCGATCGGCGACGTCGTACGCCGGGGGCGCCTGACCTCCGTGGAGCGCGGCCGGCTGACGTTCGCCGACGGCTCGGTCGGCGTGGCCGACGACGCGCTCGTCGTCAACTGCGCGGCCGACGGCCTGAAGAACCCGCCCCGGGTGCCGATCTGGCGGCCCGAGGTCATCACCCTGCAGGCGATCCGTGCCGGGTTCCCCTGCTTCGGCGGCGCGCTGGCCGGGTACGTCGAGGCGACGCGCGTGGCCGATGCCGAGAAGAACCGGCTGTGTCCACCCTCGTCCTTCGGCGACACCCTGGCCGACTGGGCCGTGATGAACGTGCTCGGCATGCGCAGCTCAGCGTCGTTCGGCTCCGAGCCCGACATCAGGGACTGGTCGAACCGGGTCGCGCTCAACCCGGCACGCGTGCCCCCCGAGCACCCCGGCTCGCCCGCGCTCGACGACGCGCTGGCACGGTTGCAGGAGCACAGCGCGCCCGGCCTGGCGCGCCTGGCCGAGCTCGGCGGGGTCGCGTCGGCCGCAGCGGGCTAGTCGACCACCGCGCCGGGGGCGATGAACTCGCGGAGGAGGCGGGCGAACCGGTCGGGGTCGTCGAGGTGGGGGAAGTGGCCCGCTCCCTCGAAGAGCTCGACGCGGCACTCCGGGATCGCGCGCTGCGCGCTGAGGGCGTGCCAGGCAGGGATCATCCGATCCTTCGAGCCCCACACGATCATCGTCGTGATGGGCAGCGAGCCCTCCAGGTGGTCGTGAGCGCTGATGCTCTGCCCGCCGATGTCGATGACGGCACGGGTGGTGGCCAGGAACGCGCGGCGACTCTCGCGGTCCCCGAGCGAGCTGAAGCCGCGCCAGATCGCACTGATGTCGGAGCCGGGTCGCCAGCCCACCTTGGACGCTCCCCGACCCAGTGCCTCGACCCGGGCGAGGACCGGTGCTGAGGCTGCGACGCTGAGGACCGGCGCGGCACCGGGGAGGGTAGCGGCGCGCAGCACCAGGTTCACCTCTCGGCCCAGGCCCCCGCTGGCCACCAGGACCAGACGCTCGACCCGCTCGGGGAAGAGGTAGAAGAACTGCATCGCGATGCCACCGCCGAGCGAGTGCCCGACCAGCGTGACCCGATCGATCCCGAGGTGGTCCAGGAGATCGCGCATCGTCGCGGCGTGCGAGCTGAGCGAGTAGTCCCCCAGCGGCTTGGCCGACTCACCGTGGCCGAAGAGGTCGGGTACGAGCACCCGGTGGTCGTCGTCCATCTTGTCGACCAGGTGCTTCCACTGCCGCTGGGACCCGAGGATGCCGTGGATGAAGAGCACCACCGGGCCGGAGCCGCTGTCGACGTAGGACAGGTCGTGCCCGTGCAGCAGGACCTTGTGCGGAGCCATGCGGACCATGATGGTCATCCTCGATGCGGTGGGGACGGGGAGGCCCCAAGGTATCTCTGTCACACGCGAGTGACGCCGATGGCCGGATTGTGTGCTCCATGCACTATCGTCGTAGTTGTTGAAGGGACGGATGCACAAACCGTCCTCGCCACGCACGTAGCGCGGCTTGTATCTCGTACTCCTGGTTGTCCGCTGGACATCAGCACAGTCGATGTCTTCAGCAGCACGAGGGCACACGGTCCTCGGCAACGAACAAGGGAACAGATCATGGCTCAGGGCACCGTCAAGTGGTTCAACGCCGAGAAGGGCTTCGGCTTCATCTCCCAGGACGGCGGCGGCGAGGACGTGTTCGTCCACTTCTCCGCGATCCAGTCCAGCGGCTACAAGTCGCTCGACGAGAACCAGAAGGTCGAGTTCGACCTCGCCCAGGGCCCCAAGGGTCCCCAGGCCGAGAACGTCCGCGTCTCCTGAACTGACGCCGGAGGGCCCCGACCGCACGGCGGTCGGGGCCCTTCGCACGTCCCGGGCCGGTGACGGCAGGGCCGCGGCGCCCCAGGGCGCTCGCTCAGGAGCGCACCGTGTGGACGTGGCGGACGCTCACACCCCCGGGAGTGAGGTCGTCCCACGACGTCGGTACGTCGTACACGGCCAGGGTCGCGGTGGGGAAGCCGCTGACGAGACCGGTCTCGGCCTTCTCGGGTCCGGCGCCGTCACCGAGCCCGCCGGCCAGGATCTCGGTGTCGGGGTTGTGGCCCACGAAGATCACGACCTCGGCCGAGGCCGGCACGAGCCGCAAGCTTCTCGAGGATCGCCTCCGGCGAGGCGCCGTACATCGACCGGGAGAGCTCGACGCTCGCCGTCGACCCGGAGCCGGACGCCACTGCGGCCCACGTCTCCTGGGCGCGCTCGGCGGCGGAGACCAGCGCATGGTCAGGGACGCACCCGACCTCGGCCAGCCACCGACCTGCCGCCTCCGCGTCCGCGCGTCCGCTCGGCGTGAGCCGGCGGCCGATGTCACCGCCGATCGGCCCGCTCGGGCTGCTCTCGGCCTTGGCGTGGCGCATGAGGACGAGCGTGCGCCTCTGGGCTCGCGCCTGGGCTCCGGTCACCGCCTCAGAGTCCCATGGCGTGGAACCCGCCGTCGACGTGCACGATCTCCCCCGTGGTGGCCGGGAAGAAGTCGCTCAGCAGCGCCACGACGGCCTTCGCGGTCGGGGTGTGGTCCGACTCGTCCCAGCCCAGCGGCGCGCGCTCCTTCCACGACGCCTCGAAGTCCTCGAAGCCGGGGATCGCCTTGGCGGCCAGGGTCTTCAGCGGCCCGGCCGCGACCAGGTTCACCCGGACGCCCGTTCGGGCCCAGGTCGCGGGCGAGGTAGCGCGTGGTCGACTCCAGGCCGGCCTTCGCCACGCCCATCCAGTCGTAGGCCGGCCAGGCCACGGCGGCTGTCGAAGTCCATGCCGACGACCGAGCCGCCGCGTCCGACATCAGCGGCAGGCATGCCACTCGACGAGCGACTTCAACGAGTACGCCGACACCTGCATCGCCTGCGCGACGTCCTCCCAGTTCGCGTCAGGAACTTCCCGCCGAGCAGCGCCGCGGGGGCGTAGCCGATGGAGTGCAGCGACGCCGTCGAGGCCGTCGACGTGCTCGGAGACGCGGCTCGGGCAGCGCGCTCCAGGTGCTCCTGGTCCGTGACGTCCAGCTCGACGACGGGTGCCGGCTCGGGCAGCCGCTGCACGATCCGCTCCGGTGATGCCGGCATGCGGCCGAAGCCGGTCAGCACGCACCTGGCGCCCTGCTCCTGGGCGACGCGGGCGACCGGAAGCCGATCGAGGCTGTCCATGTGACGCCGGTATCAGCAGCCGCTTGCCGTCGAGGATTCCCATGGTGTCCTTCTCCGAGTGTGGTGGCGGGCGACCAGCGTGACCTACGCGCTGTGCCGATGTTCGTCCGAGGCTCCGGTCAGTGGCCCATGCCGAGGCCGCCGTCGACCGGGATCGACCGCCCCGGTGACGTAGGCGGCGGCGTCGCGAGGCCAGCCAGCGACGACGTGCGGCGACCTCCTCGGCGTCGGCGTAGCGGCCGAGCGGGATCTGGGCCGATGTCTCCTGCGCCGCCGCTCCTCCGGCAGCTCGCGCGGTCATCTCGGTGTCGACGAAGCCGGGCGCGACGACGTTCGCGGTGATGCCGCGGCTGCCCAGCTCGCGCGCGAGCGAGCGGGCCATGCCCGACGAGCCCGGACTTGCTGACGCCGCGTAGTTGGCCTGCCCGGCGGACCCGAGCAGCCCGACGACCGACGAGATGAAGATCATCCGGCCGCGCCTGGCCTTCGAGCATGCCCGCGCGGCGCGCTTGGCCACGCGGAAGGCGAGCCGGTCAGGTTCGTCGTCCACCACGGACGTGAACGTCTCCTCGCTCATCCGCATCAGCAGCGTGTCGTCGGTGATGCCGGCGTTGGAGACCAGCACCTCGACCGGGCCGTGCTTCTCCTCGACTCGGCGAAGGCGGCGTCCACCGACGCCCGGTCGGTCACCTCGCACCGCACCGCGGTGAAGCCGGCGGGGGGCTCCCCGCAGCGGTAGGTGATGGCGACGTGGTCGCC
>CAVXMH010000028.1:0-12653 GCA_963762755.1 uncultured Actinomycetota bacterium | reverse complement strand
GAGGACGTTAGCGACGTGCCCCTTCGACGGTCAGATGCCTCATATGCCCAGGTCGGCGCGGCGTACCTTCGCGGCGGCGGTGTCGTCGCCCGTGACCTCGACCTCGGCGTGGTCCTGCCGCCCGTAGAGGAACAGGAGCATCTCCGACGGCAGCCCGGTCACGACGGCCCCACGCCCGCGCTTGAGCGTCGTGCTGGCTCCGGTGTCGCTTCGGGTCACGGCCAGCGGCACGGGGGAGCGCAGCGCCAGCAGCCGGCCGGCTACCCCGAGGGCCCGCCACAACGTGTCCTGACGAGCACGTGACAGGTCGCGGGGCGCCCAGTCCGGCTGCGCGCGGCGTACGTCCTCGTGGTGGACGAAGAACTCGACCAGGTTCCCGAGCGCGTCGACCTTGGGCAGCCGGAACGGCGACCACAGCGGGGGGCCGTGGCGCACGGCGTCGACGAGGTCGACGTACGGCCGCGCCAGCTGGTGTTCGGTCGCGTTCTCGAGCCAGCCCTCGAGCTGCGGCACGAAGATTCCTGCTGTGGCCGGCCGTCCCTCGCGGATCACCAGGTGGGCCAGCAGCTCCTGGGTCGTCCAGTCGCCACACAGGGTGGGCGCGTCGGGGCCGAGCTGCTGAGCGAGGGCGGCGAGCAGGGTGCGCTCGTGGCGGGCGAAGGAGGTCACGCGGGGAGCCTACGGAAGCCGGCGGCTGGATGACCGGGATAGCCGTTGTGTCCGTAGTGTGGGGAAGGCTTTGGGTGCAGACGGTGTTAGGACTCGACGACTGGGTCACCAGGTCTCGACAACGGTCGCTGCGCGACCTGCTCGACCACCGTGGGTCACCGGGTCTCGACGACGGTCGCTGGGCGACCTGCTCGACCAACGAGGGTCTGCTCGACCACTGGGGGGTCTGCTCGACCACCGGGGGTCTCGACGGGCTCGACCAACAAACAGAGGAGAAGTGTGGCGGCGGGACAGGTTGGGACGATGCGGGCGGGGCTGCGCGTCCTCGGGGTCGCGATCAAGCGCGAGCCCAGGGTGTTCACCATCTCCACCATCGGCGCCGTCCTCTTCGGCGCGCTGACGGTCGCCGACGCCTGGGTGCTCGGTTGGTCGACCGACAACGTCATCCTGCCCGCCTTTGACGAAGGCGTCGCCCCCGCAAGCGGGCTCATCACCGCCGCCGCGCTGTTCATCGGCGTCGCCATCGTCCGCGGCGTCAGCATCGTCATGCGCCGCTGGGGCGCCGGCATCATGCAGTACCGCATGCAGGCTCACGACCGCCGCGCCGTCACCCGCAAGTACCTCGACCTCCCGCTCGAGTGGCACCACCGCCACCCCACCGGCCAGCTGCTCTCCAACGCCAACAGCGACGTCGAGGCCGCCTGGGCGCCCATCGCGCCGCTGCCGATGGCCGTCGGCACCATCGCCATGATGGTCATCGCCGTCGGCCAGATGCTGCTCACCGACGTGATCCTGGCGCTCGTCGGACTGCTCGTCTTCCCGCTCGTCATCATCAGCAACCTGGTCTTCCAGCGCTTCCAGTCACCGCTCATGACGCGCGTGCAGGCGCTGCGCGCCGAGCTCAGCGAGGTAGCCCACGAGTCCTTCGACGGCGCCCTGGTGGTCAAGTCGCTGGGCCGCGAGACCGAGGAGACCGAGCGCTTCGCCCGCAAGGCCGAGAACCTGCGCGACACCAGCATCAAGGCCGGCACCGTCCGCGCCGTCTTCGACCCCGTCCTCGAGTCGCTGCCCAGCCTCGGCGTGCTCGCCGTACTCATGGTCGGCGTCGGCCGCGTCGAGGCCGGCACCAGCGCGCCCGGCGACGTCGTCAACATCTGCTACCTCCTCATGGTCGTCGCCTTCCCGATCCGCTCCCTGGGCTGGCTGCTCGGCGAGTTCCCCCGCTCGGTCGTCGGCTTCAACCGTGTCCGATCGGTGCTCGGCGAGGACGGCCACATGGAGTTCGGCCCCGACGGCCTCCCGGCCACGCGCGGCGGCGCCGGTCTGCGCGTCGAGGACGTCCGCTTCTCGTACGTCGAGGGCGACCCGGTCCTCGACGGCGTGACGTTCGACGTGCCGCCGGGACGCACCCTCGCGATCGTCGGCGCCACCGCCGCCGGCAAGAGCACGCTCACGACGCTGATGTTCCGCCTCATCGACCCCGACCACGGACGCTTCCTCGTCGACGGACAGGACCTGCGCGAGCTCTCCCACGGCACCCTGGCCCGTCAGGCCGCACTCGTGCCGCAGCAGGCCTTCCTCTTCGACGACACCGTCCGCGGCAACGTCACGCTCGACCGTCAGGTCAGCGACGAGGAGGTCTGGGCCGCGCTGCGCACCGCCCAGGCCGACGGCTTCGTCGCCGCCCTCGACGGCGGGCTCGACGCCCGGCTGGGAGAGCGCGGCACCTCGCTGTCCGGCGGCCAGCGCCAGCGGCTCTCACTCGCGCGCGCCCTGGTCGGCAACCCCCGCCTGCTCGTCATGGACGACGCCACCTCCGCCGTCGACCCCGAGGTCGAGGCCCGCATCCTCGCGTCCCTGCGCGCCTCGTCGGGCGACAGCACCGTCGTGGTCGTGGCCTACCGCAAGGCCACCATCGCGCTGGCCGACGAGGTCGTCTTCATGGCCGACGGCCGGATCGCCGACCGCGGCACCCACGCCGAGCTGCTGAGCCGCAACCCGGCGTACTCCTCGATCGTCAACGCCTACGAGGACGCCGCTGCCGAGGCGACCGCGGACAGCGCGGGGGTGTCCCGATGAGCACCACCAACACCACCGACACCACCGATGCCGCCCGCACCTCCAGCGGCACCAGCGTCCTGTCCGGCGAGGCGTCCACCGCGATGGACACCCTGCGTCGTGGCCTCGAGCTGTCGCCGCAGCTGCGCGACGGGCCTCGGCGTCACTGTCGCGCTCGCGATCCTCGCCACCGCCGGCCGTGTGCTCGTCCCGATCGCTGTGCAGCAGGGCGTCGACCGCGGATTGTCCGCCCCCGGCGGGGTCGACGCCGGCTTCGTGGGTCTCATCGTGATGGTCATCGGCGTCGGCCTGCTCGTCACCGGTGTTGCCTCCGGGCTGATGACCGCGCGGTTGTTCCGCACTGCTGAGACCGGCCTGGCCACCCTGCGCGTCAAGGCCTTCCGCCATGTCCACGACCTGCCCGTGCTGACCCAGAACACCGAGCGCCGCGGCGCCCTGGTCGCGCGCGTCACCAGCGACGTCGACCAGGTCTCGCAGTTCCTCGTCTTCGGTGGCGTCATCGCCATCGTCAGCGTCGGCCAGATCGTGCTCGCCACCGTCGTGATGGTCTTCTACAGCTGGCAGCTCGCCCTGGTGGTGTGGGTCTGCTTCCTGCCGCTGTTCCTGTCGTTGCGCTACTTCCAGAAGCGCCTCTCCGCGGCGTACGGCGTGGTGCGCCAACAGGTCGGTGCCCTGCTCTCGGCGATCTCCGAGCCCGTCGTGGGCGCGGCCACCGTCCGCAGCTACGCCGTCCAGGAGCGCACCCAGGACCGCATCGACACCGCCGTCCAGCGCCACCTGACGGCCAGCAGCCGGGCCCAGGCCCTGACCGCGTTCTCCTTCTCCCTCGGCGGCATCTCCGCCGGCCTGGCCAACGCCGGCATCGTCGTGGTCGGCGTGCTGCTCGGAGTCGCCGGCGACCTCTCTGCCGGCACCGTGCTCGCGTTCGCGTTCCTCGTGACGCTGTTCGTCGGCCCGGTGCAGATGGGCACCCAGGTGCTCACCGACGCCCAGAACGCCTTCGCCGGCTGGCGCCGCGTCATCGGCATCCTCGACACCCCCGCCGACGTCTCCGACCCCGAGGGCGGCGTCGAGCTGCCCGACGTGCCGCTGCCGATCCACTTCGAGCACGTCGGCTACGCCTACACCGCCGGGCGCCCGGTGCTCAGCGACGTCGAGCTCACCCTCGAGCCGCACACCCGCGTCGCGATCGTGGGGGAGACCGGCTCGGGCAAGACCACCCTGGCCAAGATCCTCACCCGGCTCATGGACCCCGATGAAGGCCGCCTCCTCATCGGCGGGACCGACCTGCGCACCGTCGCCTTCTCCAGCCTGCGCACCCACATCGTGCTCGTGCCGCAGGAGGGCTTCCTCTTCGACGCCACACTGCGCGAGAACCTGCAGTACGGCGCGCCTGGTGCCCCCGACGCCTTGCTGCTCGGCGCCATCACCGACCTGGGGCTCGGTGACTGGCTGGCGACGCTGCCGCACGGTCTCGACAGCCAGGTCGGGCAGCGCGGTGAGTCGCTCTCGGCCGGGGAGCGTCAGCTCGTGGCGCTGGTCCGGGCCCAGCTGGCCGACCCCGACATCCTGGTGCTCGACGAGGCCACGAGTGCCGTCGACCCGGCGCTGGAGATGCGGATCTCCGCGGCGCTCGACCGGCTGACGTCGGGCCGGACTGCCGTCACGATCGCCCACCGGATGAGCACCGCCGAGCGGGCCGACCTCGTCGTCGTCATGGACGCCGGTCGCGTCGTCCAGCAGGGCCGTCACGCCGAGCTCGTCGCCGAGGGTGGCGTCTACGGCCGGCTGCACGCGTCCTGGACCGCGCAGATGTCCAGCGCCCCGGGCGCCGGGCAGTGAGCCGGACCACTGCGGGATGATGGCGGCGTGAGCTCCCTCGACCCCGCCATCGCCGACCGTCTCAAGCGCGACCCCCAGGGCCTCGTGACCGCGGTGGTCCAGCAGCACGACACCGGCGAGGTGCTGATGGTCGGCTGGATGGACGACGAGGCGCTGCACCGCACGCTGACCACCGGACGCGGGACGTTCTGGAGCCGTTCGCGCCAGGAGTACTGGGTCAAGGGCGAGACCTCCGGCCACCGCCAGCACGTCACGGAGGTCCGCCTCGACTGCGACGGCGACACCCTGCTCGTCAAGGTCGACCAGGAGGGTCCCGCCTGCCACACCGGCGCCCGGACCTGCTTCGACGACGGCCTGCTGAGCGATGGCTGACGCCACCGATTCGACCGCGCGACCGCAGCGGAAGCGACGTACCGGAGGGTTCGGCGCGGTCCTTCTCACCGGGCTGGCCACCGCCGGGCTCGGCACCCTCGCCGCCGGCCGGACCTGGGCCACCGCGAGCACCGGCACCCCCGGCCCCCGCGAGGTCTCCGTCGCGGGCACCGACGTGGCGCCGGTGATGCTGCCGCTCGGCCTGGTGGCGCTGGCCTGCTGGGGCGCGTTCCTCGTGCTGCGCACGCCCGGGCGCCGGGTCGTCGCCGCGCTGGGCGCGCTGGCCGCCGGGGGCGGAGCGGCCGCCGCGGTGCTCTCCGCGTCCGGGGCGACCGACGCCGCGACCGACCTGCTCAGCGGCACCGCCGACGCCGGTACGTCGACCTCGGCCTGGCCGTGGGTGGGAGCCGTCGCCCTCACCGGCTGCGTCGTCGCGTTCGTGGTCGCCTTCGCGAGGTGTGCGACGTACCCACAGATGAGCCGTCGCTACGACCGCGACTCCGCCGCCGACGCCCCGCGGGCCGAGGAGACCCCTGCGGACCAGTGGCGCGCCATGGACGACGGCCGCGACCCGACCGTCTAACCCTGCGGCGCCTGGGTGACGGGCGGCGGCTGAGGGACCGGCGGAGCCGGCACAGTGAGCCGCAGGTGCGCCCCGGGTCCGCCGTCCGCGACGAGCACCACATCGCCGCCGCCGGCACGAGCCAGGCCACGGGCGATCGCGAGCCCGAGCCCCCGTCCGCCACCGCGGGTCCGCGCCGCATCCCCGCGGTAGAACCGCTCGAAGACCAGCTCCGCCTCGGCCGGGTCGATGCCCGGACCGTCGTCGATGACGTCGAGCACCGCTGCTGGGACGGGACCGGCCGCCTCGGCGACCGACAACCGCACCTCAGAGGCCGCGTGCGCGACAGCGTTGCCCAGGAGGTTGCGCACGATGCGGCGCACGTCGGTCGGGTCGGCGTACGCCGGCGCTGCACCGACCGCGGTCGTGGTGATCGTGACCGCTGGTCCCCACCTCGCACGGCTCGCCTCCTCGAGCACGATCTCGTCGAGGTCGACGGGCTGTGCTGGGCGCGGCACGTCCGCGTCCGCCGCGGCGAGCTGCAGGAGGTCGTCGACCAGCGCCTCCATCTCGGTCGTCGCCGCGAGCACCTCCGAGCGCAGCAGCTCGCGGTCCACCGCGTCGTCGCGCCCCTGCAGCGCGAGCTCGAGCGCCACGCGCTGCGAGGCCAGGGGCCCCCGCAGGTCGTGCGAGACGTCAGCGACGAAGTCGCGTTGACGCTGCGCCGCGGTCTCGATCCGGCCGAGCATCGAGTTCATGGTGCGAGCCAGGCGGCCGACCTCGTCGTCGGCCCCGTCGGCCTCGACCCGCACGTCGAGGCGGCGGTCGGTGATGGTGTCGACCTCGGACCGGATCCGGTCGAGACGACCGAGCGCCCGGCCCAGCAGCAGCCACAGGCTGAGGGCGAGGACGGCCACCGCGGCCGGCACCGCCACGGCGAGCGAGCGTCGCAGCGTCGCCGATGCCTCCTGCGCAGACTCGAGGCTGTCGCCGACGTACGCCGTGAACGTGCCGGCCGGCGTGGTCTCCGTGCGATACCAGACCCGGTAGCGCTCGGTCTCTCCGTCGTCGGGACCCACCAGGGTCTCGACCGCCTGGTCGCGCGAGCGCGCCGTCGTGACCGCCGGGCGGCCCACCACGTTCGCCGACGCGGCGACGACCCGCCCGCGGCCGTCGACCACCTGCGCCACCCCGTTGTCGCCGACGCTGACGAGCACGTCCGGGACGCCCCGCGACGCGGCGGCGTCGAGCAGGTCCTCGACGCGGCTGCGCGACAACCCGTCGGTGGACGACACCAGGCGGTCCTCCAGCGTCACCACGAGGACGAACGCGCCGGCGACCAGCACCACGGCCGCGACCAGCGTCCCGGCCGCCGTCGTCTTCGCGCGGAGGGAGAGACGCCGGGTCACGGCGCGTCTCCACGCTCGTCCACGACGCGGTAGCCGACCATCCGCACCGTCTGCAACGACGACCGCCCGAAGGGCGCGTCGATCTGCTGGCGGATCTGCCGCACGTGGACCTCGACGGTGTTGGGGCTGCCCTCGAAGCTGAAGTCCCACAGCCGGTCGATCAGGTCCTGCTTCGACACCACGTCCGGGGACTGCCGCATGAGGACCTCCAGGAGCGAGAACTGACGCGGGGTCAGGGAGACCTGGGTGTCACCTCGCCAGGTCAGGTGGGCCGCGGGGTCGAGACGCAGGTCGCCCACCTCCACGACCGTGGGTCGCTCGTGCCCGCCCCGGCGGGTCAGCGCTCGCAGCCGGGCCGCCAGCACGGCGAAGGAGAACGGCTTGGCGAGGAAGTCGTCCGCCCCCGAGTCCAACGCGTGCGTCTCGTCCCGCGCGCCGGAGCGTGCCGTGAGCATGAGGATCGGCGTCCAGTCCCCGGCGTCGCGCAGCTCGGCGCAGAGCCGGTCGCCGGGGATGCCCGGCATCATCAGGTCCAGGACGATCACGTCGTAGTCGTTCTCCTGGGCGTACCAACGCCCCTCGGTGCCGTCCAGGGCGACGTCGACCGCATGGCCCTCCCCGGCCAGACCACGCCGCAGGGCCGCAGCCAGCTGCTTGTCGTCCTCCACCACCAGCACTCGCACCAGCCCAGGCTGGCACGGACCGGCTGAAGCCCGCCTGAAGGCCACCTGAAGCACGCGCTCGACGCTCTCTGCCGGTCCGAGCGCCCGCGCCCGCCTTCAGCGAGCCTTCAGCGACGTTGCGCGACGATGGGGAGTCCCACGAGAGAGAGGTGCACGACATGCGGAAGAAGACAGTGCTCATCGCCGGAGCCGTGGTCGTCGCCGGCCTCGCCGCCGGAGGCACGGCCGTCGCCACCAGCGGTGGCGACGACGGTCCGCTCAGCCATCAGTACACGCCCGCGCAGGCCAAGTCGGCGAAGGCCGCGGCACTGGAGGCCACCGACGGTGGCACGGTCAACAGTGTCGAGACCGACGACGAGAACGGTGCGACGTACGAGGTCGAGGTCACGAAGACCGACGGCTCGACCGTCGACGTACGGCTCGACGAGCAGTACGACGTGGTCGTCATCGAGGGCGACACCGAGGGCTGAGCCCTGGGGCGAGCGCGGCCTGCCCACGGGCAGGCCGCGACCTCGCCACCGCCCCCGAGCCGGCCATCAGTCGTCACGACCGGTCGGCTCGCACCCGTCGGGTGTCGTGGGCCCACATCGCGATCTCGACGCGGTTGCGGACGCCGAGCTTGGTCATCAACGACGCGACGTGGCTCTTGACCGTGCTCAGGCCGACGTAGAGCTCGGCGGCGATCTCGGCGTTGGTCCGGCCCCGCGCCACCAGCGCGAGCACCTGCTCCTCGCGCCCGGTGAGCGGCTCGACGGGCTGGGACGGCACCGCCGGCGCCTGGTCGGCGAAGGTCGCCAGCAGTCGGCGGGTGACGTTGGGGGCGATCAGCGCGTCCCCGTCGGCCGCCGCGTGGACGGCCTGCACGAGGAGCTGAGGCCCGGCGTCCTTGAGCAGGAAGCCGCGGGCGCCGGCGCGTAGGGCGCCGAGGACGTACTCGTCGAGGTCGAAGGTGGTGATCACCACGACCGCCATCGGGTCCGCCACGTCGGGCCCGGCCAGGCGCCGCGTCACCTCGATGCCGTCCAGCCCGGGCATCCGGATGTCGACGAGCAGGACGTCGGGACGCAGTCGCGTCGCCAGGTCGAGCGCCGCGAGCCCGTCGGCCGCCTCTCCCACGACCTCGAGGTCGGGCTGCGCGCCGAGGATCATCACCAGCCCGGTCCGGACCAGCTCCTGGTCGTCGGCCACGACGACTCTGATGCTCATGCCGGCGGCTCCACCGGCAGCACGGCCTCGACCACCCAGCCACCGTCGCGGGCCCGGCCCCGCGGAGAGTGATCCGCCGAGGAGCTGCGCGCGCTCGGCCATGCCCATGAGGCCGAAGCCGGGCTCAGCGGCCGCCCCCGGGTCTGTCTGTCCGTCGTCGCTGACGCGCAGCCTGACCGTGCCACCGTCGCGGCGTACGTCGATCCCGACGCGGGTCACGCTCCGGGCGTGCCGTCGGGCGTTGGTCAGCGACTCCTGCGCGAGCCGGTAGAGCGCGGCGTCCACGGGTCGCGCCAGGCGGGTCAACGCACCCTGCAGCGAGACCTCGACGGTGGGCGTGGTGTCGCGGTGAGCCAGAGCAGGCAGGTCCGCGACACCCGGCTGCGGGGCGTAGGCGACCGGTTCCTCCTCGCGCAGCACCCGCACCATGGACCTCATCTCCGCCAGGGTCCGCGACGCCTCCGACTCGATCGCGGCCAGGACCTCGGCAGCCTTCTCGGGCTGGACGCCGGCGACCACGCCACCGGCCTGCGCCTGCACCGCGATGGCCGAGACGTGGTGGGCCACGGTGTCGTGCAGCTCGCGAGCCAGCGCGACCCGCTCCTCGTTGCGGATCTCGCGCCGTTGGCGCTGCCAGAGGTCCGCGCGGGAGCGGAACACCACGGCGAGCGCGACCACCAGCAGCAGGAGCACGCTGCCGCCGAAGACCTCAGCCGGGCCCGCGGAGGAGGCGTACATCCCGAGCACGACGACAACGGCCACGAACGCCGTACCCCCTGCCATCTCCCGTCCCGATCCCCACCGCACCAGGGAGTAGAGAAGGACCAGGACGACCATCATGGAGGCGAGGCCGAGGTCCTCGGAGCTCGCAGCCAGCTGGAGGACCGACAGCAGCCCGGCAGCGCCCCACCCGGCGAGCGTGGCCGCCAGGGGATGGTCCCGCCGTCGGAGCAGGGCGGGCACCAGCGCCAGGGCGATCACCGTCACGAGGGGGCGCCAGGCCAGGTCCGGCCGCACGACGCCCTCGACGACGGCAGCGGCTGCGAACCCGCCCGCGAGCAGCCAGTCGAGACGAGCGACAGGCGGGACGTGATCGGGCCGCGGCTCGTGCCACAGGGAGCGCCGTACGTCGATCACAGCTCCAGCCTAGAGATCGCCGCGCCTCGGCGTACCGGCCGAAAGAACGAGAGACAGACCGTGCCATCGGCCGGGGCAGCCCGAGCCCGCGGGCTGATGTGCGCCCCGCCCGGCCCGGCGATCGTGGACCCACCGACCCCCACCACGACAACGGGAGCCCATGATGAGAACACCTCGATCCACCGCCGCCACGCTCGACGACCCACCGATCCCGACGAGGGTCGCGCTGGCCGCGGCGTGGACGAGCTTCACACTCCTCTACGCCTACGTCGACATCCTGAACTTCTACACGCCTGGCACGGTCGAGGAGATCCTCGCCGGCCGGGTCTTCGAGTTCGACCTCTCGCAGACCTTCTCGGTCTCGGCGCTGGCGCTGGTGTCCGTCCCGATCCTCATGGTCGTGGCCAACGTGGTGCTTCCCGCCCGGGCGGCGCGCACCACGAACCTCCTCGTGGCCGCGGTCTACGTGCCGGTCACGGTCTTCAACCTGGCGGGCGGGACGTACCTCTTCTACTACGGCCTCGGCGTCGCGCTCGAGCTGCTCGTCCTCGCGGTGATCGTGCGCCGGGCGTGGTCCTGGCCGAGCAGCCTGTGAGGCTCGCGACACCGCCCCGGCGGCCGTGCGGACTGCGAGGTTGCGGCTCCCCTACGATGGGGACTGTCCCGACCCGGCCCCCGAAGGAGACCACGCGATGAGCGCCAACCACGGCAACACACCTGCCGCCTGGACCGGAGTGTCCATCGTGTTCCTCGGCTTCGTCGTCGCCGGTCTGGGACTCGTGCTCCAGAGCATGCTGATGTTCTGGATCGGCTGCGCCCTCGGCCCGATCGGAGGTCTCGTCGGCTACGTCATGGGCCGTGCCGGCTTCGGCGGCACGCCCCACGAGAGCGAGCGCGAGAACCGATCGGCGGAGTCCTACTCCTCATGACCCTGCTGGACGCGCCGGACGCCGGGACCGACAGGTCCGAGGCGCGGCGGGTCCGCCTGCGGCGCGTCAAGCCGCACCTGGTCCTCGCCGGCGGCGTCCTCGTCGTCAGCCTTGCGCTGCACCTGCGCGACCCCCACGACCAGGGGTCCTGGGGGTTCTGCCCGTGGCTCGCAGCCACCGGCACGTTCTGCCCCGGCTGCGGCGGTCTGCGGGCGGTCAACGACCTGACCCACGGCGACGTCGCTGCCGCGGCGAGCAGCAACCTGCTCGTGGTGGGGGCTCTGCCCCTCATGACCGGACTCTGGGCCCGCAGCCTGGTCCAGACCTGGCGCGACCGACGCCGACCCCTGCCGAACGGCGTCGTGGCGGTGGCTTCGGCGCTGGGCCTCCTCGCCATCGTGACCTTCTGGGTCGCCCGCAACGGGCCGGCCGGGAGCTGGCTCGCCCCCTGAGTCGGCGTACTCCCCGAGCGAAACCGTCACTTCCCGAGCGTTGCAACGCTCGGGGAGTGCCGGAACCACTAGGTACCTGGTGAAACCGGCAGCCCCGAACGGGTTGGGACCGGAGTTGGCGTCCGTGAGAGGCTGGGACCTGGGGTTTCCCGCCCGCCGGCGGGGTCGTCCGAGCCCCGCACCTCGTCTGCGCGAAAGGTCAGTCATGTCCGTCCTCGACCAGATCATCGAGGGGGTGCGTGTCGACCTCGCCGCTCGTGAGCAGGCCACACCGCTGGCCGAGCTGGAGCGCCTGGTCGCCGAGGCCGTTCCGGCGCTCGACCCGATGCCCGCGCTGAGCGCGCCGGGTGTCAGCGTCATCAGCGAGGTCAAGCGCAAGTCGCCCAGCAAGGGCGACCTGGCCGACATCCCGGACCCGGCTGCGTTGGCGGCGGAGTACGAAGCCGGCGGCGCCTCCGTCATCAGCGTGCTCACCGAGGAGCGGCGCTTCGGAGGGTCGCTCGACGACCTCCGCGCCGTGCGCAAGCAGGTCACCATCCCGGTGCTGCGCAAGGACTTCATCGTCACCAGCTACCAGCTGTGGGAGGCCCGCGCCGCCGGCGCCGACCTCGTCCTGCTCATCGTCGCCGGGCTCGACCAGCCCACGCTGGAGGAGCTGCACGCTGAGGCCCGCGGGCTCGGCCTCACGGTCCTCGTCGAGGTCCACGACGCGGGCGAGGTGCAGCGCGCCCTCGACGTCGGCGCCACGCTCATCGGCGTCAACGCCCGCAACCTCAAGACCCTCGAGGTCGACGCAGGCGCCTTCGAGCGCATCGCCCCCTCCCTGCCCGCCGACGCGGTGACCGTGGCCGAGTCCGGCATCACCGGCCCCGACGACGTACGCCGTGTGGTCGCGGCGGGCGCCGATGCCGTCCTCGTGGGCGAGGCGCTCGTGCGCGGGGGAGACCCGCGCGCCGCCGTCGCCGCCATGGTCTCTGCTGGAGCTGCCGGCGCCACTGCGACACGGTCCACCCGACCCTCCCGATCCTGACGTCCCCGACAGGAGACACCGTGAGCACCGAGACGACGAACCCGCCCGAGAAGGCGACCGCCACGCCCGACCTCGTCAGCGCCTGGCTGCCCGACGCGACCGGCCACTTCGGTGACTTCGGCGGCCGCTTCATGCCCGAGGCGCTCGTCGCCGCGCTCGACGAGCTCGAGGCCGCCTGGCGCGAGGCCATGGCGGACCCGGAGTTCCTCGCCGAGCTCGACGGCCTCATGCGGGAGTACGCCGGCACGCCCAGCCGTCTCTACGAGGCCCACCGACTGTCGGA
>CAVXMH010000027.1:0-8089 GCA_963762755.1 uncultured Actinomycetota bacterium | reverse complement strand
GGCTCCTCCGCGATGACCGCACTGCGCAGGATCAGCGACACCGAGCGCCGCAGGCGGATCGGCGTACGCCATGGGCTGGCGCCTGCCCACCGGCTCGACGACGTCACCGCGGTGACGCGCGCGATGACGGTCCTGCACGCCACGGAGGCGGCGACGGTCCACCTCGCCGTGGCCGCTCGCACCGAGGGCCTGACGCCCGAGGACGTCGACGCCGCGCTCTACGAGTCGCGCGACGTCGTCAAGCAGCTCGCGATGCGGCGCACGCTGTTCGTCTTCCCCCGCGACCTGTTGCCCGCCGCGTGGGGCAGCGCGTCGGCGCGGGTCGCGACCTCCGAGCGCAAGCGGATCGCCAAGGCCATCGAGGGCGCCGGCATCGCGGCCGACGGCGAGGCGTGGCTCGACACGGCCCGCACGGCGACCCTCGCGCGCCTCGCCGCCGGCGCGGCCACGACGGCGCAGCTCCGGGCCGCCGTGCCGGAGCTGGCCGGGATGATCGGCGGTGACACCGACAAGAGGTGGGATCGTCCCGTCTCCGTCGCCCCCTGGGTGCTGACCCACCTGGGGCTCGAGGGCGCGACGCTGCGCGGTCACAATGCCGGGCACTGGCGACTGAACAAGCCCACCTGGACCCTGGCGAGCGACTGGCTCGACATCGTCGACGCACCACTCGACGAGGCCGCAGGCTATGCCGAGCTCGTCCGCCGCTGGCTGCTGACGTTCGGCCCCGGCACGGCTGCCGACCTCCAGTGGTGGCTCGGGTCGACCAAGACGGCTGTCACCCGCGCGCTGGTCGACGCGCAGGCCGTCGAGGTGGCGCTCGACGACGGGTCCACGGGCTGGGTGCACCCGTCGGACGTCGAGGAGACCGCGCCGGTCGAGCCGTGGGCGGCGTTGCTCCCGACGCTCGACCCCACCGTCATGGGATGGAAGGCGCGGGACTTCTACCTGCACCCCGACCACGTCCGGTTCCTCTTCGACTCCAACGGCAACGCCGGCACCACCGCCTGGTGGGACGGGCGGGTCGTGGGGTGCTGGGTGCAGGACCAGGACGGCGTCGTACGCCTGTCCCTCCTCGAGGACGTCGGCACCGACGGCCGCGACGCGCTCGACCTCGAGGCCGAGCGGCTGACCAGGTGGCTGGACGGCACCGTGATCGGAAACGTCTACTCCTCGCTCCAGATGAAGCAGGCCAGGCTGCCCTAGCGACCCGCCGCGATGGCGTCGACCGCGGGCAGCTCGAACCAGAACACCGAGCCGCCCCCGCCGCGGTCCTCGACACCGATCGAGCCACCGTGCGCCTCGACGATCCGACGGCACGTCGCCAGCCCGATGCCGAAGCCGGCGACACTCTTGTCGAGGCGCGCCAGCGGGGCGAAGACCCGTTCACGCTGCTCCGCGGGCACGCCGCGCCCGCGGTCCCGCACCTCGATCCGGTGCCGCCCGTCGAGGGGGTGCGCGTCCACCTCGATCTCCGGCGCCGCTCCCTCCCGGCTGAACTTCACCGCGTTGTCGACCAGGTTCATCAGCACCGAGCGCAGCTGGGCTGCGTCCCCGCGCGCGGTCGGCAGCTCGCCGATCCGTACGGACGCCCGATCGACGTGCCCGGCGAGGTCGTCGAGGGCGTGGGAGAGCTCCTGGCGCAGGTCGACGAGCTCGTCGCCCGGCGCCTGCCCCTGGGAGGCGAAGTCCAGCAGGTTGTCGATGAGCCCGCCCATCCGGTCGACCCCGCGACGTGCTCGCGCGACAGTGTCGAGCTGGTCGGGCTCGGTGACGTCGAGCTCGAGCGACTCCAGCGACAGCGACACCGAGGTGAGCGGATTCTTGAGGTCGTGGCTGACCTGGCCGGCGAAGTGGGCGAGTCTCTCGTTGGAGGCGCTGAGCCGGGTGTTCGCATCGCTCAGCCGGCGCGACGTCAGCTCGAGCTCGAGCACGTCCACGACCCGGTCGGCCAGCTGCGCCAGCCCCTTGGCGGCCTCGGCGGTCACCGGGTGCGACTCGTCGTCGAAGACGCACAGCGTCCCGATGACCACGCCGGCCGGGGTCCGCAGCGGGTGGGAGCCGTAGTACCTGATGCTCGCCAGCTCGCCGGTGGTCCAGGGGTTGCCGTCGAACTGCTCCTCGTGGGTCGCGTCCTCGACCATCAGCGCGCGTCCGGACTGCACCACCGACCAGCACAGCGACACCTCGGCCGGGGACTCCTGGCCCTCGAACCCGGTCGTGGCGACCTGGTACTGGATCTCGCGTGCCGAAGATGTTGATGGTGGCGAAGGGCACGCCGGCCACCTGGGCCGCGAGCTCGACCAGGGCCTGCAGCTCCCGGCGCGCCGGACCGCCCACGACCTCGTACGCCTCCAGCACGAGCTCGCGCTGTCGGCCGTCCGTCCGCTCGGCGCTCACAGCCCGGGAGCCTTCCAGATCGCCAGCCAGCGTTGGAGGTCGGGCTCCATCGGCAGCTCGGGCGCCAGGAGGTCGCGCACCGCCAGCTCCAGCAGCGTGTCGCGGGACTGCTCTCCGGTGGGCGCGAACGCATAGAAGGTGCCCTGCTTGTAGAGGTAGGTCAGGCCGAATCGCTGGCCGGAGGCGTTGGCGAACGGGACCATCGAGCACAGCAGCCCCGCGGCGAACCCGTTGAGCTCCAGGGTCGCGTTGACCGCGTGCAGGTCGGTGCACAGGCCGGCCGGATCGGCGGCATCGCCCGTGACGACCAGCCAGGTGAATCCGAAGTCGTCCGTCGTGACCGTGACGTCCGGCGCATCGGCGTCGTCGCGGAGCAGGGCGAGCACGTCGGACTGGGTCTGGGCGAACGCCGCCCCGGTCGCCGAGCGGTAGCAGACCGAGCCGGACCCTGTCGGAGTGAACCCCTGTGCGGTCTGGAGCGTGATCGCGGCGCTCGGCACGAGGAAGAGGGCGTCGAGGTCGTTGACCTTCGGGGTCGTCCGCGCCCGCATCGTCTCCCACAGTCCCATGTGCCCGCTCCCGTCAGCCGGTCGGACGGCTGAGCTCGGCCTGGATCCGCGCCAGCTGCTCGAGCCGCTGCTGCAGGGGCGGGTGCGTCGCCATCAGACCACTCACACCGCCGCTCAGGGCGGGGACGATGCAGAGAGCGCTGGCGGCGCTGGCGCTCCGCAGGTCGCGCTGCGGGATCGCCGCCGCCTCGCCGCTGATCTTCTGCAGTGCCGACGCCAGGGCGGCCGGCTTGAGCGTCAGGTAGGCGCCGGCCCGGTCGGCGCTGAGCTCGCGGTAGCGCGAGAGGAGCCGCAGCAGCAGGAAGCTGACGGCGTACACGACGAGGCTGCCGACGAGCGCGACCAGGACGGCCGGCATCGCACTGTTGTTGCGCGAGCGGCCCATCCCGCCGAACTGGGCGAACCTCATCAGCAGTCCCGCCGCGATGCCGGCCGACGAGGCGACCGTCATCACGAGGACGTCGCGGTGGGCGACGTGGCTCAGCTCATGGGCCAGGACGGCCTCCAGCTCCTCGGCGTCGAGGGTCCGGAGGATGCCGGTGGTCACGCAGACCACGGCGCGGTCCGGGGAGCGACCCGTCGCGAAGGCGTTGGGCAGGGACATGTCGGCGACGCCCACGCGGGGCTTGGGCATGTCGGCCAGCGCGCACAGCCGGTCGATCATCCCGTGCAGCTCGGGCGCCTCCTCGGGTGTCACCTCGCGAGCCCGCATCGCACGCATGGCGACCTTGTCGGAGCTCCACCACTGCCAGAACGCGATGCCGATCGCGGCGACGGCGATGATCACGGAGTAGCCACGGAAGGTGAACATCAGTCCCACCACGAGCGCGACGAACACGGCGCCGAGCAGGAACATGGTGAGGGTCATCCGAGCGGTGAGCCCGGTGTCCTTGATGAAGCGGGAGGTCGCCATCAGGTGCCGGTCGGCATCAGCCCGGGATCAGACCGTCGTCGCCCAGGAGCTCGCGGACCTCGTCGATGGTCGCGTCGGGAGGCGGCAGGATGAGGTCGGACTCGTCGAGGGAGTCGACGTCGTGGTGGGTGCCGCTGGCGCGCACCGCGGCGAGGAGGCCCTGGAGCGCGGTGCGGAACATCGGCTCGTCGCCGGACTCGATCGCACTCTCGATCTGGCTGTCCAGACCGTTGAGGGCGTCGAGGGCGTGGTCGTCGAGGTCGTACTGCCCCTCGCCGAGGATCCGGACGATCATGCCGGTCCGCCCTCGCTCGTCTCCCGCTTGACGGCCTGCTCCTCGGCGGTCTCCTGCAGGATGTCGCCGCCGTCCGAGGCCTCGATGGCCTGCGGCGGGGCGTTCCCGGCCTTGAGCCGGGCCAGCTCGGCCTCGACGTCCGAGCCCGAGCTGAGGGCGTCGAGCTCACGCGTGATGTCGTCGCCAGCGTTGAGCTGCGAGGCGTCGTCGAGTGCGCCGGAGGCGATCAGCTCGTCGATGGCCTGGCCGCGGGCCTGCATCTGCGCGGTCTTGTCCTCGGCGCGCTGGATGGCGAGACCGACGTCGCCCATCTCCTCGCCGATGCCGGACATCGCCTCGCCGATGCGCGTCTGCGCCTCCGCGGCGGTGTACGTCGCCTTGATCGTCTCCTTGCGGGTGCGGAAGGCCTCGACCTTGGCCTGGAGCCGCTGCTGGGCGAGGACCAGCTTCTCCTCCTCGCCCTGGAGCGTGGCCTGCTGCTCCTTGAGGCTGATGATCTGCGAGGCAAGCCCGGACTTGCGGGTCAGGGCCTCGCGGGCCAGGTCCTCGCGGCCCGCGGCGATCGCCTTCTCGGCCTGGCCCTGCAGCTTGGCGGCCTGCTGCTCGATCTGGTTGACCTGGAGCTCGACACGCTTGCGGCTCGTGGCCACGTCGGCAACCCCGCGGCGGACCTTGGAGAGCAGCTCCAGCTGTCGCTGATAGCTGTAGTCGAGGGTCTCGCGGGGATCCTCCGCCCTGTCCAGGGCCTTGTTGGCCTTGGAGCGGAAGATCAGGCTGATGCGCTTCATGAGACTCATCGGGGTGGAAACCCTCTCTCGGTCATGGCTCGGTCGTCCCTCTCACCCTAGAACCAAACCCAAGCCGGAGGTAGGGCATCCGCCGACGGCGAGCCTCGAGGGTGACGACGATAGGCTGGCCCCAGCATCCGATCCCCGTAAAGGCAGCACGCGTGTTCCGTCGTTCCAGCTCCGAGCAAGTCAGCCCCGACCGCCCCCGAGAAGGTCGGCGGCAAGGGTCGACCCACGCCCAGCCGCAAGGAGGCCGAGGCGGCCGCCCGGGCGCGCGCCAAGGTGCCCCGCACCCGCAAGGAGCAGATGGCCGCCCAGCGCGCTGCGCGCGGCGAGACCTCGCAGAAGATGCGGCAGGCCATGAAGACCGGCGACGAGCGCTATCTCCCGGCTCGTGACCGCGGACCGGTCCGCCGCTTCATCCGCGACTACGTCGACTCGCGGTTCTCCTTCATCGAGCTGATGGTCCCGCTGCTGGTGCTCTCGATGATCCTGGGCTACTCGGGCAACACCCGCCTGATCCAGCTCGGCAACACGGTGCTCTTCACCACGATCGTCGTGATCCTGGTCGACATCCTCATGCTCCGCTTCCGCCTGCGCCGCGAGATGGCGCGCCGCTTCCCCGACGAGCCGACGAAGGGCATCACCTTCTACGCCGCCCTCCGGTCGCTGCAGATGAAGTTCCTCCGGCTGCCCAAGCCGCAGGTCAAGATCGGCGAGAAGCTGCCCGAGACCTATCGATGAGCCGCCACCGATGAGCCACGATCACGGTGGCGGGCCCGAGCGCCGACGTGTCGGTCCGCGTCGCCTGGGCCGACGACGCCGCCGCGATCGCCGGCGTCCAGGTCCGCGCCTGGCCCGCCCTCTACGCCGAGCTGCTGCCCGCCGAGCTGCTCCCCACCGACGTCGACGGCGTCGCGACCCAGTGGCGCCAGGCGCTCGCCAAGCCCGCCGACGCCCGGCACCGCGTGCTGGTGGCCCTCGAGCGCAACCGCGTCGTCGGCTTCGCCCTGACCTCCCCGGCCGTCGACCCCGACTGCGACCCCGTCGCCGATGGCGAGCTCGCCGAGGTCACCCTCGACCCCGACGAGCGCGCCAAGGGTCACGGTTCCCGACTGCTGCAGGCGGCGGTCGACACGCTCGCCGCAGACCGCTTCACCCGGGCCGTGACCTGGGTCAACGCCGGCGACGACGCCCTGCGCACCTTCTTCACCGACGCCGGCTGGGCCCCCGACACGGCGCACCGCGAGCTCGACCTCGACGGCACGGGCGCGACCACGGTGAAGCAGGTCCGCCTCCACGCGGCCATCGGCTGACCCCGTCCGTCGTGGCCCGGACCCGACGCGCCAATCCACCCCTGGGTGGCTTGATTTTCCTGTGACGCGCGTCACTATGGATGTTCCGGCTACCTCGCCGGCCACGCACGGGGGTCCAGATGCTCGGTCCGCTTCCCACACTCCACCGCTTCGTCCTCGTCCTCGCGGCGCTCGTCGTCTGCATCGGCCTCGGCTTCTGGCTCGGCGCCCTGCCCGAGATCCCGCTCAACGTGCGCGTCGGCCTGCTGGCCGGCACCGCAGCCGGCGTGGCCGCGGCGTTCGTCCTGGTCCACGACTTCCACGAGCGGCAGGGACGCGCCGCCCGGGCGCCGCAGGCGCCGCCGTTCACTGAGGCGCATGACCTAGCCTCGGCACGTGACCGACGCCGTCCTCAGCCCCGCTGAGCGCTCCGGGATCGTCCGGGACGGCCTCGCGGTCGGCGTGGCCACGGGGGCGTACGGCATCGGGTTCGGCGCTGTCGCGGTCGCGTCCGGCCTCACCGTCGCCCAGACGTGCGTGCTGTCGCTGCTGATGTTCACCGGCGCCAGCCAGTTCGCGCTCGTCGGTGTCGTCGCCGCGGGCGGCGCACCCCTGTCGGGTGCCGCGACCGCGCTGCTGCTCGGCACCCGCAACACCCTCTACGGGCTGCGGATGGCACCGCTGCTGCAGTGGCGCGGGTGGCGCCGCGCCGGCGCCGCCCACGTGCTGATCGACGAGTCGACCGCGATGGCGGTCAACCGCGGCTCCACCGAGGCGGCCCGCGCTCGGCTTCCTCGACGACCGGCCTCACCGTCTTCGTCCTGTGGAACGTCGCCACCCCCGTCGGAGCATTCGCAGGCGAGGCGGTCGGTGACCCGCGGACCTTCGGCCTCGACGCCGCTGTCGCCGCGGCGTTCCTGGCCCTGCTGTGGCCCCGGCTCCAGGACCGGCGCAACGTGCTCGTCGGCGTGCTGGCCGCGGCGGTGGCCCTGTCGCTGGTGCCGGTCACCGCCGCCGGCGTGCCCGTGCTCGCCGCCGGTGGCGTCGCCCTCCTGGTCGGTGTCCTGTCGCGACGCGGCAGACCCCACGGAGGTCCCCGGCGCCGCACGACGTGGCGGGAGGGCACGCGCTGATGTGGACCGCGATCCTGCTGGCCTGCGTCGGTTGCTACCTGCTCAAGCTGGCCGGCCTGTCCCTGCCGGAGCGGGTGCTGAGCCACCCGACCGTCGAGCGGGTGGCCGACCTCATCCCGGTGGCGCTGCTCGCCGCGCTCGTCGCCGTGCAGGTGTTCTCCGACGGGCCCGCGCTCGCGCTGGACGCGCGGGCCTGGGGCTGGGCTTCGCCGTCGTCGCGCTGCTGCTGCGGGCGCCGTTCCTGGTCGTCGTCGTGGGCGCGTCGTCGTGGCGGCGCTCGCCCGCCTCGTCTGACACCGAGCCGTACGCCGCCACCCCTGCCGTGCAGCAGGCGGGTGGCGGCGTACGACGGTCCGGTGGGTCAGCTGACCGCGACCGCGCTCCACGCGGCGGCGACGGTGCTCTGCTGCGTCGAGCGGCGCCGTAGAGGTCACGCGCGGCGTTCAGCGTGGCCGTGCGAGCACCGGCGTAGGTGGTGCTGGACGTCATGTAGACGGTCAGCGCGCGGTACCAGATCGCCGCTGCTGCGTCGCGACCGATGCCGGTGACCGTCGAGCCGTTGCACGTGGTCGAGCTGTGCGCAACCCCGCCGATCGTCTTCGCGCCGCTGCCCTCGGCCAGCAGGTAGAAGAAGTGGTTGCCGATGCCCGAGGAGTAGTGGACGTCGACCGAACCGGCCGTCGGCGACCAGCAGTTCAG
>CAVXMH010000026.1:0-185585 GCA_963762755.1 uncultured Actinomycetota bacterium | reverse complement strand
GCGGCTGCGGTCCCGGATGAGCGTGGGTGACCCCACGGATGAGTGTCGCCATTCCCGCACCGTTGCGGCCCACGGTCGGCTCGCAGCGAGGGCGACCGGCGGGTTGGGTCGAAAAGTACCGTCGCTCCCGCGCGCTATCCATTGGACCGTTCCAACATGCGCGTCGCGGCGCCTCACCCCCTCCTCAGGGGTGTGATGCGCCACGTCTCACCCGGTCACCACCGGGGGTGGATGGTCTCGCGCAGCCGGTCGTCGTAGAGACGGCGGACACCCTCGTGGAAGGCGGTCGGCAGGGGACCGACGCCCGCCGCGGCGGCGTTGGCCCGGGCCTGCTCCGGGTTGCGGGCGCCGGGGATGACGGTGCTCACGCCCTCCTGGGCGATGATCCAGGCGAGGGCCGCCTCGGCGGTCGTGACGCCGTCGCGCACCAGTTCCGTGAACTCGCGGGCGGCCGCGACGCCCGTGGCGTAGTCGACGCCCGAGAAGGTCTCGCCGACGTCGAACGCTGCACCGTTCCGGTTGTAGTTGCGGTGGTCGTCCTCGGCGAAGGCGGTGTCCGTCGTGTACTTGCCGGACAGGAGGCCGGAGGCCAGGGGGACGCGCGCGATGATCCCCCGGCGGCCTGCGCGGCGGGCAGGACCTCGTCGAGCGGCTTGAGGCGGAATGCGTTGAGGATGATCTGCACGCTGGCCGTGGTGCCGCGCGCGATGGCCGCCAGCGCCTCGTCGGTCGTTCCACGCTGACGCCGTAGTTGCGATGGCGCCCTCGCCGACGAGCGTTGTCGAGCGCGTCGTAGACCTCCTCGGAGCTGTAGACGGCGGTCGGCGGGCAGTGGAGCTGCACGAGGTCAGCGTGTCGACGCCGAGGTTGGTCCGCGACCGGTCGATCCACGGGCGGAAGTTCGCGCGTGTAGTTCTCGGCATCTGGTCGACGCGCCGGCCCATCTTCGTGCCGACGAGGACGTCGGGCCCGGGTTTTCCCGAGGAAGGCCCCGATGGTCGACTCGCTGCGGCCGTCGCCGTAGACGTCGGCGGTGTCGAAGAAGGTCACGCCGCGTCGACGGCGGCCTCGAGCACCGCGACGGCGTCCTTTTCCTCCACCTCGCCCCAGTCCGCGCCGAGCTGCCAGGTGCCGAGGCCGACGACGGAGACGGGCGGCCGGTTCTTCCGAGGGTTCTCTGTTCCATGTCGGCCATGGTGATGCGTGCCTCTCCGGAGCGGGGATCGGGGTTCGCGGCGATGGGTACGTTCGGGACATGCCCCCCGAGACGCCCCCCCAATCCCCGAAGCGGGTCGTCGTCACCGGCGCCCGCGGCTACATCGGCTCCCGCCTGGTGCCCGAGCTGCTGCGCCGGGGGCACGAGGTCGTGGCCACCGCCTCCTCGGACCCGAGCGCTGCGCTCGTGCCGTGGGCCGACGACGTGGAGTGGGCCGTGATGGACGCCCTCGACCCCGGCGACGTCGCGGCCGCGGTGAAGGGTGCCGACGCTGTCTGCTACCTCATCCACGCCCTCGACAAGCCGGGTTTCTCGAGCCTGGACCGACAGGCGGCCGACATCATGCGCGACGCGGTCGACACCGCCGAGGTGCCACGGCTGGTCTACCTGTCCGGACTGGTCCCCGACCTGCCGCACGACCAGCTGTCGCACCACCTGTCCTCCCGGCTCGAGGTCGAGGAGGTGCTGCTGCGCTCCCGGGCGTCGGTGACCTCGCTGCGGGCGGGCGTCGTGCTCGGAGCGGGCTCGACGTCGTTCGAGATCATCCGTCAGCTGGCCGCCACCATGCTCGTGCAACCGGTGCCCTCGTGGCTGACGTCGCAGATCCAGCCGATCGCGGTCGCCGACACGGTCGCGCTGCTGGCGCACGCGCTCGACCACGACGACCCGGTCGGTGCGGTCGACGTCGGCGGACCGGACGTGCTCCCCTATCCCGAGCTGCTGGCGCTGTTCGCCCAGGAGGCCGGGCTGAGGCGGCTGCGGCTGCCGGTCCCGCCCGTGCCGGTGCCGCTGGTGTCGTTGACCGCGCCGCTGTTCTGCGCCGCGCCGTCTCGGACCGTCTCGGCGTTGGTGGCCAGCTTGCGCCACGACATGGTCTGCGACCCCGCCCGCGCCTGGGGCCTGCCGGGCGTCGCCACCCCGGCTGCCGAGGCAATGCGCCGGGCGCTCAGCCAGGACGGGTCGGTGTACGACGCCCAGCCCGGTGACCCGACCTGGACCAGCCCCCGGTTGTGGCCGGAGAGAGTGGCCGGGGTGTCCCTCCCGCTGCCCGCCGTGGCTCGAGCCGTGGCCCACAACTCCGAGACCCGCACGTTCGACTTCGTCCGGGCCCGCCTCAAGGGCCTCCTCGGCTGAGTCCTGCCGGGTTTCCGGCGCAAATGTTCTCGCACTGAGCCCGTCCTACGGCGTGTCGAGCATGATGCGAGAACATTTGCGTGGATCCGGCCGCTCCTTGGGGGATGGGGCAAGGTGAGGGCACGCCCACCGGCAACCGACGAGGAGGACCCATGAGGTTGGAGCTGTCCGAGGGGGACGCCGCATTCCGCAAGGAGATGCGCACCTTCTTCACCACCGAGGTCCCCCAGGAGATCCGCGACGCCGTCCCCACTCGCGCGGCGAGCTCTCCAAGGACCACATCGTCCAGAGCCAGCAGATCCTCAACGCCGCCGGGCTCGCGGTCCCCGGCTGGCCCGTCGAGTGGGGTGGTCGTGACTGGACCCGCTCCAGCGCCACATCTGGCACGAGGAGATGCAGCGCGCCTGCGTGCCGATCCCGCTGGCATTCAACGCCTCGATGGTCGGGCCGGTGATCGCGACCTTCGGCTCCCAGGCGCAGAAGGAGCGCTTCTTGCCCCCGACCGCCAACCTCGACATCTGGTGGTCCCAGGGCTTCTCCGAGCCCGACGCCGGCTCCGACCTCGCCTCCTTGCGCACCACTGCTGTCCGCCACGGCGACGAGTGGATGGTCAACGGTCAGAAGACCTGGACGACCCTCGGGCAGTACGGCGACTGGATCTTCAACCTCGTCCGGACCGACCCCGACGCGCCCAAGCGCCAGCAGGGGGGCATCTCGTTCCTCCTCATCGACATGACCACTCCCGGCGTCACCGTTCGTCCCATCGAGCTCATCGACGGCGGCCACGAGGTCAACGAGGTGTGGTTCGAGGACGTGCGGGTTCCGGCGGAGAACCTCGTCGGCGAGGAGAACAAGGGCTGGGACTTGCGAAGTTCCTCCTGGGCAACGAGCGGGTCGGCGTGGCCCCGGTCGGCTCGACCAAGCGGGTGCTGGCCCAGGCCAAGCAGTGGGACGCGTGGGGCGGTTCTCGAGCCGCTGGTCGCCGCGCACTTCGCCGACCCTGGAGAACGAGCTGCTCGCCCTGGAGCTGACCGCGCTCCGCGTCGTCGCGAACTCCGCGGACGGCAAGCCCCACCCTGCCTCCTCCGTGCTCAGGCTCAGGGCACCGAGCTGCCGCGGGCGGTCGGCGAGCTCGTGGTCGACCTGGCCGGGCCCGGCTCGCTGGCCTCCGGCGCCAGCCACGTCCCCGGCCTCCCTGCCTGGGCGCGGGTCGCGACCCCGTCCTACCTCAACCTCCGCAAGGCCTCCATCTACGGCGGCTCCAACGAGGTACAGCGACAGATCATCGCCGGCACGATCCTGGGACTCTGAGGGGGGTGGGAGATGCACTTCGACCACGACGAGGAGCAGGAGGCGCTGCGCGACAACGTGCGCGGCCTGCTCGGCAAGGCCTACGCCGACTTCGAGCAGCGCCGCACCGCGGTGGCGGTCGAACCCGGCTACGACGAGAAGACCTGGCGCCGGCTCGCGGAGCTGGGCGTCCTCGGTCTGCCCTTCGCCGAGGAGCACGGCGGCATGGGTGCCGGTCCGGTCGAGGTGGCGCCTGGTGGCGGAGGAACTGGGCCGGGTGCTCGCGCCCGCAGCCGTTCCTGGCCGCGGTCGTGCTGGCCGGCGGGGCTCGTCGCGGCGGCCGGGATCCGAGGCACAGCGCAGCGACCTCCTGGGTCCGCTCGCCGAGGGGGAGTCGCTGCTGGCGTGGGCGCATGACGAGCCGGGCAACGGCTACACCTCGTCGGCCTCGGCCACCAAGGCCTCGCAGGAGGGCGACGGGCTGGACGCTGACCGGGCACCAAGGAGCCGGTCGTCGCCGGTGAGCAGCGCCGACGTCCTGGTCGTGACCGCGGCGTTGCCGGACGGTCGTGGCCTCGACAGGCTCGGCCACCGGGCTGTTCGTGGTCGCGGCCGACGCAGCCGGCCTGAGCCGCACCGGCTACCCCACCCACGACGGCGGACGCGCCGCGCTGGTCACCTTCGACGGCACGCCGGCCGAGGCTCTCGGCGACGGCACGGACGCCACCGCAGTGATCGAACGGGTGCTCGACCAAGCGCGTGTCGCGGCTGCGGCCGAGGCGCTCGGGTTGATCTCCGAGGCGCTGAGCGCAGACCCGTGACTACCTGACGTCACGCAAGCAGTTCGGCGTCACGCTCAACACGTTCCAGGCGCTGACCTTCCGGGCCTCCGACATGTACGTCGACCTCGAGGTTACCCGCAGCCTGGTCCTGTGGTCACCCATGGTGCTGGCCGACACTAGGACGGTCTCAGGAGGCACCGGCTCCGCCGAGGAGGCCTCCGTCGCGGCGTCACGCGCAGCGCTGCAGGTCGCGACGGCCGGCAAGCGGGTCGGGCAGGAGGCCATCCAGCTGCACGGCGGCATCGGGGTCACCGCTGAGTACTCCGTTGGTCACCGGCTCAGCCGGCTCCGAGCGCTCGAGGCGTTGCTCGGTGACGCACGGTTGCACACCGCGCGCCTGGCCGGTCGCGTCGCGTCGTACGGCGAGGTCGACCCGCTGCCCTATCTCCCGCTGGCGTCGTGTCAAGGGACCTCCGGACCTGATGTGCGGCTCCGACGCGGCGGGATCGTCGGTCCATGGCACATCACGCACACGGGTCCGAGAGCTTCTTCGTCCTGGGGGAGGGGCTGCTCGCCACCAGCGGCGAGGGCCGCCCCGCTGCCCGGCGCCGCGACGCCACGGCGCTGACCGACGCGGACGCGCCCTTCCGCTTCAGCAGGCTCGGACCACGCGGGCGACCGCTGGCGATGACCGTGCTGGGCAAGTCTTGCACCGCCATGATCGCCTCGGGCGGAGTCATGGGCGACGCCCGCGCACCTGGCCGGCTACACCTACCTCGGGCAGTTCATCGACCACGACCTGACCTTCGACAAGACCGAGGACGTGTCGCTCGGCGACTCGATCTCGCCGGCCGAGCTGACAGCTGGCGCGCTCGCCCGTGCCTCGACCTCGACTCGGTCTACGGCAACGGCCCTGCCGACCCCGAGTCGCAGAAGTTCTACGCCCCCGATCTCCGTGCACCTCGCCATGGGTGACACCTTCGAGAGCCCACCTGACGACGCCCGTGCAGGCTTCGACCTGCCGCGCGGGCGGTCGGCGGGGTCGCGGTACGACGCCGGGCGGTGATCCCGACTCCCGCAACGACGAGAACCTCGCCGTGGCCCAGACCCACTGGCGTTGATCCGCTTCCACAACAGGGTGCTCGACGAGCTGGCCGCTACGGTGCCGGCGTCCGTCCTTTCGGCGTGCCCGCGAGCCGGTCGTCAAGCACTACCAGTGGATGGTCCGCCACGACTTCCTGCCCCGCATCGCCGCGAAGAAGTCGTCGACGACGTCTTCGCCGAGGCCGGAAGATCTTCGAGGTCGGCGCTCCGCGACGCAGATGCCGACGATGCCGATCGAGTTCTCGGTGGCGGCCTACCGCCTCGGGCACACGATGGTCCGCGCGCCTACGACTGGAACCGGCGCTTCGACGTCGGCGGCGGATCCTCGACCTGCTCTTCTTCTTCTCGGCGACCGGCGGCGGCTCGGTGGGGGCGCGAGCTGCCGAGCAACTGGATCGCCGACTTCCGCCGTCTCTACGACTTCACCGACGCCGGACCGCACCGACCTCGCCGGACCAACGGCGTCAACCGCGCCAGCGCATCGACACCCTGCTGACCGACCCGCTGGCAGCTCCTGCCGGAGGGCACGTTCGGCGGCTTCGACGCGGGCGCCCCTGCGCGCAGTTCAACCTCGCCTTCCGCAACCTACCGCGCGCGGATGCTCAAGCTGGCCACCGGCCAGCAGATGGTGAGCCTGATGCAGGATCGCGGCGTCGACGTCACCCCGCTGACGCGTCAGCAGATCCTCCGGGGCGACCGGGGCGCCGACCTGGGCGACCTGACCCCCGCCGAGCGCGACGCCGTCGTCGAGCGGCGCCGCTGTGGTTCTACGTGCTGCGCGAGGCCGAGCTCAACGGCGGCAAGCTGACCGGCGTGGGTGCCCGGATCGTCGCGGAGACGTTCCACCGGCCCTCGAGGGCAGCCCGACCTCGATCCTGCGCGACCCCGGCTTCACCCCGCGTTGGGCGAGTACTGCCGAGCTGCACCCATGGCCGACCTGCTGCTCTTCGCCTGCGAGGGCAAGAAGACGCTGCTCAACCCGCTGGGCGGAGCCTGACCCCAGCCGATTTCGCGCCCCACGGCACGGTCCGTTAGACTCCTGCAGGTTCGCCACGGTGCTCGCACCGGGCCGGACGGGACCCTTCCTCAACGGATAGAGCATCTGACTACGGATCAGAAGGTTTGGGTTCGAATCCCTACGGGTGCGCAGATCCGGAGCCGCAGGTCAGTCCGCAGACCTGCGGCTTTGTGTATTCCTGGGGTGACCGGACGGCCCTTAAGTGCGCCGCACTGTTGGAGTGCGAAGACCCTGGCACACGTCGGGCACAATCGACTGGAGGGGTCTCGGCACAGGCTGCCTCGCGGTGGATGACCAACGGCTGCGGCCGCGGCGCTGGCAACGAGGGCAACGCGACCGCGCCTACGTTCCCACCGCCATCCAAGCGGCCTAGCTGGATTTGACACCCGTTCGTGCAGCAGTCCCAAGCGGCCCTCAGTCTTGTACGCCGGCGCGCAGCACGCGCGTGAGTGGATCACCCCTGAGATGGTCCGCCGCCTGATGCACCACTACCTCGAGGGCTACGGCACGAACGCCGAGCTGACCGGCATCGTGAACACGACCGAGCTGTGGTTCCTGCCGGTCGCAAACCCTGACGGCTATGACTTCACGTTCTCCGATGAGCGCCTGTGGCGCAAGAACCTCCACGACAACAACAGCGACGGCACCATCACCGCGGGAGACGGAGTGGACCCGAACCGCAACTTCGCAGTCAAGTGGGGCTGGGACAACGAGGGTTCCTCCCCCGAGCCGGACAGCGAGACATACCGTGGCACCGGCCCGAACTCCGAGCCGGAGACACGGGCCCTGGACGGACTCTTCGACCGGATCGGTTTCGAGTTCTTCATCAACTACCACTCAGCCGCCGAGCTGCTGCTGTACGGCATCGGCTGGCAGGTGAGCACGCCTTCGCCCGACGACGTGATCTACGAGGCGATGACCGGCGACGACGAGGACCCCGCAGTCCCCGGCTACGACCCGGACATCTCCGCCGAGCTCTACACCACCAACGGCGAGACCGACACGCACGCCACCGTCGAGAACGGCACCCTCGGCTTCACCCCCGAGATGACCACCTGCGAGACGGTCTCGAACTCCATCCCCGACGACGAGTGGGTGGCGGAGGACTGCATCAGCGGATTCAACTTCCCCGACGACGAGGAGCTGATCCAGGCCGAGTTCGAGAAGAACATCCCGTTCGCGCTGGCCGTCGCCAAGTCGACCCAGGACCCGGACGACCCGGTCTCGGTGGTCGGGCGGACGGCGGCCGACATGGTGTCCGACCCGTTCGCCGTCTCGCACGGCCGCACCCAGGCGGTCGCGGTCACCGCGAAGAAGGCGCTCAAGGACCTGCGCCTGAAGTACTCCGTGAACGGCGGACCGACCAAGTCGGTGAAGACGTCGCAGTGGCAGGGCGGCGAGCGCTACGGCGACACCCACCACGACTACTACGCCGAGTTCCGCGGCACGGTCACCGCGCACCGCGCCGGGTGACTCCGTCGAGGTCTGGTTCACCGGCGTCAAGCGCGGGAAGGCCCGGTCAGCAGCGATCGGTTCACCTACCGGGTCGCCGAACGACATCGGCGGCGACGTACTCATCCTGGCCGCGGAGGACGTCACCGGCCTCAGCCCGGCCCAGGGCGTGACCGCCGCGAAGTACGCCGACGACTACGCCGCAGCGCTCTCCGCGGCCGGCTACAGCTCGGACGTGTACGACGTCGACGTCAACGGCCGCACCGCACCGCACCACCTGGGCGTGCTGTCCCACTACGACGCGATCGTGTGGGAGTCGGGCGACGACATCATCACCCGCGCAGCCGGTCAGCTGGGCGGCACCGCTGCCAAGCTCTCGCTCGACCTCGAGCTTGCGGTGCGTGACTACCTCAACGAGGGTGGCAAGGCGCTGGTGACCGGCAAGTACAACCAGTTCGCGCAGGCCGCCAACGGCGTCTACGACTACAACCCGTTCGCGCCGCCGGAGTGCACGACCCTCGACACCTACCCCTGCCTGCCGCTGGCCAACGACTTCCAGCAGTACTGGCTGGGCGCCTACAACTACGTGAGCGACGGCGCCACCGGACCGATCGGTCCGTTCCCGGTGAGCGGTGTCGACGGGTGCCTTCGACGGCTTCGCCGGCACCTTCAACGGCGGCGACTCCGCCGACAACCAGGACCACACCGCGTCGCTGCTGGCGACGTCGAGCTTCCTGCCGCGCGGACGACTTCCCGCAGTTCGCCAGCTCGGCCCCGCTGAAGTGGGACCGGCCCGGCGCCGCGCCGTACGACCCGCACACGGGCGACTGGTACATGTACAGCCAGCTGGCCGACCAGGGCTGGAAGCGGCTGACCCGCACGGTCGACCTCACCTCGGCGACGTCCGGAGACGCTGAGCTTCCAGATCTCGCACGACACCGAGCCGGACTGGGACTACGTCATCGTCGAGGCGCACGAGGTCGGCTCCGACCACTGGACCACGCTCCCGGACGACCAACGGCCACACGCCGCAGGGCACCGGCGACTCCTGTGCCGAAGGCTGGGTCGACATCCACCCGCACGTCGCGCAACTACCAGGGCGCGGACTGCTCCCCCACCGGTAGACGGGCACCTGGCACGCTGCCACCGGCAACAGCTCCGGCTGGCAGGAGTGGAACGTCGACCTGTCGGCGTACGCCGGCAAGCAGGTCGAAGTCTCGATCAGCTACCTGACCGACTGGGGCACCCAGGGGCTGGGCGTCTTCGTGGACGACACCGCCGTCACCGTCGACGGAGAAGTCACCGACGGAGACCTCCTTCGAGGACGGCCTCGGCGGGTGGACCACGGAACGCCGCCCCCGGAGGAACGCGGGAGACGAACAACTGGACCCGCACCCAGAAGGCCTTCGAGGAGGGCGCCGCCACCACCACCGAGGACACCGTGTTCACAGGCTTCGGCACGGAAGGCTTCACCACGGCGGAGATGCGCCGCGATTTCGTCGCTCGCGCCATGACCCACCTCCTCGACTGATTGCTCAGGCAGCGACCTGACCCAGTCGATCACCGTGGACGTGACCCTCCGGTCGAGCGTGCCCGACACCGGCCTGCACGACTACGTGTACGGCGTACGACTCCCGGGGCTGCCCCGCGAGGCGATGCCGGTACTACCCATGTGGGTCCAGCGGCGGCAAAGTCAACGAGGCGTCATCGACGGCGAAGTTCTCGCGGTCACTCCCGTTCTGTCGACACCGTGGGCAGACGGGACCGGCGGCGAGGCGTTCGTCGAGTCGCGTGGCTGCGGGGTCGTTCTGGAGCGCGAGCGCGAATGGTGGCGATGGCTGGGGGACGAGTGAAGCGGGCCAGGGGGTGTGAGTGTTGCCCCGTGGAGGGCCGGCAGTCCGGTCTAGTCACCTGACGGCGCAGGAGTAGCCTCGGGTGGACATGAGGTGAGCCTGTGGACGAGGACTTCCGGGTCGAGTTCGTGAGCGGTCCAGACGCGGACCCCGAGGAGATCGACGCGCTGACGCGGGCCCTCAGGGCCGAGATCCTGCAGGTGGACGAGGTGGACCGCGTCGAGCAGGCAGTCGCCGGCCCCGCACCCGAGGGCTCCAAGGGCCTCGACGTGTCGGCCGTCGGGGCACTCGTCGTCGGAGTCGCGCCGGGGGTTCAGGCGGTCGCGAAGGTGATCGACGTGGTCCGAGGCTGGCTGGCCAACCGCTCGAGCTCGACACCGCCGCTGCAGATGACGATCGGCGACAAGAGCATCACCGTCGTGGCCGAGAAGGAGCAGCAGGAGGAGCTGGTCGCAGCCTTCGTCGCGGCGTTGAGGGCCACGGACGCTGGACATTCGGGTGCTGCCGGCAAGGACGTCGACTGACTCAACGGCTGCCCCAGGCGGGCGATCCGTAGTTGGCGGTGTTGAGCTCTATCGGCGAGGAGTCGCCTAGCGCCTTGACGAGAAGGGTCTTGCCCGCGCCGTCCGTCATGGGCTCGAGCCAGAGCACTGTCGGCTCGCTGCTCGGCCCCCAGGTGGCCGACTGGGCCCGGCCACTGGTCGTGACGGGGGTGACGCCGCGCGCGTCGATCGTCTCCATGAGGACCGCATCGCTGGATCCGTCCTGCTCCCGGGTGAACAGCAGTCCGTTGTCGGACCAGTCCGGGTGGCTGTCCGAGCCGTCCAACCCGTCGGTGACCGGCGTCAGCTCTCCCCCGTCGGCCGAGACCACCCACAGGGCGGTGGTCCCGTCGCCCTCGACGTCGCGCACAACGACGAGCCGGCCGTCGCCGGTCCAGGTCGGTGCTCCGAGCAGGTCGTCCTGCTCCTCCAGCCGGACCAGGTGTCCCTCCCGGTCGATGACGGCCAGGCCGAGGGGTGCACCGTCCGCGGCGACGCAGACCACGGCGAGAGATCCACCATCAGGGCTGAAGGCCGGCCGTGTGGTGAACGGACACTCCTCTCTGGCCTCGGCGTCGAGCAGCGGCGCGGTTTCGCTCCCGTCGACGCGAGCCAGGCGAGGCAGCCCTCCCATGATCTCCCGGCTGATGATGTACGTCATCCACCTGCGATCCTCGGAGATCGTCGGGAAGGCCGCCGCAGGATCGGAGACGACCATGCGTGTCTGACCCGAGTCCGTGTCGAAACCGACGATCCCCGCGCCGAGCTCAGGGTCCTCGACCTGCACCAGGACCTCTGTGTCCGGCAGGACCGGGCCCGTGGCATCGAGGCCGGACGTGCCGCCGTCGTCGTCGTTCAACGACCACAAGGTCAACCCGCCGACGATGAGCACGCCGACGAGTCCCGTCGCGACCAGACCGACGCGGCGGTGCACTCCGGAATGCCGTTGAACCTGAGCACCAGCGCCATCCTCGGTCCCGTCCTCGGTCCCGGTCTCCCTCTGGGGCCTGGTTCCGGCCCCCGAGTGGCGGGGGCTCGTGCCCACTGCGGTCTCTGGGGCCAGCGAGCCCTGCGCAATCGGTCCTCCACGCGTGGGTGACGACGGTTCGTAGACGGGGATGACCGGGACCGGCCGCTCACCAGCTTCGTCCAGCACCAGCTGCGCATGGGCCCGGACCTTGAGGCTGTCGTCCTGGCCCGCCAACCTGGTCAGCTCCAGGCGGGCGGCGAGCGATCGGCCGGGGTGGGTCTCGGCCAGGATGCTCGTGAGCCCCTGAACGGCACCCAGCCGCTTGTAGGTCGCGGAGGCGTGCGCGTCCGCGAGCAGGTCGGCCTCCAACGCGGCGGGCCGGGTGACGGGGGTGCTTCGGCGGGCGACGTACACCTCGCCCTGGACGTCGAAGCTCTTCACCGGGGTCTGGTTCGGGTTGCGTGTCGTCACCCGATCGTGCACGAAGTTGTACAGCTCGTCCAGCGAGATGAGCCCGTCGAGGTCGCGGTCCGCTTCACCGGTACGGAGACCGTCGATCACGGCATGGGTGAACAGCGACGGTTCCTCCTCCCCGTCGAGCGCCAGCTGCAACGACGTCGACGCGGTGATCACCGCTCGGCCCTTGCCACCGAGCCGCTCGGTGAGGTCGACGGTGTCGGCCGCCTTGGCGAGCTTGACGAAGGCCCCCGAATAGCAGCAGTCGACCAGGCAGAGGATCAGGCTGGCTCGCGACTCCTCGAGAGCGTCGCGCACCAGCGCGGAGGGCACTCCTGTGACCTTGAGCTTGAACGTGTCGGACAGGTCGGTGTCCGTGGTCGCGAAGTACAGCTCGCCGCTCGGGGACTTCACGCCGTGGCACGAGAAGTGGGCGAGCAGTGTGTCGCCGTACTTCCCGGACCCGAAGAACGTCGCGATGGCGAGCTCGACCTCATGGGCGGGCCGGTTGAAGACCGTCTCGACCTCGAAGCCGCCGACGGACTCGTCGCGCAGCACCTCGGCCAGGGCTCTCGCATCCCGCGCGGGCGCGTTGAGGCTCGTCAACTTCGGGTCGCTGTACTCGTCTGTCGCGACGATCAGGGCCCTGCGTACGCCGGCCATGGCGCCTCCGGATGGCATCTTCCCCGTCCTACGGTCCTCGCCTCGTGAGCGAGGTGTCAACGCTGTTTCGGTGCCCGTTCCCTCGTCGAGGGTGTCACTGCGGCAGCGAGGTCCGCCAATCGTGCTCGGCCTTCGAGGATCGGTAGTCCGAACCCACCGCGTGCTCTGCCTGGGCGCGTCCCGCCGCCTCACGCATCCAGCGATCACGGATGTCATCCATGACGACGACGTGTCCCGTCCCGTCAGTCCGCTGACCTGCGGTCGTCGTGTCGCACAGACCGGGTCAATCATCGCCGACAGCCTGAGCACCGTCAGGCTGTCGGGTCCAGAGCGTCCGCGACCGCGCGGAGCAGCTCCTCCGTGGCGAAGGGCTTGCGCAGGACCCGGGCCGCATCGGAATCCACGCCGTGGTGGGTCAGCATCCCGGCGGTGTAGCCCGACATGTACAGCACATCCAGGTCCGGCCACTGCTCGGCCAGCAGGCGGGCCAGCCCCGGGCCGGACATCCCCGGCATGACGACGTCGGTGAGCAGCAGGTCGGGACGACCGAGGTCGTCCTGCCCGCCCTCTGCCAGGACGTCTTCAGGGGTGCCGCTCGTCACGAGGTAGCCGGCGTCGGTGAGCACCCGGACGACACTCGAGCGCAGGTCCACCTGGTCCTCGACGACGAGCACTCGCTGGCCCCGACCTGACGGCACCTCCTGGACCGTCACCGGCTCGGCCGGGCTGTCGAGGGTCTCGGGAAGCAGGACTCGGACGCAGGTCCCTTCTCCGGGTGTCGACTCGATGCTGACGTCGCCGCGGGCGCTCTGGACCATGCCGTAGACGGTGGCCAGTCCGAGTCCGGTCCCGCCCTGGGCGGACTTGGTGGTGAAGAACGGCTCGAAGGCACGCTCAAGGACCTCCTCGGGCATGCCCTGGCCCGTGTCCCCCACCTGCAGGTCGACGTAGCGACCGGGCGACAGCCCGAGCGGAGGGTCGGTGATGACGACGTCTCTGGTGACCACCGACATGGTCCCCCCGCCCGACATCGCATCCCGGGCGTTGATCGCGAGATTGACCAGGACCTGGTCGAGCTGGCCGGGATCCATCCGCACGTACGGAACCGGCTGCAGGTCGAGCTCGAGCCTGATGTGCTCCCCGAGCCCGGCGTCCAGGAAGGCGAGGACCTCCTCGACGCGCGACAGAACGTCCACCACGGTGGGCCTGACGGGGTCCTGACGACTGAACAGCAGCAGCTGGCGGGTCAGGCTGTTGGCCGAGCGGGCCACCTTCAGGATGCTGTCGAGGTGGCTGTCGACATCGCCAATGGCCGGCTTCCTCTGGGCCAGCTCCGCCGTCAGGATGATGGCCGCCAACGCGTTGTCGAAGTCGTGGGCGACGCCGCCGGCAAGCAGCCCGACCGCCTCGAGCTTCTGGGACTGGCGGAGGTACGCCTCGAGCCGGACGCTCTCGGTCACCTCCGAGGCCACGACGCCTACGCCGAGCACCTCCCCTCCGTGCCGGACCTGGACGGGGTAGAAGCTGACGACCCAGTGTCGCTGCACACCGGGCTGCGCGTCGGTCACTCCCGAGACCTCCAGGCCGCGCACCGCCACGCCCGATTCGAGGACCCCCCGGTAGAGCGCTTCCAGCTGCGGCCACAGCTCGGGAACCATCTCGGAGACCATGCGCCCCAGGTGCTCGGAGGCAGGCACTCCGTTCATCTCGGCCAGTGCGTCGTTGACCCGGGCGAACCGGAAGTCCCGGTCGACGAACGCAAAACCGATCGGAGCCGACTCCAACAAGGTCTCGAGCAGGGCCAGGGTCTCGGCCTGAGTCTCGGCAGCGGTGGCCTTCACCTCCGCCTCCCTGATCTGCACCAGCTTGCGATCGGTGATGTCGGTCACCATGCCGGCGACCCGGAGGGGGTTGCCCTCGGGACCGAGGAGGACACGGCCGCGAGTGAAGAGCCAGTGGACGGACCCGTCGGGCCACACGACGCGTACGTCGACGGCGTAGGTCTCACCTCCCGCCAGGGCTTCCGCGAACGACTCCTCCACCACCACCCGGTCGTCGGGGTGGACGTGGGCGACGTAGTCGTCGTAGCTCCAGGTCGGCAGCATCTCGGTGTAGCCGAACACCTGGTCGTGGAGAAGGGACCGGGTCGTGGTGTTGGTCGCCATGTCGAGGTGCCACCAGCCGATGCCCGCGGCCTCGAGGACGAAGCGGATCGCGTCATCGAGGGGTTCGACGTCAGGGGCATCCCTGCCCTCAGTCCCCATGTCGGGATGGTAGCCCCCGGACCTCTTCGACCCGGGGTTCAACGGCGGCAGCCGATCCCGGCCCGACGGCCCGAGGGGCGCCGACATCCAGGTGCCCGGCGGCCGCTCATGACAGCGGCTCGCGGCCAGGTTCGTTCGGCGCGACAGGTCATGCGGCACCCACGCATACGTTCTAATGGTGGTCGTGCCGAGCAAGCCTCCCCGACGACGCAGACGTCTCCTGTGGTGGGTGGGCGGTGCGCTGATGCTCATCGCGCTCATCACGCTCGTCACCGCCTGGCAGGCCTTGGTCATCCGGTCGTCCCTGCTGGACGCCCGCGCGGAGCTGCGGGTGATGGTCGAGGACCTCGATGCGGGCGACCAGGAGGCCGCGAAGCAGGCTGCACGGCGCGCCGACGACGCGACCTCGAGCGCCGACTGGCACAGCCACACGCCCGTCTGGTGGGTGTCGCAGCTCCTGCCTGTCGTCGGGGACGACGTGGAGGCGGTGCGCACGGTGAGCGCGGGCGCGCACGACCTCACCGACGGTGTCGTCCTGCCGATGGTGGAGGCGGGGCTCACCCCCGACCAGTTCAAGCCCGAGGACGGCCGCATCCCGATCGATCCGTTGCGCCGAGCCGGGGCCGTGCTCGAGGAGGCCGCGCCGCGCATCGCGGACGTCGACGAGTCGACGGGCCGCCTCGACACGTCCGGGCTGCTCGAGCCGGTGAAGGGCCCCGTGGAGGAGCTGCAAACACTGCTCGGTGACGCCGCACGGGTGGCGCGGGCCGCCGGCATCGCCGCCGAGGTGCTGCCCAGCATGCTCGGCGAGGAGGGCGAGCGCACCTATCTCGTCGCCTTCCAGAACAACGCCGAGGTGAGGGCGACCGGGGGCATGCCCGGCTCGATGCTCGAGCTCACGGCGCGGGACGGAAGGCTGACGCTGGGACGCTCCGTCACCCCGACCGAGCTCAGCAGGCACCAGCGTGTCGCAGTGCCGAAGCCGTGGGAGCTGGAGCTCTTCCAGCCGCGGTACTTCTCCGCCGCTCGGCCCACGTTCAACCCCGACTTCCCCCGCGACGGCGAGCTCTTCGCAGCCTTCTGGGCGAACAGCGGTCGACCGCCCGTCGACGGGGTGGTGTCGGTCGACCCGGTGGCGCTGTCCTACCTGCTCGACTACACCGGCCCCATCACGGTCGGTGACGGGGCCGAGCTGACGTCCGACAACGCCGTCGACGTGCTGCTGCGTGACTCCTACGCGGAGCTCGACACCGACGAGCAGGACAGGTTCTTCGCCCAGGCCGCTCGCAAGATCTTCGACGCCGCGATCGGGGCGAACGGGTCCGCCGCAGACCTGGTCACCGCCCTGGGGCGGGGGATCGACGAGCGTCGGGTGGCCGTGTGGTCGGCCGATCCCGAGGAGCAGGGCCTGCTCACCGGTGAGGACGTCGCCAACGAGCTGCCCCAGGACACCGGCCGTCCCGAGATCGGCTTCTACGTCAACGGCGACAAGGGAGACAAGCTCGGCTTCTACCTGCACGCGGACGTGGCGGTGGCCCCCTCCGCCTGCAGCAGCGGCACCCAGTCGATGACCGTGGACGTGACGCTGAGATCGAGTGTGCCGGACAGTGACCTGCCGGACTACGTGTACGGCGTGCGACTGCCAGGTCTCGCCCGTGAAGCGATGCGCAACCGGGTCTATCTCTACGCGCCCAGCGGCGGACGGGTCGACGAGGTGACCATCGACGGCAAGGTCCTCGCGGTCACTCGCGTGGTGCACGACACGCGCCCGGTGGCCTTTGCGACGGTCGACCTCGGGGCAGGGCAGACCAGGCGATTGAGGTACGTCGTCGAGAGCGGTCCGGGGCAGGACGGTGACATCCGTGTGCTGTCGACGCCACTGGCAGACGGCACAGGTGGCGAGGCCTTCGTGGCTTCGGGTTGCTGACCCCCCGGTTGGCGCGCCAAGACCGCTCGCGTGCGGCAGGATCACCCCATGACCACCAAGAGGCGGGTCCCGCCCCAGGACGCGATGTTCCTGTGGACCGAGACGCCCGAGACGATGATGCACGTGGCGTCCCTGATGCCGTTCACCCCACCGGCCGGCGCGGGACCGACGTACCTGCGTGACGTCCTCGACGAGGCGCGCGAGGAGCCCGTCAAGTCGCCGTGGAACAAGAAGCTGACCCACCCGTTCCTGCTGCGCCACCCGCTCCAGTCGTGGGTCGAGGACGAGAACTTCGACTTCGACTACCACGTACGCCGCTCCGCACTCGCCAGCCCGGGGGACGAGCGCGAGCTCGGCATCCTGATCTCGCGTCTGCACAGCCACCAGCTCGACTTCACCCGGCCGCCGTGGGAGCTGCACGTCATCGAGGGGCTCGAGGGTGGCCGGTTCGCGCTCTACACCAAGGTGCACCACGCCCTCGTCGACGGCTTCACCGCGGTGAAGATGCTCGGTCGCTCGCTCTCGGAGGACCCGGACAGCGCAGGCAAGTTCTTCTTCAGCCTCGACCCGCCGAAGCGCTCGAAGCCGCCGAAGGAGTCCGCGTCGCTGGTCCGCGCCGTGAGCGGCACCGCCACCGGTGTTGCCAAGGGGGCGCTCGGCGCGGCCGGGTCCGCGGCAGGCGTGGCCAAGGCCGTCGTCACGCTCGAGCTCAGCCGCGGGGAGGAGCACAAGAACCTCAAGGGCGGGTGGAGCGCGCCCGACTCGATCCTCAACCAGCGCACCAGCCGCACCCGGCGCTTCGCCACGCAGCAGTTCGCCACCTCCCGGTTCAAGGCGATCGCCGAGGCCTCGGGCGGCACCCTGAACGACGTGGTGATGGCGGTCTGCGGAGGGGGGCTCCGCGCCTATCTCGAGGAGCTCGGTCACCTGCCCGAGAAACCCCTGGTGGCGTTCGTGCCGGTGAACATCCGCGACAAGGGTGACGATGGCGGTGGCAACAAGGTCGCCGTCCTGATGGCCTCGATGGGCACCGACGTGGACGACCCGGTCCGCCGTCTCGAGGCGGTGATCGACTCGACCAGCCTGGCGAAGAGCCAGATGGCCGGGTTGGGCCAGCTGCCCGCGCTCGCCTACTCCGGCTACCTGCTCGCGCCGAGCCTCGCCCAGACGGTGTCCGCGATCGCCGGGGTCAAGAACCCGCTGCCCACGACGTTCAACCTCGTGCTGTCCAACGTGCCGGGACCGAAGAAGACGCTGTACCTGCGGGGCTCCCGCCTGGAGGCGGTCTACCCGGTGTCGATCCCCGCGCACGGGATGGCGCTGAACATCACCCTGGAGACCTACGCCGGCACGATGAACTTCGGCTTCATCGGCGACCGGGACGCGGTGCCCCACCTGCAGCGGCTGGCCGTCTACACCGGTGAGGCCCTGACGGCTCTCGAGCGGGGTCTCGATCTCCCGGCGGGTGCCGACGTCGGGAGCGCCGGGCAGCCCGAGGGGGCGCCTAAGCGGAGCGAGAAGCCGGGGGCGGGCCCGTCCTCGGTGACCCGCGCCGCGCTGGCCAAGCCTGCGAAGAAGTCCGCGACAAAGAAGTCCGCGGCGAAGAAGTCCACGGCGAAGAAGAGCTCAGCCAAGAAGAGCCCGGCGAAGAAGGCGGCGACGAAGAAGGCCCCGGCGAAGAAGGCGGCGACGAAGAAGGCCACGTCGTAGCGGTCTCGTCGGCCGGCCGGTCAACCCGTAGGGACCGCCACGTCACCACGTGATCATGGCCCGGGAGGGTGGCGACGGCAAGCGGTGCGGCGGAGGAGGACGAGCGTCCCGCGATCGTGCCGCTCGGTCGCCTCGACCACCAGGTCGAGGTCGGGGTGGCGGCCCAGGTGGGCGACGACCTGGTCGGTCTGCTCGCCCGGACCGACCTGGAGCACGGCGAAGCCGTCGGGGGCCAGGTGGCCTCCGATGACGTCGAGGCAGGAGCGGACCAGGTCGAAGCCGGTCTCGCCGCCGTCGATGGCCAGGCGCGGGTCCTCGGGGTAGGTCCCGACCTCGGCCGTGGTCACCCACGGCGGGTCGGCGACGATCGCGGCGTACCTCTCGCCGGGTCGCAGCACCTCGCCCATGTCGCCGCACCGCACGCTCACGCGGTCGGTCATCCCGGCGGCTTCGGCGTTGGCCTCCGCGAACGTGCAGGCCACGGGGTCGAGGTCGACCATGACCAGGCTCCGGCGATGCTCGTGCACGGCGAGGAGCCCGATGTGCCCGGCACCTGAGCAGATCTCCAGGACCGGGCCGGCGGGCGCCGACGGCAGCAGCCGCGACACCCAGCGCGACTGGGCCGCGGTCCATGCGCGCGGCTCGAGCACGCGGTGGTCGTAGGCGATGGTGAGCGGGCCGTAGGCCAGCGAACGGGGTGTCTCCGTCGTCACGTCGCCTCCGCGGCCGGCGCGTGCCACGGCTCGGTCGGCTGCCACGGGGTGCGCACGACCTTGTGGGTGCCGTCGCACCACGGCTTCACGGCCGAGTGGCCGCACCGGCACACCGCGGTCACCGGCCGGGTGGTCGTGTGCTCGTGCCCGTCGGCATCACGTACGACGTGGTCCCCGCGCAGCAGCAGCGGGCCGTCGGGACACCGCACGACGTGTTCGTGGGGCAGCACGTCCTCACTCATCGACGCCCCACTCGGCCAGCGCCCGCTGGGCGACCCGGTTCTCGAGGTCCAGGGCCGAGAAGGCCCCGAGGAACACGTCCTCGGTGAGCGCGGGCTCCTGCTCGAGCAGCGTTCCGCAGATGTCGCGGACCGCCTGCTGCTCGTGGACCGCGTCGGCCAGCACGTGCTCGTCGTAGTAGTCGACGAGCTCCTGCGGGAGCCCCAGCCGGGCGAGCCCCTGGGAGATACGCCGGGCCGGCATCGAGCTGGTCGCCTCGAAGGCGGCGAGGTGGCCGAGTGCCGCCCCCCGCAGCCGTCGGTGGAGCCCGAAGAGCGCCATGGCGTTGTTCTGCTCGAGGATCTCGACGGGTGCGTCGTCGACGTACCCGCCGTACTCGTCGCTCAGACCGGCGGCGGCCATGCCTCGCGCGAAGAGGTGGGCGTGGAGGCGGTTCGGGTCGCCGGCGCCGTACTCGTCGAACAACAGCTCCACGAGGGCCGCCTTGGGGCGCACCGGCAGCCGCGGCACGACCCACGCTGTCGCGTCCGACTCCTTGAGGTGGTAGACCGAGCGCCAGCGCAGCAGCTCGAGCAGCTGCTCGCGGTCGCAGTGACGCTGCACGTGGGCCGCCAACGAGATGCCGTCGTGGCCTGCCACGTAGGAGAAGAAGGCGTCGGCGAAGTCGCCGTCCACAGGAGGGGGCGTGAACCGCGCGCGCAGCTCGGCCTCGAACGCGATTTCGAGCCGCCGGCGTACGGCGAGCAGCGGCGGGTGCCACTCCATCGTCGTGAGGGCGTCGTCGAGACCCTGGTGGTGCAGCTCGTACATCGCCCACAGTGCGATGTGGGCGTCGTCGGCGCTCGCGGGCTCGGCGTCGGCGACACGGTCCCAGTCCTCGCGTGCGCCGCTCATCAGCCCGAAGAGCACCTCGCTCAACGGCCCACGGGGCTTGGGAGTCAACATCGGGTCCTCGTCCTCTCGCTCGTGTCGTCGTGTGGAGTACCCCGAACGGGGGGTGGGGTAACGATCAATCGCGTCCACCCTGCACGGGGGTGCGGACAGGGGCGGTCATGCGCGATCCTGACGTGATGGCGTGGGTCGGCACCTCCGGGTGGAGCTACGACCACTGGCAGGGTGTGCTCTACCCGCCCGGGACGTCGTCGCGTGCGCGGCTCGACGTCTACACGGCCGAGTTCCCCACCGTCGAGCTCAACGCCAGCTTCTACCGCTGGCCCCGTGACACGACCTTCGCGGGTTGGCGGCAGCGGCTCCCCGACGGCTTCCGACTGTCGGTGAAGGCCCCGCGTGGGCTCACGCACGGAAAGCGGCTGCTCGACCCGGACGTCTGGGTGCAGCGCATCTCGGCCGGGTGGCACGAGCTGGGCGATCGGCGTGCGGTGCTGCTGGTCCAGCTGCCGCCGGACATGGAGCGCGACGACGCCCGCCTCGAGCACTTCCTCGACGCGATGCCGGACTGGGTACGGGTCGCTGTCGAGCTGCGCCACCCGACCTGGGAGCACGACGACGTCTTCACGCTGCTCGAGCGACACCGGGCGGCGTACTGCGTCATGAGCGGGGCTCGCCTGCCCTGTCACCTGCGGGCGACCGCCGACATCGTGTACCTGCGCCTGCACGGGCCCGACCACGACGCGTTGTACGCCGGGTCGTACCCGGACGCGGACCTCAGGTGGTGGGCGGACCGGATCCGGGAGTGGGAGGCAGCAGGACACGAGGTGCACGCCTTCTTCAACAACGACGGGCACGGGCACGCCGTGCGCAACGCACGCATGCTGCGGTCCCTGCTCGGGGTGTGACCCGCGGACGGCGGGCGGGGAGTGCGACACCGGCTCAGCTGAGCTCCGCCAGCACGGGCGGCACCTGGTCGACGAGCTCACGGGCCAGGAACCCGATACCGCCGACCGAGGAGGCCAGCCGCTCGCCGGCGACGGAGTGCAGGTAGGTGCCCCAGCAGGCGGCCTGTGCGGGCGAGGCGTCCCGGGCGAGCAGACCGACGACGAGCCCGGCGAGCACGTCTCCGCTGCCGGCGGTGGCCAGCCCGGGGTGCCCGGACGGCACCCGCCAGCTGACCCCGTCGGGGTCGGCGATCAGGGTCTGGGCCGTGACCACGGCGTGGTGGCGGGCCGCGGCCTCGCGCACGACGTCGAGGTCGGCGTCGACCTCGCGCTCCAGCAGGAAGCCGAGCTCGGTGCCGTTCGGGGTGAGCACGGGAGTCAGCCCCCGGGGGAGGGGGTCGTCGCCGAGACCGGGCAGGACGCCGATGGCGTACGCGTCGAGCACGAGCGTCGTCTCCTTGCCGAGGGCCGGGAGCAGGCCGCGGACCAGGTCGGCGGCCTCCTCGGCGTCGTCGAGACCGGGCCCGAGCAGCACCGCGTCCGCTGACCCGACCGCCTCGCGAAGGGCGTCCGCGGCAGCGGACCCGTTGACGGAGCCCCCGGCGGCCTCCTCGAGAGCGATCACCCCGGCCTCGGGGAATGCGGCGGCCATCGCCGGGGCGACCGAGGCAGCGAGCGCCAGCTGCACGTGGCCGGCACCGACGCGCAGGGCCGCGAGACCGGCGAGCGCCACCCCTCCGGGTGAGCCGGCCGCCCCGCCCACGACCACGACCCGGCCGCGGGCCTTCTTGGACCCGGCCGGAGCGGGCAGGGACCAGTCGCGCAACAGCTCGGGGGTGATGAGCTCGGGCTCGTCGGTCATGTCAGGCCTTCGGTCGGTCGCCGGCGGAGTCGTCGAGGTCGCGCAGGTGCCCGACCTCGTCGTAGGACATGAGGCGCCACGACCCGTCCGGGTCGCGCACGAGACGGCTCAGCGACGCGTTCTGCAACGGCGTACGGCGTGCCAGGTCGAGCACCTGCTCCTCGTCGAGGTCCTCGCAGACGTAGCGCAGCAGCGCGATGACGACGTCGTGGCTGACCACGAGCAGCCGTGCTGCGGGGTAGTCGCGGTCCACGTCGGCCAGCCAGGAGCGCAGGCGCAGGACCACGTCGGCCCAGGACTCCCCGCCGGGGGGCCGGTGGTAGAACTTCCCGTGCCAGCGTCGGCGCTCCGCCTCCTCGGGGAAGCGCTCGGCGATGCCGTCGAGGGTCAGGCGGTCGAAGACGCCGAGCTCGCGGTCCCGCAGTCGCTCGTCCACCCGGACCGGCAGGTCGAGCCCGGCCTCGGCGCAGGCGCGGGTCGCCGTCTCGCGCGCCCGGCGGTAGGGGGAGACGACAACGACCTGCGGCACGGCTTCCTCGCTCATCTCGGCGAGCGCGGCACCGGTCGCCCGAGCCTGCTCCCGACCGAGGCTCGAGAGGTCCACGTCGGCGTCACGGGCCGGTACGTCGATCTCGTGCGCGCCGGTGTCGTGGGCCCGCGCGGCGGCGAGGTTCCCCTCGCTCTCCCCGTGCCGGATCAGCAGCAGCTCGCTCACGCCCATCCGGTCCACTCTAGAGGTCGACGGCGCGGGACAACCCACCCCTAACGGTCCGAGCTCAGTGCCGATGCAGGGCCGGGCGCCCCGTCTCGCCCGCCTGGCGACGCGACTGTTCACGCACGACGCCCACCGCGGCCGAAAGCGTCCCCGGCGACAGCAGCGTCCGTGCTTCGCTCGTGCCTCAGCCCAGGACGAGTCGCGACAGCAGCACGACCCCGGCGGTGATGCACGCCGCCGCGACGATCGAGCGCAGCCGTCCGGCGTGCACGCGGGTGGCGAGCGCGGCACCGGCCAGGGCACCGACAGCGGCGACCAGGCCGAGACCCGTCCCCAGGCGTACGTCGGTCAGGCCGGCGTCGAGGTAGCCGATCGAGCCGGCGACCACCACGGGCAGCTGGGCCACCTGGCTGACAGCCACCGCGCGGACCGGGGGCACGGCCAGGACGAGCAGCAGCGGGACCAGGATCACCGGCCCGCCGGTGCCGGTGAGGGCGGAGGCGAATCCGACGAGCGCCCCGAGGGCGACCAGCGTCGAGGGCCGCCCCGGTGCACGCCCGGAGGAGCCGGGCCGTGCCGCTGGACGGCGCCGGAGCTGGTGCAGACCCACGCCGATGGTGAAGGCTGCCATGACCGCCACCAGCACCGGACCGGGCAGCAGGGCGTTGGCGCGCGCGCCCAGGAAGGCGCCCGGCGCGATCCCAGCGGTGAGCCGGCCGGCCAGGGCCCACGGCACGACGCCGCGCCGGGCGTAGGCGAGCGTGCCGACCGCCCCGGTGAAGCCGAACACCCACAGGCTGGTGGCGGCGGCCTCGCTCGCGCCCAGCCCGCCCAGGACCATCAACCCGGGCGGCAGCAGCACCCCGCCGACGCCGACGAGCCCGATGAGCACGCCGACCACGACGGTGAGTCCGAGCAGCAGCGGCACCGGTGTCCCCCTGTCGGCCGAGAGCGTGCGCACCGCAGGCTAGCGGCCAGGAGCACGTCCGGGCGCAGGTGCTCGGCCCTCCTCGCCCCGCCCACGCACCCTGCGGTGGTGTGCGGGGCTCCAGCCACCGACGCGCGCCGGCTGTCGCGTTCCCGTAGGTGGCCCTGGTGTGACCCACCCCGGTTCGTGCCGACGATGCAGGCCGGTGACGAGAGAGTGGGACGACTGTCCTATTCTTCCCTCCGAGCCCCGGTCAGCCTCCCCCGTCTGGCCGGGGCTCGCCTCGGCCCGGCCGCTCGTCTCGTCCTGTGGGAGACCGGCCGTGCCGGGCCCGGGTCAGGCGTCGCGGTCGAGGTGGGTCCGTGCGCACGCGACGACGGCGTCCAGGTCGAGGCCGTACGTCGGCCCGCCGCTCGAGCCGTAGGAGGCCAGCCGACCCGCGGCACGCTCGACGAGCCGAGAGGCCCCGACCGCGTTGCCGCGCTCGTGGTGGGTCAGCCCGACGCACAGCTGGGCCAGGCCCTGCCAGAGCTCGCGCTCCTCGGTGGGCCCGGACTTCCAGCGCACCTCGAGGGCCTCGTGGGCCTGGAAGGGATGGCCGCGCTCCAGCAGCTCCCGGGCGTAGGCCAGCGTCTGCTCCGGCGGGCGGGGGTCCTCGGAGATCGGCTCGACGCCGGTCTCGGCGTACGCCAACGGACGGCCCAGCCGGTCGCGCGGACGCGCCTGCTCGGCGCGGCCGGCCGCATTGCGGTCGCGGTCGGCGCCGGGGTGCTCGTCCGGGGCTGCCATCACGACCACCCTACGGTCCGGTGGCGTCCGCGAACCTGGCCGCGACCACGCGGACGGCCTCGCGCAGCTCCGGGCCCCCCTCGACGGTGAAGGGGAACGGCACCGGGGCCAGCCACTCCTGCGCGTACATCGCGGGGTTGCCGGTGCTGCCGGTGAGCACGCACGAGGGGCCGTCGGGCCCGTCGTCCGGCACGAGCCGTCCCATCGGCGGCCGGATCCACGGCGCCACCGCGTCCGCCGGTGCCGCGAAGCGCACCCGGGTGGTGAACTCCCAGCCGGTGCCGAGGTTGGTCTCGAGCTCGGCGACCGGGTCGAGCCCCTCGGGAGGCACGAAGGACTCGGGCCGCTGCTCGACCGACGCGATCCGGTCCAGCCGGTAGGTGCGGGTCGCGTCGGCGCGGTGGGAGTGGCAGAGCAGGTACCACCGGCCGTGGCGCACGACGACCGCCCAGGGGTCGACGTCGACCTCCCACGTGTTGCCGGACTCGGCGCGGTAGGACAGGTGGACGCGGCGCCGGGCGGCGACCGCGGCCACCAGGACGGTCGTGGTGGCGGGGTCGGGCCGCGTCGGGTTGCGCACCGGGGTGGTCGCGGCGTGGGTCCGCAGGGTCGCCGCCTCACGCCCGACCCGCTCGGGCAGCGCCCGCACCACCTTGTCCAGCGCCGGTCCCGCCTCACCGTCGCCCGGGCCGCTGTCGAGGACCGCCATCACCAGGCTGAGCGCCTCGGTCTGGGTGAACCACACGGGAGGCAGCCGGGTGCCGCGCCCGAGCCGGTAGCCGCCACCCGGCCCCCGGGTCGACTCCACCTCGATCCCGGCCTCCCGCAGGATCGCGACGTACCGGCGAGCCGCACGCTCGGTGACCCCCAGCCGCTCGGCCAGCTCGGTCGCGGTGGCCCCGGGCCGCGCCTGGAGCAGCTCGAGGGCGCGCAGCGCCCGGGCGGTGGGGCTGAGATCGCTGCCGACGGTGGGGGCCACGGGAGCAGGCTAGGCACGTCGCTGCGCTACCGGAAGGCTTTCGTCCGCAACCTGGCCTAGCGTGAGGTGCGCCGCGACCCGACCGGGCCGGCAGCGCGGACCCGGGGCGCACTCCGGCGCCGCGGGACCCGAGAAGAGGGGATGGACCGCATGGACATCGTGCTCGTTGCCGGACTGTGGCTGGACGCCTCCGCCTGGGACGTCGTCGTCGGTGAGCTGGAGAAGCTCGGCCACCGCGCCCGACCCGTCACGCTGCCGGGCCAGGGGGACGGCAACGCCCGGGCCACCCTCGACGACCAGGTCGCCGCGGTGGTGGCCACCGTCGACAGCGCCGGGGACTCCGGCGGAGGCCGCCCGCTGGTCGTCGGCCACTCAGCCGCGTGCTCCCTGGCCTGGCTCGCGGCCGACGCCAGGGTCGACCAGGTCGCCGGCACCGTGCTGGTGGGCGGGTGGCCGTCGCCGGACGGGGAGAAGTACGCCGCGTTCTTCGACCTCGTCGACGGCGCGATGCCGTTCCCCGGGTGGGGCCCCTTCGAGGGACCGGACTCCGCCGACCTCGACGACGCGACCAAGGACCGGGTGGCCGCCGCGGCGATCCCGGTCCCGGGCGAGGTCGCGCACGGCGTCGTCCGGCTCACCGACCCGCGCCGGTACGACGTACCCACGGTGCTGGTGTGCCCGGAGTACACGCCCGCTGAGGCGCAGGAGTGGATCGACGCCGGCGACCTGCCGGAGCTGACGAAGGCCACCCGGCTGGAGATGGTCGACCTCGACTCCGGTCACTGGCCGATGTTCAGCCAGCCGGCCGAGCTGGCCCGGGTGCTCGCCGGGATCGCCGACCGGCTCGCCTGAGCGTGCCCGGGGTCAGCTGAGACACAGGCAGAACGGGTGCCCGGCCGGGTCGAGGAAGACCCGGAAGGTGGTGCCCGGCTGGTGCTCGTGCTTGGTGGCGCCGAGCGCCAGCACCTCGGTCTCGGCGACATCCAGGTCGTCGACGACGACGTCGAGGTGCATCTGCTGCGGTACGTCCTGGCCGGGCCACACCGGCGCGCGGTAGTCGGCGACCGGCTGGAAGCACAGCGACTGGCCGTAGTCGGCACGTGCCTCCACCCACTGGCCGCCCTCGCCGTCGCTCACCTCCCAGTCGAGGAGTGCGCCGTAGAAGCGGCCGAGGGCCTGGGCGTCGGGGCAGTCGAGGACGATGGTGGGGAAGCGAGCGATGGCCATGCCCCCGACGGTAGACCGCTTTCCGGACGATCCACCGCCTCAACCTCGCCGAAGCGTCGCGTGTGCACGCGCGAAGCGTCGCGTGTGCACGCGCGAGACGTCGGTCGTGCACGGCCGAGGCGTCGGTTGTGCATGCGTGCTCCGTTGGGTACGCCGCTCCTGACGCGGTGTGCTTCGCTGGGGTCGATGGAGACCCCGACAGGCCCGACCCTCGTCGACGAGCTGCGACTGACACCCCGAGCCGCCGTCGACGCCCTCGAAACGGCTCTGCGCTCCGGTTTCGACCCGGAGGACGACCCGCCGCGTAGCCGGATCGCGACGGTGGCGGGCGAGCTGCTGCTGATGCCGGCGACGCTCGGCGAGGTCTCGGGCGTCAAGCTGCTCTCGCTGACCGGGGACAACCCGCAGCGCCACCTGCCGGTGGTCCAGGGCGCCTACCTGCTCTTCGACGGCCCCGGCCAGCGCCCCGCGGCGCTCCTCGACGGGGCCGCGCTCACCGACCTGCGGACGTCCGCGGTGTCCGCACTGGCCGTGCGTCACCTGCTGCCGGTCGCTGATCCCGGTCCGCTCCGGCTCGTGGTGCTGGGCGCCGGCCCTCAAGCCCGCGCCCATGTCGTGACGATGCGCGCGCTGCACGACGTCGCCTCGGTGACGCTCGTGGGTCGCGCCCCGGACCGGGTCGCGGCGCTCGCCGGCGAGGTCGGAGCCGCGGTCGGCGACGTGTCGGCGGTGGCGGAGGCCGACGTGGTCTGCTGCTGCACCTCCGCGACGACGCCACTCTTCGACGGCGACCTGGTCCGCGACGACGCTGTCGTGGTGGCCATCGGCTCCCACCACCCGGACGCCCGCGAGACCGACGACGCGCTCGTACGTCGCTCCGCGGTCGTCGTCGAGTCGCGCCGTAGCGCGCTGGCCGAGGCCGGGGACGTCGTGCAGCCGATCGACGCCGGGGTGATCGACGCCGCCGACCTGCTGACCCTGCGGGACGTCGTCACCGGAGCGGTCACCGTGCCGGAGGGGCGGCCGAGGCTCTTCAAGGGCACGGGCATGTCCTGGCAGGACCTCGTCGTGGCGTCCGCCGAGCTCCACGCTCGGCGTACCTGAGGCCCGGCGGCGTGTGCCGCACGGCCTGCAGGAAGGATGGCCCCATGCCGCTCTCCTGGACCCTGCACAACGACGGCCGCACGGTGACCGCGGGGGAGGTGGTCCGCCCCGGGGAGCGGCTCAGCTGGCCCCGGACCATCGGCTTCGGTGCCCAGCACGTCGTCGCCATGTTCGGCGCGACGTTCCTCGTCCCGGTGCTGACCGGCTTCCCGCCGACCGCAACCCTGTTCTTCTCCGGCGTGGGCACGATCCTGTTCCTGCTGATCACCGGCAACCGGGTGCCGAGCTACCTCGGGTCGTCCTTCGCCTTCATCGCGCCCATCACGGCTGCCACCGCGAGTGGCTCGATGGGCAACGCGCTCTTCGGGGTGCTGGTCACCGGCCTCCTGCTGGCCGCGGTCGGTGCGATCGTGGTCGCCACCGGCGCGGGCTGGATCGACGCACTGATGCCGCCGGTGGTGACCGGGGCGATCGTGGCGCTCATCGGGCTCAACCTGTCGGGCGCCGCGACCGCGAACGTGCAGGCCGCCCCCTGGACCGCGCTGGTCACGCTGACTGCGCTGCTGGTCGTCGCCGTGGTGTTCCGGGGTCTGGCGGCCCGCCTCTCGATCCTGCTCGGGGTGGTCGTCGGCTACGTGTTCGCCGCGTTCGCCGGCGCCGTCGACCTGACCGCGGTGCGCGCCGCGGCCTGGGTGGGGCTGCCCGACTTCTTCGCCCCTGAGCCCAGCTGGGGCGTGCTGCCGGCGTTCCTGCCGGTCGTGCTCGTGCTCGTCGCCGAGAACGTCGGCCACGTCCGCACCGTCGCCCACCTCGCCGAGGACCCCGAGATCAACGCCCGCACCGGCCGCGCGCTGCTGGCCGACGGCCTGGCCACGACCCTGGCCGGTGCCGGTGGCGGATCGGGCACCACGACGTACGGCGAGAACATCGGCGTCATGGCCGCGACCCGGGTCTACTCGACTGCGGCCTACTGGGTGGCCGGCGCCGTGGCGATCCTGCTCAGCCTGTCGCCGAAGTTCGGGGCGCTCGTCAACACCATCCCGGCGGGCGTGCTCGGCGGGGTGACGGTGGCGCTCTACGGCCTCATCGGCGTGGTCGGTGTGAAGATCTGGATCGACAACCGGGTCGACTTCTCGAAGCCGGTGAACCAGTTCACCGCCGCCGTCGCGCTCGTGGTCGGCATCGGCAACCTGACGCTGAGCTCCGGCGACGTGATGGTCACGGGTATCGCGCTGGGCACGGTGGCCGCGCTGGTGGTGTTCCACGGCATGACGTTCCTCGAGCGCGCCCGCGGGTCCGCACCCACGGCCGGGTAGCCGTCCCTCAGCCCACGACCATGCCGCGGTGCATGACGCGGTCACCGACCACGCCGGAGTGGTCGGCGCGGTGCATGACGCACCCGTTGTCCCACAGGACCACGTCGCCGGGGCTCCAGCGGTGGGCGAGCACGTTGTCGGGCTGCGTGGAGTGCTCGAAGATCCGCGCCACGATCTCCTCCGACTCGAGCGCGTCGAGCCCGCTGACCGACGCGCACCGCGCCGGCGTCGTCAGGTAGAGCGCGGTGCGGCCGGTCACCGGGTGCGGGCGGAACACGGGGTGGTCGGCCTCGGACTCGTCGTCGGGCCCGAGCTCGACACCGGTCACGACGTGGCGGATGGTCCGCCCGTCGAGCCGCTCGCGCAGGTCGACGGGCAGGGTGTCGAAGGCGCGGTACTGGTTGCTGAACTGCGTCGCGCCGCCCTGCTCGGGCACCGTCACGGCGCGCAGCGCGGTGTACGCCGGGGGTGTCGCGACGTAGCTGGTGTCGACGTGGAACGAGCTGCGCGGCGGCGTGGTGCGCCCCACGTTGCTGATGACGTTGAGGTCGGGGTGCCCATCCAGCGGCGCCTCGCCGGTGGTGAAGGTCAGCGTCCCGAAGCGCTCCAGCAGCGCCACGAAGGCGGCGTCGTCGAGCGTCTGGTCGGGGACGACCACGACACCGTGCGCGCCGAGGAGCACGCGCAGCGCCTCGACCGCGGCGTCGCCGACGTGCGCGAGGTCGAGGTCGCGCACGACCACGCCGACGGGATGGAGGACCTCGGTGGTCAGGGTCGTGCCGGTCGGGGGCATGGCGTCACCTCACGGAGGTCGGGGGAGGGGTGGTCCGGTCGGGGGCAGGGGAGGGCCGGGGACCCGGCGCGAGGGCGTCGTCGACGGCGAGGCGGAAGAGCCGGGTGAGCGGCATCCCGGCAGCGGCGGCCATCACGACGAGCACGCTGCTGGGGGCGTAGGAGCAGTAGAGGCTCGCCTCCAGGAAGTACGGCGTCCCGGACGGGTCGACGCGGAAGTCGAACAGTCCGTAGTGACGGCACCCCAGGGCGTCGTACGCCGCTCGCGCCGCGGCGTGCACGGCCGGCACCACCGGGTCGTCGGGGTCGACGATCCACGCGTGCTCGGCGTCCTTGGCCACCAGGCCGAGCTCGCCGGCGTCGTCGCGCCGCAGCTTGTCGGCGTGGTCGCGCACCGGCTTGCCGACCGGGTCGACGGCGTACTCCTCCAGGGGCAGGCACACCCGCTCGCCCTCGACGTCGACGACGCCGCAGCGCACTTCACGGCCGAGCTGGACGTACGCCTCGACCAGGGCTCGCGCGGAGTGGCGGCACGCCTCCGTCACGGCCGCCTCCAGCGCCCCGGACGCCGTGGCGTCTCGAACCAGCGTCACGCCCAGCGAGTTGTCCGCGTCGACAGGCTTGACCACGACGGCGCCGCTGGGCGCGCAGCTGTCGAGCGTCACCTGGTCGCCGGGACGCACGACCACCCCGGTCGGCACCCGGACGCCGCCGGCGGCCACCACGGCGCGGGCCAGTGCCTTGTCGGCGCCGATCGCCATGGTCTCGGCACGGTTGCCCAGCATCGGGATCCCGAGCAGCTCGAGCAGGGCGCGGTAGCGCGTCATGCCCGGCCGGCAGAACATCTGCGGCACGGCGACGTCCGGTGCCAGCGCGGAGATGCGGCGGACCGCCTCGGCCAGCGTGCAGCTCGGGGCCTCCGCGATGGCCGCCGCGTCGAGGTCGCGCGGGAAGCGCCAGCGTCCGTCCGGGGACACGTGCGCGACCACGTGCTCGTAGGCGTCCGCACCGGGCAGGGCCTCCGGCAGAACCGAGCCCCGTAACGCGTCGAGGCACCCGCGGGCGTAGAGCAGCGAGACGTCGGTCAGCAGCTCGGACTCCGCGGACCCGACGAGGTGCAGCACCTTCAGCGCCACCTCAGTCGCCCGCCGGCTCGACGAGCTTGCCGATGTTGAGGTCCATCTTGTTCCACGGGCGCCCCCGACGCAGGTTGCCCAGCAGCAGCGACGGCACGTGCACGTGGTGCAGGGCAAGGAACGGCAGCGGGTCGTCACGGTCGAGGACGGCGTCGACCCCGCGCAGCACCGTGCGCAGCCGCCCCGGCGCCTGGCCGGGGTGCCGCAGGGACTGCCACAGCTCGTGGTGCAGCCAGTAGGTCGGCCGCCCGCCCAGCGGGGCCTCGACCAGGGGGGCGTCGTCGTCGAGGTAGGCCCGCGCCACCCCCGGGTGGTCGTGGAGCAGGGTGATCGCCGAGTGCGTGCGGGGGTTGCACTCGATGGCGCGCGCGACTCCGTCGGCGCCCTCGATGAAGTCGAAGGACAGCTGACCGGTCCACCCGCCGGCGGCCACGAACCGCTCCACCCAGTCGCGGATCTGTGGTTTGTCGACCTGTTCGTAGGTCAGCTGCCACGGAGAGCTCTCGCAGCAGACGTAGACCTGGAGCCGACCGCCGCGGACCGTGCCGTGCGTGCAGTACTCCGTGCCCTCCAGCAGCTCCTGGAGAATCCACGGCTGCTCGTCGCTGATCGGCAGCGAGCGCACGAAGGACTCGGTCTCCGCCCGGGTGGGTCGGGGCAGCGAAGTCAGGTCGAGCCGACGTACGGGGTCGTAGGGGATGGACTTGAGCACGTAGGTGAGCCCGGTGGCGGCGAAGTCGAAGTCCAGCACCTGCTGGGGATCGGTGATCCGGTGCGTCTCGGGCACCGGCAGTCCGAGGGCGGTCGCCATCACCGAGAACGCGTGCTTGTCGTCGACCTGACACAAATTCTCGGCGTCGAGGTGAACCACTTCGCAGTGACCCGAGAGCAGGCCGGCGGCCTCGGCGTCGGGCAGGCTGGCGGCCGGGCTGCAGACCGGCACGAAGACGTCGACCGCCTCCTCCTTGACCACCCGCAGCAAGGCGTCGGCGTACTCGGGGGAGTCAGTGTCGGGCACCACGTGGAAGGCGTCGACGGCGCGGGAGAAGCGGTGCCCTGTCCAGCGGTAGCGCACGGTCTCGACCATCACCACCCGGTGGCCGGCGGCGTGGAAGTGACGCGCCAGCGCCAGCGCCTTGGTCATCTTGCCGCCGCTGACGAGCACCGTACGGCGACGCGGGTCGCGGGGCACCGGTGGACGGGCCGTACGCAGCCGGCCCGCGGCGACCAGCGCGAGGTTCACCGGCAGCGTCGCCTGCAGCAGGGCGATGGCGCCGACCGTGCGGCCGGCACGTCCCACCAGCCGCACCGGACCGGCCGACGGCTCGTCCGAGGAGGGTGTGGGTGCCACCTCACACCCTCCGGGCGAGCGTGACCCCGTCGCGCAGGGGCACCACGACCTGCTCCACGCGCGGGTCCCGGCGCAGCCGCTCGTTGAAGGCGGTGACGGCGCGACCGTTCGGCGAGGAGCCCTCGGACCACGGTTCCCCCTGGAGCAGCGTGTTGTCGACGCACAGCAGCCCTTCGGGGTGAAGCAGGCCGCGGCCGAGCAGCAGGTCGAGGTAGTCGGCGTACCCCGGCTTGTCGGCGTCGAGGAACACCAGGTCGAAGACCTCGCCCCGCTCCGCCAGACGCACCAGCGTCTCGCTCGCGGGCCCGACCTCGACCTGCACCCGACCGCCCGCGGGGGAGCCGGTGAAACAGTCCTGCGCCAGCGCCGCGACCCCGGGGTCGAGCTCGCAGGCGACGACCCGGCCACCCTCCGGCAGCGCCTCGGCCATCGCGAGTGCGGCGTAGCCGGTGAACATGCCGATCTCCAGCACCTCCCGGGCCCGACTGAGGCGCACCAGCATCTGGAGGAACGCACCCTCGACGTGGCCGGACAGCATCTCGGTCTCGAGATGCCCCTCCCACGGTTCGGCCCGGGTGCGCTCCTCGAGAGCGGCCAGCGCCGCCGACGGCGGCGAGGTCTGCTGGTCGACGTACCCCTCGAGCCCGCCCGCGATCGCCAGGGCCCGGGCGAGGTCGGCGCGCGCTTCGGGCGGTACGCCGGGAATGCCGGCCACCTGCCGGGCCACCGAACCCAGCAGGTCGGCCACGATGCCGACGGGGGTGACCGGACGGATGGCCCGGGTCCCGACGGGCTCGACCACCGAGGTCCCGACCGACGCGGAGCCCGTCACGTCGGTGTCAGCCGACATCGCGGACCGGGACGGCCTGGGTCGGGACCGAGCCGTGGCCGGCGGCGGGCACCTCGACCGTGGACTCCTCGAGGGCGATGAAGGCGTCGAGCCCGGCACCGCCGCGGGGGAGGGCGGCGCACAGCTGCCTGTGCTCGGCGAGCGTCTCGACCAGCTCGTCGACGTCCACGTCGCTGACGAAGTGACAGGTGCCGATCGGCCGGGGGACCGCGGCGCGCAGCAGGCCGTCGCGGGTGGCCAGGATCGAGGCGGTGGACCGCTCGAGCAGCTCGGGGGTGAACCACGGGCTGTCCAGGGTGAGGCCCAGGCGGCTGAAGAGCCCGTGCACCCGATCGCGCTCGGCGGGTGAGATGTAGCCGCGGCGGGCGGCCAGGGTGGCGGAGTAGGCCATGTCGACGCTGATGGCGTGCCCGTGGAAGTAGTGCGGGACAGGCGTGAGCTCCAGCGTCGGGCTCCAGGTGTGGCCGTAGGCGATGACCCGGTCGAGGTCCAGCTCGTGGAGGTTCGGCACCTCGAGCTCGAGCATGGTGCGGATCGCGTCGTAGGTGATCGAGCCGGCGACCTCGCGCAGGTGCTCGCCGCCGTCGGTGTGCCCGAAGGCGCTGGCGAGCAGCTCCTCGCCGTACTTCTCGAGGCGCTCGAAGATGCCGAGGTTGCTCACGGTCGCGATCTTGATGATCTCCGCGATGCCGTTGCGGACCTGGTCCAGGGGCAGGGTGCGCAGCATCGAGAAGTCGAGGAACACCTTCGACGACGCGTGGTAGGCGCCGAGCCGGTTCTTGTGCGGTCCGTGGTTGGCGCCGACCTTGATCGAGACACTGGCGTCGATGAGGCCGATCAGCGTCGTCGGGATGCGCACGTAGCCGGTGCTGCGCTTGTAGGCAGCGCAGGCGAACCCGGCGACGTCGGTGGTGAGCCCGCCGCCGACGACCAGGACCTGCTCCTTGCGGCGCAGGCCGAAGTCGGCGAAGGCGTCGACGATCTGCTCGACCGTGCGCAGGGTCTTCGCGGTCTCGGCGATCCGGACCTCGAGCACGGTCAGCTCGATGCCGTGCTGCGCGAAGTAGGCGTGCGCCCGGTCCCCGTGGAGCGCGAAGACGTTCTCGTCGACGACCATGAGGCAACGCCCCTGGCGGGAGAACGCGTCGGCCAGCTCGCTGCTGCGGGGGTCGAAGACGTCGGCGACGTAGTCGAGCGAGTACTCGATCTTCTCGTAGGCCTGGACGTGGAAGCCTGTGTCGGAGCTGGTCAGGCTCGCGAGGGGGGCGGGGCCGGCGTTCACGTCGATCACCGTCCGGCCAGGGTGCGGAGGGCGGCGAGGCCCAGCTCGTCGACGCGCCCGGCGGCACCGTCGAACTCGTGGCTGGCGGTGTTCTGGTTGGGGAACGCCACGCAGGGCACGCCCGCGGCGCGGGCCGCGGTCACCCCACCGACGTTGTCCTCGACCGCCACGGCGTGGTCGCTGCTCTCCTCGAGCGCCTCCAGCGCGTGCCGGTACGCCGACCCGTCCGGCTTGGGCGTGCTGACCTGCGAGCCGTCCACCACCAGGTCGAACACCTCGTCGAAGGGCAGGGTGGCGGACACGGCGGCGGCCAGCGCGTCCAGGTTCTCGCGCGAGGTCGTCGTCACCAGCGCGACCTTGAACCCTTCGGCGCGGGCGTCGCGGACGGTCTCCACGACGCCGTCGCGCGGCGTCAGCTCCTGGGAGCGCAGGGCGTCCTGGAACAGGTGCGACTTCGTCGCGTGGACGGCCGCGGCGTCGACGTCCTCGCCACGCTGGGCGGCGTAGTCGGCGACCCGGTCGGCACCGCCGTTGCCGGCGAGCAGGTCGGCGTACTCCTCGCGCTCCCAGCGCCAGTCCAGACCGTGCTGCTCGAACGCACGGTTGAAGGACTCGCGCTGGAGCTCCGAGGTGTCGACGACGGTGCTGATGGATCCGAGGAGAAGAGCAGGCACGGCACGTTCCGTTTCTGCGCCCCTTGGGGGCGCGAGTCAGGGTCGTCGTCCGGGTCGACGTCGAGGGTGAGCAGGGTCGACGCGTGGCCGACGTCACCAGACTTGCAGGCGATCCGAACAAGTTCTCCAAGCCTGTCCGTTATGTCCGGCGGAGTTCAACAGGCGTGGAGAAAATGCCCTCGAACTGCTCACGTGGTGAGACGGCGGTGGTTCACTGTGTGACCTTCTGTCCCCACACCCGAGGAGAGCCGTCGGTGAACGTCTCACCTCTGATCACCGTGGGGCTGCCGATCGCGCTGGCGATCATCATGTTCGGCCTCGGACTGTCGCTGAGGGTGGCCGACTTTCGTCGCGTCGCACGCGCCCCGAAGGCGGTCGTGGTCGCGCTGGTGCTCCAGGTCTTGGTGCTGCCGGTCGTCGCGTTCGGCCTCGTCGTCGGCTTCGACCTCGACCCGCTCCTGGCGGTCGGAGTGTTGCTGCTGGCTGCCTCCCCGGGCGGCACCACCGCCAACCTCTTCAGTCACCTCTTCCGCGGGGACGTTGCCCTCAACATCAGCCTGACCGCGATCAACTCGGTGCTGGCCGTGGTCTCGATCCCACTCATCACGAACCTCGCCATCGGCCACTTCGACGTCGAGGGCGAGCTGGGCCTGCAGGTCGGCAAGGTCCTCCAGGTGGTCGCGATCGTGCTCGCCCCGGTGGCGATCGGCATGCTCGTACGTCGGCGGTCAGAGGCGTTCGCGGCTCGGGCGGACCGACCGGTGCGGATCTTCTCCATCACGGTGCTCGTGGTCGTCGCGGTGGGGGCGCTGCTCGGTGAGCGGGACAACCTCGGCGGCTACCTGCAGCAGGTCGGGCTGGTCACTGGCCTGTTCTGCCTGATCAGCCTGAGCCTCGGCTATGCCGTCGCGCGGCTCCTGCACCTGGGTCGCCCGCAGGCGATCGCCACCTCGATGGAGGTCGGCATCCACAACACGACCGTGGCCCTGACCGTCGCGCTGTCGGTGCTCGAGAGCACCGAGGTGGCGATCCCGAGCGCGGTCTACTCGGTCCTGATGTACGCGCTGGCCACGGCCTTCGGCTTCGCCGTCACCCGCGGGCACGCCCGCCCCGCCCGCGACGTCGGACCCGTCCAGGAGGCGTCGGCCGGCGAACCCCGATCATGAGCGAGACCCGTACGCCGGTGCCCGACCCGACGCTGGAGCTCTTCGCGAGCCGCACGCTGACCGAGCACGTCGTCCGCGGTCTGCTCGGACTCGTCCTGGTGGCCTTCGCCGTCGTCTCGGCCCAGGAGCACCCCGGGGCGCTCCTCGCGCTGGTGCCGGCCGTGGTGGCGTGGCGCGGCTGCCCCACCTGCTGGTTGATGGGGCTCGGCCAGACCCTCGCCCGTCGCGGCTCGGACCGAGCGGGCTGCGACACCTGCTGACGTCGTCACCGACGTGGGGACGGGTGCCTGACGTCGTCACCGACGAGGGGACGGGTGCCTGACGTCGTTACCGACGTGGGGACGGGTGCCTGACGTCGTTACCGACGTGGGGACGGTTGAGGGGGTCGGTGGACCGTCCTGACGTCGTGACCGACGAGGGGACGGGTGCTGACGTCGTCACCGACGTGGGGACGGGTTGGTGGACCGTCCTGACGTCGTTACCGACGTGGGGACGGGTCGGTGGACCGTCCTGACGTCGTAACCGACGTGAGGCCGGGTGGGGTCGGGTGGGGTGGGGTCTCAGGCGGCGCCCGCCGAGGAGCACCCGGTCCGGGCGAGGATCGCGTCGACGGCCGCCTGCGGGGCGTGGGTGGGGATCCAGTGGTCGACGCCCTCGAGCACGACCAGCTCGTAGGGCGCGTCGACGTACCGCGCGCAGCCGTCGATGCCGGGGCGGGATGATGGCGGCGTCCTGGTCGCTCCACACCATCGTCGTCGGCACCGTGACCTTGCGCCCCAGCTGGGAGCGGTCGAGCATGAGCATCGCGCGGTACCACCCCAGACCACCGCGCAGGGCACCGTCCTCCACGATCTCGGACCGGAACCGCTCGAGGTCCGACGGCGTCAGCCCGCCGTCGGTGAGCCACCGCTCGCCGCGACCGCCGCGCCGCGACAGCGTGCGCTCCGGCAGGCGGGGCAGCTGGAAGAAGTACATGTACCAGGAGTCGCGGGCCTGCCGCGTGGTCGCCATCGCCCGCAGGTACGCCGTCGGGTGCGGCACGGAGAACGCCGTGAGGGTGCGGACCAGGTCGGGACGCGAGGTCGCCACCGACCAGGCGATCGCGGCGCCCCAGTCGTGGCCGACGAGGTGGACCGGGCCGCCGACCTGCTCGACGAGGGCGGCGACGTCGGCGGTCAGCACCGCCGTGCGGTAGTCGCGACGGCGGCGGGGGCGGGCCCCGGGGGAGTAGCCGCGCTGGTCCGGCGCCAGCGTCCGAAAGCCCCGGGCGTGCAGCGCGGGGACGACGTCGCGCCACGAAGTCGACCGCTCGGGGAACCCGTGCAGCAGCACGACCAGGTCACCCTCCAGCGGCCCCTCGTCGCGCACGTCGAACCGCAGCCCGTCGTGCTCGTACGTCGTGATCCGCCCTGATGAGCCCGCGCTGGCCGTCATGGCCGTCATCCTCCCAGCGTGTCGGCCCCCACCGCCGGTGAGTGGGCCAACTCACGGCGCGACTGACATCAACCGTGCCAGGATCGCCCGGGTGACCACCAAGACCATCGCCATCTCAGGCGCCGCCGCCGGCATCGGCCGCGCCGCCGCCCTCCGCTTCGCCTTCGAAGGCTGGACCGTCGGTGCCTTCGACGTCGACGAGGCCGGGCTGGAGAGCCTTCTCGACGAGGCCGACCGGCTGCCCGGACGGGTCGTGACCGGCACGCTCGACGTCCGCGACGCCGCGCAGTTCAAGGAGCGCGTCGACGCTCTCGCCGCGGAGACCGGACGGCTCGACGTGCTGCTCAACAACGCCGGGATCCTGCTGGGCGACCCCTTCGAGGAGATCGAGCTCGAGGCCCACGTGCGCGAGATCGACATCAACGTCAAGGGTGTCGTCCACGGGCTGCACGCGGCCTTCCCGCACCTGAGGCGCACGGCCGGGGCGACCGTGGTCAACATGGCCTCGGCGTCGTCCATCTACGGCCAGGCGGGGCTGTCGAACTACAGCGCCACGAAGTTCTTCGTCCGGGGTCTCACCGAGGGGCTCGACATCGAGTGGCGACGTCACGACATCCGGGTCGTCGACATCTGGCCGCTCTACGTGCAGACGGCGATGACTGACAACCTGGTCACCGGCTCCACCACCAGCATGGGCGTCAACCTCACCACCGACGACGTGGTCGCACGCATCTGGCAGGCGGTCCACCCGGGCGCCGCCAACCGCGCGCTGCACCAGGTGCACTTCCCCGTCGGGACGCCGGCGCGCGCGCTCGCGCTCGGGGCGCGGTTCTCCCCGTCGTGGCTGACCCGCGCGGTCAATCGGAGGATCGCCCAGCACTGACGGGGCCGAACCGGCCCCGCCGGGCTCAGGTCAGCTGGCCGTCGTAGCTCGGCAGCCGGTAGGCGCGCTCGTAGTCGCCGCCGGTGAAGTCGGTCGGGCTGTTGCCGACGTTGGCGACGATGGTCCACCCCTCAGCAGTGAACGTGCGGCGGCACCGCTGCTTGCTGTCCACCACGGCCTCACCGCGGCGGCGCCCGCAGATCCCGTCCACGGCGTAGCCCTCCCGGCGCAGCACCCGAGCGACGTTGCCGACCTTGCCCTGGGCGCGCGCGGTGTTGAACAGCACCGCCACTCCGAGACGGTGCGCCTTGCGGGCGAACCGCAGCACCCGGGCCGTGGCCTGGCCGGAGTCGTAGTGGCTGGCCAGGGCGGTGTTGTCGATGTCGAGGTTGACCGCCAGCCCGTCCCCGCCCCGGGCCCGGTCCTCCAGGAACGTCTGGGACCCCGTCATCGCCGCGTCGACGTCGTCGTGCCAGGTCGCCTCGCTGGGCAGGGCGGCGTACGCCGGTGACGGACCGGCGAGCGAGACGGTGAGCACGGTCGCGAGCGCGAGCAGGCAGGTACGGGTGACGGCCGAGATCCTCATGGCCCCAGTCTCGCTGGTCCGCCCCGGGCCGACACCCGGTTCCGGCAGGATCGCCGCATGAAGGCCGTCGTCTGCCACCAGTCCCAGCTCACCGTTCGCGAGGTCCCCGACCCCAGCCCCGACCGGGGCCAGCTGCTGCTGCGGGTGCTGCGCTGCGGCATCTGCGGCTCCGACCTGCACGCGCGTCACCACGCGGAGGAGCTGCGGGAGGCGGCGCTGGCCACCGGGTACGACGGCGTGATGGGGCCGGGCGACGAGGTCGTGATGGGCCACGAGTTCGTCGGCGAGGTGATCGACGTGGCCCGCGGGTCCCGCGGCGGAGCGAAGGTCGGCGACCGCGTGGTGGCGATGCCGATCGTCCGCGGCGCGGGAGGTGTGCACCCCACCGGGCTGTCGCGCTTCGCCCCGGGTGCGTACGCCGAGCAGGTCGTCGTCGAGTCCTCGCTGGCCATGAAGGTCCCCGACGACCTGCCGACCGAGATCGCGGCGCTGACCGAGCCCATGGCGGTCGCCCTGCACGCCGTACGCCGTGGTGAGGTCGGGCGCAAGCAGGTTGCCGTCGTGGTCGGCTGCGGCCCGATCGGGCTGGCCGTGATCGCGATGCTCAAGGCCACCGGGGTCCGCACCGTGGTGGCCAGCGACCTCTCGGCCGGCCGCCGGGCGATGGCCGCGGCGATCGGTGCCGACGTGGTGGTGGACCCGGCCACCGACGACCTCTGGACCGCCTACGACACCAGCCGCTACGTCACCGAGGCGGCGCAGATGTTCGATCTCGCCGTCGACTCGATGGAGAGGCTGCGCAGCGTGCCGCTGGTGCCGTGGTGGCACGTCATGCACGTCGCGGAGCTCGCCGGCGCCATGCCGAAGGGTCCGGTCGTCTTCGAGTGCGTCGGGGTCCCCGGCATCATCGACCAGATCGTCGCCAGGGCGCCGCTGGCCAGTCGCGTCGTGGTCGTCGGGGTGACGATGCAGGCCGACACCATCCGGCCCGCGATCGCGATCAACAAGGAGATCGACCTGCGGTTCGTGCTGGCCTACACTCCGCGCGAGTTCCACGACACCCTGCAGATGCTGGCCTCCGGCACGGTGTCGACCGACACCGCCCGGGTGCTGCTGACCGGGACCGTCGGGCTCGGAGGCGTCGACGGTGCCTTCGCTGCGCTCGGCAACCCCGAGCGGCACGCCAAGGTCCTCGTCGATCCCACCCAGCAGGGCGCTGCAGTCACCGCGCCCTGAGCCGGTCTACCGTCGGGGGGTGAGCACGCTGACCGGACCGACCGACCACCTGGCCGACCGCCTGAGCGACGTGCTCGTCCTCGACGGTGGGCTGTCGAACGCCCTGGAGGACGCCGGCGCCGACCTGAGCGGCGACCTCTGGACCGCTCGTCTGCTGGCCGAGGACCCCGACGCGATCGTGGCCGTGCACGCCGCCTACTTCGCCGCGGGTGCCCAGGTGGCCACCACCGCGTCGTACCAGGCCAGCGTCCCGGGCCTCGTCGCGGCGGGACTGCACCGGGCCGAGGCCGAGCGCCTCATCACGCGCAGCGTGGAGCTGGCCCGCAGGGCCCGTGACGAGGCGGGTGCTTCGCCGGACGGTTCGTCCGGCAGGCTGCTGGTCGCGGCCTCGGTAGGACCGTACGGTGCGGTGCTGGCCGACGGCTCGGAGTACACCGGCCGCTACGGGATCGGCGACGCCGCGCTGCGCGACTTCCACGCGCCCCGGCTCGAGCTGCTGGCCGCGGCCGGCGCCGACCTGCTGGCCGTCGAGACCATCCCCGACCAGCAGGAGGCCGAGGTGCTCGTGCCGCTGCTCGACGACCTGGGGCTGCCGGCGTGGCTGTCCTTCGCCGTCGCCGACGGGCGGACCCGGGCCGGTCAGTCGCTGAACGACGCCTTCGCGGTGGCGGCCGGCAGCCGCTCCGTGGTCGCGGTCGGGGTCAACTGCTCCGACGCCGAGGAGGTCCCGGCGGCCCTGCGCGCGGCGTACGACGTGACCGGGAAGCCGGGCGTGGCCTACCCCAACCGGGGTGAGTCCTGGGACAGCGACGCCCACGCCTGGGTGGGCCCGGGCTCGTGGGACGTCGGCGGCGTGGGCAGCTGGGTCGAGGCCGGGGCCCGCCTGGTCGGTGGCTGCTGCCGCGTCGGCCCGTCCGACATCGCCGCCCTCGCGGCGTACGTCCGTGGTCGGTTTCACTAGGTACCTAGCGAAACCGGCGCTTCCCTGACGAAACTTCGCTCGGGAAGCGCCGGCTTCACTGGGTACCTAGTGAAACCGGCAGCCCGAAATATCCCGATTCAGGCGGGCGTGAGGCGGGCCGGCAGCTCGGCGTACCCGCGCAGGATCCGGGTCGAGCGCCGGCGCGCCCCGGGCATCAGCTCGAGGTCGGGGTAGCGCTCCAGCAGCGACCGCAGGCCCACCTCGCCCTCCATCCGGGCCAGGGCCGCACCCAGGCAGAAGTGGCGCCCGGCTGAGAACGAGACGTGGTCGCGGGCGTTGGGCCGGGCCACGTCGAAGCGGTCGGCGTCGTCGAAGACGTCCGGGTCGCGGTTGGCGCCGGCCAGCAGCGTCGTGACGACCGAACCGCGCGCGACCGGCTGGCCGGCCACCTCGGTGTCGCGCACGCACAGCCGGCCGGTGAGCAGCACCGGCGGGTCGAGCCGCAGCACCTCGTCGACGGCGTTGGCCCACAGCGACGGGTCCTCGATCAGCCGCGCCCGCTGGTCGGGGTGGGCGAGCAGGAGCGAGATGCCGTTGCCGAGCAGGTTCACGGTCGTCTCGAAGCCCGCGGCGAGGACCAGCCCGGCGGTGGCCATCAGCTCCGCGTCGCTGAGGCCCCGCCCACCGTCCGGGCCCCCGTCCCGGCCCCCGTCCTGGCCCCCGTCCTGGCCCTCGTCGCGGACCCGCACCAGCTGGCTCATCAGGTCCTCGCCCGGATGGTCGCGCAGGTGCTCGAGGTGGGCGGCCAGCCAGGTCTGGAACTCCCCGAGGCCCCGCTCGACGTGCCCGAACTCCGAGCGCGACAGCCCGAGGTCGAGGCTGGGCGCCGCGGCGGTGCCGAACTCCAGCACCCGGTCGTGGTCCTCGGGCGGGACACCGAGGATCTCGGCGATGACGGTGACGGGCAGCCGCGCACAGTACGCCGTGACCAAGTCGACCGGGCCCTCGGTCGTGGCGAGCTCGTCGAGCAGCTCGTCGGCGATCTCCTGGGTGCGCACGCGCAGACCCTCGACGGCGCGGGCGGTGAAGACTCGCGTCACCAGCTTGCGGTAGCGGGTGTGGTCCGGCGGCTCGGTGACCAGCAGCGACGGCGGGGTGAGGGGTCCGAGCCGACCCGGCTCCTCGGCCCAGCGCCCGATCCTGCCGAGCAGCCCGTCGCCGGGGTCGAACACCCCGGTGCGGAAGTCGTTGCTGGTGAGCACCTCCTTGACCGTCGGCAGCGAGGCGGTGACGTGCGCGAAGTGGCTGCGGTGGAGGGGACCGTCGGCGCGCACCTCCGCGGCGATCGCCGCCACCGCGTCGGTGTCCATGCCGCGGCCATGGGACACGAGCCGACCCTGGATGTCCCCCCGGGCGGCCTGGCGCCGCATCACGACGCTGGGGAGTCCGTGGGACAGCGCCCACCTGGCCGTCTGGCGCACCGTAGCGATCATCTCCGCACCCTAGGAACGCCCCACCCGGTCGCGCCAGGAAACGTGCGCCAGCACACGGCCTAGAGTGGAGGGCGTGAAGCTCGAACGCCGCCACGCGCTGACCCTGATCGCGATCGCGCTGTGGAACGTCGTGACCTACGCGCAGTTCACCAAGGCGCTGGCCACCACCGAGGAGGACCGGCCCCCGGCGTACTACGTCGCCCACTCCGTCCTCATCGTGGTCAACCTCGCCATCGCCGGCGTGCTCGGCCGATGGGGCGTGCGGTCTCTGCGTGCGGACGGGCCGACCGCCGACCGGGCCGACCGGGCCGACCAGCAGCCGACCGGCCGGTGATCCGCAACGTCGTGGTCGGGCGGCTGCGCGACGAGGCTGACCGTCCGGCGCTGAGCGAGGCGCTGGCCGCCATCGTGGCCCTCGACCCCGACGGGCTCGTCGAGGTCCACGTGGGGCTCGACGAGGGTCTGCGTCCCGGCGGCTGGAGCTTCGCGATCACCTCCGACTTCGTCGACGAGGACGCCTACCGGCGCTACGACGCGGACGCCGAGCACAACCGGGTCCGTCGCGAGCTCTTCGACCCGATCTGCTCCGACCTCGCCCGGGTGCAGTTCCGCCGCTGAGTGGGCGGGGTCCGCACGACGGCGAGCGGTGCGGTGCTCAGACCCGGACGGCGATCAGTGCGATGTCGTCCTCGCCGGTGTGCGGTGCCAGCATCTCCAGCACGGTGTCGCACAGGTGCCCCAGCGGCGCGCCCGTCAAGGTGCCGAGCGCGCTGGGCAGGTCGGCGATGCCGACGTCGATCCATGTGCCGCGGCGCTCGATGAGCCCGTCGGTGTAGAGCAGCAGCGTCGCCCCCGGCTCCAGCAGCAGCTCGTGGTCCTGACGCGGGAAGGTCGGGTCGACCCCGAGCAGCAGGTCGGACCTGTCGTCGAGCAGCAGCGTGCTGCCGTCGGGCTGGAGCACCACGGGCGGGGCGTTGCCGGCGTTGCAGCCGCCCCGGTCCCTCGGTCGCCTCCTCGATGCGGGCCAGGATGGCCGTGCTGAGCTCGGAGACCGCCAACCCCCTGGGCGACGTGCTCCAGGCGGGTGAGGACGACGGCCGGGGAGTCGCCGTGCGGGCGGTCCTCGGCGTCGTAGGCCAGGGCCCGCATCAACCCACGGGTCTGGCCCATCGTGGCTGCGGCCACCTCGTCGTGGCCCGAGACGTCGCCGATGGCCAGCATGGAGTCCCCGTCGGGCTGGGTGAAGGCGTCGTACCAGTCGCCGCCGACCTGGGCGACGTCGTCGGCGCTGCGGTAGCGCACGGCGACCTTCATGCCGCCGCCCGCCGCCGGCTCGGTCAGCATCGCGCTCTGCAGCGACTCGGCCAGCTCCTGGAAACGGCGCGAGCTGCGCCGCAGCTGCTCCGCCTTCTCCAGCCGGTCCAGGGTGGTGGCGCACTGCGCCGCGAAGCCCTCCATCAGCTCGACACTCTGCGGGGTGAAGACCTGGGGCTCGTCCCAGCCCACCACGACCGACCCGATGGTGCGCTCCTGAACCGCCAACGGCAGGCAGGCCCAGGCCACGCGCCCGGTCTCGTCGCAGACCGTCGCCATCGCGCGGTCGAAGGCCTCGCAGTCGGGCGCGGTCGCGCAGCAGCACCAAAGCGCCGGTGCGGGCCGACACGGGCCCCGGGAGCGAGCTGTCGTAGGACTGCTCGGCGTACCTCGTGCGGATCTCCGCCCCCAGGGAGTCGCTGGTCGTCACGCGCCAGCCGCCGGCCGCCGGCGGCGGACACCTCCTGGGCGGCCTGCGCCTCGGTGAGCTGGGCGCGCGCCCGGTGGAGGTCGGTGACGTCCTCGGTGCAGTGCAGGATGTGCACGACCTCGCCGTCCTCGAGCACCGGGGTCTCCACGACGTTCCACCAGCGGACGTCGAAGCCGTCCCCGCGCGGGATGTCGTAGCGGAACCCGCGCACGGTCACCGGTTGCCGGGAGCCGACAGCCGCCATCATCAGTGAGCGGAGGTCGCTCTCCTGGTCGGAGCCGGCGTTGGTCGGGCTGTTGGGGAAGACGTCGAAGACGTAGCGGCCGGTGAGCTCCTCGGCGGTCTTGCCGACCGCGTCGAGGTAGGGCTGGTTCGCCTCCAGCATGACCAGGTCGGCGGCGCGCAGCACGAGCATCGCGACCGGAACGTCGGGATCCGTCGCGCCGGCGCGCAGGGACCAGCGGATCGGTGGGCGAGCCCGGGGTCGCGGGCACGTGACCGGTGCAGGTCCGGGAGCGATCAGGCGGAGATCCCGGCCGTGCGGGTCGCGGTGTGGTCGCGGGCCACGGCGGCGGGCAGCGTGAAGACGAACGAGCTGCCCAGACCGCCCGGGCCCGCCTCGACGTGGATGGTGCCACCGTGTCGCTCCACGATCGTGCGGCAGATGAAGAGGCCGAGGCCGGTGCCCGGCTGGGCGGTGGAGCCACGGTAGAAGCGCTCGAAGACCCGCTCGCGCTCAGCCGGGTGGATGCCGGTGCCGTTGTCGGTGAGGGTGAAGCGCACCTGGTCGCCCTCGGTCCGCGCGGCGAGGTGGACCCGGGCGGTCACCCCGTCCTCGACGTACTTCACGGCGTTCTGCAGCAGGTTGGTGAGCAGCTGGCCGACCAGCGCCTTGTCGCACACCACCATCGGGGTCCGCTCCACCGTGGTGACGCCGCGCACGCCGACCTGCTCGGCGACCCGGGTCGCCAGCCGCGAGACCGAGGCCAACCGGGTCTGGAGCTCGCCCCCCTGGGTGGTGGCGTGGTCGAGGAGGTCGGCGATGAGCGCGTTCATCCGGTCGGCGTTGTCGACCACCCGGTCGAGCATCGCTGTCGCGGTGGCCGGGTCGACGGGCCCGCCCTCGCCGAGGCTGCGCAGCTGGACCGCCCATCCCCTGACGGCCGTCAACGGGGTCCGCAGGTCGTGGGCCACCGAGGAGGCGAAGGTCTGCAGCTCCTCGCGAGCGGCGCGGTCGGCGGTGACGTCGTCGAGCACCACCACCGTCGTCTCCTCGCCGGCCGACGAGTCCTCGGCGGACACCGGGAGGGGCGTGCTGCGCACGTGGACGACGGTGCGGGCGCCGCCGGTCCCGCCCCCGACGACGCCGAGGGCGCCGACGACCCGGAGGTCGAAGGCGCAGGGGGTGCGCTCGCACACGACGATCTCGGCCACCTGGTCCCAGGTGACCTCCTCGCCGTACGGCTCGGTGCCGGCGAGGACGAACGACGGCGCGGCCATCACGGCACGGCCGACGTTGTTGGCGCGCACCACCCGGCCGCTGTGGTCCAGCACCACCAGCCCCTGCCTCATCGCGTCGATGACCGTCGACAGCACCGCGGCCTGCTCGGTCGCGGCACGCTGACCGGCCCGGGCCTGTCCGAGCAGCAGCCCGGTCTCGTGCCGGCTCGCGGCGAGGCTGAGGCCACTGACGACGAAGATCGACATCAGCAGCTGGACCAGCAGGGCGCGCGCGGAGTCGTCGGCGACGGTCGTCAGCGGGCCGGTGCCGGCCAGCGTCGCGCCCAGGGCCACCACCGAGGCGGTCAGCCCGTGCAGCGCGACGACGGACGAGCTGAACCGCAGACCCGCCCAGAGCGTGACCAGCAGCGGCAGGAACGACAGCGGCAGGTCGGGCTGGCCGAAGACGCCGAGGTAGACCGCGACCGAGACCGCGACGAGCGCGCCGAGCTCTCCGGCGCGGGCGCGGACCGCGGCTCCGAGCATGTGGCGACGCCCGCCCCGCAGGGCGTGCGCGACCAGGTGGGCGGTGGTCAGCACGGTCAGCAGCCCGAAGCTGTTGCGTCCCCAGTGCACCGTCGTGGACAGCAGGGTCGGGGGGTCGGCGAACGCCGCGAAGCCCGCCGCAGCGATGCCCGCTGCCGCGGCCGAGCTGGCCGCACTCACCCCGACCCCGACGAAGAGGGTGCGCAGGCGGTCGAAGGTGCCCTGACCGCCGCAGCCCCACAGCTCGGGGGCGAGGCGTCGCAGCAGGTGCACGGCCAGCAGGGCCTGGACGACGTTGACGACGGTGAAGGCGGCCGACAGGGCCACGCTCACCCCGGTGCGGTCGTTGACCACGAAGGTGACCAGGGCGAGCAGGGTGACGTCGAGGACGGGGAAGCGATCCCGCCGGGTCAGCAGCCACACCGTGCTGACGCCGCAGGCCGGCCAGACGACGCTGAGCGACTCCCCGTCGATCGGCAGCGCTCGGCCCAGCACCATGGCCGCCGCGTACGCCGCTGCGAACACCGTCGATGACACCACCGTGCCGACCTGCCGTCGTGAACCCATCGAGCTCCGTACCTCCCGACCCCTCAGGACCAGCATCGACAGGTCGGAGGTCCCGTGCCCCGGAATCGAGGACACAGGTGGCTTTTCAGATCGAGAACCCCGTGCGACGGTCCGGGTGGTCAGGACCGGACTCCCCAACTGCGGCAATCCTCGGCGGGAGGGTGTCGAGATGTGCCTGGAGCGCGGCGGTCCCGGTCCGACGCCTTCCCGCGAGCGGGGTGGTGGGTGAGGATGGGGCGATGAAGGTCGCCCTGATGGTCACGTGCGTCAACGACGCGATGTTCCCCGACGCCGGGAAGGCCGTGGTCACGCTGCTGCGCCGGCTCGGTGTCGACGTCGAGTTCCCCGAGGCGCAGACCTGCTGCGCCCAGCCGATGGTCAACACCGGCTACCTCGACGAGGCGGTGCCGGTGGTGCGGACCTTCGTCGACGCCTTCGCCGGGTACGACGCCGTCGTCACGCCGTCGGGGTCCTGCGCCGGCTCGGCGCGGCACCAGCACTCCATCGTCGCCCGCCGCTCCGGCGACCCGTCGCTGGTCCGCGCGGTCGAGGCGACCGCTCCCCGGGTCCACGAGCTGAGCGAGTTCCTCGTCGACGTGCTGGGCGTCGAGGACGTCGGCGCGTCCTTCCCCCACCGGGTCACCTACCACCCGACCTGCCACTCGCTGCGGCTCCTCGGCGTGGGGGACCGCCCGACCCGTCTGCTGCGCGCCGTACGAGGCCTGGACCTGGTCGACCTGCCGATGGCGGAGGAGTGCTGCGGTTTCGGCGGCACCTTCGCGGTCAAGAACGCCGACGTCTCGGTGGCGATGGGCTCCGACAAGGCCCGGCACGTCCGTGACACCGGCGCCGAGGTGCTCGTCGCCGGCGACAGCTCGTGCCTCATGCACGTCGGGGGGCTGCTCTCGCGCCAGCAGTCGGGCGTGCGGGTCATGCACCTCGCCGAGGTGCTCGCCGCGACCGAGGGAGCAGCGCCACCGGCGGGCCCACCGGGACGGTCGAGCACCGTCCGCCCGTCGACGGACGCGCCCGTCGGGGGCCGGTCGTGACCGCCACCTTCGTCGGCATGCCGGCCTTCCCGGTCGCGGCGCGGGCGGCACTGGCTGACACCCAGCTGCGTCGCAACCTGGCTCACGCCACCGCGACGATCCGCGCCAAGCGCCTCAACGTGGTGGCGGAGGTCGAGGAGTGGGAGGAGCTGCGACTGGCCGGGGCGGCGGTCAAGGACCAGGCCCTGCTCGACCTCGACCAGCACCTGCTCCGCCTGGAGGAGACGCTCACCGCCAACGGCGCGATCGTGCACTGGGCCCGGGACGCGGCGGAGGCCTGCGCCGTCGTCGCCGAGATCGCTCGGAGCCACCAGGTGGACGAGGTGGTCAAGGTCAAGTCGATGGCGACCGCGGAGATCGAGCTGAACGAGCGGCTGGCCGAGCACGGGATCGCGGCCTGGGAGACCGACCTGGCCGAGCTCATCGTGCAGCTCGGCGACGACCTGCCCTCGCACATCCTGGTGCCGGCCATCCACCGCAACCGGGCCGAGATCCGCGAGATCTTCCTCTCCCGCATGGCCGGCGCGGGCCGGGCGGCGCCCGCCGACCTGACCGACGAGCCGGCGGAGCTGGCCGCGGCGGCCCGCCAGCACCTGCGTGAGAAGTTCCTGCGGGCCAAGGTGGGCATCAGCGGGGCGAACTTCGCCGTCGCCGACACCGGCACCCTCGTCGTGGTGGAGTCCGAGGGCAACGGACGGATGTGCCTGACCCTGCCCGAGGTGCTCGTCTCGGTGGTCGGCATCGAGAAGGTGCTGCCGACCTGGACGGACCTCGAGATCTTCCTGCAGACGCTGCCACGCTCCTCCACCGGCGAGCGGATGAATCCCTACACCTCGACGTGGTCGGGCGTGACGCCCGGAGACGGGCCCCAGGAGGTGCACGTCGTGCTGCTCGACAACGGCCGCACGCGCGCCCTGGCCGACGAGGTCGGCCGCCAGGCACTGCGATGCATCCGTTGCTCGGCCTGCCTCAACGTCTGCCCCGTCTACGAGCGGACCGGGGGTCACGCCTACGGATCGGTCTACCCCGGTCCGATCGGGGCCATCTTGAACCCGCTGCTGCGCGGGCCGGGGTCCGGCGACCAGGTCGACAGCCTGCCCTACGCCTCGACGCTGTGCGGTGCCTGCTTCGAGGCCTGCCCGGTGCGGATCGACATCCCGACCGTTCTCGTCGACCTGCGCGCCCAGGTCGTCGACGCCCACCGCGGCGGGGTGCCCTCCGCGCAGACGGTGGCGATGAAGGGCGCGGCCTGGACCTTCGGGACCGGCACCCGCCTGCGCGCCGCCACCCGGGCCTCGGGTCTCGTCGGCGACGTCGTACGCCGCTTCGGCCGGCGGTCGCTGCCGGGCGGCCGCTCGGCGCTCGGACGGCTGCCGGGACCGGGAGCGGCGTGGAGCGGGGCACGCGACCTGCCGACCCCACCGACGGAGTCCTTCCGGGCCTGGTGGCGACGTACCTCCGGCGGGAGGACGTCGTGAGCGCGCGCGAGGAGATCCTCGACCGGGTGCGCGCGGCGTTGACCACGCGACCTGACGGCGAGGTCCAGGTCCCGCGCGCCTACCGTGACGTGGCCGTCCCGGTCTCCGGCGAGGCGATGGTCGACCTGTTCGTCGAGCGGGTCGAGGACTACCAGGCGACCGTGCAGCGCTGCACGGCCGCCGATCTCGAGCGCGCGGTCGGCGAGGCGGTCGGGCACGCGCGTGCGATCGTGCCGCCCGGACTCGACTGGCAGGTTCCCGGCGCGGTCACCGACAGCGGCCAGTCCGCGGCGGAGCTCGACGGCATCGACGTCGTGGTGACGGCCGCGGCGCTCGGGGTCGCGGTGACCGGCACCATCGTGCTCGACCACCAGCCCGACCAGGGCCGGCGCGCGCTGACGCTGGTGCCTGACCACCACGTGTGCGTGGTGCGGGCCTCCCAGGTGGTGGCCACGGTCCCCGAAGCGGTGGCAGGGCTGGACCCGGCCCGACCGCTGACGTGGATCAGCGGGCCCTCGGCGACCAGCGACATCGAGCTGAGCCGGGTCGAGGGCGTGCACGGTCCACGGCGCCTCGAGGTCCTGCTCGTGACGGACGCCTGACCCCCACCCCGTCCGTCCACACCGACCGGCCTGGCTGACGGCTCAGCAGGCCGTCAGCTGCGCGGCACCGTCAGGTGCGCGACCCCGCGCACCAGGTCACGCAGGAGCAGTGTCATCTCGCGAACCAGCATGGGACCCTCCCAGAGGTCTTCCGGTGTGTGCTGGACCTATCTACCCCCGGACCTGCGGATTCACACCTGCGCGGTCTCCCGGGCCGGTCCGGCCCGGGGACACACAGGGTGGAGCGCGGGACGGTCAGGAACCGGAGCCCGCGGCGGCGACGGCCTCCTCGACGGGGGTCTCGCCTTCGACGAGGTTCCACTGGCGCCCGATGCTGCCGGGGTCGTCGATCACGGCAGCAACGACGGCCGCCACGTCGGCGCGGGTGACCTCGGCCCGGGTCACGTCCTCTCCGAGCTCGACCCGCCCCGTGGCCGGGTCGTCGGTGAGACGTCCGGGGCGGATGACGGTCCAGTCGAGGTCACTGCCACGCAGGGCCTTGTCGGCGTCGCGCTTGGCCTCGACGTACGCACGCCACACCTCGTCGGTGTCGTCGGGGAGCTCGTTGTCCACGTCGATCGCCGAGATCTGCACGAAGCGGGTGACCCCCGCCCGGCGGGCGCCGGCGATCGACTTGAGGGACCCGCCGAGGTCGACCGAGAGCTTGCGGGACTTGCTGCCGTCGGCACCGCCGCCGGCAGCGAACACGACGACGTCGCAGCCGGTGAAGGCCGCCGCGAACTGTCCCTCGTCCGCGGCCTCGATGTCGAGCAGGCGCGTCGCCACCCCACTCGCCTCCAGGGCCGAGGCCTGGTCCTCCTTGCGCACCAGGGCGAGGGGGGTGTGACCCCGCTCGGCCAGGATCCCGTGCAGGATGCGTGCGATCTGTCCGTGTCCTCCGACAACTGCTACTGAGCTCATGGTCGAGCCCTACCCGTCCGGGTCGGGCCCGACACCGCATCTCAGTTCAGGATGCGGACGTGGCCGGCACGCCGCCGCCGCGGTGGATGTCCTCCACGATCTCCTGCAGGGCGGTGAGGGCGACGTTCTGCGACAGCGGACCGTGGGAGACGCGGGCCACGCCGTGCGTCTCCTGCCACGCCAGGGTGGGCGTCCCGGGGACGCCGATCGTGGTGAGCCGTCGGGGTCCGAAGGCGTCGGTGCGGGCGTTGAGGACGAAGTCGACGGCGGCGAGCATCTCCTCGACCGGGATGTTCTCGCCGTCCGCGTGGCCGAGGGAGGCGGCGATGGAGTGGCTGGCGGTGGCGAGCGCGCGGGTGCCCTCGACCGCGGCCACGCTGCGCGCCGAGATCGCGTCCCAGACGTTCACCACGGTGAGCAGCGCGGGGTCGTGGTGCCCGCCCCCCGGGCGGCGGCGGCCGACACGGCTCTGGGCACGGCTCAGGCGCCGGGGGTGCCCACCCAGTCGGGGTCGTGCGGCAGCGGCGCCATCGCGTCGCGCTCACTGCCGGGGGTGGCGGGGTCGGGGTCACGCAGCGCTCGGGCCAAGGCGTCACGCAGGCCGACGAGCTCGTGCCCGGCGGGCAGCAGGTCGCGGTGGAAGTCGTCCTCGGCGCACACCATGCTGTGCTGGAGGCTCTCCACCAGTGACTCCACCGTCGGGCCGTCGACGTCGGTGAGATGCCCGGCCAGCTTGCCGACCAGCTTGGTGGGCAGACCGGGGACGGTGACGGCCAGCCGGCGGGTGCCGGCCACGTCGGCATAGGTCCGGATGAGGTCGCCGTAGCTCAGCCGCTCGGTGCCCCCGAGGTCGTAGTGACGCGAGGGACCGGGCGCCCGCAGCGCGCCGACGAGCGCCTCGAGCACGTCGACGACGGCGATCGGCTGCACCTCGGAGTCCATCCAGCGGGGGAGCGGCTGCACGGGCAACCGGTCGCTGATCTGCCGCACGACCTCGAAGGACGTCGAGGCAGCACCGACGAGAACGGCGGCGCGCAGCGTGATCGTGGTGGCGGGGGTCTGCGTGAGGACGCGCTCGACCTCGAGGCGCGAGACGATGTGCTCGGACAGCTCGCTCTCGGGCACGTCCGGGACCAGACCCGAGAGGTAGACGACGCGGTCCACGCCTGCGGAGGTCACGGCATCGGCGACGTTCTGCGCCGCCTTCTTGTCCTTCTCACGGAAGTCGTCGCCGGACAGGCCGTGGACGAGGTAGACGACCGCGTCGACACCCTCCGCGGCTGCACGGCAGCTCTCGGGGTCGTTGACGTCGAGGTCGACCGGGGTGACCTGGTCGGCCCAGAAGTAGTCGGCGAGGGCCGACCGGCTGCGCGTGCCGGCGCGGACCTCGTGGCCCTCGCGGAGCAGCAGCGGGACGAGGCGGGAGCCGACGTAGCCGGTCGTGCCGGCGACCAGGACGATCATCGGCCGTACCGGTCGACGTAGCCCACCACGCGGTTGAACATCGTGGAGACCGACTCGAGGTCGGCCACGGCCAGCGGTGGCGTGTCGGCCATCTCGTAGAGAAGAGGGGCGGCCGCCGTGGCACCACGCCCGTGGGCCACCTCGACGCTGGTGCGGGCGGCGTCGCGCACCGCCCGCGGGTCCACGGTCCAGATGCTCTCGAAGCGCCGGTGGGCGTCGGGGACCTTGTCCTGGCCGGGCAGCTCCCACGCCGTCAGCGCGGCCGAGAGCCCGGGGGCGTCGCAGATCACGGACCACTCGCGGCGCATCGGGTCGGTCTCGTCGAGCCCGACCCGGGTGATCCGGTCCTGCGTGCCGGTCTCGGGGAAGTCGGCGAACACGAAGGTGGAGCGGGAGATCCGCGACAGCTCGGCCCAGCGCTCGGCGGCCCGCTCGAAGTAGGTGGTGCGCTGGAAGGAGCCGAAGATCCGGGGACGCTCGGCCTGGGCGCAGAACTCGTCCTCGATGGCCCACGACAGCGCCAGCAGGGTGGACTTCTTCAGTCGCTGCGGCAGCAGGTGGGGGTGTCGACGACGCAGCTCGGCGAAGACCGATCGCGCCCCGGGGTCGGTGGCGGGGTCGGCGTGGGAGTCGACCAGGTCGATGGCGCGGTCCAGACGGATGCCGGCGTCGCGGTGGGCCAGGACCTGGCGGACCCGGGCGACGTCCTCCTGGCCGTAGCGGCGGTGGCCGCTCTCGAGTCGCTGGGGCGCAGGGAAGCCGTGTCGCGACTCCCACATGCGCAAGGTGGCGGGGGCGACGCCGGCGGCCTCCGCGAGCTGGCCGATGGTCAGCGACGCGGTTGGGGCGTCTACTTGCGCAAGCTTGGAGAGTGTGTTCATGATGAGAGGGTAGTACTTCAACACACTGTTGAACAAATCCGATCGAGGAGCAGACCATGACCGACACCACGAGCACCAGCACAGGCACCAGCACGGACACCAGCGACGTCGTCGACTGGAGTGACCTGGGGGCCCGCATGTGGTCCTTCCTGACGGGCCAGAAGGCAGCCATCCACTACACCTTCGAGGACATGGCTGTGGAGGTGCCGCGCGACACCGGCCCGCGCGCGCCCCGCGCCACCTGGAAGCTGAACGGCACCCTGACCATCACCACCAACGACCGCAGCACCCCCGTGGTCGACCGGTGATGCGGACCGGCCTCACGACCTCGGCGGGCGCGGTGACGGTGGTCGCGGAGGCGGACCTCCGGATCGAGATCGAGCGGCCGGGCTCCACGCCGGTCCGTGCCTGGGTGCACGGCACCGGCAGCCGTCTCACCATGGAGGTCGACGAGCCCAGCGCCTTCGCCGGCGCTGACGACGCCCGATCCCTGGTCGGCGTCGCCGAGGGTCTCGCCTCGGTCGGCGTGTGCGTGCGCGTCGAGAGCCGCGGCCAGCACCTCATCACGCTCGGCGCCACCCGCGCCCCGTGGTGGCACCGGCGGGTCACGGGATCTCGCCGCATCCGTCTGGGCAGCCTCGGGGGCGTCATCACCTCCGCCCGGGCCCGCGCCAGGAGGACGGAGTCGATCCTGCCCTCCTCGCACCTGTCCCCCCGGGGACCGTCCGTCCCGTCTTCCCCACCGTGCAGCTCAAGGCACGCCGGGCCGTGGGCACGACCCACGCCGTCGAGGGGTCGGGCGGCCCCCGGCTCGTGCTCGCCTGGGACTACCTCCTCGGTGACGAGCGACCGCCGACGTACTGGCTGGAGGAGACCACCGTCATCGGCTCCGACCCGGGGTGTGACGTCGTGCTCGCCGGGCTCGCGCCGCGGCACGCGGTCATCGACCACGTCGCTGGCGACGAGTACGTCGTGACCTCGGCAGGAGGGCAGACCCGCGTCCACGGGGCCGGCGCCCTCGGCCAGGTCCTGCGCACCGGTGCCCGTCTGGACCTCGGCGAGCACACCCTCGTCTTCTACCGCGAGGAGTTCGCCGACCACGGGCGCCCCTTCGGCGGTCGCCTCGGTGGCGAGCTCGGTCGGCAGCGGCCGCAGCCGTCGTACGACGAGCTGGCCCGCGACGAGGAGCGGGACTGACGACCGGACTGTGCTGAGATGGGTCCATGACCCACAGCTTCGGCATCGACTTCGGCGGATCCGGCATCAAGGGGGCGCCGGTCGACCTCGAGAAGGGCGACTTCGCCGCCGACCGGGTGCGCATCAAGACCCCGCAACCGGCCACGCCCGAGGCAGTGGCCGAGGTGTTCGCCGAGCTCGTGGACCGCTTCCCGCAGCAGGACCGCGACGACGCGGTGGGGGTGACGGTGCCGGCGGTGGTGCGCAGCGGGGTCGTGCTCTCGGCGGCCAACATCGACAAGAGCTGGATCGACTTCGACGCCGACGGCCTCTTCACTCGTGCGCTCGACCGTGAGGTGCACGTCGTCAACGACGCCGACGCCGCCGGTCTCGCCGAGGTGCGCTACGGAGCGGCCGCGGGGCAGAAGGGTCTGGTCATCGTCACCACCCTCGGCACCGGGATCGGCTCGGCGCTGGTCATGGACGGGCGGCTGGTGCCCAACTCCGAGCTCGGCCACCTCGAGGTCGACGGCCACCCCGACGTCGAGCAGTGGGCCGCCAGCTCGGTGCGCACCCGCGAGGAGCTCAGCTATCCCGAGTGGGCCGAGCGGTTGACCGTCTACTACCGCACGCTGGAGCGGTTGTTCTCCCCCGAGCTGTTCGTCGTCGGCGGCGGCGTGAGCAAGGACGGGGACCAGTTCCTGCCGCTCATCGACGTCAAGACCCCGATGGTGGCCGCCGAGCTCCGCAACCGCGCAGGCATCGTCGGGGCGGCCCTGTGGGCCGAGGAGACCGAGCGCTGAGCGGCGCAGCCGGGCCTGACCGGCCGGACGACGACGAGCGCTGGATGGTCGTCGGCGGGCGACGCTGGCGACGCCAGGACCCTGACCTCCCCGACGACGTCCGCGACGAGCTGCTCTCGCACCTGGGCCGCGGCCGGAGCGGCGTACGGACCGCCAAGGCCGCCGGCGACGACGGCGCCCTGGCCGCCACCCGGCGACGCGTGGACCTCGCCAAGCACGGGCTGGGTGAGCGGGGCGAGCCGTGGTGGGAGCAGTCGGCGACCCAGAAGCGGGCCCGCTGGGAGCAGGCGCTCGCCGACCTGCGCGCCCTCGACGGCTGAGGACGCCGCAACGAGCGTGCGGCCGGACGAGCTCGGTCTTGGGGGGCAGACGAAACGCCGATGTCGTGACAAGGTGGCCGGGACCGACTGTTCACCCGGCCGCCACCGGATCGTCGACCAGCGTCGGCCTGCGGGGGCGGATCGCCGACGTTGGATGTGCGCATGCGACTCTCCCGCCAGACCCTCACCCGATCCTGCGTGGCGGCCCTCTCGGCCGTCCTCATCTCCCCGCTCGTCGGGCCGGCCGGATCCGCCCAGGCCGCGCCGAACCGCGGCGAGCAGCGGCTCGACCCGCGCGCCGAAGCGACCGTCATCGGTCACCGCGGCGCCAGCGGCTACCGCCCCGAGCACACCCTGGCGGCGTACCGGCTGGCGATCCAGCAGTGCGCCGACTTCATCGAGCCCGACCTGGTGTCCACCAAGGACGGCGTCCTGGTGGCGCGGCACGAGAACGAGATCGGCGGCACCACCGACGTGGCCGACCACCCGGAGTTCGCCGACCGCTACACGACCAAGACGGTCGACGGGCGGCCCTTCACCGGGTGGTTCACCGAGGACTTCACCCTCGCCGAGCTGAAGACGCTGCGGGCCAAGGAGCGGATCCCGCAGACCCGGCCGCAGAACACGGCGTTCGACGGGCAATTCCAGGTGCCGACCCTCGACCAGGTGCTGGCGCTGGCCCGCAGCTCGCGCACCTGCGACGGCGATCCGGTCGGCGTCTACCCCGAGACCAAGCACCCCACCTACTTCGACTCCGTCGGCCTCGACCTCGAGGGGCCGCTGCTCGCCTCGCTGCGTGAGTACGGCTACACCCGGAAGTCCTCGCCGGTCTTCGTGCAGAGCTTCGAGACCACCAACCTGAAGGAGCTCGACGCCCGCACCAAGGTCCGACTCGTGCAGCTCATCGACTGCCAGGGCGCGCCGTACGACCTCGTCGCCCAGGGCGACCCGCGGACCTACTCCGACCTCCTGACCGCCCGAGGCCTGCGCGGGGTCTCGCGCTACGCCGACGGCATCGGTCCGTGCAAGGACCGCGTGATCCCGCGCAACCCCGACGGCACGCTCGCCGCGCCGACGAACGTCGTGCGCGACGCCCACAAGGTCGGCATGGTCGTCCACCCGTTCACGTTCCGCCGGGAGAACCAGTTCCTGCCGACCGAGTTCCGCTCCTCGAACGACCTGAACGCCCCCGGCGACCTGGTCGGGGAGATCCAGGTCTTCCTCGACGCCGGCATCGACGGGTTCTTCACCGACAACCCCGACCTCGGCGCCGAGGCTGCCTCCACCCGCTGACCCTCGCTCCGCGCGGGTCGGCCGGCGCAGATCAGGTGGCGAGGCGTGCGAGGTCCTCGTCGTCCAGCAGCACGTGCACGGCCTCGGCCGAGTCGGCGACCGAGGCGGGACGGCTCGCGCCCGGGATCGGGATCACGGACGCGGACAGTGACAGCTCCCAGGCCAGGCAGACCTGCTGCGGGCTGACGCCGTGCTTGTCGGCCACCTCGGCGAAGGCGCTCCAGCTGGTGCCGAGCGAGGCGGCGTCGGACATGCCACCCAGCGGGCTCCAGGCGAGGAAGGCCAGACCGAGCTCCTCGCAGAGGTCGATCTCGGGCTGGGAGGAGCGGAAGGCGGGGGAGAACTGGTTCTGCACCGCGACCAGGGCGTCGCCGAGGATGCCGTGGGCCTCGCGGATCTGGTCCGGGTCGGCGTTGGACAGCCCGGCCGCCGCGATCAGTCCTTCGTCGTGCAGCTCCTTGAGGGCGCCGACGCTCTCGGCGTACGGCACCGCCGGGTCGGGCCGGTGGTGCTGGTAGAGGTCGATCTGCTCCACGCCCAACCGCTGCAACGACGCGCGGCACGCCCGGTGGAGGTAGCCGCGAGAGCCGTCGAGCTCCCAGTCGTTGCCCGACCGGGTGTGACCGCCCTTGGTCGCCACGAGGACGTCGTCACGCCCGAGCTCGCGCAGCACCCCTGCGACCAGCTCCTCGTTGTGGCCGAACTCCGCCTCGTCGCGGCTGTAGGCGTCGGCGGTGTCGATGAGGGTGACGCCCCGCTCGAGCGCCTCCGCGATCGTGGCCCGCGCCTGCTCGGCGTCGTTCTGCTCGCGCACCGACATCGGCATGGCGCCGAGCCCGATCGCGCTGACCTGTCGGGTTCCGATCCGTCGCGTCTTCATGGCGCCACCCTAGGAGGAGCTCGGTAGGCCCCGGACCGGACGCCGGCGTGGTTGGCTGGGGCGATGGACGACGCGATCCTGCTGGACGAGGTCGACCGCCTCGTCACCTTCGCCCGCACCGCCCGTCGGCCGGAGGGGTTCGGGTGGCTCGACGAGCACGGGGACCTCACGCAGCGGCCGGTCGAGCTGTGGATCACCTGCCGCATGACCCACGTCTTCGCCCTTCAGACGTTGCGGGGTGACGACGCCTCCGCGCCCCTGGCGCAGCACGGGGTCGAGGCGCTCGCCGGCCCGTTGCACGATGCCGAGCACGGGGGCTTCTTCGCCGCGGTCGACGACGCCGGTCCGGTCGGTGCGGCCGGGAGCGAGAAGCAGGCCTACGGCCACGCCTTCGTGGTCCTGGCGGCAGCGAGCGCCGTCGCCGCGGGTACGCCGGGCGCGGAGCGGCTGCTGAGCGACGCCCTCGACGTGCTGGACCGCCATTTCTGGGACGACGAGCACGGCATGGCCGTGGACGGGTGGGACCGCGCGTGGCAGACCCTCGACCCCTACCGGGGCGTCAACGCCAACATGCACCTGGTCGAGGCGCTCCTGGCCGCCCACGACGTCACGGGCCACCCCCTTCTGCTCGCGAGCGCCCTGCGGGTGACGACGCGGGTCGTCCACGAGCTGGGCGCTCCCCGCGGCTTCCGGCTGCCCGAGCACTTCACGGCCGGGTGGGACCCGCAGCCCGACTACAACCGGGACGACCCCGCCCACCCGTTCCGCCCGTACGGCGTGACCGTCGGGCACCTGCTCGAGTGGTCGCGCCTGACGCTGCTGCTGGGTCGCGCCCTCGACCGGACGGGCCAGGAGGTGCCGGAGTGGCTGACCCCGCACGCGCGCGGCCTCTTCGACCGGGCGGTGGCCGACGGCTGGACCGGCGGCGAGCACCCCGGCTTCTGCTACACCACCGACTTCGAGGGCCACCCGGTCGTCACCCATCGCATGCACTGGGTGGTGGCGGAGGCGGTCGCCGCCGCGACGGTCCTCCACCAGGCCACCGGCGACCCGACGTACGCCGGCTGGCGCGACACCTGGCTCGACCTCGCACTGACGCGCTTCGCGGATCGCGAAGGCGGCTCGTGGTGGCACGAGGTCGACGAGCGCAACCGACCCTCACGCGAGGTCTGGGTCGGCAAGCCCGACGTCTACCACGCCTACCAGGCGCTCCTGACGCCGCTGCTGCCGCCGGCGTCGTCGTACGTCGACGCGGTTCGCCGCGCTGATCACCAGCCCCCTCAGCCCCGTCAGCAGCATCAGGAACCGTAGGAACTCCAACCCCTTCGGCACCTTCATCGGAACCTGTGCGGTCCGACCCGGATCGCGGGACTATTGTCCCGCAACCCGTGATCCTGGGTTTGGCGTCGCGTTCTCGGGGCCACATGGCTGGGTGAGACCGGCGTCACGTATTCGCCCGTACGGGTTGACGCATTCAGGGAACACTTGTTCACTGAGTTGGGTCGGGCGCTACTGCCCGGTAACGACAGAGGAGTCAAGGTTGGCCGCGAGCACGCTGAGCTGGGACCGCGTACGAGGGATCGGGTCGCGTCTGACGACGCCGCTGCACCCCGACGACTACCTCGTGCTGGTCAACCCGCTGTGGACCTCGCGCGAGCTGCGCGGTCGCGTCGAGAAGGTGCTGCGCGAGACCGACGACGCCGCCACGCTCGTGATCCGACCGGGCTGGGGCTGGCGCTACGACCACAAGCCCGGGCAGTACGTCGGCATCGGCATCCAGGTCGACGGCAAGTTCCAGTGGCGCTCCTACTCGGTGAGCTCGCCCCCCAGGCGGTCGGGCCGCACCATCGCCATCACCGTGCGCGCCATGCCCGAGGGACTGCTGTCCTCCCACCTCGTCAACGGCCTCGAGCCCGGGACCATCGTGCGTCTGGCGCTGCCCGAGGGTGACTTCGTCATGCCGGACCCGCCCCCGGAGAAGGTGCTCTTCCTGGTCGGCGGCAGCGGCATCACCCCGGTGATGTCGATGATCCGCACCCTCGACCGACGCGGCACGATGCCCGACGTCGTCATGCACTACTCGTCCACGACCCCGGAGCGGATGATCTTCCGCGAGGAGCTGGAGAAGCTCGCCGAGAAGTACGACACCTTCACCCTCCACCAGCAGCACACCGACAGCGACGGGATGCTCGAGATGAAGCAGCTCGACGACCTGGTCCCGGACTGGAAGGAACGCGGCACCTGGGCCTGTGGCCCGGCGCCGATGCTCGACGCGATCTCCGAGCACTGGGAGGAGCACGACCTCGAGGACCAGGTGCACCTCGAGCGGTTCTCCCTGGCGCTGGGCGACAGCGACGCCGAGGGCGGGGTGATCACGTTCCAGAACTCGAGCAAGACCAACGAGGTGGACGGCGCCACGACGCTGCTCGAGGCCGGTGAGGAGGCCGGGATCGGCATGCCCTACGGCTGCCGCATGGGCATCTGCCACACCTGCACGCTCACGATGGTCAAGGGCGCTGTGAAGGACCTGCGCAACGGCGACGAGTACACCCAGCCCAACGAGCAGATCCAGACCTGCGTCACCGCAGCGATGGGCGACGTCACGCTCGACATCTGAGCACACGAGCTCAGCACGACCCGTTCGACCGACCGACGACACGAACCGACACCACACCCGTAGGAGCGCCATGGCCATCTCGGACGTCAAGGAGTACACCCACCTCAGCGAGGACGAGGTCGAGCAGATCGGCCGCGAGCTCGACCAGATCCGGGCGGACATCGAGGACTCGCGCGGTGACGCCGACGCGGCGTACATCAACCGGATGATCAAGGTCCAGCGCGGCCTGGCCGCAGCCGGCCGCGTGGCCCTGCTGTTCTCGAACAAGAAGCCCGCGTGGATCGCGGGAGCCTCCATGCTCGGCGTCGCCAAGATCCTCGAGAACATGGAGATCGGGCACAACGTCATGCACGGCCAGTGGGACTGGATGAACGACCCCGAGATCCACTCCAGCAACTGGGAGTGGGACACCGCGCAGCCGGCCGACCAGTGGAAGCACAGCCACAACTACGTGCACCACCAGTTCACGAACGTCCTCGGCTACGACAACGACATCGGCTACGGAGTGCTCCGCATGGCGCGCGAGCAGAAGTGGCACCCGGTCTACCTCGGGCAGCCGGTCTACAACGCCATGCTCGCCTCGCTCTTCCAGTGGGGGGTCTCGCTGCACGACCTCGACCTGGAGCGGATCCGCAAGGGGGAGAAGGACCCCAAGGAGATGAAGCGCCAGCTGAAGGGGATCGCCAAGAAGGTGCGCCGTCAGTTCGCCAAGGACTACGTCGTCTTCCCGGCCCTGAGCGGCCCGAACTGGCAGACCACGCTCAGCGCCAACATGACGGCCAACCTGATGCGCAACCTGTGGTCCTACATGATCATCTTCTGCGGCCACTTCCCCGACGGCGCGGTGCACTTCACCGAGGACGAGATCGAGGACGAGACACGCCCGGAGTGGTACCTGCGCCAGCTGCTCGGCTCGGCCAACTTCACCGGCGGTCCGCTGCTGCACATCATGTCGGGCAACCTCGGCTACCAGATCGAGCACCACCTCTTCCCCGACCTCCCCAGCAACCGCTACTCGGAGATCTCGAAGAAGATCCAGGCGTTGTGCCAGAAGTACGACCTGCCCTACACCACGGGGCCGCTGCACTCGCAGTACGGCCAGGTCTTCCGGACGATCATGAAGCTGTCGCTGCCGAACAAGATGACGGCCACCGACGACCCGGAGCTCCCGGGCCGCGCCAGCACCGCGGGTGAGACCTACACCTACGACCGTCGTCGCAAGTCCGACGCCGAGCGTCAGCCGCGTCGCACCGAGCTGGGCGCCTGGTCGCGCAGCTCCGCCAGCGCCGACGCCTGAGAGGAGAACCGTGGACCCCGCACCCCGTGCCTACGACGAGCTGCCGAAGGACCCCACCACGGGCCTGACCGTGCCGTTCGCCTGCGGCACCGCCGACGCCTTCGGCGCCCCGCAGGGAGGCGCCCCCTCGGGGGCGGCCCTCGACAAGCGCCGGGTCACCCAGTGCGCCCTGAGCCGGGTGTGCGGCGTGTGCGGAGCCGGGTTGGGGCGTCCCATCGCGTTCCTGGGGACGGGTCGGGAGGTGGGGCGCAACGCCTTCCACTTCCCACCCGGCCACCTGGAGTGCGCCTCGCGCCTGCTCGAGGAGTACGTCGCCGCCGAGGCCTCCCTGCTCGGTGACGGCCCGGACCAGTGGCAGATCGTGCTGACCGCCGGCTTCGAGTACGTCCGTCCCGCCAAGGAGCAGGAGGACCGGCGACCGGTCTTCTGCCCCAACTCGGTCATCAGCCACCACCCGGCACCCTCCGCGCATGCGTGACCAACGACTCACCGCCTCGATTTGATGTGACGTCGAGCGCCCGAGGACACTCGGGAGAGCCATGGTTGACCGCGACGCCTTCAAGACCCTCGACGTGGCGCTCCGGGTGGGCGAGCTGCTGCTCGCCAACGGCGCCGGAGCCGCCGACGTGACCGCCACGATGCTGGCGGTGACGCGCGCCTGCGGACTCCACGGCGTGAGCGTCGACGTGACGTTCACCGAGCTCACGCTCAACCACCAGCCGCACCACGACGATCCCGGCCTGGTCCAGAAGCGCAGCGTGCGGCACCGCGAGATCGACTACGAGGACCTCACCCTCGTGGACCACATCGTGCGCGCGCTGCTGGCCGGTGAGATCGACCGCGACGCCGCCCGGGCCCGCCTGGCGCGCCTCAACGCCCACGGCCACCGGCGTCCCGCGTGGGCCGTCACGCTCGGGTGGGGCGTCATGGGTGCCGGGACCGCGGCCCTCCTCGGCGGCGGCCCCCTGGTCGGTGTGCTCGCCTTCACCGCGGCCATGGGCATCGACCGCATCCAGCGCGCGATGTCGGCGCGCGACCTGCCGTCCTTCTACCAGCAGGTCGCCGGCGGTCTGCTGGCCAGCCTGCTGGCGGTGGTGGCGGTCGCCGTCGGCCTGCCCGTGACGCCGGCGGAGGTCATCACGACCGGCATCATCATGCTGCTCTCGGGGCTGGGGCTCGTCGGTGCCGCCCAGGACGCTCTCACCGGGTTCCCGGTGACGGCCAACGCCCGGATCCTGGAGGCCACGCTCGCGACCGTCGGCATCATCGCCGGGGTCAGCGGCGGGCTGACGGTCGGGTCGGTGCTGGGCGTGGACCTCGGATCGCTGCGTCCGGCCGGTCCCGACCTCTCCGACCTCCCGGTCGTCGTCTCCGGGGCGGCGGTCGCGGCGGCGGCGTTCGCGTTCGCGGCGTACGCCCCGCTTCGGGCGCTGCTGCCGATCGCGCTCGTCGGCGCCCTCGGCCAGGCGGTCGCCGCCCTGGTGAGCGCTGCTGAGTTCGGCGCGACGTGGGCCGCCGCCACTGCCGCGGTGCTGATCGGTGTCGTCTCCTACACCGCAGCCGGCCGGATCCGGGTGCCCCCGCTCATCGTGGTCGTCTCCGCGGTGGTCCCGCTGCTGCCCGGACTGTCCATCTACGCCGGGCTGTTCAACCTCGCCGACGGTCGCGGCGGGACGTTGCAGATCGTCACCGCCGTCGCCACCGCCCTGGCCCTGGCCTCGGGCGCGATCCTGGGCCAGCACCTCGCGCAGCCGCTGCGCCGCGGCGGACGGCGCATCGAGTCACGACTCTCCGGCCCCCGCCTGGTCGGCCCCCTCCGGGTCCGTCCTCCGGCCCCGCGCCGGCTGGTCCACAATGAGCGTCATGACTAGCGCCTCCCCCTCCGACGCGACCGACCAGCCCGGCGAGCCCGGCCGTCCCGCGCCCCTCGACCTCTCCGACCCCGTCGAGTGGCGGACCGCCGGCGACTACGAGGACATCCGCTACGAGACGACGCCCGACGGCATCGCCAAGATCACGATCGCCCGGCCCGAGGTGCACAACGCGTTCCGTCCGCAGACCCTGATCGAGGTGTCCCACGCGCTCACCGCGGCCCGCGAGGACGAGTCGGTCGGCGTCATCGTGCTCACCGGCGCCGGCGACAAGGCCTTCTGCTCCGGCGGCGACCAGCGGGTGCGCGGCGACAGCGGCTACCAGACGCACGACGGTGCGACCGGCCGCTTCCACGTCACCGACCTGCACGTCCAGATGCGCCGCTGCCCCAAGCCGATCGTGGCCATGGTCGCCGGCTGGGCCATCGGCGGCGGGCACGTCCTGCACCTCGTCTGCGACCTGACGATCGCCGCCGACAACGCCCGGTTCGGCCAGGTGGGTCCGAAGGTCGGCTCGTTCGACGGCGGCTTCGGCGCCAGCATCCTCGCCGACCTCGTCGGGCCCAAGAAGGCCAAGGAGATCTGGTTCCTCTGCCGGCAGTACGACGCCACGGAGGCGCAGGCCATGGGACTCGTCAACACCGTCGTCCCCCTGGCCGAGCTCGAGGCCGAGACGGTGCGCTGGTGCCGCGAGATGCTGCGGCAGTCGCCGTTCGCGCTTCGGCTGCTCAAGGCCAGCTTCCACGCCCACGAGGACGGCTATGCCGGCATCCAGCAGCTGGCCCACGACGCCAACCTGCTCTTCTACGGCTCCGAGGAGGCGCAGGAGGGCCGCGAGGCGTTCAAGGCACGGCGACGCCCCGAGTTCGAGCGCTTTCCCCGACGCGCCTGAGGCGGCGCATCCGTCGATTGGGCGCGACGGCCCGCCAGGTCTGACATGCTGACGTGCGGGTCAACCGACCCTGGCGGACGCGCCGTGCTTCCGGAGGTTTGATGCCGACCACGCCCCACGACGGCTCGGACAGGGTCGCTGAGGAAGCGCGCTGGGCCCGACGGTCCCGCCTCCCGGCGACCGTCCTGGCCACTGTGGCCGCCGCGGTCTCCTTCCTGACCCTGCTCGAGCTGGCTGTGGGGTCGACCGTCCTGGTCGACCTCGGGCCCCCCTGGGCCCCGACCACCGCGCTCACCGCCCTCCTCGGGCTCACCACCTCCGCCGGCCTGCTCGCGCGCCCCGGCGGCGACGGCGGGGACCGCCGCGAGGACCGCAGTCGGGCCGGCGGACGCACGGGCCAGGCGGTGGGCTTCGGGCTCACGGCTCTGCTCGTGCTCGTGGCTCTGGGCGAGCGCGTCACCGGGGGCGTCCTGCTGGGCGACGTGCTCTCGGTGGAGACCGGGACGGCGGTCGACGGGCAGACCTCTCTGGTGGTCGTGGTGTCCTTCGCCCTGCTGGCCCTCGGCGGGGGTGCCCGGGTGCTGGGTCGACGCGCCGTGGCCCAGACGGCGGCCTTCCTCGCCCTGACCATCGGGGTCGCCAGCACCGTCGCGTACCTGTTCGGTGCCGAGTCCGTCGAGGGTTCGGACGCCCCGGCGATGATGACCGTGGTGGCGAGCGTGCTCGTCGTCGCGCTGGCCCAGTCGCTGCTCTACGCCATCCCGGGAAGCGTGACCCAGTGGGCGTCGTTCGGCCGGGACAGTGGAGCCCGGCTCCAGCGCTCGGTGCCGATCATCTCGCTGGTCGTCGTCCCCCTGATCGGGGCGGCCATGCTCCAGGGGCTGGAGCAGGGCTGGCTCGACCCCGGCGCGGCGGCCGCCTTGATCGTCACCAGCGGTGTGGGTCTCGCGCTGGTGATGTGCGGGTGGGTCGGCCTGCAGTTCCGAGCGGTCGAGGAGGAGCGTGCCTCCCTCCTGCGGGAGAACCAGCGGGTCAACGCCGAGCTCGAGGACCGGGTCCGGCTGCGCTCCCACGAGGTCAACCGGCAGCGCACCAAGCTGGCGCTGCTCGAGGAGCGGGACCGGATCGCTCGGGACCTGCACGACCGGGTGATCCAGCGCATCTTCGCCGCCGGGCTGCAGATCGGCGCCCTGTCCCGCACCGTCGCCAAGGTCGCCGAGGGCGCGGACGCCTCCCGCCTGCCCGGACAGCTCGACGTGATCGCCGGCGAGCTCGACCTGGCGATCCGCGAGCTGCGCAACTCCATCTTCCAGCTCACCAGCATCGACGACCACCAGGACCTCGAGCAGGTGGTGCACGACATCGCGACCCGCTCGTCGCGCATCCTCGGGTTCATGCCCCGCATCAGCGTCGCCGGCGAGCTGGGCGGGGTCCGCTCGGACCTCGCCGCCGACCTCGCCTCGACCATCCAGGAGGGCCTGTCCAACGTGGCGCGGCACGCCCGTGCCAGCGCGGCGCAGGTGTCGCTGGAGGGCACGCGGCAGGAGTTCGTCGTGCGGATCACCGACAACGGCGTCGGGCTGCCCGACCCGCTGCCGCGCAGCAGCGGCATCAGCAACCTGATGAACCGGGCCCGGGGTCTCGGCGGCAGCGCCACCTGGGAGCCGAACCCCACGGGCGGGACCGTCTTCACGTGGCGGGTCTCCCGCGACGGCACGGCCGGGGAGTTCTACGGCAACGACGTCACCGCGGCCTCCGACTGAGCTCGCCGGCACCGTCGGACGTCCGCGGGGCGGGGGGTCAGGGTGTGGTGGCGAGGCCGTCCAAGACACGGCGGGCCAGGTCGGCGTCCCCGCTGACGGCGACCTCCAGGTCGGCGGCGTCGCGCCGGCCCGAGCAGCGGACGACGAAGGTCTCGGTGTCCATCCCCAGCGTCGCCGTCGGCGCCTCGGGTACGTCGCACCGCGCGCCCCGTCCGTCCGGCCCGACGATCGCCGCGACGTCGAGGGCCTGCTCGCCGGTCACCGCCAGCCGCACGGACTGTCCCCGCGCCGCCCCGTTCCTCTTCCCGAGCACGAACGGCAGTGCCCCGGCGAGGACGCCGACCGCGGGGCTCGCCGCGGGGTTGTCGAGACCGCCGGGTCGGCCAACCGCCCGGCGTACGTCCTGCTCGTGCACCCAGAGGTCGAGGGGCCGGTTGGACAGCAGCGTCGGGCATGTCGGGCGTGTCGGGCATGGCCGGAGCCTAGCCACCGGACGCCGGTCGGGCCGGCACCGCGTTAGGGTGCGGCGTGCCCGGTCCTCGCTCGTTCTCCGACCTGGGGACGCCGGCCGAGGTGGTCGCCGTGCTGCGTCAGGCGGGGATCGCGACGCCGACGCCGGTGCAGGCTGCCGTGCTGCCCGACGCGCTGGCCGGACACGACGTGCTGGCCCGCGCCCGCACCGGCTCGGGCAAGACCATCGCCTTCGCGATCCCGGTCGTCGCCCGCCTCGCGGGGAGCCGGAGCCGGATCCACCGCCCGCGCGCGCTCGTGGTGGTGCCGACCCGCGAGCTCGCCGTCCAGGTGGAGGGGGCTCTGCGACCGATCGCGCGGGCGCACCGGCTGCGGCTGGTCGCGATCTACGGCGGCACCCGCTACGACGCGCAGGTGGCGGCGCTGCGGCGCGCGAGCGACATCGTGGTCGGCACCCCGGGTCGGCTCCAGGACCTGATCGACCAGCGGATCCTCAGGACCGACGACCTCGAGGTGACGGTGCTCGACGAGGCCGACCAGCTGTGCGACCTGGGCTTCCTCGACGCCGTCGACCGGCTGCTGTGCGCCACTCCCGGGTCCGCCCAGCGGCTGCTGCTGTCCGCCACCCTCGACGGCGACGTCGACCGGCTCGTGCGCACGCACCTGCGGGACCCGCGGCGCCACGACGTGGACACCGGCGCGTCGGTGGAGACGATGACCCACCACGTCGTCGTGGCCACCACGCTCACCGCGAAGCTCGACGCGGCGTACGCGCTGGTCGCGGCCGAGCCGCGCGTCGTCGTCTTCACCCGGACCCGCCGTGGCGCCACCGAGCTGCGGACGTCGCTCGAGCGGCGGGGGCTGAGCGCGGTCGACCTGCACGGCGACCTCACCCAGCACGTCCGCGAGCGCAACCTGACCCGGTTCCGTGAGGGTCGCGCCCGCGTGGTGGTGGCCACCGACGTCGCCGCTCGCGGCATCCACGTGGACGGGATCGGGCTCGTCGTCCACTTCGACCCCCCGATCGATGCCAAGGCCTACCTGCACCGCTCCGGGCGTACGGCGCGCGCGGGCGAGTCCGGCGCGGTCGTCACCCTCGTCCTGCCCCGCCAGCTGACCGGCGTCGTCGCGCTGCAGGAGGAGGTCGCGGTGGCACCGCTCTTCCACGACTGGACCGCCACGCCCCGGCCCCCGACCGTCGAGGCGCTGGCGGCGTCCGGCACCCCGACCCCTCCCGTGGTGCGCCCGCGCTCGCGCGGTGGGCGTCGGCGCAGCGCCGCCGCCCGGTCGCGCGGGCCCCGGTCGCCCGGCGGACCGAGCCTCGACCCGCCCCCCGCCCCCTCGTAGGTGACCCGGTCGACCGGGGACGGCCGGTCAGGGCCTCAGAAGGCGGACTCCGGCAGGTCCATCAACGACAGGTCGGTCGCCTCGGCGATGGCCCGCTCGGCGGTGAGCAGCGGCAGCACGTTGCGGGCGAAGAACTGCGCCGCGGCCACCTTGCCCTCGTAGAAGTCCTTGTCCTTGGCGCTGACCTCGCCGCCCAGCTTCTCCAGGGCGACCTCGGCCTGGCGCAGCAGCAGCCACGAGCAGACGATGTCACCGAGGGACATGAGCAGGCGGCTGGTGTTGAGGCCGACCTTGTAGACGTTGCGGACGTCGCCGCCCTCGGCGCTCTCGTCGGCAGACATCAGCTGGCCGATCATCGCCGCCACGATGGCGTTGCCGTCCTCCAGCGCGGTGGAGAGCAGACCCCGCTCGACCTTCAGGCGGCCGTTGCCGGCCTCGCTGGTGGCGAAGGACTCGATCTCGCCCGCGAGGTGCCCCAGCGCCTTGGCCTGGTCCCTGACGATCTTGCGGAAGAAGAAGTCCATGCCCTGGATCGCGGTCGTGCCCTCGTAGAGGGTGTCGATCTTGGCGTCGCGGACGTACTGCTCGATCGGGTAGTCGGCCAGGAAGCCCGAGCCGCCGAAGGTCTGCAGCGACTCGGTGCCCAGCAGGGTCCAGGAACGCTCCGAGCCGTAGCCCTTGACGATCGGCAGCAGCAGGTCGTTGACGCGCTCGGCCAGCTCGTCGCGCTCGCCGTTGTGCTCGGCGATCATCACCTGGTCCTGCCACGAGGCGGTGTAGAGCACCAGGGCGCGCAGCGCCTCGGCGTACGCCTTCTGCGTCATCAGCGAGCGGCGTACGTCGGGGTGGTGGGTGATCGTGACCCGCGGCGCGGTCTTGTCCGAGGCCTGGGTGAGGTCGGGGCCCTGCTGGCGGGTCTTGGCGAACTCGAGCGCGTTGAGGTAGCCGGTGGACAGCGTCGCGATGGCCTTCGAGCCGACCATCATGCGAGCGTTCTCGATGACCTGGAACATCTGGGCGATGCCGTCGTGGACCTCGCCGAGCAGCCAGCCGCGGGCGGGCTCTCCCCCGTGGACGGCGGCGTCGCCGAAGGTGACCTCGCAGGTGTTGGAGACCTTGATGCCCATCTTCTTCTCGACGCCGGTGACGTAGGCGCCGTTGCGCTCACCGGTCAGCTCGCCGGACTCGTGGTCGAAGTGGAACTTGGGCACCACGAAGAGGGACAGGCCCTTGGTGCCCGGACCGCCGACACCCTCGACGCCGACCGGACGGGCCAGCACGAGGTGGACGATGTTCTCGCTCATCTGGTGCTCGGCGGAGGTGATGAAGCGCTTGACGCCCTCGATGTTCCAGGAGCCGTCGTCGTTGGCCGTGGCACGGGTGCGGCCGGCGCCGACGTCGGATCCGGCGTCGGGCTCGGTGAGCACCATGGTGCAGCCCCACTGGCGGTCGACCATGATCTGGGCGATGCGCTTGTCGCGGTCGTTGCCGTTGCGGTGCACGATCGAGGCGAAGCTGGGCCCGGCGGCGTACATCCACACCGCGGGGTTCGCGCCCAGCACCATCTCGCCCACTGCCCAGTTGAGGGTGGCGGGGGCGGGCTGGCCGCCCATCTCGGCGGGGATGGACAGGCGCCAGAACTCCGCGTCCATCCAGGCCTGGTAGGACGTCGCGAACGACTCGGGCACGTCGACCTGGCCGGTCGCGGGGTCGAACGTCGGCGGGTTGCGGTCCGCGTCCTCGAACGAGGCGGCGAGCTCATCGCGGGACAGGCGGTCGACCTCGGCGAGGATCGACTTCGCGGTGTCGACGTCGACGTCCTCGAACGGGCCGGAGCCCAGGACGTCCTGGCGCCCGAGCACCTCGAAGAGGTTGAACTCGATGTCCCGCATGTTGCTCTTGTAGTGGCTCACTGCTGCACCCTGTCGTGTCCGGGGGCCGCACCGGGGTCGGCCCGTCACCTGAGGAGACGGTTGCTACTCGTCAGTAACTTCATGATAGGCCGCGAACCACGGTCCGGACAAGCACCCGGCGGGGAGCCGCGGATGAGTCGCGGGTCACGCTCCGCCGTCGTACGACGTGCGCGGCTCGCTCGTCGTGAAGCCGTTGCAGGGTTGGAATGCAGCGAGTCCCCCACGCAGGGCGTGGGGGACTCGCGAGGTGCAGGCGGTCGGTGGTCGCGGAGTCAGCTCCGCGACGCCGGCCGCAGGATCACTTGAAGACGTCCTTGACCTTCTCGCCGGCCTGCTTGGCGCTGCCCTTGGACTGGTCCTTCTTGCCCTCGGCGCGCATCTCGTCGTCGCCGGTGGCCTTGCCGGTGGACTCCTTGACCTTGCCGCCGGTCTCCTCGACCTTGTTCTTGATCTTGTCGCTGGCGCTCATGGTGGTGGTCCTTCCCTCGGGTGTAGGTGACGCAGCCTTCTTACCCGGCGGTAGGCGAATCATGCCCCGCGTGTCGCACGTCTCAGCCTTGACGTTCTAAGTCAGGTAATCAACTATAGTTACTACGTTACTTGACTTTGAGTAGGAGAGATCTGGGACATGCGGAACTTGATCGTGCTCGGGATCGTGGGCCTGGTGGCCCAGCTCATCGACGGCTCCCTCGGCATGGCCTACGGCGTCACGTCGTCGACCTTGCTGCTCGCGACCGGCATCGCCCCGGCGTCCGCGAGCGCCGCCGTCCACTTCTCGGAGATCGGCACGACGCTCGTGTCCGGCTTCTCCCACCACAGGCTCGGCAACGTCGACTGGCGCACGGTCGGCATCATCGCGATCCCGGGCGGCGTCGGCGCCTTCGCAGGCGCCACCGTGCTCTCGAGCCTGCCGGCCGACCTGGCCAAGCCCTGGGTGGCGGGGATCCTGCTCGTCCTGGGCCTGTACGTCGTGTGGCGGTTCCTCGCCCTGGGTGGGCGCCGTCCGGAGTTCACGGGTCGGCTGTCCAAGCGCTTCCTGGCCCCGCTGGGACTCTTCGGTGGAGCGCTCGACGCCATCGGCGGCGGCGGCTGGGGCCCGGTCGGCACCACCTCGCTGCTGTCCTCGGGTCGGCTCGAGCCCCGCAAGGTGGTCGGCTCCATCGACACCTCGGAGTTCGTGGTCGCGATCGGCGGCTCGATCGGCTTCCTGCTGGCCCTCGGCAGCGCCGGGATCCGTTGGGACATCGCTGCCGCGCTGCTCGTCGGCGGCTGCATCGCCGCGCCCTTCGCAGCCTGGCTGGTCAAGCACCTGCCGGCCCGTGTGCTGGGTGTGGCGGCCGGTGGACTGATCGTGCTGACCAACACCAAGACGATCGTCGAGACCGTGACCTCCTCGGGCGCGGTCGTCGGCACGGTCGCCGCCGTGGTCGCCGTGCTGTGGATCAGCGGCATCGTCTGGGCCGTCAAGCAGGAGCGGCTCTCCCGGGCGCGGCTCGACGAGGAGCTCGCCGACCAGCGCGTCACGGTCTGAGCGCTGCCACGACCCCCGGTCTGCGAGACTGCGTCACGTGCGCGTCTCAGCGAAAACCGACTACGCCCTCCGGGCCCTGATCGAGCTCGCCGTCCGCCCGGGGGGCAGCCCGGTCAGCGCCGAGGAGATCGGACGCCTGCAGGAGATCCCCCACGGTTTCCTGCAGGCGATCCTGGCCGACCTGCGCCGTGCCGGCGTGGTGCTCAGCCAGCGGGGACAGTCGGGCGGCTGGCGGCTCGCCGGCGAGGCGGCGGGGGTCACCGTCGCCGACGTCATCCGCGCCGTCGACGGCCCTCTGGTCAGCGTGCACGGGGAGCGGCCGGAGTCCGTCACCTACAACGAGTCGGCCTCGGCCCTGCAGCACGTGTGGATCGCGGCCCGCAGCAGCCTGCGCGAGGTGTGCGAGGCCGTGAGCATCCAGGACCTCGCCGACCGCCGTCTGCCCGCGCGCGTGGAGGTCCGCACCCACGACGAGGACGCCTGGCAGCCGCACTGACCCGCTGACGGCGCGGCGTCGGGTCTCGGCCTCCGACGGGCATGCCGGTCAGCGACTCCGAACCGGATCGGCCGTCAACCTGCGGCGTGCTGCACCCAGCTCAGGAAGGGGCGGGCCGCCCGCCAGTCCCGACGGATCTCGTCGAGGAGCGCGGGGGTGTGCACGAACGGCTCGAAGCCGTACTCCCTGCGCACCGTGAGGGTCTTGTGGCGCAGCAGGTCGATGCGCGGGTGGTCGGCGTCGAACCCGCGCGGCACCGTCTTGAGGCGCTCGCCGCCCCGGACCCAACCGCGCCGCTCGAGAGCCGCCAGGATCCGCTCGAGCTCGGGACCCGACCGGTCGTCGGCCACGGCCCGTCGGATGGCAGCCAGCCGCTCGCTCTCCGGGTGGTAGTAGCCGGCGCCCACGAACACCCCCGGCGCGCCGACCTGCAGGTAGAGACCGGTCGAGGGGCCGGTCTCGACGAAGGCCCCCTGGTGGTCCTTGTACGGCGTCTTGTCCTTGGCGAACCGCACGTCGCGGTAGGGCCGGAACACCTTGGCCTGACCGAACTCGGGGGCCAGGGCCGCGGTGAGCGCCACCATCGGGTCTCGCACCGACTCCTCCCACACGTGCTTGTGGGCGGCCCAGAACGACCTGGTGTTGTCGAGCTCGAGATCGTCGTAGAAGTCGAGCGCCGCGACCGGGAACCCGTGGAACGGTGCGGCAGGGACCTCGGCGGGGACGGGGCCGGTCACGTCCGGACCTCCACGAGCCGGTGGTGGACGGAGCACGACCCCGGGGGGTGCCCCCTCATCGGATGCATGGCACCACCCTGACAGCCCGGACCCGGCACCCCGGTGGCAGGCACGTGCCGCTGCGCTGCGGCTGTCAACCCGGCCGTCGTACGACGACCAGGGCGACGTCGTCCTCCACGTTGTCGTCCCCCAACCCGCCCGCGATGATCCGTGTGCAGGCCGTCTCTGCGTCGTCCTCGGCGCTGAAGGCCGCGCGCACCAGCGCGAGCCGATGGGAGTCCGGGTCGCTGTCGGGCTCGGTCACGGTGCGACGCTCGACCAGCCCGTCGGTGTAGAGCGCGAGGGCGGACCCGCGGGGGAGCGAGACGGTCCTGCTCTCGCGCCGCTGCTCGGGGTCGAAGCCCAGGAGCAGCCCGGTCGGGACCTCGATCTCTGTCGCGAACGGAACCCCGGGGCGGGCGATCAGAGGAACCGGATGACCGGCGTTGCAGATCCTCATCTGGTCGAACGGGGGCTCGGTGATCGCGTAGACGACGGTGGCGGAGATCTCGCTCTCGAAGTAGCAGAGCTTGCGGTCCAGGCGGTCCAGCACCTCGGCCGGGTCGTCGTAGTCGAGGGCGTAGGCACGCAGCGCGCTGCGCAGCCGACCCATCGCGACCGCCGAGCGGAGGCCGTGGCCCTCGACGTCACCCATGACGATGCCCAGCGACCCCGAGGGCAGGGTGAAGATGTCGTACCAGTCGCCACCCAGGTCACCGTCGGCGGGGAGGTAGCGCACGGCGAGGTCCAGACCCTCGACGGACGGCGGGGCGGCCGGGAGCAGGCTGCGCTGCAGGGCCAGCGCGGCGAGGTGTGCGTCGTCCCGGGTGTTCTCCGACAGACGCTGACCGATCGTCCCTGCCGCTTCCTGCAGGCGCTCGGTGTCCTCGGCCGTGATCGTCCGCGCGGCCAACCACCCCACGTGGAGGACCCCGAGCAGACCCTCGGTGCCGAAGACCGGCACGCCCAGGAGCCGTCGCAGCCCGAAGTCACGGAGGATGGGGTTGAGCACCGACAGCTCGTTCACCTCGTCGAGGAGGACGGGCTTGCGCTCGGCTGCCACCCGCCCGGCGAACCCGGAACCGACCGGGACGTGTGTGGCGCCGCGCCACCGACGCCCCAGGCCCGCCGACGCAGCCGGCTCGAGGACGGTGCCCGTCCGGTCCAGCAGCAGCAGGGTCGCCGTGTCGGATCCCATCGCGGCACGGATGCCGTCGATCAAGCTCTGCACCGAGGCGAGGTGCGGGGTCACCGCCAAGCCCTCCGGTCCCGCCGGTTCCGTCAACGACGCGCTAGGCATGGACGCCCGACCCCGCTCCACCCAGTCGGCACGCACCGGTCCGTGCTGTCACGAGGTGGCTGCGCGAGTCCGGCCTGCTCGCGGTCGTCATCACGCGGCCTGGAACCGCGCGACGAAGACCCGGTGCTCGTCGTCGATGCGTTGGGACTGCACCTCGATCGACACCGGCGTCTCCGTCCCGTCGGCCCGGATCATGGGGACGGTGATGGGCACGCCGAGCAGCGTGCTGCGTCCGTTGGTGGCGTTGAGGGTGGTGCCCGCGATGTGTGCCTGGTGGAAGCGGTGCGGGACGACGACGATGACGCGACGCCCGACGAGCTGGTCGGCGCTGTCGTAGCCGAGGAGGGCCAGAGCGGACGGTGAGGCAGCGACGATGATGCTCGCTTCGTCCGTGGCCAGCAGCGGGCTGTCCGTCATGGCCAGCTCGCCGTACTGCTCGGCCAGCCCGGCCTGGTCTGCGAGCGTGGCTCGGACGTCGGTCCGTGCCAGCCACGGGGTGGCCGTCGTGCCGCCGGCGGCCTGCCGCGCCACCTCACGACACAGCCACTGGCGCATCTCGCCCATCTCGGGCTGGGTCGGCGGGCTGAGGAAACGCCCGGCGCGGGCGTGGGCGATCGCTTGCCCGAGCAGGTCGTCGAGCACGGCGAAGTTGCTGATCGCGGTCCGAGGGACGTGCAGCGCCACCTCGGGCTGGGTCACCATGGGCTCGATCGCCTCGGCCATCAAGGCGTCCGGGTCGTCGGGGAGCACCGGAACCGGGAGCTGGGAGCTCAGCAACGCCATCGCCTGGCTGGCGTGCGCGTGCTTGGTGAGCATGTCCTCGTCGTGATCCATCCCGAAGAGAAGGAACTCGCGCAGGAGCGTCGCGGCGTGCTCCTGCCACGCGAAGTGCATGAGCAGGGGCACCTGACGCAGCGTCACCGAGACGGTGCCCGGCGGGGGCCCTGCGTCGGGACGGCGGCCCGCGTCGTCCTGCCCGGCCTCGTCGACGGGGAGCGGGCCGGCGCCGGTCGACCCGCCGATCTCGAACCAGACCGTCTTGCCCCCCTCGCGCTCCTCGACTCCCCACCGCGACGTGTACTCGTCGACGAGCTGCAACCCACGCCCCGTGCCCGACGTCTCGGCGTAGTGGCGGCGCGTCGGAACCTGGACCTCGGCGTCAGCGACCTCCACCCGGACTGCGCCGGGTCGGCTCGCGATCCGGACGTCGACCTCAGTGCCGGCGTGGACGAAGGAGTTCGTCACCAGCTCGGAGACGACGAGCGCGACCGAGTCGACGAGGTCGTCCGCTCCGTTTCCCTGCAGGAAGTCGCGCACGAACCGTCGGGCCCGCCCGACGTTGGAGGGGTCGGGGGTCAGGCTCAAGCCCGACGACGTCGCATCCGTCACGTGCGCCTCCGTGCTGCTGCAGGAACTCGCGCCGCTGGTTGCGGCGAGCCAACAATGCCAGCAACCGGCCCCATGGCGGGGTCCTTTCCGTGGAGCGGATGACGGGGATCGAACCCGCATTCTGAGCTTGGGAAGCTCATGTTCTGCCATTGAACTACATCCGCGAGAGGCCGGGGGCCGCTCGATGGCCCGGGCCAGGGCGACCTGGACAGGACCGCGACGTGGACGATACTAGACGTCTCCGGATGCACCTCTCCGGGCCCGGGGCTCACGCAGCGGGGCACCGATGACGCCGGGTCGTCGTGCGGGCTCCGGACCCCGCCGCGGGTAGGGTGCGCACGTGCTGCTGTCAGACCGAGACATCCGGGCCGAGCTCGACGCCGGCCGCGTCGCCCTCGAGCCGTTCGACGAGGCGATGATCCAGCCCTCCAGCATCGACTTCCGCCTCGACAAGTTCTTCCGGGTCTTCGAGAACCACCGCTACCCCCACATCGACCCGGCCCAGGACCAGTCGGACCTGACGCGCATGGTCGAGGCGGTGGGCGAGGAGCCGTTCATCCTGCACCCCGGCGAGTTCGTGCTCGGCTCGACGTACGAGGTGGTCTCGCTGCCCGACGACATCGCCGCGCGCGTGGAGGGCAAGTCCTCGCTGGGCCGCCTCGGCCTGCTGACGCACGCCACCGCCGGCTTCGTGGACCCGGGCTTCTCGGGGCACGTCACCCTCGAGCTGGCGAACGTGGCGACGCTGCCGATCAAGCTCTACCCAGGCATGAAGATCGGTCAGCTGTGCTTCTTCCGGCTCTCCTCGCCGGCCGAGCACCCCTACGGCTCGGCGAAGTACGGCTCGCGCTACCAGGGCCAGCGCGGCCCCACGCCGTCCCGCTCGTTCCAGAGCTTCCACCGCACCCCCATCGACTGAGGGCAGCGACCCCGAGGGGCTAGGCGATCTCGACCGAGCGGAGGTCGGCCGAACCGCCGCCCGCGTGCCGCGCCACGGCGTACGACGAGGTGGCGACCGCGTCCTCGATGAACCCGATCACCTCCTCCAGCGCGGCGAAGCTGTCGGGGGTGAGGTCGGAGAGCACCGGGAACGCGTGCACCTGGCCCTCCCAGATCTGCACGTCACACGGCACCCCCGCCGCCTCGAGGCGCAGCGCCATCAGCTCGGCGTCGACCCGCAGGACCTCGCCCTCGGCGCACTGGATGAGGACCGGCGGCAGACCCGTGAGGTCGGCGTTGACCGGGGAGTGGTGGGGACGCACCTTCGAGCCGACGACCATGCGAGCCACGCGGCGCAGCCGGCGGACCGGGATGTAGGCGTCCCGGCAGGCGTTGTGGTGGCGGCGCTTGGTGCGGTGGTCGAAGTCCAACCAGGGCGAGAGGCCCACGATGCCGGCGGGCAGCACGGACCCGGAGTCGCGCAGCGCGAGCGCCGTCGCGAAGGCGAGGTGACCGCCCGCGGAGTCGCCGGCCAGCACGATGCGGTGGGCCGGGTGGCCGTGGTCGACCAGCCACTGGTAGGCCTCGGCGCAGTCGCTGAGGCTGTCGGCGAGGCGGCCGTGCGGCAGCTGGCGGTAGTTGACCGACAGCACCGTCATCCCGGTCCGGGCGGCCAGCCGCTCGACGATCCGGCGGTGGGTGGCGGTGCCGCAGAGCAGGAACGCCCCGCCGTGGAGGTAGAGGATCGCGCCGTTCGAGGTGGGACCGTCGAGCGGGGTGACGAGCTCGGCGTCCCAGGTCCTCGCGGTCACGGTGCGGTGCGTCGTGCGCGAGGAGCGCGGCAGCAGGCCCGCGGTGTGCTCCAGCAGCGGCATCAGCCGGGTCGCAGGGCCCTGCAGCGGGAAGTAGCGCAGCACCGGTCGCATCGTGAGCTTGCTGGCAGCGTGGACGGCGCTGGAGCGCCGGCTCGAGCCGATGCGGTGTTCGATCACCGAGGGATCCTCCTGCTCGGACGGGACCGTGACAACGTAGTCTGTCTCACGGCTCCTGTCGCGGTGTACCACCGATTTTCCCCAGGAAGCAAAGGGGATCGGTGACTTTGGACCTTCGGGAAGGACCTGTTCGGGTGGTCCGCCCCCGCGGGGGTTTCGACCGGTCCCGGGGCGGGGATGGTGCCCCGTTAGTCTTCGATCATGACCGCACCCTCCTTCGTCTCGGTGCCGGGCGCTCGTCACCTGCACTCCGGCAAGGTGCGCGACCTCTTCGAGCTCCCGGACGGGACGCTGCTCATGGTCGCCAGCGACCGGATCTCGGCGTACGACGTCGTCCTCGACACCCCCATCCCGGACAAGGGTGAGATCCTGACCCGCATGTCGCTGTGGTGGTTCGAGCAGCTGGCTGACCTCGTTCCGCACCACGTGCTCTCGACCGACGTGCCCGCCGAGGTGCGCGGCCGAGCCGTGATCTGCGAACGGCTGGCGATGTACCCGGTCGAGTGCGTCGCCCGCGGCTACCTGACCGGCTCCGGGCTCACCGACTACCGGGCCGGGGGCGCGGTGTGCGGGGTGGCCCTGCCGGCCGGGCTCGAGGACGGCTCCCGGCTCGAGACCCCGATCTTCACCCCGGCCACGAAGGCCGAGATCGGCGAGCACGACGAGAACGTCTCCTACGAGGCGGTCGCGGCCACGATCGGCCCCGAGCGGGCTGCCGAGCTGCGTGACCTGACGCTCGCGGTCTACGAGCGCGCCCGCGGCCTCGCCCACGAGCGCGGCATCGTGCTGGCCGACACCAAGCTGGAGCTCGGCGCCCGGCCGGACGGCACCACCGTGCTCGGCGACGAGGTCCTGACGCCCGACTCCTCACGCTTCTGGCCGGCGGAGACGTGGCAGCCGGGGCGCCCGCAGCCGTCCTACGACAAGCAGTACCTGCGCGACTGGCTCAGCTCGAGCGCCAGCGGCTGGGACCGGCACGGTGACGCCCCGCCGCCTCCGCTGCCCGACGAGGTCGTCGCCGCGACCCGCGCGCGCTACCTGCAGGCCTTCGAGCAGCTGACCGGGGAGACGTTCTGATGGCCGAGCCCTCCGCCAGCCGGCCCGGCCGCTGGGACGCCTCGGTCTTCGTGGCCGCCCCGCGTGACCGGGTGTACGCCTACTTCGCCGACCCGGTGAACCGCCCCGAGTGGCAGGCCAGCCTGCGCAGCGTCGAGCTGCTCGACCCCGGGCCGCCGCACCCCGGTCAGCGGTGGATCGACCACGTGAAGGTCGGGCCCGCCTTCGAGCTGCAGATCATCGCCATGGAGGACGCCTCGGTCTGGGCCGAGGTCGGTTCGACCGGCCCCTTCACCGCCTTCGGGACGCTGCTGTTCGAGGACGCCACCCGCGAGGGCGTCACGGGCACCCGCGTGACCTGTGTGGCCCGGGTCCGGGCCCGCGGCCCGCTGCTGCCCCTCGGCTGGCCGGCCACCGGCGTGGCCACCCTGCTGGTCCGCAACGACCTCAAGCGGGCCGCCCGGATCCTCGCGGCCCGCTGACGCGGTCCCGGAGGCTCAGCCGACGCCGGGCTCGGCCGGGAGCGGCTCCGTCGTCCACAGGTCGGGGTGGGCCGACAGCCACGCCTCGGCGTCGCGACGTCCCAGCCCGGCCACCTCGTCGAAGAAGTCGGGGTCGAACATCAGGTAGGACAGCAGCTCGCCCTGCAAGGGACTGTCGCTGCCGAGGATCCGGTGCACGACCTGCAGGTCGGGGTCACCGAGGGTGCCGCTCAGGGTCCCGTGGTTGGCGCGGAACACCTCCATCGCGCACCTGCTGATCTCCGCGCCCTGCTCGGGCAGCACCGCGGCATAGGGCACGACCCGGTAGGGCCGCCGCCCGCGCCCCTCGCGCAGCCGGTTCACGTGGCCGGCGATGTCGGGATCGGCGGCCTGCGCGTTCGCGGTCGCCAGACGACGGAGGTCGTGGCGCAACGGGTCGTCCATCACCGAGCCCAGCAACGTGGCCAGGCCGTCGCCGAGGTCGACGGGGGCCTGGTCCTTCTCCGGGTCGTCCTCGGCGGGGTGGAGGCTTCCGGTGCCGATGACCAGCACCCGGTCGGCGCCGAGCTCGACGGCCGGTCCCATCGGGAAGCGCCGCCGGGTGGCGCCGTCGACGTACCAGCCGGCCGCCGTGCCGGGGCCGTCCACCCGGATCGAGGGGAACAGCCCGGGGATGGCGGCGGAGGCCATGAGGTGGTCGACCCCGAGCCGGGTGCGAACCCATCTCAGGTGGTGTCCGGCCGGCGTCTCGGGCAGCTCCACCCCTGCGGTGGTCTCGCTGAACAGCGTCACCCGCCCGGTGCGGACGCCGGTGGCGATGACGGTGGTCGACTCGACGCGGCCCTGGGTGACGTTGGTGTGCAGCGCCTCCCAGTCGATGGCGGTGTCGAGCGTGCTCGCCAGCGGCGCGGTGCCGAAGAGGCCGCGCAGCCGGAAGCGCGACAGCCCCAACGTCTCCGAGGCGTAGCGCAGCGCGACCTCGGGCACCTGGCGCCACAGCGGCTGGATGACGTTCTCCTTGGTCGCCTTGTCCAGCACGGCCCGCAAGCGCGTGACCTGCTCGTCGACGTCGAGGTGGGCGGTGGCGGTCAGTGCCGCGCTGAGCAGACCGCCGGCGCTGGCGCCGACGAGGATGGTGGGTCGGTGGCCGCGCTCGGCCAGGGCGGGCAGGAGCACCTCGAGGGCTCCCACCTGGTACGCCGAGCGGGCCCCTCCGGCGTCGAGGACGAGGGCGACGCGTTCCGGCGTACGGCGTGAGGGCATCGTCAGATGCTAGGCGGGCCGGGCCGCGTCGTGCCGGGCAACCGACCGTCCCCTCCCGCGGTGACCGGCGTCACGTTAGGTTGACCGAGAAGCCCACGACCCGGAGGTACGCCGTGCTGAACCTGTCCGTCCTGCTCGAGGAGAGCGCCCGCACGTACGGCGACCGTGAGGCGGTCGTGCTGGGCGACACCCGGCTCACCTACGCGCAGGTGAACGGCGCCGCGAACCAGGTCGCCAACCTGCTCGTCGAGCGCGGCATCCGGCCCGGCGACAAGGTCGCCCTGTCGTGCCCCAACCTGCCCTACTTCCCGATCGTCTACTACGGCATCCTCAAGGCCGGGGCGACCGTGGTGCCGCTGAACGTGCTGCTCAAGGGTCGCGAGGTGGCCTACCACCTCGACGACTCCGACGCCAAGGCCTACTTCTGCTTCGAGGGCACCGCGGAGCTGCCGATCGGCCAGGCCGGCCACCAGGGCTTCGAGCAGACCGACGGCTGCGAGCACTTCTTCGTCATCACCGTCGACCCGACCGCGGCCTCGCCGATCGACGGCACCGAGACGCTGGGTGCCGCGATGGGCGGGCAGCAGCCGACGTTCGAGACCGTCGAGACCGACGCCGACGACACCGCGGTCATCCTCTACACCTCCGGCACCACGGGCCAGCCGAAGGGCGCCGAGCTCCGCCACCGCAACATGCACTCCAACGCGCTGACCGGCGAGGCGTTGTTCGGCGCGAACAGGGACGACCCCGACACCTACCTCTGCGTGCTGCCGTTGTTCCACTCGTTCGGCCAGACGGTGATCATGAACGGCGGCTTCGCCTACGGCGGCACCGTCGTGATGCTGCCGCGCTTCGAGGCCGACGCCGCCCTGAAGACGATGGCCAAGGAGGGCGTCACCTTCTTCGCCGGCGTCCCGACGATGTACTGGGGGCTGCTCGGCGCGCTGGAGGGCTCCGGCGTCGACGTCAAGGAGCTGGCAGCCAACCTCCGCGTCGCCGCCGCCGGCGGGTCGGCGCTGCCCGTCGAGGTGCACAAGGAGTTCCAGAAGCGGTTCACCGTCACCATCCTGGAGGGCTACGGGCTGTCGGAGACCTCGCCGGTCGCGAGCTTCTCCCCCTTCGGCGCGGACGTGCGGGTCGGCTCGATCGGCCAACCGATCCCCGAGGTGGAGATGAAGCTGATCAATCCCGAGGACTGGTCCGACCTGCCCGACGACCCCGAGCAGGTCGGCGAGATCGCCATCAAGGGCCCGAACATCATGAAGGGCTACTACGACCGGCCCGACGCCACCGACGAGGCCATCCGTGACGGGTGGTTCCGCTCCGGCGACCTCGGCCGCAAGGACGAGGACGGCTGGTACTACATCGTCGACCGGTCGAAGGACATGATCATCCGCGGCGGCTTCAACGTGTACCCGCGCGAGATCGAGGAGGTGCTGCTCACCCACGAGGCGGTCTCGCTCGCCGCGGTGGTCGGGGTGCCCCACGAGTCGCACGGCGAGGAGATCAAGGCGTTCGTGATCCTCAAGGACGGCGCCTCGGTGACCGAGGACGAGCTCGTGGCCTGGGGCAAGGAGCAGATGGCGGGCTACAAGTACCCGCGCATGATCGAGTTCCGCGACGAGTTCCCGATGACCTCGACCGGCAAGATCCTCAAGCGCGAGCTCGTGTCCTGAGGGGGCTGCCGGTTTACCACGGTATGCAGGGATCCTGGCACTCCCCATGCTCCGGACACCATGGGGAGTGCCAGTTTCCCTGCATCCCTTGAGAAACCGACGCGCCCCGTCCGGACAGATCAGGCGAAGGGATTCGGGAGCGCACCGGGCAGGCCGGCCAGGAGACCGCGGGCGCGGTCGAGGTGCTTGTGCTCCACGAGCACCTCGTAGCGGGTCGCCACCACGGCGCTCACCGAGGAGAAGTCACGGCGCCCTCGGGTCATGGCGTAGCCGACCAGCGACCAGATGACACCGAAGAGGACACCGAAGACCAAGGTCGACAGGATCGTCGCGAGCGTCGACTCGGTGGAGAACAGCGACATCACCAGGCCGACGAACAGCCCGAGCCACAGGCCGGTCAGCGCCCCGGCAGCAGCGACGCGGCCGGTGGTGAGACGACCCGTGATGCGCTCGACCTGCTTGAGGTCGGTGCCCACGATCATGCAGTTCTCCACCGGGAACCCCTCGTCGGACAGGTGGTCGACGGCCCGTTGCGCCTCGGCGTACTGGTCGTAGACCGCGAGCGACTGGGGGAACTGCAACGTGAGGGGGCGTGGGCCGCGCTGGCCGCGGGTGGGGGAGGCGGGCGAGCCAGGGGCACGGGAGGTCTGGGACATGTTCCCAGTGTGCGCCCCCGGCGTGAGCACACCTTGTGAGTCGGCTGAGCGAAACCTGTGGGGGACCCGTACGGCGGACCGCCGCGCCGACGGGCTCGCGGGCGACCCTAGACTGGGGCGGCGCCCAGCACCGACCGGCTGGTCGGCCGATCCCGCACCGCCTCATCGAGGAGCACCAGTGGCCCGTGTCGTCGTCAGCGTCATGCCCAAGCCCGAGATCCTGGACCCGCAGGGCAAGGCCGTCCACGGCGCCCTGCCGCGGCTGGGCTTCCACCGGGTCAGCGACGTCCGCCAGGGCAAGCGCTTCGAGCTCGAGGTCGACGGTGGGCTCGACGACGCCGCCCTGGCGGAGATCCACGAGCTGGCCGGCACCCTGCTGTCGAACCCGGTCATCGAGGACTTCGTCGTCGAGGTCGACGGCACCGTCGTCGACGCGGTGGTGGGGGCGTGAGGATCGGCGTCGTCACCTTCCCGGGGTCCCTCGACGACAGCGACGCGCGCCGCGCGGTCCGTCTGGCGGGCGGTGAGCCGGTCGCGCTGTGGCACGGCGACGCCGACCTGCAGGGCGTGGACGCGGTGGTGCTCCCGGGCGGCTTCTCCTACGGCGACTACCTGCGGTGCGGAGCGATCGCGCGGTTCGCGCCGGTCATGACCTCGGTCGTCGACGCCGCCCGCGGCGGGATGCCGGTCCTCGGCATCTGCAACGGCTTCCAGATCCTCTGCGAGTCCCACCTGCTGCCCGGCGCGCTGATCCGCAACGACCACCGCACGTTCGTCTGTCGCGACCAGCGGCTGCGCATCGAGAACGACCGCACCGCGTGGACCCGCGAGTACGCCGCGGGCGACGAGGTCACGATCGTGCTGAAGAACGGCGAGGGCGGCTTCGTGGCCGACGAGCCGACGCTGGACCGGCTCGAGGGGGAGGGGCTCGTCGTGGCCCGCTACCTCGGCGGCAACCCCAACGGGTCGCTGCGTGACATCGCCGGCATCACCAACGAACGGGGCAACGTCGTGGGCCTCATGCCCCACCCCGAGCACTCGGTCGAGGACCTCTGCGGCTCGGGCACGGACGGGCTGGCCTTCTTCCGCAGCGCGCTGGTCTCCCTCACCGCCTCCTGACCCCTCACCCGCGCGAAGCGTCGACCCCGCCGGCGCGAGGCGACGCTTCGCGGCGGCACCCCTGGCGTGTCGGGGGGAGCGAGGTCACACCGTCTTCCGCTTGACCGGTAAAGCAGCGGGCGCTACTGTAGCGGTACAGACGACGAAGGGACACCCCATGAGCACCCTGCACCTCGGCTACGCCCACAACGGCCACCGCGCCGCCCTCAGCGAGCTCTACAGCGCCCGCCCCGACGCTCCGGTGGTCCTCGACGCTCCGGCGCTCGAGGCCACCCGGACCAACCGCTCGACGCGCACCCCGCTGCGCCGTACCCGCCGCGTCACCGCCGGCGCGCTGCACCGAGCCGCGGCCCGCATCGCCCCTGCCGCCTGAACCCGACATGACGGGTGCGGATCGGGGCAGGATGCTGCCCGGCAGCACCGCCGCGGCGCGCCCGTGGCGCCGTGGGGCGGGGTGAAGGAGGAGCCATGGCACGCGTGACGCTGCAGACCGTCGCCGACCGCGTCGGAGTCAGCCGCATGACGGTGTCGAACGCCTTCTCCAAGCCCGACCAGCTCTCCGCCGCCCTGCGCGAGCGGATCCTCGAGGCCGCCGCGGACCTGGGGTACGTCGGGCCCGACCCAGCGGCCCGCGCACTGGCCCGCGGCAACGTCGGCTCGGTCGGCGTGCTCATGACCGACTCGGTCAGCCACGCCTTCGACGACGAGGTCGCGACCGCCTTCTTCAGCGCCCTCGGCGAGGGCCTCGCCCCGACGGGCCTGGCCCTCACCCTCATCTCCTCGGTCGCCGCGACCGACCGCGTCCCGGCCCGCGACGTGCCGATGGACGGCGCCATCGTCTACTCCTGCCAGGACGACTCCGAGGCACTCGGCTGGCTGCGCCGCCGCGGCCTGCCGCTGGTGTACGTCGACCAGCCGCCCGAGGAGTCGCTGTCGACGATCAACGTCGACGACCGGGGTGGGGCCCGTCAGGCCGCCCAGCACCTGGTGGACCTCGGGCACCGTCGGGTCGGGGTGGTGCCGCTCACGCTGCGCGGCGTCCCCGGGGCGGCCCCCGACCGCAGTCCCCACGTGTCCTCCGAGCGGATCAAGGGCTGGGCCGACGCGCTGTGCCCCGTCGGCATCAACCCGCTCGTGCGACCCGCCTCGCACCGCGACGAGGCGGCGTACGCCGTGGTGCGCGACCTGTTGGACCGCCCGGACCGCCCGACCGCGCTGCTCTGCTACTCCGACGTGATGGCGTTCTGGGCCGTCCGGGCCGCCGAGGACCTCGGACTGCGGGTGCCCGAGGACCTGTCCGTCGTGGGGTTCGACGACAACCCGCTGGCGCGACGCATGCGGCCCGAGCTGACCACGGTCCGCCAGGACGTCCGGGCCAAGGGCCGGGCCGCCGCCCTCGCGCTGACCGCGGCGATCGCGGGTGCGATCGCCGGCAGCGGCGGGATCCGGGCGATGCCGCCGCGCCACGAGACGCTGCCGACCGAGCTGGTCGTCCGCGGCACCACCGGTCCGGCTCCCAGCGCCTGAGACGGACGCCGTCGCAGCACTCGGGGGCGGCGACGACCCGGACCGTCCTAGAGCAGCACCCGGATGACCCGGTCGTTGCCGCCGTTGGCGGTGGTGATCCACAGCGAGCCGTCCGGAGCGGTGACGACGGTGCGGATCCGGCCGACGTCGCCGCGGAGGTGGCGCCGTGTCCGCCCGACGTCGGAGCCGCCGAGCACCACGGAGTAGAGCGACTTCCCTGCCAGTGCGCCGACCCACGCCCGGCCGCCCGCGATCGCCAGCCCGCTGGGCGAGCAGGTGCTCGTCGGGGACCAGCTGACGAAGGGGTCGACGAACCCTCCCGGACCGTCGGACCCCTCGGTGCGCGGCCAGCCGTAGTTGGCCCCCGGCTCGATGCGGTTGAGCTCGTCGGTCGACTTCTCGCCGAACTCGGTGGCCCACATCGTGCCGTCCGCCTCCCAGGCCACCCCCTGGACGTTGCGGTGACCCAGGGACCAGGTGCGGTTGCCGAGGGGGTTGCCCGGTGCCGCGGCACCGTCGCGGGTCAGGCGCAGGATCTTGCCCGCCAGTGAGTCGGGGTCCTGCGAGCGGGAGGGCTCGCGGCTGTCGCCGGTGGTGGCGTAGAGCAGCCCGTCGGGCCCGAACGCCAGGCGCCCGCCGTTGTGGCTGCGCGCGCGGGGGATCCCGGCGAGCACGGTGCGCCGGTCGCGCAGCCCGCCGGCGACGTAGCGCATCGCGATGATCCGGTTGTCGTCGGTGGTGCTGAGGTAGAAGAAGACCTCGCGGTCGGCGCTGAAGGTCGGGGAGACCGCACAGCCGAGCAGGCCGCCCTCCCCGGCGTCGGCACTGAGGTCCACGCCGTCGATGCGGCCGACGCGGACGAGTCCGCCCCTGCGGCGTACGCGACTGACGCGGGCGTTCTCCCGCTCGGTCACCAGTGCATCGCCGTTGGGCAGGAAGCTGAGTCCCCAGGGGATGTCGAGCCCGCGGGCGAGCACGGGCCCCCGGCGCGGTGCGCCGGCGGCCGGTGAAGCGCCGAGCAGGGAGCCGGCGGCGAGGGTGCCGGCCGTGGTGGTGAGCAGGGTGCGTCGGTCGAGCACGTGGGCCTCCCGGGGTGGTTGGGCCCATCGTGCCACCGGGCGGTGACGTCGGTCCCCGTGATCGGCTGACGGGCGCCGGTCGGCCGCAGCGCCGCGGGCCGATCATTGGCGCCCGTGGCTGCACCCTCAGGATCCCCCGGACCCGCGAGCTCCCTCGACACGGTCGCCCAGGCGTCGTCCGACCCGGATCGCGAGCAGCCCTGGGCCGAGCTCGGGCTGAAGCCGGACGAGTACGACAACATCCGCGAGATCCTCGGTCGTCGCCCGACGAGCTCCGAGCTGGCGATGTACTCGGTGATGTGGAGCGAGCACTGCTCCTACAAGTCCTCCAAGGTGCACCTGCGCCAGTTCGGCGAGAAGGTCACCGAGCAGATGCGCGAGCACCTGATGGTCGGCATGGGCGAGAACGCCGGCGTCGTGGACATCGGGCAGGGGTACGCCGTCACGTTCAAGATCGAGTCGCACAACCACCCGTCGTACGTCGAGCCCTACCAGGGGGCGGCGACCGGGGTCGGCGGGATCGTCCGCGACATCCTGTCCATGGGTGCACGTCCGGTGGCGGTCATGGACCCGCTGCGCTTCGGTCCGCTCGAGGCCGCCGACACCCGGCGGGTGCTGCCCGGGATCGTGGCCGGCGTCGGTGGCTACGGCAACTGCCTCGGTCTGCCCAACATCGGCGGCGAGGCCGTGTTCGATGCCTCCTACGCCGGCAACCCGCTGGTCAACGCGCTGTGCGTCGGCGTGATGCGCCACGAGGAGATCCACCTGGCCAAGGCGTCCGGTGCCGGCAACCTCGTCATCCTGTACGGCGCCCGCACCGGCGGGGACGGGATCGGCGGCGTCTCGGTGCTGGCCAGCGAGACGTTCGACGCCGGGCCCGACGGGGGCGGCAGCGGAGGTCCGGCGAAGCGGCCCAGCGTGCAGGTGGGCGACCCCTTCATGGAGAAGCTGCTCATCGAGTGCACGCTGGAGATCTTCGCCGAGCAGCTCGTCGCCGGCATCCAGGACCTCGGCGGCGCCGGGCTCTCCTGCGCCACCTCCGAGCTGGCGTCCGCCGGCGACGGCGGCATGAAGGTGTGGCTCGACCGGGTGCCGCTGCGCGACTCGACGCTGGCTCCCGAGGAGATCCTCATGAGCGAGTCGCAGGAACGCATGATGGCGGTCGTGGAGCCCGACAAGGTCGACCGCTTCCTCGCGATCTGCGCCAAGTGGGAGGTCGACGCGACCGTCGTCGGCGAGGTCACCGACACCGAGCGCCTCGAGATCTTGTGGCATGACGAAATCGTGGTCGACGTGCCCCCGCGGACCGTGGCGCACGACGGACCCGTCTACCAGCGCCCCTTCCACCGCCCGGCCTGGCAGGACGACCTGCAGGCCGACGGGGCCGAGAAGCTGCCGCGTCCTGCGGAGTCCGAGCTGGGCGAGACGCTGCTGCGGCTCCTGGGCAGCCCCAACCTCTGCGACCGGTCGTGGATCACCGACCAGTACGACCGCTACGTGCTCGGCAACACCGTGCTCGCCCAGCCGGAGGACGCCGGCATGGTCCGTGTGGACGAGGAGACCGGCCTCGGCGTCGCGCTCGCCACCGACTGCAACGGCCGCTTCGCCAAGCTCGACCCCTACAGCGGCGCCCGTCTCGCGCTGGCCGAGTCCTACCGCAACGTCGCGGTGTCGGGGGCGCGCCCGCTCGCCGTCAGCGACTGCCTGAACTTCGGCTCGCCGGAGGACCCCGAGGTCATGTGGCAGTTCGCCGAGGCCGTGCGCGGTCTCGCCGACGGGTGCCAGGAGCTCGGGATCCCGGTGACCGGCGGCAACGTCAGCCTCTACAACCAGACCGGCACGACGGCCATCCTGCCGACCCCCGTGGTGGCGGTCCTCGGCGTGATCGACGACGTGACCCGTCGGACGCCGGCCGGGTTCTCCGAGCCCGACGCGACCGTCCTGCTGCTGGGCGAGACCCGCGAGGAGCTCTCGGGCACCGAGTGGGCGCACGTCGTGCACGGCCACCTCGGCGGGCTGCCGCCGGTCGTCGACCTCGACGCCGAGCGCCGGCTCGCCGAGGTGCTGGTCGGAGCGGGGGCGGCCGGCGAGGTGCTGACGGCCCACGACCTCTCCGACGGCGGGCTCGCCCAGGGCCTGGCCGAGTGCGTCATGCGGCACGGCGTCGGCGCCACGGTGTCGGTGTCCGGGGACCCGTTCGTGGCTCTGTTCTCCGAGTCGACGGCGCGTGCGCTCGTGTCCGTGCGGCCGGACACGGTCGAGGCTTTCACCGCCCGCTGCGACGGGCACGGCGTACCGGTGCAGGAGGTGGGTCGCACCGGCGGCTCCGCGCTCACGGTGACGACCGCCGGCTCCGACCCGCTGCTCACCCTTCAGGTCGAGACCCTGCGCGCCTCCTGGACCCCCACCCTCCGCACCGCGCTCACCTGACCCCGTTCCCCACCCGCGGGACGGGTCAGAGGAGGCCGCGGTCGAGCCTCTGCCAGGTCTCGGGGGTGACCACGCCGCTCTGGGGCAGTCCGACACGACGCTGGTAGCCCTTCACCGACGCGGCGGTGCCGCGGTCGAGGACGCCGGTGACGGACACGCTGCCGCCCGAGACCGCGTTGAGGGCACGCTGGAGCCTCCGCACCCGCTCGCCCCGGGCGCCGACCTTGATGAGCTTCGCGGTGGTCGGGGTGTGCAGCCCCACCCACACCCGGGAGCCGATCCAGCGGTCGGCCGGCATCCCGTGCGCGGCGCGCCAGTCGAGCACGGCGTCCATGACCTCGGCGTCCATGACCCCGTCCATCGGTCCGCTGTAGAGGCGCTCACCCGTCAGCAGGCACTGGGCGGCACGGACCAGCGGTCCGGTCGCTCCGGAGCCGATCTGCGCGTACGAGGCGAAGTTCAGGCGTACGCCGCCGCAGTGGTCGGGCTCCGCGGGGGCCCTCGAGCCGCGTCCGAGGTCGAGCCAGTTGGAGTCGATGTTGATCGAGACGCCGCCCCAGGTCTCGGGGTGGCCGCCCTGGTACTGCTTCATCCGGCCGCCGGGCATCCAGCCGTCGGCGCGCAGGTAGCTGGTCGAGGTGTTGGCGACGCCGTCCCAGCGGGCGATCCAGATCTGGTCGGGCTCGGTGAAGGCGTCGGGCCGCTGCACCCGGGCGTCGTCCATCGCCTTGAGGCCGGACCCGGCGCTGGAGTAGACCCCGGAGACGTAGTCGAGCTGGTGCAGCTTGCGGGTCCACGCGGAGGTGAAGTGCAGGGCCGACTCGCGGCACGACGTGATCGAGATGTCGTAGGCCTCCATGTCGTACCAGAGCGTCGAGCCCGCGCCGATGCCCAGGCGCCTGGCCGCCGCCACCGCGTCCACCGCCTCGGCCCGGGCCTGGCTCTTGGCCGCGGCGTAGTTGTTCGTCGAGCTCGGGTTGATGCGTACGTCGTCGCGGTAGCGCGGGAAGCTGGGGTTGCACGAGGCCTGCGGCCCGAGGGTGATGGGGAGCAGGCGCCAGCCGTTGCGCAGCTGGGTCTCGACCCACTGCGGCGTCTGGTTCGGCTGGGTCCGACATCCGCGCGAGTCCCCTGAGGTGTAGATCCCGACGGCCCAGAACGGCGAGCTGCGCAGCCAGGCGTCCATCGCGGACTGCGTGGGGGTCACGCACTGGTCGAAGCCGTAGCCCGTGAAGTCGCCGGGCGTGACGCGGTTGGCGGCGTGGGCCTGTGCCGGCAGCAGGAGCGCCGAGAGGAGCAGGGCCAGTCCCGTGACGAACGGGACGACGAGCCGGGTCGGCGGCAGCGGTGCAGACATGGGGGATCCTCCTGGGTGTCCTGAGTCACCCTAGGTAGCAGGAGTCACACCTGTCCCACGAAAGCGGGCAATGTTGCTCATCCGGCGGCGCGTTGCAAGGCGACACGCCGCCGAGTGCGGTCAGTTCGCCCGGTCGCCGCCCTCCCGGAGGAGGCCGGGCGAGGCCGCCCCGGAGCTGTAGGGAACGGTCAGCCACGAGCGCGGCACCTGCATGCCCGCGCTCCGCCGCCCGCCGCCGCGCGTCCAGCCGTCCACCGTGTCGCCCCGCCGCAGCGCGCGCCAGGTGGGCCCGCTGACCACGCCGGTCCGCCGAAGCCCGGCTCGCCGCTGGTACTGCCGCACCGCGTCCATGTCGTGACGCCCGAAGACTCCGTCCACCCGCACGGACGCGCCGCTGGCGGCGTTGAGGGCCCGCTGCACCCGGCGTACCTCGCTGCCGCCGGTGCCGACCTTGACCAGCTTCTTCTCCCCGGACGCGCCGCGGATCAGCAGCGCCGTCCACGTCGAGCGCGTGACGTCGCCGGTGTCGCGCAGCCCGACGTCGCGCTGGAACCGGCGCGCGGCCCTCGTCGTGCCCCTGCCGTAGGAACCGCTGGGGTCGCGGCGCAGCAGCCCGCGCTGCTTCAGCAGGCACTGCGCGGCGCGCACCTTCGCGCCGCGGTCCCCCCGCTCGAGCCGGTCGTAGTCGGCGAAACCCAACCGCACGCCGCAGTCCGGGCCGGCGCGGCCCGGGCGGGTCCCCTGCCCGGTCCTCAGCACGTTGCTGTCGACGGCCAGGGCGACGCCGCCGTGACGCTCGATGTGACCTCCGCGGTACTGGTGCACCCGCCGGTCGGGCCACCACCCGCGCCGGGGGATGTACGCCGAGCGCAGGTCGTCGCGCAGGTTCCACTCGGCGATCCACAGGTAGTCCGGGACGACGCGCTTGCGGGCGGCGGAGCGACGTTCGGCGTCGACCATCCGGGCGCCGGAGGCAGCGCTGGAGTACAGCCCGGAGCGGTAGCCCCGGCGGTGCAGCTGCCTGGTCCAGGCCGAGGTGAAGGCCATCGCCGAGGCGCGGCACCGGCGGTTGCCGAGGTCGAAGTGCTCGAGGTCGAACCACACCACGCTGCCGCGACCGATGCCGAGGCGCCGGACCGCTGCGACGCCGCTGCGCGCCGACGACGCCCCCTGGGCCCGCGCAGCCGCGTAGTCGCGCGCCGGCTTCGCCGAGATGCGCTTGCCGCGGTAGTAGCCCGGCGGCGAGCAGTGCGCCTGACGACCGACCACGAGCGGCAGCAGGCGCCAGCCGCGCGAGGCCTGGGTGCTGACCCAGCGACGCGTCAGGTTCGGCTGGCGCGAGCACGCGCGGTTCATGCCGGCGACGTAGATGCCGATGCCGGCGTACTTCGAGTGCCGGCGCCAGGCGTTCATCGCGCGCTGGGACGGGGCGTCGCAGGTGTCGAAGGCGTAGCCGGTGAAGTTGCCCGGCATGGCCCGGGTGCCGGCCCCGGCCGGTGCGGGGACCAGGGCCAGGCAGCCGGTGACGGCGAGGAGGAGGGCGGTCAGGCAGGTGGTCAGCGATCGGGGCGACAGGCGCACGGACATCGGCATCCCTGGGGGAAGGAGACAGGAACGGCCCTCACGCTAACCCCGCCCGCCCCACTCACCCCATTGGTCACATGCGGTGGGCGTGGCGTCGCGGGGCTCCTCAGGCGGGCGCGAGCACTCCGCGCCGCGCCAGGCACCGACGTCGGGCTCCATCAGGTGCGGGCTCCCGGGACGAGACCGCACCGCCCCACGACCCCACGCCGGCCGGCGCGCGGTGGCAGGGTGGCAGGGTGGTGCCGTGCCCGCCCGACTCCGCCCCGCCGACCCGACCGAGGTGGTCGAGGCGTCGACCCGCCTGCGCACCGCCGAGGCCACGCCCGCCGACCTGCGCCTGCTGGTCAAGCACTACCTCGCCCTCCTCCAGCACCGCGCCCCGGGCGGTGCGGTGGAGGTGCGCGTGCCGCCGTACTCCGCGGTCCAGGTGATCGGCGGCACCACCCACAAGCGGGGTACGCCGCCGGCGGTGGTCGAGATGAGCGCCGAGACCTGGCTGGGCCTGGCCACCGGCGACCTGACCTGGGTCGCAGCGGAGCGTGACGGGCTGGTGCTGGCCTCCGGGGAGCGGTCGGACCTGACCCCCCACCTCCCGCTGGTCCCGGGCCCGGCGACGGGGGCGACGGCGCGACCTCCTAGGGTGGGCGGCATGGATCTGCGCCAGCGAGTCACCGACGTCCTGCCCACCGTCCGCGCCGACCTCGAGGACCTCGTGCGCATCCCCTCGGTCAGCGCGCTCGACGAGCACGCCGACGACGTACGCCGCTCGGCCGAGGCGACCGCGGAGCTGTTCCGCGCCGAGGGGCTCGAGGTCGAGATCGTCAGTGTCGAGGGCGGGGCGCCGGCCGTCATCGCGACCCGGCCCGCGCCCGACGGCGCGCCGACCGTGCTGCTCTACGCCCACCACGACGTCCAGCCGGTGGCTGCCGAGGACTGGGCCAGCGACCCGTTCGAGCCGACCGAGCGTGGCGAGCGGCTCTACGGTCGTGGTGCCGCCGACGACAAGGCCGGCATCGCCGCCCACCTCGCTGCGCTGCGCGCACTCGGCGACGACCTGGCGGTCGGGGTCACGGTGCTCGTGGAGGGTGAGGAGGAGATCGGGTCGCCCACGCTGGGCGCCTTCCTCGAGGCGTACGCCGATCGGTTGCGCGCCGACGTCATCGTGATCGCCGACTCCACCAACTGGGACGTCGGCGTGCCCGCGCTCACCACCAGCCTGCGAGGGCTCGTGCGCGCCACGGTCGAGGTCCGCACCCTGACCCACGGCGTCCACTCCGGCATGTGGGGCGGGCTCGTGCCCGACGCCCTCATGGCCATGAACCGGCTGCTGGCCTCGCTGCACGCCGACGACGGTTCGGTCGCGGTCGGGGGACTCGTCAGCGGGCCGGCCTCGGTGCTCGACTACCCCGAGGAGCGGCTCCGGGCGGAGTCGGGCGCCACCGCGGGGGTGCACTGGATCGGCTCGGGGACCGCGGTCTCGCGGTTGTGGACCCAGCCGTCCCTGACCGTGACCGGTCTCGACGCCCCCCGCGTGCAGGGCGCCTCCAACACGTTGGCCGCCACGTCGCGGGCGATGATCTCGATGCGGATCGCGCCGGGGGACAGCTCGGCCTCGGCCTTCGCCGCCCTGTCACGCCACCTCGAGCAGCACGCCCCGTGGGGTGCTGAGGTCACGGTCACCTTCAACGACGGCGGGGAGGCCATCGCGCTCGACGCGAGCGGGTCGGCGTACGACGTGGCCCGGAGGGCCTTCACCGAGGCGTGGGACGGCACCGAGCCGGTCGACATCGGCGTCGGCGGGTCCATCCCTTTCATCGCCGAGTTCCTCGAGGCGTTCCCCGAGGCCAGCGTGCTGGTCACCGGCGTCGAGGACCCCGACACCCGCGCCCACGGCGCCGACGAGGGACTCCACCTCGCCGAGTTCGCCCGGGTCTGCCTCGCCGAGACACTGTTGCTGCACCACCTCGCCCCCACCCCCTGACCCCCGCGCGAAGCGTCGCTCCTGTACGCGCGAAGCGTCGCTCCTGTACGCGCGAAGCGTCGCTTTACGCGCGAAGCGTCGCTCCTGTACGCGTGAGCGGGCAGCCGTGTACGACGTTGGCCTTGATGCCGCCGTGCGCTCAACAGTCCTCGCAGGAGTGTTTCTCGCGCGTACACGGGAGACGCTTCGCGCGTACACGGGCGAGCGCCCTTCGCGCGTACACGGGCGACGTTTCGCGCGTACAGGAGCGACGCTTCGCGGGGAGGGAGGGTCAGGGGGAGGTGAGGACGGAGCGGAGCTCGGGGAGCGTCGCGAGCTGGGCGTCGAGGATGCCGCGGGCGACGGTGACCGAGCCGACCAGCGGGTGCAGCGCCAGCGCCCGGGTCGCGGTGGCGCGCGAGGCGGACAGCGCTGCCTCGACGGTGGTGCGCTCGACCGCCTTCATCGTCGTCACCAGCCCGAGGGCGTGCGGGTCCAGGGGATCCACCGGGTGGGGCCGCCAGCCGCGCGCGTCGACCGAGCACGGCACCTCGACCACCGCGTCGGTGTCGAGCCCGGGCAGCGTCCCCCGGTTCGGCACGTTCAGCACCAGCGTCGTGGCCTCGTCGCGCGCGATCGCGCGCATCAGCTGCAGCGCCACCCGGTCGTAGCCGCCGCCGTCCAGGTCCTCCTGGTCGCGCTCGCCCGATCCGGTCGCCTCCCGGCTCTCCGCCATGTACGTCGACTCGCGCGCCAACCGCGCCCGCTCCCAGGCGTCGAACGCCTCACCCGGTCCGCCCGGGGCCGCACCCCAGAAGTCCCGCTGCTGCTCGAGCAGCACCTCGCCCCGGGTGCGGCCGGCCCGCTGCTCGGCGGCCACGGCGTCGGTGCGGTAGTACCAGTACCAGAGGTACTCGTTGGGCACGCTGCCGAGCGTGGCCAGCCAGTCGGTGCCGAACAACCGGCCCTCCTCGGTCCCGAGCAGGGCCGTGGGGTCTGCGAGCAGCGCCGGCAGCCGGTCGGTGCCGTCGACCACGACCCGGCGCAGCCACCCGAGGTGGTTGAGCCCGGCGTAGTCGAAGGTGGCCGTCGCCGGGTCGACTCCGAGGGCCCGGGCCACCCGTTTGAACATGCCGACGGGGGAGTCGCAGATCCCCACCACGCGGTCGCCCAGCACGCGCGACATCGCCTCGGTCACCATGCCCGCCGGGTTGGTGAAGTTGATGACGTGGGCCTCGGGCGCCGCCCGGCGGACCGTCTCGGCGATGTGCATCGCCACCGGGACGGTGCGCAGGCCGTAGGTGATGCCCCCGGCGCCGGTGGTCTCCTGGCCGAGCACGCCGAGGTCGAGCGCCGAGCGTTCGTCGCAGACCCGACCGGCGAGGCCGCCGACGCGGATCGCGGAGAAGACGAAGTCGGCGTCGCGCACAGCCTTCTCGAGGTCGGGCTCCAGGTGCACCCGGGGCCCGCCCCCGCCGTGCGCCGCTGTCGCGTCCTCCAGCACCCGCCCGATGGTGCGCAGCCGGTCGGCGTCGAGGTCGTGCAGCACCAGGTCGGTGACCCGGCCCGGGCCCTCGTCTCGCAGGAGAGCGCGGTGGACCAGGGGCACGCGGAAGCCCCCGCCGCCCAGGATGGTCAGTCTCATGCCGGGGCCTCCAGCATGGTGATGACCTCGACGCCGGACTCGCGCAGGCAGCCGATCGTCTCCGGGTCGGTGGCGGGCTCGGTGACGACCGCGGCCAGGTCGCCGGGTCCACACACTCGGGCGATGCCCTTGCCGGGGAACTTGCTGGCGTCGGCAACGAGAACGGTGCGTTCGGCCGCTTCGAGCATCGCGCGCTTCACAGGGACCTCGACGGCGGTGGTGTCGAGCACGCTGCCGTCACGCCGTACGCCGCTGGTGCCGAGGAACAGCACGTCGGCGTGGACCTGGCGGATCGCCTGCTCGGTGAGGAAGCCGACCAGCGAGCGGTAGTTCCGGCGGACCACACCTCCGAGCAGGATGAGCTCCACGGCCTCGTCGTCGGCCAGCTCCTCGTAGACCGGCAGGCTCGAGGTGATCACGGTGATGTCGCGCCCGCGCAGGGCACGGGCGATGTGGTGGGTCGTGGTGCCGATGTCGACGAGCAGCACGTCGCCGTCGCGCACCAGCCCGGCCGCGACGGCGGCCACCCGGTGCTTGGCGTCCTGGTGGTCGACCGCGACGATCTCGAAGGGCGGCTCGGAGGTGCCGAGCGGGGCGGCGCCACCGTGCACCCGTCGCAGCATGCCTTCGGCCTCGAGGTAGGTCAGGTCGCGACGCACGGTCGCGCCGCTGACGCCGAGCTCGCGGGAGAGTGCGGCCACCTCGGTCGGGCCAGCGGTGCGCAGCCGCTCCAGGATGTGGTCGTGGCGGCGCCGGGCGAGCATGCGCACAAGGTAGCAGGCAGAAACGATCAAGAGTGAGCAAACAACCACCGGTGGTGCGCACCATCCGGCATCACATCCGGCGATCTCGTAACGATCCGGATTAGCCTGCTCAGGTGCTTGCGCACAAATGAGCATCTGGGCAACACTGCCGCGCAAGGAGGTGCATCAATGTCTGACCCTCGGGGCGTCCGGTCCCTCGACCTCGTGGTCACCGGCACGGTGTTCCTCGACCTCATCCTGACCGGTCTGCGCGCCGCTCCGGTGGGCGGGCGCGAGATCATGGCCGACGGCATGGGGTCCAGCCCGGGGGGCGCGGCCACGCTCGCGGTGGCGGCCAGCCGCCTGGGCGTCTCCACCGGGCTGGTGGCCGCCTTCGGCTCCGACGTGTACGGCGACTTCTGCTGGTCGACGCTCGAGGACGACGAAGGTGTCGACCTGTCGGCCTCGCGGCGTCTGGAGGGGTGGCACTCCCCGGTCACGGTGTCGCTGGCCTACGACGACGACCGCGCCATGGTCACCCACGCACACCCGCCCCCGATCGACCCGGACCAGCTGTTCGGCAACGTTCCCGAGGCCGCGGTCTGCTTCGCCGACGTCGGCACCTCCCGGGCCCCCTGGGTCGACGGGGTCGTGGACCGGGGCAGCCTCGTCTTCGCCGACGTCGGGTGGGACGACACCGGGGCGTGGGACGACGCCGGTCTGCGCGAGCGGCTCGAGGGATGCCACGCGTTCGTGCCGAACGCCGCCGAGGCGATGGCCTACACCGGCAAGGACCACCCCGGCGCCGCTCTCGAGGTGATCCGCGACTGGGTCCCGCTCGCGGTGGTCACCGCAGGCAGCGGTGGCGCCTACGCGGCCGACGACCGCACCGGCGAGACCGTGTGGGTGCCGGGCCTTCGGGTGCCGGCGATCGACCCGACCGGCGCCGGCGACGTCTTCCTCGCCGCTCTCATGGCCGGCACGCTGCGGGACTGGCCGCTGCTGCAGCGCATCCGCTTCGCGAACCTGGCCGCCGCGCTCTCGGTGCGCGACGTGGGTGGTGCACTGGCCGCTCCTGGCTGGGCCGACGTGTGCGACTGGTGGACCGACCTCGACCAGAGCAGCCGCCTGCTGCGCGACTACGCCTTCCTCGAGGACGTGCTGGCAGCGGTGGAGCACCGGATGTTCGCCCGCGCGGTGCCGACCATCGGCTTCGACAGCGGCACCCACGACCACTCACGGCACGGACCACGTCCCGCTCACGCCGCCTTCCCTCATGTCGTTCCCGCCGCCCCCGCCGACCCCGACTTTCCGCCGTCGACCACCACACCTCAGGAGAACTGATGACCCGCATCCGTCCGCGTCACACCCTCGGCGCCGGCCTGGCCGTCACCGCACTGCTCGCGACCACCGTCGCCTGCGCCCCCGGGGAGGAAGGCGGCAGCGGCACCGAGACGCAGTCCGAGGACGTCACCACCGACATCAGCGAGGTCGGCGACGTGACCCTCACCGTGTGGGACCAGGAGGTCCGCGGTGGTCAGGCCGAGCAGATCGCCGCGCTCAACGAGGCCTTCATGGAGGAGTACCCGAACGTCACCATCGACCGCACCAAGCGGTCCTTCACCGATCTGCAGCGCACCCTGCGCAACGCCATCACCTCCGACGACGCCCCGGACGTCGTGCAGGCCAACAACGGCCGCACCGACATGGGCGCCTTCGTCGCCAACGGCCTGCTGCAGTCGCTCGACGGCTACGCGGAGGCCTACGGCTGGACCGAGCGCTTCCCCGAGTCGGTGCGCTCGCTGGCCAGCTACAGCGACGACGGCGCCTCCTTCGGGGAGGGCAACCTCTACGGGCTGCCCCAGGTCGGTGAGCTCGTCGGTGTCTTCTACAACACCAGCAAGCTGGAGGAGCTGGGTCTCGAGGTGCCGGACACCACGGCCGACTTCTCCGACGCGCTGGCGGCCGCGAAGGACGCCGGGGAGCTGCCCATCCAGTTCGGCAACCTCGACGGCTGGCCCGGCATCCACGACTTCGGTTTCGTGCACAACCAGTTCGTGCCGCGCGACGACATCCGCAACCTCGGCTTCGGCCGCGAGGGCGCGTCGTGGACCTCGCAGGAGAACGTGCAGGCGAGCGAGACCTTCACCGAGTGGGTCGACGCCGGCTACTTCACCCCCGACTTCAACGGTGTGGGCTACGACCCGGCCTGGCAGGACTTCGCCCAGGGCGACGGGCTCTTCCTGGTCGCAGGCACGTGGCTGCAGGCCGACCTCGAAGCCGCGATGGGCGAGGACGTCGGTTTCTTCCTGCCCCCGGTGGGGGAGAGCGGCGAGCGCGCCGTGACCGGCGGCACCGGGTTGCCGTTCTCGATCACCGAGGCTTCCGACGACCCCGAGGTCGCCGCGGCCTACATCGACTTCATCACCAGCGACGAGGCCATGCAGATGATCCAGGACGCCGGGAACCTCCCCGTCGTCGGCGGGTCCTCCGAGGACACCGAGGGTGTGGCGGCCGAGGTGCTCGACGCCTGGACCACAGCCGGCGAGGAGGACGCGCTCGTGCCCTACCTCGACTACGCGACGCCGGACTTCTACGACCTCATCACCGCGGAGGTCCAGAAGCTGGGCGGCGGCTCGGTGTCCGAGGACGAGTTCCTCAGCACCCTGGAGGACGAGTACACCTCCTTCGTCTCGGGACAGTGACGCCGACCCCGTGACCACGAGCGGCACCCCGTGACTCCCACGAAGACCCCCACCCCGGTGGGCTCCTCGAGAACTTCCCGGGCGGACCGCCGGCAGGCCGGTCCGTCCGGGGAGCCGTCGCGCAGCGCGCGGCGCAGTCGCGCGCCGGGGGAGCCGCGGCTGGTCGGCTACGCCTACGTCGCCCCGGCGCTGGTCGTCTTCGGCCTCTTCCTGCTGGCACCCCTGGCGTACGCCGTCCAGCTCTCGTTCTTCGAGTGGGACGGTCTCGGTCTGGGCACGTGGGTGGGCCTGGACAACTACGTCGCGGTCTTCACCGACCCCGAGCTGCGGGCGCCGTTCGTCCACGCCCTGGTGCTGGTCCTCTTCTTCAGCGTGCTCCCCGTGCTCCTGGGTCTGCTGCTGGCGGCGCTCATGACGCGCTCGCGGGTGCGGGGGGCGGGGTTCTTCCGCACCGTGATCTTCCTGCCGCAGGTCGTGGCCCTCACCGTCGTCGCAGTGGTGTGGCGCCAGATCTACGCCCCGTCGGGGCCGCTGAACGACGCCCTGCGCTTCGTCGGCCTGGACGCCCTCGCCCGGGGCTGGCTCGGTGACGCCGACTGGGTGCTGGTCGCGATCGGCCTCGTCGGCACCTGGGTCGGCACGGGACTCTGCACGGTCCTGTTCCTGGCCGGCCTGGCCAAGGTGGGCACCGAGCTCTACGAGGCGGCCCGGCTCGACGGCGCCGGCTTCTGGTCCGAGCTCCGGGCCGTCAGCCTGCCGGCGGTGCGTGGGGAGCTCGCGGTGGCGATCACCTTGACGATGGTGGCGGCGCTACGCACCTTCGACCTGGTCTACGTGATGACGGCCGGCGGTCCGGGCAACGCGTCGCGCGTCCCGTCGTACGAGGTCTACGACCGGGCCATCCAGGAGGGCGACGTCGGCACCGGCATCACCGTCGCGCTCGTCCTCACCGTGGTGATCCTGGGCGCGACCTGGCTGGTCAACCGCGTCGCCGGCGACGGAGGGACGGCATGAGGACCTCCACCGCCGAGCGCACCCTGACCTACGCGATTCTGGTGCTGGCCGCCGTCCTGGCGCTCTACCCCATCGGCCTGATCCTCGTGAAGGCCGTGCAGCCCGACGCCGTCGGCGCAGCGGCGGGCGTGGACCTGGGGAACTTCGCCGACGCCTGGGACGAGGGGCAGTTCGGCAGCTACCTGCGCACCAGCGTGATCGTCACGGTCTGCGTGGTGCTCGGGGCGACGCTGCTGTCGTCGCTCGCCGGCTACGCCTTCGGCACCATGAGCTTCCCCGGCTCCACCGCCCTGTTCTACCTGCTGCTGCTCGGCCTCATGGTCCCGAGCGAGGCGATCGTCATCCCGCTCTACTTCCAGCTGCGCAGCGTCGACCTGCTCGACACCTACACCGCGCTGGTGCTCCCGCAGATCGCGCAGTCGCTGGCCTTCGGGACCTTCTGGATGCGCGCCTACTTCCGCAGCACCTCGCGTGAGGTCGTGGAGGCCGCGCGGCTCGACGGCGCCGGCCACCTGCGGATCTTCTGGTCGATCCTGCTGCCCATGGGGCGCCCGGCCGTCACGACGATGATGGTGCTGTTCTTCATGTGGACGTGGAACGAGTTCCTGCTGCCCCTGGTGGTCATCCCGAGCGGTGACCTGCTCACCGCCCCCCTCGGCCTGGCCCTGTTCCAGGGCCAGTACACCGCCGGCACGTCGCTGCTGGCCGCGGGCGCCGTCATGGTCGCCCTGCCCGTCGTCGTCTTCTACCTGTTCGCGCAGCGGCACTTCATCCGCGGCATGGTCGACGGCGCCAGCAAGGGCTGACCTCCGGTCAGCTCCCCCACCCGCCCCTCCCACCAGGAAAGTCACCACCCCCTCACCCGCCTGCCCTGACACGAAGGAGACACGATGTCCTCTCGACGTCCATCCCCGGGCGAGGCGTCTCGGACGCCCTCCCCGCGCCGCACCCTGGCGCTGACCGGCACGGCGACCCTGCTCGCGCTGGGTCTCACCTCCCCCCTGGCCGCCCCGCTGACGGCCCCGGCCCTGGCCGACGCCCCCGCCGGCGCCCGCGCGGTCGACCGGCCGTCGAAGGCCGACCTCGACGTGCTCTACGTCGGCGCCCACCCCGACGACGAGGCCTCGCGGCTGTCGATGTTCGGGGAGTGGCGCGAGCGCTTCGGCGCCGAGACCGGGGTGGTCACCGTGACCCGCGGCGAGGGTGGTGGCAACGCCATCGGGCCCGAGGAGGGACCAGCCCTCGGGTTGATCCGCGAGCGCGAGGAGCGCGAGGCCGTCGGCACCCTCGGGGTCACCGACGTCTACAACCTCGACAAGGTCGACTTCTACTACTCCGTCAGCGCGCCGCTGCACCAGGAGGCGTGGAACGAGCGCGAGACCCTCGGTCGGCTCGTGCGCGTGATGCGTGAGACGCGTCCCGAGGTCGTCATGACGATGAACCCGGCCCCCAGCCCCGGCAACCACGGGGGGCACCAGGAGGCCGCTCTGCTGGCCATCGAGGCCTACGAGGCCGCCGCCGACCCGAAGCGCTACCGCAACCAGATCACCCGCGAGGGCTTGCGACCCTGGGCAGCGAAGAAGCTGTTGACCACCTCGGTGCGTGGCTCTGCCGGATCCGCCGGGCCGAGCTGCTCGACCAGCTACACCCCTGCCGACCCGACCGACGACATCTACGGTGTCTGGGCCGGTCGTGAGTCCCGCAGCGGCGAGACCTTCGCCCAGCTGGAGCGGGAGGCCCAGCGGAAGTACGCCTCCCAGGGCTGGTCGGGCTTCCCCGACGTCAGCTCCGACCCGTCGGCGATCGGGTGCGACTTCGTGCGTCAGATCGACGCGCGGGTGCCGTTCGTGCGCGGCGACCTGACCGCCGACGCCGCCGCCTCCTCGACGATCCTCGAGGGTGCGGTGCTGCCGAGCGTCGGTGGGCTCCCGCTGGGCACCGGCCTCGACGTCTCCACCGAGGCCTTCCAGGTCGTCCCCGGAGGCACGAGCACCATCGACGTGGTGCTGACCGCACCCACGAGCGGCGACCTGCGTCGTACGACCGTCGCTCTCGACCTGCCGCCGGGCTGGAGTGGTGACCCGAGCGCCAACCTCGGACGCGTCAGCGCCGGGGAGTCGGTCGAGCGCTCCTTGAGCGTCACCCCGCCGCGGGACGCGGACGTCGACCGGGTTCTGGTCGGCGTCGACGTCGACACCCGCAGGGGGTCCGGCTTCGGGAGCCAGCAGCTCGACGTCGTACCCGCCGTCGAGGGCGTGCAGGAGCCGCTGCCGCAGGTGAGCCAGTTCGACACCTGGACCGAGCGGGTCGGTGTCGAGCAGCTGCAGGGCATCGTCAAGCCCGTCCTCACGCTGCCCTCGGGCGGCACCCGCACCGTCGGGGTCGACGTCACCAACCGTGGCGACGCGCCCGCCTCGGGCGAGGTCGAGCTGGACCTGCCCGACGGCTTCAGCGCCGACGGCCCCCGGTCCTTCACCGCACTGGCCCCCGGCGCCACCGAGCGCGTCGACGTCGAGGTGACCAACGACGACGACTCCCTGCCCACCGCCAACGAAGGCGGCGTCAACGGCGACCACGACTACACCGTGCTCACCACCAGCGGCGGGGAGACAGCCGAGTCGGCTGCGGCTCTCGAGCTCGTGCCCACCGAGACCGTGGGGGACACCGCGGCTCCGGAGCTGGACGGCGTGGTCGAGGACGGCGAGTACGCCGCCGAGATCGACCTGAGCCGACGATGGGAGGGCACCGACTGCTCGAGCGCCGAGGACTGCTCGGCAACGGGCTGGATCGCCCGCTCCGGCGGTGCCCTCTACGTGGCCGCCGAGGTCACCGACGACACGCTCGGGACCGTGCTCGCCCCCAGCGACTGCAAGCGGCACTGGCGGGTGGACTCCCTCGAGCTGGCCATCGACCCGACCGGCACGTCGGAGAACACCTCGACGACCTTCAAGGCGGCCGTGCTGCCCACCACCACCGAGGGCGTGGCCTGTGCATCGCGTGACGCGGACAACCGACAGGGTCCGATCGGGACCTTCGAGCAGGTCGGAGGCGGCGGCACTCCCGCTCGCGCCGCCGACGACACCGCGCCCGGTTTCGAGGCGGTCTCGAAGCTGAACGAGCCCTACACCGGCTACGTCATCGAGGCGAAGATCCCCTTCAGCGTGCTGCCGGCGACGGTCGACCCCGACCGGATGGGGCTGAACGCGTTCGTCTACGACTCCGACACCCAGGACCGGACCGGCCAGACCCGGCTCGGCTGGTCGACGTTCGGCGGAGTCCAGGGCGATCCCTACCGCTGGGGGCGCGTGGTGCTCGAGGGTGACGCCCCGCCGGAGGTGGCGACCGGCGAGCCCAAGCTCGACTTCCCGGCGTTGAGCAGCCTCGAGTCGCCGGCGTCCATCGCCCAGGCGGTGCGCACCGGTGTCGCGCTGTCCGGTCTGCCCCAGACCCCGCGGCGTGCCGGCGCCGAGGTCGCCCGGGTCGCCCCCCGGGACGGCGCGGTGGTGGCATTCGTCAAGTCACGCGGGTCGGGCACGGCGTACCTCTTCGCGATGTACGGCGACCAGGTCGCGGGGCGGCGTGTCGTGGAGGTGGGACCGGGGAGCACCCGGGTCCGCATCCCGACCCCGAGCGAGCCCGGCTGGCGCGTGCTGATGGCCCTCGACTCCGATGTCTCGGGCACGGCGTCGTCGGCGGCGGTCGTCCCGCTGGCCCGCCGGAGCCGCTGAGCGCGGACGGACGAGGAGAGGACCGCTCGTGCTGAGGGTGCTGCCCGACGCGGACGCGGTCTCCCGCGCGGCGGCCGACCTGATCGGGTCGGCCGTCCGCGCGGGAGCCACCTCGCTCGGTGTGGCCACGGGGTCGTCCCCGCTGGGCACCTACACCGAGCTCGGTCGCCGCGTCGCGGCCGGCGCGTTGTCCCTCGTCGGTTGCGAGGCCTACCTGCTCGACGAGTACGTCGGTCTGCCGCCCGACCACCCGCAAGCCTACCGGTGCGTCATCCGGCGCGAGCTGGTGCGTGGTACCGACCTGGGGGCCGACCAGGTCCACGGACCCGACGGTCGCGCCGACGACCTCGCGGCCGAGGCGGCACGCTACGAGGCAGAGGTGCGTGCGGCCCGCGTCGGCGTCCAGGTCCTCGGGATCGGGTCCAACGGACACGTCGGCTTCAACGAGCCCGGCTCCGCGCTGGACTCGCTCACGCGCGTCGTGGAGCTGACCGAGCGCACCCGCGCCGACAACGCGCGTTTCTTCGACCGGCCCGAGGACGTCCCGCGTCGCGTCCTGACCCAGGGGTTGGCCACCATCCTGCGGGCGGAGCGCCTGGTCCTGATCGCGATCGGGCAGCGCAAGGCCGAGGCGCTGGCCGCCGCCCTCACCGGACCGGTCACCCCGACCTGCCCCGCCTCGGTGCTCCAACGACACTCGGACGTCCACGTGCTGGCCGACCCCGCCGCTGCATCGGGGCTGCCGGATTCACTGGGTACCTAGTGAATCCGGCGCTTCCCCACCGTTGCAACGCTCGGGGAGCGCCAACATCACTAGGTACCCAGTGAAACCGACAGGGGCCACCGGTCGGGGCGGGGGCCGGGGACGCCTTACACTCGTGAGGTGCCCCGCCAGACGCGCCCCGGTGACGGGCGGCTGACCCATGACCTGGACCCGCAGGAGAAGGGCCCGCAGGACGCCTGCGGAGTCTTCGGCGTGTGGGCCCCGGGCGAGGACGTCGCCAAGCTGACCTACTTCGGGCTCTACGCCCTGCAGCACCGCGGCCAGGAGTCCGCCGGCATCGCGGTGAGCAACGGCCGCCAGATCCTCGTCTACAAGGACATGGGCCTGGTCTCGCAGGCCTTCGACGAGCCGACGCTGGCCTCGCTGACGGGCCACGTCGCCATCGGTCACACCCGCTACTCGACGACCGGCGCGAGCACCTGGCACAACGCGCAGCCGACCTTCCGCCCGACGGCGCACGGCTCCGTGGCGCTCGCCCACAACGGCAACCTCACCAACACCCGTGAGCTCGCCGACCGGGTCGCCGACCTGCGCGAGATCGCCGGCGAGCTCGACCTGCCGGTCAAGCAGGGCAACCACATGGTGGCCACCAACGACACCAGCCTGGTCACCACGCTCATGGCCGGCGACCCCGACCGCACCCTCGAGCAGTCCGCGCTCCAGGTGCTGCCCACCCTCAAGGGCGCCTTCTCCTTCGTCTTCATGGACGAGCACGCGCTGTACGCCGCGCGCGACCCGCAGGGGGTCCGACCCCTCGTCCTGGGGCGCATGGAGAACGGCTGGGTCGTGGCCAGCGAGGACGCCGCGCTGGCCACCGTCGGCGCCCGCGTCGTCCGCGAGATCGAGCCCGGAGAGCTGGTCGTCATCGACGACGACGGACTCCGCTCGCACCACTTCGCCGAGCCGGAGCCCAAGGGCTGCGTCTTCGAGTACGTCTACCTCGCGCGTCCCGACGCCACCATCGCCGGTCGCAGCGTCCACGAGTCGCGCGTGGAGATGGGCCGTCGCCTGGCCCGCTCGTTCCCCGCCGACGCCGACATCGTGATCCCGGTCCCGGAGTCCGGCACGCCGGCCGCCGTCGGGTACGCCGAGGCCAGCGGCATCCCCTACGGCCAGGGCTTCGTCAAGAACGCCTACGTCGGCCGCACGTTCATCCAGCCCAGCCAGACGCTGCGCCAGCTCGGCATCCGGTTGAAGCTGAACCCGCTCGAGCACGTCATCAAGGGCCGCCGCATCGTGGTCGTCGACGACACCATCGTGCGCGGCAACACCCAGCGCGCCCAGATCCGGATGCTGCGCGAGGCCGGGGCGCTCGAGGTGCACGTGCGGATCTCGGCGCCGCCGGTGAAGTGGCCGTGCTTCTACGGCATCGACTTCGCCACCCGCGCGGAGCTGATCGCCACCGGCCTGGGCGTCGAGGAGATCCGGGCCAGCATCGGCGCTGACAGCCTGGGCTACATCTCCGAGGACGACATGATCGCGGCGACGAACCAGCCTCGCGAGAATCTCTGCCTGGCCTGCTTCGACGGCGTCTACCCGATCCCGCTGCCCGAGGAGGAGGTCCTCGGCAAGCACCTGCTCGAGCGGGCGATGCCGATCACCGACACCACGGGCCAGGCGCACGCCGCCGGCCAGCACGACCCCGGCCGCTCGCACGACGTCGAGGGCGTGCCGCTCGGCGTCGCCACCGGCGGCTCGCGGGCGCTCGACCACCCCTGACCCGCCGCGTGACGAGCCGCCGACCGGCTCGTCAGCGTGGCAGGCATCCCGCGAAGGAGCACCAGCCGTGACCCAGCAGGCCGACCCGAACCCGGTCACCGAGTCCGCCCGCAGCACGGCGTACGCCCAGGCCGGGGTGGACATCGAGGCCGGCGACAAGGCCGTCGAGCTGATGAAGGTCTGGGTCGAGAAGGCTCGTCGCCCCGAGGTGCTGGGCGGCATCGGCGGCTTCGCCGGCCTCTTCGACGCCTCCGCGCTCAAGCGCTACGACCGACCGCTGCTGGCCACGAGCGCCGACGGCGTCGGCACCAAGGTCGCGATCGCGCAGGCCATGGGCGTGCACCACACCATCGGCTTCGACCTCGTCGGGATGCTGGTCGACGACCTGGTCGTCTGCGGGGCCGAGCCGCTCTTCCTGACCGACTACATCGCCACCGGCCGGGTGCAGCCCGAGCGCATCGCCGCGATCGTGCAGGGCATCGCCGAGGCGTGCCTGGAGGCCGGCTGCGCCCTCATCGGTGGGGAGACCGCCGAGCACCCGGGCCTCCTGGAGCCGGACGAGTACGACGTCGCCGGGTCGACGACCGGGGTCGTGGAGGCCGCCCACCTGCTGGGGCCGGGCCGGGTCCGCCCCGGGGACGCCGTGGTGGCGATGCGCTCGAGCGGGCTGCACAGCAACGGCTACTCGCTGGTGCGCCACGTGCTGCTGACCACCGCCGGCTGGCAGCTCGACCGTCACGTCGACGACCTCGGCCGCACCCTGGGTGAGGAGCTGCTGGAGCCGACCCGCATCTACGCCAAGGCGTGCCTGGCGCTGGCCCGCGGCACCCGCACCCATGCCATGTCGCACATCACCGGGGGCGGGCTGGCCGCCAACCTCGCGCGCGTGCTGCCCGAGGAGGTGGCCGTCGACATCGACCGGGCCACCTGGACGCCGGCGCCGGTCTTCGACCTGGTCGCCTCGGTGGGCGGGGTCGCGCAGATCGACCTCGAGCAGACGCTGAACATGGGCGTCGGCATGGTCGCGCTGTGCGACGCCGACGACGCCGACCGGGTGGTCGCGACCCTGGCCGAGCACGAGGTGGAGGCCTGGGTGTGCGGGGCGGTCCGGGCGGCCGGGCCGGGCGACGAGCCGGCCTCGGTGACGTTGCACGGCAGCCACCGACCCGCTGATCGGGCCCGAACCGGGCGTCGGCGTGCGTGAATCACCGCACGACAGGTAGCCTGGGCCGCACGAGACCACTGACCAAGCAGTCCGGTCGCTCGAAGCCTCGACTCCGGAGCTGATTCCAGCCCCGAGGGCGAGGTTTCCTGACGCCGGCCGATGGAGCGAGGGGGCGACCCTATGGGGCGCGGCCGAGCCAAGGCGAAGCAGACCAAGGTTGCTCGCGACCTGAAGTACCGCACTCACGAGACGGACTTCGGCGCGCTGGCCCAGGAGCTTCACGGAGGACCCGAACCGGCGAGACAGGTCGAGGAGCCGGTCGAGGACGACGAGTGGTCGGACTACGCGGAGCGAAGCTCCCGCGACTGACCCAGTCGCCGGAGCGCCATGACGTCCGCCGCCGCGGCAGGCGTGATGGCGTCCTGGGCTGAGATCTCGAGCACCCGCAGGGTCGTGTCGTAGATGCCGCGCACCCTCGCCTGCGCGCGCTCGAAGTCGAAGCCGTCGAGCTCGTCGGCGACCTGCACGAGCCCGCCGGCGTTGACGACGTAGTCCGGGACGTAGAGGACGTCGCGCCCGGCGAGCACCTCGTCGAGCCCCGGGAGGGCCAGCTGGTTGTTGGCCGCGCCGCAGATGATCGGCGCGCGCAACGTGGACGCCACGTGGGCGTCGACGGCGCCCCCGAGCGCGCACGGAGCGTAGACGTCGAGGTCGCCCGCCAGCAGGGACGCGGTGTCGTCGGCGACCTCGACCGACCCGTGGGCGCTGGTGACGGCCCGGAGCGCGCCGGGGTCGACGTCGGTGACCACCACGTGGGCGCCCTCGTCGACGAGATGGCCGACGAGATGGCGCCCGACCTTCCCGACGCCGGCGACCCCGACCCGCCGGCCCGCCAGCGACGGCGTGCCCCAGGTGGTCTGGGCGGCGGCCCGCATGCCCTGCAGGACGCCGAAGGCGGTCAGGACGGACGAGTCCCCGGCGCCCCCGCGCTCCACGCTGCGCCCGGTGACGTAGCGGCAGGTCTCGGCGACGAGGTCCATGTCGGCCGAGACCGTGCCGACGTCGCACGCGGTGATGTAGCGGCCGGCCAGCCCGTCGACGAAGCGACCGTAGGTGCGCAGCAGGGCCGGCGTCTTCAGCGTGGTCGGGTCCCCGATGATCACCGCCTTGCCGCCGCCGAGCGGGAGCCCGGCCACGGCGGCCTTGAACGTCATCCCGCGAGCCAGGTGCAGGGCGTCGAGCAGCGCGGACCGCTCGTCGGCGTACGGAAGGAAGCGCGTTCCCCCGAGGGAGGGTCCCAGGGCCGTCGAGTGGACTGCGACGATCGCGCGCAGCCCGGTCATGGGGTCGGAGCAGAAGACGACCTGCTCGTGGCCCTCGAGGCTCGCGAAGACGCCGGACGCGGTATCGGTGCTGGTGGGAGGGGGTGTGGTCGGCACGGGTGAGCCTTCTCTCCGGTGCCCGGTGACGTCTCGCAGGGGTGGCGCGAGACGTGGTCGGGCGGTTCGGGACGCGGGTGTGCGATCTCTCACACCTTACGGGGGGTCCCGGTTGGAGAGGGGGCGTAGGTCCGCCTGAGGAGTGGGTGTTAGGTCCTGACTCAGGGGCTTTAGGTCCTGACTTCCTGTTCGAGTCCTATTCACCCATTGTCGTAGATTTTCTATCTGTCCTAGTATTGCGCTACGCACGACGAGCGGCGGCATGAGGGAGCCTCCGCTGAGTCGAGCGTCTTACGAAGGGAGGTGGCCCGATGAACACACGTGCCCCCGAGTCAGAGGCTCTGTTGACACCGGCCGAGGTGGCTTCGATGTTCCGCGTGGACCCGAAGACGGTCACGCGCTGGGCCAAGGCCGGCAAGCTGAGCTCCATCCGCACCCTGGGCGGCCACCGCCGTTACCGGGAGTCGGAGGTGCGCGAGCTGCTGAGCGGCATGCTCCCGCAGCAGCGTCAGGCAGACAACGACTGACGCTGGAGCGCGGTCACGACCGCTCGACCAGCACGACACGAACATCCACCGAGGCGACGGGTTGAACCCGTCGCCTCGCTGCGTCCCAGGACGCGCACAGGCGTCTCGCGCCCAGCGCTGCCGGTCGAGGCCGCTTGTGAGCAGCCGTGGACGCCCCGAGCACGGAAGATCGACGAAGCCGCAGGTCCGGGGGACCTGCGGCTTCGTCGTGGACGTGGCCAGGGGCGGGGTCGAACCGCCGACCTACCGATTTTCAGTCGGTCGCTCGTACCAACTGAGCTACCTGGCCGGGCCGTGGAGGATGCTACCCGACGGCCCGGGTCCATCTCGAATCAGTGCTCGGTGCCGGCCCCGGGGCTCAGGCGACGCGCACGGCCTCGTCGTAGGACAGCCGTGGCAGCCGGTCCTGCCAGGCGTTCTCGGCCGGGTGGCCGATGTTCACCACGAGCATCGAGCGCCACGCGGTGCCCGCGAGGAATTCCGCGTCGACCCCTGCGGCGTCGAACCCGCCCATCGGACCGGCGGCCAGGCCGGCGGCGCGGACGCCGAGGAGGAAGTAGCCGATCTGCAGCGAGGCGTTGAAGCGCGCGGCCTGCTCGCGGCCGGCGGCGTCGGCGAACATGTCCCGGGCCCCCGGGAAGTGGGGGAACGTGCGCGGCAGGTGGTCGTGGAAGTCGGTGTCGGCGGCGAGGACGGCGACCAGGGGAGCCGACTCGGTCTTGTCGCGGTTGCCGTCGGCCATGTGCTTGAGCAGGCGCTCGCGGGTGTCCTGGCGCACCAGCAGCACCCGCAGGGGCTGTGTGTTGAGAGCGGTCGGGGCGTACTTCACCAGGTCGTAGATCGCCGCGACCTGGGCGTCGGAGACGGGCTCGTCGGTGAAGCGGTTGGCGGTGCGGGCGTCGGTGAAGAGCAGGCGCTGCGCGTCGGCGGAGAGGGCGAGGGTGGAGGTCATGCTCGTCTCAACGTGACTTGAAGATTCAACATTCCATTCGTGGCACGCGCGCGAGTGTGAGGTGGCTCACCACGCACGAACGCTCCGGACGCGATGGCGTCCGGAGCGTTTCTGTGGCGACCCCGACGGGACTCGAACCCGCGGCCTCCGCCGTGACAGGGCGGCGCGCTAACCAACTGCGCTACGGGGCCTCGTGGTGCGGCTTCGCCGGCCAGGGGCCGTGCGTTGCCAGCGGTGGGAACTCTAACAGGAGACGGGCGCTGGTCCGAATCGACCCGTCTCGACCTGCGGGAGCTCCGCACGGGTCGCTGCCATGGTCGTCGGGTGACGGTCCGTCTCAGGGACACACCCCCCGTGGGTGACGGGAATCGGCGGATGTGGGCGGGGTCGGGTCGGAGGTCGCGAACCCGCTGGTCACGACGGGTCATTTCCGCCCCCGCGGGCTGTCGTGGTGGTGACAGGGCCGTCCTGTCGTCCAATCATGGCAGTGAGCGCGGGGCCTCCCGGTGCCGCACCGACCGAGGGAGCGTCACCATGCACAACAACCACCGTGCAGCCATCGTCGCCACAGCCATCGGCTCCGTGTTCGCCGTCAGTGCGGGATCTGCGTTCGCTCACCAGTGCGTCAACGTGAACAAGCGGCCGGGTGCCGGCGCGCAGGTCCTCATCGACGTGAACACCGGCGCGGTCACCTTCCTCACCGAGGGGGCGGCCAGGAGGTTCGCGAGCGGTGTCACCACGGAGGAGACGTTCCGCGGCCTGATCGGGATCGACTTCGACTCCGACGGCAAGGCCGACCTGACGACGTACATCGTGGGCAAGTACGGGGAGATCCCGGTGCGGGCGCAAGATGCCGGGGCCGAGTGCCACGGGATCGTCAACATCGAGGCCTATTTCGGCTGCGTGAGCGGCGAGCTGGCCGGCTGACGACGCGCGGCGCCGCGCTCCCGCTGGTGCTGCACCCCCAACGGGATTCGAACCCGTGCTACCGCCGTGAAAGGGCGGGGTCCTGGGCCGCTAGACGATGGGGGCCCGCCGCAGCGAGCCGGCCGGAGCCGGTCGTCGACGACCGGATCATGGTAGGGCATCGTCCCTGGGGTGACCCGTCATGATGGCGACATGGTCGAGGTCAGCCGGGAACGGTTCGAGGAGCTGGTCTCCGACGCGCTCGACCTCGTCCCGCCCGCGCTGACCGCCCTCATGGACAACTGCGTCGTGGTCGTCGAGGACGAGGCGCCGGCCGACGACCCCGAGCTGCTCGGGCTCTACGAGGGCATCCCGCTGACCGAGCGCGACAGCAGCTACGTCATGGCGCTGCCCGACCGCATCAGCATCTACCGCAACCCCACGCTGGCGATCTGCGAGACCGAGCAGGAGGTCGTCGACGAGGTCGGCATCACGGTCGTGCACGAGATCGCCCACCACTTCGGCATCGACGACGCCCGGCTGCACGACCTCGGCTACGCCTGAACCGCCGCCGTCACGGCGTACCCGAGGGCGCAGGCGAGCAGGGCCGGCGGCAGCGTGAGCAGCACGACGAGCGACCCGAGCCGCGGCCCGCGGTCGTGGCTCCCCACCGCGAACGCCGAGTAGGTCGTCAGCCCCCCGCAGAAGCCGGTCGCCAGCGGCACCGCCACCGCGTCCGGCAGGCCGCTTGCGGCCACGACGCCGATCATGAACGACCCGACCACGTTGACGCCGATCGTCCCCCACGGGACACGCCCGTCGAGGTGGTGACCGGCCAGCAGCCGCAGCACCGAGGCGAGACCGGCCGCCACAGCCACCGTGAGCACCGTGAGGACGCTCACCGGTCGCCCTCCGCCCGGCGCGGACGGTGCGGCCGGGCCAGCCGCTCGGCCGCCGCCACGGCCAGCAGGCAGGCGACCAGCGTCCCGGTCGAGTACGCCGCCGCGGTCACGACGCGCTCGTCGGCCAGCAGCGACCGGGTCTGCTCGGACACCGCCGAGAGGGTGGTGAAGCCGCCCAGCACGCCCGGGCCGAGGAAGGGCGGGAGCAGGGGTGAGCGACGTACCCGGGGGAGGGCGGGCAGCGCTCCCAGCAGGAACGAGCCCACCACGTTGATGGAGAAGGTCGTCCACCAGAAGTCGCCGGCCGGACCGGTCGCGCCCGTCAGCACGTCGAGTGCGTGCCGCAGGACCGCTCCCGCGGCACCGCCGAGCGCGACGACGACCAGGACTGCGGTCGCGGGGCGGGCTCGGGCAGGCACGCGAGCACCCTAGGCTCGGGGGGCGCCCAGGTGTGAGGGGAGCGACAGCCTGCGGACGCTACCCAGGGGAAACATCGAGGTGCCAGCATGGTTGAGACAATGGGCGGGTCGAACGACTCGCGGTGAGTCGGACGGCACCGACCGGTGCCGCCGACGTCTGGAAGAGGTGACAGGGCGTGACGGAGAACAAGCACCAGGTGGTCGTGATCGGCTCCGGTTTCGGTGGGCTGTTCGGCACCAAGGCGCTGCGGCGGGCGGACGTCGAGGTGACCATGATCGCCAAGACGACGCACCACCTGTTCCAACCGTTGCTCTACCAGGTGGCGACCGGCATCCTGTCGCAGGGCGAGATCGCCCCGCCGACGCGCGAGATCCTCGCCGACCAGCGCAACGCCCGCGTCATCCTCGGTGAGGTCTCGAGCATCGACATGGAGCGGCGCGTCGTGACCTCGCAGGTCCTCGGACGCGTCACCGAGACGCCGTACGACTCCCTGATCGTCGCTGCCGGCGCAGGTCAGTCCTACTTCGGCAACGACCACTTCGCTGAGCACGCGCCGGGCATGAAGAGCATCGACGACGCCCTCGAGCTCCGCGGCCGCATCTTCGGCGCCTTCGAGCTCGCCGAGCTGGCCGAGACCGAGGAGGAGATCGAGCGGCTGCTGACCTTCGTCGTGGTCGGCGCCGGTCCGACCGGGGTCGAGATGGCCGGGCAGATCGCCGAGCTCGCGCACCGCACCCTGCGCAAGGACTTCCGCAGCATCAACACCCGCGCGGCCAAGGTCATCCTCCTCGACGCCGCGGGTCAGGTGCTGCCGCCCTTCGGCGCCAAGCTGGGGGAGTGGACCCAGAAGTCGTTGGAGAAGCGCGGCGTCACCGTCCGTCTCGGCGAGATGGTCACCGACCTCGACGAGTTCGGCATCGTGGTCAAGCGCAAGGACGGCTCCTCGGAGCGCATCGAGGCCGTCACCAAGGTGTGGGCGGCCGGCGTCGCGGCCTCCCCGCTGGCCCGGACCCTGGCCGAGCAGAGCGGCGCCCCGCTCGACCGCGCCGGCCGGATCGGCGTCAACCCCGACCTGACCCTGCCCGGCCACCCCGAGGTCTTCGTCGTCGGCGACATGATCTCCCTCGACAACCTGCCCGGGGTCGCGCAGGTCGCGATCCAGGGCGCGAAGTACGCCGCCAAGGAGATCAAGGGTCGCGTCGACGGCACCCCGCCCCAGAAGCCGTTCAAGTACTTCGACAAGGGCTCGATGGCGACCATCTCCCGCTTCAGCGCGGTCGCGCTGGTGGGCAAGATCCGCATCACCGGCTTCATCGCCTGGCTGATGTGGCTGGCGGTCCACCTGGTCTACCTGACCGGCTTCAAGAACCGGCTCTCGGCGCTCGGCCACTGGTTCGTCAGCTTCCTCGGGTCCGGCCGCTCCGAGCGGGTGGCGACCGAGCAGCAGATCTTCGGCCGGCTCGCCCTGGGTCGACTCGACCACGGCGCGGCGGACCTGGTCTCCAACCCGGGCGTCTACGACGCGACGCGGGCGATGATCGAGGAGACCCGGCGGGCCGAGCTGGTCGAGCGGGCGCTCGAGGAGGCCCGGCTCACCGACGCCGGCGAGCGCGGTCTCAAGGTCGACGCCGCCCCCTGAGCCTCGCGCGGACGCGCGCAGACGGGTCGTGAGCGCTTCGCTCTCCTGCGTCACCGCTTCCGTCTCGTCCCGGTCGACCTCGGTGCGCCCCGACGTCGGCAACGATTCGGGTCGTTGGCCCGGGGGTGGCAGGCTGGTGCCATGTCCGTGCTGCCGAAGACCGGGCCCCTCGCGGCACGGCGCGCCGGGGTGCTCCTCCACCTCACCTCCCTGCCCTCGCCGTACGGTCCCGGTGACGTCGGCCCAGCGGCGTACTCCTTCGTCGACTTCCTGACCTCGGCCGGGTGCACCGTGTGGCAGGTGCTGCCGCTCGTGCCCGCCCACGCCGGCGAGCCGTCGCCGTACAACGCGCTCTCGGCGATGGCGGGCAACCCGGAGCTCATCAGCCTCGAGCTGCTGCGCGACGAGGGCCTCCTCGACGACGTGGACCTGGCTGCGGTGGCGGACGGCACGTTGGGTCGCGCCGCTGCTCGCCAACGCGCCGCCGACTGCTGGGAGCGCGGCGCCGACGCCGACCCCGAGCGCCTCGACGACTTCGAGCTGTGGGTCGGTGAGCACCGGGACTGGCTGACGCCCTACGTCGAGTTCGTCGCGCTCGCGGAGCTGCTCGGCAGCACCGAGTGGCGGACCTGGGAGCCGTCGCTGCGCGACCGCGAGCCGGCGGCGGTCGCCGAGCTCCTGGCTACCGCGCCCACGCGGGTGCGCTCGCTGCGCTGGGAGCAGTACGTCTTCGACGTGCAGTGGACCGCCCTGCGCGAGTACGCCGAGGAGCGTGGGGTGCTGGTCTTCGGCGACCTCCCGATCTTCGTGTCCTTCGACAGCGCCGACGTCTGGTCGGACCGCGACCTGTTCGAGCTCGACGCCACCGGGCGCCCGACCACCGTGACCGGCTGCCCGCCGGACTACTTCGCCGCCGACGGCCAGCGGTGGAACAACCCGCACTACGACTGGCGGCGGATGGCGCTCGACGGTTTCGGCTGGTGGCGCCGCCGCGTCCTGCGGCAGCGCGAGCTGTTCGACCTCGTGCGCATCGACCACTTCCGGGGCTTCGAGGCGGCCTGGCACATCCCCGTCGACGCGCCGACCGCAGCGACCGGCGAGTGGCTCAAGAGCCCCGGCCGCGGCGTGCTGTCGGCCCTGCTGGAGGTCAGCGGCGAGGGCACGCTCGTGGCCGAGGACCTCGGCCTGATCACCCCGGAGGTCGACGCGCTGCGTGAGGAGTTCGGGCTGCCGGGCATGAAGGTCCTGCAGTTCGCCTTCGACGGCGACGACGCCAACCCCTACCTCCCCGAGCGGCACGGCGAGCTGAGCGTCGCCTACACCGGCACCCACGACAACGACACCACGCTGGGCTGGTGGAGCACCCTCGACCACGCCAGCCGGCGTCGGGCGCTGGCCGTGCTGGCGCACCCCGAGGTCCCCATGCCCTGGTCGCTGGTGCACGAGGCCTTCCGGTCCACGGCCCGGCTCGCGGTCGTGCCGGCCCAGGACCTGCTCGGGCTGGGGTCGGAGGCGCGGATGAACACGCCCGGCACCGCCGTCGGCAACTGGACCTGGCAGGCGCCGTCGGGTGCCTTCGCAGCCGGCGGCGCGCTCGCCGAACGCCTGCGCACGCTCATCGACAACACCGACCGCAGCCCGCGCCGCGCCCCGTAGGTCAGGAGACCGCGGGGCGGCGAGAAAAGGTTGATCTTTCACCCGTCGAGGGGGTTCCCGCCGGGTCGGCGCCGGGTAGGTGACAGGTGTTCCCCCCCGATCTCGGAAAGGACCACCATGTCTGACAGCAAGAAGATCGCCTTCCTCGTCGCCCCCGAGGGCATCGAGCGCGTCGAGCTCACCGACCCCTGGCAGGCCGTGAAGGACGCCGGCCACGAGGCCGTGCTGCTCTCCACCGACCGGCGGCGAGGTGCAGACGTTCGACCACCTCGACAAGTCCGAGACCTTCCCGGTCGATGTCGAGGTCTCCTCCGCCACGGCCGACGAGTACGACGCCCTGGTGCTGCCCGGTGGCGTGGCGAACCCCGACGCCCTGCGCATGGACGGCGACGCCGTGTCCTTCGTCAAGGACTTCGTCGCCTCCGGCAAGCCGGTCGCCGCCATCTGCCACGCGCCGTGGACCCTCATCGAGGCCGACGTGCTCCAGGGCCGGACCGTCACGTCGTGGCCGAGCCTGCAGACCGACCTGCGCAACGCCGGCGCCGACCTGGGTCGACGAGAAGATCGTCGTCGACGGCAACCTCATCACCAGCCGCAACCCCGACGACCTGCCGGCCTTCAACAGCGCCCTGCTCGAAGCCATCCAGCACGGAGTCGACTCCGCCGGGTCCGCCCAGGCGTAGTCACCGACCCGGGTGACCGGCCGGACATTCTCCGGCTGCCGCGGCCCCGGGGAATCTCCGAGGGCGCGCCGCGGTTGAGCCGGGCATGGACGCGCCCCGGATCGACGTACGCCGTGCCGCCGACCGCTACGCCACCCGCGTCGACTGGCTCGACTCGAAGCACTCGTTCTCGTTCGGTCCCCACTTCGACCCCAGGAACACCCACCACGGGCTGCTGCTGGTCAACAACGACGACGTCGTGGACGCCGGGACCGGCTTCGACACCCACCCGCACCGCGACATGGAGATCGTGACGTGGGTGATGGAGGGGTCGCTGGTCCACCAGGACTCCACCGGCCACAACGGGGTGATCTACCCCGGCCTGGCCCAGCGGATGAGCGCCGGTCGCGGGATCATGCACTCGGAGAAGAACGACTCCTGGCGCCTCGCCGGTGAGGTCCACCGCGACCCCGTGCACTTCGTGCAGATGTGGGTGGTGCCCGACGAGTCCGGCATCGTCCCCGGCTACGAGCAGCTCGAGATCGCCGACGACCGCCTGGCGGGCGGGCTCGTCCCGGTCGCCTCCGGACGCGCGCAGCACGCCGACGAGACCGCGATCCGCATCGCCAACCGGTACGCCGCGCTGCTGGCCGCCCGGTTGCGGCCCGGCCAGAGCGTCGAGCTGCCCGACGCACCCTTCCTGCACCTGTTCGTGCCGCGGGGGTCGGTGACGCTGGAGGGCGCCGGCCCGCTCGCGACCGGCGACGCCGTACGCCTCACCGCCACCGGTGGGCAGCGCGTCACCGCCACCGAGCCCGCCGAGATCCTGGTCTGGGAGATGCACGCCACCGTCGCCGCCTGAGCCCGATCCGGGACCCCGATCCACCGCAGAACGCCTGTCAGGACAGGCTGACCGGACCGCCGCGCTCGTCGAGCAGGTCGTTGAGCACCGTCAGCTCCGACTGCTGGGCGACCGAGATCGACCTGGCCAGAAGGCGCACCTGGTCGGTGCCGGCGTGCTTGACGGCGTCGTCGGCCATCTCCACCCCGGCCTCGTGGTGGGGGATCATCAGCTGCAGGAAGATCCGGGCCGCTCGCTCGCCGCGGGCGTCCTCGAGTGCCTGGAGCTCGGCGTTGCTGGCCATCCCCGGCATCCCTCCGGGCATCTCTGCCCTGTCCATCTCCTCCATGTCCATCCCACCCATCGAGGCGTCGCTCATCCACGCCATCCGGTCCTCGGTGGAGGACTGCGGCAGTCCCCAGTCCTCCAGCCAGGCGTACATCTGGCCGACCTGCTGCTGCTGGGTCAGCAGGATGTCGAGGGCCAGCTGGTCGACGTCGGCATCGTCGGTCCGCTCGCGCACCAGGAACGACATCTGCACCGCCTGGGAGTGGTGGGCGCGCATGTCACGGGAGAAGCCGGCGTCGACCGAGTCGGCGGCCGGGGCGTCGGGACGTGCCAGCACCGAGCCCAGGAGCAGGGCGCCGGCAAGCGCGGCCGCGACCACCACGATCAGTCCGGCGACCAGGAACGGGCGCCGGCGGGGGGTGTCGCTCACAGCGGGCTGCCGACCCCGCCCTGGCAGGCGGCGCCCGGCTCGGGGGTCTGGTCGCCCTGCTGGTACTCCTCGATGAAGGCGTCGACCGCCGGGTCGTCGACGGAGTCGACGCTGATCTGGGCGCCCCAGGCGCTCAACACCACCGGAGCGTCCATGCCGTCGACGGGGCTCACCAGCACGTAGTCGTTCTGGGAGACGATGTCCTCGAGCGTCGAGACCTCGTCGTCGGCGAGATCGGGGGAGTAGCCGATCCACACCGCGCCGTGCTCGAGCGAGTGCGTGGCGTTCTCGGGGGCCACCTCGGAGTCGTAGAACCCGCAGTTCTGCCAGACCGGGTTGTGGTCGCCACCGACGGACGGGGTCTGGGGGTACTCCACCGGCGTCTCGACGTGGTCCCGTCCGAGGTCGTCGAACGTCTTGACGCCCTCGAGCGCGGCCTGGCCGGCCGCCTCGGCGGCATCGTTCGCCTTGTTCTGGTCGATCACGGCGAAGACGGCCGCCCCGATGATGGCCACGCCCACGAGGGCCGTGCCGCCGATGATGAGCAGGCTGCGACGCCGCTCGGCGCTCCGCGCCTGCGCCTGCATCTCCGCGGCACGCTGGCTGCGCTCGGACTGCATCGTCTTCTTGCTCTTCTTGGTGGCCATGAGGTTCCTTCGGGTTCGTCAGGGCAGGTGGGACGGGGAGCGGGTCCAGGGTGCCACCAGGACCTGAGGAGAACCTGGGACGTGACAGCCTGTGGGACGTGACAGCCGCCGCCCCGTCGCCGGAACGTGCGACCGCTCCCGACCGTCCCCTACGCGCCCTCGGGGCGCGCTACCGAACCTATCGCGCCCGGTTCGTCGCTGCCGTCATCGCCTCCATCGTGAACAAGGTCGCCGACGTCGCGCCCGAGCTGCTCATCGGTGCAGCGGTCGACGTCGTCGTCCGTGGTGACGGCTCCTTCGTCGCCGACCTGCTCGGCGTCGACTCCCGCTACGCCCAGCTGGGCTGGTTGGCCGCGATCAACGTCGTCATCTGGGTGGTCGAGTCCCTCTCGCAGTACGTCGCTGCGGTGCTCTGGCGCGGACTGGCGCAGGGGGTGGAGCACGACCTGAGGGTCGAGGCCTACGACCACGTCCAGCACCTCGACCTGGCCTGGCACGAGGCTCGTCCGGCCGGCGCGACGCTGGCCACCCTCAACGACGACGTCAACCAGCTCGAGCGCTTCCTCGACGTGGGCGCGCCGACGATCCTGCAGACCACCCTCAACGTGGTGCTGGTCGGAGCCGTGTTCGCCGCCTCGTCGCCGACGCTGCTGGTGCTGGCCTTCCTGCCGATCCCCCTGATCGTCCTGGGCTCCCTGGTGTTCCAGCGCCGGCTCGAGCCGCTCTACGACCGGGTGCGCACCGCGGTCGGCGACCTCTCCAGCGCGCTGTCGTCCAACCTGGCCGGCCTGAGCACCATCAAGGCCTTCACCGCCGAGGACCGCGAGCGGGACCGGATCGCGGCCGCGTCCCTGGCCTACCGCCACGCCAACACCGAGGCGATCCGCTCCTCGGCGGCCTTCGTGCCTCTGGTGCGCATGGCCATCCTGGCCGGCTTCACCTGCACGCTGCTGCTCGGCGGCTGGCAGACCCTCGACGGAGACCTCGAGGTCGGGCTCTACTCCGTGCTCGTCTTCATGACCCAGCGCCTGCTGTGGCCGTTGACCGAGGTGGCGGAGGTGCTCGACCTCTACCAGCGCGGTCGCGCCTCGGCGGCGCGGATCCTCGGCCTGCTGGCGGTGCCGGTCACGGTGCCCGCCGGCGACCGGTCGCTGGGGCGGCCGGTGCGCGGCCGGCTGGAGCTGCGCGGCGTACGGGCGGGGTACGCCGACGGGCCCGACGTCCTGCACGGCGTCGACCTCGTGGTGCCGGCCGGGGAGACCCACGCGATCGTCGGGGCGACCGGGTCGGGCAAGTCGACGCTGCTGCGGCTGGTGCTGCGCTTCGACGACCCGCGCGCCGGGCAGGTGCTGCTCGACGGCCAGGACGTGCGCGACCTCGACTGGGACTCCTTGCGCGGCTCGATGGGCTACGTCGCGCAGGACGTCTTCATGTTCGCCGGCTCGGTCGCCGACAACATCGCCTACGGGCGGGCCGACGCGACCCGCGAGGAGATCCGCGCCGCAGCCGAGGCCGCCGCGGCATGGGACTTCGTCGAGGCGCTGCCCGACGGGCTCGACGCCTTCGTGGGCGAGCGTGGCGTGACGTTGTCGGGCGGTCAGCGACAGCGCCTCGCCCTGGCCCGCGCCCTGCTGCGGCGGCCCGCCGTGCTCGTGCTCGACGAAGCGACCAGTGCCGTCGACAACGAGACCGAGGCCGCGATCCAGCGCTCGCTGCGGGTCGCGACCGCCGACTGCACCGCGCTGGTCGTGGCCCACCGGCTCTCGACCGTGCGCCACGCCCACCGCATCTGGGTGCTCGACGCGGGCCGGATCGCCGAGCACGGCACGCACGAGGAGCTCGTCGCGCGCCGAGGGCCTCTACGCCGCGCTGTGGAACGTGCAGACCGGCGAGCACGTCGCCTGACGCCGGCCCGAGCGGGTGAGCCGGTGACAGATGCGTGGGAAAAGCACCGTGGACCCGGTCCTGGAGGTGCTTTTCCCACGCATCTGTCGGGCGCCCGTGTGACGGGAGCGACCTAGGATCTGTGGGTGAGCCATTCCTCCGCTGCTGCCCGTGACGAGACCCCCGAGGAGGTCGAGCTCGAGGTGGCCGCCCTGGTCTTCGACAACGACGGCGTGCTCGTCGACTCGGTCGACGCCGGCAACGAGGCCTGGACCCGCTGGGCCGAGGAGCACGACCAGGACCCCGAGCACGTGCTGACGGTGATCCACGGCCGCCGGGCCGCCGACACCGTCGCCGACCTGCTGCCGGCCGACCTGGTCGAGGCGGCGAGCGCTCGCATCGACGAGCTCGAGCTCGAGACCGCCCACCGGGCGCGGGCGCTGCCGGGGGCGCGCGCGCTGCTGACCGCGCTGGCGGCCGACGGCGGGCTGCGCTGGGCGGTGGCCACCTCCGGCGGCCGTCCGCTGGCGCGGGCCCGCATCGAGGCGGCCGGGCTGCCGCTGCCCGAGGTGCTCGTGACGGCCGAGGACGTCGAGGCCGGCAAGCCCGCGCCCGACCCCTACCTGACCGCGGCCACGCGGCTCGGGGTCGACCCGGCCGACTGCGTCGTCTTCGAGGACACCGAGGCGGGCATCGCGGCGGGCGGGGCCGCCGGTGCGACGGTCGTCGGGGTCAACCTGATGGCCGGGCCGGGTGTGGCCGACCACGTCGTCACCGACCTCGCGTCGGTGTCGTGCCACGCGCGGAGCGGGCGCGTCGTCGTACGCCTGTCGACATGAGGTACGACGCAGGTCGGTTCGGCGGCCCCGACCTGGGCACGGTCCACCCATGACTGACACCCCCGAACGACCCGACCTCGTCGAGGTGGTCGTCGAGATCCCTCGCGGCAGCCGCAACAAGTACGAGGAGGACGATGACGGCGTCATCTGGTTCGACCGTCGGCTCGGCGGACCCGTCGGGTTCCCCGGCGACTACGGCTACGTCGTCGGCGTGGAGGGCGAGGACGGCGACGCGCTCGACGCCCTGGTGCTGCTGGACGAGGCCACCTTCCCGGGCGTGCACATCCAGTGCCGCCTCATCGGCTCCTACCTCCTCGAGGTGGGGGACGAGAGCGAGACCAAGCTGATCTGCGTGCCGGAGAAGGACCACCACCAGGACCATCTCCAGGACCTGACCGACCTGCCCGACAACGCGCGTGAGGAGCTCGGGGCCTTCTTCGAGTCCTACCGCATGCTGGAGTCGAAGGGCGTCAGCGTCACCGCGCAGCTCGACCAGAAGCAGACCCTGGAGCGGATGCGGCGGACCGACGCCTGACGCCGGGGCGGTGCACAGATCGCGGACGTCAGACGGAGACGTCGGTGTCGCCGGCGAGGACCCGCGCGACGGAGCCGCCCACCTCGCGGCCGAGGAGCGTCGCGGTGACGAAGTCGGTGGCGGCGCTGGTGAACGTGCCGCTGCTGCGGAGCATGGCGTGCTTGCCTCCCTCGACCCGGATGAACCCGAGGCGGTCGGCCGAGCGTGACAGCCGACGGGCCAGGCTCTCCGCGCGCGCCGGTGCGGCGATGCGGTCCGCGGTGCCGTGGACCATCAGCACCTGTCGTCCGGTGAGGTCGACGCGGTCCTCGGGGGTCACCCAGGCGTTGAGCGCCACCACGCTGCGCACGGCCTCGGCGTCGCCGGCCAGCAGCGCGGCGCGGCCCCCCAACGAGTGACCCACGAGCGCGACAGGGAGGTCGCCGTACTGCTGCGCGATCTCGCCCAGCGCCCACCGGGTGTCGTCGACGGGGGTGTGGCGGGTGTCCCAGCCGCGCGTGGAGTTGAGCAGCCGGAAGACGGCGAGGTCGCCCCTGCCTGCCCGCGCGATCCGTCGGGCGACGGGCACCATGCGCAGCACGGAGAGCTGGGTGGGGCTCACCGCCATCTCGCCCCGGCGGGCCCCGCCGCCGTGCAGCACGACCACCGCGCCTCGGGGACGGGCGGGGGTGCGGGTCGCGACGAGCCTGGCCGAGGACATGACGGGTCACCTCTCGTGGTGGGGATCGCTCCCAGTGAACCTGCCCGGCCCAAGCCTCAGGCGGTGTCGCTCTCGGTACGACGGACGCGGCGCCGCAGCAGACCGGCCACGAGCAGGGCCGGGCCGACGATGGCCGCACTGCCCACCCACCGCGCCGACGTGCCCGTGGTGTCGCCCGAGGACCTGAGGTCCGTCGGCGTCAGGGCCGGTACGTCGCCGATCGGCCGGCCGTTGAAGCGGTAGACGTCGAAGCCGCGCACCAGGTCGTTGCCGTAGCCGAAGAACGAGCCGTCGCGACGGATCCTGTTGGTCTTGAACGACCAGGTGTCGGCGTCGGGCATCACGTAGTGGCCGACCTCCCTCATCCCGACGCCCTCGCCGACGCCGACCTCGGCCGGCGAGCCCTGGAACCGGAGCAGCCCGGAGATGTCGAGGACCCGGACGCCCTGGCTGTACCAGGCGATCGTCATCAGCTTCTGCTGCGGGTAGATGCGCAGGACGTGCGAGGTGCAGGTGCTGCCGTCCTGGGGCTGCACGGCCGGGATGAACCAGGTGCCCATCTTCTCGGGGTTGCGCTCCTTGGCGCCGGTGATGTCGAACAGGTGCAGGCCGCCGCCCGGGCACTCGAGGCTCGCGGCGGCACCGGCGCGCTCGTCGGTGACGACGAGGACGGTGCGCTCGGTGCCGTTCCTGCGGGTGAGCGTCACGGGGTCGGCCTGGTGGACGACGTTGATCGACGGGTCGACGATCTGGCTGACCTGCTTCGGGTGGCGCGGGTCGGTGGTGTCGAGGATCAGCGTCTGCGACAGGGCGCCCGAGTAGGCCCGGGTGCCGCTGGCGTTGAAGGTGATGTCGTGCGACTCCGAGCCCAGGGAGGTCGGGACGAACGGGATGCGGTAGTCCTGCACCTTCACCGGGCGGGTCGGTCGGCTCACGTCGTAGATCGTGATGGTCGGCTTCGTGCTCGTGGCGAGGTCGGAGTTGGAGTTGTAGAGGAAGCGCCCGCTCGGGTGGATGGTCATGTTGTGCGACCCGCGCGGGACGTCGAGGAAGCTCAACGACGACGGCTTGCTCGGGATGGTCAGGTCGACGATCACCGTGCCGGCGTCGCCGGCCGAGAGGTCGAGGTCGCGGCCGCACGTGGAGGCCGCGCCGTCCTCGCCGACGGTGCCGTCCGCGGTGTAGCTCGCCAGCACCCGGCCGGCGCGCTTCCACACCTGGATGTCACCCTGGCTGATGTCGCAGTCGAACGTCGCCACCTTCCGCGGCTCGCGCGGGTCGGTGATGTCGATGATCTGCATGCCCTTGTCGAGCGTGCCGGCCAACGCGTACTCCCGGTCGCCGAGGCGCAGGAACTCGATGTCGGAGCCGTTCTGCGCCTCGCCGCTGCCGTCGTACTGGAGGTTGGCGACGAACCTCATGGCCGTGCCCTCGCCCGCGGTGGCCACCCGGACGCCGCGGTCGTTGGTGGCGACGTCGCCGCCGCTCTCATGTGCCTGGGCCGGTGCCGGTGGCACGAGGACCAGGCCGGTGAGGAGGGCAGCAACGGTGCCGAGGACAGGACGGAGCTTCATGGGATCACCTTCCGCTGGAGCGCGTGTCACCTCCCCAACGTGGGCGACACCCCCGGGTTACGTGACTACGTGGCCGCGCCCTTGCGCACCTCGACGGGGCGCTCCTCGTCGGTGGGCAGCAGACGCACCAGCTCACGCCACAGGTCCGTGCCGGACGAGCGGGCCAAGGTGACCTCGCCGGACCCGGCGCCAGGTGCCGGCGGCCTCCCGGCAGGCCGAGGGCTCGCCGTGCACCTTCAGCTCGATGCTCATCGCGAGGCGCCCCCCGGACCGGAGAGGTTGCCCTGGGTGTTCTGGTCGCTGCGGTCGTAGGCCGCGGCGAGGGTGGACAGCGAGGCGGCGACCTCGCCCGAGGACTGACCCGCGTCCGGGCGGACGGACAGGTTGGACGCCGACCCGCTGACCTCCGTGCCCGCGGTGGAGAGGTCCGACGAGATCTGTCGCAGCACGCCGGCGTCGACGTCCCGAAAGGGACGCCTTCGACCACGGGTGGTCAGGATCGTTGGTCCTTCGGCGGCCACTCCCCGTGCTTGCGGGCGTTGCGGTAGGCCAGCGGCGTCAAGATGGCCATGGTCAGCGCGAAGAGGACCGTGATCGTCATCGCGCCGACGAACAGGCCGGGCAGGACCAGGAAGCAGATCCCGGAGACCACCAGGCCCACGAGGGTCGTCACCACGATCTCCCGGGTGCTCAGCAGGGCCGGCGTCGGGCGCTCCGGGTCCTTGGTGCTCATGCGCCGGGCCTCCTGGTCGGTGCGGGATCGTCATCCTGCCCGACGACGCGTCGCGGGCACCGCAGGAGCACGGCGACGGCGGGTGTCGTGCGCGTCGCACCGCGGCACGGGTGTGAAGCGGGCGGTGCGTGGGGAATAAGAGGACAACTGCTTAGGTTGAAGATTCAACGCACAGCGCCCGCCCCCCGACGAGCGACGAAGGACCACCCATGACCGTCACCGCCCTGCCCCACGACCTCACCATCCTGCCGGACGTCGGCGCCGAGCCGGCCCATCCCGACCCCGCGCTGGCGTGCCTGCCCGCGACCGTCGACGTCGCCCTGACCGCCGCGGAGCGCTGCGACCACGCTGAGGGCGGCCTGCCCTGCGTGCGGCGGCCCCACCCCGAGCACCCCCACGCGCACGTCCGGGTCGCTGGCTCGCGCTGCAACGCGCTCGCCGCCCGCGACGAGCCGCGGATGGAGCGCATGTCGATCGCGTCTTGAGCGACGTCCCCACGACCGATCATGAACTCGGCCGCGCGCACGGCGTCGGCCCCTTGGGGGCGAGGGAGCCGTCGCCCCAGTAGTCCCAGTCGTCCCCGTCCTCGGAGTCGCCGGGCCCGAGGTGTCGAAGCGGAGCATGCCGATCCCCTCGGCGGCCAGGCCCTTGCAGATCCGGGCGGCGGCGGGCGACTCCGTGCGGGCCGGCGACCTCGAGGCCGTGGGGACCGTCAGCCCGGTCGCTGCCACGACGCGGCCAGCAGCGCGTATGAGCAGCCGTCCAGCCAACCGAGCTCCGCGTGCCACGAGTCGGCGACGCCGTACTCCTCACGGCGGAAGCCGATCTTCTCCAGCACGCGCACCGAGGCGTGGTTGTCGGCGAAGCAGCCGGCGCGCACCCGACGTACGCCGAGCGTGTCGACGGCGTGCGCGACGACCGCGGTGACCGCCTCGGTGGCGTAACCGTGGCCGGCGTACGCCGGGTCGAAGACGTAACCGAGGTGGGCCTGGGTCCGCCGGGGCATGCCGGCCTGGCCCATGCCGTCGACGAGGTCGAGGGACACGGTCCCGACGAGGTGGCCGTCGAGGAGGACGGCGACGCTGTGGTCGTCCGGGTCGTCGGCCACCCCGGACCAGGCGGCACGGAAGGCCGCCGGATCGACCTCGGTGCGCAGCAGCCAACGGGTGACGTCGGGGCGGGCGCGGTACTCCAGCATCCGGTCGACGTCGTCGGTGCCGACGGTCCGGAGCTCGAGGCGCTCGGTCTGCAGCTCGGTGATCACGGCGGGACGCTAGCCGAGCCGTGCGGTGCGGCGCACATGTTCATGGGGCGGCTCGTCAGGCGATGAGCCTGTTCAGCCGCCCCACAAGTCGTTGCGGAGGAGTCGGGGCGAACCCGTCAGCTCTCCTTGCGCTCCTGCTTCTTCGCCTCGGTCAGCTCGCTGAGACGCTCGGCGTCGGCGCGGGCCTCGCTCGCAGCCGCCTGGTCCTTCGAGGCGTCCTTGAGCTCGGCGGAGGTGCGCTTCTGCGCCGCCTTCTGCTTCGACTCGGCGGCCGCGGTCACCTGGTCCTTGCGCTTCTCGGCGGCAGCCTTCTTGTCGGCAGCCTTCTTCTCGGCCGCGGCCTTCTTCTGCGCCGCAGCCTTCTCGGCGCGCTCGGTCGCCTCGCGCTTCTCGCGCTTCTCGGTCGCGTCGGCCTCGGCGATGCCGGCGGCGGCACGGTCTTGGGCCGCCTTGCGCTTGCGCGCGGCTTCGCGGGCCCCGGCGGCCTTCTTCTCGGCGGCGGCCTCGCGGCGCGCCTCGGCCTCGGCCTCGAGGCGAGCCGCGGTGACGACCTTGCTGGTGCGCTCGACGCGGTCGGCGCCGCGCTGGGCGATGCCGGGGTGTCGCAGCACGGTGCCGGCGACGCGGTCGGCCGAGCCGAGGGCCCATCCGACGCGGGTCTCGACGGCCTCGGGGAGCTTGGGGGTGAGCTTCGCGTCGGCGACGGCGAGCGGCTTGCGCGCCAGCTCGTAGGGCAGGGCGATGACGTTGCTGATGACGTGGGTCATGGTGTTCCTCACTTGGTGGCTTCGTTGCGGAGCTGCGCGGCGCGGCGCTCGGCGGCGGCGGCCTCGTTCTCCAGGGTGTCGCTCTCGGCGTCCGCGCTCAGCTGGGACACCTCGGCGTCGGTCTCGAGCTTCTCGGCCTCCTGCAGCCGGGTCTCGGCCAGGTCCGCAGCGCGGTCCTCAGCGGCGTCCTGTCCGGCGGCCTCGCGCAGCTTCGCCTCGCGCTCGGCGGACTTCTCGTCCTCAGCCTTCTGGCGGTCGGCAGTCGACTCGCGCTGGTCGGCCTCGGCGCGGGCCTCCTGCTTGAGCTGCGCGGCCTCGCGGGTCTCCTCGCGGTAGTCGTCCGCGGCCTCCTTGCGCTTGGCCTCGGCGATCGCCTCCTCGGCGACGGCCTCCTTGCGGTTGCGGGCCTCCTCCTGCTGGAGCTGGCCCTCTTGCACGAGGTCGTCCTTGCCCGTCACGGCTCCGGCCACTTCCTTGGCCTTGCCGGCGAGGTTGTCCATCAGGCCTTCGCGCGCCTCGGATGCGTTGTGGTTGCTCATGCAGTGATCGTGCCCGTCGAGTTCTGCGCCTATACCCCGCGCGCGTGTGTCCTGGGTCGCACCTCTCTGAGTACGTCGAGGGTCTGGCCGGAAGCGGACGCACCCCGACCTGACCGTTCGGCCAGGGCGGCCAGTTCTTCCCGGGTCAGGGCCTGGGTGACATGGGTCCTGCCGTCGCGGGATCAAAGTCCTGATGTGGGGCGAGTCGCCCGTTGATCGGCGAGAAATCATCCATATTGCGCCGGTATAGACCACTCTGGACCTCTCGCAGCAGGTAAGGGGAGTCCTATGGGGAACGAAGGAGTCAACCGGACGACGGCAGTGTGCGCCATAGCGGCGCTGTCGGTCCTCGCGGTCGGTGGGGCGGCCTCGGCGGCGGACCAGCCTGACCCGGGAGCCACGCCGCCTCAGGCCGTGGTGTCCGAGGGGGACGCTGTCGGCAGCGCCGAGTGGGGAGACGTCACTGCCCGCCAGGAGCGCCAGTCGACGACCCCTGCCGGTGACTGGTCACCTGAGCGTGACGCTGGTTCGATGTTCTCGCTGACGGGCAGCCTGGGCATCCGGGAGGCCTGGGCGCAAGGCTTGACCGGTGACCACGTCACGGTGGCGGTCATCGACACGGGCGTCGCACCGGTGGCGGGGCTGACCGACAAGGACGACAAGCTCATCAACGGGCCTGACCTGTCCTTCGACGGGCAGTGGGCCGAGACCCGCTACGTCGACGCCTTCGGGCACGGCACCCACCTGGCCGGCATCATCGCCGGCCGTGACGAGAAGTGGGACCGCAAGAAACCTGCTCAGGGCCTCTTCGCGGGAGTCGCCCCTGACGCCCAGCTGCTCAACGTGAAGGTGGGCGCGGCCGACGGTGGGGCCGACGTCTCGCAGGTGATCGCGGCGCTCGACTGGGTCGTGCAGCACCGCCGTGAGGGCGGCATGAACGTGCGGGTCATCTCGCTCGCCTACGGGACGGCCTCCCCCCAGCCGTGGCAGATCGACCCGCTCGCTCACGCGGTGGAGGCCGCCTGGCGGGCCGGCATCGTGGTGGTCACGGCGGCGGGCAACGACGGCCTCGAGGCCCCGAGCCTGCTCATGCCGGCCCTGGACCCGCACGTCCTCGCCGTCGGTGCGGTGGACCCGGTGGGCACCGCCTCGACCGGCGACGACGTCGTCGCGAGCTTCACCAACGGGGGGAGCAGCACGCGGCGTCCCGACGTCGTGGCTCCGGGACGGTCCCTCGTCTCCTTGCGGGTTCCCGGCTCCTACGCCGACAGCATGAGCCCCGAGGGCAGGGTCGAAGGCGATCAGAGCGGCCGGTTCTTCCGGGGCAGCGGAACGTCTCAGGCCACCGCCTTCGTCGCGGGCCAGGTCGCGCTCCTGCTGGAGGAGCGTCCCAAGCTCACCCCGGATCAGGTCAAGCAGCTGCTCGTGGCCACCGCCCGACCTCTCGCCGCCGGCGACCCGGCCATGGGGGCCGGAGTCCCCGACGTGCTGGCCGCGGCGCAGGCGCCGGTGCCGACGACCACGGTCGTGCCGCCCTACTCGTCCGGGACCGGTTCCCTGGAGACGTCGCGTGGCGGCGAGCACGTGGTGGACCCGGCGACCGGTGAGGCCCTGCGTGGTGAGGTCGACGCACTCGGCAGCCGCTGGGACGCGGAGGCCTGGGCCGCAGCCTCGTGGAACGGCACGTCGTGGAACGAAGGGGTCTGGAACGGCCGCGGCTGGACGGGGCGCAAGTTCGACAAGAAGAGCTGGGTGGCCACCCCGTGGGCGGGATCGTCGTGGGCCGGTGTGCCCTGGGGCGGCTCAGGCGCGCAGTGGGAAGCGCGCACCTGGCGTGGCAACGACTGGAAGGCTCGCAGCTGGCGCCAGGACTCCTGGAAGGCACGCAGCTGGAGGTCGTTGTTCTGAGACCGTCGTGGAGGACCGATGTGCGGTGCGGTCGAGCTGCTCGGCTGAGGACCACCGCCGTCGGGCCTTCGCGAGGACCGAAGATCAACCGTCATCCGTGAGGCGGCGACGTCATACAACACGCTGGTGGGCCCCCAGGGGATCGAACCCTGAACCCGCGGATTAAAAGTCCGCTGCTCTGCCGATTGAGCTAGAGGCCCGTGACGACGTCAGGGTAGCGACGTCGCTGCACTGCAGCGGATCGGGTCGGACCTATGGTCTGCCTCGTGCGGTCAGGGTCGGCTCTGCTCTGGAGGTTGGTCCCCGGCTCGACCACGGTGGCGGACGACAGCGTGGGACCGTCCTGGACCCACGCAGCGTGGATACGGTTCGTGCTGTGCCAGCATCCCGGTCATCCCGCCGCAGGTCGGTGCTGCCCACGGCGTGCGGCGTCGCGGCCCTGGTGGTGCTTGCCGGATCCTGCGCCGACGAGCCACGAGAGTCGGACGAGTCCGCCGTGTTCGACGCCGGCATCGAGCCGGTCCCCCTCGACGTGGTCGGCCCGACGTACGCCGCGGCCACACCGGCCGGGCTGCTGGTGCGCTCCGGCGGGGACGAGCGGGTGCTGGCCGACGCCGACCAGGCCCGCTGGCTGCCGGGCGGGACGGCGATGGTCGACCGGAGCCGCCGCTCGATCTCGCTGGAGCTTCTCGACGTCGAGTCAGGAGACCTGGTGCCGGAGCGCCCCGTCCGCGTCCCAGGCTTCGACCTCCCCGGACGGGCGGTGACCCAGGTCAACGTGCTGGACTCCTTGAGGGAGCCGGCGGTCCTGACCGCCTACACGCCGGAGCTGGAGCGCCTGTGGTCACGCGAGCTGCCGGACACTGACAACCCTGTTGCCGACGACATCGCCGAGCTGAGGCGCAGCTACTATAATGTCGTTCCGACAATAGATGGCGCGACCTTCGTGCAGTGGCACGACAGCGCGGAGGACTACGAGGGCGGTGACTTCGGCATCGCGCGCATCGAGGACGGCGAGCTCGACAACGTCCTCCTGAACAAGCGCATCGTCGCCCTCTACGTCGCCGCGGATGGCGCCGGGCTGCTGGCGTTGCGCCAGGCCGACGGAGATCCCTGCGGCGGGTGCGTGGTGGACCAGGAGGTCGTCGAGATCGATCCTGCCACCGGGGAGATCGCGCGCGAGTACGGCGTGCCCGAGGAGTACGTCGAGGACTGGCGTGTCGCCGCCATGGACAAGGTGGGTGACCGGGTCGCCGTACGGTTCACCGAAACCGCGTGGCGCGAGAACCCGATGGACCCCGACGACGTCGCACCCGTGACGGTGCAGCGCGGCACCTGGGTGTACGACGGCGCGTGGTCGATGCTCGAGGGCAGCCAGGACGAGCTGACCTGGTGGCAGGGCGAGGACCGGGTGGTGGCCCGACCCGCGCCGCGCGAAGGTGACGCGCGCGACGGGTTTCGGCTCTTCTGGTTGCACGACGGCGTCGAGGAGCCGCTCCCGGGTGATCTGGACTCCAGCGCCGGTCCCCGCTACCGCGCCGGCTCGGTCGCCGGCCAGCTGCTGCCACCGGTGTGAGTGGCTGGCCGATCGCTCAACAGACCTGACTGCGGCGCTCGAGCAGCACGGTGTCGCGCCACTGCCCGTCGAGGCGGGCGATGCGGGTGCGCACCGCCAGCGTCCTGTAGCCGGCGGAGTGGTGCAGCGCGAGGCTCGCGCGGTTCTCGGGGAAGACCGAGGCCTGCAGCGTCCACATCCCGGCGGCGTCGGCGGCGTTGACCTGGGTGTGCAGCAGGACCGTGCCGACGCCGCGACCGCGGGCCGATCCCGCCACGTAGACGGCCGTCTCCCCGACCCCGGCGTAGCACTCCCGGCTCGACGCCGGCATGACCGCCGTCCATCCCACCACGTCGCCGTCGAGCTCAGCCACCCAGACGAGATCCGTCAGCCACCGGGCGCGCAGCTCCGCGGCCGACGGCACGGTCGTCTCGAAGGTGGCGGTGCGTGTGGCCAGCCCCTCGGCGTAGATCTCCAGCACGCGCGGGAGGTCCGCGTCGGTGACGGGGCGGACCGACACGTCGGCGGGTAGGTCGGCGGGGCAGCATGGCCGTGACGACAGCGCTCCCATCACGACGTCGGCGGCGTGGGGCAGGCCCGTGCAGCAGGCGGCGTTGGCCGAGACCAAGCTCGACGTCCCTTTCTTGTCGACCACCACGAAACCCACGCGCTTGAGCAGCTCGACGTGGTGGGAGCACGTGGACTGGCTGATCCCCAGAGTCGCGGCGAGGTCTCCCACGCGCAGCGTCCCGACCGGGGCGGTCGCCACGGCGTGCAGCAGACGGACCCGGGTGGGGTCGGCGAGCACGGAGAACCAGTCGGCGTACCGTTCGGCCTCTCCACGAGCCAACGTGATGTCGTGCTCGTACGTCGGCGGCGCCTTGCTCGTCGCGGTCATCGTCTGATCCTATCTTGCCTTCATCGATGGGCATCGATACTCTGCTTTCCATCGACAGGAGTCGACGGAACCTGCAGGAGGACCTGTTGACCCATCCCTTCGCCGTCATCGGTGCCACGCCTGCGGGTCTGACCCTCGCAGGGGTGGGCGGGGCGTCCCGATGACCGGACGCGAGACCCCGAAGGTCGTCTTCGCCTGCGTCCGCAACGGCGGGCGCTCGGTGATCAGCCGCGTGCTGACCGAGCACTACGCCCGGGGTCGCGTCGTCGCACGCTCGGCCGGCACGCAGCCCGGGGAGCACATCCACCCCGAGGTCGCCGCAGTGCTCGAGCGGCTCGGGCTGGACACCTCGAAGGAGATCCCCACGTTGCTGACCCGCGAGACCATCGCGGCGTCGACGATGGCGATCACGTTGGGTTGCGGCGAGGAGTGCCCCTACGTCCCGGGCGTTCGCTACGTCGACTGGCCGGTTGCCGACCCCGGCGGTCAGGACGAGGACACGGTGCGGTCGGTCGTGGCCGACCTCGACCACCGCGTGCGAGGGCTCCTGCTCGAGCTGGTGCCCGAGCTCGACCTCCCGCCGTCGGTCCTGGACGGCTGAGTCGTCGCAACGTCCCGGCAGCGGGTCTCAGTGCACCCGGCGCTCCTCCACGTGCGTGGTGCGCGAGCGCTGGGCGGTGGCGACGAGGCCGAGCACGATCGACAGCACGCCGGCGCCGATGAGGATCCAGCCCAGCATGGTGTCGTCGACACCGGGGATGTCGTAGGTCATGACCGGCGTGACGAACAGCAGGCCGAGGACGATGAGGACGACTCCGAGTCCAAGACCCATGACGTGCTCCTTCGGTGGTCGCCGCGTGCGACGGGTGGGGGAGTGCGGCCGGACGTCCGAGAACCGCGCGAGGTTTGTACCCCGCCGCGACGGAGGTCATTCCTCCCTCCCGGGCGCACCCCGGCCGAGCCCCCCGCGGCGTACGTCGACGGCGGGGTTCTCTCGCGCCGCACCTGCCCCTTCCGTCACGAAGAAAAATTGGTAAGGTTGATCGCGCACCAGATGCACCAGTTCCGGCAGGTCCCAATCGTCCGCGGAGTGTTGCGAATCCGGCGGCGTTGGCTCACAAGTTGCATTGCTTCTCGGTGGGGTTCAGCGTCACGCATGTGGTGCAGGCGTGTCGAAGACGGCGCGTCTAGCCCCGATAGAGGAGTAACAGAGCATGGCTCAGGGCACTGTCAAGTGGTTCAACGCCGAGAAGGGTTTCGGCTTCATCGCGCAGGAGGGCGGCGGCGACGACGTCTTCGTGCACTTCTCCGCCATCCAGATGCAGGGCTACAAGTCCCTGGAGGAGAACCAGCGCGTGGAGTTCGAGGTCACCCAGGGTCCCAAGGGTCCCCAGGCCGAGAACGTCCGCAACGCCTGATCGTTCCATCTCGAGGACCCCGGCCGTCTCTGACGGTCGGGTCCTCGTGCGCTGCGGGCGGAGTATTCGCCACTGCGGCGACCCACGCCCTACGATTGCCGACGGCCCACACCCCTCTCCAGGAGTTCACCGTGGCTTTCCGCCTTCGCCTCCGTCCCGTGGACGACACGTTCTTCGACCTGTTCACCGACGCCAGCAAGCACCTGGTGACCGGCGCCGACCTCCTCTCCGAGATGCTCGGCGGCCTGCAGCACGGCGGCGGCGACCGCGTCGAGCTCGCGGAGCGGATGCGGGAGGAGGAGCACCGGGCCGACGAGGACACCCACGCGATCATCCGCAAGGTGAACTCGACGTTCGTCACGCCGTTCGACCGCGAGGACATCTACGCGCTTGCCTCGGCTCTCGACGACGTCATGGACTTCATGGAGGAGGCCGTCGACCTCGTCGTGCTCTACGAGATCGAGGCGCTGCCCGAGGGCGTCGCCGACCAGGTCGAGGTGCTGCGGCGGTGCGCGGACATCTGCGCCGACGCGATGCCGCACCTGCGCAGCATGAAGGACCTCGACGAGTTCTGGATCGAGATCAACCGCCTCGAGAACGCCGGTGACAAGTCCTACCGGCTGATCCTGGCGCACCTGTTCAGCGGTGCCTACGAGGCGCTCGAGGTGCTCAAGCTCAAGGACGTCGTCGACTCCCTCGAGGCTGCGATCGACGGCTTCGAGAAGGTCGCCAACATCGTCGAGCAGATCGCCGTCAAGGAGTCCTGAGCGTGGACCTCGCGATCATCATCGCGGTCGTCGTCGTCGCTCTCGTCTTCGACTACACCAACGGATTCCACGACGCCGCCAACGCCATCGCGACCTCGGTCTCGACACGCGCGCTGACCCCGCGCATCGCCCTGGCGATGGCGGCGGTCATGAACTTCGTGGGCGCCTTCCTCGGCCAGGAGGTCGCCAACACCGTGGGCGGGGTCATCACCCCGGCGCAGACCACCAGCGGCATGGTGGTCGTGATGGCCGGGCTCTTCGGCGCCATCACCTGGAACCTGCTGACCTGGTACGTCGGCCTGCCGTCGTCCTCGTCCCACGCCCTCATCGGCGGCCTCGTCGGGGCCGCGGTGGCATCCGGCTCCGGGGTCAAGTGGGACGTCATCCTCGAGAAGATCGTCATCCCGATGGTCGCCTCACCCCTCTTCGGCTTCGCCGCAGCGGCGCTCGTGATGATCGCGATCATGTGGATCTTCCGGCGCGCGAACCCCAGCAAGGCCCAGCGCGGCTTCCGGGCCGCGCAGACGCTGAGCGCCGCGGCCATGGCCCTGGGCCACGGTCTGCAGGACGCCCAGAAGACGATGGGCGTCATCTTCCTGGCCCTGGTCACCGGCGGCTTCGCCTCCGCCGAGGACGACCTGCCGTTCTGGGTGATCCTGTCCGCGGCCGCCGCCATCTCGGCGGGCACCTACGCCGGTGGCTGGCGGATCATGCGGACCCTCGGTCGACGCATCATCGACCTGGACCCGGCCCGCGGCTTCGCCGCCGAGTCGGTGGCGGCCGGTGTGCTCTACACGACCGCCTTCGTCTTCGAGGCCCCGATCTCGACCACCCACACCATCACCTCGGCCGTGATGGGCGTCGGCGCGACCAAGCGCTTGTCCGCCGTCCGCTGGGGCGTGGCCCGCAGCATCATCGCCGCGTGGGTGCTGACCTTCCCGATGGCCGGCCTCGTCGCCGCTCTCACCTACGAGGTCCTCCACAACGTCTTCCAGCTCCCCTGACCCCCGCCCCGTCCCCGTCCCCTCCCCCGCCCGTCCTCCCGCGAAGCGTCGCTCGTGTACGCGCGAAGCGTCGCTCGTGTACACCCGAGGGGTCGCGCGTGCACGCTGAGGATGTCGCGTGAGCGCTGAAGCGTCGTACGACGTCGTGGTGCTCGGGGCGGGGCAGGCCGGGCTCTCCGTGGGCTACCACCTGCAGCGCGCCGGTCTCGAGCCCGGCGCCGACTTCGTCCTAGTCGACGCCGCCGACCGGCCCGGCGGTTCCTGGCCGAGGATGTGGGACGGGTTGCGGCTCTTCTCGCCCGCGAGGTACTCGTCGCTGCCCGGCCGCCTGATGCCCCCGTGGGACGACGCCGCCCGGGGGTTCCCGCCGCGCGACCATGTCGTCGCCTACCTCGCGGACTACGAGGAGCGCTACCGTCTCGCGCCGTTGCGTCCCCACCGGGTCTCCGCCGTACGCCGAGCCGACGACGACCCGTCCGGACGGCTGCTCGTCGAGTCGCCGGGACTGACGCTCGCCGCGAGGCACGTGGTGTCGGCCACCGGCACGTGGGACCGGCCGTTCTGGCCGGCGTACCCGGGCGCCGCCGACTTCCGCGGCACCCAGCTGCACGCATCGGCGTACCGACGCCCGGACGCGTTCGCCGGGCAGCGTGTCGTCGTCGTGGGTGGGGGCAACTCGGCGGCACAGATCCTCGCCGAGGTCTCGACCGTCGCCGACGCCACCTGGGTGACCCAGCGTCCGCCACGGTTCCTGGCCGACGACGTGGACGGGCGGGTGCTGTTCGAGACCGCGACCGCGCGGGTGCAGGCGCAGCGCGAGGGGCGTGTGCACGACGGCGTCGGCGGGCTCGGCGACATCGTGATGGTGGCCTCCGTCCGGGCGGCGCGGGACCGCGGGGCGCTCGAGGCGGAGCCGATGTTCGACCGGATCGTGACGGACGGGGTGGCGTGGGACGACGGCCGCACGCTCGCGTGTGACGCGATCATCTGGTGCACCGGCTTCCGGCCGGCGCTGCGGCACCTCGCGCCGCTGCACCTGCGCGACGAGCACGGCCACGTCCCGGTGGTGGGGGCGGCGGGCACGCGGAGCGCGCGGGATCCGCGCGTCCACCTGGTCGGGTACGGCGACTGGGTCGGTGCGGCCTCGGCGACCCTCATCGGGGTCGGGCGCAGCGCCAAGGTCACCGTTGCCGGGATCCTCGAATCGCTGCAGAGCTGACCCCTCACGCGTACACGGGCGACGCTTCGCGCGTACACGGAGCGACGCTTCGCGCGTACACGAGTGACGCTTCGCGGGGAGGGGGTGGGTCAGCCGAAGCGGCCGGAGATGTAGGCCTCGGTCGACTCCATGTCGGGGTTGGAGAAGATCTTCTTCGTCGGGTTCATCTCGACCAGCTGACCGGGCTTCCCGGCGCCGGCGAGGTTGAAGAACCCGGTCTCCTCCGACACCCGCGCCGCCTGCTGCATGTTGTGGGTGACGATCACGATCGTGTAGTCGCTCTTCAGCTCGTGGATCAGGTCCTCGATCGCCGAGGTCGAGATCGGGTCGAGCGCCGAGCAGGGCTCGTCCATGAGCAGCACCTGCGGCTCCACCGCGATCGCACGCGCGATGCACAGCCGCTGCTGCTGGCCGCCGGAGAGGCCCATCCCGGGCTTGTTGAGCCGGTCCTTGACCTCGGTCCACAGGTTGGCCCCGCGCAACGACTTCTCGACGATGCCGTCGGCGGTGGACTTCGACATCTTCTTCGCGTTGAGCTTCGAGCCCGCCAGCACGTTGTCGTAGATCGACATCGTGGGGAAGGGGTTCGGCCGCTGGAAGACCATGCCGATCTGGCGGCGTACGGCGACCGGGTCGACGTCGGCGTCGTAGAGGTTCTGGCCGTCGATGACGATCTTGCCCTCGACGCGCGCGCCCGGGATCACCTCGTGCATGCGGTTCAGGGAGCGCAGGAAGGTCGACTTGCCGCACCCGGACGGCCCGATGAGGGCGGTCACCGAGCGGGCCTCGATCGTCATCGAGACGCCCTGCACGGCGAGGAAGTCGCCGTAGTAGATGTCGAGGTCGGAGACGGTGATGCTCTTGGCCATGGTGGTGTCGTTTCCTTCTGGCTCAGCGGCCGGTCTTGGGGGAGAAGTAGGAGCCGACGAGGCGGGCGACGAGGTTCAGGACCATGACGATCGAGATGAGGACCAGCGCCGCGCCCCAGGCGCGCTCCTGCCCGAACTCGGGCGGGACGCCCGGCTGCATGTAGGAGTAGTAGATGAAGACCGGCAGCGTCGCCATCCGGTCGGCGAAGACGTTCATGTTCAACGAGTCGGTGTCGCCGGCGATGATCAGCAGCGGCGCGGTCTCGCCGGCGACGCGGGCCACGGCCAGCATCACGCCGGTCACGATGCCGGCCATCGAGGTGGGCAGCACGACCTTGGTGATGGTGCGCCACTTCGGCACCCCCAGGGCGTACGACGCCTCGCGCAGCTCGTCGGGCACGAGCTTCAGCATCTCCTCCGAGGACCGCACCACGATCGGGATCATGAGGATCGCCAGGGCCACCGAGCCGCCGATGCCCATCCGCACGCCGGGTCCGAAGATGATCACGAAGAGCGCGTAGGCGAAGAGACCGGCCACGATGGACGGGATGCCGGTCATGACGTCGACCAGGAAGGTCAGCCAGCGCCCGAGCCGGTTGCCCTTGCCGTACTCGACGAGGTAGATCGCCGCCATGATCCCGATCGGCACCGAGATGAGCGTCGCGAACAGCGTGATCAGCAGGGTGCCCATGATCGCGTGGTAGATGCCGCCGCCCTCGCCGACCACGTTGCGCATCGAGAACGTGAAGAACTCCGCGCTCAGCACGGGCAAGCCGTTGGACACCACGGCGTACACCAGCGTCACCAGGGGGACGAGCGCGATGGCGAAGGCGCTCCACACCAGCGTCGTGGCGAGCTTGTTCGTGGCGGAGCGCGACCCCTCGACGACCAGCGCCCACAGGGGCCAGGCGACGGCGAAGGTCACCACGCCGAGCAGGACCGTGGCCACGAGTCCCAGACCCAGCGTCAACGACGCCAGCAGCGCGAGCGCCGTCGACGGACCGGCCACGACCAGGGGGGAGTGACGGGGGAGGGTGCGGTGGGTCAGCGGTTCGGCGTCGCGCCCGGGGCCGGGCGGGGTCTGGGTGCGGTCCGCGGTGGGTGTCGTCATGTCAGCGCCCCTCGATGTCGCTGCGGGCCACGATCGCCCGCGCCAGGAAGTTGACCGCGAAGGTGATGACGAAGAGCACCAGGCCGCTGAAGATCAGCACGTTGATCTTGGTGCCGGAGGCCTCGCCGAACTGCAGCGCGATGTTGGCGGCGATCGTCGAGGGGTTCGTCGTCGAGATCAGGTTCACGGTGATGATGCCGGTGGCCGAGAGCACCATCGCGACGGCCATCGTCTCGCCGAGCGCCCGGCCCAGGCCCAGCATGGTCGCGGAGATCATGCCCGAGCGGCTGTAGGGGAAGACCGTCATCCGGATCATCTCCCAGCGGGTGGCGCCCAGGGCCAGCGCGGCCTCCTGGTGGAGCGTGGGCGTCTGGGAGAAGATCTCGCGGGTGATCGCGGTGATGATCGGCAGCGCCATGACGGCCAGCACGATCGAGGCGGTGAGGATCGTGCGTCCGGAGGTGGCCGGGCCCTCGAAGAAGGGCAGGAAGCCGAGGTTGTCCTCGAGCCACGCGTAGAAGGGCACGATGCGCGGGCCGAGGAAGGCGATGCCCCACAGGCCGTAGACGACGCTCGGCACGGCGGCGAGCAGGTCGATGAGGTAGCCGATCGGCTTCGCCAGCCGCCGCGGCGCGAAGTGCGAGATCACCAGCGCGACCCCGAAGGCGAGCGGGGTGGCGATCAGCATGGCGAGGACGGCGGCGAGCAGCGTGCCGTAGAGCAGCGGCCACACGTAGAGCAGGATGTTGCTCTTGCCGCCCATCGACGCCTCGGGGGCGGTGATGGCGGGCGCGCCCTCCAGGGTGAGGAAGATGCCGACACCGGCCAGTGCGACGAGGATGACGATGCCGGCGGCCTTCGCGACGGCGGCGAACACCTGGTCGCCGCGCTGGGACACCCGGTCGGGTTCCAGATCCTGCGGGGCCTGACTCGTGGTCACGCTCGTCCTCCGGGGTGTGCGTGGAGCGGGGGGATGGTTCTCATGATGGCGGTCGGGGCCCCTGTTGTCTCGTCGGGGTCCCTGCGCCGGTCCCGGCCCTCACACCGCTCGTGCCGGCCACCTCGCGGTGACCGGCACGAGCTTGTGGTGCGAGACCGTGGCGGTCAGCCGACCTTGATGCCCTCGACGATGCTCAGGGCCTCGTCGGCCACCGAGGACGGCAGCGGGGCGGAGCCGGCGTTGTCGGCCGACTCGCTCTGACCCTCCTCGCTGAGGATGTAGGACATGTAGCCCTTCACCAGGCCACCCTCCTCGGCGTCGGTGTAGGTCGGGCACGCCATGAGGTACGACGTCAGCACGATCGGGTAGGTGCCGGCCTCCTCGGTCTCGTAGTCGAGGTCGAAGATGAGCTGCGTGTCCGAGGCGCTCTCGGCCGGGGGCGAGACCTCGAAGATCTTCGCCGCAGCCTCGGGCTCGGGGGCGACGAACTCCTCGCCCACGCCGATCAGGGCCTTGCCGAGCTCGCCGGCCTGGCTCGCGTCGGCGTACCCGATGGAGTTGGCGCCCTGGGTGACGGCCTCGACGACGCCGGAGGTGCCGCTGGCACCCTCGCCACCGTCGATCGGCCACTCCTCGACCTCGTCGTAGGTCCAGGCGTCGGGGGCGACGGTGGACAGGTAGTTGGTGAAGTTGCCGGTGGTGCCGGACTCGTCGGAGCGGTGGACCGGGTTGATGGTCTCCGCGGGCAGCTCGGCGTCGGGGTTGTCGGCCGCGATGGCCTCGTCGTCCCAGGTGGTGATGTCGCCGGCGAAGATGCCCGCCAGCGTCTCGGGGGACAGCTGCAGGTCCTCGACACCCTCGAGGTTGTAGATGACCGCGATCGGGGAGACGTAGTTCGGCACCTCGATGGGGGCCTCGCCCTCACAGCGCGCGGTGGCCTTGCTGAGCTCCTTCTCCTCGTCGGTGAGGTAGGAGTCGGAGCCGGCCATCGGGAAGCCGCCGGAGATGAACTGCTCCCGCCCGCCGCCGGAGCCGATCGGGTCGTAGTTGACGGTGGTCTCGGGGTTGGCGCTCTGGAAGGCGGCACGCCAAGCGTTCTGCGCGGCCTCCTGCGACGAGGCGCCGCCGATGCTGAGGGTGCCGGAGAGGCTGTCGCCGCTCTCGGAGGGGGTGCCGTCGCTGCCGCTGGCGGGCTCCTCGTTGGCCGCGCCGCACGCGGTGAGGCTCAGGCCCAGGGCCAGCGAGGCGAGCGTGGGGACCGCAACGCGCCGGAAGGAAGTGCGATTCACTTCATGTCTCCTGTGTTCGGGATCTGTCGCTACTTGACTCCCTGAAGGTAGGGACGCGACATGAATCGACCCCTCGACGTCGGTGAACGGCAGGTGAACGGGGATCGCCATCTCGGTGGTGTGCGCGCGTCCGTGCGACGGACGTCACGTGAACCCGGGGCCTCGGTCCCGCGAACGTGCCTCAGTCGCGAGAGGACGAGCGTCTCTGGAGGCGCTCCACCGCGACGACACGCCCGTGGCGGTGGTGCACCACGACGGCCGCGGCGGGCTCCAGCGGCGGCTCGTCGATCCCGATGGCGTCGAACACCGCCGGGAGGACGGGCCGGTGCGAGCACAGCACCGCCGCCTGCCCGAGCCCCAGCAGCCACTCGATCTCGTCGTTCACCCGCTCCGGCTGGGCGCCGGCCTCGGTCAGGTGGTCGGTCACCTCGATCTCCCGGCCGTACGCCGAGCCGTAGGGGGCCAGCGTGGTCCAGCACCGCCGGGCGCTCGAGGACACCAGCCGCTTCACGCCGTACGCCGCGAGCTCGGGGAGCAGCGCCTGGGCCTGCTGCTTGCCGAGAGCGGTGAGGGGCCGCTCGGACTCGTCGCCGGACCACTGCTTGCGGGAGGTGGCCTGGGCGTGGCGGAGCACGACGAGGGGGTGGGTGCGGCGCAGCCAGGGGAGCGCCTCGACGAGGACGTCGCGGTCGCGGTCGTAGGTCAGCCACTCGGCGGCGAAGTCGAGGTCGAACCAGTCGACCTCGTCGATCTCCTCGTTGGTGACGAACTCGCTGGGCTTGTAGTCGCCGCGCACCCGAGCGGTCCAGTAGTGCACCAGCTTGGTGCGTGGCGTGCCGTTGCCGATGGAGTACGTCTGGTCGGTCAGCTTCGGCCCGAGCCGGATCCGGGCGCCGGTCTCCTCCAGCACCTCGCGCACGGCCGCCGTCCGGGCACTCTCGCCCGGGTCGAGCTTGCCCTTGGGGAAGGCCCAGTCGTCGTACTTCGGGCGGTGCACCAGCAGCACCTGGCCGACTCCCTTGCGCCGCCTCATCACCACGGCGCCGGCCGCGACGACCGGGTCCTGCTCGATCATGGCGTTAGTCTCACACCACCCGGGGCGCCCTGTCGCGGGTGGTCGCGCGCTGTTCACCTGCGCGCGGATCCCGGCCCGGTCACGGGCAGGCCCCGGAGGTGCCACGGTGCGGCTCGACTCCCGCTCACGACTCGTCGTGCTGGGGGTCCTCGTCGTCGCCTCGGTCGTGGCGCTGGGTCTGCTGCTGGTCCGCCCGCTGCTGGCCTCGGAGCCGGTGGTGCAGGCCGTCGAGGTGCTGCCCGGCACGGTGGTGCGCGTCTCCTACACCGACTGGGCCCGGGTCCAGCAGGCGGCGGACGGCGCCTCGGTCGGCACCGGGTCGCCCGACGAGGAGATCGAGGCCTTCCTCGACCGCGCCTTCGCGCAGGACCTCGTCGGCAGCACGGCTCTCGGGTCGTCCTTCCCGGGGTTGGCGGAGAATTTCGGTGTGACGCCGCTGGACGCCGAGTGGGAGGCCTACGGGCAGGCCCCCGAGGGGTCGGTGTCGGTCCTGCGCTTCTCCGACGACGTCGACCTCGACGCGGTGGAGGACCGGTTCGAGGGCCTGGGCTACGAGGCGCCCGGGTCCGGGGCCGGAGAGGGCGGCACCTGGATCGGCGAGGTCGACCAGGTCGCGGGTCTGCCCGGGCCGCTCACCCAGGTGCAGGAGAACCTCGCCGTGCTGGCCGACGAGCACCTGCTCCTCATGGGTGACGACCCGGAGTTCGTGGACCGGGCCGTCGACGTCGTCCGCGGTGACGAGGAGGGGCTGGGCGAGGTCCCGGGGCTGGGCTCGCTGCTCGGCGAGCTCGAGGAGCCGGCCGTCGCGACGGTGTGGGTGGGCGACTACGCGTGCGAGGAGCTCGCGATGTCGCAGGCCGACCCCTCCGACGCCGCCGAGGGTGAGCGGCTGGTCGACGAGGCCGGCGGCGTCAACCCGCTGACCGGGCTGGCCTTCGCCGAGACCGCCGACTCCGAGCTGCGGTTCGTCTTCGCCTTCGACTCCGACACCGACGCCTCCGAGGACCTCCAGCCGCGCACCGACCTCGCCTCGGGACCGGCCGCCGGGCAGGGTGGCAGCTTCGCCGACCGCTTCGAGATCACCTCCTCGACCGCCGACGGCCCGCTCGTGACGATGACCGCCAGACCGGTGGACGGTCAGGTGCTCGCCGACGTGGGTCAGGGCCCGGTCCTGTTCGCCACCTGCTGAGGCCCCGGGGGGCGTTCCGCGGGGTCGCCCCTTAGGTGTGCGGGGGCAGATGCGTGGAAAAAGCACCCTCCAGACGCGGAACGGGGTGCTTTTCCCACGCATCTGGCCTCAGGGGGACGAGCGACCGTGAGGCGGTCGCCACCCTGGCGGCGGGTGGAGCGTCCACGCCCGTGTGTGGGGTGCCCGGGAGGCACACCGCGCTCGTACGTCGAGCAGCCGCCTCCCGAGCGCCACGGGACGGACCAGGTCGAGGGAGGTGACGCGGAGGACTTCCATCCCGTGGGCCCGGAGCGACTCCTCACGCAGGTTGTCGCTGCGCTGCCGTGACAGAGACCGGTGGCCGGCGCCGTCGTACTCCAGGGCGAGACCGGCGTCGGGATCCAGCAAATCGGGGTAGCCGAGGAACTGGCCGCAGAGCGAGAAGACGGGCACGTTCACGAGCAGGGCGGGAAGGCCGGCGTCGTGTCCCACCAGCCGTAACCGCGACTCCGGGGGCGAGCGGACGCCGTCACGTGACAGCCACCATGCGTGCCGCGCCTGCGCGATGCCGAGCCAGCCGGCCCGGTCCGCCAGCGCGTGAGCCATCTCGCGGCTTGTCACGAGCCGGGCCGCTCGCGCTGCGTCGGCGCAGACGACGGCGTGCGCCAGGTCCGGGGCGAGCCGCATCTCGTCCACCAGGGCGGGCACCGCGGCGTGGACCGGCACCCCGCCCACCCGTGACCAGGGGCCGACCCGGAGCTGGTGCTGACGTAGTCCAGGACCACCAGGGCGCGGAGCGGCGTGCCACCCCTGGGCCAGCGTGACCGGCCAGAGCCCGATGTCATGGGGCTCCCGCCCATCCAGGAAGTTCGCTCCCCACATCCGCAGCGCGCCCCAGCCGGTGACGACACCCCCGAGGGCCAGGTGGGGGACGGACTCGGCCACGCGCTGCTCGGGCAGCGAGCGGTCCACCCATGACGGGACGTACCAGCCGTGGGACGTACGACGCCACCGCTCCCCGCGCGCGGCGCTGCGGGTCGGCCCGAGCCGACCGGAGGGATCCAGGCGTACGGGGAGCACCACCGGGTCAGGCGGACGCCAGGCAGGCAGCTCCTCGTCCATGACGAGCACACTCGCCGAGGATCGCGCCGAGCGGGCCGCTGCTCGTCGTACCTGGGGACAGTCCAGCGGTTCGGTCAGATGCGTGGGAAAAGCACCCTTCAGACGCGGAACGGGGTGCTTTTCCCACGCATCTGGGCGGGGCAGGAACGCCAGGAAGCGCTCCAGGGGCGGGCAGGAGTGGTCAGCGGCCGCGGCGGGACTGCTTGATCAGCCACTCCTGCAGGTCGAGGCACGGGTTGCCGTCGGCGTCGACGCCGCGACGGGTCCAGGTGCCGTCGGAGTCGAGCTCCCAGGCGGCGGTGCCGGGGTCGAAGGCGGCCTCCAGCAGGCGACCGATCTCGTCGCGCGACTCCTGACCGGGTACGGCGACCAGCACCTCCACGCGACGGTCGAGGTTGCGGTGCATGAGGTCCGCCGACCCGATCCACGCCTCGGGGTCCCCGCCGTTCTCGAACCAGAAGATCCGGCTGTGCTCGAGGAAGCGCCCCAGCACCGAGCGCACCTCGATGGTCTCGCTCAGACCGGGCACCCCCGGCTTGAGCGCGCAGATGCCTCGCGTCAGGAGCTGGACCGGCACCCCGGCCCGCGACGCGGCGTACAACGCGTCGATGACGGCCTCGTCGACCACCGAGTTGGCCTTGAAGCGGATGCGCGCCGGTCGGCCCTCGCGGTGGTGCTCGATCTCGCGCTCGATGCGCTCGATGAGGCCCCTGCGCACCGAGTGCGGCGCGACCATGAGCTGGGAGTACGACGGGTGGCGGGCGTAGCCGGACAGGTTGTTGAACAGGTGGGCGACGTCCTCGGTGATGCCCTCGTGGACCGTCATGAGGCCGAGGTCCTCGTACATCCGCGCGGTCTTGGGGTTGTAGTTGCCGGTGCCGATGTGGAGGTAGCGCCGCAGGCCCTCGGCCTCGTCGCGGACCACCAGCGCCAGCTTGCAGTGCGTCTTGAGCCCCACCAGGCCGTAGACGACGTGACAACCCGCCTGCTCCAGCTTGCGGGCCCACTTGATGTTGGCCCCCTCGTCGAAGCGGGCCTTGATCTCGACGATGACCAGGACCTGCTTGCCGGCCTCCGCGGCGTCGATGAGCGCCTCGATGATGGGGGAGTCGCCGGACGTGCGGTAGAGCGTCTGCTTGATGGCGAGCACGGCGGGGTCGGAGGCGGCCTGCTCGATGAAACGCTGCACCGACGTCGAGAACGAGTCGTAGGGGTGGTGCAGAAGCACGTCGTCGTTGCGCATCTGGGCGAAGACGTCGACCGGGGAGGAGGTCTCGACCTCCTTGAGCCGGTGATGGGTGGCGGGCAGGAAGGCCGGGAACTTCAGCTCGGCGCGGTCGATGTCGGCGATGTCGTGCAAGCCGCGCAGGTCGAGCGGGCCGGGAACCCGGACCACCTCGGCCGGGTTCATGCCGAGCTCGTGGACGAGCAGGTCGAGGACGTGGTCGTCCATCGTCTCCTCGACCTCGAGACGCACCGGCGGGCCGAAGCGGCGACGCAGCAGACCCTTCTCCAGCGCGGCCAGCAGGTTCTCCGCGTCGTCCTCCTCGACCTCGAGGTCCTCGTTGCGGGTGACGCGGAAGGAGTGGACCGCGACCACGCTCATGCCGGGGAACAACGGCTTCAGGTGCTCGGCGATGACGTCCTCGAGCGGGACGAAGCGCTGCTCGTCGACGGCCAGGAAGCGGTCGAGGATCGGCGGCACCTTGACCCGCGCGAAGTGCTCCTTGTGCGTCTTGGGGTTGCGCACCAGCACGGCGAGGTTCAGCGAGAGCCCGGAGATGTAGGGGAACGGGTGGGCCGGGTCGACGGCCAGCGGGGTGAGGACCGGGAAGATGCGCTCCTTGAACAGCTTCTTCATCTTGCGCTGCTCGTCGCGGTCGAGCTCGGGCCAGCGCAGGATCTCGATGTCGTGCTCGGCCAGCGCGGGGACGATGGTGTCGCGGAAGCAGGCGGCGTGGCGCTGCATCAGCTCGGTGGTGGTGGCCCAGATCAGCTCGAGGACCTCGCGCGGCTGCAGCCCGCTGGCCGAGGGTACGGCGACGCCGGCCACGATCCGGCGCTTGAGGCCGGCGACGCGGACCATGAAGAACTCGTCGAGGTTGGAGGCGAAGATCGCGGCGAACCTGGCCCGCTCGAGCAGCGGGACCGCCTCGTCCTCGGCCAGCTCGAGCACCCGCTGGTTGAAGCGCAGCCACGACAGCTCTCGGTCGAGGAACCGGTCCTCGGGCAGCTCGTCGGACGTGACGTCGTACACCGGCTCGACGTCGTAGGCGTCCGGGACGCGGGCCGGGGCGTCCTCGGCCACCGTGGCGAGCGAGGAGTCGCTGTGGTCCTCGAAGGGCTGGGTGAGCCTGGCCCGACTGGTGGCACGGGTGCTGGTCGAGGTCATGTGGTCATGATCCCACTCGCAGGTGAATGCGGGGTGAAGTCGTGCCCCGGGCGCTAGCGTCTCGGTCCATGGCTGCCCACCCGTCACTCGCCCACCGGATCCAGTCCGTCGTCTTCACCCGGGCCATGGCGCTGCCGACCGCGCAGCAGGCGCGGCTGGCGGGGCGCCCGATCGTGGTCGAGGGCAACACGCTGAGCACCCAGACGCAGTGGATGTTGCGGCTGATGACGCTCGCCCGGGAGAAGCCGGTCGAGGACCTGCCGATGCAGGCCGGCCGCCGGGCGCTGGTGCGGCAGACGGTGATGATCGGAGGCGACCAGCCGATCGGGTCGGTGGAGCCGCTGACCGTCGCCGGGGCGTCGGGGCAGCTGGACGCGCGGCTCTACGTGCCGCAGGCGCTTCTCGGGGACAGTGCGCCGACGCCGTTGACGGTGTTCTTCCACGGCGGCGGGATGATCTACGGCGACCTCGACAGCCACGACGCGATGTGCCGCTTCATCGCCGAGCAGGCCGGGACCCGGGTCGTGGCGGTCGACTACCGCCTCGCCCCCGAGCACCCGTTCCCCGCCGGCGCGGAGGACGCGTGGGCGGCGTACTGCGACGTGCAGGACCGGGCGGCGTCGCTCGGCGGTGACCCCCAGCGCATGGCGGTGGCCGGCGACTCCGCGGGCGGCTACCTGAGCGCGGCGACCGCGATCGAGGCGGCGCGGGCCGGGCGGCCGCTGGCGTTCCAGCTGCTGATCTACCCGATGACGGACGCGTCGGCGTCGTACCCGAGCCGCACGACGTTCGGGTCGGGCTTCTACCTCACGACGGCGTTCATGGACCTGGCGACCGAGTCGTACGCCGCCGATGTGAGCGACCCGCGGGCGTCGGTGCTGGTGGCCCCGCTGCCGGACGGGCTGGCGCCGGCGTTCGTGGGGACGGCCGGGTTCGACCCGCTGCGCGACGAGGGCGAGGCGTACGCCGCGAAGCTGCGGGAGGCGGGGGTCGCGGTCGAGGCCGAGCGGTACCCCGGCGAGATCCACGGCTTCGCCAACCTCGTCGGCGTCGAGGGGTCGGCCCGGCGCGCGATGCTCCACATGGTCGGCCACCTCCGCCGCGCCCTCCACCCCACCCCCGCCTGACCCCCTCGGCGCGAAGCGTCGCTGGTGTACGCGCGAAGCGTCGCTGGTGTACGCGCGAAGCGTCGCTGGTGTACGCGCGAAGCGTCGCTTGTGTCCGTGACGCGCGAAGCGTCAGGGAGTGGGCGCGTACATGACGTCGGTGTCCTCCGGGGCGTGCGTGAAGCCCCGACGCTTGTAGAGGGCCACGGCCACGTCGTTGTCGGCCTCGACGTACAGCAGCACCTCGGGTACGCCGCGCCCGTGCAGGTGAGCGAGCCCCGCGTCGAGCACCACCCGGCCCATGCCGTTGCCCTGCTCGGCGGGGGAGACGCCGACGACGTACACCTCGCCGCGGCCCTCGTCGGCGCCGCTGTCGTGCACCTTCGTCCAGTGGAACGCGACGATCTCCTCGTCGCGCTCGGCCACGATCAGGCCGGCGGGGTCGAACCACGACTCCGCCATCCGCTCCTCGAGCCCGGGGCGACGAAGCTGACCCTGCTCGGGGTGGTCGGCGAACGCTGCCGCGTTCACGGCGAGCAGCCCGTCCTCGTCCTGCCCGGGCACGAAGGCGCGTACGCCGACGCCGGCGGGGGCCGGTCTCGCCTCACCCAGCGGGGCGTCCGGGCGACGCATCACCCAGAGCTCACGGACGGCGGTGAACCCGAGCCGCTCCGCCACGGCGGCCGCCGCGGGGTGGTGGCCGTGGGACCACGCGGTGAGGGGGATGCCGTCGGTGACCTCGACAGCCGCCTCGGCCAGCTCGCGGCCCAGGCCTCGGCCGCGGGCCTCCGGGTGAACGGCGAGGTCGAGCTCGGGACGACCGGCGCCGTGGAGGCCGTGCACGTAGGCGAAGCCCTCGCCGTGCTCGGCGAGCAGCAGCAGGCCGCCCTCGAGCCCACGGCGGCGCAACGTCAGCACGGCGGCCTCGTTCAGCGGCGAGCGCCGGTCGGCCTCCAAGGCGCCGGCCACGACACGGCGTACGGCGTGGGCGGCGGAGCCGCCGTCCCAGCTGAAGGAGTCGGGGTCGACACGGCGTACGGACATGGAAGCGAGGGTACGGCGTCGGGTCCGCGGCACGCGCCGCGCGTACACGGGCGACGTTTCGCGCGTACACAGGCGACGCTCCTGACACGGCGACGCTTCGCGTGTACACGGGTGACGCTTCGCGCGTGGGGTCAGGCGGAGGTGGCGGGCCGGGCGGCGTCCTTGTTCTCCTTGGGGGGCAGCACGAAGCGGTAGCCGACGTTGCGGACGGTGCCGATGAGCTGCTCGTGCTCGGTGCCGAGCTTGGCCCGGAGCCGCCGGACGTGGACGTCGACGGTGCGGGTGCCGCCGTAGTAGTCGTAGCCCCAGACCTCCTGCAGCAGCTGCTCGCGACTGAAGACCCGGCCGGGGTGCTGGGCGAGGTACTTCAGCAGCTCGAACTCCTTGAAGGTCAGGTCCAGCGAGCGACCGCCGAGCTTGGCGGTGTAGGTGATCTCGTCGACGGTGATCTCCCCGGACCGGATGACGTGGCTCTCGGGGTCGTCGCCGCGCTTCTGGGTCAGGCGCGCCTGGGCGAGCCGCATGCGGGCCTCGACCTCGGCGGGGCCGGCGATGTCGAGCAGGACGTCGTCGAAGTCCCAGTCGACCGAGACCACGCCGAGGCCGCCCTCGGTGATGATCAGCAGCACCGGCGAGGCCGTGCCCACGGTGCGCAGGAGACGGGTCAGGTCGCGGGCCCGGGCGAGGTCCTGGCGTCCGTCGACGAGGATCACGTCGGCAGGTGGAGCCTCGAGCAGGGCGCTGCCCTCGGCGGGCAGGACGCGGACCTGGTGGGAGAGCAGCGACAGTGCGGGAAGCACCTCGACGGAGGGCTGCAGTGCGCTCGTCAGCATCAGGAGGGTGCTCATCACACCTCCTCGTCACGTCGGGTTCGTGCGGGAAACCGTCGGGCCCTCAGGCACCGGTAGGCCGGTCGACGGCACACCCTTGAGCCGCTTCCTCGATGAGGCAGGATACCCAACATGACCGACGACGCGGCGACGGTGACCATTCGGCTGTGGGCGGGCGCCCGCGCCGCTGCCGGTCTGGACGTCCTCGAGGTCCAGGTGTCGGGCCCGGTCTCGGTGAGCGATCTCGCGGCCGAGGTCGTACGCCGAGCCCCCGGCGGTCAGGCGGACCCGGGTCGGTTGGCGCAGGTCCTGGGGGTCTGCTCGGTCCTGCTGGGGGACCGGCCCGTGGGCGCCGCCGACCGCGACCTGGCCACGGTCGAACCGTCGACCACCGTGGAGTTCCTCCCACCCTTCGCCGGCGGCTGACGCCCGCCGTCACCCGCCGTCACCTGCCGTCACCCGCAGTCACCCGCCGTCTGCCGTAACCCGGCTGCCTCTGACTCGTTGGACCGGGCAGAAGGAAAAGTGCACGTCGTGCTTCGCGGGGGTAAGGGCCGTTGTCGGCCCTGCCGGGGGATTCTCGGGGGATGAGGAGAAGCCGGCAATGGCGTTGCGACGTGCACGGTGGCCTCGGCCACCGTGGTGACGAGCGGGGGCTCGAGATGTCACCGGGGGAACGAGGGCCCTGTCTCCAGTGGAGACGGGGCCCTCAACTTCTCCGTCCCTCTTTCTGGGGAGTGACACCCAACCGTTCGGCCAGGGGTGGGCGTAACGGGCGCTGGCTAGGTTCGTTGGCTGTGTGGGGTGGCGGTTCGGGCGGGGGCCTGGGACCGCTTGCCTGCGGATCGCTCCGGCGATGCCGCCGGGCCGGGTGGACTTCCTCCCAAGATCCACTCGGCCCGCACCCACGCGGGATCCCAGGCCCATGACCGGGTGGTTCTGGTACGCCCGGGTAAAGCGGACAAAATCTTCGAACCGGGCATAACCTCCCGTCGGACTCCGCGTTGAACGGGTGTCGTCGCGACCGGGGGGCTGACGACGACAACGGTGAACACCTCCCAGCTCACCGCCGCGGCCGGCCCGTCGACCACCTCCCAGGTCGACGGGCCGCCCCTTTTTCCCGCTGACAACAGCATCCGCGACCCGCTCGGCCGACCCAACGGGTCGCGCTGGGGGGACGAAAGGGCCCATGCCGTTCGTCGTCACCGGCCCTCTGAGAGGATCGGAGCATGGGAGTCGGCGGTTGGGTGGTCGTCGTGGCGCTGGTCGCTGCGACGCTCTTCGGTGCGTACCGGGCCCTCACCGACGGTCGCTTCCGCGGCACCCATCGCGTGAGGGACGCCGCGCCGCTGCCCTCGAGGGACGCCGCCGGGGCGCCCGGAGAGTCGCCTGACGACGCGACCACCGCGTCGGCCACCGCGTCGGCCACCGCGTCTCCGGGGGCGGCACCGGCGCACGCCGTACCCGACCGGCTCAGCGCGACCGACCTGGGCGCCGACCTCGGCGAGCGCGCGACCCTGCTGCAGTTCTCCTCCGCCTTCTGCGCGCCCTGCCGCGCCACGCGCCACGTGCTGGCCGACGTCGCCGCGACGGTCCCCGGGGTGGTCCACGTCGAGGTCGACGCCGAGTCCCACCTCGACCTCGTCCGCCGCGTGGGCGTCCAGCGCACGCCGACCACGCTCATCCTCGGCGCCGACGGTGGTGAGGTCTCCCGGGCAGCGGGCGCGCTGCGCAAGCCGCAGGTGCTCCACGCCTTGTCCGCCGCGGTGCAGCCGTGACCGAGGGCCACGAGTCCATCCGCGAGGCCCGGCTCGACGGGCTCGCGGCCGCGGGCTCGGCCGACGAGCGCGTCACCGCCACACACCGGCAGTCGCGCTACCGCCTCGGGGTGCTGGGAGGCAACGGCTGGTCGGCACGGCCATCGCGCTGGTCTGGTTGCTGACGGTCTTCGGGTTCAGCGGCTACTCGCTGCGGGCGGTGCTGACGGTGCTGACGGGGCGCGGCGCTCTCCTGACCGGTGAGGCCGCGCTCCTGGCCGCCGCTTCGCTCCCCTGACCGGCGAGGTCGGCGTCGACCATGATCCGCGCGAGGTCGTGGGCGTAGGTCTGCGCCTTCCAGCCGAGGACGCGGTGCGCCGTGGAGGCGTCGCCGATGAGGAGTGGACCCAAGCGGGTCGCTCGTAGCGGCCCGACGTCCACATTTCGGAACTGCTGTCCACAAGGTGAGACAGGCTTTCCGGGGCATTGTGTCGCCCCGTAACCTCGAGGGGTGTTCTCGACCATGTTGACGCGGCGCCGGGCAGTGGACCACTGCCGCATGCGCTCGTCGCTGTGTCCTGTCTCCTGATCCGGCCCAGCTTCCCCGCGCAGCTCTGCGCCCCCGCCCAGGAGATCGTCTGCCATGCCTCGCACCCCTTCCGCTGTCGTCGCTCCCCCCGGGTCCCGCCCGGTGGTCGAGCCCGTCGAGACCCCCCCGCACGTCGACCCGCGCGGCCAGCGGCTCTCCGCTGCCCTGACGTCGCTCCTCCTCGTCGCTGCGCTGCTGCTCGCACCCAGCGCCGCTACCGTCGGACTGCTCACCTTCCAGCTGGTGGCCTTCGCCGCCGGCGTGCTGCTGGGGCCGGCCCGGACGCCGTACGCCTGGGTGTTCCGGACGCTCGTCCGCCCGCGCCTCGGGCCGCCGAGCGAGACCGAGGACGCGCGTCCGCCGCGCTTCGCCCAGGCCGTCGGGCTGGCGTTCGCTGCCGTCGCCGTGCTCGGGTACGCCGCCGGCGCGCCCGTCCTGGGAGCGGTGGCCGCCGGGATGGCGCTCGGTGCGGCGTTCCTCAACGCCGCCTTCGGCTTCTGCCTCGGCTGCGAGATGTACCTCCGACTCACCAAGCTGACCCACCGCCCGACCTGACCTCGTCGGTCGAGCTGACCGCGTCGGTCGAGCTGACCGCGTCGGTCGAGCTCGTCGAGACCAACCAACCAACCGCCAAGCACAGCTGGGACCAGCCCGGCGAGAAAGAGTGAGGAACCCATGAGCCGCGAATCAGCTCTCGTCACCGCCCAGTGGGTCGAGGAGCACCTCGACGACGACGGCATCGTGCTGGTCGAGGTCGACGAGGACACCTCGGCCTACGACGCCGGCCACATCAACGGAGCGGTCAAGCTCGACTGGACGACCGACCTCCAGGACCAGGTGCGCCGCGACTTCGTCAACAAGGAGCAGTTCGAGGCCCTGTTGAGCGAGAAGGGCATCAGCAACGACGACACCGTGATCCTGTACGGCGGCAACAACAACTGGTTCGCCGCCTACGCGTACTGGTACTTCAAGCTCTACGGCCACGATGACCTCAAGCTGCTCGACGGCGGCCGCAAGAAGTGGGAGCTCGACGGCCGCGAGCTGACCGACAAGCCGGTCGAGCGCGAGCGCGCGTCGTACACCGCGAAGGACCAGGATCTCTCGATCCGCGCCTTCCGCGACGAGACCGTGGCCGCGATCGGCACGCAGAACCTGATCGACGTCCGCAGCCCTGACGAGTTCGCGGGCCGCCTGCTGGCCCCGGCGCACCTGCCGCAGGAGCAGGCGCAGCGTGCGGGTCACATCCCGACCGCCGGCAACGTGCCGTGGAGCAAGGCCGCGAACGACGACGGCACGTTCCGCGCCGACGACGAGCTGCGTCAGCTCTACACCGACGCCGGTGTCGACGAGGCCAAGGACACCATCGCCTACTGCCGCATCGGTGAGCGTTCCTCGCACACCTGGTTCGTGCTGCACGAGCTGCTGGGTCTGAAGAACGTCAAGAACTACGACGGCTCGTGGACCGAGTACGGCTCCCTCGTCGGCGTCCCGATCGCGCTCGGCGACGAGCCGGGTGACGCCTGATGTGCGGCGCGACCAAGGGCGGGCTCTCGCTCGACGGCGTCGACGTGAAGAAGGAGGCCGTCGTGCAGGGCGTCGTGCTGAGCGACGGTCAGCCCGCGTCGCCTGCCTACGTGCGGCTGCTCGACCGGACCGGTGAGTTCACCGCCGAGGTCCCGACCTCGGCCACCGGCCACTTCCGCTTCTTCGCCGGCGACGGCGAGTGGACGCTTCGCACGCTGGTGCCGAAGCGCGAGGCGGTCGACAACAAGATCGTCGCCAAGGTCGGCGAGGTCGTCGAGGTCGAGATCACCGTCTGACCCCCCGTCGAAGCGTCACGTGTGTACACGCGAAGCGTCACGTGTGTACACGCGAAGCGTCACGTGTGTACACGCGAACGCTGGTTGCGTGGCGCACGAACGCCGGAACCCCCGCTGAGACCACGGTCGAGCGGGGGTTTCGCCGCTATCGGCCCGTCCGAAGTGACGTCGCACGGCAGAACGGTGCGGCGCGGCAGGATTGACGTCTCGGTGCGACACACGCGACGCTTCGCGCGTACATACGTGACGCTTCGCGCGTACACACGCGACGCTTCGCGCGTACACACGCGACGCTTCGGTGGACGGTGGGGGGTGGGTCAGCGCCAGTTGAGCTCGCCGGCGGTGTCGAGGCGGCTGCCACGGACGACGGGCAGGCCGAGGATCTCGGCGGCGGCGTTGGCCACGAAGGCGTTGCGGACGGGCTGGCGCCGGGCGCCGTAACCGATCCGGGCGGTGCCCGGGTCGGCCAGCTCGGGGCTGAGGTCGTAGAGGTCGGCGCCGCTCGCGACGCCGGCACCCCACATCATGAACGGCACGCGGTAGTTCGCCAGCCGGCCGGCCTGGACGTGCTTGCGCTCGCCGCGGGGGCCGCCGTGGTCGGCGGTGAGCATCACCGTCACGCGGTCGCTGAGCCGGGAGTCGGCGCGCACGGCCTCCAGCACCTGCCCCACGAGCGCGTCCGACTGACGTACGGCGTCCAGGTACGGCGCGCTCAGCCAGCCGTAGGCGTGACCGGCCCGGTCGGGCAGCGAGATGTGCAGGAAGGCGAAGTCGTAGGAGGCCTCCCGCAGGTCGCGGACCGCCGTGGCGGCGAGCCGGTCGTTGTCGGAGTCGATGAGCACCTTGTCGGTGCCCTCGGGCCATGAGCGCTCGAAGAGGGAGAACTTCTCCTTGGCCGAGTACAGCGCCGAGCTGAGGCCCCGACGCTTGGCCAGCGAGAAGATCGAGTCGACACCGTGCTCGGCCGCCTCCTGGACGGTGAACGGGCTGAGCCGCTCGTCGTTCCAGGTGACGGCGTGGCCGTCCCGGGCCTTCTCGATGCGCCGGCCGGTCACCATGCCGGTGTGGTTGGGCAGCGTCTCGGTCTGCTCCACCTCGGCGCGGGCGTTCAGCGTGGAGGCGCCCTGGCGGATCATGCGGTGCAGCGCCGGAGCCCCGGTGCTGCCGAGCCGGGTCAGGGCGGTGGGGTTGAGCCCGTCCAGCGAGATCACCACCACCTGGCGCTCGGGCACGCCGACCCGCGCCGACGCGCTCGTGGCGGCCAGGGCCGGGGCGTCGCCGGGCTCGGCTGCTGAGGTGCAGGCGGTGGCGGCGGCGATCGCGAGGGCGGTCGCGGCGACCAGACTGGTGCGGATGTGACGCATGGGTACAAATCTATGCGGCGTGAGTCATCGGCGCGGGGGTTCGCGCGAGGTCAGGGGCTGTCGAGCACCAGCGTGATCGGGCCGTCGTTGACCGAGGCGACCGCCATGTCGGCCCCGAAGACACCGCGCGACACCCGCGCCCCGAGACGCTCGAGCTCGGCGCAGAACGCCTCGTAGAGCGGCTCGCTGACCGGTGCGGGGGCAGCCGCCGCCCAGGTCGGGCGCCGACCCTTGCGCGCGTCGCCGTACAGCGTGAACTGGCTGACCACCAGCACGGGTGCGCCGAGGTCGGAGGCGGACCTCTCGTCGCGCATGATCCGCACGTCCCAGACCTTCCGGGCCAGCCACGTCACCTCGGCAGGTCCGTCGTCGTGGGTGACCCCGAGCAGCACCAGCAGCCCCGGACCGTCCAGGGCACCGACGACCTCACCGGCCACCGACACCGACGCCTCACGGACGCGCTGCACCACCGCTCTCACCCGGACCACCCCTCCTGCACGCTCACCCGTCGGGTACGCCGCAGTCTGGCAACTGCCCCGCCACTATCGTCGACCGGGTGAGCCCGCCCCGACCCGCCCGCCGGCCCCGGGCAACGCCGACGCCGACGCCGACGGTGCTGGTCGTGCTGGTCGTCCTGGTCGTGCTGGTGGTCACGGTGCTCGCCGTCGTGCTGGTGGTCCGCGCCGGGAAGGACGACCCCGGCATCGTGCTGTGGGAGGGCGGGTTCGAGCGGGGCGGGGTGCCCGCCGGCGCCAACGGTCCCGACTGCGGCACCGGCGACGACGACGTGGACCCGGGACTCGACGAGTACACCTCGGTCGAGGAGGAGGGCAACACCTCCTGCGACGTCGAGGTGGCCCTCGTCGAGGATCCGACCCGCTCGTCCGACTCGCGCCGCGCCCTGCGGGTCACGCTCGGTCCCGGTCAGCAGCGCGCGCAGCTCAGCTCCGAGCACACCTGGACGCCGGACGACCGTGGCAGCGTGGACGAGTGGTACGGCTTCTCGCTGTACTACGACGAGGACTGGGACCTCGGCGGCGGGCTGGGGGAGGAGGTCTCGGCCGAGGAGTGGCACAACCCGGTCGCCTTCCGCACCAGCGACGGCAACGGCTCGCTCAACCTCTCCGGCGACCTGGACCTCGACAACGCGGACGGCCGCGACTTCGAGACCTTCGACGAGCCCCACCTGGTGCTGCGCCGCAACTCCATCCTGAACGAGGAGGGGTTCTACGACGACGGTCTGGGTCTGGACAAGCTCGACCTCGGACCGATCGTCACGGGCCGGTGGATCGACGTCGTCTGCCACATCCGGTGGTCCACCACGCAGGCCGGAGCGCTGCGCGAGTGCTGGCGCGACGGGCGCTACCGCGGCGAGCGCACCTCCCTCAACGCCGTCAACACCGCGCCCCACACGCTGCGGGTCGGTGCGTACCAGACGACCGTGATCGCCCACCCCCGCACGACGTACGTCGACAACGTGCGGATCGGCACCTCGTACGACGCCGTGGACCCGGCTGCCTAGACCGTTCTAGCCCCTTCGCGCTAATTGCCCGATTCAGGACTTTTCGGGACCTTCGTCCCACTACGCTGGGGCATGTCACCCGATGGGAGATCGGGCGACACCTGACGTCTTTGGGAGGAGACGGCTGTGCCTCTGCGCCTGCGCGCCCACACCCTGCTGGTGGGCCTCATCGGTTCCGCTCTGGTCGCCCCCGCGGCCGTCCTCGTCTCGACCGCGACCGTGTCCTCGGCCGCCGCCGACGTGTCCACCCCCGCCGCCGACGAGACGGTGGTCCAGCGGCTGCGACCGCTCCAGGACACCTTCGTCACCGCCGCCCGGCCGGGCCGTTCCTTCGGCGGCGCCGCCAAGCTGCTGAGCGGCCCCTCGGCCCACACCCTGCTGTCCTTCGCGACCCCCGTCGCTGAGGACCAGGAGGTCGTGGGGGCCGACCTGTGCCTCACCGCACGGCGCGACGCCCGGCCGCAGGTGACCGTGACCCGCGTCTCGACGGCCTGGAGCGGCCGCACGACGTGGCGCTCGCGTCCGTCGCTGCTCTCGGACGTGCGCAGCTGGGCCGGCCCCCTGCGCGCCGGGGACCGTCTCTGCCTCGAGCTGCCGTCCGGGACCGTGCAGTCGAGCCTGACCGCTCTGGCCCTCCGCGGCCAGCACGGCGAGGGAGGAGCGCTGTTCGGCTCCCTCGAGACCTCGCTCAGCAGCGCGCCCCAGCTGCGGGTGACGCTCGCCCGGCGGAGCACGGGCACGATCACCTCGCCCACCCCGACCGCCACCGCGACCCCGACCGCCACCGCGACGCCCACCGCCACCCCTACCGCGACCCCCACCCCCGCAGGGACGGTCCTGTGGGACGGCGGCTTCGAGACCGGAGGGGTCCCGGACGGCAAGAACGGACTCGCCTGCCGGACCGGCGCCGAGGACGGACCCAACTCCGCCGCTGACCAGTACGGCTCGGTCGAGGAGATGGGCAACGTGCAGTGCACCAACCGCGTCTCGTTCAGCGACGAGGTGACCCGCACCGCCGACTCCAAGCGCGCGCTGAAGATCACGATCGCACCCGGGCAGCAGCGCGAGCAGCTGCAGTCGAAGTACTCCTGGACTCCGGACGCGAAGGGCGGCGTCGACCAGTGGTACGGCTTCTCGATGTTCTACGCCGGCGACTGGGAGCTCGGCGGCGGGATCCTGAAGGAGAACTCGGGCACCTACTGGCACAACCCGATCGCGTTCCGGATGGACGGCCCGAACGGGTCGATGAACTTCTCCGGAGACATGGACATGAACAACGCGAACGGCAAGTCCTACGCGAAGTTCTCCGAGCCCCACATGGTCCTGCGTCGCAACACCGTGATGAACCAGCAAGGCTTCTACACCGACGGCGCCGGTCTCGACAAGCTCGATCTCGGTCCCATCGTGAGCGGCCGCTGGATGGACTTCGTGTGCCACATCCGCTGGTCCACCACGGCCACCAACGCGTTGCGTGAGTGCTGGCGCGACGGTCGCCACATGGGCGCCAGCACCACGCTGAACGCGGTCGGCGCGGTCAAGCACACCTTGCGCGTCGGGCAGTACCAGACCACCTCGCTCACCCACGCCCGCACGACGTACGTCGACAACGTGCGGATCGGCACCTCCTACGCGGCGGTGGACCCGGCTCGCGAGCGCTGAACCCGGCCCGGTCCGACCCGACGACCGGACGGTCCCGCGCAGCGGTGTGTCTCGACCCACACCGCTCCGCGGGGCTGTGCTGTTTCACCCGGCTCCGGGCTGGGCAGAGATAGGTAGGATCATCAGTGGCGCCCGAGGGGTCGGGTGGGATGCGGGGAGCATGCGATGGGTGGGCATCAGGGCGACGTCCGGGAGGACGTCGCCAATGACGACACGATCGCGCGGGCCTCGAGCGTGACGGCGGGGGCGTCGTCGGTGACTCCGGCAGAGCCCGCGCGGCCCCAGCTCTCCGCCCGCCCACCGCTGCCGCCGCAGTCGCTCGAATCGGCGCCGGTCCCGGCGACCGGGTCGGACGACGGGGCGGGGGGTCACGCGCGTGAGGTCCCTCCGACCGCGGCGACCCAGCCCGCGGGGTCGGTCCCGCCGGCCCCGACCGCGCGACTCATCGACCGGGTGCCGGCCGCGCTGTTCGCCTCGGACACCGTCGCTCTGGTGGTGGCGGTGCTCGCAGCCGGCGTCCCCCTGGCCCCGGCGATGGTGCACGTCGTGGTCACCCTCGCCGTGCTGGTCGGCCGCTTGCTGCACCGGCCGCGACTGACGCTGTCGCTGGCCGATGACGCTCCGGCGCTGACGGGTGCCCTGGTCATCGGTCTCGCCGCCTCGTCCATGGTCAACGCGATCGTCGGCGACATGGCCGACTGGAACAGCCTGTTCCTGCTCGGGGTCACCACCGTCACGGCGGTCCTCGGGCTGCGGGCACTGGCCCACATGGTGATCCGCTACGCGCGCCGGCGCGGCTGGGCCAACCACCGGGCGCTGATCGTGGGAACCGACCCGCTGGCCCGCCGGCTGGCCCGCATGATGCAGCGCGACCCCGAGCTCGGGCTGCGCTTCGCCGGCTTCCTCGGCCCCTCCGGCACCGCCAGCCAGGAGATGTTCGACTCCCTCGTCGGGCACGACGCCACCCAGCTGGCGCGGCTGTGCCGCCGCCAGGACATCTCGGTGGTGATCGTGACCTCCGCGGGGCGCGACGACGAGGTGCTGACCGGCATCCGCTGGTGGGGCCCCAGCGGCGGACCGACCGTGTACGTCGCACCGAGGCTGCACGCGCTCATGCACTCGGCCTCGCCCGACCGCATCCGCGACGTCGCGCTGTTCCGGGTCCGACCCACGGCGGCGCACGTCCTCGCGTGGCGGGTGAAGTCGCTGCTCGACCGCTTCGTCGCGGGCTTCCTGCTCGTGCTCGTCTCTCCGATCCTGGCCCTGGTGGCGCTGGCGGTGCGCCTGGAGACCGGTCCGGGCGTGCTGTTCCGCCAGACCCGGATCGGCCGAGGCGGCGAGCCCTTCACGCTCCTCAAGTTCCGCTCGATGCGGCCGGCCAAGGCGGGCGACTCCGCCCGTCGCTGGTCGATCGCCGACTCGAGCCGGATGGGCCCGGTGGGCCGCTTCATCCGCAAGGCGTCGCTCGACGAGCTGCCCCAGCTGTTCAACATCCTCCGGGGTGACATGAGCCTGGTCGGGCCCCGCCCGGAGCGGCCCCACTTCGTCGACCAGTTCACCGACAAGTACGACGGCTACGAGCTGCGGCACCGCGTCCGCCCCGGCCTGACGGGGTGGGCGGCGGTGAACGGTCTGCGCGGCGACACCTCGATCGAGGAGCGGGCCCACTTCGACAACGTCTACATCGACAACTGGTCCCTCGGGTTCGACCTCAAGGTGCTCTTGATGACCGCGCTCGCGGTCGTGAAGGGGACGGGTGAGTGAGCACCCTCGAACGCCCCCGCATCACCGTGGTGATCCCGGCCCGCAACGAGGAGGCCTCGCTCGACGACTGCCTGCACTCGATCCGGTCCCAGACCGAGCGGAGGCTGCAGATCCTCGTGGTGGACGGTGACTCCGACGACGGCACCGCCGACCTGGTGCGACGCCACGCCGCAGAGGACGACCGGGTCGAGCTGCTGCACAACCCGCAGCGCACGGTGCCCTACTCCCTGAACGTCGCGCTGCGCGCCGCCACCGCGGAGAACCTGGTCCGCGTCGACGCGCACGCCTCCGTGCCCCCCGACTACGTGGAGCGCGCTGCCGAGCTGCTCGAGACCGGTCGCTGGGGTGGCGTCGGAGGGGTGAAGCGCGGCGTCGGCCGCACCCGGGCCGGCAAGGCCATCGCGGCCGCCATGGCCTCGCGCTTCGGCGTGGGCGGGTCGGTCTACCACTACGGCACCGAGCCGCAGGAGGTCGACCACGTCCCCTTCGGCGCCTACCCGGTCGCGCTCGCGCGCGAGGTCGGCGGCTGGGGCGAGGAGTTCACCGTCAACCAGGACTTCGAGTTCGACCAGCGGATCCGGCACTCGGGCAACCCGATCCTGTTCGACCCCTCGCTGGTCATCGACTGGGAGTGCCGCCAGCACATCGGCGACCTCTTCAAGCAGTACCGCCGCTACGGCAAGGGCAAGGTCAAGGTCGCGCTGACCCACCCCGGCTCGGTCCGCCTCCGGCACCTCGCGGCTCCCGCGCTCGTCGCCTCCGCCGCGGTCGGCGCCGCGGCCCTTCTTTCTGGTGCAGTCGACAAGAAGTGGGTGGCGCTCGCTGCTGCGCCGTACCCGACGGCGCTGGTCGCAGCGTCGGTGCTGACCGCCGGCGAGGTCGAGGACCGCGCCGCCCGGGTGTACCTCCCGGCCGCCTTCGCGGCCATGCACGTGGGCTGGGGCATCGGATTCTGGGAGGGCGTCCGCGACGCCGTCGGTCGTCGCGACGCATGAGCGGGCTCGTGGCCGTCGTCCCCGTCGCGGGGGGCGCTGCTGGTGCTGCCTCGCAGGAGCTGCGGTCGCTGGCCGAGACCTTCGCGCGGGTCCGCGACGAGTCCTGCACCGAGGTCGCGGGCGCTGAGCCCACCCCGCACGGCGGTCCGGCCGTCGCGGTGGCCGGCGGCCACCTCGTCTCCGACGACTCCGGGTGGACCGCCGTCCACGGCGCCCGTCACGTCGATGCGCCCGGAGGTCGACGCCACCCGGTCGCCGTCGCGGACCTGACCTCGGCCGACGGCCAGCACGCGCTGGTCTCCCACGACGCCCGTCGCGCCACCACGGTGATCGCCACCGACCGCTTCGCCGCCGCGCCGGTCTACCTCGCCGAGCGCGACGGCCTGCTCTACGTCGCGACCTCGGCCCTCGTGCTCGCCGCCCACCTGCGGCCGGCCGTGGACGCGGAGCGCGCGGGCGCGTTCCTGGTCGCCGGCTACCAGTTCGGCACGTCCACCCACTGGCACGGCGTACGTCGACTCCCGCCCGGATCGGCGGTCGAGGTCCGCGACGGCCGGTGCACCGAGACCGTCTGGTGGCGCCCCTCCGTCGACCGTGACGTCGAGGCGCTGTCGCTGGACGACGCCGCCGACCACCTGATCGAGGTCGCCACCCGCACCTACCGGGAGCGGCTGAGCGGCGAGAAGACCTGGATCGACCTGACCGGCGGCTACGACTCCCGGCTGATGGCGCTGCTGCTCGAGCGCGCCGGTGTTCCCTTCGTCGCCAACACCCGGATGAGCTCGTTGGGGCCCGACCTCGAGCTGGCGCGCGAGCTCGCGCAGCTCAAGGGCTGGGAGTGGGAGGCGCGCCCGCTGCCGCAGGAGTGGCCGAGCCTGTTGCCCCACGAGCTCGACCGGTCCCTGGCGGCCGGCGACGCCCGGCTCGAGGTGCTGCAGCTGTCGCGCGTGCAGTCGATCCACCGCGCCATGGCCGAGCGGCACCCCCGTCTGCTGAGCGCCGGTGGCGGGGAGCACCTGCAGTACTACGCCTGGAGCACCGAGCTGCTCAGCCCGCCGCGGCGTACCCCGGACGTCGGGCGCTGGGTCGACATGATCGCGCTGAAGCCCTCCGGGCCGGAGGTGGTCGCCCCCGGCGTCCGCGCCGCGACCCGTGCCGCCTTCGTGGCCACGCTGGCCGCCGAGGCCGGGCACCACGCGGGGGAGCCGTCCTCGCGCCAGCTCGACGCCTGCTACGCCTACAAGAGCGGCGGCCACTTCGGTGCCTACCGGGCCGCCGACGACATCGATCTCACCGCGCAGCTGCCGTTCTACTTCGAGCCGCTCTTCTCCGCCGCGTTCTCGGTGCGCCGACGCCACCGCGCCGGCTTCCGGCTGATGCGTCGCATGATGGAGCGCCTCGACCCGGCGGCCGCGGCGCTGGAGACCACGCGGGGCGGCCCCGCGCTGCCGATGCGGCCCACGACGGTCCTGCGCTACCTGCCCTACTACCGCCTGCTGGGGCGCAAGGGCGTCAACAAGCTGTCGGGCCAGCTCGTCGGCCGTCCGCTGATGCCGTTGCCGCACAGCTACACCTGGCCCCGCGAGGAGTCCGACCGGGCCGCGGTCGCGCACCTGCAGGAGCGCGGCACCCTCGACTGGGACGCGCTGCGCATCCGCCCGCTGCTCAGCCCGGCCGGTGTCGACCGCCTGCGTCGCCACGAGTCGTCGGCCGAGACGCTCGGTCGCGTGCTGACGGTGGAGATGGCGCTCGCCGCGACGGACACGGGACTGTGACCGTGGTGGACGCCGAGGCCGGACCCCAGGAGGGTCTCGGGTCCGTGGCCCGCCGCGGCTTCCTGTGGCAGGGACTCGCCTTCGGCCTGGCCAAGGGCACGATGCTGCTGACCACGGTCGTGGCGGCTCGGGTGCTCGGCCCGGACGACTTCGGCTTCGTCTCTCTGGCCGTGGTGCTGGTCCTGGCCGTCACGGTGGTCGCCGACCTCGGCGCCAGCCAGGCGCTGGTGTACCTGCCGAGCCGCGCGGGACGCTTCGGCGCCGCGTTGACGATCGCGCTCGCCGGGTCGGTCTCCCTGGCGCTGGCCTGGGCCGCGCTCGCCCCGGTCGTCGCCTCCCAGCTGGGTCATCCCGACGATGCGCTCATGGTGGCGGTCCTCGGCGTCGTCATCGTGCTCTCGGCGCTGGGGCAGTCGCCGGACGCCCTGCTGCGCAAGGAGCTGAAGTTCTCCCGTCGGCTGCCTGCCGAGATCGCGCGCGGACTGACCCGCGCCGGGATCGCCGTCGGGCTGGTGCTGGCCGGGGTCGGTCCCTGGGCCCTGGTGTGGGGCGAGGTGGGCGGCGCGGCGGCGTACGCCGCGACCTCGTGGCTGATGGCCCGCCCGCAGCTGGGCCCCCGCCGGGACTGGACCTCCCGCGCGGAGCGGCGCGCGGTGCTCGGCTTCGGCCTCCCGGTCGCGCTCAACGGGGCGCTGGCCACCGCCGTGATCAACGTCGACTACGTGATCGTCGGCTGGCTGCTCGGCACCACCGCCGTCGGCATCTACCTCGTCGGCTTCCGCATCCCGGAGCTGCTCGTCAACAGCGTCTTCCAGGTCTTCTCCCAGGTGACCTACCCCGTCTACACGCGCCTCAACGACGACCGCGAGCGCCTCGGGCGCGCCTACCTGCTGGCGCTGCGGGTCCAGTCCCTGTGGGGCCTCAGCGTCGGCACGACCGTGGCCGTGCTCTCACCGGTGCTGGTGCCCGTCCTCTTCGGTGAGGAGTACGCCGACTCCGTCACCGTCATGCAGGCGATCGCCGCCTACGTGGTGCTGGGCTCGCTCTCGACCGGTGTGACCGACCTCTTCAAGGCCGTCGGCAAGCCGCACTACGGTGCCCTGCTCCAGGCCGCTCGCCTCGTCGTGCTCGTGCCGACGCTCGTCGTGGCCACCCAGTGGGGCCTGACCGCGGTCGCGCTGGCGGTCGCGCTGGTCGCCCTCGTCTTCGTGGTCGTGGTGCAGCGGCTGGCGTGCCGCCTGCTCGGTCTGCGCTGGTCGGCGTTGCTGCGCACCCTGCGCGTTCCGGTCACCGCGGCGGTGGTCGCCGGGTTGCTGGGCTGGGCCGTCATGGCCGTGATGGCCGCGCTCGCCGGTGCTCCGGGGATCCTGGTGCTGGTGGCGGCCGGCACCGCCGCGGCCCTGGGCACCGTGGGCGTGGTCGTGCTGACCGACCGCACCCTGGTGACGAGGGTGGTGCGCGGATGAGGGTCCTCGTCGTCGACGCCTCCCGCGGCCAGACGCACACGGCGCTGAGCACGGTCCGGTCGCTGGCCGCGGCCGGTCACGAGGTCGACCTGGCCCACTTCGGCCCGTGGACCGTGGCCGCGCGCTCGCGCCACGTCGCCCGCCGCTTTGCGGTGCCCAGCGCCGACGACCCGGACTTCGCCGCGGCCGTGAGCCAGGTCCGCGCCGCCGGTCGCTACGCCGCCTGCTTCCCGACGAGCGACGCGGCCCTGGTGGCGCTCGACTGGGCCGGCGCGGAGCTGGTCGACAAGCGCGAGGTGCGCAAGCGCTGGCAGCACGTCGGCGCTCCGCAGCCGCGCAGCTGGGAGTTCGGCGCCGGGCCGGAGCTGCTCCGTCAGGCCGCGACCCTGCGGTTCCCGGTCGCGGTCAAGTCGGCCGCCAAGGTCGGCGAGGGCGCACCGGCGGTCTGGCGGGCCGACGGGATCGACGACCTCGCGCCGCTGGCTGACATCGCCACGCCGGTCTACGCCGAGGAGTGGCTCGTGGGCGAGCAGAACGCGTTGTGCGGCGTGCTGCACCAGGGGCGTCTGGTGGCCGCGGTCCACCAGCGCTACCTGCGCACCTGGCCGGCCGAGGTCGGCGACGCCTGTGCGGCCGTGACCACCGCGCCCGACCTCGACCTGGAGCGTCAGGTCACCGACGCGCTGGGCGACTACGACGGCGTCTTCCAGACCGAGCTGATCGCCGGGGTCGTCCACGACGTCAACCCGCGCGTCTACGGCTCGATCAGCCTGGCCACCCACGCGGGGGTGAACCTGCCCGACCTCTCGGCGCGGCTCACCGCGGGCGAGGCCCCGCCCGCCACCACCCTCCGGGCCCCGGCCGGGGTCCGGCACCGTTGGGTGGAGGGCGACCTGCGCCACGTGGCGAGCGGCGTGCGTGACGGTGCCCTGCCGATCCGGCAAGCAGCGTCTGCCCTGCGCCCGCGGCGCGGCACGGTGCACCCTGACCTGGTGTGGTCCGACCCGCGTCCCACGCTCGCGCGTCTGCGCTTCGCCGCTCGGAGGGCTACGCCATGACGACCAGGAGAACCGCGCCGGGCGGGTCGACGGCCGCGACGCGCCTGAGGGTCCTGGTCGTCGACGGCTCGGGCGGTCAGGCCCATGGTCCGCTCGGTGCGGTGCGCGCGCTGTCCGTCGCCGGTCACGAGGTCCACCTGGCCCACGCCAGCCCCGCCTCGGTGGCCGCGCGCTCTCGGCACGTGGCGCAGCGGCTCCGGGTGCCCGGCACCGAGGAGACCGGCTTCGCCGACGCCGTGCGGGCCCTGCTCGCCGCCGGCCGCTACGACGCCTGCTTCCCCACCAGCGACGCCGCGCTCGTCGCCCTCGACTGGCCGGGCGCGGACCTGGTCGACAAGACCCGGCTCCGGGCGCGGATGGACGCGGCCGGCATCCCGGCCCCGGAGTCGGCGGACTTCGCCACCGGCGCCGCGCTGCTCGAGGCCGCCGACGACCTGCACTACCCGTTGGCGGTCAAGCCCGCCCTCAACGAGGGACCGACCTTCGAAGCCTTCCGGGCCGACTCCGCCGCGGGCCTCGCGCCGTTGGCGTCCTTCCCCGAGGAGGTCGTGGTCGAGCGCTGGCTCGACGGCGAGCAGCGTGCGATCAGCGGCGTCGTCCACCGGGGCAGGCTCGTCGCGGTGGCGCACCAGCGCTACCAGCGCACCTGGCCCGTCGAGTGCGGCGTGGCCTGCGCCGCGGTGACCGCCGAGCCCGACGAGGAGGCCGAGGCCCAGGTCCTGCGGTTGCTCGAGGGCTACGACGGCATCTTCCAGTGCCAGTCGATCGACGGGGTGCTCCACGACGTCAACCCGCGCGTGTTCGGGTCGGTCCTGCTCGCCCAGCGTGCCGGGGTCAACCTGCCCGCCGTCGCCGCGCGGTTGGCCGCGGAGGGCCCGGGGCCGCTCCGCGAGCCCCTGCGCGCGGAGGTCGGGGTGCGCTACCGCTGGGTCGAGGGTGAGCTGAAGAACCTGGGCACCTCCCTGCGTCGCGGCGACGCCGACCTCCGCGAGGTGCTGCGCCGCGTCCGGCCCCACCGGGGCACGGCTCACTCCGACGTGTGGATCTCCGACCCGGCGCCGAGCCTGGCGCGGGTCCGCCACGTCGCGCGACGGGTCCGGGGGGCGCGATGAGCACGCCTGCCCCTCCCGGGCCCGACGTGGCGCGCGACCGCGAGACGGCGTACTCCGAGGCGGGCCGCGTGCTCGCCGACCACCTGCGACCCGACGGACTGCGGGTCTCGCCGCTCGGCGCGGCCTGGTCCTCCGACGTCGACGCCTACGTCCACACGATGCCTGACCCGGCCGCGCTGCGGCGGGCCGGCTGGCTGCCCCTGGACGACCTGCTCGCCCGTCTCGGCCGGCCCGCGACCGGGCAGTGGGCCGTGGTGGCGCAGGGCCGGGTGGTGGGCCGCGTCGACCTCCAGACCACCGAGCGTCCCGACCCCGTCGCCCACCTGCTGGAGCGTTGCCGTCGTGAGGGGGCCGGCGCGCGTGAGGAGGCCGAGGCGGAGCGGCTGCGCGCCACCGGCCACGCTGTGCCGGACACGCTGCCCGGCCGCGAGCCTTGGCGCGTCGCCCGGTCCGGGGTCGGACGTCTGCTGCGTCCCGTCCGGTCCAGCGTCCGCCCCCGGGTCGTGGTCGCCCTCTCCGGCGTGGACGGCGCGGGCAAGTCGACGCTGACGGCCCAGCTCCTCGGTGCCCTGGACCGGGTCGGTGTCCCGCACAGCCGCGTCTGGGTCCGCCCCGGCATGGTGTCCCCGCTCGTGGACGGCGTCGTACGCCTGGCCAAGCGTGCCTCCGGCTCCAGCACCACCCCCGGCCTGCACGCCGCCGCCAGCGGAGAGGCCTCGCAGCTGCGCTCGCGCCGCGGGTTGCTCGGCCGGGTGTGGGTCGCGGTCGTGGTCGCCGAGTTCGCCCTCGCCGTCCGGCGGCGCTACCTCACCGCGACGGGGGTCGTGGTCTTCGACCGCCACCGCCGCGACGCCGAGGTCACGCTGCGGCTGTTCTACGACCTCGACGCGCGTGCCCTCGCCGTGCGCGCCGCGCGACGGGCGCTGCCCACCGCCACCGTCGACGTCCACCTCCAGATCGCTCCGGAGCTCTCGCTGGCCCGCAAGGAGGAGGAGGTCGTCGGGGCGTGGGCGGTGAAGCAGCAGGTGGCGTTGTACGACGAGCTGCTCGCCGCTCCCCGCAGCCGCCGTCGCAGCGACCGTCCGGTGGTCCTCGACGCCGCCCGCGCCCCGGAGGCGATCGCGCTGCACGTGCTCACGCTGCTGCTCGACCCCGGCTGCACCCCGCCTGCCGCCGGCTCCCGGGGCGTGGCCTCGTGAGCGGAGGCCGGTCCGGGTCCGGCAGCAGGACCGGCCGGGTGGTCGTCGTCGGACGCGGCGAGCCCGAGCGCGGCGGCATCCCGAGCTACCTGGCGATGATGGCGCAGGCCGAGGAGGGGTTGGGCCGCACGGTCGTGCTGGTGAACCTGTCCCCGCCCGGAGGGTCCGAGGGCGGCACCACGAGCTGGGCCAACCTGCGTCGCACCTTCGGCGACGCCTGGCGCGTGCTGCGCACCGCCCGCCGGGGCGACGTCGTGCACGTCCACTCCGCGTTGGCCCCGACCGTGACCGCGTTGCGCGCCGGCTCGCTGCTGGTGGCGGGCCGGCTCCGCGGCGCGGCGACCGTGCTGCACGCCCACGGCGGTCGCTTGGCGCAGCAGCCCCCGCAGGGCCGGCAGCGTCGCCTCACCGTGCTGGCCCTGCGGCCGGCGCAGGTCGTGGTGCCGGTAGCCGAGGTGGTCCGCGAGGTGCTGGGCGAGCTGGGGGTGCCGCAGGACCGGATGCGCCTGGTGCTCAACGGGGTCGACGTGGCGCGCTTCGACGGTGTCGCTCCGCGCGAGCCCCGCGGCGACGTCCCGCGGGTGCTCTTCGTCGGCGGCCTCACCACCCGCAAGGGAGTGCTCGACCTGGCCGAGGCCTCACGCGCGCTGCACACCGAGGGCGTCGCCCATGAGCTCTGGCTCGCCGGCGGTGTGCCCGACGAGGGCGACGGTGCCCGCGAGCACGTGCTGGCAGGTCTGCCCGAGGGGACCCGCATGCTGGGGGCGGTGCCGCCGGAGGAGATCGCCGAGGTCTACGCCTCGTGCGACGTCTTCTGCCTGCCGTCGTGGTGGGAGGCGATGCCGCTGACCGTGCTGGAGGCCCAGGCGGCTGCGCTGCCCGTCGTGGCGACCGCCGTCGGCGACGTGCCGCGGATGGTGGCCGACGGTGAGGACGGTCGGGTGGTGCCGGCGCGCGACGTACCAGCGCTCACCGACGCCTTGCGCCAGCTCCTCCGCGACCCGGACCTCCGGGGACGAATGGGACGGCGTGCGCAGGAGAGCGCACGGACGCGCGACCAGCGTGGCACCATTCGGACGCTGGCCTCCCTGTTCGACGAGCTCCAGGATGCTCCGTGACGATCCTCTGCTACCACTCGGTCGACCCCTGCTGGACGTCGCCGCTGGCCGTCACGCCCGAGGAGTTCGAGCGGCAGTGCGCCTGGTTGGCGCGTCACCGCACCGTCGTGCCGCTCGACGTCGCGCTCGACCGCATGGACGCCCGAGGTCTGCTGCCGCGCGGGATGGTGGCGCTGACCTTCGACGACGGCTTCCTCGAGCTGCACGACCACGTCTTCCCGGCCCTCGAGCGTCACGGACTGCCGGCGACGACCTTTCTTGTCGCCGCGACACTCACCGATGAGGGGCATCAGGTCGACTGGGTCGACACCGCCCCGACCTGGCAGCTGCAGACGCTGGGCACCGACCACGTCCTGGAGGCGCGCGACCGGGGCTTCGCCTTCGCCTCCCACAGCTGGACCCACCGCACGCTGCCCGAGCTCGACGCCGACGACTGCCTCGCCGACCTCCGCGAGAGCCGGGTGTTCCTCGAGGACCTCCTCGGGCAGCCGGTGCCCTACCTCGCCTACCCGCGCGGCAAGCACGACGCGATGGTGCGCGACGCGACCGAGCGTGCCGGCTACAGCCACGGCCTGGCGCTGCCGGAGGCCCCCGAGACCCCGGGCCCGTACGCCGTGCCGCGCGCCGGTGTCTTCCCCGGCAACTCGGAGAAGGTCCTGCGGGCCAAGACCAGCCGGCGCTACCAGGCGTTCCGACAGTCCCCGGTCTACCCGGCGGTGCGCTCGGCGCTGCGGCGGGACCGGTGAGCGACCTGACCGGGGCCCCGGCTTCCGTGACGGGCCCGGGTCAAGGCACGGTGGCCTCGGACCGCGCTGTGACCTCGGACCGTGCGGCGGTGCCGGCGCTGAGTGCAGCGGCCGGCACGTTGTCGCGCGATGTCGCGCTCAAGGGAGTGGTCCGTCTGGCGTGTGAGGTGCTGCTGCACGGCATGGTGTTGTCGATGTTCGTCGAGGGACTGGCGGCGGGTCCGATCTCCTCGGGCCGCGTCATGGCCGTGCTCGGCGGCGCCACGATCACGGTCGTGGCGCTGTCCCGGCCCTCGCAGGGCTTGTTCCCCCACCCCTGGGTGGCGGTGCCGGCGGTGCTGGTGACGACGTGGACGATCGTCACGGGCATCTGGGCCACCGACCGCGCGGCGTGGCTCGAGGCGGTGCTCGAGCTGGCGCTGTCCCTCATCTTCTTCGTCGCCTTCAGCCTGCTCGTCGACTCCCGTGCGATGGTGCACCGGCTGCTCGTCGGCTTCGCGGTCGGAGCAACCCTGACGGCACCGGTGGCGCTGGCTCAGGTCACGACCGGCGCGCGAGCCGTCGGTCTGCAGGGAGACCCGAACACGTTCTCGCTCTACCAGCTGGCAGCGTTGCCGGTGGTGGTGTTCCTCGCCTTCCGTCGCCCTGGTTGGCCGCGCGTCACCTGGGCGGGCGCCGGTGTGCTGCTGATCGGCTCGGTCCTCGCCTCGCAGTCGCGCGGTGCGTTCCTCGGGCTGGCCGTCGTCACGCTGTGGCTGTTGTGGAACGGTGCTCGCACCGGGGCTGCTCCGGCAGCGGCACGTCGACTGGTCACGACGGTCTGGGGAGCGGTGGCGCTCGCTGTGGCTGCGGCGGCCGCGGTTGCGTTCCTGCCGCGCTTCGACCTCGCCGCCACCCTCGAGAGCGGCGGGACCGGACGTCTCGACATCTGGCGGACCGCGGTGCTGGCGTGGTGGGAGCAGCCGCTGCTGGGTCTCGGCGCCGGCGGCTACGAGCCGAGGAGCGGACAGCTGCTGTCGCAGACGCCCGGGGTGGTGCTCGACCCCTACTCGGTGCTGTTCGAAGGCATCCGGGTGCACAACTCGTTCCTGGAGCCCCTCGTCGAGCAGGGTCCACTGGGCCTCCTCCTGTGGGTGTCGCTGCTGGTCGGGATCGGGCTCATCGTGGAGGCGCAGCGGCGCCGGTACCGCGACGAGATCGTCGGCGCGCTCGTGCCGATGCTGCTGGTGTTCGTCGCGGCGTCGTTGTTCCTGTCGGTGACCGCCAACAAGCTGATCTGGATCATGGCAGGCCTGGCCGCGGTCCTGCCCTACCTCCGGCACGCGTCCGAGGACGACCCCGCCGGGGCCCTGCCCGCCCGCCTCGACCCGCACCTGTTCCCGCCGGCCTCGCCGGCATCCGCCGACACGTCTAGGGAGACTCCGTGACCGACATCCGACCCACCCCCCAGCCTGGTGAGCCGACCCCTCAGCCGGGTGAGCCGACCCCTCAGCCGGGGCAGCCGGGGCAGCCGGGGCAGCCGGGGCAGCCGGGCCGGACGAGCCGCAAGGGCCGTGAGGACCGCAAGGACCGCAAGGACCGAAAGGGCAGGAAGGCCAGGAAGGGCGGGAAGGGTGGGTCGACCGCGGGAAGACCCGCCGGCGCACCTGCGACCGGGTCCTCATTGAGGACGGCGCCTCCCCGGCGCGCAGCAGGCGGGGGCGCGGCAGATCGGCAGCGCGCTCGGACGTGGCTGGCTGATCGTGCTGCTGCTCGCGATCCTGGGCGGCAGCCTCGGCGCAGGCGCGGTCTACGCCATGCCGCAGCGGACGATCGGCACCACCACGGTCCTGGTCGACATCCCGGTGCAGGCGACCGACATCGAGACGCTCGTGCGCACGGTCGAGACGCTGATCCTCAGCCAGGCGGTCCTCACCGACCTGTCGGCGCAGCCGGGGGTGGAGCTGACCCCACAGGCGTTGGAGGACGCGATGCAGGTCGAGCGCGCCACCGGCTCGGCGGTGATCGAGGTGTCGGTGATCGACACGTCCGAGGCGCGGGTGCGAGCGGTCGCCGAGCAGGTTGTCCCGGTCCTGGAGGAGCGCCTGGCCGACATCGAGGTCGCGGTGAGCACCGAGGACGCCGCTACGGACGGGGCGCAGGCCGCCCCGACCGACGAGCCCGGCACCAGCACGGTCCCGCTGTCGGTGACGACCTTCGGCACGGAGCCCTACGTGCGTGGCTACTCGTGGTCGCTCGTCCCGACGATCGCCCTCGGCGCCCTCGGCGGCGCCCTGCTCGGCGGCCTCATCGTGGTCGTCCGCGCCCTCCGCCGGCTTCCCGCCTGACCCGGCGACGGGGCGCGCGTGTCGAGCGATCTGGCAGCATGGCGCCGTGCCGACCGACAAGCTCCTGGTGACCGTGGCCCCGACGGGGGCCGAGACCAGCAAGGCCGACTGCCCGCAGCTGCCGACGACGCTCACTGAGCTGGTCGAGACCGCCCAGCGCTGCGAGGCGGCGGGGGCCGCGATGGTGCACGTGCACGTCCGCGACGACGACCACCGCCCGAGCCTGGACCCGGCCCGCCTGGCCGACACCGTGGCGGCCCTGCACGAGAACACCGGGCTGGTCGTCCAGCTGTCGACCGGCGGCTCGGTGCACGACCCGCTGGACGCGCGCCTCGCGGTCCTCGACGCCGCACCCGACTCGTGCAGCCTCACCATGGGCACCGTCAACTTCGGCGACGACGTCTTCATGAACCCGTGGGGCTTCATCTGCGAGCTCTACCAGGCCTCGCAGGAAAAACAGGTCGTCCCCGAGTTCGAGCTGTTCGACCTCGGCCAGGTCCACTCCCTGGCGCGGTTGCTGCGCCGCTACGGCCTCCCGTACGGCGGACGCGTCCACTGCGACCTCGTCATGAACGTGCCCGGGGGCATGGACGGCACCGCCGACGCCCTGGTCGCCGCGGTCGCAGCGCTGCCCCCGGAGACCACGTCGTGGTCCGCCACCGGCATCGGGCGCTCGACGTTGACGGTGGCGCTCGCGGCGCTGTCGAAGGGCGGCCACCTGCGCGTCGGGATGGAGGACGTCCTGACCCTGGCCAGGGGCGTGACGGTCGAGCACAACGAGCAGCTCGTCGCTCGCGCCGTCGAGCTCGGGCGCCTGGCCCAGCGCGAGCCCATGACTCCCGCGGACGCGCGCGACCTGCTCGGGACCCGCTGACCCCCCGCGGGCCGCAGGGTCGGGGAACCTCGGACACACCCACGCGGGTCGCTATAGCATCGACGGTCGGGGTGCGGCGCGACGAACCTGGGAGGTCTCGTGAAGGGCACCATCTTCAACTTGCTGGAGGACATGATCGAAGGCGAGGGTGGGCCACAGGCGTGGGACGACCTTCTCGAAGCCGCCGGGGTCGACGGCGGCTACAGCGCCCTGGGGGACTATCCGGACGCCGAGCTCATGGCCCTCGTCGCCGCGTGCTCGAGCGCGTCGGGCCGGACCGAGTTCGACGTGACCAGGTCGTTCGGCGAGTTCGCCCTCCTCGGGCTGGCGGAGCGCTATCCCGCGTTCTTCACCCCGCACTCGCGCACGCGTGACCTGCTGGTCACCCTCAATGACGTGATCCACCCCGAGGTGCGCAAGCTCCACCCGGCGGCGCGGCCGCCGCTCTTCGGGTTCCGCAGCAGCGGGGACGACCAGCTGACGCTGGTGTATCGCTCCGAGCGTCGTCTGTGCGGTTTCGCCGAAGGCATGGTCGCCGGGGCCGCCGTGCACTTCGATGAGAGCGTGCGCATCGTCCACAGCACGTGCGTCCACACCGGCGCCGACGAGTGCCATCTGGACATCACCTTCGAAGACGTGCGTGACGAGCGTGTCCCGACCCGTTGACCTCGCCGCCGAGGCTGCGCTGCTGCGCAGGAGGCTGGAGCGTGAGCGCCGCGCCCGACTCACGGCCGAGAGCGTGGGCGAGGAGGCCACCGCGCGTCTCTACGACACGGTCCAGCAGCTGAAGGAGGCCGAGGCCGAGCTTCGGCGCCATGCCGAGGAGCAGGAGCTGCTCAACGACCTGCTGCGCGACGTGAGACGTGACCTGGACTCCGAGGGGATCCTGCGCAGGACGGTCAGGGCGGTGGGGACGTCGGCCGATGTCGACCGCTGCCTGATCAGGATGGCTGACGGTGGCGGCATCGGGCCGGTGGTGGAGCAGTGGTCGCGGCCAGGAGTCCCACCCGTGGACCCGGCCGTCACGCTCCCGGAGGTGCTGGAGGAGCTCTGCCTGGCGGCCGCCGGCCGCCAACAGTGCCTCCGCATCGACGACGTCCTCGACGACCCGCGACTGCCCGGTCCGCAGGCGGACGTGGTCAGCGACACCCTGGGGATCACCGCCTACCTGGGTGCCCCCCTGTGGGTCGGGGACAGACTGATCGGTTGGCTGGTGATGCACGCGACGGCGCCGTCGACCCGGTGGACACCGCGACAGCTGACGATCATCACCGGAGTGGCCAGAGACCTGGGAACCGCGCTCCTCCAGGCTGCCGCCTACCAGCAGAAGGAAGCGGCCGTGCTCCAGCTCGAGCGAGCCGATCGCGTCAAGAACGAGCTGGTCTCGACCGTCTCGCACGAGCTCCGGACCCCGTTGAGCAGCCTCGTCGGGTACATCGAGCTGCTCAGAGAAGGCGACGTCGGTGAGCTGACGGCACAGCAGCAGCAGGTGCTCGGCATCCTGACGCGAAACGCGGCGAGACTCGAGCTGCTGATCGAGAACCTCCTCTCCCTGGCCCGGATCGATGCGGAGGTCACGCTCCAACCCCTCCGTCCCGTGGACCTGGCGAAGCTCGTCGAGGACGTACGACGAGCTGTGCTCCCGATGGCGCGCTCGCGTGACATCGACGTCGAGGTGACACTCGCGGTCCCGCTCCCGCACGTCCCGGGAAGGGCGACGGACCTCGAGCGAGCGCTCTTCAACCTGGTGACCAACGCCATCAAGTTCACCCCGGTGGGTGGGTCCGTCAGGCTGGGCGCGGAGGCTGCCGCGGACAAGGTGACCGTCCTGGTCGCCGACACGGGTCACGGCATCGACGCCCAGGACATCCCCCACATCTTCGAGCGCTTCTACCGCGCCGCCGACGCCACCGAGCGGGCCGTGCAAGGGACGGGCATCGGGCTGGCCGTGGTCAAGGCCATCGTCGACCAGCACCAGGGCACGCTCGACATCCAGTCGGAGCCCGGCCGGGGAACGACCGTCAGGCTGCACCTTCCGGCGGAGGAGTCGACGCCCTCGCGTGCAGACCAGGAAAGCCACGTGCCGCCGGGACCCGCGGTGGTGGGGTCGTTCGGAGAGGGCTGAGCTCCCCCGCCGCCGGACCGAAACGCGTATGGTCCTCTGTCATGAACGTGCTCGAGCGCAACAACGTCACGGTCTCAGGCCGCACCGACGGGCGTCCCATGGTCTTCGTCCACGGGTTCGGCTGCGACCAGAACATGTGGCGCTTCGTGGCGCCGGCCTTCGAGGACCAGTTCCGCGTCGTCCTCCTCGACCACGTGGGTGCGGGGGGCTCCGACCTGTCGGCCTACGACCCGGACAGGTACGCCACGCTCGACGGCTACGCCGACGACCTGCTGCAGATCTGCGTCGCGCTCGACCTGCAGGACGTCGTCCTCGTCGGCCACTCGGTGTCGGCGATGATCGCGATGCTGACGACGCTGCGTGACCCCGCACGGTTCACCGGCCTCGTGATGATCGGCCCGTCGCCGCGCTACCTCGACGACACCGGCTACTCCGGCGGCTTCACGCGGGAGGACATCGAGGACCTGCTGGACTCCCTGGACAGCAACTACCTGGGCTGGTCGACGGCGATGGCCCCGGTGATCATGGGCAACGACGACCGCCCCGAGCTGGGGCAGGAGCTCACGTCGAGCTTCTGCCGCACCGACCCCGAGATCGCGAAACGATTCGCCCGCGCGACGTTCCTCAGCGACAACCGCGCGGACCTGTCCCGGGTCACGACGCCGACCCTGGTCATGCAGTGCAGCCGTGACGCGATCGCGCCGGAGGTGGTCGGTCGGTACGTCCACGAGCACATCGCGAGCAGCGCCTTCGTCCAGCTCGACGCGACCGGTCACTGCCCCAACCTGAGTGCGCCGGAGGAGACGACGCGCACGATCCGGGACTTCGTAACAGCGTGAGGCCGCGACAGACGCGCTCTACCAGGCCGCCGCCTGCGGGCTCGCTGACGACGACGCTCGACGGCGAGGTCGTCACCGTCAACGACGACCTTCCTGGGCTGGACGGGATGGGGCAGGGACGACCTGGTCGGCCGTCGTACCTTCTCCGAGCTCCTGAGCCCCGGGGGCCGGATCTACCACGAGACCCACTTCTCACCCCTGCTCCGCGTCGAGGGCAGGGTCCAGGAGATGGCCCTCGAGCTCGTGACCGCGTCGAGGGTGCGCCTCCCGGTGCTCGTCAACGCGGTGCTCGACACCAGCTCGGGCGGCTCGCCCAGGTGCACCTGGCGGTCTTCGTCGTCACCGAGCGGCGTGAGTACGAGCGCGAGCTGCGCCGCGAGCGTGACCGGGCCGAGCAGTCCGAGCTCCGGGCCCGGGCGCTGGCCCAGACGTTGCAGCAGACCCTCATCCCGCCGAGCCCGCCGCTCGTGCCGGGTCTCGAGGTCGCGGCCGTCTACCGCCCGGCCGGCACGGGGGAGGAGGTCGGCGGCGACCTGTACGACGTCTTCCAGGTCGCCGACGACGACTGGGTCGTGGTGCTCGGCGACGTCTGCGGCAAGGGCGTCGAGGCGGCGGTCGTCACCGCCCTGGTGCGGTACACGATCCGGGCCTCGAGCGTGCTCGCATCCGATCCGGCGACGGTCCTGGCCCACCTCGACACGGTCCTGCTGTCCCACGGCTCCCACCGGTTCTGCACCGTCGTCCTGCTCCGGATGCGTCGCCGCGAAGGCGCTTGGACGGTCCGGATGGTGGCCGGCGGCCACCCCCTGCCGTTGTTGAAGTCGGGTGGCGAGCCTCCGGTCTCGATCGGCACGCCGGGAACGCTGGTGGGTGCCTTCCCCGGGATAGAGCGGGAGTCGACCGAGCTGGCGCTCGTGCCCGGCGACCAGGTGCTGCTCTACACCGACGGGGTCACCGAGGGCAGGCGGGGCCGCGTGATGTACGACGACGACCGGCTGGTGGCGGCGTTCGCGGCCCACACCGGCGACTCGTCGTCGCTGACCGAGACCGTCCTGGCAGAGGTGCTCGAGTTCCAGGGCGGGATGCCGCGCGACGACATCGCCCTCGTCGCCCTCCGGGTCCCGACGGACACCCTCACCGAGCCGAGCAGCGCGCTAGGGTGGGCGAGCGCCGAGGCAGGCGTCGACGGGTCGCCAGGCTGCGCCGAAGCGTCCGGAAGTGCGGTGGGACGCGATGCAGGATCGCCCCCGAGGCGGTGATCACCAGGACTGGGACCGGCTGTGGCGCCGGGTGCACACCCGCCTGGGGCCTGGTGGCGGGTCGCAGCCCCTGCGGCTCGAGGAGGTCCTCGAGCGCGTCTGCTGCGTCGCCGTCGAGGACCTGCGCCTCATCGGCGCCGCCGTCACGCTGCCGCCCCGTCGCGACGCGCACGTGGTCGCCGCGGCCTCCGACGGCGCGGCGCGACTCCTCGAGCAGACGCAGTTCGACACCGGCGAGGGTCCGACGGTGGACGCCTGCACACAGCTCGTGCCCGTGCTGGTCCCCGACCTGCGGTCCGGCCGGGGGGCCCAGTGGCCCGGATTCGGCCAGGCGGCCGCCGCGGCCGGCGTCGCGGCGGCGTACGCATTCCCGCTGCGGGTGGGGGCCTCGCTGCTCGGCGCCCTGACCCTCTACGGAGCCGAGGAGGGTCACCTGTCCGGGTCGTCGATGCGGTCCGCGCTGGTGCTCGCCGAGATCGCGGTCGAGACGCTGGTCGACGGCTCGGTGCCGCAGACCGCGCCGGACGACGCGCTGGCACCTTTCCGGCAGGCCCTCGACGGTCAGGCGCACATCTACCAGGCTCAGGGCATGGTCATGGTCCAGCTCGGGGTCACCTTGACCGAGGCGCTCGCCCGGATGCGCGCCCACGCCTACGCCCAAGGGCTCACACTGGACGCGTTGGCCCAAGCGATCGTCACCAGCGGCATCACCTTCGAGCCGGACGGGTCCGGCGCATGAGCCACACGACTGAAGAGGAAGTAGAGCGATGATCTCGACCAGCGAACTCTCGGAGGCCTTTGTCGAGATGGCCGACACCCTCGTCGACGACTTCGACGTCATCGACTTCTTCAGCAACCTCACCATCCGCGCCGCGACGGTCAGCGGTGCCTCCGCGGTGGGGCTGATGCTCGCCGACCACCTCGGGCGTGCTCGCTTCATGGCCGCCAACAACGAGTCCGGCAAGGTCATGGAGCTCTTCCAGCTGCAGCACGCCGAAGGCCCGTGCCTGGACTGCATCGCCACCGGCCGGCCCGTGATCAACGCCGACCTGGGCGAGGCCGAGGGTCTCTGGCCGACCTTCGCGCCGCACGCGCGACGCCTGGGATTCCAGTCGGTGCACGCGTTCCCCATGCGTCTGCGGGGACAGCGCATCGGGGCCCTCAACCTGTTCGGGGACTCGCACACCCTGTTCACCGACGACGAGGTGCGCGTCGTGCAGGCCCTGGCCGACGTGGCGACGGTCGCCATCCTGCAGCAGCGCACCATCGCGCGCGCCGAGGAGGTGACCGCGCAGCTCCAGGGCGCCTTGGACAGCCGCATCGTGATCGAGCAGGCCAAGGGCGCTCTCGCGCAGGCCGAGGGCATCTCCCTGGGTGAGGGCTTCGAGCGCCTGCGCGCGGCGGCCCGCACGTCGGGTCGCATGCTCGTGGACGTGGCGCAGCAGATGCTGGAGGAGATGGAGGAGGGCCGCGGTCCGTCCTCGCCGTGAGTGCGCACCACGGCGGCGCGGGTTGACACCCGCGCGGGCGCCGCGCACACTTGGATCGTTCATCCGCCCCGGACCCGGCGGTCGGCTTCCAGTCGATCACAGGCGCGGGGTTGTTGTGATTTTCTGGAGAGTTTGACCGTCGTTCCGGGTCGGTGACGGCTGGTCCCGTCGTGCTGTCGGTGTGGGCTTCTCCCAGCAACGCGCCCGAGCCGGGCAGCCCGACGTTTCCCGACCAAGGAGGGGCCGTGTCGCTCCCGATGTCAGGCTCGGCCCCGGAGCGGGTGCCGCGCCCAGGTCCCGTCGACGCCCCCGAGCTCTCCGCGGTCGCTGACACGGTGCTCACGGACGTGGCCGTGCTGCGACGACAGGTGGAGCACCTCCTCGAGGACCGCGCGCGGCGGACCCGGATCGATCAGGCGCGGGGGATCCTCATGCACCGCTACGCGATGAACCCGAGCACCGCGTTGCGCACCCTGCACCGCTGGTCACGCCTGGTCGACCTCCCCGTCGACGCCCTGGCCGAGGCGGTCGTGACGCTGACGGTCAGCGACGACTCGCTCCCGGAGCTGCCGCGCGACCTGACCCACACGGTGTCGCGGCTGCTGCGGCGCGAGCTCGCCACGACTCCGGACCAGCACTGCGGCGCGAGGAGCCTGCCCCGGCGGCCGTGACCTGGCTGGTGGACCGGTTCGCGGCGGTCTGAGACCGCTCAGGCGCGGTTCGGCTTCAGCGCGTACATCCGCAGGTCGGCCTGGTGCAGCAGCGCGCTGAAGTCGTCGGCGTCGTGCGGGTAGGTGCAGATGCCGATGCTGGCCGTCACGGTCACCGTCGTACGCCGGATGCGGAACGGTTCGGCGACCACGGCTGCCAACCGGGCGGCCGCGACCCGGGCCTCGGCGAGCGCCCGGTCGGGGTCGAGGTCGGTGAGCGCGATGAGGAACTCGTCACCGCCGAGGCGCGCGAGGGTGTCGGTGACGCGGAGCCGCTCGGTCAGCCGCCGCGCGACCTCGATGAGCAGCTCGTCGCCGGCGGCGTGGCCGAGCTCGTCGTTGACTTTCTTGAAGCCGTCGAGGTCCATGAAGAGCAGCGCGAGGGCGCGGCCGCCCTGTCGGGAGCGGAGCAGGTCGGCCTCGACGACAGCCTCCACGTGGCGCCGGTTGGCGATGCCGGTGAGGGCGTCGGTGTAGGCGAGCTCCTCCAGGCGGGTCAGGTAGTCGCGCGCCCGGTCGCTCTCCTGCTGAAGCGCCTGCTCGGCCTCGACGCGGGCGGTGACGTCGGTCTGGACACCGATGTACTGCACGAGGCGGCCGGCGTCGTCGCGCACCGGCGAGAGGTGCACCTCGTTCCACCACGGCACCCGATCGGGGCCGCGCACGTTGAGCAGCGTCTCGTGCGCGACACGCCCCTCCGCGAGGGCCTCGCGGATTCTTGTCACCGCGACCTGATCGGTGTCGGGGCCCTGGAGGAAGCGGCAGTTGCGGCCGATCAGGGTGTCGAGCGGGAGGCCGGCCAGCGCGGCGAAGGACTCGTTGACGTAGATCAGCGGCTGGTCCGGCGCGGTCATGTCAGCGATGGTGAGCCCGTTGGTGCTGGCCGCCAGCGCCCGGCGCAGCAGCTCGTCGCTCACCGAGGCGGCGTCGACCGCGGCCGCGACGTCCGTCGGGAGCAGGGCCGAGGAAGCCTCCGGGACGACGGAGGCGGCCCGCGGCGTCGAGCGAGGCGCTACCCGCAGCAACAGCTCGTGGGCGGCACGGGTGACGACGTCGCGGTCGTAGGTCAGCGCGTACTCGAACAGCCGGTCGTGGTCGGAGCCGATGTCGCCGAGGTCGCGGGCGAGCAGGGCGGCGCTGAAGTGCGGGCTGAGCACCACCACGTCCCACTCGCCGAGCACCGGGTCGTCGCCGGTCAGCTCGGCGCCGCGCAGCCCCGGCAGCGGCTCGGCCTCGAAACCTTCGCCGAGGGCGCAGACGAAGCCGGTGCGTTCGACGAGGTCGCGGTAGCGCTGCTGGGTGGCGAGGGTGAAGTGGTCGCGGTGCTGCAGCGTCGAGGCCACCACGCAGGTCTCGCCGATGCGTCGCGCCTCCCGCTCGAGCTGTTTGCTGACCTCGACGAGCAGCTGTTTGGGCGAGCGGCGCAGCGGCGTACCGGGGGGCAGCGCGGCGAACGGCGAGCCGGGCAGGTTGTGCGAGGAGGGGGCGGCGGCGCGCGGCAGCACGAGCCCTGGCGCCGTACGCCGAGGTGCGGGGTCGGGTGAGGCGGTCGGGTGGCCGAACCACCACCCCTGACCGAGTACGGCGCCCAGCGCCCGGGCCTGGGTGAGGTGCTCGGGTGTCTCGATGCCCTCGGCCAGCACCAGGGCACCGGACCGCTCGGCGTAGGCGTTGACGGCGTTCATGATCTCGGCGCCCGCCGAGGATGGCCGGCCCTGGACGAGCCTGAGGTCGAGCTTGACCACCTCGGGGCGCAGCAGGGCCATGAAGGCCAACGACGCCGACTCCGCGCCGACGTCGTCGAGGGCGATCGCCCACCCGAGCTCGCGGATCCGCTCGGCCGTGCGCAGCAGCTCGGCCGGCCGGGAGGCCAGGGCCCGTTCGGTGATCTCGACCACGACCTGCAGCCGACCGGGAGCGCTGCCGGCGATGGCCAGCAGGTCCCCGGCGGGAGCGGTGTCGAGCACCTCGGGCTCGACGTTGACGAAGACCAGGAGGGGGTCGAGGAGCCCGTGGGCGACGGCGCCACGGAAGGCGGCGCTGCGGCAGGCGCCGTCGAGCTCGGCAAGCAGACCCTGGCTGCGGGCAGCGGCGAACAGGGCGGCGGGGGAGTGCAGCGGCCCCTCGGGGCCGCGGGCGAGAGCCTCGAAGGCGACCGTGTCGCCGGACTCGAGGTCGACGATGGGCTGGAAGACGCTGGTCACGGAGCCGGACGTGATGACGTCGGCCACGTTGAGCGACGTAGGCGCTGCTGCTTCCATGAGGTCTCCCGAGTTCGGACGAGCAACGCCGCGACCGCCGTGTCGCGCGCGGGCACCGGCCGAGCCAGGTGTCGCCCTCCTCCCACATTAGTGGGGGCGGCCCCCGCGCGTTTCGGGATCGGACGAGCCGACGCCTAGGGTCGTGCCATGGAATCGATGGGGGATCGGATCTCGAAGGCCGGCATCGCCGTCCTCGTGCTGGCAGTGCTGGTGTTCGGCTGGATCGCATTCGAGCTGAGCCGGTGGCCCGGGACGCCGCCGGAGCCGGCCAGCGCCACGACGAGCAGCACCACCGAGGACGGCGCCGGTGGCACTGCTGCAGACGAGGGTGCCGCCGACAGCACGGACGAGCCGGAGGCCTCCGAGGAGCCGAGCCCGTCGGCCACCCCGACCGGCCCGCCGCTGCGGGTCGCGCTGCTCAGCGACGGCCTGGCCATCGACGAGGGCTCGTGGTTCCAGCGCTCGATCGGCCGGCGCACGGTCGACGGGCTCGTCCCCGGCGTCACGGCTTCCTTGGCGGGGGCCACCGCGGCCGCTCTCGAGCCGCGCGCGGCCCAGGCCGCGAACGCCGACGTGCTCGTGGTGACCGCGGGCACGGTGGACCTGTTGTCCGGTACGCCGGCCGACACGGTCGCAGCGTCCGTGCAGTCGCTGCTGCAGACCGCCGACGACCTCGGGGGCACGGGCGGACCGGCCGTGGTGTGGGTGCCGACGCCGCCGATCTCCACCCAGACCGCCAACGTCGCGGCGGTCAACAAGGCGGTGCGCACCTTCGTGGAGGACAACGACCTCGTCGAGTGGGACCTCACCACGCCGGTGGCCACCCCCACGGGAGCCTGGAAGCCGGAGCTGACGGTCGACGGGATCGCGGCCAACGAGGCCGGCCAGCAGGCGCAGGCCGAGGCCGCCCGTCGCGCGGCTGCCGCGACCCTCCCGGAGCTCCGGGCTCGGTAGCATGCACCGATGCCCGCCTTCCTGGTCGCGCTCATGGTCGTGGTGCTGGTGGTGCTCGCCCTGACGGTCGTGCTCCTGCTCACGCGCACGATGCGCAAGGAGACCGCCGCGGTGCCGCGCGCCCGCCGCGAGAAGACCGAGCCCACGGCCCCCCACCCCCCACGCACCGAGGACGACTGACCCATGCCTTTCGAGATCCCCCCGAACCTCCACCCCAACCTGCACAAGTTCGCCTGGTTGCTGGGCCGCTGGGAGGGCGGCGGCGACGGCGACTACCCGACGATCGACGCCTTCAAGTTCCACCAGGAGGCGATCTTCCAGCAGGACGGCCGCCCGTTCATCCACTACATGGCCAAGGCCACGGTGGTCGACGACGCCGGGAACAAGGTGCGTGACGCCGCCCAGGAGACCGGCTTCCTGCGCTGCCAGGAGGACGGCTCGGTGGAGCTGCTGCTGACCCACAACACCGGCTTCCTCGAGCTGTGGCACGGCAAGGTCGACGGCGCGAAGCTCGACCTGACCACCGACGCCGTGATCCGCACCGAGACGGCCAAGGAGGTCACCGCCGGCCACCGGCTCTACGGCCTCGTCGAGGGCGAGCTGTGGTTCGCCTACGACATGGCCGCCGCCGGCCAGCCGCTGACCCCGCACCTGTGGGGCAAGCTCAGCCGGTCCTGAAGACGCTCAGCGAGGACCGGTGCGCCGGCCGACTCGGTGCTCCTCGGCGTCACAGATTTCCCGAGTTCCCGGGCCAAGGTTGATGGTCAAAACGCGGTCGCGGTCTGCGAAGGAAACGCGTCAGTACCGATCCGGTGTTGCCTTGTTCCTCGGCAAATCAGCGACTGGCTGTGGGATGTCGCCGGTGGCGGTGACTTCGAGCGCGAAGAGGTCGCCTCGCTCACGATTGCTAATAGCTACCTGGCGCGGCAGGTTTAGAAAGCGCCGTCAGCAGCCGCCGGGCGCCCGCGTTGGGTGTCTGGCCATGACTTGCACCAAGGTGGCGCTGTACCGCCTCAGACATCGTCGGCGGCTAAATCGCCTTCCCTGGCACCCAGTTGAATAGCCAGGATATCGCTCTCTGAGCGCGCCTGGGGAAGGGCGTGTCGATCGGTTATCACGTCGTCATCAGCGAGAAGGTGCGGGTCGGTAAGTACACACCTCGGTCAATTCGGCATTGTCATGTTCTCGGGCTCCATCGGGCGGTTCAGCTCGATAACCCTGCTTTTGCAGATCGGTGGCCACCGGCTTCCAATGGAGCACATATCGATGTCGCCCAACCTGTACCGCCGAGATGGACTCCTCGGGGTCGGCACCTACCGCGACGAGTTTCCCGCCCCCGATCATCGGGTCCGAGGTCTGCATCGGGGCCAGCGCCGTGATCAGGCAGGGCGTAACCGTCGGGCATGGTGCAGTGATCGGGGCGTGCGCGGTAGTCACGCATGACGTCGAGCCGTTCACATTCAACGTTGGGGTGCCTGCAAAGCAGATCTGCGCGCGATCTCCGAACCTGTGCTCCGGCGACTGCCGGACACGGCCTGGTGGGGTTTGGGATCTCGACCCTCTAGCTGACATGCGTGGCGCCGTGGACGCGGGCCCGGACTTCCTCGCGCACCTTCCGTGACCTGTATACCCAAGGGGCGCACCGCAGGTACCGTGCTGCGATGAGTCTCGGGGGATCGGTTTCAGTCGTCGTGCCTGCGTACAACGTCGAGCGGTACGTCAGTCAGTGCTTGGAAAGCCTCGACGCCCAGACCCTGGACGACCTCGAGATCCTGGTTGTGGTCGACGCCCCGACCGACACCACCGCGACGCTGGTCTCGCCCTTCGCCAAGCGGTCCCGCTTCCGAATCATCGACCTGTCCCAGAACGTGGGCCTGGCCGGCGCCCGAGCAGCGGGCATGGCTGAGGCCGGAGGTGACTACGTCGGGTTCGTCGACGCCGATGACTGGGTCACCCTACATGTTCGAGAAGCTGTTGAAGCTCGGCGTCGACGAGAATGCGGACGTGGTCTCGTGCGGGTATCAGCGCACCGATAATGACGGCATCGCCCGCGCCACGGTGCCCTTCCCGGTCGCGCGCCCGAATGACATCGACACTCTCGCCCGAGCCCACTCGAACCGCATGCTCTGGTTCGCCTGGCGCAACCTCTACAGGCGCAGCCATCTTGTGGCCACCGAGACCGACTTCGACCCGGCGCTCAGGACCGGCGAGGACATGCCGTTCAACCTCGCGGCGTTCGGCTCAGCCGCGAGGGCGGCCGTGTCGAACGAGGCATTGTACTTCTACCGGGAGAACCCCGCGGGCCTGACGATGTCGCGGCATATCCCCCAGCTCGGGGACTATCTGCAGCGAGCCTACGACGCGAAGCTCACGACGGCAGCCCGCCTCGACCTGCCGTCGACCTTCTACGCCGACATGCAGCTCTATGTGGTCGAGAACCTGCTGGGGCGACTGCTGACGAATGAGTTGCGCGCTCCCGAAGCCGTCCCACGCGAGGCTGTGGGGCAGGTGTTGGGTCTCCCCATGGTGGCTGAATCGATTGGAAAGGTCTCGTTGACGACTCCGAGGAGTCGTGGTCACCGCCGGCTGTTGGCGCTGGCGAAGTCGCGGCAGCACAGGCTTTTGGCGCGTATCTTCGGTTGAGCGGAGTCGTCTTCGGAGGTCGGGCGATCTCTGTCAGACACAGCCACGACCGCGTAGAGCGTCGCGTCAAAGGCGTCTGCGACCGCCTGTGCCCACTCGAGCCCGAAGGTACCGGCGGACGTGGTCGTTAGCGTCCCAAAGGGTCGCGCCTCAAGACGGAAGCCGGTAACTGTGCGGAGGGTGAGGCTAGCCATGATGGAGCCCGAGCGCGTCCGCAAAGTCGCGCTGCTGCTGGCTGTGGCGGCGGTGATGAGCCCGCTAGCTGACCCCGCCAGTGTCGCGCCGGTAGGCCGCACTTAGCAGATGGCGACATGGGGGGCACGTGGACGACGCAGTCGAGAGCGGTCGTCGCCCTCTCAATCCGCAGGACGTCAGACAGCAGCACAAGACCGCAGGTCGAACGATCGGCGTTCTGACGGAGCAGGGCCTGGCAATTCTGGCGTGGCTTTCGGTGGTGGTGCGCTCTCCTCGCTCGTCTCCCGGGAGGTGGGAGAGTCCACCAGCTTCTGGGGCGTCTTCTTCGCGACCCTTGCTTGGTCCCTCGCTGTGGCCGTCTGCACGGCTGCCCTGACCGTCCACGACGGCGTCACCGCGCACCCGATGGTGCTCTTGACCGCTGCGGGTCTGGTGCTGGTCGCCGCGTCGTTCGTCGCGACCTCATTCGCAGGCGGCGCATTCGACGTCGACCCCTGGACGATCGCGTCGTGCTCGACAGCACCGGGAACGGTGGCTGCCTACATCGGCGAGGCCGTCGCTTCGTTCTGCTTCCTGGGCTTCGTGTTGGGGACGGCGACAGGGATCGCAACAGGGCTGTGGTCAGTCAGAGTCAACAAGTACCACGCTTGAAGTACCGGGGGTCGTCGCTTGCAGCGATTGCCCCCTCCACCGACCTTGATGTGTAAACGGTTTTGTCGGGCCCTAGATTCCCTGCCTTGCCTCGGGTCTCACCGGTCTTC
>CAVXMH010000025.1:0-34442 GCA_963762755.1 uncultured Actinomycetota bacterium | reverse complement strand
ATGCGACTACGGTAAAGCCATGCGAGCTGACAACCGGGTAGCGACGAACCAGGCTCCGCCGCTGGTCGGCCACGACGTGGTGACCTCCGACACCGCCCTGGTCGAGGCGGTCACCCGGCACGCCTCCGGACCGGTCGTCGCGGACCTCTCCCCCCTGGGGCTGCTGGCCGGCAGCGAGGAGGGCCGCGAGCACGGGATGCTGGCCAACCGCCACCACCCCGAGCTGGTGCCGTTCGACCGGTTCGGCAACCGGGTCGACGAGGTCCGCTTCCACCCGTCGTGGCACTGGCTGATGGAGCGCGGCGTCGGATTCGGCCTCGGGGCGACCCCGTGGACCTCCGACGACCCGCACGCCCACGTCCGCCGCGCGGCCGGCTTCATGGCCTGGTCGCACACCGAGCCCGGGCACGGCTGCCCGATCTCCATGACGTACGCCGCGGTCCCGGCCCTGCGGGTCGACGACGCGCTGGCCAAGGAGTGGACGCCGAAGCTGGCGTCGACGACGTACGACTTCGGGGTGCGCCCGGTGGCCGACAAGGCCGGCGCGCTGGCCGGCATGGGCATGACCGAGAAGCAGGGCGGCTCCGACGTGCGCGCCAACGTGACGTCGGCGGTGGCGACGTCGGTGGACGGCGAGTACGAGCTCTTCGGGCACAAGTGGTTCACCTCCGCGCCGATGAACGACGTGTTCCTCGTGCTCGCGCAGGCGCCCGGCGGGGTGACCTGCTTCCTGGTGCCGCGGGTGCGCCCGGACGGCTCGCGCAACCGGCTGGACGTCGTACGCCTCAAGGACAAGCTGGGCAACCGCTCCAACGCGTCGTCGGAGCTCGAGTTCGACGGCACCTGGGCGCAGCGGCTCGGCGACGAGGGACGCGGGGTGCGGACCATCATCGAGATGGTGGCCGCGACGCGGCTCGACTGCGTGCTCGGGTCGGCGTCGCTGATGCGGCGCGCGCTCGCCGAGGCGTCGTGGCACGTGGCGCACCGCTCGGCGTTCGGCTCGGTGCTGGCCGACAAGCCGCTGATGCAGAACGTGATCGCCGACCTGGCCGTGGAGTCGGAGGCGGCGACCGCGCTGGCGGTGCGGCTGGCCGCGGCGGTCGACGGGCTCTCGCGACCCGCACGAGGCGGCGCTGCGGCGGATCGCGCTGCCGCTGGCGAAGTTCTGGGTCTGCAAGCGGACGCCGATGATGACGGCGGAGGCGCTGGAGTGCCTGGGCGGCAACGGCTACGTCGAGGAGTCGGTGATGCCGCTGATCTACCGCGAGTCGCCGCTGAACTCGGTCTGGGAGGGCTCGGGCAACGTCAACGCGCTCGACGTGCTGCGGGCGCTGTCGCGCGAGCCGGAGACGGTGACGGCCTGGATCGAGGAGGTCGGGCTGGCGCAGGGTGCGGACGCGCGGCTCGACCGGGCCATCCGGTCGACGTTGGAGACGCTGGCCGACACCGGGGCGGTCGAGGGCCAGGCCCGCCGGCTGGCCGGTCAGATGGCGGCCTGCCTGCAGGGGTCGCTGCTCGTGCGCTTCGCCCCGCCCGAGATCGCCGACGCCTTCTGCGGGTCGCGGCTGGGCGGCGAGTACGGCGGCACGCTCGGGACCTTGACGTCCTCCCCCGCCGACCTGCGCGCCATCGTCGCCCGCACCACCCCGGTGGTCTGACATCGCGCAATTGACCGGTCGGTTCCGTCGACACGCCGACAGCCGGGCCCAGTGACCGGTCAATTGAACGTTCAGGCGCCCGGACTGGCCGGCTGTCCACAGGCAGAGCCCGAGGACGCCCACCGCCCTCGCGACTGCCGCACGCTGTGGCGATGTTCGATCCGCGGATGCCCTTCGTCGTCGCCCAGGCCATCGACGCCGGCCTGACCCACCACGAGGTGCGTACGGCGTTCACCCGAGTCCTCGAGGGCGTGTACGTCGACGCCCGTGTGCGCGTGTCCCCGCGAACGAAGGCGCAGGCCGCACTGATGGTGCACCCGCCCGGAGCTGTCCTGAGTCACGACACGGTCCTGCGCCTTCTCGGAGCTCCTGTGGACCTGACGCCCTGGGACCACGTCACCGTGGCGTCGGACAAGGACCGTCGACAACGTCGAGGCATCAGACCTCACGCGATGACGCTGCGACTTTGCGACGTCGGCGACCTGGGTGGACTTCCCGCGACCGTCGTCGAGAGGACCTTCATCGACATGGCGGGCCGACTCCCGCTCGTCGAGCTCGTCGTCCTCGGCGACTGGCTCGTGCGCCAGTCCCATACGACCCCCGACGAGCTGGTGCGGTTCTGCGCCGACTCCCCCGCCAGGTACGCCGCACGAGCAGTCGAGGCTGCTCGCTTCGTCCGCCCCCGAGTCGACTCCCCGTCCGAGACCCGGACGCGGATGCTGCTGGTCCTCGCCGGTCTTCCCGAGCCGGAGACCGGTGTCGAGGACCGCGACGAGGAAGGCAACCCCTTGATGCAGATCGACATGGTGCTGCGCCTCGAGGAGCAGCTCGCCGCCAAGGTCAGCGACCGGCGGGCGGCGACCGGCATTGCGATCGAGTACGACGGCAGGGACCACGACGAGAGCGATCGCCGCGCGAAGGACGCCGTACGCGAGGACCGGTACGCCGAACTGAGACTCCGCCCCATCAAGGTGACCCGCACCGGCCTGTACCGGCACCCGGACCAGACCGTCAGGCGCGTGTACGACGCCCTGCGCTTTCTGGGCTGGCCGAGCTTGCGACCCCCGACCTCGGCCTGGCGTGTCCACTTCGAACGCTGACGACCAACCGCGCACTCGTCACTGATCGGTCAATTGACCGGTCACTCGCCAAGGCGCGTCGGCGCGCCCCCTGTTTCGACCGATCAATTGAACGAACACAACTACACCTACTCGGTGTGGTGCACCTCCGCGAGCCCGTAGACCGGCGTCTCGAGCCCCTCGAAGCGCGCCTTCAGCTGGAGCGCGAGGAACTGCGAGTAGTGCCGCGACTGGTGGAGGTTGCCGCCGTGCATCCACAGGTTCGGCACCTGGGTCGGCTTCCACATGTTGCGCTGCTCGCCCTCCCACGGACCGGGGTCCTTGGTGGTGTCGGAGCCGAGGCCCCAGCACTTGCCGAGCCGGTCGGCGGTCTCGGCGTCGATCAGGTCGGCCACCCAGCCGTTCATCGAGTTGTAGCCGGTGGCGAACACGACCACGTCGGCCGGCAGCTCGGTGCCGTCGTCGAGCACGACGGCGTCCTCGGTGAGGTGGGTGACCTGCCCGTGCACCAGCTTCACCTCGCCGTCGGCCACCAGCTCGGCGGCACCCACGTCGATGTAGTAGCCCGAGCCGCGGCGGAGGTACTTCATGAACAGCCCCGACTCGTCGGCGCCGAAGTCCAGCCAGAAGCCCGCCTTCTCGAGCCGGTCGTAGAAGTCCTTGTCCCGCTCCTTCATCTGGTCGTAGAGCGGGATCTGGAAGGTGTGCAGGATCCGGTAGGGCAGCGACGCGAAGATCATGTCCGCCTTCTCGGTCGTGACCCCGGCCGCCAGCGCCTCCTCGGAGTACAGCGCCCCGAGCCCGATCTCCATCAGGCTGTCGCTCTTGACGATGTGCGTCGAGGAGCGCTGCACCATGGTCACGTCGGCGTCGTGCTCCCACAGCGCCCCGCAGATGTCGAAGGCCGAGTTGTTGCTGCCGATCACGACCGCCTTCTTGCCGGCGTACGCGTCGGGCCCGGGGTGGCGCGAGGAGTGGTGGACGTCGCCCTTGAACACGTCCATGCCTGGCACCTCGGGCATCCGCGGCCTTGCCCGACATCCCGGTGGCGAAGACCAGCTGCGTCGGCTTCAGCGTCAGCGGCTTGCCCTCACGCTCGACCTCGACGGTCCACTCGCCGGCCTCCTCCGACCAGGTGCGCCGACTTCGCCTCGGTGTTCGACCAGTAGGGCACCTCCATCACCTTGACGTAGGACTCCAGCCAGTCGCCGATCTTGTCCTTGGGCGCGAAGACCGGCCAGTTCTCGGGGAACTTGATGTAGGGCAGGTGGTCGTACCAGACCGGGTCGTGCAGGCACAGCGACTTGTAGCGGTTGCGCCACTGGTCGCCGGGTCGCGGGTGCTTGTCGATGACCAGCGCCGGTACGCCGAGCTGGCGCAGCCGGGCGCCGAGGGCGATGCCCGCCCTGGCCGCCGCCGATGACCAGCACGTAGGGCTGCGTGGTCGACCCCAGGCTCTCGGCCTCGGCCTGGCGCTGCTCCTTCCAGGTGGCCCGGTGCTTGTTGGCACCGTGCTCGGCGCCCATCGGGACGACGGTCGCGCTTCGGCTCCTCGTGCCCCTTCAGCTCGTCGAGGGTGGTGAGGAAGGTGAACGCCCGGTCCTCGCCGTCCTCGCTGACCAGCCGCACCAGCCCGGTGCCACGGCCCACCGCGGTCTCGAAGGCGAACCACGCCGTGACCACGCCGTCGTCCTCGGTCGGCGGCTCGGTGGTCGCGAAGCCCGACGGGTCGGTCTGCTCGAGCGTGGCGCCCAGCAGGTCGGCGACCCCGGCGGGGTTCTCCACGGTCGTGAGGTTCCAGGTGAAGGACACCAGGTCGCGCCAGAAGCTCTCGGTGGCGAACATGCCCGGCGGCGCGCTCGACGTCCCGGGCCGCCAGCGCGCTCTCGAACGACGCCAGCCAGGCGTCGGCGCGGGCCCGCGGCCGAGGACGGGTCGGCGGTCTCCGCGGGTCGTTCCATGGTGTCGGTCATCGAGGACACTCCTTGCAGCGGGGTGGCCGACAGCCGGCTCGGGCGAGCCCGGCGTGCGGTCGGTGGGGCGTGTGGCGTCGGTCACGCCGCCCCCAGCAGACCGCGGCGTACGACGGAAGCGGAAGGGTTGCACGACGTTGCAGCCGCCGGCCGGACCGGCCGCTGTGGTGCCGGTCACACCCGCGGCCTAGGGTGGGCCCGTGAGGACCCCGGCGTACGGCGCGGTGCAGCCCGGCACCGACCTGGGGGTGCACGCCCGCGCCCTGCGGCGGGTGCACGACGCCGTCCTCGGCGGCGCCAGCCCTCCGCTGGCGCCCCGCCCCCTGGTGGCGCGGTCGTGGACGCGCGTGATGCGGCTCGGGCCTGGACCCCAACCGGGCCAACGCCCGCGACCCGCTCGTCCGCTCCGAGATCGAGCGGCGACGGCGTGAGCTCGGCGCTCTCCCTGGTGATCGACGACGTACGCGCCGTGCTGGGCAGCGTGGCCGACGCGTCGCGCTTCATCACCGTGGTCACCGACCCCGAGGGCGTCATCCTGTGGCGCGAGGGGTCGGCGCGCGTGCTCCAGCAGGCCGACTCGCTCGGCTTCAGCGAGGGCGCGATCTGGACCGAGGAGCACGTCGGCACCAACGCGATCGGGACCGCGCTGGCCGAGGCCGCGCCCGTGCAGCTGTTCTCGGCCGAGCACTTCGAGGAGGGGCAGATCCCGTGGTACTGCACGGCCGCTCCGCTGCATGACCCCCGCACCGGCGAGCTGCTCGGCGTCGTCGACGTCAGCGGGCCGGCGCTGACGCTGCACCCGGCGATCATCGCGCTGGTCGAGACCGCGGCGAAGCTGGCCGAGGCGCAGCTGTGGCGCCACCACCAGGAGCGGCTGGAGCGGCTGCGCCGCTCGGCCGAGCACGTGCTGGCCACCACGTCCGGCCCGCTGCTGCTCGTCGACGACCACGGCTGGGTGGCCCACCACACCGGGGTGGCGGCCCGGGACCGGATCGCCGTTCCGGACGAGCGCCGGGCGCTCGCCGTGCCCGGGCTCGGGCTCTGCCTGCCCGAGCGGCTCTCCGAGGGCTGGTTGGTGCGCCCCTCCCCGGGCGACGCGCCGTGACGGCGACCCTCGACACCAGCGCCGACGAGGCCGTGCTCGAGGTCAGCTCCAGCGACGGCAGCTGGCGTACGCCGCTCTCTCCGCGGCACGCCGCGATCCTGCGGCACCTGCACGCCGCCGGTCGGGCCGGTCTGAGCGCCGCCGACCTGAGCCGTGAGCTGTTCGGCGACGAGGCCCACCAGGTGACGGTCCGCGCCGAGGTGAGCCGGCTGCGACGTGCGGTCGGCGCCCTTGTGGCGACCCGTCCCTACCGCATCGCCGGCGACGTCGACTTCCGGCACAATCGTCTCACTCCGCCCCTAACTCGGCGTGTCGGCCGGATGACCGTTCAATTGAACGATTTCCGGCGCCTCCGCATGGCGTGGCAGGATTCGCGGGTGGCCGGGACCGGAGTGACGACGCGACGTCGTCGGGATGCGGTTCCGCGACGAGGACTGGTACGCCGAGGACCTGGCCGACCGGGTCTTCACGCGACTGCACCTTCACCGACGTCGACCTGACCGAGGCGACCTCGAACGGCGCGACGTTCACCGGCTGCCGCTTCGAGCACTCCAAGCTCAACGCCTCCCACCACACCGCGACGGCGTTCGTGGGCTGCGAGTTCGTCCGCACCAGCCTGTTCGACGCCGAGCTCGAGGGCTGCAAGCTGACCGGCAGCACCTTCGTCGACTGCACGCTGCGACCGCTCACCGTCCGCGGGGGTCTGTGGCGCGCCGTCGGCCTGCGGGCGCCCGCCTGACGAAGGTCGAGCCTGACCGGGCTGAACCTGGCCGAGAGCGACCTCACCGAGGCCGACCTGACCGACGCCGACCTGAGCGGCTGCGACCTCACCGGCGCCCGCTGCGCGGCGCCCGGCTGACCCGCACCGACCTGCGACGGCGCCACGCTCGACCGCTGTGACCTCGGCGCCGCCGAGCTGCGCGAGACCCGGCTCGACCTGGCCGGCGCGATCCTGCTGGCCGAGCACCTCGGCGCCAAGGTCGACACGTGACGCGCGTGCTCGTCGTCGACGGCGCCAACGTCGTCGGCGCGACCCCCGACGGCTGGTGGAAGGACCGGGCAGGCGCCGCTCGCCGCCTGCACGAGCGGCTGCTCGTCGCCGACACGGCGTACGACGAGATCGTGCTGGTCCTCGAGGGCAAGGCCAAGGGCGGGGTGAAGGCCGGCCGCGACCTCCACGTCACGACCGTCCACGCCCGCCGCGACGGTGACAGCGCGATCGTCGGCGTCGTCAACGAGGGCGTGGCCCGCGGCGAGCGCCTCACCGTCATCACCGCCGACAGGGTGCTGCGCGGAGCCGTGGAGAACCTCGGCGCGAGCGCGATGAGCCCTTCGTGGCTGCTGGACATGTTGTGACTACGACACGAATCTCCAAGCGCCTTCGACCTGCGCGGCCGGGTGGCCCTCGTGACCGGCGCCGGCTCGCCCGGCGGCATCGGGATGGCCACCGCCCGCCTGCTGGGGACCTCGGCGCCGCCGTGGCCGTCGCGGCGACCACCGACCGGGCCCACGAGCGAGCCGCTGAGCTGGCCGAGGCCGGCGTGACCGCCGTCGGTCTGGTCGCCGACCTCACCGACGAGGACCAGGTCCGAGACGCCGTGGCCGAGGCGACGCGCACCCTCGGACCACCCACGGTCCTGGTCAACAACGCAGGCATGACCAGCGTCTCGACCCCTGCTCTCGACACCGCGTCCTCCGGAGGCGCCGAGTCCGGCACGGTCACGGGCCTGACCTACGCGCAGTGGCGGACGGCGGTCGCCCGCAACCTCGACACCGCCTTCCTCACGACCCGGGCGGTGCTGCCCGGCATGCAGGCCGCCGGCTGGGGCCGTGTCGTCATGGTCTCGTCGGTGACCGGCCCGGTGATGTCGATGCGGGGCGAGGCGGCGTACGCCGCGGCGAAGGCCGGCATGCTCGGTCTCACCCGGTCCCTGGCCGTCGACTACGCCGGTGACGGCGTCACCGCCAACACCGTCGCCCCGGGCTGGATCGCGACCGGCAGCCAGACCGCCGACGAGGCGCGCCAGGCTGCCCGGCACCCCGCTGGGCCGCAGCGCCCGCCCCGACGAGGTGGCCGCCGCCATCGCGTTCCTCTGCTCCCCCGGCGCCTCCTACGTCACCGGCCAGTGCCTGGTCGTCGACGGGGGCAACTCCGTGGCCGAGGAACGCGCCTGACGCTTGGCCGTCGCCCTCAGCAGCTCGCCGCTCAGCAGCGCCACTCGTACGGCGTCGTCGTGGAGACCTTGACGAGGCCGGACCGCTCCAGGATCGGGCGCGAGAACTCGGTCGAGTCGCTGTGGACCAGGGTCTTGCCCAGCGCGCAGCGCCGAGCGCGCCCGGGCCGCGGTCAGGGCCCGGTAGATGCCGCGCCCGCGCCACTCCGGCCGCGTCGCGCCGCCCCAGATCCCGGCGAAGTCGGTGCCCGCCACCGGCTCCAGCCGGCCCGCGCTGACGATCCGTCCCTCGGCCTCGGCGACCCACAGCTCCATGCCGTCGTCAAGCGCCAGCCGGCGCAGCACCGCGTCCGCCGCTCGGTCGGACACCGGGGCGCCGAACACCTCGTCCGGCCATCGCGCACATCGCCCGCACGTCGGCCTCCGTCGGTCACCCGGCGCAGGGTGACGCCGTCGGGCAGCGGGACGTCGACCGCCGAGCCGGCGCGCCTCGCCGATCATGATCGACTCCGGGTCCCCGGGACGAACCCGTGCTCGAGCAGCGCCTCGTGCAGCCCCGGGGCGTGGTCGTGGCCCCGGGTCTTCCACTCGACCTGGGTGATCTCCGGGTCGGCGCGGAAGTGGGCCATGGCCGTCGGCGACGAGCTCGCGCACCTCGCGGCTCGTCCGCCCCGCCGAGATCGCGGTAGGTCACGAAGCCGCGCCCGCCGCGGAACGTCACCAGCCGCAGCGGCCCGAGCCGCGTCACCGAGACGGCGCTGGGCGTCTCGGCGTCGGTGCGCAGCTGCGCGTCGTACGCCGCCAGGTAGCCGGCCCGGTCGGCCCCGCCCGTCACCGGCTCACACCACCCTGGGCACGGGCGTAGACCGACACGTGCTGGTCCCGCCCGGTGTACGGCTGACGCTGCCAACCGCCCCAGCGCTCGACGAGCCGCAGCCCGGCCAGCCGCGCCATGAGGTCGAGCTCGGTGGGCCAGGCCAGCCGGCACGAGATCGGGCCGAAGTGGGTCCCGGTCGCGTCGATGCGCACGTGGTTCTCGTCGAGCACCTGCGTTACGGGGTCGTAGCTGCAGACGTCGAACGTCACGGCGTCGGCCTCCACCCGCTCGGGCCGGACGTAGGAGGCGCTCGGCAGCCAGGCGCTCGGCACCGCCGCCTCCACCACGAAGACACCGTCCTCGTCGAGGTGGCGCGGCGGCGTTCTCGAACAGGCGACCTGCTCGTCCTGGGTCACCAGGTTGAAGATCGTGTTGAAGACGAGGTAGACGAGCTCGTAGGTCCGCCCGGTCTCCACCGCAGCCATGTCGCCGACCCACACGTCGAGGTCGCACCCCTTGGCCTCCAGCACCTCCACCATGGCCGCCGACAGCTCGATCCCGTCGACCTCCACCCCCAGCTCGGTCAGGGGTACCGCGATGCGGCCCGTCCCGACCGCCAGCTCGAGAGCCCGCCCGCCGGCGGACCTGCCCACGAGGTCGGCCAGGAACGCTCGACGCCGCCTCCTCGTCACCGCGTGGCTCGTCGTCGTACGACGCCGCCACATCAGGCCCGAAGCTCGTCCTCGGGTCGAATCCCCTCATGCACGCCCCCTCTGTCGTCGACGTCGCAGCCTCACACGCGACAGTGTGCGGGCGCGACCCCATTTCGCCGCGGACCCTCACCAGGTCTCGACATCGCTCGCTGACGCTCGCTGCTCGACCACCGGGTGGGCCGCTCGCTGCGCGACCTCTCGACCGACGTACTACGCCAGGTCGAGGCCCGGGTAGAGCGGGTGCTTGTCGAGCATCTCGGCCGAGACGGCGTGCGTGCGCTCGACGACGCCGTCGGCGAGGGTGTACTTCGCCTTCGAGCCGGCGCCGGCCGACGTCGTGGTCGGCGTGGTGTTCGACAGCACGTCGACGACCAGCTCAGCGACCGTGTCGAACTCGTCGTGACCGAAGCCGCGGGTGGTCAGCGCCGGGGTGCCGAAGCGGATGCCGGAGGTGTACCAGGCGCCGTTCGGGTCGGCGGGCACCGAGTTGCGGTTGGTGACCACGCCGGCGTCGAGCAGCGCCGACTCGGCCTGCCGCCCGGTGAGCCCGAAGGAGGTCACGTCGAGCAGCACGATGTGGTTGTCGGTGCCGCCGGTGACGAGCTTCGCGCCGCGCGAGGAGAAGCCCTCGGCCAGCGACTGGGCGTTGTCGGCCACCTTCTGGGCGTAGTCGCGGAAGCCCTGCTGCCTGGCCTCGGCGAAGGCGACCGCCTTGGCCGCCATGACGTGGGACAGCGGGCCGCCGAGCACCATCGGGCAGCCGCGGTCGACCGACGGGGCGAACTCCTCGGTGGCGAGCACGATGCCGCCGCGCGGACCGCGCAGCGACTTGTGCGTGGTGGAGGTGACGACGTGGGCGTGCGGGACCGGGTCCTCGTCGCCGGTGAACACCTTGCCGGCGACCAGCCCGGCGAAGTGGGCCATGTCGACCATGAGGGTGGCGCCGACCTCGTCGGCGATCTCGCGCATCGTCGCGAAGTTCACCCGGCGCGGGTAGGCGGAGTAGCCGGCGACGAGGATCAGCGGCTTGAACTCCTGGGCCGCGGCGCGCACCCGGTCGTAGTCGAGCAGACCCGTCTCCGGGTCGGTGCCGTAGGAGCGCTGGTGGAACATCTTGCCGCTGATGTTGGGGCGGAAGCCGTGGGTGAGGTGTCCGCCGGCGTCGAGGCTCATCCCGAGCATGCGCTGGTTGCCGAGCTCGTGACGCAGCGCCTCCCAGTCGGTCTCGGAGAGGTCGTTGACGTTCTTGACCTGGAGCTTCTCCAGCGCCGGCGACTCCACCCGGTGGGCCAGGATCGACCAGAAGGCGACGAGGTTGGCGTCGATGCCCGAGTGCGGCTGGACGTAGGCGTACTGCGCGCCGAAGAGCTCCTTGGCGTGCTCGGCGGCGATCGACTCGACCGTGTCGACGTTCTGGCAGCCGGCGTAGAAGCGGTGGCCGACGGTGCCTTCGGCGTACTTGTCGGAGAACCAGGTGCCCATGGTGAGCAGCACGGCCGGCGAGGCGTAGTTCTCGCTGGCGATCAGCTTGAGCGAGGCGCGCTGGTCGGCGAGCTCCGCGCGGGTCGCCTCCGCGATCCGCGGCTCGATCGAGGCGATCACCTCGAGCGCCGACGCGTACGCCGTGCTGGTGGCCTTCGCGACCGGTTCCGAGCCGGCGGCGAGGACGGTGTCCGGCGTGCCGGAGGCGTCGAGGGACGGGGACTCAGGGCTGCTGGCGACCATGGCAGGAGCCTAGACCCTGGCGCCGACAGTGCCTGGACGGCACATCACGGCTATATCAGATCGTGGACATGTGTCTCACCCATCAAGACGGCCATTTGTCCGGAGTCGGTTTCAGCCGCGACAATCGACCCTGTGATCAGTCCGGTGACCGCCCTGCGCCTCGTGGCACGACGCCACGTGGACTTCGGGCGTACCCGTTCGATGATCTGTATGTCGGTCTGACCCGTCCCGTTGCTCACCCACCAGCAACCGGGCACCGCGGTCGCCGACGCACCCCCGACACCGTCGTCGGTCCGTCCGCGCTCGTGCCCGGCCTCCGAGAGCCCGCACAGAGGAAGACCATGACGACTGCTCCTGCTCAGTCCGCCGCCGAGCCCGCCGGGACCGACGCCCCCGCCGCCGCGCGCGCGCCCCGAGCCGCGCGCCCCCGGGCCCGCAAGGGCGAGGGCCAGTGGGCCCTGGGCTACCGCGAGCCGCTGAACAAGAACGAGCAGACGAAGAAGGACGACGCGCCCTTGAACGTCCGGGCGCGCATCGAGAACATCTACGCCCACCGCGGCTTCGCCTCGATCGACCCCGGCGACCTACGCGGCCGCTTCCGTTGGCTCGGCCTCTACACCCAGCGCGCACCCGGCTTCGACGGCGGCAAGACCGCGACGCTGGAGGAGCACGAGCTCGACGACGAGTTCTTCATGATGCGTGTCCGCAGCGACGGTGCCCTTCTCGGCGCGGAGCAGCTGCGGGCCCTCGGCGAGGTCTCCACCGCGTACGCCCGCGGCACCGCCGACGTCACCGACCGCCAGAACATCCAGTACCACTGGATCCGCGTGGAGGACGTCCCCGCCATCTGGCAGCGCCTCGAGGGTGTCGGGCTGAGCACCACCGAGGCCTGCGGCGACTCCCCGCGACCCTTCCTGGGCTCCCCGGTCGCCGGCGTGGCGAAGGACGAGATCATCGACGCCTCCCCCGCGCTCGCCGAGATCAAGCGCCGCTTCATCGGCGACCCGGAGTACGCCAACCTGCCGCGCAAGTTCAAGACCTCCGCGACCGGCCACCCGAGCCTCGACACCGCACCCGAGGTCAACGACGTCAGCTTCGTCGGCACCGTCCACCCCGAGCACGGCCCCGGCTTCGACCTCTGGGTCGGCGGCGGGCTGTCGACCAACCCGATGCTGGCCAAGAAGCTCGGCGTGTGGATCGCCCTCGAGGACGTCGCCGACGTGTGGGAGGGCGTCGTCGGCATCTTCCGCGACTACGGCTACCGGCGCCTGCGCAGCCGCGCCCGCCTGAAGTTCCTGGTCGCCGACTGGGGCGTCGAGAAGTTCCGTGAGGTGCTTCAGAGCGAGCGCTACCTCGGTCGCGAGCTGCCGGACTGCGAGTCGCCCACCGCCACCGGGCAGAACGGCGACCACGTCGGCGTGCACGATCAGAAGGACGGCCTGAAGTACGTCGGCGTCGCTCCCGTCGTGGGACGTGTCAACGGCGAGATCCTGTCCGGCCTCGGTGACCTCGTCGAGCAGTACGGCGCTGCGGGCGCCCGCCTGACCGCACACCAGAAGATCGTCGTCCTCGGCGTCGACCCCGAGCGGGTCGAGGACCTGGTGACCGACCTGTCCGCCATCGGCCTCGAGGCCCGCCCGAGCCAGTGGCGCCGCAACACGATGGCCTGCACGGGCATCGAGTTCTGCAAGCTGGCCATCGTCGACACCAAGCAGCGCGCCGCCGACCTCGTCAGCGAGCTCGAGCGCCGCTTCCCCGACCTGGACACCCCGATCAGCGTGAACGTCAACGGCTGCCCCAACGCCTGCGCCCGCACCCAGGTCGCCGACATCGGTCTCAAGGGCCAGCTCGTTGATGCCGACGGTGAGCAGGTCGAGGGCTTCCAGGTCCACCTCGGCGGCGGTCTGGGGCTGCAGGCCGAGCAGGGCACGGCGTTCGGCCGCAAGCTGCGCGCCCACAAGGTCACCAGCGCCGGGCTCGACGACTACGTCACCGCCGTCGTGAGCGCCTACCTCGACGACCGGACGGACGGCGAGGCCTTCGCCGCCTGGGTCGCGCGAGCCGACGAGTCCCTCCTGCGCGGCGAGCCGCGCGAGCCCGCGAGCGTCTCATGAGCGCTCGCATGACCCCGTTCCACTGCCCCTACTGCGGCGAGGAGAACCTCTGGCCGCACGAGGGTGGCAGCACGGCGTCGGGTGACCAGCCCGTGGGCGGTCACGGCGCGTGGGAATGCCGGTCGTGCATGCGAGCGTTCAAGGTGTCGTTCCTCGGGATCCTCCGTCCCACGGCGTCGTCGGGGGACCGCCGCCGACGAGACGTCCGACCGGAAGGTCGAGTCATGACCGCCGCCACCGCCACCAAGGCGTTCCGCGCCCGCGGGACGGACACCGAGGGCCGCTCCGAGTCCGAGCTGCGCGACCTGGTGCGCATCGCCGGCGCCGAGCTCGAGCTCGCCCCGGCCGAGGACATCGTCGAGTGGGCCGTGGCGACCTTCGGGTCGCGCTTCTGCATCACCTCCTCCATGGGTGACGCCGTGCTGGCCCACCTCGCGTCCCGGGTCGCTCCCGGGGTCGACGTGGTGTTCCTCGACACCGGCTACCACTTCGCCGAGACGATCGGCACCCGTGACGCGGTGGCCGCCACGCTCGACGTGAAGCTCCTCTCGATCACCCCGAAGCAGACGGTGGCCGAGCAGGACGCCGAGCACGGCACGGACCTCTTTGCCCGCGACCCCGACCTGTGCTGCGCGCTGCGCAAGGTGCAGCCGCTCAACGAGTCGCTGAGCCACTACGACGCGTGGGCCACCGGCCTGCGACGGGCCGAGACCCGCAACCGGGTGATCGCCCCCGTCATCGGCTGGGACGCCAAGAAGGGCAAGGTCAAGGTCTCCCCGCTGGCCCGCTGGGACGACGCGCAGGTGGAGACCTACATCGCCGAGAACGGCGTGCTCGTCAACCCCCTGCAGCACGACGGCTACCCGTCGATCGGCTGCGCCCCCTGCACCCGCCGCGTCGTTTCCGGCGAGGACCCGCGCGCGGGTCGCTGGTCCGGCACCGGCAAGACCGAGTGCGGCATCCACGTCTGACCCGTTCCACCCGGTCCGGCAGCGCCGCCGGACCGGCCCACCGCGACCGAGCACCCCGCAGCACCCGGCCCAGCCGGGAGACGAGAAGTGACAGGAGGCTGAGATCATGACCGCACCCGCCCTGGTGGCCCTGGCGCATGGCAGCCGCGACCCCCGATCCGCCGCCACCGTGCGCGACCTCGTCCGCGAGGTGCGCGCGATGCGCCCCGACCTCCGCATCGAGGCGGCCTTCCTGGAGCTCTCGAAGCCTGAGCTCGGCACCGTCGTGGACCGGCTGGTCAAGGCCGGCCACGACGAGATCGTCGTCGTGCCGCTCCTGCTCAGCGAGGCCTACCACGCCAAGATCGACGTTCCCAGCGTCGTCGCGGCCGCCGCCGCGCGCCACGAGGGGCTCCAGATCCGGACCACGAACGTGCTCGGTCTCGAGACCTCGTTCCTCGGCGTGCTCGACCGCCGCCTGCGTGAGGCCCTTGCGGTGTCTCGGGTGCGCGAGCTCGACGCACTGGTGCTTGCCGCCGCCGGCACCTCCGACGCCCTGGCCACGCAGTCGATCAACCGACTGGCCCGCGTGTGGGGCGCCGAGCACCGGCTGCCTGTCATCACCGCCTTCGCCTCCGCGACCCCGCCGGCCGCCGGCGAGGCCGTCCGCCTGTTCCGAGCGCAGGGCCGGCGCCACATCGCCGTCGGCTCGCTGTTCCTCGCACCCGGGTTCCTCCACGACCGGGTGACGGAGCTGTCCTTCGAAGCCGGCGCCGTCGCGGTGTCCGCAGCCCTTCGGTGCCGACGAGGAGGTCGCGCGCACCGTGCTGGCGCGCTACGCCGTCGGTGCCGTGGAGCTCGTCCCGGTCTGACCGGCGGAGGAGAGGGGGAGGGGAGGGAAGGGGAGGGGGGGGGGGGGACCACCAGAAGACCAGCGTCGGCGGACTAGGCTCAGGGACATGAGCCAGCACTTCGATGTCCTCGTCCTCGGCGCCGGACCCGGCGGCTACGTCGCTGCCATCCGCGCCTCGCAGCTCGGCCTGAAGGCGGCCGTGATCGAGAAGAAGTACTGGGGCGGTGTCTGCCTCAACGTCGGCTGCATCCCCAGCAAGGCGCTGCTGCGCAACGCCGAGCTCTCCCACATCCTCGCCCACGAGAAGAAGCTGTTCGGCATCGAGGGTGACGCCACCATGTCCTACGGCGTGACGCACGCCCGGAGCCGCAAGGTCTCCGACGGCATCGTCAAGGGCGTGCACTACCTGATGAAGAAGAACAAGATCACCGAGATCGACGGCTGGGGCACCTTCGTCGACGCCACGACCATCTCGGTCGACGACGGCGAGGGCAACACCGAGGAGATCACCGGCGACACGATCATCATCGCCACCGGCGCCACCACCCGCCTCATCCCGGGCACCGAGCTGTCCGAGCGCGTCGTGACCTACGAGGAGCAGATCCTCGACGAGGACCTGCCCGGCAGCATCGTCATCGCCGGCTCCGGCGCCATCGGCGTCGAGTTCGCCTACATCATGAAGAACTTCGGCGTCGACGTCACCATCGTGGAGTTCCTCGACCGGATGGTCCCGACCGAGGACGAGGACGTCTCCAAGGAGCTCGCCAAGCACTACAAGAAGCTCGGCGTGAAGGTCCTCACCGGCACCAAGGTCGAGTCGATCGACGACTCCGGCGACAAGGTGAAGGTGACCGTCTCCAAGGACGGCAAGGAGGAGGTCCTGGAGACCGACAAGGTCCTCCAGGCCATCGGCTTCGCACCGCGCCTCGACGGCTACGGACTCGACAAGACCGGCGTGGAGACCACCGAGCGCGGAGCCATCGCGATCGACGAGCGCGGGCGCACCAGCGTCGAGAACGTCTACGCCATCGGCGACGTCACCGGCAAGCTCATGCTGGCCCACACCGCCGAGGCGATGGGCGTGGTCGCGGCCGAGACGATCGCCGGCGCAGAGACCGTCGAGATCGACTTCGACATGATCCCGCGCGCGACGTACTGCCAGCCGCAGATCGCCTCCTTCGGCTACAGCGAGGCCCAGGCCAAGGAGAAGGGGTACGACGTCAAGGTCGCCAAGTTCCCGTTCTCGGCCAACGGCAAGGCCATGGGTCTCGGCGACGGGGCCGGCTTCGTCAAGATCGTGGCCGACGCGACGTACAACGAGATCATCGGCGCCCATCTCATCGGCCCCGACGTCACCGAGCTGCTGCCGGCGCTGACCCTGGCTCAGAAGTGGGACCTCACCGCCGACGAGGTCGCTCGCAACGTCTTCGCCCACCCGACCCTGTCCGAGGCCGTCAAGGAGGCCGTCGAGGGCATCGCCGGCCACATGATCAACCTCTGAGCCGCCTGCACGTCCGGTGCACAGCCACCGCGGGTCAGGTGGTGGGGACGAGCTGCTCGGAGACGGCGGTGCCGTCCACGACGAGCACAGCCATCCAGACCGGCCAGTCGGCGGCGACGCCGACGATCTCCGCGGGGAAGCGGGCGGTCACGTGGTCGTCCTCGACGGTGGCGTCGACCCGGACCTCGTGCTGACGTCCGTCGGCAGCGACGAACTGCCGGGCCGTGCATTCGCCGCCGCCGCCGGAGTGTTCGTAGCACAGCACGACCCGCTCGGAGGCATCCGCGTCGTCGATGGTGACCACCCACGCCACGGTCGTGCCGTCCAGGGTGCCGTCCCAGGTGATGTCGAAGACCACGATGCCGCCACCGACCGTGCGCCCGCACTCGCGGATCCGGGCCTCACCGGACCCGTCCACACTGCCGTCGTCACTCGTGGTCGCGTTGCCGTGGCTCGCCATGGCGGCACGCTATCCCGGGCGGTGCACCCCCACCGTCCTCTCAGCGGGGTGTCGCGGTGACGACCACGTTGGACAGGTAGCGCTCGCCGTCCCAGTCCTCGCACGTCACCACCACGAGCCGTCCCGGCGCCTCCTGGCTGAACAGTCGCTCCGACTGCTGGGTGACCGCGCCCTTGCCGAACACCTCGACGTCGCTGACCCGGTAGTCGATCTCCCCGCGACCGGTGGTCACGGAGATGTCGTCGCCGACCTCCACGGCCTCCAGCTGGTCGAGGGCCCCCTCGCCGGCGTGCACCGTGTGTCCCGTGACCAGGGCGCTGCCGCGTCGGGCGCCGGGCTCGGCGCCCTGCGACCACCACCCCAGAGTCTGCGCGTCGCTGGGCGGCACGAGAACCTCCCCGTCCGTGACCACCGGCAGCACCGGCGCGTCCACCCCGAGCGCAGGTATCGTCAGCCGGCGCGGGGAGCCGGGGGTCACGCGTCCCGTGGGCGGGTCGGGCAGCTCGACCTCCTCGGAGGCCGGCTCGGCGACGGCGTCCGGGTCGACGGCCGCCACCGCCTCGGTGAGCGCGGCGCTCTGGGCCTCGTCGGACTGGCCGAACCACAGGTAGCCACCGCCACCGAGGAGCGCCAGGCCTGCGAGAGCGGGCGCCAGACCGCGACCCCCACGACGGGGGCCGCGGTCTCGCCCGAGGGTGGGTTCAGCCATGCGCCCGGGTACGGCGTGCGTACCAGAGCAGGGCGCCCCCGACGCCCGCGACCAGGAGCCCGATGAGGGACCCACGAGCGATGTCGCTGCCCGTCGCGCCCGCGTCGACCGACGTCGGGGTGTCGCTCTCACCGCTGGTGGTGACGTCCTGCGACACCCCGCTCCGCGACGAGGTGCCGTCGGTGCTGTCGGCGGCGCTCATGTTGTCGTCGCTCGAACCCGAGGCCGAGCCGCTGGCGGTGCCGGCCTCCTCCGAGCCGTCCGAGGACCCCTCGAGGGAGCCGCTCCCCTCGCCGTCCGGCGGGGCGAGCGAGCTGCTGCTGCTGCTCGAGTCCTCGCAGTCCTCCACCCAGAAGACCTTGTGCTTGACGTCGGAGCCGTTGCTGCGCGGCGTGTTGACGGTGAGCTTGACGTGGTAGCCCTGCTGCGGGTGGGGCGCACCGTCGAAGGAGAGCGTGTAGGCCTGGACGCCGTCCGGGTCCTGCCCGGCGCCGGAAGCCGGGTCCTCTCCGACGAAGACCTCGCTCGGCCCGTCGACGGTCAGACCCACGTCGCCGGTCGGCGCCTGCATGGCGAAGGAGACCCGGGAGACGACGTCCGCGCCCTCGTCGAAGCCGTACCACTCGACCTGGAGGTCACAGCCCACGTGCGGGGTGTTGTTCGCAATGCCGTCCATCTCGCCCAGCGGAGCGATCTTGACCGTGCCGTTGTTGCCGGGGGGTGAGCCCTTGGCCGAGCCGCCGCCGGCGGCGCCGGAGGACCCCGAGCCGCCGGAGGACCCCGGGCCGGGTGCGCCCTGCGAGCCGTGACCGGCGGACGGCTTCGGGCCGTTGTCGTGGCCCTTCGCCTTCGCCTTGCCCTGGGGCCTGTCGGCCTGCGGAGCGGCGTTGCTGCTGTGCGGACCGTTCCCCTTGCCGCTGCCCTGGTTGCCCGGAGCTGCGGCGGCCGTCCCGGCCGCGCCGCTGACGGCTACGAGGGCGAGGGCACTGGTGGCCGCGACCCGGCGAACGGAAGGCGTGATGGAAGCATGCATGAGAGCCCCCTCGACCCGCGGGCGGGGCCCCCCGTGGGCCGCCCGTAGGCCCTCATACTTCTCATATCGGACAGGGCTGAAACATGCCGTGTCACATGGATCTCCGCACGCCGCGCGCCGCGGCACCCCCACCACGTGTCACGGCTCCCCCGGCGAGGGGCGTCAGTCCGCGACGTAGAACATCCGCTTGTTCACGAACTCGTCCATGCCCAGCGGTCCGAGCTCGCGGCCGAAACCGGAGCGCTTCACGCCACCGAAGGGGATCTCGGCTCCCTCGCCGGCTGTGGTGTTGACGTTCGCCATCCCGACCTCGAGCCGCTGGGCGACCCGCGTCGCGCGCTCGGTGTCCGCGCTGAAGACCGAGCCGCCCAGGCCGTACGTCGTGTCGTTGGCCAGGGCCAGCGCCTCGTCGTCGCTGCCGACCTTGTAGACCACCGCGACCGGACCGAAGAGCTCTTCGCGGTAGGCCGCCATGTCCTTGGTGACCCCGGTCAGCACCGCCGGGCTGTAGAACGCCGCCGGCCCGTCGCCGAGCACGCCGCCGGCGTGCAGGGTCGCGCCCTGGCTGACGGCCTCGTCGACCTGAGCGGCGAGCGTCTCGGCCGCGCGACGCGACGACAGCGGGGTGAACGAGTCGACCGCCCGCGCCTTCTCGGTCATCTTGGCGACGAACTCGTCGTACAGGTCCTCCATCACGATCATCCGCTTGTTGGAGTTGCAGGCCTGGCCGGTGTTGTACATCCGGTAGTCCCACGCGTCGTCGACGACCGTGTCGAGGTCGTCGCTGTCCAGCACGATCATCGGGTCGGAGCCACCGAGCTCGAGGACGCACTTCTTCAGGTTCTTGCCGGCCAGCGCCGCCACGACCGCACCCGGCGCGCTCCGAGCCGGTCAGCGAGACGCCCTGGACGCGGGGGTCGGCGATGACCGTCTCGACCTGGTCGTGGGTGGCGAACACGTTGATGTAGACACCCTCGGGCACCCCGCGTCCTTCATGATCTGCTCGACCGCCTTCGCGCACCGCGGCACCGACTCGGCGTGCTTGAGGAGGATGGTGTTGCCGAGCACCAGGTTCGGCGCCGCGAACCGGGCGATCTGGTAGAAGGGGAAGTTCCACGGCATGATCCCCAGCAGCGGACCGATGGGCAGCTTCTGCACCATGGCCTTGCCGCCGGAGAACGTCTTGATCGGCTGGTCGGCGGCCAGGCTGGGGCCCTCGTCGGCGAAGTAGTCGAAGATCGCCTGGCAGAACTCGGCCTCCTCGACGCCCTCGCTGGCCGACTTGCCCATCTCCTGGTGGGCGATCGCCGCCAGCTCGTCGGCGCGCTCGCCGAACAGCGCCGCGACGCGCTTCACGACCGCCGCGCGCTCCTCGATCGGGACGTCCTTCCACTTCCGTAGGCCTGGTGGGCGCCGCGAGGGCCGCCTCGATGTCGGCGTCCCTCGCGTGGTCGAAGGTCTCGACGACCTCGCCGGTGGACGGGTCGGTCACCTGGTAGGTGGGGCTGGACATGCGCATCTCCTCGGGCAGGTGAACCGGTCCGGCACGCCTTGCGGAGCAGCGTGCGTCGCGGACCGTGGGACCCGGTCAACGTATCGCGTCGACGCTCAGTGCACGAGGACGGCGAGCAGACGCGCCAGCTCCGCCTCGGGGTCCGTCGTGGTGCCGCCGTGGATCGGTCCGGGACGGAGCACCGTGCTGCGGGGGGCGCTCAAGAAACCGAAGCGGGTGCCCAGCGCGGTGCCGCCGGAGCGGTCGGTGCGCGCCAGCGACGGCACCGTGGAGCCACCCGGCAGACCGCGTGCACCGCGGCCAGCGCCGAGTGCACCCCGGCCGGCTCGACCCCCGGCGCCAACGCCGCGAGGCGGGTGTCGTCGACGTGCCCCGCGCACCCCGAGGAAGCCGATCTCCTCGCAGTAGAGGATCACGCCGACGTTGAGGAACTCCTCGCGGTCCGCGCGTGGCACGCACCGGAGCACGACGTACTGGTAGCCCTGGCGGCCGGTCACGCGACCCCCCCAGCCACGCCCGGCCGCCGTCGAGCCGCGCAGCAGGAAGCTGACGTACGCCGCTCGCACGGCGTCCGCGTCGGCGTCGGGGACCGGCCCCAGCCACTCCTCGGGAACCCGGTCGACGATGTCGCGCAGGAGGTCGTCGGTGACCTTGGGCGACAGCTCCTCGTCGGCGGCCGGGAGCCCCGCGACGTGGGCACGAGCACGTGGTCGTCGAGCCGGTAGGGCTGGCGGGCGAACCGCTCGGGCGAGTCAGGCCGCTGGCCCAGGAGTGGTGGAAGTACAGCGCCGCACCGTGGTCGATGGCCCACAGCCGGCGGTGCCACACCAGAAGGTTCGGGTTGCGCACGAGCGGTCCACGTTCGCAGTCAACGCATCGAGCCACAGGATGCGGGCCGCTTCGATCGGGTCCGGCTCCGTGGCGACGTCGTACCCGAACGCGCCGGGCAGGAAGTCGATGCCGAGGTTGAGCCCGAGGCTGGCGGTGAGGAGGTCCTGGACCTCCTCGTCGGCCTCGTAGCGAGCGATCGGCTTCTCGAGCTCCAGCGTGACGAGCTCGGGGGTGGGGATGCCGAGCGCCCGGGCCAGCTCGCCCACGATGATCTCGGCCACGAGGACCCTCGGGCCCTGGCCGGCGCCCCGGAACTTGCAGACGTAGGTGCCGAGGTCGTCGCCCTCGACGATGCCCGGGAGGGACCCCCCTCCCGCAGCGGTACCAGGTGGGTGGCGCGGACGCGCCTACGTGCTCAGGGCCCGACCTTCTACGGGTGGCCTCGGGTGACGGCTACGTCGGGGCCGTGGAGGTGTGGGTGCGGCTGCCTACATTCGGTGACACCGTCATGTGGACGCCGACGCACTCGGTCGGCTACGTCCGACCTGAGGAGGCCCGGACCATGACGAGCACGATTTCCCGCCCGTCCCACGCCCCGACCTGGGACGCCGACGCCCTGCGCACCCGCTACGACGAGGTCCGCGGCACACCGAGGTCCTGGCCGCTCCCCTGTCCCCCGAGGACCAGACCGTCCAGTCGATGGCCGACGTCTCCCCCACGAAGTGGCACCGCGCCCACGTGACCTGGTTCTTCGAGACCTTCCTGCTCGCCGACGGGAGCCCGACTTCGCCCCGTTCCAGGACCGCTACTGGTTCCTCTTCAACAGCTACTACGAGGCGGTCGGACCGCGCTACGCGCGCGCCCAGCGCGGGGTGATCAGCCGGCCGGGCGCCCACGACGTCGGCGTCTACCGCGGCAACGTCGACGACCGCGTGCGCGACCTGCTCGGGACGTCGACGACGGACGCTGGAGCGGCTCGCCGCCACCGTCGAGCTCGGCTTCCACCACGAGCAGCAGCACCAGGAGCTGCTGCTCATGGACATCAAGCACGTGCTCTCGCTCAACCCGCTCCACCCGGCGTACGCCGGACGGCCCAGCGGACCGTGCGACCGACGCCTGGGCTGGGTCGACGTCGAGGGCGGGCTCGTCGAGATCGGTCACCGCGGCGACGGCTTCTCCTTCGACAACGAGCTGCCGCCGCACCGCACCTGCCGAGCCCTTCCGCCTCGCCGACCGTCTGGTCACCAACGCCGAGTGGCTGGAGTTCATGGCCGACGGCGGCTACCGCCGCGCCGACCTGTGGCTGTCCGACGGCTGGGGCGGGTCAACGGTGAGGGCTGGTCCGCGCCGTTCTACTGGTCGGAGCAGAACGGGACCTGGTTCGAGCACACGCTGAACGGCACCTGGCCGGTCAACCCCGGCCTGCCGGTGAGCCACGTCAGCTACTACGAGGCCGACGCCTTCGCCACCTGGGCCGGCAAGCGGCTCCCCACCGAGGCCGAGTGGGAGCACGCCGTCCGCGAGGACGGGCAGGACCAGGCCGTCGTCGGCAACCTCGCCGACACCACCACGTTCCACCCCCGGCAGCCGCGTCGGCAACCGACGCAGCAGCGGCCCCCGGCGCCGGACGGCTCCGGCAGGTGCACGGGGACTGCTGGGAGTGGACCTCCTCGGCCTACCTCCCCTACCCCGGCTTCCACCCCGCCGAGGGGGCCATCGGGGAGTACAACGGCAAGTTCATGAGCAACCAGATGGTGCTCCGCGGGGGCTGCGCCCTCACACCGCCGGGACACGCACGGGCGACGTACCGCAACTTCTTCCCACCGCCTGCCCGCTGGGCGCTGTCGGGGGTCCGCCTCGCCGACGGCGGCGCTCCACGCGCCCCGGTGCGCGGTGAGCGACGTGCCGCCCGCACGGTCCGTGCGTCCGCCGACCGTCGCGGTCCACCTCGATGCCGACTGGGCCTCGGCCGGGCTGGTCGACGACGTCCGGCGCGGTCTGGGCTCGCGACCGCTGAGCCTTCCGCCCAAGTGGCTCTACGACGACGAGGGTTCTCGTCTGTTCGACAAGATCACGCGCTTGGAGGAGTACTACCCCACCGAGGCGGAGAGGACGATCCTGCGGCTGCACGCCGACGACCGTCGTGGCCGCCACCGACGCCACCACCCTGGTGGAGCTCGGCAGCGGCACCAGCGACAAGACGCGGCTGCTGCTCGACGCTCTCACCCGCGCCGACCGGCTCGAGCGGTTCGTCCCCGTCGACGTCTCGGAGCAGACGCTGCGCGACGCCGCCGACCAGGTGGCGCGGGCGTACCCCGGCGTCCAGGTCGATGCCATCGTCGGGGACTTCACCCAGCACCTCCACCACCTGGACGACCTGCGCCACGCGGCCGACGGCGGGCCGCAGCTCGTGGCCTTCCTCGGCGGCACGATCGGCAACCTCGACGTCTCGGAGCGGGCCGCGTTCCTCGGCGACCTGGCCGCCTCGTTGCGACCCGGCGACTGGCTGCTGCTCGGCACCGACCTCGTCAAGAGCATCGACCGCCTCGTCGCGGCGTACGACGACGCGTCGGGGGTGACCGCGGCGTTCGTGACCAACGCGCTGCACGTGCTCAACCGCGAGCTGGGCGCCGACTTCGACGTCGACGCCTTCACCTACGTGCCGCTCTGGGACCCAGCGATGGAGCGGATGGACCTGCGGCTCCGCGCGGACCTGCCCCAGGTCGTCACCGTGCCGGGGGCCGACCTCGTCGTGGACCTCGCGGCCGGAGAGGAGGTCCGCGTCGAGATCTCGACGAAGTTCCGCCCCGAGACGCTGCGCCGGGAGCTCGGCGACGCGGGCTTCGAGGTGGTCGAGATCTTCACCGACCCGCCCGGCGACTTCGCACTCACGCTGGCGCGCCTGGTCTGACCACCGGGTCTCGACGACGGTCGCAGCACGACCTGCCCGGTGGTCGAGCAGCGAGCCCCCGGGCGAGCGTCGTCGAGACCTCGCGGGCGAGGCAGGGTCTCGACCACCGGAGCTGCGCGACCTGCCCGGTGGTCGAGCAGCGAGCCCCCGGGCGAGCGTCGTCGAGACCTCGCGGGCGAGGCAGGGTCTCGACCACCGGAGCAGCGCGACCTGCGCGATCAGCCGGATCAGTCGGCTGGGCGGCGTTGGTCGTCGGCGACGTCCTGGTGCGGGCGCCGACCGAGCCGACCGAACGGGTCGATGGGGCCGAGGTCCGTCGGCTTGTTCTCCTCGACCCACCGGTCGATGTCCTCCCACCAGCGGTAGAGCCAGTCGATCCGAGCGTCCCGTCCCGACGGGATCTCCTCGCGCGGCACCCGCCACCACCGGGTGATGATCTCCTTGTCCATCGGCAGCTCGCGCCACACGTCCCCGACGGTCAGCACGTGGTCGAGCCCGGTGTGGGCCACCAGCAGCACGTCGGTGTCGGGCGAGGCCTCGAGCGCAGTCAGGAAGCCTCCCGGACGCGGGGCCAGCACGTTGCGCATGCCCTCCGCCCGGTCGGCCATCTGGTGGAAGCCGCGCTCGCGGAGCTTCGCGATGGCACGCTCGCGCCGCTCGGGGGTGAAGTTGCCGCCCTCCGGGAAGATCACGAACGCGTCGTCGTCGTCCAGGTCGGTCGCCAGCTGGGCGATGTGCACCTCGACGTCGTCGCCCGGTCCGCCGGAGATGAAGCGGTTGGGGATCCGGTTGAGCAACGTGTCGACCATCGGGTCCCACGCGAGGGTGTCCTTGAGGACCACGCGGGGCTCGCGGTCGTACCAGTGCATCAACGCGTACATCAGCACGAGCGAGTCACCTGGCCCGGCGTGACGCGAGCACACGAGCAGCGGCGAACCGGGGCGCGCGTCCGGTGCTGGGCCCTCGGTGGTGACCTTGAGCCGCAGCACCCGCCGCGCCTCCCGGAACAGCGTGACGAGGTACCACCGCGCGAGCAGGTAGTGCCGCCGCTCGAACCACGGGTCACGGATCCGCCAGCCGCACCCGGACATCAACCACAGCACGAGCAGCGTCAGCAGCACCGTGCTCTCGAGCACCAGCTGCACCGTCCCGATCCACAGCAACCGGATCGGGCGCCACCGGCCCTGGCTGAACGGCGAGACGAGTGCGGCGACCAGCAGCGACACCGGCAGCAGGGTCAGGAACACGCCGGTGAGCACCACCACGAACGCGGCGCCGACCGTGCGTCGCACCAGCCGGACCCACCACGAGGCCGTCACAGCGCTCCGTGCAGGTAGGCGCGCGAGGCGTCGTACGCACGGTCGATGCGCTCGCGCACCGCCGAGAAGCTGCGGTAGGCCAGCAGGGCGTCGTCCTGGGCCGAGCCGCCGCCGGTCGGCAGGACGTACGCCGTGACGCCGTCGGGGAGCTCGGCCATCTCGCGGTGGAACCGGTGCCGCCGGGCGATCTCGAAGGACACCCGCGCCACCTCCCACGGACGACGCGGGATGGACAACGGTCGCTCGATGCGGCCGACCTGGAGGACGAAGACACGGTCCGCCCCCTGCTGCACCGCTCGGGCCACGGGGATGGAGTTCACGATGCCCCCGTCGAGGTAGTGCTCGGACCCGACGCGGGCCGGGGCGAGCAGGCCGGGGACCGCGGCCGAGGCGACCACGGCGTCGACGACGCGGCCGGAGGTGAACCAGTGCTCAGCCGCGCGCTCGATGCTCGCCGCGCAGCACTGGAACGGGATGGCGAGGTCGGCGAAGGTGCGGTCACCGAGCTCGGCGTGGATGCGGCGGCGCAGGGGCTCGCTGGAGTGCAGGTGGGTGCCGGTGCGGACAGCGCGTCGCACCTGGCGGATGACGCCGTCGGAGTAGATCTCGCCCCCGGCTGCGGTCTGCCACAGCTCGACGAGCCGCTCGACGACCTCGGGGCCCGGGTAGGCGGCCACCATCGACCCGTTGAGGGCGCCCACGCTGGTCCCGAGGATGACGTCGGGCCAGATGTCGGCCTCGATGAGGGCGCGCAGCATGCCGACCTCGGCAGCGCCCAGCACCCCGCCGCCCCCGAGCACGAACGCCGTCGACATCCCCCCACGCTAGTGCTCCGGGGTCAGCCGCCGAGCACCCGGCGCACCTGATGCTCGCTGTCCGGCGTCATCGGGCCCCTCCTGCGGGCAGCCGCTGCAGCTTGCTGTGGTCCCAGCTGGCCGTTCTCGTCGGGGTGACGACGATCGCGACGCGCTTGCGCACCTGCGACTCCACGATGTCGCGGCCGAGGTCGCCGAGATCCTCCCCGCCGGCCATCGCGGTCACCACCGCGCTGCCGATCTCTCGGACGTGGTCCTCGTCGCGGACGACCTCGGCCGTGCCCTGGATCGAGACCCCGGCGAGCTCGGCGTACTCCTCGCCGGTCTCGACCAGACAGGTGACGCGGTCGTCGCGCTCGAGGTTCTTGACCTTCTGCGAGGTGGCGTAGGTCCAGAAGGCGATGCGGCCCCCGTGCACGACGTAGAACAGGGTGGTCAGGTGGGGCCAGCCGTGGGGGCCGTTGCTGGCGACCTGCACCTTGATCGAGCCGGTGAGGTACGCCGCGACCTCGTCCTCGCTCATGGCGACGACTGAGCGGCCGGCGGCGGGGGTCGATGTCATCTCAGCCCTCCGACGAGTGGCCGGGGAACAGGTGGGCGTCCGGGTCGAGCACGACGGCGGCGTTGTTGACCGCGGTGGCCGCCTCGCCGAAGCCGACGGCGATGAGCCGCACCTTGCCGGGGTAGTCGGTGATGTCCCCGGCGGCGAAGACCCGAGGCAGGTTGGTGCGGGTGGCGGAGTCGACCACGATGTGCCGCTTGTTGACCTCCAGCCCCCACTCCTGGATCGGCCCGAGGTCGGCGACGAACCCGAGGGCGGCGACCACGGCCTGGCAGGGCAGGGTGCGCGTCTCGTGGGTCTTGACGTCCTCGACCTCGACGCTCTCGAGGCCGTGCTCACCGACCAGGCGCGTCACGTGGGCGTTGGTCAGGATGCGGGTCTCGCTCGCCTCGACCCTGGTGACCGTGGCCTGGTGGGCGCGGAACTTGTCACGGCGGTGGATGAGCGTCACCGACGCCGCCACCGACTGCAGCGCGAGAGCCCAGTCGAAGGCGCTGTCGCCGCCGCCCACGATCACGACGTCCTTGCCGGCGTACTCGGCGAACGACGGGACGAAGAAGGCGACACCCCCGTGGTCCCACCCCTCGGCCGCGGGCAGCGGCCGGGGCGTGAACTTGCCGATGCCGGCGGTGATGATGACGGCGCCCGCCACCACGGTGGTGCCGTCGTCGAGGCCGACGCGGACCCCGGCCGCGGCCTCGTCGGCCACGAGCGTGGCGGCCGTCCGGTCGAGGAGGTACGTCGGCTTGGCCGTGGCGGCCTGCTCGACGAGACCCTCGACCAGCGCCTTGCCCTTGACGACCGGGAAGCCGGCGACGTCGAGGATGTCCTTCTCGGGATACATCGCGGTGATCTGGCCGCCCAGCTCCGGCAGCGAGTCGACGACCGCGACCGACAGGCCGCGGAAGCCCGCGTAGTAGGCGGTGTACAGCCCCACCGGGCCGGCGCCGACGACGAGGACGTCGACGACGTGGTGCCCGATCGCGTTGCCGACTGCCTCGGTCATCGCTGCCTCCTCACCGGTCCGCTACGGCCGGCGACCTAGAACGTGTTCTGCTTCAGCCGCGTGGGTCGGTTCTTCCTACCACGGGGCGCGGAGGGCGGGCCGGACACCACGTTCGGCACGGGCGATCGGCACGGGCGATCGGCACGGGCAGGCGTCGAACAGCCGCGACCCTCAAGCGAATTGCGCGACCAGCGCCTCACCGAGCTCCCGCCCGGACACGAAGGCGCTCTCCACCTTCGCGGTGGCCGACCACGCGTCTCCGCAGCAACCGAGCCCGTCGGAGAGCAGGAAGGTGCGCTCGCGGCTGCCGGTCGGCTTCGCGAACGTCCACCGGTGCACCTCGGTGTGACGGGGCGGGTCCAGGTCGAGCAGCGCGCAGAGCTCGGTGACCAGGGCGGGGCGGGCCGCGTCGGTGTCCTCGAGGTGGCCCCGGGCCAGCTCGGGGGTGGAGTGGGCCACCAGCACCGGGGCGCCGTCGCCGCGACGGCGTCCGTCATCGGCGACCCAGCCGATCACGTCGCTGCCGTTGACGAAGGCGCCGTCGAGGTCCCAGGACCGTTGGTCCCAGACCGCCGTCAGCGCCAGGATCGGCTCGAAGGGGTCGTCGAGCCGCTCCGCGACGTCGACCAGCCCCGGTCCGAGGAGCCGTCGGGCCTGCGGGTCGGGCATGGCCAGCACCACGGCGGGAGCCGCAGCGCCGTCCACCTGCAGGCCGCCGTCGACGCGGTCCACCCGCGCCACCGTCGCGGTCCGGACGTCGAGCCCTGCCGCCTCGTGCTCGACGAGCGACCGCAGGCCGTGGGGGGCGCCCCACCGCAGCGGGCCCGTCTTCGACTGCCAGGCGCCGTCCTCGTCGCGGGCCTCGAAGGTGTCGGTCCAGGGTCGGGCCAGGCCCGCGGCCCGCCACCGCTCGACGACGGCGGCGAAGCGGTCGCCGGAGACCGTCAGGTACGACGCTCCGAGGTCGACCCGACGCCCCTCGATCCGTCGACTGGCCATGCGGCCGCCCGCCCTGCGACTGCGCTCGAGCACCGTCACCGGCAGCCCGGCGGCGGCCGCGGTGCGGGCACAGGTCACGCCGGCCAGTCCGGCTCCCACCACGATGATCGGCTCCACGTCACTCCTCGTTCGTTCCCCGTGGACCCGGCACGAGGGCCGGGGTCAGTGGCCGCGTGGGCCGGTGTGCCTGTCGCGCTCCTCGGCGGGCGAGTCCTTCGAGGACATCAGGCTGGCGATGGTCGTGACACCGAGGATGACCACGATGGCGCCCAGCGACACGAGCGTCGGGATCTCCGGCGCCCACTCGATGTGCTCACCGCCGTTGAGGAACGGCAGCTCGTTCTCGTGCATCGCGGTGAGGATGAGCTTCACGCCGATGAACGACAGCAGCACGGCCAGGCCGTAGGTGAGGTAGACGAGCCGCTCCAGCAGGTTGCCCAGCAGGAAGTAGAGCTGACGCAGGCCCATGAGGGCGAAGATGTTGGCCGTGAGCACGATGTAGGGCTCGCGGGTCAGACCGAAGATGGCCGGGATGCTGTCGAGGGCGAACAGCAGGTCGGTGGTGCCCAGCGCCACGATCACGGCGAACATCGGGGTGAAGAGGAACGTGCCGTTCTCGCGCAGCCAGACCTTGCCGCCGCGGTACTCGTCGGTGTGGGGCAGCACGGTGCGCACCCAGGAGACGAGCCTGTTCTCCTTGTACTCGTCCTCGTCCTCGGGGCCTTCCTTCGCGAGCTTGGCGCCGGTGTAGATGAGGAAGACGCCGAAGAGGTAGAAGACCCAGCTGAAGTTAGCGATGACCGCAGCCCCCGCCGCGATGAAGATTCCGCGGAACACCAGGGCCAGGATGATGCCGATCAGCAGCGCCTCCTGCTGGTACTCCCGGGGGACCCCGAGCTTGGCCATGATGATGATGAAGATGAAGAGGTTGTCGACCGACAAGGAGTACTCGGTCAGCCAGCCGGCGTAGAACTCGGTGGCGTAGGCACCGCCGGAGAAGTACAGGATGCCCAGGCCGAAGACGAGCGCCATGCCGATGTAGGTGCTCAGCGCGACGATGAGCTCGCGCTTGGAGGGCTCGTGCGGGCGTCGCCCGACGATGAGGACGTCGAAGGCCAGGACCGCGACGGTCACACCGATGGTGGCCCACCAGAGCCAGGCGGGAACGTTCATGAGGGCCTTCCGGGACGGAGCGGGCGACGAGCCGAGTCGTGGGGAGCCGGGTCAGTCTCTCACTGTTCAGTCGAGGCAGAACTCGTTGCCCTCGGGGTCGGACATGACGATGAAGGCGGCCCCCACCGGGTCGACGTGGAACGGCTCGAGCCCTCGGTGCCGGGGGCGGCCCGCACGTCGAGGTGGAGGCGGTTCTTGACCCTCTTGGGCTCGGGGACCTTCTGGAAGAACAGCCGCGGACCGCGGCCGTCGGGGTCGCTGACGGCCGACTTGTCGTTCCAGTGCTCCTCCGGCACCCCCCAGGCCTCCAGGGCGGCCTCCCAGGAGTCGGAGCCGGGTGGCGGCGGGTCGAGGGCGTAGCCCAGCACCTCCGCCCAGAACAGCGACAGCGCCCGTGGGTCGGCGCAGTCGACGGTGACCTGGACCTCCCGGAACTCGCTCACCGGGCCGCTCACCGGGCACCCGCCTCGATCATCTGGCGCAGCTCGCGCTTCAGCTCGGAGATCTCGTCGCGCAGCCGCGCCGCGAGCTCGAACTGCAGCTCCGCGGCGGCCGAGTGCATCTGGTCGGTCAGCTGCTGGACCAGGTCGGCCAGGTCCCCGGACGGCATGCCCGCGATGTCGTCCTTGCGGGCCGTCGACGCCAGCGCCGGCACCGGCGCCTTCTTCGACTTGGTGTCGAGGTGCTGCCAGGTCTGGAGCAGCTGCTCGGTCGACTGGTCCTCGCGCGCGAGCATCTCGGTGATGTCGGCGATCTTCTTGCGCAGCGGCTGCGGGTCGACCCCGTGCAGGGTGTTGTAGGCCACCTGCTTCTCACGGCGCCGGTTGGTCTCCTCGATGGCGTTCTCCATCGACGGGGTGACCTTGTCGGCGTACATGATGACCTGGCCCGACACGTTGCGGGCGGCGCGGCCGATGGTCTGGATCAGCGACTTGTCGGAGCGCAGGAAGCCCTCCTTGTCGGCGTCGAGGATGGCCACCAACGACACCTCGGGCAGGTCGAGGCCCTCGCGCAGCAGGTTGATGCCGACGAGGACGTCGTACTCGCCCAGCCGCAGCTCGCGCAGCAGCTCGATGCGCCGCAGGGTGTCGACCTCGCTGTGCAGGTAGCGGGTGCGGATGCCGGCCTCGAGAAGGTAGTCGGTCAGGTCCTCCGACATCTTCTTGGTCAGGGTGGTGACCAGGACGCGCTCGTTCTTCTCGGTGCGGTCGCGGATCTGGCCGATGAGGTCGTCGATCTGCCCCTTGGTGCTCTTGACGATGACCTCGGGGTCGATCAGGCCGGTGGGGCGGATGATCTGCTCGACGACGTTGCCGACGCCGCCGACCTTGTCGAGCTCGTAGTTGCCCGGCGTCGCGGACAGGTAGACGGTCTGGCCGATGCGCTCGAGGAACTCCTCCCAGCGCAGCGGCCGGTTGTCCATCGCGCTGGGCAGCCGGAAGCCGTGGTCGACCAGGTTGCGCTTGCGGGACATGTCGCCTTCGTACATCCCGCCGATCTGCGGCACCGCCACGTGGGACTCGTCGACGACGAGGAGGAAGTCCTCGGGGAAGTAGTCGAGCAGGGTGTTCGGGGCCGAGCCGCGCGAGCGGCCGTCCATGTGCATCGAGTAGTTCTCGATGCCGGCGCAGGAGCCGACCTGGCGCATCATCTCGACGTCGTACGTCGTGCGCATCCTCAGCCGCTGCGCCTCGAGCAGCTTGCCCTGCTTCTCGAACTCGGCCAGCCGGTCCTCCAGCTCGAGCTCGATGCCCGTGATCGCCCGCTCCATGCGCTCGGGGCCGGCGACGTAGTGGGTGGCGGGGAAGACGTAGAGCTCGGTGTCCTCGGTCAGCACCTCGCCGGTGACGGGGTGCAGCGACATGAGCTTCTCGATCTCGTCGCCGAACATCTCGATGCGGACCGGGTGCTCCTCGTAGACCGGGAAGATCTCGAGGGTGTCGCCGCGGACCCGGAAGGTGCCGCGGGTGAAGGCGTGGTCGTTGCGGGTGTACTGGATCTCGACGAGCCGGCGGAGCAGCTGGTCCCGGTCGACCTCGTCGCCGATGCGCAGACGCACCATGCGGTCGACGTACTCCTGCGGGGTGCCGAGGCCGTAGATGCACGACACCGTCGAGACCACGATGACGTCACGGCGGGTCAGCAGCGAGTTGGTCGCCGAGTGCCGCAGCCGCTCGACCTCCTCGTTGATCGAGGAGTCCTTCTCGATGTAGGTGTCCGTCTGCGGGACGTAGGCCTCGGGCTGGTAGTAGTCGTAGTAGGAGACGAAGTACTCCACCGCGTTGTTCGGCAACAGCTGGCGCAGCTCGTTGGCGAACTGTGCCGCCAGCGTCTTGTTGGGCTGCATGACCAGCGTGGGACGCTGCAGCCGCTCCACCGCCCAGGCCACCGAGGCGGTCTTGCCGGTGCCGGTGGCGCCGAGCAGGACGACGTCCTCCTCACCACCGCGGATGCGCTTCTCGATGTCCTCGATCGCGGTCGGCTGGTCGCCGGAGGGGACGTAGTCGGAGATGACCTCGAACGGGGCCACCCGGCGCTTCAGGTCGGTCACGGGACGCATGGGTCCGAGCCTACGTCCGGCCTCCGACAGGACGCGCCGCCGCCGCAGACCGGCGCTCTGTCAGGATGCTGCTGTGCCCACCCGGACCCCGCTCGTGAACCTGAACCACCCGGTGGCGCGCGCCGCGCGGCGGTTCGTGGCGGTCACCTTCGGGATCCCGGTGCTGGTGGCGCTGGGCATGAGCGTCGTGGACTCCTACCGGCGCCGCGGCAAGAAGCCGAAGCCGTTCCCCACCCGGAAGGCGGCGGAGGTCCCCGTCGGAGCCGGCGCGGTCACGACCTACACCTTCGGTCAGGACCTGTACGACGACATGATCGCGGCGATCGAGGGCGCCCAGCGGCAGGTCCTGCTCGAGACCTACATCTGGAAGGCCGACGAGACCGGCCAACGGTTCAAGCAGGCGATCATCGACGCCGCCGAGCGGGGCGTCGAGGTTCGGGTCATCTACGACTCGTTCGCCAACCTCGTGGTGCGACCCGGGTTCAAGCGGTTCCCGGCGCCGGTGCGCGTGCTGGCCTACCCCGTCTACCCAGCCGGCTGGCGCTTCTTCGACCTGCGGCGCTACGGCCGCGACCACCGCAAGATCCTCGTCGTCGACGACACGGTCGGCTTCGTGGGCGGCTACAACCTGGGCACCCCCTACGCGACCGAGTGGCGTGACACCCACTGCCGCATCAGCGGACCCGCCGTGGCCGACCTGACCCGGGCCTTCGCCGACTTCTGGAACCTGCACCGGCACCGCCGCTTCCGCCACAAGGAGCCCCCGATGCTGCTGTCGGCGCCTCGGACGTGGGAGCCGCGGATCCGGGTGCACCGCAACATCCCGCGGCTGTGGATCTTCCCGATCCGGGCGATGTACCTCGAGGCGGTCAACCGCGCGCAGCGCAACGTGTGGATGACCCACGCCTACTTCATCCCCGACGAGGGGTTCGTCGACGCCCTCGTGGCAGCCTCCCGCCGCGGGGTCGACGTACGCCTGCTGCTGCCGGCGAAGTCGAACCACATCGTGGCCGACTGGATCTCGCGGGGCTACTTCCGCCGCATGCTGCAGGCCGGGGTCTCCATCCACCGCTTCCGCGACGCCATGGTGCACGCCAAGACCGCCACCATCGACGGCAACTGGACCACGATCGGCACCGCCAACATCGACCGGCTGTCGATGACCGGCAACTACGAGGTGAACGTCGAGGTCATCGACCAGGCGCTGGCGCAGGAGATGGAGCGGATCTTTGAGACCGACCTGGGCAACTCGCTGCCGCTGACCATGGCCGAGTGGGAGTCACGCGACGTCTACGCCCGCTTCACCGAGACCATCCTGGTCCCCCTGCGCCCCTTGCTCTAGCGGCTGGTCGAGCCCGTCGAGACCCAGCTCGTCGTTCACCCGGGCGCTCGTGCGAGCGCTCCGTCTGACATCTGGACGGTTCTCAGGCGCGAAAAGCGTCCGAACGTCAGACGAGGGTTGCTAGTGCCGCCTGATCGTCGAGATGCGCTCCCGTAGCAGCGCCAGCGCCCGTCCGGTGCGGGTCGGCTCCCCGGGGAGCTCCTTCGACCGCCGGCGGGTACTACCCCTCAACACCGAGGGTGAGCGGGAGCACCTCGGCCGCTCCGGCCGCTAGCAGGTCCTGAGCCGCCATCGTGAGGGTCCAGCCGGTGCCGACGAGGTCGTCGACGAGCAGCACCCGGCGCCCGTGGAGCGTCTGCCCGTCGGCCACCGCGAGCCGGAAGCGGCGGTGGACGGCGTTGACCCGCTGGGCGGAGTTGACGGCCCCGGCGCCGGGCGGCACGGACGGGTCGATCACGGCGTACTCCCCCAGCAGCGGGACCTGCAGGTAGCGCGAGAGTCCGTCGGCCAGGTCGCGGGTCAGGGTCGGGCGCCGAAGGGAGCCGAC
>CAVXMH010000024.1:0-226924 GCA_963762755.1 uncultured Actinomycetota bacterium | reverse complement strand
ATGAGGTGCACCCGCTCGGGGGGGAGCTGCTGGCCCCACCGTCGCAGCACGTCCGGCAGGCTGTGCACCCGCCAGAACCACAGGTCGGAGTCAACCTGGTCCCGCGTGCGGACCAGGCGGGTGTAGGCGCGGAAGGTGCGCCGACTGCGGTGCTTGACGCTCTCCTGCCACTCGGCCGGGATCTGTCGGCCCAGGTCGCGCGCGGTGTAGACGACGTGCACCTCCGCGTCGCCGAACGCCGACAACGCGCGCGCGGCCTGGTCCGCTGTGGCGCTGGCGAGGATCTCGTGGCTGATGACCGCCGTCCCGCGCACGCGCCGGGCCCGCGCGGTCAGGGCGTCCCACTCGCCGTGGACCTGGGTGCGCCGGCCGCCCCAGGGTCGGTCGATCAGGTCGAGCGCGCCGACGAACATGTCCTGGCGCAGACCGGAGGGGTAGTGGACCCCCTGCTGCGCGAGCGCCTCGCGGTTGTGGTGGAGCCGCCCCTGCAGATAGGTGGTGCCGGTCTTGGGTGCACCCACGTGCAGGTGGACGACGTCGGCCATGGCGGCATTGTGCCGCACCGGCCCCGTGGGTCAGCGGGCGCGGTGGGCGAGCTCGCGGGTGGCGTAGCGACCGATCTGCCAGGTGGAGTAGCCGTCGGAGCCTGCGCCGTAGAAGCCGCCGGCGATCGGGACCCGGCGCGCCACCGTCTTCGCGGCCCGCTTGCCGACCACCCGGGTCACGAGGGCGTTGGTGACCTCGCCGGCGATCATCGAGTCCAGGCTGGCGTCGTGGGTCGGGGCGGTGGCGATGACCATCGGCGGGCCAGGGACGCGGCCCTTCTTCACCAGCGACTTCACGGTGTCCTCGCCCAGCATGGTCAGCAGCACCGCGTTGCGGACCTTGGGGTCGTCGAGGTCGTAGCCACGCAGGTGCGCGATGCCCGCCACCATGCGGCACTGCAGCACGGCGAGCCCGGAGATGTTGGCCGGCACGGTGGCGGCCATGGTGACGAGGCCGCCGATGTTGGTGACGAAGCCCTGGGCGGCGGAGAGACGGACGTGGTTCTCGATGACCTCGTGGATGCCGCGCTCCACGTCGCCGTCCTGCTCGCGCAGCTGCTTCTCCGCGGCCCGGGCCGCCGGGGGAAGGGGACCGACGCCGCTGATGGCGCGGGCCAGGGTCTGGTGGATGAAGGTCCGGTTGGCCTGCGGGGCGACGCGGCGGACGTCGGGGATCAGCTTGCCGGCGATCGCGCTGCGGACGCTCACGTGGGGCTCTCCTGTGGTGGGGTCTGGGGTCTGGGGTCAGGTCCAGGGAGGGGTCCTGCGCCGTGAGCCTGCCCCGGTCGGTGTCGCACCAATCCGCTCGAGGCGTCTGCGGACGGTGCGGGCGCACACCGCGGCACACCCGGGTCGACCGGCCACACTAGTGGCCATGCCCCACGACCTCGCACCGACGCCGTGGGCCTTCCCCGACCTCGGTGAGCTCGAGCGGGCCGGTCGACTGCCCGACGACGACCTGCTGGCCACCGGGGCGGACCTCGAGCCCTCGACCCTGGTCGCGGCCTACCGGGCGGGGCTCTTCCCGATGCCCGACGGCCCGCGCGGGCGGCGGATCGGGTGGTGGTCGCCGGTCGAGCGGGGCATCCTGCCACTCGACCGGCTGCGGGTGACACGGTCGATGCGTCAGTCGGCGCGGCGGTTCGAGATCCGCGTGGACACCGCCTTCGACCGCGTCGTCGACGCCTGCGCCGACCCCCGCCGGTCCGGTGGCTGGATCACGCCAGCCATCCGGCAGTCCTACGGCGCCCTGCACGCGCTCGGGTGGGCGCACTCCGTCGAGTCGTGGCAGGACGGCGAGCTCGTCGGCGGCCTGTACGGCGTCGCGATCGGCGGGCTCTTCGCGGGGGAGTCGATGTTCCACCACGTGCGCGACGCCTCGAAGGTCGCCCTCATGGGACTGGTCGACCTGCTGCGTGACGAGCACGCGGACGCCCGCCTGCTCGACGTGCAGTGGCAGACCGAGCACCTCGCCTCGCTGGGCGTCGTCGGTGTCTCGCGCGAGGAGTACCTCACCCGGCTCGGGCAGGCGCTCGCCGTACCCCTGCCCGAGCCGTGGCGCTGAGTCACCCGCGTCCCCCGAATCCCCCAGCGGCCGGGGGCGGGTCGCTCACTCGTGGGAGAACCGGATGTCGGGCAGCACCGTGCGCAGCCAGCCTGGCACCCACCAGGCGGCCCGGCCGGTCAACCGCAGCATCACCGGCAGCAGGACCAGCCGGATGAGGAACGCGTCCAGCAGCACCGCGACACCGAGGATGATGCCCATCTCCTTGGGCGGGAGCGGACCGGACAGGGCGAAGGTGAAGAACACCGCGACCATCACGGCTCCGGCGGCGAAGATCACCCGGCCGGAGTGCGCGACGGCCCCCACCATCGCCTCGCGGGGATCACCCGAGCGCTCCCAGTGCTCCTTGGCCGAGGCCAGCAGGAACACGGTGTAGTCCATGGCGATGGCGAAGATCATGGCGAAGAAGAACACCGGTGCCCACGCGTCGAGGAAGCCCTGGGACTCGAAACCGAAGAACCCGGAGCCGATGCCCTCCTGGAAGATCAGACGGGCGACCCCGAAGGCGGCTGCCGTCGAGAGCAGGCTGGCCAGGGTGCCGAGGAGCGAGATGAGCGGTGCCTGCAACGCGACGAGCAGCAGCAGGAAGCCGAGCACCAGCACGATGCCGATGACCAGCGGGGTGGACTCGTCGAGCTGTGTCTTGAGGTCGAGGCTCTCCACCGCCGCGCCGCCGACCTGGGCGGAGTCGGGCAGGTCGGCCCGCAACCGGTCGACGGTGTCGCCCAGCTCCGGGTCGGAGGGGTCGACGGTGGGCACGGCCTGCACGAGCACGAGGTCGCTGTCGTCGACGGCAGGCATGGGAGGCAGGGCGCCGGCGATGCCGGGGTCGTCGCCCAGAGCGGCCGATGTCGCGTCGGCGTCCTCGGTGCTGGTCATGACCTGGAGGGTGCCGGGGGCACCTTCGCCGAAGGCCTCCTGGACCTGGTCGTAGCCGACGCGTGCGCTGGCGTCCTCGGGCAGCACCTTGATGGAGGGCATCGCCGTCCTCAGGCCGAAGATCGGGGCGGCCAGCGCGAGCAGGATGACGAGCGAGATCCCGCCGAAGAGCACCGGACGGCGCCACAACCGCTCGCCCCAGCGGGCGAAGGCGGGGGACCGGTGCTCGCCGGCCTTCGACCAGGGCAGGGCCAGCTTGTTGATGCGGTGGTCGAGCTTGGCCAGCACCAACGGCAGCAGCGTCAGCGTCGCGGCGAGCACGAAGATGACGGCCAGCATGATGCCTCCGGCCATGGAGCGGAAGGCGGGCGACGGCACGATCATCACCGCCGAGAGGGAGATGAGCACGGTCAGTCCGGAGAGCAGCACCGCCTTGCCCGCGGTGTCCATCATCTCCGCGACCGCGGTGCGGGCGGTGGCGCCCTTGGCGGCACGCGCCGCGCGGTAGCGGACCACCAGGAACAGGGCATAGTCGATGCCGAGCGCGAGGGCGAACATCATCGCGAAGTTCATGGCCCAGATCGACACCGGGACGACCTGGTTGATGAGCACCAGCGAACCGGCCGCGGCCACGAGGCCGGAGATGGTCAGCAGCAGGGGCAGCCCGGCCGCCACCAGGGCTCCGAACGCGAGGACCAGGATGACCAGCGTCACCGGCCACGACAGCAGCTCCGAGGTCAGCATCGCGTCGAGGTTGGCTTCGTTGAAGTCCGACCACAACAGCGAGGACCCGGTCGGGTTCACCTCGACGCCGTTGCCGGAGAGCTCCTCCAGGGGGCCCTTCAGCTCGTCCGCGGCGCGTACCATCTCGTTGGTGTCGGCGTCGGCGCCGGCCAGCAGCACCGCCGTGCTCCCGTCGTCGCTCAGGGTGACCCCTGGTTGAGGCGGCACGATCTCGCTGATGCGGTCGTCGGCCTCGAGGAGCCGGGTGGCCTCGGCGATCACGTCTGCGCCGGCCCCCTCGGTCGCCGGACCCTGCTCGGAGCGGACGACGACCTGGATGGCGTGGCTGGCGTTGCCGCCGAAGCTCTCTTCGGCGAGATCGCGGACAGCCACGGACTCCGAGCCGTCGGCCTGCCAGCCGGCTCCCGAGAGCTCGGCCTCGACCCGGGGGGCGAACGCGCCCAGCCCGACGATGAGCAGCAGCCACACCACGGCGGTGAGACGCCCGTGGCGGGTGACGGCGAGCCCGAGCCGGCCCAGCAGACCGTGGCGGGACGGGTCCTCGGAGGGGCCGACGGGACCGCTGGAAGCGGCAGGGTCGTCGGCTGAGCCTGAGGGACGGGGGGAGGTGCCCGCGGGTCCGCGGGTGGAGGTCGAAGACATGGAGGTCCTTGAGGGGTCGTGGCGCACGTGTGGGTCTCGTTCGTCGAGCGGTGGTGCGCGGGGTGCGGGGGTGCGGGTGGCGGCCGGGTCGGCCTCAGCGCTTGGTGAGGCGGCTCCAGAAGCCGGAGCCCGGGGCCTTCTCGTTCTCGGGGTGGCCGGGGCACCACTGCTCGGCGGGGACGCTGGCCTTGACCTGGGCGACGTGCTGGCCGCATCCGGCCCAGGTGGTCCTGCCGCAGGTCCTGCAGGTGGTGGGACGACACATGGTGATGGTTCCTCTCGGATCGGGGTGGGGTGTGTTGGGTGCTCGGTGTGGTCAGACGAGGGCGGGCAGGGCCTGGGCAGCCGTGCCGACGGCGACGACGAGCACCAGGCCGGTGAAGGCAGCGGACAGGCGTGAGGTGTCGGTGCGGGCCGCCACCCACGCGCCGCCCGCGGCGGCGAGCGCGGAGGCGGCGGTGAGGGTGACGACCACGCCCCAGTCGGGCGCCACTCCCGACCCGGCTCGTACGACGAGGGCGGCGGCGCTGGTGAGAGCGATGACCACCAGCGACGTGCCCGCGGCGTAGGTCATCGGCACGCTGAGAGCGAGCACCAGCGCAGGCACGACGAGGAACCCACCGCCGACACCGAGAAATCCGGTGAGCAGCCCGACGACGGTCGCGGTCATGAGCACCTTGACGGCCTGTGGGCAGTTGCAGGCGAAGGTCGGGCTGAAGGTGATGATGGGATCGTCGAGTCCGGGGCGGCGTCCGTCCTGGTCAGGGGACCCACGCCGCAGGCGGGCCAGCATGACGCCGCCGACCACCAGGAGCAGCACCGCGAAGGCGGCCATCAGCACGTCCTCGGGCACGCGGGCCGACGCGAGCGCACCGAGGGCCGCGCCACCGACGGCGACCAGTCCGAACGTCACCCCGCGCGCGAGCAGCACGTTGCCTTGCCGGTGCGCGGTCACCGCCGCGAGGAACGAGGTCACCCCGACCACCACGAGCGAGCCGGTGGTGGCCTGGGCGGGGGACTGGTCCAGCAGGTAGACCAGCACCGGCACGGCCAGGATGGAGCCGCCGCCGCCGAGCGCCCCGAGGCTCGCTCCGATGAGGGCGCCCGCGACGAGGGCGAGCACGAGACCCGTCACCGGGCCTCAGGCCCCACCGTCGTCGTTGCTGTCGTCGACGTCGGGACCCACGAGGTGCAGCCCCACCTTCTCGGCGTTGTCGAAGGTGTCGTCGATGGCGACGAGCGTGCGCCCCGCGCTGTGCAGGATCGAGGCGGCGACCGACGCGCGGTAGCCACCGGCGCAGTGCACCCAGACCTCACCCTCGGGCACCTCGCCGAGGCGCTCGGTGATCTCGTGGAGCGGCACGTTGACGGCACCGGCGATGCGAGCGGAGTCGTGCTCGTCGGCCCGGCGGACGTCAAGGACGACCACCTCGCGGTGGTGGCGGACCTGTGAGAGGTCGGCGAAGGTCGCGGTGGGGAAGGACACGACGCCGTCGCTCCCGCCGACGGTCCAGTCCTCCGGGGCGCCGGCGGCGTGCGCCTCGAGCCGGTCGATGCCGATCCGGACGAGCTCACGCTGGGCCCGGGCCACGTCCTCGGCGCTCTCTCCGAGCAGCGTCAGCGGCGTGCCCCAGGGGATCAGCCAGCCGAGGTAGGTGGCGAAACCGCCGTCGATGCCGAAGTTGAGCGTGCCGGGCGCGTGACCGGCTGCGAACGCGGTCCGGTTGCGCAGGTCGACGACCCACTCGCCGGCCTCGATGCGACGGCGGAGCTCGGTGGCGTCGGCCTGGTGGGGCGGGGTGAGGTCCGCGGCGGCGGGCCCGGCGGCGTTGGCCGGCTGCATGTGGGCGTAGTAGGCCGGCCAGGCACCCAGGCCGGCGAGCAGCTCGCGGACGTAGGTCTCCTCGTCCTGGGTGAGGACCGGGTTGACCTGCTTCTCGTTGCCGATCGTCGACTCGTCGGCGTCGGACTGGGTCGCGGAGCAGAATGAGCCGAAGCCGTGGGTGGGGAACACGCCGGCGGTGTCGGGCAGGGCCTCGGCGAGCCGGTGGGCCGAGGCGTGCTGGTGACGGACCAGGGCATCGGTGTGCTCGGCGCCCAGCAGGTCCGGGCGACCGGTGGCGCCGAAGAGCAGCGAGCCGCCCGTGAAGACACCGATGTGCTCGTCCTCCTCGCCCACCTCGGTCAGCGCGTAGGACAGGTGCGTGAAGGTGTGGCCGGGGGTGGCGAGCGCGGTGAGCCGCAACCGGCCGGTCTCGACGGTCTCGCCGTCGCTGATCGGTGTGCGGTCGAAGGACACCTCGTCGGCTCCGTTGACGAGGTACGCCGCGCCCGTCGCCTCGGCGAGCGCGAGGCCGCCGGTGACGTAGTCGTTGTGGATGTGGGTCTCGAGCACGTGGGTGAGGCGGACGTCGTGCTCGGCGAGCAGGTCCGTGACCCGGTCGATGTCGCGCTGCGGGTCGATCACGACCGCGACCTCGCCATCGTGCACGAGATAGCTGCGGTCTCCCAGGGTCGGGGTCTCGACGGTGACGATGCTCAGGCTCATGCCGTGCGGTCCTCTCAGGTGCGACAGAAAGCTCAGTATCCCCCAGGGGGGTTATTGATCGACCGTAACATATCCCCCAGGGGGGTTGTACACTCGAGGTTCCACGCTCCCCGTACCCACCTGAGGAGGTCCGCATGACCTGGACGATGAGCCGCACCGTGGCTGCGCCGTACGACGAGACCGTCGCCGCGGTGCGTGAGGCGCTGGCCGAGCAGGGGTTCGGCGTGCTGACTGAGATCGATCTCGCCGCCAAGCTCAAGGAGAAGCTCGACGTCGACGTCGCCCCCCAGATCATCCTGGGCGCGTGCCGACCCGAGCTCGCGCACGAAGCGTTGCTGGCGGATCCGTCCATCGCCGCCGTGCTGCCGTGCAACGTCGTCGTGCGTGGCGTCGATGCGGACTCCACGATCGTGGAGGCCTTCGACCCCGACGCGATGATGGGTCTGGCCGGCGCCCACGAGGACGGCTCCCCCTTGGCGGCGGTGGCCGCCGACGCTCGTGAGCGGATCGACGCGATGCTGACCGCGCTGACCCCCGCGACCTGACGCCGCCCGTCACCCCCGATGTGCCCGCGCAAACAGAGCGCGGCAGGAAGCAGGACCGACATGGAGCTCGAACCGACCGAGATCAAGGCGATCATCACGCGCATGAAGCGCGCGCACGGTCACCTCGGCAGCGTCATCCGCATGATGGAGGAGGGGTCGTCCTGCGAGTCGGTGCTGACCCAGCTGGCCGCGGTGAACAAGGCGCTCAGCCGCAGCGGCTACGCCATCGTGGCGACCGGCCTGCAGCAGTGCATGACGGAGAACGACGGCTCCATCGACCCGGTCGACGCCGCGAAGATGGAGAAGCTCTTCCTGTCGCTGGCCTGAGTGCTCCGGGTCCCGGGCTGCGTCGCCGCCTGGGAGCACGCTCGTAGCATCGGCCGACATGGACATGCAGATGGTCAACCGCGTCCCCGACTGGGTCACCCCGATCGCCTGGACCTTCGTCGCGCTGGCGCTCCTCAGCGCCGCCGTGATCGTCGTCGACGTCGTGCGCGGCCGACGCCACGGCTCGGCCGCGGCCGACGCCGTGTGGGTATCCGCGGCGCTCTACCTCGGCCCGGCGGCAGTGGTCCTGCATCGTCGGGCCGCCGCACGCACGGCCCGTGCCGGGGGTCCCTCGGAATCCTCGCCGGCCGAGGTCACCCTCCCGGGAGGCGGCGCCTCGGCGGTCGCCCACCTGATCGGCGTACCCCTCGTGATCGCCTCGGGCCTCACCATTGCCGGCATCGACCTCTGGGTGATGATCATCGTCATCGGGGGGATCGCTGTCGCCCTGCTGCTCGGCTACGAGCTGCTCACGGGTCGCGCCCGCGGCGCCGTGCGGCGACCGAGGCTCGCCGAGGCCGCCGGTGCGGCGGTCCTCACGGTGCTGGCCTTCGACGTCGGCATGGGCGGGTGGATGGTGGCGCTGCACTACAACGAGCTGATGCCGCCGGCGACCGAGGGCAGCTTCTGGTTCCTCATGCAGCTCGGGGTCCTGCTGGGGCTCCTCACGGGATACCCGGCGGCGCGGTGGCTGGTCAGCCGGGGCCGGAGCATCCCGGTCTGAGGCAGAGCGAGGGTTGACCGTTATACCCCCTGGGGGTACCTTGGTGGCTACCCGTCCAAGGAGAACGACCATGCACTCGACGTCGCAACCCGACCACCAGCACCACGCCGACCACGCCGACCAGCTGGGTCACGGGTCGGACGACGGCGTGAACGCGATGGCGCTCAGCGCCACGCTGCACTGCCTCACGGGTTGTGCCATCGGCGAGATCCTCGGCCTCGTCATCGGCACGGCCGTCGGCCTGAGCGCGGGCTGGACGATCGTGCTGGCCGTCGGGCTGGCCTTCCTGTTCGGCTACACGCTCTCGACGCTGCCGCTGCTGCGGGCGGGGCTCGGCGTGGGCAGCGCCCTTGCCGTGGTGCTCGCCGCGGACACCCTCTCGATCGCCACGATGGAGCTGGTCGACAACCTGGTGATGGCCGTCATCCCCGGAGCGATGGAGGCCGGCCTCGTGAACAGCGTGTTCTGGGTCGCCATGATGGTCTCGCTGACCGCGGCCTTCTTCGCCGCCTACCCGGTCAACCGGCACCTGCTGCGGCGCGGCAAGGGCCACGCCCTCACCCACGGCTACCACGCGTCCGGTCCGGTGACCGGCGCCCGCCGCTTCATCCCGGTGCTGTCGACGGCGGCCCTCGTCGCCGCGATCACGGCGTTCATGCTCGGCGGGCTGGTGGTCTCGGCCGCCGAGGAGCTGGGCGTGGGGGGCGGAGCGCACGCGGCGTCGTCGGCGTAGCCGGTCACCGGGATCACGTGGGGCACGGCCGTCGGCCACGTGCGAGCATCCCAGCATGCCGCGCCACGCTGACGCGCTCGCCTGGGCCGAGGAGCACCTGGGTCCAGTGGCGGACGTCCGTGCCCTCGAGGGCGGCCGGACCTCGACGATGCTCGCGATCACGCCTCGCGACGGCGAGCCGGCGGTGCTGCGGCTGATGACCGAGGAGCCCTGGCGCACGCACGGGGCGGAGCTCACCGCGCGCGAGCGACACGCGCAGCGGCTGCTCGCCGGCACGCCCGTGCCGGCGCCGCGCACCCTGGCGCTCGACGCCACGGGGGAGCAGTGCGGCCACCCGGCACACCTCATGACCCGGCTGCCGGGACGCCTCGAGCTCCATCGCTCCGACCGAGGCTCCCTGGAGCTGCTGGCCGAGCTGCTGGCCACCGTGCACGCGGTCGAGCCCAGCGGTGACGTGCGGCTCTTCCAGTCGTGGGCCTGGGAGGCGAAGTACGACGTTCCGTGCTGGGCGAGCGACCCAGGACCGTGGCAGGACGCCTTCGCGCTGCTCCGGACCCCGGTGCCGGCCTACCAGCCGACCTTCCTGCACCGCGACTTCGGGCCGCACAACGTGCTCTGGTCGGGCGGGCGGGTGAGCGGTCTCGTCGACTGGGTGGAGACCTCGGTCGGCCCGGCCTGGCTCGACGTCGCGCACGCCGCGACGAACCTTGCCCTGCGTGGGGGCAACGAGGTCGCCGACCGCTTCGCCGCGGCGTACGTCGACCGGACGGGGCGGGTGCCCGAGCCCTACCACGACGTCATGGACGTGGTGGGGTTCCTACCGCCACCTGGGCGCGACGGCCTGGTCACCGACCAGCGCGAGCTCGCCCGGCTGGAGGAGCGGCTCCGGGTGGTGCTCGGCCGGGTCATTTGAGCAGGCGGGACATCCGGCGGTCGGCCAACGGCTTGCCGCCGGTCTGACAGGTGGGGCAGTACTGCAACGACGAGTCGGCGAAGGAGACCTCGCGCACGGTGTCGCCGCAGACGGGGCAGGGCTCACCGGTCCGGGCGTGGACGGCGAGGTGTGACTTCTTCTCGCCCTTGAGGTCGGCGGCCGCGAGGCCCGAGGACCGCTCGACGGCGGCGCCGAGGACGTCGCGGATGGCGGAGTACAGCGTCTGCAGCGCCTCCGGCTCCTCGGCGATGGAGAGCGCGGGCTTGAACGGCGACATCTTCGCGGCGTGCAGGAGCTCGTCGGAGTAGGCGTTGCCGATGCCGGCGACGATCGACTGCTGGCGCAGCACGCCCTTCACCTGGGCGCGACCGGCGTCGCGGAGGATCTGCTCCAGCACCTCGATCGTGAAGGCGTCGTCGAGCGGGTCGGGGCCGAGCCGCTCGACACCAGGCACCTGGGCCGGGTCGGTGACGACGTACATCGCCAGGCTCTTCTTCGTGCCGGCCTCGGTGAGGTCGAGGCCGGAGTCGTCGTCGAGCACGATGCGCGCGGCGATCGGCGACTTGTTGCTCGGGCGCGGCGGCGTCCTCGGGACCTCGTCGCGCCAGCGGATCCAGCCGGCGCGCGCGAGGTGGACGACGAGGTGGATGCCGGAGGCGTCGATGTCGAGGAACTTGCCGTGGCGTTCGACGCCGTCGACCATCGTGCCGTGCAGCGCCGACAGTGGCGGGTCGTAGGTCTTGAGTGCGGCGAAGGCGGCGAGGTCGACGCGCGCGATGGCGCGACCGGCCAGGCGTCGTCGCAGGTCCTGGACCAGCGCCTCGACCTCGGGCAGCTCCGGCATGGCGCCATCCTAGGAGGGCCTCCCGACCCTCCGGAGGGTTCCGCGACACACGATGCCGCTCGCTACGTCAATCTAGGGCTGAGGCTAGATCGCCCGATAGTTTCCTGTGCATGGACCCGATCCGGAATCCCTACGCTCCCGGCGCCGGGCAGCGCCCGCCCGAGCTGGCCGGCCGCGACCGCGAGCTGGCAGCCTTCGACGTCACCCTCGAGCGGGTCGCCGCCGGGCGACCCGAGCGCAGCATGGTCGTCAGCGGCCTGCGCGGCGTCGGCAAGACCGTGCTGCTGAACGCGCTGCGCGGGCAGGCGGTGTCACGCGCGTGGGGCACCGGGAAGATCGAGGCCCGCCCCGACCAGTCGCTGCGCATCCCGGTCGCCCAGGCGGTGCACGCTGCCGTCCGCGAGGTGGCCCACCGCCACCGCGACCCCGACCGGGTCGACGCTGTCGCCGGCGTCCTCAAGTCCTTCGCGCTGCGCACGGAGCTCAAGGACCGCAAGGGCTTCCGCTGGGCGCCACCCACCGACGTACCGGCCGCGAAGGGGCGCGCCGACTCCGGCGACCTCGAGCTCGACCTCATCGAGCTGTTCACCGACGTCGGCGAGCTCGGCCGCGACCTCGGCGTCGGCCTCGGTCTCTTCGTCGACGAGATGCAGGACGTCGCCTCTGCCGAGCTCGCCGCGATCTGCGGCGCCGTCCACGAGGTCAGCCAGCAGAACGCACCCGTCCTCGTCGTCGGTGCCGGCCTGCCGCACCTGCCCGTCGTGCTGTCGGCGGCCAAGTCGTACGCCGAGCGGCTGTTCCGCTACGTCGCCGTCGACCGGCTCCCCCGTGACATGGCCGACCGGGCGTGGCTGCGACCGGCCGCCTCCGAGGGCGTCGACTTCGAGCCCGCGGCGCTCGACCGGCTCTACGAGCTGACTGACGGCTACCCCTACTTCGTGCAGGCCTACGGCAAGGCGACCTGGGACGCGGCAGTGACCAGCCCGGTGAGCGTGGCCGACGTCGAGGAGGCGGCGCCGGAGGCGGAGGCCGAGCTCGCCGTCGGGTTCTTCGGCTCCCGCTACGAGCGCGCGACGCCGGCCGAGCGCGACTACATGCGCACCATGGCTGAGCTCGGCGCCGACCGCGAGACCGAGCAGGTCACCACCGCCGACGTCGCCCGCGCGCTGGCGCGCAAGCCGCAGTCGCTGAGCCCGGCCCGCGACGGCCTGATCAAGAAGGGGCTGGTGTTCTCCTCCGAGCGCGGCGCAGTGGCCTTCACCGTCCCCCACTTCGGGGCGTTCCTGCGGGCGCAGCACGCGTGAGCGTGAGCCTGCTGCCCGCGCCGCTCGCCGACTCGTTGCGCGCCGCGCCCTTCACCTACCCCGAGGTCGGGGCCACGGCCGACGGGCCGCAGGCGGGATACGGCTGGCTCGAGCGTCGCGCGGTCCTGCGACGCCGCGACTTCGATGCGGCGGCGCTCGACCTGCTCTCGTGGCGCCTGCAGGCGGCCTCCGGTCTGCGCGTGCAGACGTCCGAGGTGCCGATGGTCGCGGGCACGGTCGTGCTCATGCGGATCGGGCCGGGACGGGCGTCCCTCGAGATCCCGTGCCGCGTCGTGCACACCGTGGAGGAGCCGGACCGTCGTGGTTTCGCCTACGGGACGCTCCCCGGTCACCCGGAGGTCGGGGAGGAGCGGTTCGTGCTGACGCGCCGGACCGACGGCTCGCTCGAGCTGGTCATCACGGCGTTCTCGCGGCCAGGCACACGCCTCGCCCGGCTCGGCGGTCCCGTGTCGCGCCGACTCCAGCACGAGATGACGACGAGGTACCTCCGTGCGCTGGACGAGTGACGCTCCACCCTCGCCGGCTCGCAGGACCGGTACCACCGGTGTCACCGGTGCGGCACGACGCCGGTGACGCCGGTGACGCCGGTGACGCCGGTGATGACGGCGTCGACGGCGGCGGCGGCCAGGGCACGCACGGTGGCGTCGGGAGCCTCGCGCAGCGGTCCGTGGATGGCGAGCTCGGCGAAGCCGTGCACCGTCGACCAGCACGCCCACAGCGCCGCTGCGTGCTCGGCGGGGTCGACGAGACCGGCCGCGACGAGGCCGTCGAGCGCCTCGACGAGCAGCAGGTACGGCGCCGGCTCGCGCGCCGCGACGCCCTCGGGCCCGGGCTGCTGGTGCTCGCGCGCGGCGAAGAACGCGACGGCGAACCAGCCCGGCTCCGCCCGGGCGAACTCGACGTACCCGAGCCCGACCGCACGCAGGAGGTCCCGCGCCTGCGCGCCGGGATCGGCCAGGTCGCTGCGGGCGGGCGCGCGCATCCGCTCCGCCATGCGGTGGGTCACCTCGTCGGCTACCGCGCCCAGCAGGGAGGCCCGATCGGCGAAGTGCCGGTAGGCGGCGTTCGGCGACACGCCCACGTCTCTCGTGACCACGCGCAGCGCCAGTGCGTCCGGACCGCCTGCACGGGTGCGACCTAGTGCGGCGTCCACCAAGGCCCGGCGCAGGTCGCCGTGGTGGTAGCCGCGGTCGCCGGGCGTCGTCGACATCTCTTGACCTCCCGACCCGGCTCATGTGTACGGTGTGAACATAGTAAAGGGGACGTCACGGGCACCAAGCGGCGGAGAGGGAAGACGTGCGGCTCGTCATCAACCAGAACATGACCCTCGACGGTGCCGTCGAGATGCTCGACGACTGGTTCGACCCTGCCGACCAGGACCCGGAGATGGTCGCGCTGCTGCAGGAGAACGACAAGCGCTGCGACGGCGTCCTGCTCGGCCGGCAGACCTTCTTGGACTTCCGCGGCTACTGGCCGCATCAGACCGACGACCCCAGTGGCTCGGCCGGCTTCCTGGACGCCGTGGAGAAGTACGTCGTCACCAGCACCCTCACCGACCCGGAGTGGCAGAACACCACGATCCTGGCGGGTGACCCGGTCGAGGAGGTGCGTCGGTTGAAGGAGCTGCCGGGCGGCGAGCTCCTCCTCACCGGCAGCATCACCCTTGCCCACGCGCTCATCCACGCCGGGCTGGCTGACGAGTTCCGCCAGATCGTCTTCCCCGCCGTGCAGGGGCGCGGTCGACGGTTCTTCCCCGACGACTACGTCGTACCCCGGCTGGAGCGGGTCGGTGCGGCCGCCTTCTCCAGCGGCATCACCTACGCCGCCTACGTCCCTGTCCCCTGAGCCGCTCGACGCCGTCGTCAGTCCCCGATGACCCGAGGGTGGTGACCTCGCAACCAGTCGTCCGCGCATCGTGTCGGAGGTCGAATGTATGTTCGATCCGTGAAGCGGACGGAGCAGTCACCGGAGCAGCGGGAGGACGTGCTACGACGCGCCACCGGTTCCATGCACCGAGTCGGCCCCGAGGCGCTCAGCTCGATCCTCGACCTCGACGGCGCCGGCACCCTGGCGCGCATCCGGGCCGGTCGACGTGCGGCGTGGCGGGTTCGAGGCGGAGCAGGTGGTGGCGGCCACGCACTGGGCTGACCTGCACCGGCTGCCGACGCCGGCCGACGATGACGCTCACCCGGCCTTCGGGTCGATCTCGACCGAGACCTCCCGCCTCCTCGCCGACGGCGTCAACGGCACGGAGGGCATGACGTGGGCGACAGCCCGGCCGTCGAGGGCGAGGACCGAGCCGCCTCCACGCCCGCTGGGCCCGGGCAACCCGGCATCGAGGGGGTCTTGCGGTTCCTGGGAGAGGGCGCCTTCCTGGTCCGGGAGTTCGCCGTCGATCGGTCCGGACCACGGCACCGTCGAGGACGCCGACGGTTGCAGCGGCCTCACACGGATCGAGGCCCTCGTGGACACGCCGGACGCCGAGGCGTTCGAGCTGGCGGTCGCTGACATCGCAACGGCGCTCCACACGCTGGGGGACGACGACCCGCTGGTCGCGCGCCGCGCCAAGGCGGTCGGCATCCTGGCCGACCCGCAGCACGCCCTCGACGTCGCCTCCGCGGCCCAGACCGACCCGGCAGCCGACTCCGAGACGGGCCTCGCGCGCCGCCGGCCCCGACGCCGAGGTCCGGTCGCAGGACGCGCTCTCGTCGTCGACCTCCACGTGCACCTGACGCCGTCCGACCTCGGTGCCCCGTCGTGCCCGGTCGGCCCCGTGGCCCGCGACGGCCAGCTCGGTCCGCTGTCCCGTGCGGCCGTGAAGCGTTGGCTGACCCAGCTCGCTCCGAGCGCTCGGATCCGCGTCCGGCCGGTCCTCGACCTGGCCGACGACGCTGCCATCGACGCCTACGAGGTGCCGCGGGACATCGCCGACCGGGTCGACGAGCGTGACCTCGTGTGCAGTTCCCCTGGTGCGGCCGCCCGGCACGACCCGGCACCACCGACCGCGACCACATCGAGCCGTACCTGCCTCCCGACGAGGGCGGACCTTCCGGCCAGACCAGCGCCGCGCGCCTGGCTCGGCTGTGCCGCTACCACCACCGGGTCAAGACGCACGGCAGCTGGCGCTACCGACGCGGTCCCGACGGCGCCCTGACCTGGGTCAGTCCCCACAACCACGTCTACCGCGTCGACCGGCTCGGCACCTCCCGGCTCGACGTCCCCGGGCCAGAGCCCGACCCGGACTGACGCGCTGTCGTAGGGTGCTGGGCGCAGGCAGATCCTTCTGCGACGGTCTGTCCCTCGCCAGCCGCTCGGAACCGGAGGCACCCATGACGACGTCAACCTCGACCCGAACCACCGACGACCCGTCACCGGACGGTCCGCGCCGCAGCTCACCGGCCAAGCTCGCGGCGTGGGGCGCAGTCGCGGTCGTCGGCGCCGTCTGCTGGGCCGTCCTCGCCCTGAGCCGTGGCGAGGAGGTCTCGGCGCTGTGGATCCTCTTCGCCGCGATCTGCTCGTACCTGATCGCCTACCGCTTCTACTCCCGCTTCATCGCGCGCCGGGTGCTCAAGCTCGACAACACCCGCGCGACCCCGGCGGAGCGGCTGGAGAACGGCACCGACTTCGAGGTCACCGACCGGCGTGTGCTCTTCGGTCACCACTTCGCCGCCATCGCCGGCGCCGGCCCGCTGGTGGGCCCGGTGCTCGCTGCGCAGATGGGCTACCTGCCGGGCACCATCTGGATCGTGGCCGGCGTCGTGCTCGCCGGTGCGGTCCAGGACATGGTCACGATGTTCCTGTCGATGCGTCGCGACGGGAAGAGCCTGGGCCAGATGGTCCGCGAGGAGATCGGCGTCGTCGGCGGCATCGCGGCGCTGATCGCGGTCTTCGCGATCATGATCATCATCCTGGCCGTGCTCGCGCTGGTCGTCGTCAACGCGCTGGCTGAGTCGCCGTGGGGCGTGTTCTCGATCGGGCTCACCATCCCGATCGCGCTCTTCATGGGCTTCTACCTCCGTGTCCTGCGCCCTGGGCGCGTCATGGAGGTCACCGGCATCGGCGTCGTGCTGCTCCTGCTGGCCATCGTGCTCGGCGGGGTCGTCGAAGGATCGAGCTGGGCCGAGCCGCTGACCCTCTCCCCGGAGACACTCACGGTCGCGCTGGTCGTCTACGGCTTCATCGCCTCGATCCTCCCGGTGTGGATGCTGCTCACCCCGCGCGACTACCTGTCGACGTTCATGAAGATCGGCGTGATCCTGCTGCTGGCCGTCGGCATGCTGCTGGCCCAGCCGACCCTGCAGAACGAGGCGGTCACCTCCTTCGCCACCGAGGGCAACGGGCCGGTCTTCGCCGGCAAGCTCTTCCCGTTCCTCTTCATCACCATCGCCTGCGGCGCCTTGTCCGGCTTCCACGCCCTGATCGCCTCGGGCACCACGCCGAAGATGCTGGCCAAGGAGAGCCACGTCCGGATGATCGGCTACGGCGGCATGCTCATGGAGTCGTTCGTCGCGATCTCCGCGCTGATCGCGGCCTCCGTCATCGACCAGGGCCTCTACTTCGCCATCAACGCCCCGGCGGCGATGACCGGCGGCACCGTCGAGAGCGCCGCGGAGTTCGTGGGCACCTTGGGCTTCACGCTCAGCCCCGACCAGCTGCAGGCCGCATCCGCCTCGGTGGAGGAGGAGCTGGTCTCGCGCACCGGCGGCGCGCCGACGCTGGCCTTCGGCATCTCCCAGATCTTCAGCGAGGCGTTCGGCGGCGGTCTCGCGGCGTTCTGGTACCACTTCGCGATCATGTTCGAGGCGCTGTTCATCCTCACCGCCGTCGACGCCGGCACCCGCGTCGGCCGCTTCATGCTGCAGGACACCATCGGCAACGTGTGGCCCAAGTTCGGTGACACCTCGTGGAAGCCGGGCTCCTGGATGGCCTCGGCCGCGGTCGTGCTGGCCTGGGGCTACATGCTCTACGTCGGCGTCACCGACCCGCTCGGCGGCATCAACCAGCTGTTCCCGCTCTTCGGCATCGCCAACCAGCTGCTGGCCGCGATCGCGCTGACACTGTGCGTCACGCTGTTCTGCAAGCACGGCTGGTGGAAGTACGTCTGGGTGCCTGCCGTCCCGCTCGCCTGGGACCTCGTCGTCACCATGACGGCCAGCTACCAGAAGGTGTTCTCCGACAACCCCGCCATCGGCTACCTCGCCCAGGCCGACCGCTACCGTGCGGCCCGCGACGCCGGGGAGGTGCTCGCTCCCGCGACGGAGACCTCGCAGATGGACACCGTCATCACGAACTCGACCGTCAACGCGTTCCTCCAGGCCAGCTTCGCGCTGCTGGTGATCGTCATCGTCGTCAACGCCGCACTGATCTGGGTCAAGGCGGCCCGGGCCGGCTCCCTGCCGACCACGGAGGTGCCGAGGACGGAGTCGCACGTCGTCGCGCCGGCCGACTTCTTCGCCAGCGACGAGGAGAAGAAGGCCGAGGCCGAGTGGCGCGCGTCCCGCGACCACAAGGAACCGGTGGGCACATGAGCACCCCGGCAGCGACCACCTGGGCTCCGGTACGCCGAGCGCTGGCCGGCCTGCGCTGGTACGCCCGGCAGCTCAGCGGCGAGGGCAGGTGGGACGACTACCTCGCCACCTGCGAGCGACAGGGGGTCGAGCCCATGACCCGGCGCGCCTTCGAGCGCCACCGCGACCAGCACCGCGAGAGCTCGACGCAGGGTCGCTGCTGCTGACGGCTGCGCCCCGGTCGGCTCAGTAGCCTGCGAGCCATGGACACCACCTCGTCGGCCCCTGCAGCTGCACCCACGAGCGCGCCGTCGACTCCCCGACGCCGCGTCACGGCGTACTTCCTGGGCGGCACCATCAGCATGACCGCGGACGGCGGCCACGGCGCCACCCCCGCGCTCGACGCCTCGGAGCTGGCGGCCGGGCTGTCGGATGGGCAGGGCCCCCGCGGGAACGGTCCGATCGAGCTCGACGCCGTGGACGTGGCCAGGGTCAGCTCGGCCCGGATCACCTTCGCCCTGCTGCTGGACGTGCTCGCGCTGGCGCGGCGGGCCGTCGACGACGGGGCTGTGGGGGTCGTCGTGGTGCAGGGCACCGACACCCTCGAGGAGACGGCGTACGTGCTGGACCTGCTCTGGGACCGGCCCGAGCCGCTCGTCCTCACCGGAGCGATGCGCCTGCCCTCGGTGCCCGGAGCGGACGGCCCGGCGAACCTCCGGGCGGCCGTGACCGTCGCAGCCACCGACGCCTGCCGCGACCTCGGGGCGCTCGTCGTCCTCGACGACACGGTCCACGCTGCCCGTCGCGTCGCGAAGCGGCACAGCAGCGCGACGGACGCTTTCCGGTCCACCGGCTCCGGCCCGGTCGGCGAGCTGGTGGAGGGCGAGGTCGCGATGCTGGGGGGCCTGGCCAGGCTCCCCGCGCTGGCGACCCCCGAAGCGATCGAGGTGCACGTCGACCAGCTCACCGCGCTGCTGGGCGACGACCCGCGCCGGTACACCGCGGCGACCGCGACCGCCGACGGGCTCGTGGTCGCCGGCCTGGGGGCGGGGCACGTCACGCCCGAGGTCGCGGACGTGCTCGCCGAGGCCGCGGGCCGCCTCCCTGTGGTGCTGGTGACCCGCACCGGCGGCGGCTCGGTGCACCGACGGACGTACGGCGGCCCCGGCTCGGAGATCGACCTGCTGGCGCGCGGGCTGATCCACGGCGGGCGGCTCGACCCGCTCAAGGCGCGCCTGCTCCTCACCCTGCTCCTCGCCTCCGGCTGCTCCCGGGACGAGGTCGCGGCCACCGTCGCGGCGCACGCCTCGGGCTAGACCGGTCGGCGGGGAGCGCTAGACCATCGCTGAGGAAATCACGAGAGCCGCCGCGCGGGCCGGACGCCGGGTCACCGGTCTGCGGCTCACCGACTGGCACGATGCTGTGTCATGAGTCAGCCCGAGGGGCGTCCCAAGGTCATCGCGCACCGGGGCTCCAACGAGAGCGAGGCCGAGCACACGCTGGCGGCCTACCTGAAGGCCATCGAGGAGGGTGCGGACGGGGTCGAGTGTGACGTCCGGCTGACCGCTGACGGGCACCTCGTCCTGGTCCACGACCGCCGCGTCGACCGCACCACCAATTCTCGTGGCGTGGTGTCGACCATGACCCTCCCGCAGCTCAACGACCTCGACGCGTCGGCGTGGAAACGCCCGTGGGCCGACCTCGACGACGAGGTGGAGCTGCCCGAGCGCGACGAGACCGGCGTCCTCACCCTCGAGAGGCTCATCGACGTGGTGCGCGACTACGACCGCACCATCGACGTCGTGATCGAGACCAAGCACCCCACCCGCTACGCCGGGCTGGTCGAGCGGCGGGTCGTCGACCTCCTCGCCCGGGTGGGGTGGAACGACGCCGGGTCGCCGGCCCGCATCATGAGCTTCTCCGGGGTCGCCGTGACCCGGGTGCGCCGGATGGCGCCGCAGCTGGAGACCGTCTTCCTGATCGAGGGCGCCGTCTCCTGGCGGGTCGCCCGCGGCATGCTGTCGAGCGGGTCCATCGCGGGGCCGGGTGTCGAGGAGATCCGCGAGCGGCCCCGGCTCGCCCATAGACTCCGCAACGAGGGTCACCGGATCCACGTGTGGGTCGTCAACACCCCCGACGACCTGCGGTGCTGTCTCGACCTCGGGGTGGAGGCCGTGATCACCGACACCCCCGGCCGCGTCCTTTCCTGGCTGGGCTGAGTTTGGGGCAAGAGGTGCTGGGGAGCATGACCATAGGCGTCGAGCGAGCGAGGCGAGAGAAGTGACCGGCATGACCGAGCGGGAGGGGCAGGGGATGGATCTTCGTGTCCCCTTCCAGGCTCCGTCCGCATCCGTCGTCCGCAAGGAGCTCCGCTCGTGGCTCGAGGGCCAGGGCTTCACCGGTGAGCGCGTCGACGACGCGCGCGTGGTGATATCCGAGCTGGTCGGCAACTCCGTGCGTCACGCCGCGCCGCTGCCCGTCAACGACCTCATCGTCAGCTGGTCGCTCGAGGCCGGCGAGCTCGTGATCTCGGTCAGCGACGGCGGCAGCGCCTCGCGGCCGCACGCCGTCGACGCCGACAACTCTGACATCTCAGGCCGCGGTCTGAGCATCGTCGACGCCTTGGTGGAGAAGTGGTGGGTCGAGGACGACCGCGGCCAGACCACGGTGCACGTGCGCATCCCCCTCTGAGCGACGTCGGCTTCGCGCGCCTGTAGCCTCCAGCCCCATGGGCAAGCGATCACGCGACAAGGCACGCCAGCACGCCGCACAGGACGCGGCCCCCGCTCCGGACGGGGTCTCGCCTCGTCAGCCGTGCCCCTGCGGGTCGGGGCTGCGCTACCGCTCCTGCCACGGCAGCGCGACCGGCGCCCCGCCCCGTCTGGTGACGCGCCCCTTCGCCGGCCTCGCCGCCGAGTGCGACCTGGTCGCGCTGCGTGAGCTGGTGCCTGCCGCGACCGCCCCGCTCCCCCTGGCGACCCCGGGCGAGCGCGGCGTGCTGCTGGCGACCTTGCTGCCGGTGGCCGCGCCGGCCATGGTGCGCGACGACGGCACGGTGTGGCTCGGCCTCCAGGTCCAGCACGCGTACGGCGACCCGAGCCGGGACCTGGGCGCGGTGCTCGAGGCGGCGCTGGTCGCCGAGCCCGGCCAGATGGTCGGCCTGACCGACGCCCCGGGCGAGGGACCCCGACTGCAGGACCTCGTGGTCGACGAGCCGCTCGACATCACCGTGCACGAGGGCTTCGAGTACTGGATCGCTGACGTCGACGACGACTCCAGCAGCGTTGCTGCCGCGCTGGAGCAGGCCAACCAGGTCGCCTCGCCGACGTCGCGCCTGACCTCGGTCAGCGCCGCCTACTGGACCGCGATGGGCAGCAAGGAGCACCTCCGCTGGGTGATGCCGCACGACGAGGAGGTGCTGCTGTCCGCGCTGGCGCGCCTGCACCTCGCCGGGGAGGACCGGCTGGTGCCGGAGGCGCGCCTGGTCGGCATGTTCCGGGCCCACGGCCTGCTCGCCCCGGTCTGGGACCTGCCGGCAGGCACCGGCGCGGAGGTCCTGGAGGAGCCCGCGGCACGCTTCGGCACCGCCCTCGACGAGGCGATGGCCGCGCTCACCGACGGGGCCGAGCCGCTGTCCACCGACGAACGATCGGCCCGTCACGGGCTCGCCAACCGTCAAGTCACGATCCGGTGACCCAAACGCGCGTTCGGGGTGGGATCTGTCACGGCGCGTGAGTTGAGAAACGGTCCACGCGGCCATACGCTGAACCCTGCCCGGTCGTTGCTGTATCCCCCGTCAGCAACGGCCGGGCTCTTGCATGCCCGGACCCCGGGGGACCAGGGGTGAACGTTCTGGCGACGAACGACGCAGCAGCGCGCGGCAGCGCCCGGGTCGGGCTCCTCCAGGTGTGCGCCGCCGGGGTGCTCTGGGGCACCGGGGGACTGGTCGTCACCGTCCTCAACCAGCGCGAGGCTCTCGGCGCCATGACGGTCAGTGCGTGGCGGATGGCGCTGGCGGCCGTGGCCCTGATCGGCTTCTCCCTGCTGACGCACCGGACCCGCTCCGTGCGGGAGACGCTGCGTCGGCACCCGGTGAAGGCCGTCCTGCTCGGCTGCTGCACGGGCCTCTACCAAGGCCTGTACTTCGGTTCGGTCCTCCTGGTCGGCGTCAGCGTCGCGACGGTGGTCTCACTGGGGCTCGCACCGGTGCTGGCCAGCCTCGGCGAGCACATGGCGGCGCGGACCCGGCCCTCACGGCGCGAGGTCGCGGTGCTGACCGCGGCGCTCGTCGGCCTCGCGCTCATCACCCTCACCACGGGCCAGGGCCCCGCGGCGCCCGGCGACCGACCGCTGCTGGGGCTCCTCATGGCCGTGGCCTCCGGGTCGGTGTACGCCGCGACCACCCTGCTGGGTCACACCCTCGCCTCGCAGGTGGAGCCGGTCGCGCTCACGACCTGCGCCACCGCGGCCGGCGCCGTCGCGCTGTCGCCCTTCCTCGCGCTCGCCGCGGCCACGGGCGATCCGGTCCTCACGACCGACCCGGGCTCGCTGGCGCTGCTGGTCTACCTCGGCGTCGCGACGATGGCGCTGTCCTACGGCCTGCTGTACGCCGGGCTCCGCACGACCTCCGGCTCAGCCGCCACGGTCGCCACCCTGGTCGAACCGCTCTCGGCCGGGCTGCTGGCCGCCGCGCTGCTCGACGAGCGGCTGACCTGGCCGGCCCTGCTGGGCGGCGTACTCATCCTGGGGGCCGTGGTGGCCCTGCGCCCCACCGAGGAGCGACCCGTTCCCGCCTGAGCTCGAGCACACCCCACAGGACGGTGACGAGGGTGAGGATACGGGGCGCAGGACCGTCACGAGCCCCCACAAAAACCCCGAACCTCCACGCGCGGCGTCGGGTGAGCGCCGAAGGTTGTCACTTCGTGACTCGCGTCGACCGCGAAGTGTCCGGACGGTGTGGTTGGCTCGTCGAGTGATTCGTTTCGAGGCCGTGACGAAGTCCTTCCCCGACGGGACCGTGGCGGTGGGTGGTCTGAGCCTGGAAGCGCCCCAGGGACAGATCACGGTCCTCGTGGGTCCGTCCGGCTGCGGCAAGACCACGTCGCTGCGCATGGTCAACCGGATGATCGAGCCCACCTCGGGCCGGATCACCGTCGACGGGCAGGACACCGCCACCCTCGAGGCCAGCGAGCTGCGCCGCGGGATCGGCTACGTCATCCAGCACGCAGGGCTGTTCCCGCACCGCACCGTCGCCGACAACATCGCCACCGTGCCCCGCCTCCTGGGGTGGGACAAGAAGAAGGTCCGCAGCACCAGCCTCGAGCTCCTCGAGCGGGTCGGGCTGCCCCAGGCGTACGCCGACCGCTACCCGCCACCAGCTCTCCGGGGGGCAGCAGCAGCGGGTCGGGGTGGCCCGGGCCCTGGCCGCCGACCCGCCCGTGATGCTCATGGACGAGCCCTTCAGCGCCGTCGACCCGGTCGTGCGCGAACAGCTCCAGGACGAGTTCCTCCGGCTGCAGGGCGAGCTCGGCAAGACCATCCTGTTCGTCACCCACGACATCGACGAGGCCGTGAAGCTCGGCGACCAGGTCGCCGTGCTTCGGGTCGGAGGAGAGCTGGCGCAGCTCTCCGACCCCGCAAGGCTCCTCGGGGACCCCCACGACGACTTCGTCGCCGACTTCGTCGGGCGCGACCGCGGCTACCGCGGGCTCGGTTTCCGTCCGGCCCCGCAGGTGCCGACCCACGACGAGCAGACGGTGACGCTGGGGTCCGAGGTCTCCGGCGGCGAGGCGGAGCGCTGGGTCGTCGTCGTCGACGAGGAGAGACGGCCGGTCGGCTGGGTCGAGCCGGCACGCCTCTCGGGACCGGTCACCGAGACCGACCTCCACCGCGGCGGCACCGTCGCCCGCGCCGAGGGCTCCACCCGCGCCCTGCTCGACGCCGCGCTGTCCTCGCCGAGCGGACGCGGCGTCGTGGTCGACGCCGACGGCGTCCTGCTCGGCACCGTCACGGCGGCCGAGGTCGTGGCCGCCATCGAGCGGCCGGGCCCGGAGGGGGCGGGCGCATGACCTGGGTGCTGGACCACCTCGACGACATCGGGTCCTACACCTTCGACCACGCCTGGCTGGCGGGGCTGCCGCTGGTCATCGGCCTGCTGGTCTCGATCCCGCTGGGGTGGGCCGCCCGCCGGGTGCCGTGGCTCTACACCCCGCTCGTGGTCGGCACCGGGCTGCTCTACACGATCCCGTCGCTGGCGCTCTTCGTGCTGATGCCGCTCTTCCTCGGCACCCGCATCCTCGACACCGTCAACGTCGTGGTCGCCATGACCATCTACACCCTGGCCCTGCTGACGCGCACCGTGGCCGACGCCCTGGCGGCCGTCGACGAGTCGGTCAGCGCCTCGGCCACGGCCATGGGCTTCGGCGCCCTCCGTCGTCTGCTGACGGTCGAGCTGCCGCTCGCCGTACCGGTCATCGCCGCGGGCTTGCGCGTCGCCGCGGTCAGCAACGTCAGCATCGTCAGCGTCGCGGCGCTCATCGGCATCCCGCAGCTGGGCTCGCTGTTCACCGACGGGTTCCAGCGCAACTTCCTCGACCCCGTCGTCGCCGGCCTCGTCGCCTGCGTGCTCCTCGCGCTGCTCTTCGACCTCGTCATCGTCCTCATCGCCCGCGCGCTGACCCCGTGGCTGCGCACCGGCGCCTCGAACCGCCCGGTCGACGAGCCCGCCGGTCCCGACGCCGCGCGGAGCTCGGAGGTGGCGGCGTGAACGACGTCCTCACCTGGCTGACCGACGGCTACCACTGGAGCGGTAGCGAGGGCATCCCGCTGCGGGTGTGGGAGCACCTGCTCTACTCCGGCATCGCGCTCGGCCTTGCCGCGCTCGTCGCCGTACCCCTGGGACTCGTCGTGGGGCACACCGGCCGCGGACGCTTCCTGGCCGTCAACGTCACCGGCGCCTTCCGCGCCATCCCCAGCCTCGGCCTGCTCTTCGTCGGCATCATGCTCATCAGCCCGCAGCTGTCAGGCGAGGCCAGCGTGCTGGTGCCCACCGAGATCGTGCTGACCGTGCTCGCGATCCCGCCGATCCTGGCCGGTGCCTACGCCGGCGTCGAGCAGGTCGACACCGCGGCGAGCGACGCCGCCAAGGGCATGGGCATGACCGGCGCCGAGGTGCTGTGGCGCGTCGAGGTGCCGTGCGCGCTGCCGCTCATCGCCTCGGGCCTGCGCTCGGCCGCCCTGCAGGTCATCGCGACCGCGACCCTCGCCGCGACCGTCGGTCTGGGCGGTCTCGGCCGCTACCTCATCGACGGGCTCTCGGTGCGCGACTACGCGCAGATGGCGAGCGGCGCGCTGCTCGTCGCGGCGCTGGCCCTGCTCGTCGACCTCGTGGCGTCGCTGCTGCAGCGTCTCGTGGTCTCCCCTGGACTCACCGGCAGAGACGCCGGGAGAAGGACGTCCGTCCGTACATCCCTCCGGACCTCGGGGTCCTGACGAAAGGCACGAACGATGAAGCGCACCCCCCTGATCGCCTCGCTCACCACGGTGGCCCTGCTCGGCCTGGCCGGCTGCGGCGGAGGCGACGAGGCCCTCGAGTCCGACTCGGGTGGCTCCGGCTCCGGCGACTCCGGCTCGTCCTCCGGTGAGGTCGTCGTCGGCTCGGCGAACTTCCCCGAGAACGCCCTGCTGGCCGAGATCTACGCCGGCGCCCTCAACGGTGCCGGGGTCGAGGCCTCGACGAAGCTCAACATCGGCAGCCGCGAGGTCTACATCCCGGCCATCGAGGACGCCTCGATCGACATCCTGCCGGAGTACACCGGTGTGCTGCGCGACTACTTCCTCGCCGAGGAGGAGGCCGGCGCCGTCGGTGAGGCGTCCGACCCCGAGGGCGTGTACTCCGAGCTCACCGACACCGTGCCCGAGGAGCTCACCGTCCTCGACTACTCCGAGGCCGAGGACAAGGACGCCGTCGTGGTGGCCTCCGAGACCGCCGAGGAGTACGACCTGACCGAGATCGGCGACCTCGCCGAGGTGGCCGACGACCTGACCCTGGGCGGGGCGCCCGAGTGGAAGACCCGTCAGACCGGCCTGCCCGGCCTCGAGGAGGTCTACGGTGTGGTGTTCGGTGACTTCATCGAGCTCGACGCCGGTGGTCCGCAGAGCCTCGGCGCCCTGCTGAACGGCCGCATCGACGCCGCCAACCTGTTCAGCACCGACCCCAACATCGCCGCCGAGGACCTCGTCGTGCTCGAGGACCCCGAGGCGCTGTTCGCGGCGCAGAACATCGTGCCGCTGCTGCGCAGCGAGGTCGTCGACGACACCGTGACCGAGACCCTCAACAGCGTCTCCGAGGCCCTCGACACCGAGACCCTCGGCGCGCTGGTCACCCAGGTCGTGATCGACAAGGAGGACCCGCAGGCCGTCGCCGAGCAGTTCCTGTCCGACAACGACCTGGCCTGACGGTCCAGCCGTCCGCACGCCCACGCACCAGCCCATGTAACGCGGGGTTGTGGACGCCGAGCAAGGCGGGTACGCCTTGTGACCGGTCCATAACCCCGCGTTACATGACAGCGTGGGACGCATGACCACGCTGATCGTCCCCGCCCGCTTCAACGGCCCCCCGACCTCGGGCAACGGCGGCTGGACCGCGGGTGCGGTCGCGGAGGCGGCCGGCACCCTCGGGGCCGTGCCGCCGCTGACGGTGTCGTTGACGGCGCCGCCGCCCCTCGACGTCGCGCTGACGCTGGAGCCGGACGACGACGGCACCGGCTGGTCCCTCACCGGTCCCCTCGGCGACGCCGGAGCCACCGGGACCGTGGCCACGGTCCGCCCGGACGCCGTGCTCACCGGCGACGACGCCGACCCCGGCCCGGCCGTGGACGCGGAGGTCGCCCGGTCGGCAGCGGCGGGCTACGCCGGCCTGCGCAGCCACCCGTTCCCGACCTGCGTCGTGTGCGGGCCCGAGCGCGAGCCGGGCGACGGGCTGCGCATCTTCCCCGGACGCCTGCCCGACGAGGACCGGGTGGCGGCGCCCTGGACCCCCGACCCCTCGCTGGCCGACAGCGACGGCCAGGTCGGCACGGCCGTGACCTGGGCCGCCCTCGACTGCGTCGGCGGCTGGTCCTCCGACCTCGAGCACCGGCCCCTCGTGCTGGCTGCCATGTCGGCCGGCCTCGAGCCCCGGCAGTCGCCGCCGCAGGCGGGTGCGACGTACGTCGTGGTGGGGCGGCTGGTGCGCACCGAGGGCCGCAAGACCTGGACCACCAGCGGCATGTACGACGACGCCGGTCGCCTCGTCGCGCGGGCCCAGCAGCTGCTGGATCGCGATCCGGTCCTAGACGTCGTCGCGGGCGATCGGGCACGACATGCACCGCGGACCGCCCCGACCGGAGCCCAGCTCGGAGCCCGCGATGGCCAGCACCTCGATCCCGGCCGCCTCGAGCCGGGCGTTCGTCTCGGTGTTGCGCTCGTAGGCGACCGCCACCCGGGGCGCGATGGCGAGGGTGTTGTTGCCGTCGTCCCACTGCTCGCGCTCGGCGGTGACCGGGTCGAGGCCGGTGTCGATCTGGTGCAGGGTGTCGATGCGCATCGCCTTGGCCGCCGCGACGAGGAACGGCTCGGGCGGGGCGACGTGCAGGACCAGGTCGCCGTCCTCGTCGCCGGTCCGGTCGGCTACCGAGACGGCGTGGGCGGTCAGGGTGTCGGCGACGTTGGGGTACATCACGACCGTGTCGACGTCGACCATCGTGCACACCGTGTCGAGGTGCATGGTGGCCCGCTCCTGCATGATCGGCACCGCGAGCACGGTCTCGGCCAGGCCGGCCCCGAACATCTGCCGGGCCAGTCGCTCGGCACCGGCGGGCGTGGTCCGCTCGCCCACCCCGATCGCCACGACCCCCGGGGCCAGCAGCAGGACGTCGCCGCCCTCGACGTACTCCCGGTGCCAGCCGTGGATCGCCGTCGTCCCCGCGAAGCGCGGGTGCAGCGCGTAGATCAGCTCCGTCAGCTGGGTCTCCCGCTCCCGGGCGCCCATCGCCAGCGAGGTGACCGCCACGTGGTCGCGGACCCACACGCTGGAGTCGCGCGTGAAGAGCAGGTTGGGCAGCGGCTCGACGAGGAAGTCGTCGTCGGCGAGCAGGCTGGTGACCAGCCCGTGCCCGCCGCGGACCTCGTCGTTGCGCATGCCCTCGCACAGCAGGTGCGCGAGGTCGTCGGGTGCCAGGTCGAGCAGGTGGGAGCCGAGGTGGCCGCGCAGGGTGTCGCCGAGGTGGAGGCTGCCGATGGTGGAGGTGACGGCCTGGCTGCGCGCCTCCTCGGAGGCGAGGGTCTCGGTGAGCAGCTCCAGGAGGTACAGCACCTCGACGCCGCGGTCGCGCAGCACCTGCGCGAAGGCGTCGTGCTCCTCCTGCGCCCGGTCGACCCACGGGATCCCGTCGAAGAGCAACCGGTCGTTGTTGCGCGGGGTGAGCCGCTTCAGCTCCTTGCCCGGCCGGTGCAGCAGCACCGTGCCCAGTCGTCCGACCTCGCTGCTGACCCCGGGAGTCGTCATGGTTCACCCTATCCAGGGCGCCGGTCAGGCCCGACCGATGTCGGCGACCACGGCGGAGGTCGCGGCGACCAGGTCGGTCGGCGCCAGCTCGAGGTCGAGTCCGCGGCGCCCGCCCGAGACGAGCACGGTCGGGTGGTCCAGGGCGCTCCGGTCGACCACGGTGGGGTGCATGGTGCGCTGCCCGAGCGGGCTGATGCCGCCCACGACGTAACCGGTGCGGCGCTGGGCCAGCGCCGGGTCGGCCATCACCGCCCGCTTGCCCCCGACGGCGGCGGCCAGGGCCTTGAGGTCCAGCCGCCCCGCGACGGGCACGATGGCGACGACGAGCCGCCCGTCGACCTCGGCCAGCAGCGTCTTCAGCACCCGGGCAGGCTCCACGTCGAGCGCCTCGGCCGCCTCCAGCCCGAAGCTCACAGCGGCCGGGTCGTGGGCGTAGGCCCGCTCGGTGAAGGTGATGCCGGCCGCGGTCAGGGCGCGCGTGGCGGGCGTCGAACCACCCGCCCCGCCGGCCCGCTCCTGACCCCGGCTCGTCCGCCTGCTCACGCTGAGACGGTAGCCCCGTCGTCGTCCCGGTCGCTGTCGGTGTCGGTGTCGCCGGATCCGAGCGGGTCGCCCGCCCTCGTGTCCGCCGCCAGGCTGGTGACGGTGGTGACGACCAGCACCGCGATGATGACTGCGAGCGACCACAGGGTGGGGATCTCCGGGACGCTGTCGTCCTGCAGGTGGCCCCAGTGCAGCGCCAGCTTGGCGCCGATGAAGGCGAGGATGACGGCGAGGCCGAACCCGAGGTGGCGCAGCTTGGACAGGGCGCCCTCGAGCACGAAGTAGAGCGCGCGCAGGCCCAGCAGGGCGAACGCGTTGGTGGCGAAGACCAGGAACGGGTCGCCGGTGATGCCGTAGACGGCGGGAACGGAGTCGACGGCGAAGACGATGTCGGCCGCGAAGACGGCGACGACCACCAGCGCCAGCGGTGTGATGGCGCGCTTGCCGCCGACCTTCGACAGCATCCGGGGACCGTCGTAGTCGTCGGTGACCGGCATGAAGCGGCGCATGAGCTTCACGCTGCGCATCTCGTCGATGTCGATCTCCTGGTCGTGCCCGCTCATCGCGTCGCGCAGGATCTTGACAGCGGTGGCGACGAGGATCAGGCCGAAGACCAGGAACATCCAGTCGAAGGCCGAGAGCGCCGCGGCGCCGACGGCGATGAAGATGCTGCGGAGCACCAGGGCACCGACGATGCCGTAGAGCAGCACCCGCTGCTGCAGCTCCTTGGGCACGGCGAACGCGCCGAGCAGCAGGAGGAAGACGAAGAGGTTGTCCACGCTCAGCGACTTCTCCACCAGGTAGCCGGTGAGGAACTCCAGACCTCGCTCGGAGCCGAAGTCGAGGAAGACGTAGCCGGCGAACGCCAGCGGCAGGGCGATGTAGAAGGCCGACCAGGCGAGCGCCTCCTTCATCGACACCTCGTGGGGGCGTCGGGTGAGCAGGAAGTCGACGGCGAGCAGCACGAGGACACCGACGATGACCGAGGTCCACAGCACGGGGGTGCCGATGCTGTCGAGGGTCTGCGGCTCCGCGGCGGCGCGCGTGGGCAGGGACAGGTAACGATTCACAGGGAGCTCCTCAGGGCGCGTTCAATCGGTCCTGAGGTCTCCTTCACCCGGATCGGGCAACCAGCCGAGGTGCGAGATCGCACCGTACTGACCGGACAGGTTCGCGGAAGTACTCCCCTCGAGGAGTTACTTTACGCGACAAGGGTTCCCCGATGCACGGCGGCTCGACAAGGGGGGCGCGCCACCGGCCGGAGGGGGCAGCCGGCCAGCGGCGCTGACGCACGGCACTTGGGTCCGCCGGTGCGCTGAGAAAACAATGCGCCTCGACGGCGGGAAAACCCAGCCCCTGGGGCAACATGACGTCGATATGTCACCGGCACCCCTCCCGGTGAGGAGCAGAACCCGCACGAATCCCGACGAACGGAGCACCCGCATGCCCCTGTGGAGCCTCGGTGGGCTCGACGCCGGCCCGGCCCTGGACAACCCCGACCTGCTCGCCGGGCCCGTCCGGGCCCTGCTGGAGCAGTGGGGCCCGGCAGACCGTGTGGGGGTGGTGGAGATCGACCCGGACCTGGCCGACACCGCGACGCTGACCTCGGCGTACGACCTGCCGCTGGAGGCCAGCGGCAACTGCGTGGTCGTCGGCGGCCGCCGCTCGGGCGAGGAGCGGGTGGCGGCCTGCGTCGTGCGCGCCGACACCCGCGCCGACGTCAACAACCTGGTGAAGCGGCGCCTCGACGTCCGCAAGGCGACGTTCCTGGCGATGGACGACGCGGTGGCGCGCACCGGCATGGAGTACGGCGGCATCACGCCGGTCGGTCTGCCCGGGGACTGGCGGCTCCTCGTCGACGAGCGGCTGACCGAGGCGCCGGTCGTCATCGTGGGCAGCGGTCTGCGGCGCTCGAAGATCCTGCTGCCCGGCGCCCTGCTGGCCGAGCTGCCCGGCGCCGAGGTCGTCGCCGACCTCGGCACCTGAGCAGGTCCGTCCGCTCAGAGCAACGCCCTGCAACGTCGCGGGGCAGGTATCAGCCGACGCCCGACGGCCTCCTCCTCCGCGTGCCCCCGACCTCCGCCACCGCACTCCGACCGCCGTCCACAGCCGCGCGGCGGGCGAGCTCACCGCCCGAGGCCGCGACGCCGATGCTCCACCTCGACACCGAGGTCGTGCGGGCGCGGTACGCCGAGCTCGGGGCGGCCCTGCCGGGCGTCCGGCTGCACTACGCCGTCAAGGCCAACCCCTCGCACCCCGTGCTGAGCCTGCTGGCGGCGCACGGCGCGGCCTGGGACGTCGCCAGCCCCGGGGAGATCGCGCTGGTGCTGCGGGCCGGGGGGCGGCCCGAGGACATGTCCTACGGCAACACCGTCAAGCGGGCCAGCGACATCGCGTGGGCCCACGAGCTCGGCGTACGCCGTTTCAGCGTGGACAGCCCCGACGAGCTGGACAAGCTGGCCCGGCACGCGCCCGGGGCGACGCTGATGGTGCGCCTGGCCACCTCCGGCGCCGGCGCCGACTGGGGCCTGGCCGGCGGGAAGTTCGGCTGCTCGGAGGACGAGGCCGCCGCGCTGCTGGCCCTCGCGGTCGCCCTGGGGCACCCGGTCGGCGTCGCGTTCCACGTCGGCAGCCAGCAGCGCGACCCGCTCGCCTGGCGGGCTCCGCTCGCGGCGACCGGTCGGTTGCGGGCCGGGCTCCAGGCCCTCGGCGCCGACCTGAGCGTGGTGAACCTCGGGGGCGGCTTCCCGGCCGCGCTGCTGGGCGAGGCCCCCGGGCTGCCGGCCTACGGCGCTGCCATCGTCCGTGCGCTCGCCGACCTGGTCCAGGTCACGCCCGGGCAGGACCTCGACGGGCGTGCGGGAGGGGTCGTCCCGGTGGTCATGGCCGAGCCGGGCCGGGCGCTGGTGGCCGACGCGGGCGTCCTGGAGAGCGAGGTGCTCCTGGTGGCCGAGCGGGAGGGCGTGCGGTGGGTCTACCTCGACATCGGGCTCTTCGGCGGGCTGGCCGAGGCGCTCGACGAGGGCGTGAAGTACCGCCTCGAGGTGACCCGGGGTGGCCGTCGGCTGCGTGGGCCCACCCGTGAGGTGGTGCTGGCCGGGCCGACCTGCGACAGCGCCGACGTGCTCTACCGCCACCACCGGTACCGGCTCCCGCGCGACCTTCGTCCCGGGGACAGGGTGCTGCTGGGCGCCGCCGGCGCCTACACCACCGCCTACGCCAGCGTCGGCTTCAACGGGATCGCCCCGCTGCGAACGACCTACCGCTGAGTTGGCTGAGCTCTCTGGGCAAGGTCCGCGGGAGGAGCCATCGCCCGCGTCGCGAGGAGGCCGACGACCGCCGCCGCGACCGCGACCAGCATGGAGTCCAGGACGCCGACGTGCTCGCCGAGCGCCCCGATCAGCGGTGGGCCGCCGAGGAAGGCGCAGTAGCCGATCGAGCTGACCACGGCGACCCGGGTGGCGGCGTGCGCCTCCTCGTCGGCCGCGGCGGTCATGCCCATCGGGAAGCCGAGCGAGGCGCCGATGCCCCACACCAGCGCCCCCGCGAACGCGACCGGCAGGGTCGGGGAGAGAACCACGACCAGCGCGCCGACCGCCACCATCAGGGCGGTGACCCGCAGCACCAGCACCCGCCCGAACCGGGTGGCCAGGCCGCCGCCGAAGAAGCGGCCCGTGGTCATGGCCACCACGAAGAGGGCGTAGCCGAACGAGCCGAGGGCCGGCGCGGCGTCGTACCCGTCGACGAGACCGAGGGCGAGCCAGTCGTTCGCGATGCCCTCCGCCAGCGCGAAGCACAGGACGACCAGGCCGACGGCGAGCGTGCGGGGCTCGCGCCAGGCGCTCCAGGCCGACGGACGCACGTGGTCCTCGGGCTGCTCCTCCACCGCCAGGAACCGGGCGGTGACCGCAGCCACCCCGAGGACGACGAGGACGGAGGTGACGAGCATCTGCAGGGGCAGCGCGACGCCGAGGTGCGAGGACCCGGCGCCGACAAGCGCGCCCCCGACCGTGCCGATGCTGAAGCCGGCGTGGAAGCGCGGCATGATCGAGCGCCCCAGCCGACGCTCGACGTCGGCGGCCTCGACGTTCATCGCCACGTCCCAGCTGCTGGTGCCCGCACCGTAGGCGAAGAGCGCCGCCCCGGTCAGCGGCACCGAGGTGGCGGCCAGCCCGCCGGCCATCGCCACCAGGCCGAGGGCGGTGAGCACCGAGCCGACCGTGACGGTGCGGGCCGGGCCGAGGCGGTGCACCACGAGCCCCGACAGTGGCAGGGCGAGCACGGTGCCGGCCGAGAGGCACAGCAGCAGCAGCCCGACCTGGCCGGGGCTGAGGGCGAGGGTGTCGCGCAGGTCGGGGATCCGCGACACCCAGGAGGCGAAGGCGAAGCCGTTGACGACGAAGACCACGCCGACCGCGGTCCGGGCGCGGTCCACGCGGTCGTGGACCGGCTCCGACGGACGCGCCTGTCCGGCGCCTCCGGGGGTGTGGGTCATCGGTGCTCCAGCGCCCAGCGGGCGGCGTCCTCGGTGGCGGCTCGGTCGTCGGCCACCATAGCGACCCGGGTGCGACGCTCCAGGAGGTCGTCGGCGTCCAGGGCTCCCTCGTGGGTGACGCCCCAGAGCAGCTCGGCGCGGGTCACCGGCACACCGTCGGCGACCGGCTCCAGCAGGCGCGCGGCGTCCAGCCCGGTCCGAGAGACGGCGTCGGCGAGCACCCGGGGCGCCTCGACGCCGTAGCGGCGCACGAGCCGGGCCGGGGCCTCGACGCGGGCCAGCTGCGCGCGGGGGGCGGCGCCGACCAGCGGCAGGTCGCGGGTGCGGCACGGCGGGGTCCCGGACCGCGTGCCGGACCCGCCGAGCCCGCGGCCCGCGACGACCGCGTCGACGGCGTCCTCGGCCATCCGGCGGTACGTCGTCAGCTTGCCGCCGACCACCGTGACCACGCCGGCGTCGGAGGTGAGCACGGCGTGCTTGCGGGACAGGTCGGCCGTGGCGTCGGGCGAGCCCTCGGCGGCCAGCAGCGGCCGCAGGCCGGCATAGGTGCCGACCACGTCGTCCCGGGTCAGCGGCGCCTCGAAGGCAGTGCTCATGGTCTCCAGCAGGAAGTCCACCTCCGCCTCGGTCGCCTGCGGGACGTCGGGGACCTCCCCGGGCGCCGGCTCGTCGGTGAGTCCGACGTAGACGAGTCCGTCGGGCTGGGGCAGCGTGAACACGAAGCGGTTCAGCGAGCCGGGCACCGGGGCCGAGACGGCCACGCCGACGCCGGCGAGACGCTCGCCGCGCAGCACGAGGTGGGTGCCGCGGCTCGGACGCAGCGTGAGGCCGTCGACGACCTGGCCGGCCCAGACCCCGGCGGCGTTGACCACGGCGCGGCAACGGACCTGGACGGTGCTGCCGGTCAGCTCGTCGCGCAGGGTCGCCCCGTCGGCGGTCACGTCGAGGGCCCGGGCGCGGGTGACCACGTGTGCGCCGTACGCCGCCGCCGTGCGGGCGAGCGCGACCACGAGCCGGGCGTCGTCCTCGAGCTGGCCGTCGTGGCTGAGGAGCCCGCCGCGCAAGCCCTCCGTGCGCACCGGCGGGACCAGGGCACGGGTGCCCTCCGCCGACAGCCGGCGCGGTCCGGGCAGCAGGCTGCGCGGGGTCCCGGCGACGGCGCGCAGGGCGTCACCGGCGCGGAACCCCTGCAGGGCCAGGACGCCCTGGCGTCGCGGCACGGCGTCGGTCAGCGGTACCACCAGGGGCATCGCCCGGGTCAGGTGGGGCGCCGTCCGGGTCATCAGGATCCCCCGCTCGACCGCGCTCTCGTGGGCGACGCCGAGCTGGCCCCTGGCGAGGTAGCGCAGACCACCGTGCACCAGCTTGGAGCTCCAGCGGGAGGTGCCGAAGGCGAGGTCGTGGGCGTCGACGGCGAGCACGGACAGGCCGCGGGAGGCGGCGTCGAGGGCGACTCCAGCACCGGTCACGCCGAGACCGACCACGAGCAGGTCGACGGTCTCGCCGGTGACGTGGTCGAGATCGGTCTCGCGGCGCGCTCGCGACAGGGCTCCCGGTCCGGGTCGTTGGTGGGGCGCAGGCGTGGTCACGGCGCGAGGTACCTCTCGATCATGCGGGCGAGCTCGGCGTCGAGCGTGGGGAGGTCCGGTCGGGCGGGCCCGGTCATCGTCGCCGCCGAGAACAGGAAGCCGTGGAGCGTCAGCAGGACGCCGCTGGCCAGGGTGGTCGCATCGCCGGCGCGCACCGGGTCGTGGGGGTGGGTCCGCGCCGCGACGAGGACGTCGGTGAGCGCGTCGAGGACGAGGTCCTGCGTCCGGCCGCGCCGCTCGAACAGGTAGGGCAGCAGCAGGTCCGGGTCGACCTCGACGATCTTGCGGAACAGGTCGTTGCCGCGGACCGCCCCGGTGCAGCGGACCACCGCCTCGGCGACGTCGCAGCGACCGGGCGGGGCTGCGGGGTCGGCGCGCAGCCCGGCGGAGACGAGCGCGCCCCACTCGCGCACCATCAGGTCGCCGAGCAGCCCCGGCATGTCGGGCCACCGGCGGTAGAGCGTCATCCGGGAGACTCCGGCGCGACGGGCCACGTCGGTCAGCGAGGTGCGGCGCCACCCGACGGCCAGGATCGAGGCGCGGGCCGCGTCGAGGTAGGCGTCGTCGGTGCTCGACAGGCTCGGCCGGAGACTGTTGTGACGAATGGACGTCATATGTCACACTCTAACACGTGAACCAGGAACAGGCGGAACCCCCCGGCCGACCCGTCGACCTGCCCGGCATGCACCAGCGCATGCACTGGGCCCGTTGGGGCGACCCGTCGCGCGCCGAGCCCGTCTCGGGCGCCGTCCGCGACCTCGTCGAGGCCTTCCTCGGCGGACTGACCGACCGCCCGGCCGTGCCCGAGGCGGAGGTGCGGCTGGCCGACGTCACCCTCGACGCGGCTCTTCTCGCCGGGCTCCGCGACCTGGTCGGAGCCGAGCACGTGCACCTCGACCACGCCTGGCGGGTCGCGCGCACCCGCGGCAAGTCCACCCCCGACCTGCTCCGGATGCGGTCCGGGGACGGCAGCGACGCACCCGACGTCGTCGTACGCCCCGAGTCGCACGCCGAGGTGGCCGCGGTCGTGTCCTGGTGCGCCGAGCACGGCGTGGCGCTCGTGCCCTTCGGGGGCGGCACCTCGGTGGTCGGAGGCCTGGCCGCCCGTCGCGACGGCTTCGCCGGCGTCGTCGCCCTCGACCTGCGGCGCCTGACGCGGCTGGTCGACGTCGACGCCGTCTCCGGGACCGCGACCCTCGAGGCCGGGCTGCTCGGGCCCGAGGCCGAGGACCTGCTCGCCGAGCACGGCCTGACGCTCGGCCACTTCCCACAGTCGTTCCGCTACGCCTCGATCGGCGGGTTCGCCGCCACCCGGTCCAGCGGGCAGTCCTCGGCCGGCTACGGCCGGTTCGACTCGATGGTGATGGCGCTGAAGGTGGCCACCCCGATCGGCGACCTCGAGCTGGGCAGCTCGCCGTCCAACGCCGCCGGGCCCGACCTGCGCGAGCTCGTGCTGGGCTCCGAAGGAGCTTTCGGCGTGATCACCGAGGTCACCCTCAAGGTCCGGCCGGTGCCCGAGGAGCGTGTCTACGAGGGATGGCGCTGGGAGTCCTTCGCCGACGGCACCACGGCGATGCGCCGCCTGGCGCAGGCGGCCCCCCAGGGGCGGGCCATGCCGACCGTGCTCCGGCTCTCCGACGAGAGCGAGACCGCCGTGAACCTGGCCCAGCCCGGATCGGTGGGAGGGGCCGGTGGCTCCGACGGCTGCCTGATGATCGTCGGCTACGAGGGCGCCGCGCAGCAGGTCGCCCGCACCCGCGATGCGACGACCGAGCTGCTCACCGCCCTGGGCGGCGAGGCCCTCGGCACGGAGCCCGGCGAGGCCTGGTCGCACGGTCGGTTCGACGGGCCCTACCTGCGGGACGCGTTGCTCGACGTGGGCGTGCTGGTGGAGACCTTCGAGACGGTGACGTTCTGGTCGCGGCTCGAGGAGCTCTACGCCGCGGTCAAGGGGGCGGTCGAGGCCGACCTCACCGCCCAGGGCACACCGCCGTTGGTGCTCTGCCACGTCTCCCACGTCTACGAGTCCGGCGCCTCGCTCTACTTCACCGTCGCCGCCCGGCAGCTCGACGACGGTGTGGGCCAGTGGCTGTCGGCCAAGCGGGCCGCCGGCGACGCGATGATGGCCGCGGGTGCCTCCATCACCCACCACCACGCGGTGGGGCGTGACCACCGGCCGTGGCTGGCCGACGAGATCGGGCCGGTCGGGGTGGAGATGCTGCGCGCGGTGAAGGCCCGGCTGGACCCCGCCGGCGTGCTCAACCCCGGCATCTTGATCCCGTGAGGCGTCGGTCCCGGGTGCTGGTCCGGTCGGACGCCGCGGACGGGACCTTCGACTGACTACAGGGGCCGCACGTCCTCACTCCTGACAAAGCGGGCGAGCAGATCTACAATCTGACCAGACGGCACTCGCGTGCGCCGGGCGGTCAGAGGGGACCGGTCGTCGATCCCGCCGGGGCCGTCCCGGAGGAGGTGCGATCGGGTGGTCGACGAGCACGCCGCGTCCCTCAGGACCTGCGGGGGAGCCCTTCACGGCCCCTCCCGAGCTCCCTGCTCGCTCAGGGAACCCCGATCAAGGGGCGCAGCCATCGTGGAACCGGATGCGTCCCCCGTCGTAGCACACCCAGTCCGGTCGGTGCAGTGCCAAGCTGCCCCCTTGCACCGAACGGCACCGCTGCGGCTCCAGGCGCTGGAACTCTCCCAGATCTCCACCCGGCGCCTCCGGTCCACGCGCAGTCCTCGGGCCTGGAGACCCCGGTGGCTGCAGCACAGGCGGGCAGCGGTGACGTCGCTCCGGGGTCCAGGCGTGCATGGAAGGCGAGTCCCAGCCGCCTCCGCCACGCCCCCGCGACCGGCGTCCCGCTGTCCGTAGCCTGTGCGCCGCGACGTCGCTGACCGCACTACGCTGGGCGCATGCGTCGCTTCGCCCTGCCCGCCGTCCGTACCGCCCGTACCGCCCGTGATGGCCGTGATGGCGCGCGCGCCCGCGCCACCGCCGCGGTGGTGGCGCCGCTGGTGCTGCTCGCGGCGGCTGCCTGCGCGCCCACCGAGGACTCGTCCGGAGGCTCGGACACCGGCTCGGGGTCCGGCGGTGACGGGTCGAGTGCCGAGGCGCCGTCGGCGGAGGACTGCGCCGTGGACCAGCTGCCGCTGAAGAAGGATGGGACGCTCACCGTCGGCACCGACTCGCCGGCCTTCGGTCCGTGGTTCGTCGACGACGACCCGACCAACGGCAAGGGCTTCGAGTCGGCGGTGGCCTACGCGGTCGCCGAGGAGCTCGGTTTCGCGGCGGGTGACGTCGACTGGGTGACGGTGCGCTTCAACAACTCCTACAAGCCGGGCCCCAAGGACTTCGACTTCGACATCAACCAGATCTCGATCACCGAGGACCGGGAGAAGGTCGTGGACTTCTCCGCGGGCTACTACTCCGCCGCCCAGGGCGTCATCGCGCTCAAGGACTCCCCGGTGGCGAAGGCCGCGGGCGTCGACGACCTCGCCGACTACAAGCTCGGCGCGCAGACCGGCACCACCAGCCTGACGGCCATCCGCGAGATCATCGCGCCCAGCGAGGACCCGCTGGTGTTCACCGACACCAACGCCGCCAAGCAGGCCCTGCTCAACGGCCAGGTCGAGGCGATCCTCGCCGACGTGCCGACGGCGTACTACATCACCGCCGTCGAGATCCCCCAGGCCTCGATCGTCGGGCAGTTCCAGCCCGAGACCGGGCAGCAGGAGGAGTTCGGGATGCTCTTCGAGCAGGGCAGCGACCTGCGGCCGTGCGTCGACCAGGCGCTCGCCACGCTCGAGGAGGACGGGACCCTCGCGGCGATCGAGAAGAAGTGGCTCTCCGAGGTCGTCGACGTCCCGGTCCTGAAGTGACTGCGTCCTGACGTCTCCTCCCGTGACAGACCGGGCACCCAGCGAGCTGCAGCGTCGGCGGCTCGAGGTCCGGCGACGCCAGCGGCTGCGCTCGGTGCTGCTGGCTACCGTGTCGGCGGTCGTCGTGCTCGGGGGGATCGTCACGGTGGTGCTCACCTCACCGGGCTGGCCCACGGTGCGCGCCACGTTCTTCGACGTCGAGGCTGCGAAGGACGCGCTGCCGGAGGTGCTGGAGGGCTTCTGGCTCAACATCCGGCTGTTCCTGCTGGCCGAGCCGCTGATCCTGCTCGTCGGACTGCTGGTCGCCGCAGCCCGGGTCAGCCGCTCGCCGCTGCTGTTCCCGGTGCGGCTGCTGGCGGTGGGCTACACCGACGTGTTCCGCGGCATCCCGACCATCCTGCTCGTCTACCTGGTCTGCTTCGGGGTCCCGGCGCTCGGCCTCCAGGGCGTCACCAGCTCGCTGTTCTGGCTGGCCCTGGTCGCCCTCGTGCTGTCGTACGGCGCCTATGTCGCCGAGGTGTTCCGCGCCGGCATCGAGTCCATCCACCCCTCCCAGGTCGCCAGCGCCACGGCGCTCGGGCTGTCGTCGGGCCAGACGCTGCGTCACGTCGTGGTGCCCCAGGCGACGCGACGCGTGCTGCCGCCGCTGCTCAACGACTTCGTGTCGCTGCAGAAGGACACCGCCCTCGTCGTCGGGGTCGGTCTCTTCGACGCGCTCGGCACCGCCTCGGACACCGCCAACTACACCTTCAACTTCACCCCGTACGTCGTGGCCGCCGCGCTGTTCATCGCGCTGACGATCCCGCTGGCCCGCTACACCGACCACGTCGGACGACGCCTGATGGAGCGCGAGCGGGCGGGCGCGCGATGACGCGACGAGACGCGGGGCCGGTGCTCGAGGTCGAGGGGCTGCGCAAGCGCTACGGCGACAAGACCGTCCTCGACGGCGTCGACCTGACGGTGGCGCGCCACGAGGTCGTCTGCCTCATCGGGGCCTCCGGCAGCGGCAAGTCGACGCTGCTGCGCTGCATCGACCTGCTGGAGGACACCGACGACGGGACGGTCCGCTTCGAGGGCCGCGACGTCACCGACCCCCGGGTCGACCGGCGCGACGTCCAGCGCCGCATCGGCGTGGTGTTCCAGGCCTACAACCTCTTCCCGCACCTCACCGTGCTCGACAACGTGACGTTGGCCCCACGCCGCGTCCATGGTGTGGGGCGTCGGGCCGCGGAGGAGCGGGCCCGCGAGCTGCTGGCGCGCTTCGGGCTGTCCGACAAGGCCGCCGTCCACCCCGACCGGCTCTCCGGCGGCCAGCAGCAGCGGGTCGCGGTGGTGCGTGCCCTCGCCACCGACCCGGCGCTGCTGCTGCTCGACGAGGTCACCGCCGCTCTCGACCCCGAGCTCGTCGGGGAGGTGCTGGACATCCTGCGCGCGCTGGCCGAGGGCGGCACCACCATGGTGCTGGCCACGCACGAGATCGGTTTCGCCCGCGAGATGGCCACCAGCGTCTGCTTCCTCGGCGACGGCCGCGTGCTCGAGCAGGGTCCCCCCGACCAGGTCCTGGTGGACCCCCGGGAGGACCGCACCCGCGCCTTCCTCCGCCGCGTCCTCTGAGGTCGGCCGGTTTCCCAAGGGATGCCGGCAACCTGGCGCTCCCCATGGTGTCCGGAGCATGGGGAGCGCCAGGTCGCCGTGGGGAGTACGCCGTATTCGCGCCACCCTAGTCACCGTGACAGTGGGACTGTCACAATCGCCGCCATGGCCGACTACGCGCTGAACCAGGGAACCGGGCCGCTCCGGGGCCTCAAGGTCGTCGAGATCGCCGGGATCGGTCCCGGGCCCCACGCCGCGACCCTGCTGGCCGACCTGGGCGCCGACGTGATCCGGGTCGAGAGGCCGGGTGGTGCGGCGAGCGCCGGACCGCGGGAGACCGATCTGCTGACCCGCGGGCGCCCGAGCGTGGCCCTCGACCTCAAGAACCCCGACGCCCTGGCCGCCCTCCTGCTGCTGATCGAGAGCGCCGACGTGCTGCTCGAGGGTATGCGGCCCGGGGTCGCCGAGCGGCTGGGGATCGGTCCCGACGCATGCCGGGAGCGCAACCCGCGACTCGTCTACGGCCGCATGACGGGGTGGGGCCAGACCGGGCCGTGGGCCACGACGGCCGGGCACGACATCAACTACATCGCAGTCTCCGGCGTGCTGCACGGCTTCGGCCAGGACCGCGAGCGGCCCCACTTCCCGAGCAACGTGGTCGGCGACTTCGGGGGCGGCTCGACGTACCTCGTGATCGGGGTGCTCGCAGCGCTGCTGGAGTCACGGCTGAGCGGGCAGGGTCAGGTGGTGGACGCAGCCATCGTCGACGGTTCGGCGCACCTGAACCTGATGTGGGCCTCGATGCTGGCCGCCGGCTTCGGCAGCGAGCGGCGCGTGAGCAACCTGCTCGACGGCGGGGTGCCGTACTACGCGCTCTACACCACCTCCGACGATCGGCACATGAGCGTGGGCTCGCTCGAGCCGCAGTTCTACGCCGAGCTGGTCGACAGGCTCGGCATCGCCGACCGGGTGCCCGAGCGTCACGACGTGGACCGCATCGGGGAGCTCGCGCAGGTCCTCACCGAGGTCTTCGCGACCCGCACGCAGGCCGAGTGGGCGGAGGTCTTCGACGGCTCCGACGCCTGCTGCGCGCCGGTGCTGCCGATGTCCGAAGCCGCGCAGCACCCCCACCTCCGGGCTCGCGAGGTCTACGTCGAGCGTGACGGCATGCTGCAGCCCGCCCCGGCGCCGCGGTTCTCGCGCAGCGAGGCCTCGCTGGGCACCGGCCCGTCGGTGGCCGGTGGCGGGACACGCGAGGTGCTCGAGGCATGGGGGGTCCCCGACGTCGAGGCGCTGCTCGAGTCGGGAGCGGCGGTCCAGACCGGACCCTGATGATCGGCGGTAGCGCAGTCGGGCGCCGTCAGGACCCACGGCACCACCTTGTCGACAAAGGTCACTCAGGACGACTGAGGTCCGATTTGCCCAGTGACACGGAGCAGGTCCGCTTCTAGCCTGCCCAGGCGAGGCCGCAGCGCTCGCGACATCCCCGTCGTGACTCTGACGCCTCGAGTCATGAGGAGTAGCCATGGGGCATCGAATCGGTACGTCGCACGAGGGACTCGGCCACGACAGCGCACTCGACCCCCGGCGGCACCGCTCCCTGGCGCTGGGTCGACGTACCCTCCTGTCCGGACTCGGACTCGGAGTCACAGCCGGGGTGGTGGGACTGACCGCGCCGGCAGCCTCCGGTGCCTCGCGCCCCAGGGTCCCCACGGGCTTCGCCGTCGGCAGCCGTGTCCCGCAGATGCAGGGCTTGGACCAGTTCGGCGCAGCGACCAAGCTCGTCGACGGTTCGAGCTGGACCATGATCGACGCATGCGCCTGGTGGTGCGACCCGTGCCGCCGGTCGGCGACGCTGCACCACGCGTTCAGTGACTACCTGCACTCGCAGGGCGTCGCTTTCCGCCTGGTCTCGGTGATCGAGCAGGACTTCGATGGCGCGGTCGCCAATGGGTCCGATGCTGAGAGCTGGGCCTGGCACTACGACCTGGAGCGGGACCGAGTCATGCACCCCGGGGGTGACGCCGCCTCGCCGCTGGCGCAGGTCTCCTCGCGGTTCGCAGACGCTGCCGGGGTGGCGAACGCGATCCCCTGCTACGTGCTGCTCGACCCTGCGGGCGTCGTCCGGGTCTACGAGCGGGGCTACGTCACGGAGCGCCAGGGACAGTGGATCGCGACGATGAACGCGATGCAGTCGGTGATCGGCGCAGCGACCGGGAAGTCACTCGACAGAGTCTGGGACGTCGACAGCCTGTCCGCGGCATCGCCGCGCCAGACCGGCCTCGTCAGCTACGCCCGTGCCCACGCGGTCGGTGCGACGGTGCTGCACGGAGCCTTCGACGTGACCTTGGATGGCGGTCAGGACCACGAGACCGCAGGGGTCGGTCTAGCCGAGGGGTCGCTCCACACGGTGGGTGACCCCGGGACTCCCGGGTTCGACCTGGACACCCCGCTGCGCATGGACCTCTCGGGCGCGTCGTTCCCTCCTGGTATCCCCCTGGAGCTGGTGCTGGCTCCTCAGCTCGTCGGCGAGCACTTGGTCGGGGGCGAGTGGGTCAACGAGACGGTGGACCTCCCCACCACGGTCGTCCAAGTCTCCGACGCCGCGGCGACGATCAGCGTGCCCGATCCGCGTGGTCTGGTCTCCCACATCCCCGACCACCGGGAGTGGAACTTCTGGCTTCTGAGTAGCGGGGTGACCTACACCCTCGCCTACCCCTACCACGCCAGCACGAGCATCAGCGCCTTGACCACTGCCGACACCTCCCTGGGTGAGACGACCAGGTCCACGGTCCTCAAGGCACTGAACGGTGTGCGGTCGATGCTCGCTCAGCGCCGCTTCGCCGACGCCGCCGCCAAGTCGCGGGCGGCCCAGAAGGCACTCGGTGACCAGGGCTCGGCCGACCTCAGACGCCTGGTCGCCGCCCTGGCGACCTGGCTGACCGACGTCGCCGTCGACGGAGTGTCTCCGGCCTCGGCGCCGGCGCGCACGCGCGAGCCGGCGCCGCGGCGGTAGTGCCCTTTCCCGTCGCCGGCACCGGTCGCTCCGCACTGCGACGGGGGTCACACCGCGGTCTGCCACCACCTGTTGACGACGGTGACAGTATCGGTGTCACAATCAACGGGACCCGTTCTACCGGTGAGTAACCACCTGGTGCGCCACCCGAGCGGTCGGACCCACCCGTCGGAAGAGGAACCACCATGGCTGACGTGCCGCAGGCATACGTGTACGACGCAATCCGCACCCCCCGGGGCAAGGGCAAGAAGGACGGCTCCCTGCACGAGGTGAAGCCGGTCGACCTGGTGGTGACGCTGCTCGACGAGATCCGCAAGCGTCACGACTCCTTCGACCCCGACCGCGTCGACGACGTCGTCCTGGGCTGCGTCTCGCCGATCGGCGACCAGGGCGGCGACATCGCCAAGACCTCGGCGCTGGCGGCCGGCTACCCCGAGACCGTCAGCGGCGTACAGCTCAACCGCTTCTGCGCCTCCGGCCTGGAGGCCGTCAACCAGGCCGCGTCGCGCGTCCGCGCCGGCTGGGAGGACCTGATCCTCGCCGGCGGCGTGGAGTCGATGAGCCGGGTGCCGATGGGCTCCGACGGCGGCGCCTGGGCCAGCGACCCCAGCACCGCGTTCGACACGTCGTTCGTGCCGCAGGGCATCGGCGCCGACCTCATCGCCACCCTCGAGGGCTTCACCCGCGCCGACGTCGACGCCTTCGCCACCGAGAGCCAGCACCGCGCCGCCAAGGCGCAGGCCAACGGCTTCTTCGACCGCTCGGTCGTCCCGGTCACCGACCGCAACGGGCTGACCGTGCTCGAGCGTGACGAGTTCATCAAGCCCGACACCTCCGTCGAGGGCCTGGCCAACCTCAAGCCGTCGTTCCAGTTCCACGGCGACCTCGGCTTCGACTCGGTCGCGCTGGAGAAGTACCACTGGGTCGAGAAGATCGACCACGTCCACCACGCCGGCAACTCCTCGGGCATCGTCGACGGCGCCGCGATCGTGGCCATCGGCAGCGAGCAGGTCGGCACCGACCTCGGCCTCACTCCGCGCGCCCGCATCGTCTCGGCCGCCGTCTCCGGCGCCGACCCGACGATCATGCTGACCGGCCCGGCGCCGGCCTCGCGCAAGGCGCTGGCCAAGGCAGGGCTGGCGCCTGCGGACATCGACCTCTACGAGATCAACGAGGCCTTCGCGGCGGTCGCGATGCGCTTCATGCGCGACCTCGATCTCGACCCGGAGAAGGTCAACGTCAACGGTGGCTCGATCGCGATGGGCCACCCGCTCGGCGCCACCGGCGCCATGATCCTCGGCACCCTCATCGACGAGCTGGAGCGCCGCGACCTGCGCTACGGCCTGGCGACGCTGTGCGTCGGCGGTGGCATGGGCATCGCCACCGTCGTCGAGCGCCTCTGAGGCGCCGGCGCGCCCCACGACGTACGCCGTACTCCGACCCCAGCCAGCAAGGGAACCCGCACGACATGACTGAGCAGACCAGCACTGACAGCGCGACCGACAGCTCGACCGACACGGGCATCCGCTTCGAGAAGGACGCCGACGGCATCGTCACCTTGACGATGGACGACCCCACCGCCAGCGCCAACACCATGAACGAGGTCTACAAGGACTCCATGGAGGCGACGCTGTCGCGCCTGGAGGCCGAGAAGGCCGGGGACTCCGGGATCACCGGCGTCGTGCTGACCAGCGCGAAGAAGACCTTCTTCGCCGGCGGCAACCTCAAGCTCCTCATCGCCGCGACCCCCGAGGACGCGCCGCAGATGTTCACCGAGAGCCAGAACCTGAAGAAGCAGCTGCGTCGCCTCGAGACCCTCGGTGTCCCGGTCGTGGCGGCCATCAACGGCGCCGCGCTCGGTGGCGGCCTCGAGATCGCGCTCGCCTGCCACCGCCGCATCGCCGCGGACGGTTCCTACGAGATCGGTCTCCCCGAGGTCACCCTCGGTCTGCTCCCCGGAGGCGGCGGCGTCATCCGCACCGTGCGCATGCTCGGCCTGCAGACCGCGCTGACCGAGGTGCTGCTCCAGGGCCAGCGCCGCAAGCCGGCCGACGCCCAGGCCGCGGGCCTCGTCGACGAGGTCGTGCCCGCCGAGCAGCTCCTCGAGCGCGCCAAGGCGTGGCTGAAGGAGTTTGCAGGGAACGAGGACGCTGCGAAGCAGCCGTGGGACCGCCAGGGCTACAAGATGCCCGGCGGCACGCCGTCGCACCCGTCGCTGGCGCAGATGCTGCCGGTCTTCCCGGCCACCCTCCGCAAGACGCTCAAGGGCGCCGACTACCCGGCGCCGCGCGCCATCATGGCTGCGGCCGTCGAGGGTGCTCAGGTCGACTTCGAGACCGCCGCGCGCATCGAGTCGCGCTACTTCACCGGCCTCGCCACGGGCCAGAACGCCAAGAACATGATCCAGGCGTTCTTCTTCGACCTGCAGGCCATCAACTCCGGCTCGCTGCGCCCGCAGGGCCACGACACCTGGAAGCCGACCAAGGTCGGCGTGCTCGGTGCCGGCATGATGGGCGCCGGCATCGCCTACGTCTGCGCCCGCGCCGGCATGGAGGTCGTGCTCAAGGACGTCTCGCTCGAGGCCGCCGAGCGCGGCAAGAGCTACTCGACCAAGATCAACGAGAAGGCGATCTCGCGGGGGCGTCTCACGCAGGAGAGGTCCGACGCCCTGCTGGCCCGCATCACACCGGCCGCCGACCCGCAGGAGCTGTCCGGATGCGACCTGGTCATCGAGGCCGTCTTCGAGGACCCCTCGCTGAAGGCCAAGGTCTTCGCCGAGGTCCTCCCGGTGGTCGACGCCGACGCGCTGCTGTGCTCCAACACCTCGACGCTGCCGATCACCGAGCTCGCCGGCGGTGTCGACCGCCCCGAGGACTTCATCGGCCTGCACTTCTTCAGCCCCGTCGACAAGATGCCGCTGGTCGAGATCATCCGCGGGGAGAAGACCTCCGAGGCGGCGGTGGCTAAGGCGATCGACGTCGTCCAGGCGATCCGCAAGACCCCGATCGTGGTCAACGACAGCCGCGGCTTCTACACCTCGCGCGTCATCGGCACCCAGATCAACGAAGGCCTTGCGATGCTGGGTGAGGGCGTCGCGCCGATGTCGGTCGAGCGGGCGGCGGCCAAGGCCGGCTACCCGGTCGGACCGCTGCAGATCAGCGACGAGCTGAACATGGAGCTGATGGTCAAGATCCGCAACGCCACCAAGGCGGCCGTGGAGCGCGACGGCGGCACCTACACCCCGCACCCGGCCGAGCGGGTCATCGACGCCATGATCGAGGCGGGCCGCCCGTCCAAGCTCAAGGGCGCCGGCTTCTACGACTACGACGAGGCCGGCAAGCGCGCGGGCCTGTGGGTCGGGCTGACCGAGCTCTTCCCGACCCGGGACGAGCAGCCGGACTTCACCGACCTGATGGAGCGCATGCTCGTCATCGAGGCCGTCGAGACCGCCCGCTGCTTCGAGGAGGGCGTGATCTCCTCGACCGCGGAGGCCAACATCGGCTCGATCTTCGGCATCGGCTTCCCGGCCAACACCGGCGGCGCCGCGCAGTACGTCAACGGCTACGTCGGCCGCACCGGCACCGGCGTCGCGGGTTTTGTGGCCCGGGCGCGCGAGCTGGCGGCGACGTACGGCGAGCGCTTCGAGCCGCCCGCCCTCCTGGTCGAGAAGGCGAAGACGGGCGAGCCCCTCTGATCCTCCTCCCGGGGGGGTGTCGGTTTCACTGGGTACCTAGTGAAACTGGCGCTTACCGAGCGATGCTTCGCCCGGTAAGCGCCGACATCACTAGGTACCCAGTGAAACCGGCAGGCCAGGCGAATCGGGTGAAAGGGGCACCCGGTGTCCAGCGGGGTTGCGACACTGGAGCACATGTCGTCGCACGAGCCCGCCGCCGAGGCGTCCACGCACGCCCCGGGGTCGGACGCCCGCGCGGTCGAGCCCGTGCACCGGACGTCCGAGCCGGTGGTGCACGTCGCGGACCTCGTGGTCCGCTTCGGGTCGGTCGAGGCTGTCCGCGGGGTCTCCTTCGAGGTCCACCACGGTGAGGCGACCGCCCTCCTGGGGCGCAACGGGGCCGGGAAGTCGACGAGCATGCGCGTCCTGGCCGGCGTCATCCCGCCGTCGGGCGGTCTGGTCCAGGTCGCCGGTCTCGACATCGCCCGCCGGACGACCGAGGTCAAGCGCCGCACCGGCTACTGCCCCGACGTCGGCGGGCTGGTCCCGCGGGCGACGCCGTGGGAGCACCTGCAGCTCGCCGCGCGTCTGCGTCGGCTCAGCGACTGGCAGGACCGGGCGCGCGAGCTGCTGGAGCGCTTCGAGCTCGGCGACGCCGCCCACCGGGTGACCGCCGGTTTCAGCCACGGCATGGGACGGCGGATGTCGGTGGTGCTGGCCGCCTTCCACGAGCCCGAGGTGCTGCTGCTCGACGAGCCGTTCGACGGCGTCGACCCGATCGGGGTCGAGGCCACCATGGAGGTCATCGCGGACGCTCGGGCGCGCGGCGCCGCCGTGCTGGTGTCCACGCACCTGCGCGAGCTTGCGGTCCAGGCGTGCCAGGAGGCGTTGGTGCTGCGGGGCGGGTCGGCGGTGGCCGCGCTGCCCGCCGTCGAGCTGGCCGGTGATCGGGGCGCGGATGTCTACCGCTCGCTCCTCGACTGAGCCGCGCCGCCCCGGCCCGAGGTCGGGCTCCGGGGTGTGGTCCGAGCTCGGCCCGCGCGCCTTCACGCGCGCCGCGACGGACGTGGGGGCGCTGCTGCGCTTCCGCGGCGCCGGGGTCCGCGGGCGGCATCGCACCGTGGCCATGACGGGACTGGCGGTCGTCGGCACCCTGACCGTGCTGGCCGGCTGGTTGCCCGGCTACCTGCCGGACGGCGACCGGCGTACCGACGTGCAGTCGCTGCTGCCGTCGGCGCTCGTCGGGGTCCTGGCGATCGCCATCATCTCGGCCGCCGCCTCTGGCGGGGGCCGCGAGCTGGTGCCGCGCGACCAGGCGGTCGGCTTCCCGGTGAGCCCGGTGACCGACCACCTGGGGGCGCTGCTCATGGCGCCGCTCAACATCGCCTGGCTGCTCCAGGTGTGGACCCTGCTCGGCTCCTTCGCCTTCGTCGCAGGGCCGTCGTGGGGTCTGGTCCTCACCCAGGGGCTGGTGCTGCTGTGGGTGGCGAGCGCGACCGCGGTGGCCCAGGTGGTCGGCTGGGGCGTCGAGTGGCTGCGCCGTGGCGAGCGCGGCGTGTGGGGGGCGCGGGCGCTGCTCACGGCGTCCTCGGTGAGCGCGGTCGTCCTGGTCTCCTCCGGCCGGTTGATCGACCTGCTGCAGTCCTCGCCCACGCTGCAGGTCGCGATCGCGGCGCTGCAGGGGCGGCAAGGCGTGACCGGGCTCTACCTGCTGACCGCCGGCGAGCTGGTCGTGCTCGCCGCGGTGGCGGTCGTGGTCGGCGCGGTGCTGGCGAGAGCGGTCGCCGCACGCCCCGCCCGGGACGTGCTCACCCTGGAGACGTCGTCGTACGCCGCGCGGTCCGAGCCCGCCTCGGACCTGCAGGCGATGCTGCGCACCGACCGGGTGGGCATCTGGCGCTCGGTGCCCCTGCGGCGCGGCCTCGCGGTGCTGGCGGTCATGCCCGGGCTCGTCGCCATCGCCGGCGACCTGCAGTGGGACATGCTCACGATCCTGCCCGGTCTGGTCGCCTCCGGCGGGGCGTTGCTGTTCGGCGTGAACTCGTGGTGCCTGGACGGACGCGGCGCCCTGTGGCGCGACAGCCTCCCGGTCGAGCCGCGGCTGGTGTTCGTCTCACGCGCCGTCGTGCTGGTCGAGGTGCTGCTGCTGGCCAGCCTGGTGACGGTGCTGCTGGCGGCGATGCGCGCCGGCCTCCCGACGTGGCCGCAGTTCGTCTCGGTCGCCTGCGCGGCCCTCGTGGTGACGCTGCAGGTGACCTCGGCCTCGCTCCGCTGGTCGGTGCGTCGTCCCTTCGCGGTCGACCTGCGCAGCGCCCGCGCGACCCCGGCGCCGCCGCTGGTGATGGTCGGCTACTCCTCACGGCTGGCGCTGAGCACGACCCTCGTCGGGATCCTGTTCTCCCTGCTGGCGCGGCTGTCGTGGGAGTGGGCGGTGCTCATGGCGCTGCCGTTCGTGCTGATCTCGCTCTACCGGCTGACCCGCGCCTCGAACGCCTGGGTCGACCCGCCGACCCGCTCGCGCGTGGTCGCGACCGTCGCCAGCTGAGCAGGTTGAGCCGGCTGCACCGGTCGGTGGGGGCTCGGTCGCTCAGCCACCCTGCTGGGCGATGCAGCCGGTGACCTGCTGCTGCACGTCGCCGGGGATGGCCGACGAGGCGTCCTTGCCCTGGAAGCTCGCCGAGATGACCTCGGTGAAGACGTCCTCGTCGAAGGCCTCGGTGATGCAGGCCGTCTGCTCGTCGGTCATGTTCTCCATCATCGGCCCGAGCTGCTCGGTGAGCAGCTCCTCGACGTCGACGCAGCCCACGATGACCTCGGCGAGGGAGTCGGCCTCGGTCGCCCCGAGGTCGAGGTTGGGGTCCTCCACGACCTTGTTCTCGTCGTCGAGCAGCTTGGCCTCCTGCAGCTTGTCGACACCGATCTCGTCAACCATGCCGTCGGAGACGCAGCCGGCCTCCTCGTCAGTCAGCTCGGTGCCGGTGACCTTGGGGTTGTCGAGCAGCGAGGCCTTGATGCTGTCCTTGGCCTCGGACTCGTCGCTGCCGCAGGCGGTCAGGGTGAGCAGCAGGGCACAGAGGAGTGCGAGGGTCTTGGGCATGGGGAGCGTTCTCCTCGTCGGGGGCCGGGGACCGGGGACCGGGGACCTGCAGCATAGGACGTCGCGCTGCGAGAGCCCCGGGCTAGGGTCGGGGGATGACCTCGAACGGCCTGCGCATCCTGGTGACAGGCGCTGCCTCGGGCCTCGGCGCCGCGCTCAGCGACGCGTTCGCCGCCGACGGGGCGACGGTGCTGCGCACCGACCTCGCCGCCGACGACGACACCGGGGTCCGTCGCCTCGACATCACCTCCGAGGAGGACTGGCGCGCCGCCGCCGACCACGTACGGCGCACCTGGGGCGGGCTGGACGTGCTGGTCAACAACGCAGGGGTCGCGGGGGGCGGTCGGATCGAGCTGTGCGACCTCGACGAGTGGCGATGGCTCATCGACGTCAACCTGCTCGGCGTGGTCCGCGGCACCCGGGCCTTCCTGCCGATGCTCAAGGAGCGCCCCGGCGCCCGGGTCGTCAACGTGGCGTCGCTGGCCGGCCTGGTCCACCCCGCGGGGATGGGCTCCTACAACGCGGTCAAGGCCGCGGTGGTGGCCTTCACCGAGACCACCGGTCACGAGCTGGCCTCGTCGGGAGGGACGGCGCACGCCGTGTGCCCGTCGTACTTCCGCACCCACCTGACCGAGAGCCTGCGCTCCGGCGACCCGGCGGTCGCGTCGGTGATGCGGCGCCTCATCGACGACTCGCCGGTCTCCGCCGAGGAGATCGCGGCCGCCGTGCTCGCCGGGCTCGCCGCCGGGGAGGAGCTGATCGTCCCCGACGCGGCGGCCCGCGCCGCCTGGGAGCTCAAGCGCACGGATCGTCCGACCTACGACCAGATGATGCGCGCGCAGGCGCGCAAGCTCGAGGAGCGCGTGTGAGCCCCGACCCGTCAGCCGACCGCGCCGCACCCGAGGGGGCCCGGGCCGTCCGTGAGGAGGACACCTTCGACGTCGGCGCCGTGGCCGCGTGGCTGCGCGAGCACGCCGCGCCCGAGGTCCGCGAGGACCTGGCCGCCGATCCGGAGGTCCTGCAGTTCGCCGGGGGAGCGTCCAACCTGACCTACCTGCTGCGCTACCCCGGCCGCGACCTGATCCTGCGCACGGCACCGCGGGGGACCAAGGCCCGCGGCGCCCACGACATGGCGCGGGAGTACCGCATCCAGGACCGGCTGCGTCCGGTCTTCGGCTACGTCGCGCAGATGATCGCCTTCTGCGACGACCCTGAGGTCATGGGCCGCGACTTCTACGCCATGGAGCGCGTGGAGGGGCTGATCCCGCGCGGCGACCTGCCCGAGGACGCGCTGACCCCCGAGCAGGCGCGGGGGATGAGCCTGGCGATGATCGACGTGCTCGCCGAGCTCCACGGCGTCGACCCCGAGGGGGCCGGTCTGGATGAGCTGGGCAAGGGCTTCGGCTACGTGCGGCGGCAGATCGAGGGCTGGTCGCGCCGCTACCGCGACGCCCGGACCGAGGACGCCCCCGACTTCGAGCGCGCGATGGCCTGGCTCGACGAGCACCAGCCCGAGGACGTCGCGAACGGCGTCATCCACAACGACTTCAAGCTCGACAACCTCGTCTTCGACCCCGACGACCCGACCCAGGTGGTGGCCGTCCTCGACTGGGAGATGGCCACGCTGGGCGATCCCCTGATGGACCTCGGCGGCAACCTCGCGTTCTGGGTGCAGGCCGACGACCACGACCTGGCGCCGTACCGGCGGGTGCCGACGCACCTGCCCGGGATGCTGACGCGCGCCGAGCTTGTCGAGGCCTACTGCGAGCGGACCGGGCGCTCCCTGACACCGGAGCAGTGGCGTTTCTACGAGATCTACGGCATCTTCCGGCTCGCCGTCATCAGCCAGCAGATCTACTACCGCTGGTTCCACGGCCAGACCAGCAACGAGGCGTTCAAGATCTTCGGGCCCGTGGTCCACGTCGCCGAGCAGCGCGTCGCGAGGATCCTCGGGTGGGCGTGATCCTGCTGGTGCGCCACGGGCAGGCGTCCTGGGGTGCGGCCGACTACGACCAGCTCTCCCACCTCGGCACGCAGCAGGCCGAGGTGCTCGGAGGCTGGCTGGCCCGAGCCGGAGTCCGGCCCACCCGCCTTCTCGGTGGCTCGCTGCGCCGTCACCGCCAGACCGCCGAGGCGATGGTGAAGGGCGCCGCCGGAGCGGGCGGGGACCTCGGGGACGTCGGGGACCTGCTCGTCGACCCCGGCTGGGACGAGTACGACCACGTGCAGCTGCTCGACGTGTACGGCGTCGACCGCGGCGTGCCCGAGGTGCCGACCGGACGCTCCGAGCTCGACGCGTGGTTCGACGCCGCGGTGGAGCGCTGGGTCTCGGGCGCCCACGACGACGACTACCCGGTGTCCTTCCCCGACTTCACCGAGCGGGTCGAGGGAGCGCTGCGACGCACTGTCGCGGCGGCGGGATCGGGTGAGACCGTCGTGGTCGTCACCAGCGGCGGCCCCATCGGCTGGGCCCTGGCCACGCTGCTCGACGCCGCCACCGCGACCTGGCAACGGCTGAACCCGGTGCTCGTCAACGCCTCGGTCTCCAAGCTCGCCGTCGGAGGACGTGGCGCCACGGCGGTGTCCTTCAACGAGCACGGCCACCTGCCGGCCGACCTCGTCACCTACCGCTGACCCGCTCCCGTCCCACCACCTCCTGGAGAAGCCCGTGCCCACCGTCCTCATCACCGGAGCCAGCGCCGGTCTCGGCGCCGAGATGGCGCGCCAGCTCGCCGCGAAGGGCTGGGACCTCGCGCTGTGCGCCCGCCGCACCGAGCGCCTGGAGGAGCTGAGGACCGAGATCCGCAGCCTCCATCCCGACCGTCGCGTGGCGCTGGCCGCGCTCGACGTCAACGACCACGACCGGGTGTTCGAGGTCTTCCGCGGGTTCCGCGACGAGCTCGGGCGGCTCGACACGGTCGTGGTCAACGCCGGGCTGGGCAAGGGCGCCTCGCTGGGCACCGGTCAGTTCCGGGCCAACCTCGAGACCGCGCAGACGAACTTCATCGGCGCCCTGGCCCAGACCGAGGCGGCTGTCGAGATCTTCCGCGAGCAGGACGCCGGGCAGCTGGTGATGGTCTCGTCGGTCGCGGCCATGCGGGGCATGAAGGGCGCGATGACGACGTACGCCGCGACGAAGGCGGGGGTCGCCCACCTCGCGGAGGGCCTGCGCGCCGACCTGCACGGGACGCCGATCACGGTCACCGTGCTCTACCCCGGCTTCATCGAGTCCGAGATGAGCTCGCGCACCGCGTCGCGGACGCCGCTGATGGCCACCACCGAGGCCGGCGTGCGCTCGATGGTGGCCGCCATCGAGGCCAAGCGGGACTCAGCCCTGGTCCCCGCCTGGCCCTGGGAGGCGCTGGGCCGGGTGCTCAAGCACGCGCCCGCCCCGATCGCCCGCCGCCTGACCTGAGCGGTCAGGCGGAGGGGCGGGATCGCCAGCTGGCGGCGCCGACGATGATGAGCCGGATCTGCTGCTCCGCGGTGTGCAGGACCGCCCGCTCGACCTCGGGCCGGGGAGCGGTGAGGATGGCCTCGGTGGTGTTCACCATCATCCCGACGATGAGGTTCGACAGCACCTGCAGGTCCTCGGTGGACCAGTCCGCCGGGCCGGGCAGCCGCGCGAGGTCGGTCGCCAGCTCACGCTCGAGCAGGTCGAGCTCGTGGCGGATCGCGGCGCGCACCGACTCGATGCCGCTCATGCGCTCGCGGAACATGAAGGTGAAGTACTCCGGGCGCTCGTGCACGTTGCGGGCCAGGATGCTCACCGACTGGGTGATGACGCCGTCGATGTCGGTCCACTCGCGGCGGGCCTGACGCATCATCTGGCGCAGCGACGCGAAGGAGGTGTCGACCAGGGCGAGCCCGACCTGCTCGATGGAGTCGAAGTGGCGGTAGAACGCGGTCGGCACGATGCCGACGCGCTTGGCGATGGCGCGCAGCGACAGCCCTCCGAGCCCCGTCTCCTCGGAGAGCTCCAGGGCCGCACCGAGGATCGCCTGCCGCGTCCGCTCCTTGCGGTGCTGACGAGATTCCACCACGTCGCTCACCGCGCCACCCTAACCAGCCTCCTTCCCGTGCACAGGTGCTCACCGGATCCAAACGTCCCTTCAGTCGTGTCCAGGCTCACGCAGCCACGACCTTGACCCACCCCCGGTCGGGTTTGCACACTTTGAGTGAACGTTTGTACACCCAAGAACCGTCCCCAGGAGCCGAACCATGAGCCTGACCCAGAGCCTTCTCCGGTCACCCGTCGTGGCCGCCCTGACCGCTCCCCACGGAGTCGACCGCTACCTCGAGCTGGCCAACCCCATGTGGGTGGTCCGCGACGTCAAGGCGCAGGTCGTCGACATCACCCGCGAGACCCGCGCCGGCGAGCCGGTCGCCACCGTGACCCTCAAGCCGTCGCGCGGCTGGAAGGGCCACGAGTCCGGCCAGTACGTCCAGGTCGGCGTGGAGGTCGACGGCGCTCGTCGTACGCGCTGCTTCTCGGTGTCCTCGCCCGAGTCCGGACCGAACGACCTCATCACCCTCACGATGCGCGCCAACCCCGACGGGCAGGTCAGCCGCCACCTGGTGCACGACGCCCGGGTCGGCGACGTGATCCACCTGTCGCAGGCTGAGGGCGACTTCACCCTGCCCAACCCGCTGCCGGCCCAGGTCCTGCTGATCTCCGGCGGCTCCGGCATCACGCCCGTGATGTCGCACCTGCGCACCCTGCTGCGTCGCGGGTACGGCGGCCGCATCACCTTCGTGCACTACGCCCAGTCCCCGGACCACCAGATCTACGCCGACGAGCTGGCCGCGCTGCCGCCGCACGTCAAGGTGCACCTGCTCTACCCCGACTCCGGCTCGGACGCGTTCTACAGCACCGAGGAGCTGGCCCGGATCCTCCCGGAGCACGCCGACGTCGACACCTGGGCATGCGGGCCTGCCGGGCTGGTCGAGAGGGTCCAGGAAACCTACGAGGAGAACCCGCGGCTGCGCGTGGAGTACTTCAAGACCTCCAGCCTGAAGCCGCTCGAGGGCGTCGAGGGGCGCACCCGCTTCGCCGACGCCGGCCTCGAGTCGGAGAACACCGGCGTCACGCTGCTGGAGCAGGCCGAGGCCCTGGGCCTGAAGCCCGAGTTCGGCTGCCGCATGGGGATCTGCTTCTCCTGCGTCTCGCGCAAGACCGAGGGCACCGTGCGCAACGTCCGCACGGGGGAGGAGTCCTCGCAGTCGGACGAGGACGTCCGCATCTGCGTCTCAGCCCCCGTCGGCGACTGCGTCGTCGACCTCTGACCCGCCGACCTCCGCGCCGCCGGCACCACCACCCACGTCCCACCGACCACGCTCGATCCACGCTCCACCCAGCGAGAGGAAGCGACATGACCACCACCGTCGAGAACGACACCACCGTCCGACCCGCCGAGGCCACCGAGGCCACCGAGGCCACGGAGGCCGCCGTCCCCGCGATCGGCCACGGCCCCTACCAGCTCAGCCCCGCGCAGCTCGAGGAGTTCGGCCGCGAGCTGGACGAGATCCGCCAGCGCGTGATCGCCGACCTCGGCCAGGCCGACGCCGACTACATCCGCGGCATCGTCAAGGCCCAGCGTGCCTTCGAGGGAGCCGGTCGCGCGCTGTTCTACCTGCCGCCGGCCTGGCCGCTGGCCGTCGGCGCGCTCAGCGTCTCCAAGATCCTCGACAACATGGAGATCGGCCACAACGTCATGCACGGCCAGTACGACTGGATGGGTGACCCCGGCCTGAACTCGCGCATGTACGAGTGGGACACCGTGTGCCCCAGCGAGCAGTGGAAGTACTCCCACAACTACATCCACCACACCTACACCAACATCCTCGGCAAGGACCGCGACATCGGCTACGGCATCCTCCGCATGGACGAGGACCAGCCGTGGAAGCCCTACTACCTGGGCAACCCGCTCTACGCCCTCGGCCTCATGGTCTTCTTCCAGTGGGGCGTGCTGCTGCACGACCTCGAGGTCGAGAACATCGTCTCCGGCAAGCGCAGCTGGAAGGACACCAAGCACCTGCACCGCGGCATGATCCGCAAGGTCCGCAGCCAGACGCTCAAGGACTACGTGCTCTTCCCGGCGCTCACCGGCCCGCTGCTCCCGCTCACGCTGGTCGGCAACGCCACGGCCAACCTGATCCGCAACATCTGGACCTTCAACATCATCTTCTGCGGCCACTTCCCGGCCGGCGTGGAGAGCTTCTCGATCGAGGAGACCGAGGACGAGACCTCCGGCGGGTGGTACTACCGCCAGCTCCTGGGGTCGGCCAACATCACCGGGAGCAAGGTGTTCCACACGCTGACCGGGAACCTGTCCTTCCAGATCGAGCACCACCTGTTCCCCGACGTGCCGGCCCGGCGCTACCCGGAGATCGCGCCGGAGGTCCAGGCGCTGTGCGACAAGTACGGTCTCGACTACAACACCGGCTCGCTGCGTCAGCAGCTCGGCTCGGTGGCGGCCAAGATCGTCAAGCTCGCGCTCCCGCCGCGCGCGAGTCGACAGAAGCTGGCCTCCGTGACGCCGCTGCGCCTGCTCAACCGCAACGCCACGTCGGCCCGGCGGACTGCGGCCGGTGACGCCGGCTCCGTGGCGGTCTGAGAGGCTGTGCTCGATGAAGGACCGTCTGTCGCGCCCCGAGATCGCCAAGGACGCCCTGCAGCACACCGTCGAGGCGGGAGCCGAGACGGTGGCTGCGGTGTCCGGCATCCTCACGTCCGCCGTGCGTGACGTCGCGCGGGCGGTCGGCGGGTTCGCCACCGAGATGTTCGAGATCCGCGAGGCGGCCCGCCGGGCGTCGGAGGAGAACCGGATCGAGGACTGAGCTCTCGAGCCCCTCCCAGGCCGTCAGCTGGGGATGACCGGCACCCGCCACGTCAGCGTCGATCCGTGACCCGGCGTGGTGTCGAGGTGCATGGTGCCGCCGTGGTCGCGGGCGCGCTTGTCGAGGTTGCCCAGGCCGCTGCGCCGGCTGCTCACGATCCCGACCCCGTCGTCGGCCACGCTGAGCTCGAGCTGGCCGAGGTGCACGCTGGCCTTGATGATCACCTGGGTGGCACCGGCGTGGCGCACGACGTTGCTCAGCGCCTCGCGGACGCAGGCGGCCATGTCGTCGGCCAGCGCCCCGCGCACCGAGCGCAGGCCGGGGTCGAGGGCGAGGATCGGGGCGAAGCCGAGCAGTCGCGCGGCCTCGTCGGCGATGTCGGTGATCATGTCGGTCAGCGACACCGACTCCCCGCCCGAGGACTTCAGCGTCAGGATCGTGTTGCGGATCTGCCGGATGGTCTCGTCGATGGCGAACATCGCGTCGGAGACCCGCTGCTGCTGGTCGCCCTCGATCTGGTTGACCACCCCGTGGAGCGAGAGCCCGGTGGCGAACAGACGCTGCACGACGTGATCGTGGAGGTCGCGGGCGATGCGGTCGCGCTCCTCGACCAGCAGGAGCTTCTCCTGCACCTGGCGGGCCGACTCGAGCTCGAGCGCCACCGAGGCCTGCGCGGCGAACGCGGAGGCGAGGTCGAGCTCGGAGTGGCTGAACGTCTGGCCGTCCTGGAAGCGGCCGAGCAGCAGGACGCCGGTGAGGTTCTCCGCCCCGATGAGCGGGATGATCAGGGCAGGTCCCAACCCGCTGGTGTCGACGTCGTCGAACAGGGCCGCGCTCACCAGGGACAGGTCGCCGTACACCAGCGCGTCCCCGCGACGCAGCGTCTCCATCTCGGTGCTGTCCGGCAGCGTGACCACGCGGTTGCTCAGCCTGTCGAGGTCCTCGAGACCGCTGACGTGCTGGACGTGCATGTGGGTGCCCTGGATCAGGGCGACGATGGTGAAGTCGGCACCGGCGAGGTCCATCGCCCGCTCGGACACCTCGCGCAGGGGGTCGTCGATCTCGTCGCCCAGCAGCTGTTGGGTCAGCGTGGTCGCCGCCCGCATCCACCGGCGGGCGTGCAGCACCTCGCGCAGCAGCAGCGCGTTGTCCATCGCCGAGCCCAGGGCCCGTCCCAGCTCGGCGAGCAGCTCGTCGGCGTCCGGCCCGAGGGCCCCGGCGCCGGGTCGGTTGGCCAGCACGACGATGCCGACGGTGCGCACCCCCGCACGGAGCCGGACCGCCATGAGCTCACCGAAGGTGACGGGCGAACGACGGCCGGTCTCGCCGGCCCGCGAGGCCGGCATCTCCAGCGTCTCCAGCGACAGTCGGACCGCGCCCTCCTGCTCGAGCACCGCGGCGCGAGCACGCAGCAGCGCCGGGTGGGAGCTCAGCAGCTCCTCGAGCTCGGCCGGCAGACCGCTGGAGCCGATCGCGGAGAACCCGCGCTCCTCGCCGAGCAGGGCCGCGAAGGCGTAGTCGGACTCGCAGAGCTCGCGGGCGGTGGCGGCGATCTCGCGCAGCACGGCGCGGGGGGCGCGGTCGCTGCGCAGGATGCGAGGGAGCCTCTGCAGCACGTGGTGCAGCCTGCGGTCGACGCCGTGCAGGGTCACGCTGATGACTGCCCCCTGTCGTTGCCCCGGTGCGCCTCCCGAGCGCAATGGGGTTCGGATCATTGTAGGAAGGTCCTGCTCGCCGCGTCGAGTAAAACTCTGACTCGAAACAATCAGTCTTGACTGTTTGTTTGATGGCGGGCAGAGTGGCCGCCATGCCGACGACCGTGCGGGTGCCGCAGGAGCAGCGCACCCGTGCCATGCGCCAGCGCCTGCTGGAGGCCTGCGTCGAGTGCCTGGTCGAGCACGGGTGGAGCGGTACCTCGACCACGCTCGTCTCCCAGCGGGCCGGCGTCAGCCGGGGGGCCCAGCTCCACCACTTCCCGACCAAGAACGACCTGGTGCTGGCCGCGGTCGAGCACCTGAGCGCCGTACGCCGTGAGGAGGTGCTGGCGCGGACCGCCGAGCTGCCCACCGGAGGCGGGCGGACCCGCGCGGTCCTCGGGGTCCTCGCCGACCTGTTCACCGGGCCGCTGTTCTCCGCGGCCGCGGAGCTGTGGATGGCCGCACGCACGGACGTCGCGCTGCGCGAGGCGGTGGCCGACCTCGAGACCCGGGTCGGGCGTGCCACCCACCGCTCGACCGTGGACGCCCTCGCTGTCGACGAGTCGCTGGCCGGCAACCGGGAGCTCGTCCAGGCGACGCTCGACCTGATGCGCGGCCTCGGGCTCGCCACCCTCGTCTCCGACGACCTGGCGCGCCGCGAGCGCATCCTCGACCACTGGGCCGACACCCTCGAGGCGACCATCCGACGAGAGGGCACCGTGTGACCGACCCCAAGACCCTGCCGATCCTGGTCGACCTCGCCGTCGAGGGCGACGTCCTCGACGCGATGGTCGCCGACCTCGACGAGGCGGGCTGGCGCACGCCGACCCCGGCGGAGGGCTGGGACGTGGCCACCTCGGTGGCCCACCTGGCCTGGACCGACGAGGTGGCCGTCGCGGCCGCCACCGACAAGGAGACCTGGGACCGCTACGTGCTCATGGCGATCGAGGACCCCGAGGGCTTCGTCGACGCCGAGGCCCTCCGGCTGGGACGATTACCCGCCGGCGAGCTCCTCACCCGCTGGCGTGCCGGTCGCCAGCGGCTCGCGCAGGTCCTCAGCGACCACCCGCCGGGGGAGAAGATGCCGTGGTTCGGGCCGCCGATGGGTGCGCCCTCCATGGCCAGCGCGCGCTTCATGGAGACCTGGGCCCACGGCCTCGACGTCGCCGAGGCGCTGGGAGTCGTGACCGAGCCGCACGACCGGGTCCGCCACGTCGTCCACATCGGGGTCCGGACCCGCGGCTTCGCCTTCGTCAACGGCGGGCTCGAGGTGCCGCAGGCGGCGGTCCACGTGAGCCTGACCGCTCCCGGCGGCGAGCAGTGGGAGTACGGCGACGCCGCCGCGGGCCAGCACGTCACGGGTCCGGCGTGGGACTTCGCCCTGCTGGTGACCCAGCGCCGCCACCGCGACGACCTCGCCCTCGAGGCCGTCGGTGCTGACGCCGACCGCTGGCTCGACGTCGCCCAGGCCTTCGCCGGACCCTCCGGCAGCGGACGCGCCCCCCGGGGTGACGCGTGAGCAGCACCCCCGCCCCCGGTCCGGCGCCGCTGCGGATCGGCAACTGCTCGGGCTTCTACGGCGACCGGCTCTCAGCCATGCGCGAGATGCTCGAGGGCGGCCAGCTCGACGTGCTCACCGGCGACTACCTCGCCGAGCTCACCCTGCTCATCCTCGGTCGCGACCAGATGAGGGACCCCTCCCTCGGCTACGCCCGGACGTTCGTGCGCCAGGCCGAGGACTGTCTCGGTCTGGCGCTGGAGCGCGGCGTCCGCCTCGTCGCCAACGCCGGCGGGCTCAACCCCGCCGGCCTCGCCGCCCGCCTCGCCGAGGTCGCGGGCGCTCAGGGACTCAGCCCGCGCATCGCGTGGGTCGACGGCGACAACCTTCTCGGCCGTGCCGCCGAGCTCGGGCTCGACACCGACGGCTCGCCCCTGACCGCCAACGCCTACCTCGGCGCCTTCGGCATCGCCGCTGCCCTCGGCCGGGGCGCCGACGTCGTCGTCACCGGACGCGTCACCGACGCCTCGGTGGTCGTCGGCCCGGCCGCCGCCCACTTCGGCTGGACCCCCACGTCGTACGACGAGCTCGCTGGGGCCGTCGTGGCTGGACACATCATCGAGTGCGGCGCCCAGGCCACCGGCGGCAACCTCAGCGGCTTCCGAGCCCTCCTCGACTCCGGCCGCGCGGACACCCCCCTCGGCTTCCCGGTCGCCGAGATCGCCGCCGACGGCTCCTCGGTGATCACCAAGCACGACGGCACCGGCGGTCTCGTGTCCCTCGACTCGGTCACCGCCCAGCTGGTCTACGAGATCCAGTCCACCCGCTACCTCGGCCCCGACGTCACCACCCACCTCGACACCGTCGACCTCGCTCCCGCCGGCCCCGACCGCGTCGCCGTCACCGGTGTCCGGGGCTCACCCCCACCCGGCACGCTCAAGGTCTGCCTCAACCACCTCGGCGGCTTCCGCAACCAGGTGGAGCTGGTCCTCACCGGACTCGACATCGAGCCCAAGGCCGCCTGGGTGCGCCGCCAGGTCGAGGCCGCCTGGACAGCCGCCGGCACCCGCCCCGCCGCCGTCGACTGGACCCTCGCCCGCACCGACCACCCCGACGCCGACACCGAGGAGGCCGCCAGCGCCCGCCTCCGGGTCTCCGCCCGCGACCTCGACCCCTCGACAGCCGGCAAGGCTTTCACGGCCCCCCTCGTCGAGCTCGCCCTGGCCTCCTATCCGGGTTTCACCCTGACCACACCCCCCGCGCCGGCCACCCCCTACGGCGTCTACACGGCCGGCTACGTCCCCCGCACGGCCGTCTCCCACACCGTCCACCACCACGACGGCACGGTCGAGGTCCTCGAGTCACCGTCCGTCCCCGCCGCGGTCGCCGGGGAGACCCAGTCGGTCTCGGGCGGCTCGGCGACCGCCTCCAGTGAGGCTCGCACCCCCCACCTGACCGTGCCACTCGGCGTGCTCGTCCATGCGCGGTCGGGGGACAAGGGCGGGGACGCGAACCTGGGGTTGTGGGTCAGCCAGGAGGACGTGAAGGCAGCGGCCCGGACCGACTGGTTGCTGGGGACCGTGACGCCGGACTGGGTCCGCGAGCTGCTGCCCGAGACGGAAGGGCTGGCGGTCGAGGTGTTCGCGCTGCCGAACCTGGGCGGGGTGAACGTCGTGGTCCGGGGACTGCTGGGCGAGGGCGTGGCGGCGAGCAGCCGGTTCGACCCGCAGGCGAAGGGGCTGGGCGAGTGGGCCCGGTCGAGGCACGTCGACGTACCGGAGGAGCTGCTGTGAGCTACTGGTCGGAGGAGCAGGAGGCGTTGCGGGCGAGCGCCCGGACGTTCGTGGAGCGCGAGGTGGTGCCACACCTGCAGGGTTGGGAGGACGCCGGCGAGCTGCCCCGCGAGCTGCACGTGGCGGCCGCGAAGCAGGGCTTCCTGGGTGTCGGGTTCCCCGAGGAGGTGGGTGGCGCCGGTGGTGGGCTGCTGGACTCGGTGTGCCTGACCGAGGCGATGATGGAGTCCGGGGCGTCCGGTGGGCTGATGGCCTCGCTGATGACGCACGGGATCGCGCTGCCGCACATCGTGGCGAGCGGCAACCCGGACCTGATCGACCGGTTCGTGCGGCCGGCGCTGGCAGGGGAGGCGATCGGCTCGCTGGCGATCACCGAGCCGGGTGGCGGCTCGGACGTGGCCAACCTGACGACGAGGGCCGACCGGGACGGCGACTGCTTCGTGGTGAACGGGTCGAAGACCTACATCACGTCGGGGGTGCGAGCCGACTTCGTGACGACCGCGGTGCGGACCGGGGGGCCGGGGCACCGCGGCATCAGCCTGCTGGTGGTCGAGCGGGGAACTGCGGGTCTCGATGTAACTCGTCAGCTCGACAAGATGGGATGGCGGTCGTCGGACACCGCGGAGCTGTCGTACGTCGACGCGCGTGTGCCGATCGGCAACCTGGTCGGCGACGCGGACTCCGGTTTCGTCCAGATCGCCCTGGCGTTCGTGACCGAGCGGATCGCGCTGGCGGTCCAGGGGTACGCGACGGCGGCGCGCTGTCTCGAGCTGGCGACGACGTACGCCCGGGAGCGCGAGGCGTTCGGCCGGCGGCTGGTCGACAACCAGGTGGTGCGCCACAAGCTGGTCGAGATGCACCGGCAGGTCGACGCAGCCCGGGTCTACACCCGGGAGGTGGCACGGCGCCACGACGCCGGGGAGCAGCCGCTCGTCGAGGCGTTGCACGCGAAGCGTCTCGGCGTCGCGGCCGCGACGTACTGCACGGACGAGGCCGTCCAGATCTTCGGCGGCGCCGGCTACATGCACGGGACCGAGGTGGAGCGTCACTACCGTGACGTCCGCATCCTCGGCATCGGAGGAGGAGCGAACGAGGTGCTGGACGACCTGGCTGCGAAGCTGCTGGGGCTGGCGTCATGACCGAGGTGACCGAGGTGACCAGGCGTGAGGCGATGCTGGACAAGATCGCCGCGCTGGACGCCGAGCACGCCAAGGCCGTCGACGGGGGAGGCGAGCGCTACAACGACCGGCACCGCAAGCGCGGCAAGCTGCTGGCCCGCGAGCGCATCGAGCTGCTCGTCGACGAGGGGTCGGCGTTCTTGGAGCTGATGGCGCTGGCGGGCTGGGGCTCGGACTTCACCGTCGGGGCCAGCATGGTCTGCGGCATCGGGGTCGTCGAGGGCGTCGAGTGCATGATCGTGGCCAACGACCCGACCGTGAAGGGCGGCGCCAGCAACCCCTGGACGCTGAAGAAGGCGTTCCGGGCGGCGCAGATCGCCCACGAGAACCGGCTGCCCACGGTCAACCTCGTGGAGTCGGGCGGGGCGGACCTGCCGACGCAGAAGGAGATCTTCATCCCGGGCGGCAAGCTGTTCCGCGACATCACCCGCGCCTCGGCCGACAAGCGGCCCACGGTGGCGCTGGTGTTCGGCAACTCCACAGCCGGCGGTGCCTACGTGCCCGGGATGAGCGACTACGTCGTCATGGTCGCCGGCGGCGCGAAGGTGTTCCTCGGCGGCCCGCCGCTGGTGAAGATGGCCACCGGCGAGGAGTCCGACGACGAGTCGCTCGGCGGGGCGGAGATGCACGCCAAGGTGTCGGGGCTGGCCGACTACCTCGCCGTCGACGAGCGGGACGCGATCCGGATCGGTCGGCGCATCATCGCGCGGCTCAACCACCAGAAGGTCTCGACGGGCTCGACCACCGGCGGCACGGGCTCGACCACCGGCGGCACGGGCTCGACCACCGGATGGCGCGAGCCGGACGCGGACCCCGAGGAGCTGCTCGACCTCATCCCCACCGACCTCAAGGAGCCGTTCGACCCTCGGGAGGTGGTCGCACGGCTCTGCGACGGGGTCGGGCCCGACAACGGTCAGGTCTTCGACGAGTTCAAGCCGCTCTACGGACCCTCGTTGGTCACCGGGTGGGCACGGCTGCACGGACGGCAGATCGGCATCCTCGCCAACGCCCAGGGCATCTTGTTCTCGCAGGAGGCCCAGAAGGCCACGCAGTTCATCCAGCTGGCCAACCAGGTCGACGTACCGCTGTTGTTCCTGCACAACACCACCGGCTACATGGTCGGCAAGGACTACGAGCAGGGCGGGATCATCAAGCACGGCGCGCAGATGATCAACGCGGTCAGCAACTCGACCGTGCCGCACCTGTCGATCGTCATGGGCGCCTCCTACGGCGCCGGCAACTACGGCATGAACGGTCGCGCCTTCGACCCGCGCTTCCTCTTCACGTGGCCCAGCGCCAAGTCGGCGGTGATGGGCCCGGCCCAGCTCGCCGGCGTGCTGTCGATCGTCGCCCGGGCGGCGGCCGAGGCCAAGGGCACGGTGTACGACGAGGAGGGTGACGCCGGGCTGCGGGCCTTCATCGAGCAGTCGGTGGAGGAGCAGAGCCTGCCGTTCTTCCTCTCCGGGATGGTCTACGACGACGGGGTCATCGACCCCCGCGACACCCGCACCGTCCTGGCCATCTGCCTGTCCGTCATCGAGAACCGACCGATCGAGGGCACCGACCGCTTCGGTGTCTTCAGGATGTGAGTCATGGCGACCATGAAGCGAGTCCTGGTGGCGAACCGGGGCGAGATCGCGCGGCGGGTGTTCGCGACGTGCCGGCGGCTGGGGATCCAGACGGTGGCCGTCCACTCCGACGCGGACGCCTCGATGGCGTTCGTGGGCGAGGCCGACGTCGCCGTACGCCTGCCGGGTGATGCCCCGGCCGACACCTACCTGCGCGCGGACCTGGTCCTCGACGCGGCGCGGCGCACCGGCGCCGACGCGGTCCACCCCGGCTACGGGTTCCTGAGCGAGAACGCCGACTTCGCCCGCGCGGTGATCGACGCCGGGCTGACCTGGATCGGCCCCGCTCCCGAGTCCATCGAGGCGATGGGCTCCAAGGTCGCGGCCAAGGAGCTGATGGAGAAGGCCGGCGTGCCGGTGCTGCGCAACCTCGACCCGTCCGAGGTCACCGAGGCCGACCTGCCGGTGCTCGTGAAGGCCAGCGCCGGGGGCGGCGGCCGAGGCATGCGTGTCGTCCACGTGCTCGACACGCTCGCCGACAGGGTCGCCGACGCCGAGGCCGAGGCCGCCTCCGCCTTCGGCGACGGCACCGTCTTCGTCGAGACCTACGTCGAGCAGGGCCGCCACGTCGAGGTCCAGGTCCTCGGCGCCGCGGACGGCACGGTGCACGTCCTCGGCGACCGCGACTGCTCGGTTCAGCGCCGCCACCAGAAGGTGGTCGAGGAGGCACCCGCACCGGGCCTGTCCGACGCGGTGCGCACCGCCATGCATGACGCCGCGCGCGCCGCCGGCGAGGCCATCGACTACCGCGGTGCCGGCACGGTGGAGTTCCTCCTCGACCCCGTCCGTGAGAGCTTCTTCTTCCTCGAGATGAACACCCGCCTCCAGGTCGAGCACCCGGTGACCGAGTGCGTGACCGGGCTGGACCTGGTGGAGCTGCAGATCCACGCGGCGGAGGGGATGGGGTCGCCGGGCATCGCACGGGGTCTCGACACGCTCGCTGCGCTCGCTGCTCGACCACCGGGTGGCCTCGCTGCTCGACCACCGGGTGGGCTCGCTGCTCGACCACCGAAGGGGCACGCTGTCGAGGTCCGGCTGTACGCCGAGGACCCGGCGGCCGACTACCAGCCGCAGTCGGGCCGGCTGACCCGCTTCGAGGTCCCCGACGTCGACGTCGAGCTCAACCCCCTGACGTCCTACGGCGTCCGGCTCGACTCGGGCTTCCGCACCGGCGACGAGGTGGGGACCCACTACGACGCCATGCTGGCCAAGGTGATCGCCTGGGCGCCGGACCGCCGGACCGCGCTCCGGCAGCTCGCCGGGGTGCTGCGCCGGGCGCGCCTCCACGGCCTGGTCAGCAACCGCGACCTGCTCGTGGAGATCCTCGGCGAGCGTGGCTTCGTCGAGGAGGAGCTCGGCACCGACTACCTGTCCCGGGTCGGGCTGAGGAGCCTCGAGCCGCACGGTCCGGACGGCTCCGCCACCGAGCAGGGGCTCGCTCTCTTCGCCGCCGCAGTCGCGTGCACCGAGCACGCGGTGGCGCCGCGCCGGGTCCAGCAGGGCATCCCCGTCGGGTGGCGCAACGTGACCTCCGCGCCGCAGGCCGCCCGCTTCGACGTCCGCGGCACCGAGGTCGAGGTCGGGTGGCACGGCGCGCGTGACGGCTACCGCTCCGCCGACGTGCCCGGTGGTGACACGGGTACGGGTGGCGCACGAGCCACCTCGGTCGAGCGCACGGCTGACGGGTGGTCGGTCGGGGTCGAGCAGGACGGCCTGACGCGCACCTTCGACGTCGCGATCGCGGGCGACCGCGTCGACGTCGACCACGCCGCCGGCCACCTCGCGCTGACCCGGGTGCCGCGATTCGTCGACCCGGCCGACCAGGTCGCCGAGGGGTCGCTGCTGGCGCCCATGCCCGGCACCGTGATCGCCGTGCGCGTCGAGGCCGGCGCCCCCGTGACCGCGGGCCAGCCGGTCCTGGTCATGGAGGCGATGAAGATGCAGCACACCATCAGCGCGCCCGCCGACGGTGTGGTGCGCGACCTCACCGTGGCGGTGGGCGACCAGGTGAGCGCCGGCGCCGTGCTAGCGGTCGTGGGCACCCCCGAGCACGAGTCCGATCACGAGTCCGATCACGAGTCCGATCACGAGTCCGAGCCTGAGCACGAGAACCCCGAGGAGATGGCATGAGTGTCGAGACCCCGACCATGTTCAGCGAGCCCGAGGAGCGTCAGGCGCTGCGCGGAGCGGTGCGCAAGCTGGCGGCGTCGTACGGCCGGGAGTACATCGAGCGCCAGGCCGCCAACGGTGAGAAGACCACCGAGCTGTGGAACGACATGGGCAAGCACGGCTACCTCGGCGTCTCGCTGCCCGAGGAGTACGGCGGCGGCGGTGGCGGCATCGGCGACCTCGCGGCGGTGCTCGAGGAGGCCGCGACGGCCGGAGCGCCGTTGCTGCTCATGGTCGTGTCGCCGGCCATCTGCGGCACGATCATCGCGCGCTACGGCACGGACGAGCAGAAGCGGCGCTGGGTGCCCGGCATCGCCGACGGCACGATCACGATGGCCTTCGCGATCACCGAGCCCGACGCCGGCTCCAACTCGCACAAGATCACCACCACCGCGACCAGGGACGGCGACGACTACGTCCTCAACGGCGGCAAGACCTACATCTCCGGCGTCGACGAGGCCGACTACGTGCTCGTGGTCAGCCGGATGGCCGACGCGAAGACCGGCAACCTCAAGCCGGCCCTGATCGTCGTGCCGACCGACGCCGAGGGCTTCGAGGCCCGGGTCATCCCGATGACGTTCACCGCGCCGGAGAACCAGTTCACCCTGCACCTCGACGACGTCCGGGTGCCCGCCGACGCGCTCGTCGGAGACCCCGACCACGCCGACGCCGGGCTGCTGCAGCTCTTCGCCGGCCTCAACCCCGAGCGGATCATGGGCGCGGCGATGTCGCTGGGCACGGCGCGCTACGCGCTCGACCGGGCGGTGGAGTACGCCAAGACCCGATCGGTGTGGAAGGACCAGCCCATCGGCACCCACCAGGGAATTGCCCATCCGCTCGCCAGGACGAAGATCGAGCTCGAGCAGGCGCGCCTGCTGATGCAGAAGGCCGCAGCTCTCTACGACGCCGGCGACGACGTCGGGGCGGGGGAGTACGCCAACATGGCGAAGTACGCCGCCGGTGAGGTCGCCTGCAACGCCACCGACGTCGCCGTCCACACCCACGGCGGCAACGGCCTGGCGCAGGAGTACGGCCTGGGACAGATGCTGCTGTCGGCCCGGCTCGGCCGCATCGCCCCGGTGTCGCGGGAGATGATCCTCAACTACGTCGCCATGCACAGCCTGGGCCTGCCCAAGTCCTACTGACCCGCCACCCACCCGGAGACAACGATGAGCGACGACAGCAGTCCCGTCCGGTACGACGCGCAGGCCGGCGTCGCGACGATCACGCTCGACCACCAGGCCAGGCGCAACGCTCTGAGCAAGGCCCTGGTGGCGGGGGTGTTCGACGGGATCGACCGGGCCGAGACCGACGACGACGTACGCGTCGTGGTGGTGCGCGCCGCCGGCAGCGTGTTCTGCTCCGGTGCCGACCTGTCGGAGGCCACCGGTGAGGGCATGGAGGAGGGTGCCCGCACCATCGTCGAGCTGCAGCGGCGCATCGTGGCCTCGCCGAAGCCGTTCGTCGCACGCGTCCACGGCGCCGTGCGCGCCGGCGGCATCGGCATCGTCGCCGCCTGCGACATCGCGGTCTCCGCCGACTCGGCGACGTTCGCGCTCACCGAGGTGCGCCTCGGGCTGGCGGCCTCGGTCATCTCGTTGACCGTGCTGCCGCGGATGACCCCGCGGTCGGCCGCGCGCACGCTGCTGACCGGGGAGAAGTTCGACGGGACGGCGGCCGCGGACGCGGGTCTCGTCACGGTCTCCGTGCCGGAGAGCGAGCTGGACGCCGAGCTCGATCGCGTGGTCGGCGACCTGCTCAAGGGCCACCCGCAGGGCCTGTCGGAGGGGAAGAGGCTGCTCAACGTCGACCTGCTGGCCGGCCTCGAGGCCCGGGGCGAGGAGCGCGCGGCGCTGTCGGCTCGGCTCTTCGGCTCCGACGCCGCGCGCGAGGCGATGCTCGCTTTCTTGTCGAAGGGACGATGAAAGCCGGAACCTGAGGTTTCGCTGAGCGCGGACGCGGGTAGACCGGGACAATCCCATTTCCTCGGTGAAGGCGGACCTCGGTGTCTGACCAGATGGCTACACGCGACAGCGACCTCGGACCGGACGACGACAGTGGGCTGAAGCGGTCCATCACCGGACGGCTCCTGTTCTTCTACGTCCTCGGCGACGTCCTCGGCTCCGGCATCTACGTCCTCATCGGGTCCGTCGCCGGCGCCGTGGGAGGTGCCTTCTGGATCGCCTTCGCGGTCGGCGTCACGGTCGCGACGGTGACAGGGATGGCGTACGCCGAGCTCGTCACGAAGTACCCGCAGGCCGCCGGAGCTGCGCTCTACGTCAACAAGGCCTTCAAGAACCGCATGCTGACCTTCCTGGTCACGGTGACGTTCCTGGCCTCCAGCTTCGCCGCCGCCGGCGCGCTGGCCACCGGCTTCGCGCAGTACTTCGCCGAGGTCTGGGACCTGCCGCCCACGCTGCTGGTGACCCTGGTCTTCATCCTGCTGCTGGCCGTCGTCAACTACATCGGCATCACCGAGTCGGTGGTGGCCAACATGGTCATGACGTTCGTCGAGGTGGCCGGTCTCATCATCGTCATGATCATCGGCATCATCTACGTCGCCCAGGGCAACGCCGACTTCGGCACGCTCACCGAGTTCGACGCGGGGTCCAAGGGACCGATCTACGCGATCATCGCCGGCGTGGCGCTGGCCTTCTTCGCCATGACCGGCTTCGAGAACGCCGCCAACGTCGCCGAGGAGACCGTCAACCCGTCCAAGACGTTCCCGCGAGCCCTCGTGGGCGGCATGGTCGCCGCCGGCGTCATCTACGTGCTGGTGGCCATGACGGCCGCCCTCGTCGTGCCTGTCGACAAGCTCGCGAAGTCCGACGCCGCCCTGCTCGAGGTGATCGAAGCCGGTGTGCTGCCGATCTCGGTCGGCGTCATGAGCATCGTCTTCGCCGTCATCGCGATGACGGCCATCACGAACACCACGCTCGTCGCGGTCGTGACCCAGGCCCGCATCCTCTACGGCATGGCCCGTGAGGACGTCGTCCCTGACGCCTTCGCCAAGATCCACCCCGTGCGCCGCAGCCCTGTCGTCGGGCTGGTCTTCTCGGCCGCCGTGGTCTGCGGGCTGCTCATCATCGGCACCCTGCTCAACAACGCCGGCTTCGGCATCGACATCGTGACCCGCCTCGCGACCGTGACGGTCGTCCTGCTGCTGTTCATCTACGCCATGGTCATCATCGCTGCGCTCAAGCTGCGTGGTCAGGACGAGACCGAGGAGACCTTCCGGGCCAACACGCTGCTGCTGGGCGTCGGACTGGTCGGCAACGTGCTGCTGCTCGGCTACGTCGTCTACGACGACCCGGCGTCGCTGATCTGGTGCGCCGGCCTGATCGGGCTCGGGTTCGTGCTCTTCTTCATCGAGTACTTCCGCGGCTCGCAGAACCGCCCGTCCGGCACCAGCCGTGGCGACGCCACCCTCGGAAAGGACGCCTGAGATGCACGTCATCGTCGCCACCGACGGCTCGAAGCAGTCCCTGGACGCCGCGCGTCGGCTCAAGTCCTTCGCCGACCCGGAGAAGATCACCGCGATCTCGGTCGTGGCGGTCATCCGGCCGCTGGCCGCGGTCGCCTTCTCCGACGACCTGTCGGGAGCAGCGAAGGGCGCCCCCGACACCGACACGTCGGGCTTCCGGGCCGCGGCCGAGAGCGCGATGAGCACGATGGCCAAGGAGTTCGACGGGTGGGGCCCGAAGGTCCACAAGCGGCTGCGCAGCGGATCGCCGGCCAACGAGATCATCAAGGCCGCGCGTCAGCTCGAGGCGGGGCTCGTGGTCGTCGCCGCCGGTGGACGCGGGCTCAGCGACACCGTGCTCCTGGGGTCGACGGCTCAGCGGGTGCAGCACTACGCGCCCTGCCCGGTGCTCGTCGTACGCCCGAAGCCGCGCAAGAAGAAGAGCTAGTCGCGCTCGCCCCCGCGAGGTGGGTCAGCGGCGGGTCAGGAGCGGGTCGAGCGGGTCAGCAGAGCTTGGTCATCTTGTTGTAGGGGCTGACCACGCGCACCGTGGTCGAGCCGAAGTCGACGGTGACGGCGGCCGCCTCGACGCCGGAGACGCGTCCCAGGCCGAAGGAGTCGTGGGAGACCCGGTCGTCGACCTCGAAGACCTCCACCTCCTGAGCCGGCTTCGGCTGGAAGGGACTGGACGCGAGGTGGCGGCGGGAACCCGCGGGACGTGAGGTCATGAGACCTCCAGTGTGCGCCCTCGGAGGGCCAAACGCCTACTCCGGGGGTGCCGCGTCTAACGAAAGGCCTGCTCTCCGGTCAGGGCGTGGCCCAGCACGAGGGTGTGCATCTCCACGGTCCCCTCGTAGGTGAGGACCGACTCGAGGTTGTTCATGTGCCGGATCACCGGGTACTCCAGGGAGATCCCGTTGGCGCCCAGGACCGTGCGCGCACTGCGGCAGATCTCCAGGGCCTCGCGCACGTTGTTGAGCTTGCCGATGCTGACCTGCTCGGGCCGCAGCTGTCCGGCGTCCTTGAGCCGGCCGAGGTGCAGCGCCAGCAGCACACCCTTCGTGTACTCCACCGCCATGTCGGCCAGCTTGGCCTGCGTCAGCTGGAAGCCGCCGATCGGCCGGTCGAACTGGACGCGGGTGCGCGAGTAGTCCAGTGCCGCCTCGTACGACGAGCGAGCCGCCCCCATCGCGCCCCAGACGATGCCGAACCGGGCCTCGTTCAGGCACGACAGCGGCCCTGCGAGCCCGCGCGCCTCCGGCAGCACGGCGTCGGCGGGCAGCCGGACGCCGTCGAGGACGAGCTCGCTGGTGACCGAGGCGCGCAGCGACATCTTGTGCTTGATCAGCGGTGCGGAGAACCCGGGGGAGCTGGTCGGGACCACGAAGCCGCGGATCCCGTCGTCGGTGTGCGCCCACACCACCGCGACGTCGGCGATCGAGCCGTTGGTGATCCACATCTTGCGCCCGTCGAGGACCCAGTCGGCGTCGTCGCCGGACCCGTCGCGCCGGGCTCGGGTGCGCATCGAGCCGGGGTCGGAGCCGGCGTCGGGCTCGGTGAGCCCGAAGCAGCCGACCTTCTCCCCGGCCGCCATGCCGGGCAGCCACTCCTGCTTGTGGTCCTCGGAGCCGAAGGCCCAGAGGGCGTACATCGCCAACGACCCCTGCACCGAGACCAGCGACCGGATGCCGGAGTCGACGGCCTCCAGCTCCAGGCACGCCAGCCCGTACGCCGTCGCCGACATGCCGGCGCAGCCGTAACCCTCCAGGTGCATGCCCAGCAGACCGACCGAGCCGAGCTCCTTGACGAGGCCGCGGATGTCGTCGACCTCACCGCGCTCGAACCAGCCGGCGACGTGCGGCGCCACCCGGTCGGCAGCCACCTGGCGGACGGTCTCGCGGATCGCGCGCTCCTCGTCGGTGAGGAGGGAGTCGACGTTGCCCGGGTCGAGCGGGTCGAAGGCGGGCAGGGAACCGGCGGCGGAGCTCGTGCGGGAGGCCATGGGGGCACGGTATGCCACGCTCGGGACATGCCGCCGGAATCGCCGCCCTCCCCCACCGACCCGGACTGGGCTGCCCCGGAGCCGGTCGCACCACGCGGACCCGCTCTCACCGGGCCGGTGCTGATGAACCAGGACTGGCTCGACCTCACGTTCCTGCACTGGGCGGTGGACCCGGGACGCGTCGCGCACCTGATGCCCCGCGGCGTGCGGCCCGACGTGCACGAGGCGACGGGGTCGACGTACGTCGGGCTGGTGCCGTTCCGGATGAGCCGCGCGGCCCCGTTCCGGCTGCCGGGGGTGCCGTGGCTGGGCACGTTCCTGGAGACGAACGTGCGGCTCTACAGCGTCGACCGGTACGGCGTGCGCGGCGTGGTGTTCCTCAGCCTCGACTGCGAGCGCGTCGTGGTGACCGCCGGCGCCCGGGCCGCCTTCGGCACGCCGTACCGCTGGGCGCGGATGCGGCACCGCACGCGACCCGGCGCGGGGTCCGGCCCGACGACCAGCACCGAGCACACCTACACCGCCCGGTTGCGGCGGCCGTGGCCCCCGCACACCAGCCGCGTCACGGTGCGGGTCGGTGACGAGCGGCAGCCCACCGACCTCGACCACTTCGTCAGTGCCCGCTGGGGCCTGCACACCTCGGTGCTCGGGCTGGCTCTGTACGTGCCGAACCGGCACGAGCCGTGGCCGCTGCGCGACGCCGAGGTGGTCGACCTCGACGACGGGCTGCTCGGCTCCGTCGGCTTCGCCGACCTCGCCGACCGCGCCCCGGACCAGGTCGCGTTCAGCCCCGGCGTGCACACCGACTTCGGTCTGCCGCGGCGGCTCCGGGCGCGTCGTTGACGCGGGACTCGCCGGGGTGGGCGCGAGGACTCGGTAGAGTGGTCGGTTCTGACGGGGCCTGACCGGGAGCGGTTCGAGCGGGCACGCCCGTCGACCGTCCGTCCCCTTCACCTCCTGAGGAGTCCGCCCCGGTGAGCGGTGAGCCCAGCACCGACCTCGTGGCGCGCGAGACCGCGCACGAGCAGGCTTTCGTCGACGGCGTCTACCGCCAGCTCGAGACCTCGACCCGCAACGCCCAGGCGCTCGCGGCCGAGGGACACGGTCGCGCCCGGCTCGGGCACGAGGGCGGGCTCGTCGAGCGTGACGCGATGGTCTTCCAGGCCGCGCGGCGCATCGCCAACCTCGACGCCGCCCACGAGGGCCTGGTCTTCGGACGCCTCGACCTGAAGGACACCACCGAGGCGCCGCGCTACATCGGACGGATCGGGCTGCGTGACGAGAACCGCGACACCCTGCTCATCGACTGGCGGGCCCCGGCGGCCGCGGTCTTCTACCAGGCCACGGCGTCGGAGCCCCAGGGAGTCGTCCGTCGTCGGGTGCTGCGCTGCGCCGGTCGCACCGTGGTCGGCGTCGAGGACGACCTGCTCGACGCCGAGTCCGGCTCCGAGCTGCCGGTGGTGGGCGAGGGCGCCCTGATGGCGCAGCTGGCGCGCGCCCGCGACCGGTCCATGCACTCCATCGTCGCCACCATCCAGGCCGAGCAGGACCGGGCGATCCGGGCGCCGGCCAAGGGCGTCGTCGAGATCAGCGGCGGTCCGGGGACCGGCAAGACGGTGGTGGCGCTGCACCGCGCCGCCTTCCTGCTCTACACCGACCGCTCGCGCTACGAGCGCGGCGGCGTCCTCGTGGTCGGCCCCTCGGGGGTCTTCATGCGTTACATCGAGCGCGTGCTGCCCTCGCTGGGTGAGACCGCGGTGGCGCTGCGCGCCCTCGGTGAGGTCGTCGACGGCATCCACGCCGACCGGCACGACGTCCCGGCCGTGGCGGCGGTCAAGGGCGCGGCGCGGATGACCGAGCTGCTGCGGCGTACGGCGCGCCAGGCGGTCCCCGGCGCCCCGGACGACTTCCGCTTCTTCTACCGTGACGACACCCTCGTGCTCAGCGGGCGGGACCTGGCCCGCATCCGGCGCACCCTGCTGGGCCAGGGCCGCCGCAACGCCCAGACCCGACGGGTGCCCGCGGCGCTGGTCGACGCGCTGTGGCGTCAGGTGCGCGGCGAGCGCGCGCTCGAGCGCGGCCGCGAGGCGTTCGTCGACGAGATCCTCTCCGACGACCGCTTCCTGACCTTCGTGCGGACCTGGTGGCCTCCGTTGGAGGCCCCCGAGGTGCTGGGCTGGCTGGCCGACCCCGAGCTGCTGCGCCGGGTGGGCGAAGGCGTGCTGGAGTCCGGCGACCACGACACCCTCGCCGGCGCCTGGTCACCGCAGCTGTCCATCGAGGACGTCGCGCTCGTCGACGAGCTGCGCTACCTGCTGGGAGACCCGCCCGAGGAGGTCGCCGACGTCGACGACCCGCTCGCCCACCTCGTCGACGCGAACCTGCCCGAGCTCGGCAGCCTCGGTGAGCGACGTCGCGAGGGCACCGACGAGCAGGAGTACGCCGGGCCGCGCACCACGCGCCGCACCGACGACGACACCTACGCCCACGTGCTCGTCGACGAGGCCCAGGACCTGTCGCCGATGCAGTGGCGCATGCTCGGGCGGCGCGGTGAGGCTGCGACCTGGACAGTCGTGGGCGACCTGGCTCAGTCGTCCTGGCCCGACGCCGCCGAGGCCGAGGCAGCGCGTGAGGTGGCGCTGTTCGGTGAGCCGTTGCGCGGACGGCAGCGCTGGTCGGTCCGCTCCTCGCGCCCGCGCCACTCCTTCCACCTGACCACCAACTACCGCAACAGCGCGGAGATCTACGAGCACGCTGCGGCCTACGCCGAGCGCGTCGGGCTGGCCGCCGACCTGCCCACGGCCGTACGCCGCACCGGGGTGCCGCCCGAGGAACGGGTCCTGACCGGCGCTGACCCGCGCGCCGACGTCGAGGCCGCCGCCCGGGAGCTGCTCGGGCAGGTCGAGGGCACGGTCGGGGTGGTGGTGCCGCTGGCCCGGCTCGCCGAGGTCCGCCACTGGTTGCGCGAGACGACCGACCTGGCCGAGGAGACCCGCGGGGACGACGCGCGCCTGGTCGCGCTGAGCGGCCTCGACACCAAGGGTCTGGAGTTCGACGCCATCGTGGTCCTCGATCCCGACGCCGTCGAGACCGAGTCACCGACCGGCACGGCCACGCTCTACGTCGTGCTGACGCGGGCGACGCAGCGGTTGGTCACGCTGCGCCGGTGACCGGGCGGCCCGCCTCCGATCGAGCGGGAACGCACCGAGACCCGCGTCGCTCCACGCGACACGGGTCTCCGGGCAGAACGAGCGGCCGACTCACCACGACGCCGGCCCGCCCGTCCCTGTGTGCTGTCCCCCTGGGCTCCAGTGGTGACGTCTCCGTCGCCCCCTCCTCTGGTGCCTGTCGATCCTCCGGTCCCCCGTGGTCGAGCGTTCCCCCGTGGTGGTGCGTTCCCCCGTGATCCTGCGTTCCCCCCGGCCGTCCCCAGCGACCGTTGGCTCATCCTGGCGTGCCGGCCTGTCGGCCCGGCAGGGCAGTTTGTCCGCTTTCACCGGGACCCCATGGCCCTGACCTGGCGGGTCCTTCGTCCCGGCCGGGTCCCTGGTGGACCGGGACGGGACGAGCGGCGGGGTGCACCGTGCGGCGTTGGTAGCGTTCGGCCATGACGACCGACGTGCCCGGGATCCTCGCCGACCTCGTGGCCCGTCCCGCCTGGGCGGTCATCCGTCTCAAGGACTCCGCCGACGTGCTCCTGGTGGGCGGGCGCCCCTCCGCGGTCGACTCGCTGCTCGACGTACCCCTGGAGGAGGGGGTGCCCGAGCCGGGGCGCGCCGTCGACCGCCTGCTCGCCGTACCGTTCCGCCAGGTCGCCGAGCGGGGCTTCGAGGCCCACGACGACGGGGCCCCGCTGACCGTCGTCGACGTCGACCTCGAGGTGCGCCTGCCCCTGGCCGACGTGCTCGGCGCCCTGCCCACGGGCGGGGTCTCCTTCCTCGACCGGGGTGGGTTCGAGACCACCGACGAGGAGTACGCCGCGGTCGTGCGCCGCATCATCGACGACGAGATCGGCAACGGCGAGGGCGCCAACCTCGTGGTGGGGCGGCACTACCGCGCCCAGCTCGCCGCGTGGGGTCCCGAGCCGGCCCTGGCCGTGCTGCGGCACCTGCTCGAGCGCGAGCGGGGCGCCTACTGGACCTACCTGTTCTTCACCGGTGAGCGCTACCTGGTGGGCGCCAGCCCCGAGCGGCACGTCTCGGTGCACGGCGGCGACGTCCGGATGAACCCGATCAGCGGCACCTTCCGGCTGGCCGGGCTGGCCGAGGACGAGCGCAAGGCGCGGCTGCTGGAGTTCCTGGCCGACGAGAAGGAGATCTACGAGCTCTTCATGGTCGTCGACGAGGAGCTCAAGATGATGTGCGACCTGTGCACCGAGGGAGGGCAGGTTCTCGGGCCGTTCCTCAAGCCGATGACCCACCTCGTGCACACGGAGTACCTGCTCGCCGGTCGCACGACGCGCGACGTGCGCGAGGTGCTGCGCGACACGATGTACGCCGCCACGGTCACCGGGGCGCCGGTCGAGAACGCGTGCCGGCTCATCAAGACCTACGAGACCGAGGGGCGCGGCTACTACGGCGCCGCCCTCGCACTGATCGGGCGGGACGCACAGGGAGCCCCGACCGCCGACAGCCCGATCGTGATCCGCACCGCCGACGTCTCGCCCTCCGGCGCGCTGAAGGTGACGGCCGGGGCCACGCTCGTGCGCGACTCCGACCCGGCCTCCGAGGTGGCCGAGACCTGGGCGAAGGCCGGCGGCATCCTCACCGCGTTCGGTCTGCGCGACGCTCCGCCGGCGCCGACCGCCGGCATCGCGTCGCTGGCCGCCGACGAGGACGTGCTCATCGCCCTCGGCTCGCGCAACCAGCGGCTCAGCACCTTCTGGCTGACCGACCAGGGCGACGCCGTGCCCGCGCCGGCCCTCAAGGGACGCACCGCGGTCATCCTCGAGGGCGAGGACGACTTCGTGAACATGCTCCGCCACGTGCTCACCGTGCTGGGGATGAGCTCGCGCGTGGTGTCGCACCGCGACTACCGGCCTGGTGCCCTCGACGGCGACGACCTCGTCATCGTCGGTCCCGGACCCGGCGACCCGCGCGACGGCGACCACCCCAAGATCGCGGCCTTCCGCGCCGCCACCGAGGAGCTGCTGGCCTCGGGGCAGCCGTTCCTGTCGGTCTGCCTGGGCCACCAGGTGCTGTGCGACCGGCTCGGGATCGCCCTGGCCTACAAGGACATCGTGTTCCAGGGCACCCAGGCGCGCGTCGACCTGTCGGCCACGCGCGACGCCTCGCCGGGGGGAGCCGAGGAGACCGTCGGTTTCTACAACACGTTCGTGGCGCGACCCGACGCCCCGCTTCCCGCCGGGGTCACCGCCGCCACCGACCCGCTCACCGGCGACGTCCACATGGTGCGCGGACCGCACTACCGCGGCGTGCAGTTCCACGCCGAGTCGGTGCTGACGCAGAACGGCTTCGCGCTGCTGCGCGACCTCGTCCTCGATCTGCTGACCTGAGAGCCGGTGGCCGATGACGGAGGTGCGGCCGGACGTCGTGGTGGTCGACCACTACGACTCCTACACGTGGAACCTGGTGCACCTGGTGGCGTCGGTGACGGGCGTGCTGCCCCACGTCGTCGAGCACGACCGGGTGACGCTCGCGGAGCTGGTGCGGTTCACCCACGTGGTGCTCTCGCCCGGCCCCGGTCACCCCGACGACCCGGCGGACTTCACGGTCGGGCGTGACCTGCTGCGATCCGGTGACCGGCCGGTGCTCGGCGTGTGCCTCGGCATGCAGGCCCTGGTGACGACGTACGGCGGGGTGGTGGCCCGCGTGCGTCCGGCGCACGGGGAGGTGGCGGCGGTGACCCACGACGGGACGGGACTGTTCGCCCAGATGCCCTCGCCGGTGGAGGTCGTGCGCTACCACTCGCTGGCGGCGGTCGAGGTGCCCGACGAGCTCGCTGTGACTGCCCGCTGCGAGGACGGGACGGTGATGGCGGTGGCGCACCGGACGCGGCCGCTGGCGGGGGTGCAGTTCCACCCCGAGTCGGTGCTGAGCGACCACGGCGCGCGGTTGGTGGCCAACTTCATGGCCACGACGGTGGCCCGGTGAGCGACGTCGAGGTCGCGGCGTTCCGCGCCGCGGCGGCGTCGTCCCCGCGGATGTTCTGGCTCGACGGTGGCGGCGCGCGCCGGCAGGTGGGCCAGGCGGGCGTCGCGAACCCCTCCGCGCTCGGCGTGCTGGCCGACGACGACGTGTCGCTGACCTTCGACGCCACGGCGCGTCAGGTGCACCGCCACCAGCACGGCCGGTCCTCGGTGGTCGGCGACGACGTCTTCGCCGTCCTGGCCGAGGAGGTCGAGCGCGACGCCGGCGACCCGGAGATCAGCTGGGTGGGCTACCTCGGCTACGCAAGTCGTCCGGACCTGCCGGCCCGGCCCTCCGCCGAGCCCGGCGTACCCGACGCGGTCTGGATGCGGGCCCGCTCACCTCACCCGCTCCCGCGGACGTCCTCCGAGCCGGTCCTCGGGGCGAGCACGCCCTCTGACGTCCGCGGAGGGGGGCTCGAGGGGGTCGGGGAGGTCCCCGACGCGTACGCCGTCGCGTTCGCCGCGGTCCAGGAGCAGCTGCACGCGGGCAACTCCTACGAGGTGAACCTGACCTACCGGGAGGCGGCGCGGTCCGGCGTCGACCCGGTCACGGCGTACCTGCGGCTGCGGCGCGACAACCCGGCGCCCTACTCGGGCTACCTCCAGCACCACGGGGTGCACCTGCTGAGCTCGAGCCCCGAGCGCTACGCCACCGTCGACCGGCACCGCGTCCTCGAGGCGCGCCCGATCAAGGGCACCACGCCGCGCGGTCGCGACCCGGAGGAGGACGCCGCCCTGGCCGCGCACCTGAGGGCCGACCCCAAGCTGCGCGCGGAGAACCTCATGATCACCGACCTGATCCGCAACGACCTCGCGATGGTCTGCGAGGTCGGGTCGGTCGGGGTGCCCGGGCTGATGGAGGTGGAGTCCTACGCCGCGGTGCACCAGCTGGTGACGACCGTGCGCGGCCGCCTGCGCGACGACGTCGGCACGATCGCGGCGCTGCGGGCCCTCTTCCCCGCCGGGTCGATGACGGGGGCGCCCAAGCGCCGCACGATGGCGGTCATCGACGCGGTCGAGTCGACACCGCGCGGGGTGTACGCCGGAGCCTTCGGCTGGATCTCCGGGGACGGGCGGGCCGACCTGAGCGTGGTCATCCGCAGCCTGGTGGCGACCGCCGTGGGTGACGGGACGCCAGAGGACGGGGGCTGGCGCTACGAGCTGGGCACCGGCGGCGGGGTGACGGTGCGCTCCGAGCTCGCGGACGAGTGGGCCGAGACCCGGTGGAAGGCAGCCCGGGTGCGGGCCTGCCTCGCGAGCCCCGCCGACGGGTCCCGGTAGCGCGGGGCGGGTGGGAAGCGCGGAGCGCCGCCCCCGGATCGACGGTCTGGGAGTGCCGGACCCGGGGGCGACGCCCGTGGCTCGGACCTGCGTCCGAGCGGGGAGGACACGTCAGGGAGAGGACGTGTCCGCGTCGCTGTCGAGCGTGGCGTCGAGCGTCTGGGTCTCGCCGTCGCGCTGGACGAGGAGCGTGACGGTGTCGCCGGGGCGGTAGCCGCGGATCGTGGCGACCAGGGCGTCGATGCTGCTGATGGGCTTGTCGTCGACCCGGGTGACCAGGTCGCCTGGCTGCAACCCGGCCTCGGCGCCGCCCGACGCCGGCTGGACCTCCTGGATCTCCGCGCCGTTGGCGATGCCGTTGTCGTCGGGGGTGTTCGCGACCGTGACCCCGAGCCGGGCGTGGGTCGCGACCTGACCGTTGCGCAGCTGCTCGACCACGGGCAGCACCTGCGTGATGGGGATGGCGAAGCCCAGGCCGATGGAGCCGCCCTCGCCACTCAGCGAGGTGCTGTTGGAGCGGATCGAGGAGTTGATGCCGACCACCTCGCCGGCCATGTCGACCAGCGGGCCGCCGGAGTTGCCGGGGTTGATGGCGGCGTCGGTCTGGATCGCCGGGTAGACGGTGTCGGGGGCGGAGGCGGAGGAGCTGGCCTCGCTGATGGCCACCGGACGGTTGAGGGCACTGACGATGCCGCTGGTGACCGTGGCCTCGAGCCCGAAGGGGGAGCCGATGGCGACGACCTCCTCGCCGACCCCGAGGGCGTCGGAGTCGCCGATGGCGGCCGCGGTCAGGTCGCTGACCCCGTCGGCCTTGACGACGGCCAGGTCGGTCACCGGGTCGGTGCCCACGATGGAGGCGTCGGCGGTGCTGCCGTCCTCGAAGCTGACCGAGAGGTCGCCGCCGTCGGTCGCCGACCTCGACGACGTGGTTGTTGGTGAGGATCTCGCCGTCCTCGCTGATCACGACGCCGGAGCCGGAGCCGGAGCCGGCAGCGCCGGAGACGTTGATCTTGACCACCGAGGGCAGGACGGCCGCGGCCACGCCCTCCACGGAGTCGGCAGGGGCCTCGCTGCCGGTGCTGTCGGTGGTCGTGCCGTCACCGTCGGCGGACTCGCTCCCGGCGCTGCTCAGCGGGTCGCGCGCAGAGGCGTCGGTCGCCGCCGGGGTGGGCGCGGCGACCGCAGCGGGGTCGTCGGTGAGGGCGTCGTAGCCCGTCGCGCCCAGCACGCCACCGCCCACCCCGAGGACCAGGGCGCCGGCGAGGAGCCCGGCGGTGCGTCGGCGCGGGCTGCGGGAGCGGCCCGTGTCGTCGTCGTGGAGCGGAGGTCGCGGTCCCGGGCCGGACGGACCGGCGGTCGGGTCGTAGGGCGGGTCGTAGGGCGGGAGGACCTCGGTGTCGCTGCGGCCCCCCGACGGCGTGCTCCCGGCGTACGGCGTGCTCCCGGCGTACGGCGGAAGGGGGGTGGTGTCGCCGTCCGAGGGGAAGCGGTGGGTGTTGTCGCTCATGGCTCCAGCGTGTCTACCCTTGCTGAATCGGGCCTGAGAGGGGGCTGGGACCCCTCTGTCACTTTCGAACCGCTGCCCGCGGACGTGCCCGACGAGGTGAGCGGGGAGGTGCTCGCAGCCGTGTCCGGGCGGGCCGCGTCGGCCGGCGACTGGGCGGGGGCCGGCGGCGGTCCGAGCGGGAGACGGAACCAGAACGCGGCTCCACCCTCCTCCGCGCGACCGGCCTGGACGAGGCCGCCGTGCCGCTCCGCGATGCGTCGCACGATCGACAGCCCGAGACCGGAGCCGGGCAGGGTGCGGGACTCCGGCGAGCGGTAGAACCGCTCGAACACGTGGGGCAGGTCCTCCTCGGCGATGCCCGGGCCCTGGTCGGCGACGTAGAGGCTGCCGCCGTGCAGCCGGATCGTGACCTTGCCGTCGGGCGGGCTCCACTTCACCGAGTTGTCGAGCAGGTTGGTGACGGCCCGCTCCAGCGACGCCGGTTCCCCGGTCACCCACGACGGCGCCGAGCGTGACGTCGAAGGTGACGTCGAGCGCCCGGCGCCGCACGCGGTCCACGGCGCGGGCCACGACGTCGGCCAGGTCGACGGGCTCGAGCTGCGAGGCGATCGGCTCGTCGCGGGCGAGCTCGGTGAGGTCGCCGATCAGCGTGGTGAGCTCGTCGATCTGGAACCGCACGTCGTCCAGCAGCTCGGCGCGCTGCTCGGGTGACAGCCCGCCGCGCCGGTCGGCCTGGGTCAGCAGGTCGAGGTTCGTGCGCATCGAGGTCAGCGGCGTCCTGAGCTCGTGGCCGGCGTCGCCGACGAGCTGGCGCTGCCGGTCGCGGGAGGCTCCGAGGGCGGTGAGCATGGCGTTGAACGAGGTCGCGAGCCGTGCGATCTCGTCGTTGCCCTCGACCGTGATGGGGTCGAGCTGCTCGGTACGGGCGATCTCCTCGGCGGCGTCGCTGAGGCGGCGCACGGGGCGCAGCCCGTTGCGGGCGACCGCCCAGCCGGCCAGCGCCGCGGCGAGCACGCCGACGACCCCGGCGAGGAAGAGCAGCACGCCCAGCTTGCCGAGGGTCTCCTGGGTCGAGCGCATCGACTGGGCCAGGACCACGGCTGTGCCGGGGACGTCGCCCGGCACAGCGCACACGCGGTAGGGACCGTCGCCGGTCATCACGGTCCGCGGCGGACGAGCCCGCCAGTCCGCGCGCGACGTCGAGCTCCGTGACGGTCATGTCGATGTCGCCGACGGGATCGGGAACCGGGTCGAGGTCAGGGGGACAGCTGACCGCCCCGGAGTCGTAGACCATGGCGACCTGGAGGTCGGCCGCGCCCGTGACCCACGCGGGGGGCTGCTGGCCGAGGAAGCTGCTGGAGCGCGCATGCGCGGAGACCTCTGCCGCCCGCTCCTTCAGGGAGTTGTCGAGGGAGGCCATCAGCTGGTGCTGCACGCTGACGTAGCCGCGATGGAGGCGACGAGCGCCACCGAGAGCCCGACCGCGACCGCGGCCAGCAACGAGACCCGGGCCGCCAGGGTCCCGCGGAAACGCATCAGCCCTCCCGCAGCACGTAGCCCACGCCCCGCACGGTGTGGATGAGGCGGCCCTCGCCCTCGGCCTCGGTCTTGCGCCGCAGGTAGCCGACGTAGACCTCGAGGGAGTTGGCGGTGGTGGGGAAGTCGTAGCCCCAGACCTCCTCGAGGATGAACGACCGGTCGAGCACCCGTCGCGGTCGGCGGACGAACATCTCGAGCAGGGCGAACTCGGTGCGGGTCAGCTCCAGGAGCCGGCCGGCTCGGCGTACCTCGCGGGTGGCGGGGTTGAGGGTCAGGTCGGAGAACGTCAGCTGCTCGGCGTCGAGGTCGTCGCGGCGCCTCCTGCGTCGTACGCCGCAGCAGCGCGCGCAGGCGTGCCAGCAGCTCCTCGAGGGCGAACGGCTTGGCCAGGTAGTCGTCGGCCCCCGCGTCGAGTCCGTCGACCCGGTCGCCGACGGCGTCGCGGGCGGTGAGCACGAGGATCGGCAGGTCGTTGCCGGCCGCTCGCAGCGCGCGGGTGGTCTCGATGCCGTCGAGGCGCGGCATCATCACGTCCATCACCACGGCGTCGGGCGGCTGCTGCGCGATCCGGGCCAGGGCGTCGGCGCCGTCGACGGCCAGCGCGACGTCGTAGCCGTTGAACTCCAGGGACCGGCGCAGGGAGTCGCGGACGGCTCGATCGTCGTCCACGACGAGGACACGGTGCTGGGGGGACTCGGCAGTCACGTGCCCAGGGTGCCACCGGCACCTGAGGTCACGCTGAAGGTCGCGCTGAAGGTCGCGCTGGGGGAGGGGCGTCGTCAGGTCCGCGACCTTGCTGGCCCGGCGGTCCATCGAGTCGGGGGGTCAGTCGTCGGTCAGGGCACCGAGGACGGCCGAGACGATCGAGATGATGATGCTGCCCAGCACGGCGGTCCAGAAGCCGTCCACGGTGAAGCGCAGCCCGAGGGCGTCGGAGATGCTGCTCGTCAGCAGCAGCATGAGCGCGTTGACGACGAGCAGGAACAGCCCGAGCGTCACGATGATGAAGGGCAGCGACAGCAGCTTGACCACCGGGGTGACCAGCGCGTTGACGACCCCGAACACCGCGCCGACCGCGAGCAGCGTCAGCAGCTGCTTCCCGGTGTCACCCCCGACCCGGATGTCGTCGAGCAGCCAGGCGGCGGCGCCGAGGGCGAAGGCATTGACCACGACACGGATCAGAAAGGTCACCGGCTCATCCTTTCACGAGTCACCCATGGCCCGGATGGACTAGAGGGTCGACCCGTGCGCCCGATCATTTTGTCCGGATTAAGAACTTAAAGTAGATGCAGCGCCCCGGGCCTGACATGTGTTGGGGGGATCGGGGCGCAGCGGTCGGATGACCCGTGGGGGCACGGGTCGTCCGACCTCGGGCTGCACCCGGCGGGAGGGTCGGGACGGCCAGGAAGTGGTCGGGAGGGAGCGGAGCACCTGCTCCGGTGTCGCTGTGGAGGGGACGCCGTAGCCTGGGACGAGTGACCGGTGCTCCGACCCCCGACCAGCCGCCCCTTCGGGTTCCGCCCCCGTCCCGCGCGCCACGCTGGCCGACGTCCCGGCGTACGTCGCCGGCCGTCCGCCGACGCCGCGCGAGGGCGTGCCGACGTACAAGCTCTCGTCGAACGAGAACCCCTACGCCCCGCCGGACGCGGTCCTCGCGGCTGCGGAGACCGCGGCCGCTCGATGAACCGCTACCCCGACATGGGCAGCACCGCGCTGTTCGAGGCCCTGGGCGACGAGCTCGGGGTGCCGACCTCCCACCTCGCCGTGGGCACCGGTTCGGTGGCGCTGCTCTACCACCTGGTCCAGGCCTTCTGCGATCCCGGCGACGAGGTCGTGCTGGCCTGGCGCTCCTTCGAGGCCTACCCCATCGCGGCCGCGGTGTGCGGCGCCCGTGCGGTGCAGGTGCCGCTGACCTCCGAGGGACGTCACGACCTCGACGCGATGGCCGCCGCGATCACCGAACGGACCCGCGTGGTGCTGGTGTGCACCCCGAACAACCCGACCGGCCCTGCCGTGCGGCACGCCGAGCTGGAGGCCTTCCTCGACCAGGTGCCCGCCGGCGTCGTCGTGGTGGTCGACGAGGCCTACCGCGAGTTCGTGCGCTCCGAGGACCCGGTCGACTCCCTGGCGCTGGGTCGGGGCCGCGCCAACGTCGTGGTCATGCGCACCCTGGCCAAGGCCTACGGGCTGGCCGGACTGCGGGTCGGCTACCTGGTGGCCACCGACGAGATCGCCGCCGCCGTGCGCAAGTGCGCGCTGCCGTTCGGGGTGTCGGCGGTGGCGCAGGCCGCCGCGGTCGCCGCTCTGGGGTGCACCACCGAGCTCGCCGAGCGCGTCGAGGCGATCGTCGCCGAGCGCGAGCGTGTGGTGGCCGCCCTGCGCGACCAGGGGTGGACGGTGCCGCAGGCCGATGGCAACTTCGTGTGGCTCGGCCTGGGGGAGCACACTCCCGCCTTCGCCGCGGCCGCCGACCAGGCCGGCATCATGGTGCGCCCCTACGGCACCGACGGCGTCCGCGTGACCGTCGCCGAGCCGGCCGGCAACGACGTCTTCCTCGGCGTCGCCGACGCCTTCGAGCCGAAGGTCTGACCCCGCAGGTCAGCCCTGGGGGTCGTGCTGGGGGTCGTGCTGGGGGTCTTGCTGGGGGTCGAAGGAGCCGTGGCGACCCGCCCCGTCGGCGAAGCGCCGCGCTCCGGCCAGGGCCTCGCTCAGCGACTGCTCACCGTGGCGCAGCTCGTTGGCCAGTGCGTCTGACGCGGCGAGTCCGTGCTGCTCGCGCATCGAGGCCAGGTCGTGGCGCATCGTCGTCTGCGGGAAGGCGGCCAGCTCCGCCGCGAGGTGCTCGGCCGCGGCGCGGGCCGTCCCGGCCGGCACCACCCGGTTCGCCAGACCGATCCGCAGCGCCTCGGCCGCGTCGACGGGCCGGCCGGTCAGGATCAGGTCGGCGGCCACGCCCTCACCCACCACGCGCGGCAGCCGCACGGTGCCGCCGTCGATGAGCGGCACGCCCCAGCGTCGGCAGAAGACCCCGAGCACGGCGTCCTGCGCCACCACCCGCAGGTCGGCCCACAGCGCGAGCTCGAGGCCACCGGCCACGGCGTGACCCTCGACCGCCGCCACCACCGGCTTCGTCAGTCGCATCCGGGTCGGCCCCATCGGCCCGTCCCCGTCCCGGTCCCCGGCTCCGTCCCCGGCGCCGCCGCCCGGACCGACCGGGCGCACGACGTTGCCGGCCTCGGTGCCCAGCGCGGTCAGGTCGGCGCCGGAGCAGAACGTGCCGCCGTCGCCGTACAGGACCACGACGCGGGCGTCGTCGTCCGCCTCGACGTCGCGGAACGCCGCTGCCAGCGCGTCGGCGGTCGGCCCGTCCACCGCGTTGCGCCGCTCGGGCCGGTGCAGGACGACCGTGGTGACGGGGCCGACGCGCTCGACGCGGACGGCGGGGACGGCGGGGACGGCGGGGACGCGGTCGGGAGGCTGGACCACCGGGCTCATCCGGCGACGCTAGCGGGCTTCCGGGTCCGGTCGCGGGGCGGGTCGCGGGCCGGTACGGTGGGCCTGTCCGGCGTGTGTCGCCGGTCACACCGTTGCGTGGCGCACCACCCCGTGCCACGCGCGGACTCCAGCCCGACGGCCGCGGTGACCCCGCGCCGACCTGACCGAGGAGTGCACACCACCGATGAATCCCGACCCACGGACCCGCGACTTCGGCCCCGACCCGGGCGCGGTCTTCGGGCCCGCCCACGCCGACGGCGGCACCCGACCTCGTCCAGCTGCTCACCCCCGAGGGAGAGCGGGTCGAGCACCCCGACTTCTCCTTCGGCGACGGCATGAGCGACGACGAGCAGGCCGAGAAGTCCGCGGCTTCTACCGCGACATGGTGCTCACCCGGCGCATCGACATCGAGGCCACCGCGCTGCAGCGCCACGGCGAGCTGGGCATCTGGGCCCAGCTGCTCGGCCAGGAGGCCGCCCAGATCGGCTCCGGCCGCGCGCTGCGCCCGCAGGACTTCGTCTTCCCGACCTACCGCGAGCACGGCGTCGCCCACTGCCGCGGCGTCGACCCGCTGGCCCTGCTCGGCCTCTTCCGCGGCGTCGACCAGGGCTCGTGGGACCCCGACGACAACAACTTCGGCCTCTACACGATCGTCATCGGCGCGCAGACCCTGCACGCGACCGGCTACGCGATGGGCGTCCAGCGCGACGGCGCACGTCGGCACCGGTGACCCCGACCGCGACGCCGCCGTGGTCGCCTACTTCGGTGACGGCGCCAGCAGCCAGGGCGACGTCAACGAGGCGTTCATCTTCGCCGCGTCCTACAACGCCCCGGTCGTCTTCTTCTGCCAGAACAACCAGTGGGCGATCTCGGAGCCGATCGAGCGCCAGTCCCGGATCCCGCTCTACCAGAGGGCTCTCGGCTTCGGCTTCCCCGGCGTCCGCGTCGACGGCAACGACGTGCTCGCGACGTACGCCGTCACGCAGGCGGCGCTGCAGCGCGCTCGCGAGGGTCAGGGTCCGACGTTCGTGGAGGCCTACACCTACCGGATGGGCGCCCACACCACGACCGACGACCCGACGCGCTACCGGCTCTCGGCTGACCTCGAGAGCTGGAAGCTCAAGGACCCGATCGAGCGGGTGAAGGTCTACCTGACCCGCAACGGCCTGGCCGACCAGGCGTTCCTCGACGAGGTCGACGCCGAGGCCGAGGAGCTCGGCGTGCACCTGCGGGAGGGCTGCCGCGCGATGGCCGACCCGCACATCCTCGACGTCTTCGACCACGTCTTCGCCGAGCAGACCGAGCGAGCTCGCGGCGCAGAAGGCCGGCTTACGCGGCGTACCTCGACACCTTCGAGGAGGCCCACGTCGATGAGCGAGCCCGTCGACAGGCACGACCGACCAGATGACCCTGGCCAAGGCCCTCAACGCCGGCCTGCGCCGGGCGATGGAGGACGACCCCAAGGTCCTCGTGATGGGCGAGGACGTCGGCAAGCTCGGCGGTGTCTTCCGGATCACCGACGGGCTGCAGAAGGACTTCGGCGAGGACCGGGTGATCGACTCCCCGCTCGCGGAGTCCGGCATCCTCGGCACCGCCGTCGGGCCTCGCGATGCGCGGCTACCGGCCGGTGTGCGAGATCCAGTTCGACGGCTTCGTCTACCCCGCCTACGACCAGATCGTCAGCCAGGTCGCCAAGCTGCACTTCCGCAGCCAGGGCAAGGTGACGATGCCGATGGTCATCCGCATCCCCTTCGGTGGCGGCATCGGCGCGGTCGAGCACCACAGCGAGTCGCCGGAGGCGCAGTTCGCGCACACCCCGGGCCTCAAGGTGGTCGCCTGCTCGAACCCGGTCGACGGCTACTGGATGATCCAGCAGGCCATCGCCCACGACGACCCGGTGGTCTTCCTCGAGCCCAAGCGGCAGTACCACGCCGACAAGGCCGAGATCGACGCCGACGGCGACCCCGGCGCCGCTGTTCACCTCCCGCGTCGTGCGGGAGGGCACCGACCTCACGCTGCTGTCCTACGGGCCGATGGTGAAGGTCTGCCTCGCCTCCGCGGAGGCGGCGGCGACGGAGGGCAAGAGCGTCGAGGTCATCGACCTGCGCACGCTGTCGCCGCTCGACATGGCGCCGGTCTTCGAGTCGGTACGCCGCACCGGGCGCGCGGTCGTGGCCCACGAGGCCCACGTCAACCTCGGCCTCGGGTCGGAGCTCGCCGCCCGGATCACCGAGGAGTGCTTCTACTCGCTCGAGGCGCCGGTGCTGCGCGTCGGCGGCTTCGACACCCCCTACCCGCCGGCGCGGGTCGAGGAGGAGTGGCTGCCCGACCTCGACCGGGTGCTGGACGCCGTCGACCGATCGTTGGAGTGGTGAGCATGGCTGTCTTCGAGTACAAGCTGCCCGACCCGGGTGAGGGCCTGACCGAGGCCGAGATCGTCACCTGGCAGGTCAAGGTCGGCGACGTCGTCAAGGTCAACGACGTGGTCGTCGAGATCGAGACCGCCAAGTCGCTGGTCGAGCTGCCCTCGCCGTACGCCGGGACCGTGACCGCCCTGCTCGTGCCCGAGGGCGAGACCGTCCCGGTGGGGACGCCGATCATCGCCATCTCCGACGGCGTCGAGGAGCCGGCGTCCGAGGCTCCGGCAGCCCCCGCGAGCCCCGACCTCCCCCAGCGGCCGCCGCCCGAGATGGACCTGTCCAACCCGTCGGCGGGCGTCGGAGAACGCCACGCTCGTCGGCTACGGCCCGCAGTCCGGCGCCGCCCGACGCCGGCCCGCCGCGGGCCGGCCACCGCCCGGACCGCGGCCGGCTCGGCCGCCCAGATGCAGGTGCAGGGCTCGTTCGCGCTCGGCCAGGCCGACACCTCCGAGGTCGTCCCGGCCGACGAGGAGCCGGTGCCCGGCGACCGCGGCCCGCGGAGACCGAGCGCTCCGCGGAGGTCCGTGCCTCCGGCGCCTGGTCGGTCGGCGGGTGCTCGCCAAGCCGCCGGTGCGCAAGCTCGCCCGCGAGCTCGGCGTCGACCTCGCGCTCGGTCACGCCGTCCGGGCCGGCGGGGTCGTCACGATGGCGGACCTCCAGGCCGCGCGCCGGCAGCGCGAGCATGGCGTCCGGGCCGCACGAACCGATGCCGGCTCCCACAGCCGGCACCGCCGCGCAGCGGACCGCGCGCCGACGCTCGTCGACCGGCGCGAGCCGATCAAGGGCGTCCGCAAGATGATGGGGCAGGCGATGGTCGACTCGGCCTTCACCGATCCCGCACGTCACCGAGTGGATCACCGTCGACGTCACCCGCACCATGAAGCTCGTCGACCGGCTGCGCGAGGACCGCGAGTTCGCCGACGTGAAGGTCTCGCCGCTGCTGGTGCTGTCGCGCGCGGTCTGCCTGGCGATGCGCCGTACCCCGGAGATCAACGCGCACTGGGACGAGGCCGCCCAGGAGGTCGTCTTCCAGGGCTCGGTCAACCTCGGCATCGCCGCGGCCACCCCGCGCGGCCTGGTGGTGCCCAACGTCAAGGGCGCCGACGGCCTCGACCTCGCCGACCTCGGCCGCGAGCTCAGCGACGCTGACCGCCACGGCACGGGAGGGCCGGACCCAGCCGGCCGACATGGCGGGCGGCACCTTCACGATCACCAACGTGGGGGTCTTCGGGGTCGACGCCGGGACGCCGATCATCAACCCGGGCGAGTCCGCGATCCTGTGCTTCGGCGCGGTGCGCAAGCAGCCGTGGGTGCACAAGGGGAAGATCAAGGCCCGCGACGTCACCACGCTGGCGCTGTCCTTCGACCACCGGTTCATCGACGGCGCGAAGGGCTCGCAGTTCCTCGCCGACGTCGCCGCGATCCTCGAGGACCCGGCCGTCGCGCTGCGCTTCTGACCGGGTGAGCGAGGTTTGACACTTGAACCTTTGAGCATCATGGGGGCATGGCTGATCTCCGTTTCTACTTCGACCCCGCGTGCCCCTTCGCCTGGATGACCAGCGAGTGGGTGCGCACCGTGCGTGAGCAGCGTGAGTACGACGTGGAGTGGCGTTTCATCTCGCTGCGGCGCATCAACGACCGCGTCGACTACGCGAGCCACTTCCCCGCGGGCTACATCGCCGGTCACACGTCCGGCCTGAAGCTGCTGCGAGTCGCCGCTGCGGTGCGCGCCGCGGACGGACCGGACGGGGGCAACGACGGCGTGGACCGTCTCTACGCCGCTCTCGGCGACAACATCTGGAACGTCGAGGGCGGTGTCGACTGGACCGAGCAGGTCGACCGGCTCGCGGACTGGGTGCGCCCCGTGCTGGTCGAGGCCGGCCTGTCGGAGGACTTCGCGTCGCACGTCGACGACACGTCCTGGGACGAGCAGATCGTGGCCGAGTCGGAGGAGGCGCTCGCGCTGACCGGCAAGGACGTCGGCACGCCGATCCTGCACGTCGAGCCCGAGGCCGCCGACGGTGGCATCGGCTTCTTCGGTCCCGTGATCAGCCGCCGGCCGAGCATCGAGCAGGCCGTCGAGCTGTGGGACCACGTGGTCGGGCTGGCCCGCTTCGGCGGGTTCGCCGAGCTCAAGCGGTCCCTGCGCGAGACCCCGCAGCTGCGGGCGCTGGGCCACGACCCCGAGGCCGCAGGCGAGGACGCCGCGGAGGAGGAGGACTGGCAGGCCGGACGCCGGGCCGCGCACGCTCCGAGTGTCGGCCGCGACGAGGGCGAATCCGCCGCCTGAGGCAGCCCACCCGGCACGGCGTACATCGGGGTGCTGGGTGGACTGGTGAGGATCGGCGACTCACAGTGACCGGGCTTCCGGGGTCCGTTTGGTCCCCTCTCGGGACGGGCCACAGGTCCCGGTTGGCTAGCCCGGCGACGGCTCCTCCCGGGCGAACGGTATCGGTGGACGTCGTCGGCCACTCATCGACGGGCATCACCTGAACGCTCGTCGAGAGGAACCACCATGTCCACCGTCATCGACCGCCCCCGCGTCGCCCCGTCGACCTCCGCCGTGTCCACGGCGCCGACCGCGACGTCCGCGGCACCGACCCGGTCCGCCGGACTGCGGAAGCTCGCCGAAGTGGGGCTCGACCGGCTCGCCGGCCTCCTGGCCGCCCACAGCATCACTGCGCTCCGGGTCAGCCTCGGGGTCGTGTTCCTGACCTTCGCCTCGTTCAAGTTCGTGGCCGGCGCAAGCCCGGCCGAGGGCGTGGCCATCGCCACGGTCGACAAGCTGACCCTCGGCCTGGTGGGCGGCGACGCCGCCCTGCTGATGACCGCTGTCATGGAGATCGTCATCGGGCTCACCCTGCTGACCGGCCGCTTCCTGCGGGTCGGGCTCGTGGTCCTCGCCACGGCGATGGCCGGCATCATGTCGCCGCTCGTGCTGTTCCCCGACCAGATGTGGGCCGACAACGGACCGACCCTGCTCGGCCAGTACGTCTTCAAGGACGTCGTGCTGATCGCCGGTGGGCTCGTGGTCGCGGCCCACGCCCTCGGCGCTCGGCTGCACCGCGGCTGAGCCGGCGGACCCGGCTAGCCGCCGGGTCAGTGCTCTGCGCGGCGGTCCCCTGCCTGTTCGGCGGGGGACCGTCGCTGTCGTCCACGCCGGTGCAGCGCCCAGCCGGCGACGACGAGCAGCACCCCGAGCGCGAGGAACCCGAGGTCCCACGCCAGCGGTCCGCCCAGGTCGTCGCGGACGTGGTGGACGCCGAGCAGGTGGTGGTCGACGACGCCCTCCACGACGTTGAACACGCCCCATCCGGTGAGGAGCAGGCCGAGGTGGAACGACCAGCTGGGGGCGATCCGCCCGCGTCGCCACTCGGCGATCGTCATCACCGAGGCGACCAGGACGAAAGCCCAGGTCGCGAGATGGAAGAGCCCGTCCGCGAAGGTGTTCGAGTCGAGGCCGGCCACCGTCGTCACCGGGTGGCCCGGCACGTCGCTGACCATGTGGTGCCACTGCAGGATCTGGTGGAGGACGATGCCGTCCAGGAAACCTCCCAGGCCGAGCCCGTAGAGAAGTCCGGGCACGCGTGACGGGGAGCGGGAGGGAGTCATACGACCCAGGTTCCCCTGTTGCTCCTCATCCGAACACGATGTGTCGGGGTCGAACACAGAAACGTAAAGTGTCGGAGGGTGCCGGTAGCGTCGTCAGCGTGGACGAGGACCTGGTGGGAGACGACGCGGCAGCCGTTCTGTCCGCGGCGACCACCGCCGTGCGCGACCGGCGTCTCGCCGAGGTGCGCGACCTCGTCGTCCTGGCCCGGTGGGCGGACCTGCACGCGGACGACCCCACCCAGGGCCCGGAGGGTGCGGTTGCGCGGCGCACCGGCAACGTCCTCGTCACCCCCGGTGGCGAGGGCACACCGGGGGTCCAGGACTTCAGCCTGGGGGAGATCGCGGTTGCGCGCGGCACCGGTGTGATGGCGACCGTCAACGCGCTGGCCGATGCGCTCGACCTGCGCCACCGGTTGCCGGCCACCTGGGCGGTCTGCAGGAGCGGCGTGGCCGACGTGTGGATCGCCCGACGGGTCGCGAAGCTGTCGCGCCACCTGCCTCAGGACCGGGTCGGAGTCGTCGACGCCGCGGTCGCCCGGGTGCTCGGGAGGGAGGGAGCTGGGCGGGTCCTCGACGTGGCGGAGGCCAAGATCATCGAGGCCGCCCCCGACCTGCACGAGCAGCGGCTGGCGGAGGAACGGCGCCGACGCTTCGTCCGGCTCTCGCGCAGCGACGAGGCCGGGCTGCGGATGGTGATCGCCCGGGTCGAGGCAGGTGACGCAGCCTGGATCGACGCCACCGTCTCGCGCGTGGCCGAGGTCGTCGCGCCGCAGCACCCGGGGCTGGACGCCGACGAGATCCGGTCGATCGCCTTCGGCCACCTGGCGCGGCCGGCCGAGCTGCTGACCCTGCTGCTCGAGCACACCGAACTCGACGAGGTCTCGACAGGCTCGACCGGCGGAGGACGGGTCTCGACAGGCTCGACCAACGGACGACACGGAGGGGAGCACGGGGGCGCCTGTGCCGTTGCTGAACCGCGCGGTGGCGTTCCCTGCCGACCTGCTCGAGGCGCTGCGCGGCGCCGACCTGACCCGGTTGCGGCCGAAGGCGGTCCTGCACGTCCACCTCCACGAGGCGGCGCTCGCCGGCAGCGCGGTGGCCCGGGCGGAGGGGCTGGGGCCGCAGACGCTGTCCCAGCTCGCGCACCTGCTGGGACGGACCCGGCTGAGCGTGCAACCGGTGGTCGACCTGTCCGACCGGGTGCGGACCACGGCGTACGAGCACCCCGAGTCCCTGCGCAACCGGGTCCACCTGGTCACCGGTGGCGACTACTGGCCCTTCGCAACGTCCACCAGCCGTCAGGTCGACTCCGACCACCCGACGCCGTACGTCGACCCCGGTGACGGCGGGCCACCGGGTCAGACGGGCACCCACAACTCAGGTCCCCTGGGCCGTCGGCACCACCGCTGGAAGACGCACGCCGGCTTCCGCGCGCGTCAGTCGGGAGAGGGGCGCTACGTGTGGATCACCCCGCACGGTCTGGCGTTCCTCGTCGACCACACCGGCACCCGCCGTGTCGACGCCGCAGACGCTCGGATGATCCTCGAGGCGCCGGCCGGGGTGGACGTCTACCCCGGCGACGTCCGGGTCGAGCTCGACCTGCAGCGCTGAGGTGATCGAGCCGGTCGCCGCGAGCGACCCGCGGCGAGTGCCACCGGTTCCCGCTGTGCTCGGGCTCCACCGGTGGTCCGGCCTCAGGTGAACATCGGCCCGCCCAGCGGCGAGACGGATCGCGGTCTCCTCCTCCAGGTCCCGGACCACGTGGTCCGCCGGCGCGCCGCTGGCGAGGTCGAGTTGCATCGGGTCGGGACCGCTCCTGGGCTCGTCGCCCGAGCGGGAAACGAGTTTGGTCCGACCCGGCGGGCAACCTGAGGTGCATCCGCGGCGTCTTTCCCGGTGCAGGACGAGGAGGACTCATGAGCAGACCGCCCACCGACGCGGAGTACGCCGACTTCGTCGCGTCCGCCTGGGGATCGCTCTACCGCACGGCCTACCTCATGGTCGGCGACCGGGCGCTCGCCGAGGATCTGGTGCAGACCGCCTTGACCAACACCTACGCCTCGTGGCACCGGGTGCGTGACCTCGGCGCCGCCTACGGCTACGCGCGCACCGCCTTGGTGCACTCACGCGCCTCCTGGCTCCGCTCGCGGTCACGCCGTCCCGAGGCGCTCACCGACCGGGTGCCGGAGCAGCCGGTCGTCGAGGACCACGTGACGCGCCCTGTCCTGGTCGACGCCCTGCGGCGGCTCCCCGATCGTCAGCGAGCTGTCGTCGTGCTGCGCTTCTACGAGGACCTCAGCGTCGCCCAGGTGGCGCAGACCCTCGGATGCAGCGAGGGCACCGTGAAGAGCCAGACGTCGGCCGGGCTGAGCGGGCTCCGACTCCTCCTCGGCGACAGCGTGATCCCCCTCGAGACCTCCGGAGGAGCGTCATGACCGACCAGCTGCGAGACCTGCTGCGGGCCGAGGCCGACGGCCTCGACGTACCGCCGCCCCCCACCGCGGCAATTCTCCTGGGCGGACGGAGCCGCCGGCGCGCCCGTCGAGCGCGGGTCGTCCTCGCCGTCGCGGCGAGCGTCGCCGTCCTTGCCGGTGGGGTCGTCGGGGTGGACGCCTTGCGCGAGGGCGACGGAAGGTCGAGCGCCCCGGACGTGGCAGTTCCGGCGCCGAACCCCACCGGGTCCCCCGGCCCGGCGCCACGGGGTCCGGTCCCGGTCGGCCGTGGCAGCGCCGGCGGGCTGCCGTTCGGCGCCGGCCGCGACGAGGTGGTCGCGACCCTGACCGCGAGACTGGGTGCGCCCGACGTGACGGTCGAGCCGACCGTGTACGCGCGGATCCCCGGCCAGACCGGGTGGTTCGCGGAAGGCGCTGACTCCCTGTCTCCGAGCTGGGCCTACCGGGTGGCCGCGGTGACCTGCTGGCAGCAGTTCTGCGTGATCTTCGGAGGGGGCGCGCCGGATGAGCTCGTCCTGCGGGGATGGGAGCTCTCGGAGTACGTGCGCTGGGGCGACGACCCCGGACCGGTGAGCGAACCGCAGGAGCCCGAGGTGTGGCTGGCGGACAGCACGACCGGACTGGGTGACTCGTGGGTCCGGCTCTCGAGCATCTACCCGCGGCTCCGGGTGGCGGGGGGCGAGGGTGCGTCGGTGAGCGTCCGCAACCTCCCCTGGCGGGGGATCTTCGACGGGGTCGGCGAGTGGCGGCTCTCGGGTCAGTGGGACCCGGCCCGCCCGACCGAGGCGCCCCCTGGCGCACGCATCACGCGGCTGTCCGCAGGAGAGGGTCCCGAGCCAGGCTGCTGCTGAGTGGTCCTGGTAGACGGGTGCGAGTGACGGTGAGCCCGGCTGCCCACGCGGCGCGACGTGGGTCTCACCCGGAGCGTGCGGTCGCGGACGCCTGACGCCACGGGGCGCCGTCAAAGGACAGCTGGCTGCGGTCCGCCGGCCACCGCGGTGGCACGACGACGTGCTCCGCATCCCGGCCTGGTCGGACGCAGCGCTCAGAAGGAGGGTGTATACGACGTCGCACGCGTCACCGTGATCGCCTGGACAGGGGTGTGGACAACCTGCCTCGGCGGCAGCTCGACGTCGTGGTCGAGGACGCTGGGCTCGTTGGGCGGGACGAAGATGAAGGTGACCCGATGTCCTGCGTTCTTGTGCTGATGACCATCACCCAGCGTTGAACACCGACGACGGGTACGTGAGTGAGACCCCTTTCGCGCCGGTGACTGAAGCGGTCCCCCTCGGTCTCGGCGGTGCAGACCAGCCCGGAGTGGGAGAAGGTCGGGACGTCGTCGCGGTTCGAGGCCTTGCGCCACCCGATCTGCTCGATGAGCTCCGGCTCAGCCGGCACCCCGTGTGCTCGGACGCGGTCGACGAGCTCGGCTCTCCAGTCAGGAAGCAGAGCGGGGCCCTACCCGTAAGGGACGTGTGGGGCCGGACGTGCGCCCGGCCATCGGCGTGCCTCAGCGACCGGGCGTGACCTCCCGGTCCGACTCCTCGGCGCGACCGAGCAGCAACGACCGCTCGCTCTCGTTGGACGTCAGCGACGCCGCTTCGCGGAACGACACCGCCGCATCGCGGTGAAGGCCGGCTCGCGCGAGCAGGTCGCCGCGCACGCTGGACAGCAGGTGCGAGCCGCTGAACGCGCCGTCCGGGAGGCGGTCGAGGATCGCGAGCCCGGCGGCCGGGCCGGACGCCCGCCCGCGGGCGACGGCTCGGTTGACCTCCACGACCGGTCCGGGCGCGGCCCCAGCAAGCACGTCGTACAACCGCGCGATGGCGGGCCAGTCGGTCTGCTCGGGCGTCGCGGCGCGCGCGTGGCGCGACGCGATCGCCGCCTGCAGGTAGTAGCGACCGACGGGCTCGCCCTGAGCGGCGAGCCGCTCCGCACGCTCGAGCGCGGCGAGCCCGCGCCGGATGAGCAGCGCGTCCCAGAGGGACCGGTCCTGGTCGTCGAGCAGCACCGGACGTCCGTCGCTGTCGACGCGTGCCGCAGCCCGCGAGGCCTGCAGCTCGAGCAGCGACTGGAGGCCGTGCACCTCCGGCTCGCGCGGGACGAGCTCGGCCAGCATCCTGGCCAGCCGGATGGCCTCGTTCGTCAGCTCCGGCCGCATCAGGTCGTCGCCGGCGGTCGCTGTGTAGCCCTCGTTGAAGATCAGGTAGACCACGGCCATGACGTCGTCGAGCCGGTTCGCGCGGTCGTCGCCGACCGGGAGGTCGAAGTCCGCGCGGGCCTCGACGAGCGTCCGCTTCGCCCGGGAGATGCGCTGGCCCATCGCGGGCTCGGTGGCGAGGAACCCACGGGCGATCTCCGCGGTCGACAGCCCGGCGACCAGGCGGAGCGTCAGGGCGGCTCGCGACTCGGGGGTGAGCTGTGGGTGGCAGGACAGGAAGATCAGCCGGAGGACGTCGTCCTCGATGAAGTCGACCTGGCTGAAGAGGTCCGGCACGTCGTCCTCCTCCCTGAGGTCGCGACCGAGCTCAGCGGTCTTGCGGCGCAGGTTCTCCGCGCGGCGGAAGCCGTCGACGGCACGGCGCTTGGCGGCCGTCATCAACCACGCGCCGGGGTTGTCGGGGATCCCGTCGACCGGCCAGCGCTCGAGGGCGCTCACCAAGGCGTCCTGGGCGAGGTCCTCGGCGAGGTCGAGGTCGCGGGTCATCCGGGTCAGCGCGCCGACGAGCCGCGCCGACTCCCCACGCCAGGTGGACGTGATCGTCTCCCCCGTGGTCCCGGCCATGCGGCCAGCCTAGGGCCGGCCGCACGGCCGCATCCGGCCGCCCGCTCAGGCGTCGGTCGCCTCGGGCGGCGCTTCGGAGATCTGCCGGAGCGTGGAGACCACCGTGCACTCGGGCCAGTGCTTGGCGTGCAGCTCGGCGAACTCCTCCTGCGCGGCCACGGCCTCCTCGACGCTGTCGTACTGCAGCAGCGACCAGCCGCCGACGACCTCCTTGGACTCGGCGTAGGGGCCGTCGACGCGGGTCGTCTCGCCCTTGCGGACCACGAAGTTGACCGCGTCCTCGGTGCCGAAGAGGCCGCCCCCGTCGAGGAAGTGCCCCTTCGCCGCCTGCTCGCCGATGTAGGCGCCCATCGCCTCGTACAGCGCCTGCGGCGGCGCGTCGATGCCTTCTTCCATCCTCACGAAACCCATGAACCGCGGCATTGCTGTTCTCCTCAGATCGGTGGGCCACCGCTGCTCGGTGACCGACTCACCCTTACGTCGAACGACATCATTCGCCTTCGACATGGTTCGCGGAAGTATTTCCCGATGCGTCCGCGCCCCAGCCGCTCTCGTCCCTCATCGAGGTGTGTCGAACCCGCCCATGGGCGCAATGAGCGGACATTCGTAGCGGGCCTACGGGGACGCTCGTAGCTCGTGCCTCAGGGCCACCGCGTCATCCCAGATCGCTGAGCGCAGCCCGGTCAACCGCGCATTGACCGTCGACTCCTGGTCCGGTTCGACGGCGTGACCGTTGACGCGCAGGATCGAGAGGTCGTTGAAGCTCCCCATCCCGCCGAACGCGCCGAGCACACGATCGAAAGCGGCAGCGTCGTTGTCGTTCAGCGCAGCGCGGCACGAAGTAGCCCACGTGATCCAGTGGCTCTCGCCGTGGGTCGACAGCAGGTTCACGATCTCGTCCAAGCTCTCGATGAGCCGCGCCAGACGAGCATCGAAGTCCAGGTCCGTCACGCCCGGCAGCCTAATAGTGAAAACCCACAGGCAGATCCGTGCGTCCAGCTCGCGGGTTGATGCGGGCTGTCAGCCGCCGGTGCGGTTGGCGACGAGACCGGCGACGTCCTGACGTCGCAACCAGGACAGCTCGTGGCGCAGCACCGCGCCGACCCGTTGGCAGAACTCCTCGGGCTCGTCGGCGGCGTCGGGCAGCTCGGGCACGATGACGTCGACGATGCCGTCGGCCTTGAGGTCGAGCGAGCGCACGCCGCTGCGAACGCGCGAGGTCGGGGGCGTGGGAGGTGTCGCGGTGCACGATGGCGCTGGCGCCCTCCGGCGGCAGGGGTGAGAGCCACGCGTGCTGGGCCGCCACCACCCGGTCGGCGGGCAGCAGCGCCAGCGCGCCGCCGCCGGTGCCCTGGCCGAGCATGAGCGACAGGGTCGGCGCCCGAAGCGTCACCAGGTCGGCCAGGCACCGGGCGATCTCGCCGGCGAGCCCGCCCTCCTCGGCCTCGACCGACAGGGCGGCGCCGGGGGTGTCGATGATGGTGAGCAGCGGCATGCGGAGCTCCTCGGCCAGCCGCATCCCGCGCCGGGCCTCGCGCAGCGCCGCCGGGCCGAGGGGTCGCAGCTCGGTCTGCCCGCGGCGGTCCTGGGCCAGCACGACGCAGGGCGTCTCCCCGAAGCGCGCCAGCGCCAGCATCAGACCGGGGTCGTGCTCGCCCTGACCGGTGCCGTTGAGCGGGACGACGTCGCTGGCGGCGTACTTCAGCAGGCGGCGTACGCCGGGCCGGTCCTCGCGCCGCGAGCGGGTGATCGACTCCCAGGTGTCGACGTCGCTCAGCGGCGGCAGCGGCGCGACCGGCACCACCGGGTCGCCGGGGGCCTGCAGGATCGCGAGCGCCCGGTCGAGGATGTCGCCGATGTCCTCGGGCTCGACGACGGCGTCGATGAGGCCGTGGGCGTAGAGGTTCTCGGAGGTCTGGACCCCCTGAGGGAATTCCTCGCCGTAGAGCGCCTCGTAGACTCGCGGCCCGAGGAAGCCGACGAGGGCCTCCGGCTCGGCGACGGTCATGTGGCCCAGCGACCCCCACGAGGCCATCACCCCGCCGGTGGTGGGGTGGCGCAGGTAGACCAGGTAGGGCAGGCCGGCCGCCTTGTGCGCCGCGACGGCGGCCGAGATCTGGGCCATCCACACGAAGGCCGGGGTGCCCTCCTGCATCCGGGTGCCCCCCGAGACGGGGGCGGCAACCAGCGGCAGGCCGAGCGCGGTCGCACGGCGTACGGCGGCCACGATCCGGCGGGCCGAGGCGACCCCGATCGACCCGGCGAGGAACCGGAACTCCCCGGCCACCACCGCGATGCGCCGCCCCCGCAGCCGTGCGGCACCGGTCACCACCGACTCGTCGACGCCGCTCTTCTCCGCGGCGCCGGCGAGGACGGCCGCGTAGTCCTCGGTGATCGCGTCCCGCTCGGGCGGGGTGTCCCAGGACTCCCACGAGTCCGCGTCGAGCACGAGGTCGATCAGCTGGGCGGCGTCGAGGCGTTCGCGGCGGGGCACAGCTCCATCCTCACCCACGTCGTCACCGGGGCGGCACCGCCCCCAGCTCCTTGGTCATGAGGCTCACGACGTGGTCGTCGGGCCCGCGACGGCCGATCTCGACGTAGCCGCGGCGGGCGTGGAACGCCAACGAGGGCAGGTTCGGCGGGTCGACGTTGACCTCCAGAGTCATCCGCCCGAGCCGGCCGGCCTCCGCCTCGAGCTCGTCGTACACCGCGTGCCCGACGCCGCGACCGCGCGCGGGCGCGGCCAGCACCACCCGGTCGAGGTAGAGGAACTCCTCGTAGGTCTGCGAGAAGACGGCGTAGTGGTCGCCGTCGTACGTCGTGCCCGACTCGATCACGAGGACGAAGCCGCCGAACTCACCGTCGACGTCGACGACGTCGAAGCGGTGCGCCCATCCGTGCAGCTCCTCCAACCGGGCCTGGTCCATCGAGGCGAGCAGGTGGACCTCCTGGGCGTTGAGGGCCAGCACGTCGGCGTGGTCGTCGGGGGTGAGCGGGCGCAGGCGCACGTGCGGGGCGAGCATGACGCCAGCCTGCCATCAGCCCGGTCGACCGGGGGCGCACCCTCCGACGCGACTCGGCCCACGCCGAGCGGGGCACCGACCGACCACCCACCGTCCTGGGTGATCCTGCACCTCGTCGAGGAGAGAACGCCCGCCACGACGGGCACCTCGACATCCTGCGCGAGACGTCGACGGCACCCGCGGCGCCCCGAGCCGCGTCAGGGGCGACGCTCCAGCAGCACCAGGACCTCGGCGTGGTCGGTGTGCGGGAACATGTCGAACAGCCGTCCGCGGACGGGGCGCAACCCCGGCATCGCGTCCAGGTCGCGCGCCAGGGTGACCGGGTTGCAGCTGGAGTAGAGCAGGTGCGCCGGGCCAGCGGTCTCCAGCGACACGCACAGGTCGGGCCCGAGCCCGCGACGCGGCGGGTTCACCACGACCAGGTCGGCGACGTCCGCGGGGTCCTGGGCGCCCACCCAGGCGACGGCGTCACCGGCGACGAACGTCAGGTCTCCGGCTCCGGTCTCGCCGGCGCTGTCCTGCGCCGCAGCGACGGCCGGCTCGCTCAGCTCGACGCCGGTCACCCCTCGACCCGGCGCAGCGAGGTGGCGGGCGAAGCCGCCCACCCCGCAGTACAGGTCCCAGACCGACGACGGCCCGACCTCGTCGGCCCACACCCGGGCTTGGCGGTAGAGGGCCGCCGCGACGTCGGTGTTGGTCTGGAAGAACGACTGCGGCCGCAACGGCAGCACCAGGTCGTTGACCGGCATCGGCAAGGTGGCGCCGTGCAGCAGCTCCTCGTGCTCGCCCTCGAGCACGGCGGCGTGCTGTGGCTGCACGTTGATGCTGACCACGTCGAGCGGCAGGTCGATCAGCAGGTCCGGCAGGTGCTTGCGGATCCGCGCCGTCGCCTCGGTCGAGCGCAGCACGAACCGCAGCATCAGCCGGCCGTCGCGGTTGGCGGTCAGCAGCAGGTGCTTGAGCTCTCCGCGCCGCTCGGGCACGGCGTACGGCGTCAACCGGGCGGTCGCGACGAACGCCGCCAGCCGAGGGAGGGCGTCGTGGATCGCCGGCACGTGCAGGTGGCAGCCGCGCAGGTCGGTGCCCTGACCGGCGGCGTCGAGGATGCCGAGGGTCGGGGCCTCCACCGAGCCCGCGACCACCATCTTGGCCTTGGTCCGGAAGCGCTCCTCGGCGCTCGCGACCGGCGGCAGCCACACCGGGACGCGCAGACGGTCCTCGACGGCGACCTGCTTGGCGGCCAGCTGATCGGCGTACGGCGTGCGGAGGTGGGTGCAGGACCGGCAGAGGTCTGCCTCGAAGTACTCACAGCGCACCCCGTGACTGTAGGGGTGGCGAGAAGGGTCCTGCCCCAGGGCGGGATCCTCAGGCGGCAGCCAGCGCGGCGAAGGAGCCGAGCAGCGCCCGCTCCTTCTTCATCGCGCCGGCGATGGCGGGGTGGTCGGCGTGCGCCTCGAGGATGCGACGGGCACTGGCCTGACGGCGCTGCACGGCGGCGAAGGCCTTGAGCACGTCGGCCTGGAGGTCGCCCTCCCCGGCCTCGATGGTCACGTAGATCTCCCCGGCGAGCGCTGTGCGCCAGTCGCGCTGGAGCTCCTCGAGGATGGCGGCCTCACTGGTGAAGTGGTCCCAGACGTGGGGGACCAGCCGCCAGGGCTGCTCGTAGGTGCCGGTGCGGCCTGCAGTCGCGACCAGCTCGGCCAGCACCTGGTGCCGCTTGCGTCGTACCACCCCTGAGACCCACATGGCGTCCTCCCAGTGACTGACCCTGCTCGATCCTGTGCCGTGAGCGATGCCGAGCGGTTCCAGCGGCCCTCCCAAGCCAAAGGTCCCGCACCGGACATCTTCTGACACATGTATTCCCTGAGATGTGGATCACAAACACGCCCGACATGCAAATTCCGACACGCCCTGGAGGTGCAGAAAAACCGTGAGGCCCCGGCTCCTGGGCAGGAGCCGAGGCCTCACGGGTGGTTCGTCGACAGCCTCAGAGGGAGCCGATGAGCAGCGCGCCGTCGTCGTCATCGTCGTCGGGCTTGTCGGCCTTCTCGGCGGTGGGCTTCGACTCCGGCGCCGCCTTCGCAGGCTCGTCCTCGTCCTTGGCGGCAGGCTCCGGTGCCGTCTCGGGCTCCGGGGTCGGCTCGGGCTCCGGGGTCGGCTCGGGCTCGGACTCGGGCTCGGGGGCCTTCTCGGCCGGAGCGCTGGTGGCCTCGGGGGCCTTCTCGGCCGGGGGCTGCGCCTCGGGCTTGTCGGTGCTGATCGGCTCGGAGGTGCCGGAGGCGGAGTTGAGCGCGCCCTCGAGCTCCGCCTTGACCTCCGCCAGCACCTCCGCCTTGAGCTCCGCCTTGAGCTTGGCCTTGAACTCGCTGATGTCCACCTCGTCACCTTCCAGGATCGACTCGACGTCTTGGTTGTCCCACAGCGCGATGACGCCCGCCGGGTGCGGCACGGTCGGCTGGGAGGTCTGCGAGACCGCGGGTGCGGGCTCGGGCTCGGGCTCGGTCGGCTCCGGCTCGGGAGCCGGGGCCTCGGGGTCGACGGCGCCGTCGTGCGCGACCGTCGAGGGGTAGCCGGTGTCGTCGGACTTCTCGTCACCGTGCCCGACCGGGCCGTCGCCCGTGGTGCTGCGCAGGCCGGCGGAGGTCTCGCGCTTGACCGAGGCCAGCAGCAGCTGGGCCACGTCGAGGACCTCGACCTCCTCGCGGGCGTCGCCGGAGTCCTGCAGCGCGGTGAGGCCGTCGGAGAGCATCACCCGGCAGAACGGGCAGCCGACCGCGATCTGGTCCGCGCCGGTGCCCACCGCCTCGGTGGTCCGGTTCACGTTGATCCGCGACCCGATGTTCTCCTCCATCCACATGCGCGCGCCGCCGGCGCCGCAGCAGAAGGACCGCTCGCTGTTGCGCTCCATCTCCTTGAACTCGGTCGAGGGGATGACCGACAGCAGCTCGCGCGGCGGTGTGTAGACCTGGTTGTGACGGCCCACGTAGCAGGGGTCGTGGTAGGTCAGGGTCCGCTTCGGGCCGTCCTCGGAGGCGACCGGCGTGAGCCGTCCCTCGCGCACCAGCGAGTTCAGCAGCTGGGTGTGGTGCACGACGTCGAGCTCGACGCCGAACTGCTCGTACTCGTTCTTCAGCGTGTTGAAGCAGTGGGCGCAGGTGGAGACGACCTTCTTCGCCTTCGCCTCGGTCAGCGTGGCGGCGTTCTCCATCGCCAGCTGCTGGAAGAGGAACTCGTTGCCGGCGCGACGGGCCGAGTCGCCGGTGCAGGTCTCGCCGTTGCCGAGGACGGCGAACTCCACCCCCGCGGTGTGGAGCAGCTCGGCGACCGCGGCGGTGGTCTTCTTCGCGCGGTCCTCGTAGGCGCCGGCGCAGCCGACCCAGAACAGCCACTCGACCTCGTCGAGGCTCTCGACGTCCTCCCCGACGACCTTGACGTCGAAGTCGAGGTCCTTGGCCCAGTCCATGCGCGCCTTGGCGCTCATGCCCCACGGGTTGCCCTTGTTCTCCAGCTGCTTGAAGAGACCGTTGAGCTCGCTGGGGAAGCTCGACTCGATGAGCACCTGGTAGCGGCGCATGTCGACGATGTGGTCGACGTGCTCGATGTCGACCGGGCACTGCTCGACACAGGCGCCGCAGGTGACGCAGGACCACAGCACGTCGGGGTCGATGACGCCCGAGCCGTCCTCCGGCATGTAGAACCAGTCGTCGCCGGTGTCGCCGACGAGCGGGCGCTCGACCTCCCTGGCCAGCGACGTGACGCCGTGACCGTGACCGCCGGAGCTGGACTTCTCGTGGCCGCTGCTGGCGTCGGCCGCGAGCAGCTTCTCGCGCTTCTCCTCGTCGGCCAGGATGTACGGCGCCTTGGCGAACGCCGCGTCGCGCAGCGCCATGATCATCAGCTTGGGCGACAGCGGCTTCTCGGTGTTCCAGGCGGGGCACTGGCTCTGGCAGCGGCCGCACTCGGTGCAGGTCGCGAAGTCGAGCATGCCCTTCCAGGAGAAGTCCTCGATCGAGCCGACCCCGAGCTTGGTGTCCTCGTCGAAGTCGTCGGCGTCCTCGAGGTTGAGGACCTTGCCGTCGCTCATCAACGGCTTGGCGGCGCCCAGGGCGACCGGCCGGCGGCCGAACATGACGTTCAGCGGGGCCACGAAGATGTGCAGGTGCTTGGAGTTCAGCACGATGATCAAGAAGACCAGCATCACGCCGATGTGGAGCATCAGACCGACGCCCTCGATGATCTCCAGCGTGTGCTCGCTGAGCCCGGACAGCAGCGCCCCGACGCCCTGGGAGACGAACGCCCCGTTGCCGTAGGGCAGGTTGTCGTTGGCCGCCCCCGCGCCGCGGAACAGGAACATCGTCCAGATGACGTTGAAGATCATGAACAGCACCATCCAGGCGCCGCCGAGGTGCGAGCCCTGGAAGCGGGACTGGCGTCCGAGCCTCTTGGGGGAGTCCTTCAACCGGATCTGGGCGAAGAGCGCCAGGCCCACCAGGGCCAGGACCGCGATGGCGTCCTGGGCGAAGCCGAGCAGGTCCCACCGGCCCACGATCGGGATGGCGAACTCGTCGGGGAAGGTGAACAGCGCGCCGTAGGCCTCGACGTACACGGTGCCGAGGATGAGGAAGGCCCAGAACACGAAGAAGTGGGCGACGCCGGGCACCGACCACTTCAGCAGCTTCTTCTGTCCGAAGACCTCGACCAGCTGGGTCCTGAGCGCCAGGCCGACGCGTCCGGTGACACCCTCGATCCGGTCAGGGGCAGGCTGCCCGCTGGTGATGAGCCGCGCGAGGAAGCCCACGCGCTTGGCCGCCAGCGGCAGGGCGACCGCGTTCATCAGCAGCCCCAGGATCAGCACCCAAGTCACTCGTCCACGCTCCGTCCGGCCTCAGGGGGTGTCGCTTCCGCGAGCCTATTGCGCCGGACCCCTGGTGCGGGGCGCTTCGGTGCCCCGTCATCTTACTCACGAGTAACCGCAGCCGGAGCGGGCCTGTCGCCGGGGTCACAGCTCGTACGACGACGCGTCGGCGGTCGCGTGCAGGCTGACCGGCCCCGGCACGCCGTACCGGCCCGTGCTTCCCGAGCGATGCTGGCGCTTACCGAACGTTGCAACGCTCGGTAAGCGCCGGTTTCACCAGGTACCTAGTGAAACCGGCAGCCCGCGCAGCCCCTACACCAGGCGGCCGGCGCGGGTGAAGTCGAGCCGGACCTGGATGAGGTCGCCGTCGGCGGCGCGAGCGCAGTAGGTGAAGCGGGTGCCGAGCCGCTGGTGCGGCTGTCCGACCTGCAGCAGGACCTCCCTGACCGTGAGCCCGGACCGCAGCCCGCGGATCAGCGAGGCCTTCTTGGCGACCGAGGGCTGACGGCAGGCGTCGTTGCTGACGCCCTCCGCGCGCTCCCACATCTGCAGGTAGGCCTCGGCGCCGCGCATCATGTCGTCGCGCAGGGACGCGCCGTCCGAGCCCGCCACGTGCTCGACGTCCTCGAACCAGTCGGGGTAGAGGCCGTAGTGCGCGACCCCGTCGGTGTTGATGTCGTAGACCCGCTCGCCGCTGACCTGCTTGCGCACGGTCACGCCGCCGTAGCCGGTGAAGGGGTAGGTGACCGGGTTCTCGGCGCCGGCCCCGCGCGGGTCGCCCTGGGCGCCGAGGCCGTTGATGTCGGCGCCGTAGCCGAAGCCGAAGTAGAACCGCCCGTCGGCCCACTTCAGGTGCTGGCGCCACTTGTCGACGAAGCCGGTGGAGTCGCCGGCGTACGGCGTGATGAACCCGCCCATCTTGTAGATGCGGGGGTAGGCGTCGGGGGTGGCCCACGAGTGGCTCGACAGCACGCCGGGGTACTTCATCTGCTCGAGGACGTCGAGGCTCGACTTCCGTGCCTTGACGCTCATGTGGTCGGGGTCGAAGACCATCTTGCGCTGGGCCAGCCGCATGACGAGGTGCTCGCCCAGGCTGCTGAGCCCGGTCTGGTTGCAGTGCGGGGCCGGGGGGTAGACCGGAGCCGGCTGCAGCGTCTCTCCGAACAGGTCGGCGATCGCGCCGAAGATCGCGTCCTGCTGCGGGTTCTCGGCGTCGGGCTGGGCGTACTGCTCCTTGTCGTGCACACCCGGCACCACCGGCTCCTCGCAGGACTCCATCCGCCAGAAGGAACCGGTCTCGGCGAAGTTCGCCGAGTTGACCAGCGCCCCGGTCTGGCCCTCGTCGCCGGTGATGCCCGACAGCGCGTTGTCGAACTTGTTGACGATCTCCATCTGGCGCACGCCCATGCGGTGCGCGCGGTCGAGCGCCCGGTCGATCGACGCCTCGTCGCACTGCGGCACGGTCGCCTTCACGGTGCACCCGAAGGGGATCGAGGTCTCGATGCCCATGATCACCGCGAGCTTGCCCCGGTTGATGACGCGTCGGGCCTCGAACGGGCTGGTGACGATGCGGTACCAGCCCTTGCCGGGACCGCCGTACTGCGCGTCGACGTACTTCTCGAAGTCACGCATGTCCTGGGCCTGCAGCTCCACCGACTTGGTGTCGTCGCACTGGGTCTTCGCGAAGGTCTCCGGGTCCTTGAAGGGGTAGAGCTGGCAGAGCTGGTTGTTCTCCACGAGCAGGTTCGTGAACAGCCGCAGCCCACCGCGCCAGGACCGCTCCATCCACTTGTAGTAGGTGCCCTCGTGGGTCAGCGACTCCGGCGCCGGCCAGTCCACGAAGGTGGGCCAGCCGACCGGGTCGTGCCGTGGCTCACCCGTCAGCGCGGCCTCGAGCGCGCTCACGCCGTTGGTGGAGCGGTGGTCGGGGCAGTCCAGCAGCGCCTGCGTCACGCCGTACGGCGACCACGGCTTGCCGCAGTGCGCACCGCCCGAGAGGAACCGAAGGCCATGCCGTGCGTGTGGTTGTCGGTGGTGCCGCGCACCTCCTGGAAGGAGCTGGTGCCGGCGAAGGGCCGCCCGCTGATCTGCACGCCGATCTCGGGCCACTTCCCGCAGCCGTCCACGAGCCGCAGCTCGAACGGGGTGCCGCTCCCGGTGGTGAGGGGGCGGCCCGAGGTCAGGCGGTCGCGGCCCTGGCTGAGCACGAAGCGGTCGGGCTTGGTCACGGTCCAGATCGACGACTCGTCGGCCTCGGACGCGGCGGTCACGCCGGGCGCGAGGGGCAGGTCGTCGCTGGAGAGGAAGGAAGCCTCGGAGTCCCAGAGGAGGTACTCACCCAGCGTCGTGGCCTGGAAGTGGAAGGGTTCGGCCGCGGCCGGCCGTCGCGGCCCGGGCCGCGTAACCGGTCACCGTCGCGGACCACCCAGCCCTGGGGACCGCGCAGCGCGTAGCAGCCGCCTGCCATCACGTAGCGGTTCTGCGGCGAGGTGCGGCGCTCGGAGGGGGCGGGGACCTGCACCAGCTGCGGGTCGGGCTCGGCCCGCTGCGCGACCACCGAGGCCACGTTGCGGCGCGACTGGTCGGCCGTGGTCGGGTCGACGGCACCGGCCTCGGCGCCCGCGCGGGAGATCGCGTTCTTGGTGGCAGGGTCGTGTGGTCGTGACCGTGACCGTCGTCGGTTTCGCGGCGCCGCGATCGGCGGCCTGGCCCGGTCGTAGGCCCGGACGAGCGCCTTCTTCTCCGGGCCCGCCTCGCGCGCACCACCGCCGTAGGACGGCACGACGACGGTCAGCCCGAGCACCACACCCAGCGCCGTGACGAGGGACAGGACGAGGCGGGAGACGCAGCCGACGGTCAGTCATCCGGTCATCATGCAACGCCGTGTGTCAAACGTCACCCGATTCCTGCCGGTCGCACGTTCGATCAGCGTCCGGCCCGAGACGCGCGCCGAGCTCGTCCGCCGTGCGTGCGTACGGCGTCGACGGTGGCCTCGGCCGCACGACGGCCCCGGCGCCGGTCGCGCGCCCGACCCGTCGCCGCTCGGGTAGGTCACCGCCAGCCCGGCCACCGGGTAGCCGTTGTGGTCGAGCACCGCGGCGGCCACCGAGGCGAAGCCCGGCGTCACCTCGCCCTCCTCGGTCGCGTGGCCACGCTGCCGCGTGTCGACCAGCAAGGACCGCAGCGCCGAGCGGCGACGTCGGGCCCAGGCCGGTCCGGTCGGCGAAGGCGTCCCGGTCGGGGTAGAGCACACGGACCTGGGTGGGGGTAGGGCGGCCAGCACGGCGCGACCGCTGGCGGTGAGGTGCGCCGGCAGCCGGACGCCGACGTCGGTGACCAGGGGCGGTCGCCCCGGTGCCCGCTCCTCCAGCACGTAGAGGACGTCCCGCCCGTGGAGGACAGCGAGGTGCGCGCTGTGGCCGACCCGGTCGACGAGCCGGGCCAGCGGCCGGCGCGCGATCCGGGCCAGCGGCGCCTGCCGGCTGTAACCGCTGCCGACCTCGAAGGCGGCCACCCCGAGCCCGTAGCGGTGCTCCTCGGCGAGGTGGACGACGAAGCCCTCGGCGGCCATCGCAGCCAGCAGGTGGTAGGCGGTCGAGCGTGGCAGGTCGCACGCCACCGCGATGCGGTCGAGCGGCACCGGCTCCGGCTGGGCGGCCAGGAAGCGCAGCACCCGCAGGGTCCGGGTCGCGGCGGGCACGTGGGTCACGGAGGTCAGCATGGTCCTGTCTCGGATCCGAGACAAGGACGGGTCCCGCCCCCTGGCGAGCGCGCCCGGGGAGCGGTGGGATCGACCCATGCCCCTTGCCACCCGCACCCCCTCGCCGGACGAGCCCGCCCCGCGGGAGCCGGTGGCCGTCGGCACCGGTCCGCTGTCGGTGGCCGACGTGGTCGCCGTGGCCCGTCACGGCGCCCCGGTGCGCCTGACCGACGAGGCGGCGGCCGCGATCGGGACCTCGCGGGCCGCGGTCGAGCGGCTGGCCGCCGCCCCGACCCCCGCGTACGGGATCTCGACCGGCTTCGGCGCGTTGGCGACCCGGCACATCGAGCCCGCCATGCGCGCGCAGCTGCAGCGCTCGCTCATCCGCTCGCACGCCGCCGGCAGCGGCCCCGAGGTCGAGCGCGAGGTGACCCGGGCGCTCATGCTGCTGCGGCTGTCGACGCTGGCCACCGGCCGCACCGGCATCCGCCCCGAGACGGCCCGGCTCCTGGCCGACCTGCTCACGCACGGCATCACCCCGGTCGTCCACGAGTACGGCTCGCTCGGCTGCTCCGGCGACCTCGCGCCGCTGTCACACTGCGCCCTCGCGCTGATCGGCGAGGGCCCGGTACGCCGAGCCGACGGCAGCCTGACCGACGCGGCGACCGCGCTGGGGGAGAGCGGCCTGCGACCCGTCGAGCTCGGCCCGAAGGAGGGCCTGGCACTGATCAACGGCACCGACGGGATGCTCGGGATGCTCGTGCTCGCGCTGCACGACCTCGGCGTCCTGGTGCGCACCGCCGACGTGGCCGCGGCGCTGTCGGTCGAGGGCCAGCTCGCCACCGACCGCGTCTTCGCCGCCGACCTCCAGGCGCTGCGCCCGCACCCCGGACAGGCTGCGAGCGCGACCAACCTGCGCGCGATCCTGGCCGACTCCGGTGTGGTCGCCTCCCACCGCGGGCCCGACTGCAACCGGGTCCAGGACGCCTACTCGTTGCGCTGCACCCCGCAGGTGCACGGCGCGGTGCGCGACACCGTGGCCCACGCCGCCGCCGTCGCCGACCGCGAGCTGGCCAGCGCCATCGACAACCCGGTCGTCCTGCCGGACGGTCGGGTGGAGTCCAACGGCAACTTCCACGGCGCCCCGGTGGGCTACGTGCTCGACTTCCTGGCCATCGCGGTGGCCGACCTCGCCTCGATCAGCGAGCGCCGCACGGACCGCTTCCTCGACCGCACCCGCAGCCACGGCCTGCCGCCCTTCCTGGCCGGCGACCCGGGGGTGGACAGCGGACACATGATCGCGCAGTACACCCAGGCCGGGATCGTCTCCGAGCTCAAGCGCCTCGCCGTGCCGGCGTCGGTCGACTCGATCCCGAGCAGCGCGATGCAGGAGGACCACGTCTCGATGGGCTGGGCGGCGGCACGCAAGCTGCGCCGCGGGGTCGACGGCCTGACCCGGGTGCTGGCCGTCGAGGTGCTGACCGGCGTGCGCGCCCTCGACCTGCGCTCCCCGCTGGAGCCATCGCCCGCCACCGCGGCCGTGCGGGCCCTGGTCCGCGAGCACGTCGAGGGTCCCGGTCCCGACCGTCACCTCGCCCCCGAGATCGAGGCCGTCGTCGCGCTGGTGGCGAGCGGCGACGTCGTACGCACCGTGGAAGCAACGATCGGAGAGCTGGCATGAGCACAGGTGGCACGCCCAACCCCCGACTGCCGATCCGGGCGGCACGCGGGCCCGAGCTGACCGCGCGGTCGTGGCAGACCGAGGCCCCGCTGCGGATGCTCATGAACAACCTCGACCCCGAGAACGCCGAGAACCCTGAGGAGCTGGTGGTGTACGGCGGGTCGGGCAAGGCCGCGCGCGACTGGCCGTCGTACGACGCCCTGGTGCGGACCCTGGAGACGCTCGCCGACGACGAGACCATGCTGGTCCAGAGCGGGCGTCCCGTCGGGGTCTTCCGCACCCACACCTGGGCGCCGCGGGTGCTGCTGGCCAACTCCAACCTCGTCGGGGACTGGGCGAGCTGGGAGGAGTTCCGCCGGCTGGAGCACCTCGGCCTGACGATGTACGGGCAGATGACGGCCGGGTCCTGGATCTACATCGGCACCCAGGGCATCCTCCAGGGCACCTACGAGACCTTCGCCGCGGTCGCCGAGAAGCTCGCGACCGGGGTCTCGACGGGCTCGACCACCGGGACCGGGTCGCTGGCCGGCACCATCACGCTGACCGCCGGCCTCGGCGGGATGGGCGGGGCGCAGCCGCTGGCCGTGACCATGAACGACGGCGTCGCGATCTGCGTCGAGTGCGACCCCGAGCGCATCGAGCGCCGCCTGGAGCACCGCTACCTCGACGTGCGCGCCGACTCGCTCGACCACGCCCTCGAGCTGGCCGTGGCCGCGCGCGACGAGCGCCGTCCGCTGTCGATCGGGCTGCTGGGCAACGCCGCTGAGGTGCTGCCCGAGCTGTTGGCCCGGGAGGCGCCCATCGACGTCGTCACCGACCAGACCTCGGCGCACGACCCGCTCTACTACCTGCCCGCCGGGGTGGCGGTGGAGGACTGGGCGACCCTGCGAGCGAAGGACCCCGAGGGCTTCACCGTGCGGGCCCGCGAGTCGATGGCGCGTCACGTCGAGGCCATGGTCGGGTTCGCCGACCGGGGCGCCGAGGTCTTCGACTACGGGAACTCGATCCGCGACGAGGCGCGCAAGGGCGGCTTCGACCGCGCCTTCTCCTTCCCCGGCTTCGTGCCGGCCTACATCCGGCCGCTGTTCTGCGAGGGCAGGGGCCCCTTCCGCTGGGCGGCGCTGTCCGGCGACCCGGCCGACATCGCGGCGACCGACCGCGCGATCCTCGAGCTCTTCGGCGACGACGAGCGCCTGCGCCGGTGGATCACGATGGCCGGGGAGCGGGTGGCCTTCCAGGGCCTGCCGGCGCGCATCTGCTGGCTCGGGTACGGCGAGCGCCACCGGGCCGGGCTGCGGTTCAACGAGATGGTGGCCAGCGGCGAGCTGAAGGGTCCGATCGTCATCGGCCGTGACCACCTCGACTGCGGATCCGTGGCCAGTCCCTACCGCGAGACCGAGGCGATGCTCGACGGCTCCGACGCCATCGCCGACTGGGCCCTGCTCAACGCGCTGGTCAACACCGCCTCGGGCGCGACGTGGGTCTCGATCCACCACGGGGGCGGGGTGGGCATGGGGCGGTCGATCCACGCCGGCCAGGTCTGCGTGGCCGACGGCACCGAGCTGGCGGCGCAGAAGATCGAGCGGGTGCTGACCAACGACCCCGGCATGGGCGTCATCCGTCACGCCGACGCCGGCTACGACCGGGCGGTCGAGGTGGCGACCGAGCGCGGCGTACGGCTGCCGATGCGGGAGGGTGACGCGCGACGCCGACGCCGACGCCGACGCCGACCGCGCGTGAGCCGTCAGGAGCGGTCGTGGCTGCGGGCGACCCAGGCCGTGACCTGGGCGCGGGAGCCGAGCCCGAGCTTGCGCAGGATGTTCTCGACGTGACCCTCAGCGGTGCGGACGGAGACGATGAGCCGATCGGCGATCTGCTGGTTCGACAGGCCCTCGCCGAGCAGGGCGGCGACCTCGCGCTCCCGGGTGGTCAGCCCCTCGTCGCCGTCGGTGAGACGCTGCGCGCCGGGCCCGCGCGGCTCCTGGTTGCGGGCGAGCCGGATGGCCTCGGCGGTGCCGAGCTTCTGTCCGCGACGGAAGCTGCGCTCGAAGGACCGCTCGACCAGCAGGCTGCGCGCGCGGGCCTCCCCGACCTCCCGCTCCGCCGCGATGAACGGCGCGGAGGCGGGAGCTCCCTGCACGAACGTCCACATGGTCCGGGCGGCCCCGAAGAGGGTGGCGGCGCGCTCACCGTCGCCGCTGGCGGAGGCGATGCCGGCCAGCGCCTCGAGCACCATGGCCAGACCGGGCTGGTCGCGCAGCACCTCCTTCATCGTCAGCGCCTCGAGCTGCAGGCGGGTGGCGCGGGCGAGGTCGCCGGCGTCGCGGGCCGCGACCCCCTGCCACCAGAGCGCCAACGAGCGGGTGTAGAGCTCGCCGGCGGCGCGGGTGGTCTCCAGGCAGGCCTCGATGGCGCGCTCGGCCGCCACCCGCTCGCCGCGGTGGTCGTGGCAGACCCCGGTCATCATCAGGCAGACGCTGACGTGGTTGACGACCCCGACGGCCTCGAAGCCGGCGAGCGCCTCCTGCGCCCGGGCGAGGGCCTCGTCCATGTCCCCGGCGAAGAAGGCCACGCTCGCGTGCGCGAAGACGCGGTAGGCGACCGAGCAGGGGCGACGGCTGCTCGGCGACCAGCGCGTCGGCCTCGGCCAGGTGCGTGGCGGCGTCGTCGGCGTCGCCGCGGATCGCCGCCAGGTAGGCGAGCGTGCCGTGCGCCAGCGCCCGTTCCGGCGCCGTCGCCGGTGTCGTGGGACAGCGCGAGCTCGAGCCAGTGCCGGGCCTCGGCGAGCAGGCCGGTCACCAGCCAGTAGCCCTCGAGGGACATCACCACGCCCAGGGCGGTGGAGGCGCCGTCGGGGTGAGCGGCGCAGTGCTCGAGCACGATGCGGAGGTTGGCGTGGTTGCGGCGCCAGTGCTCCAGCCAGACGGCCTGGGTGGGACCGGTCCACTCCGTCCCGAGCCGACCCGCGAGGTCGACGAACCACTGCTCGTGCCGGCTCCGGTAGTGCTCGAACTCCCCGGCTTCGGCCAGCCGGCCCATCCCGAACTGACGGATGGTCTCGAGCATCCGGTAGTGCAGGTCGTCGGCGGGGTCGCGGGTCACCAGCGACTTGTCGATGAGGTCGTGCAGCACGTCGAGGACCTCGCCGGCCTCCAGGCCGCTGCCGCTGCAGACGTGCTCGGCCGCCCCCAGCCCGAAGCCGCCCGCGAAGACCGAGAGCCGGGCCCAGAGCAGCCGCTCCTGCGGCGAGCACAGGTCGTAGCTCCAGGTGACCGAGGCCAGCAGGGAGCGCTGCCGGTGGGGGGTGTTGGCGTACCCGCGGCTGAGCAGGCGGTAGCGGTCCTCGAGGCGCTCCAGCATCGACCTCCGGGGTCAGCGCCGTGATGCGCGCGGCTGCGAGCTCGAGCGACAGCGGCAGACCCTCGAGGGCTCCGCAGAGCCGGGCGATGGCCGGCGCGCTCGCATCGGTGGCGCGGAAGCCGGGCATGGCGGCCGCGGCCCGCTGCAGGAAGAGCCGCACCCCGTCGTAGTGCTCGAGGTCGCTCAGCCCCACCTCGTCGTCCGGGCCGGGCACCGACAGCGGCGGCACCGGGTAGACGACCTCACCGCGTACGCCGAGCGCGTGGCGACTGGTGGCGAGCACCCGCAGGTGCGGGCACCGCTCGAGCAGCTCGACGACGAGGAACGCGGCCGCGTCCCCGACCTGCTCGCAGTTGTCGAGCACCAGCAGGGCCGGCCGGTCGGCGACGAGCTCGGCCACGGCGTCGACGGGGCTGTCGGTGGGGCGGATGTGCAGCCCGAGGGCCTCCACCACCGCGAGGCCCACGAGGTGCGACTCGGTCACGTCGGCCAGCGGCACGGTCCAGACCGCGGCCGCCCTCCGGCTCCTCCTCGGCGTAGGAGCGGCCAGCCGGGTCTTGCCGGCTCCGCCGATGCCGGTCAGGGTGACCAGACGTGCAGCCGCCAGGGTGCGGCGCAGGTCGGCCAGCTCGCGGCGGCGGCCGACGAAGGGGGTGGCGTCGAGCGCGAGCGAGGTCATGGCCGACCCGTCGCGAGCGTGCGACGGGGACGGTCACGCCGCAGCGTCGCCCAAGACATCCTCCCAGTGTGTCCGAGGCGACGCTGCGCGTCTGCACTTACGCGCGACAGGTGGCCGCGAGCGGGCGGCAAGAGGCTCAGGCGCCCGATGGTCGATTGTCCAGGTCGGAGGAACAGATGACACGGGGAGAACTACGGGTCTTGTGGCCTCACGAGGGGCCACCATCGCCTGCCTACGCCCTCGGCTCCACGGCCAGGCTCCGCCTCGGCTGTCTCAGCGGTGTCGACCCGGCCCCAGTGGCCGCGGTGCGTCACCTCGATGCACCGGCGCGCGGCCGCGCCGGCCGAGCCGGCCGGCCCCGGGTCATCGGTGCGGTGGCCGAGCGAGACCACCCCGACCGGGGTGTACGCCGCGGCACGTCGAACTCCGCCCGGAACCGCTCGACCGCCGGGCCGGGCACGCCGAAGAAGCAGGCTGCCAGGCCCTCGTCGACCGCCGTCAGCAGCATGAGCATCGCCGCCATCGCGGTGTCGGTGTGCCAGTAGGGCACCGGCCAGCGGGCCTCGTCCCGATCGGTCCAGCCCTTGTCGGGCTCGGCGTACCGCTCGAGGTAGGCGTCCTTGCAGCTCAGGGTCACCACGAGCACCGGTGCGGTCATCATGCCCGCGCAGCCACCGGTCCGGGGCATCGACCCGGTCGCCGGCGGTGGCGCGCCAGTACCGGCGTGACCTCGTCGGGGGTGTCGAGCACCAGGAAGGCCCAGCCGGTGCTGTTGCCGGCGCTGGGCGCGCGGTGGCCGGCAGCGAGCACGCGGTCAACCGCCGTCCGGTGCGACCCGCTCCGACGAGTAGTTTCGGACCATCCGGCGGCGGCGTACCGCTTCGCTGAGCTCCACGCGCACCACCATCACACGCGGCACCAGCCGAGGAGGGTCAGAGCATGAGACCGAACCCCGCGAGGGCCTCGGGCTTCGAGGCGATGTGGGCCGACCTGGCGCCCGTAGGGCGGGCGTCGAGCCGGCGGCTACCTGCGGCAGCCGTTCACTGCGGCCGAGCGGGAGGCGCGCACGTGGTTCCTCCAGGAGTCCGAGCGTCGGGACCTGGCCGTCGAGGAGGACGGCTTCGGCAACGTCGTCGCCTGGTGGCGGCCGAGTTCGTGTCAGCCTGACCAGAAAACGGTGCTCACGGGCTCCCACCTCGACTCGGTGGTCCAGGGCGGCGCCTTCGACGGTCCGCTGGGCGTGGTCTCGGCGCTGGCCGCTCTCGACGAGCTGCGTGAGGGTGGAGTGGAACCCCGGCGCCCGTTGGGCATCGCGGTCTTCAGCGAGGAGGAGGGGTCGCGCTTCCCCGTCGCCTGCCTCGGCTCGCGGCTCGCCACCGGCGCCCTGGACTGGGCTGCCGCCCGCGAGCTCCGCGACCGCGACGGCGTGGCGTACGCCGACATGGTGCCCGGCCCAGGCCACGGCACCGACCTGCTGGCCGGGGTCGGGGTCTTCGTCGAGCTGCACGTCGAGCAGGGCCGCGACCTCGTCCACCGGGAGGCCGCCGTGGGCGTGGCCGAGGGCATCTGGCCGCACGGGCGCTACCGCTTCGACCTCACCGGCCGCGCCGACCACGCCGGAGCCACCGCGATGGCCGACCGGCGTGACCCCATGACGACGTACGCCCACGCCGTTCTGGCCGCCCAGCAGGCGGCGAGGGCGTCCGGGCAGCGGGCCACCTTCGGTCGGGTCGAGGTCGCGCCCAACGGCACCAACGCCATCCCGTCGGCCGTCACCGCCTGGCTCGATGCCCGGGCCGGCAGCACCGAGCTGCTCGACGAGCTGGTCGCCTCGGTCCACGCCCGCACCGTCGACCAGGCGGAGCGGGACGGCACGAGCCTGGAGGTGACCGCCGAGTCGGTCACCCCGGCCGTCGCGTTCGACCCGCGGCTGGCCCGCCGCGTCGCGGACCACCTGGGGAGCCGCCGAGCCGGGCACGGGGGGAGCGCCGTCCCGGTCGTCCCGACCGCCGCGGGTCACGACGCCGGGGTGCTGTCGACCGCGGGCATTCCCACCGCCATGCTGTTCGTGCGCAACCCGACCGGTGTCTCGCACGCGCCCGACGAGCACGCCGGGACCGCTGACTGCCTGGCCGGCGTCCGTGCGCTCACCCACACCCTCGAGCTGCTGCTGGCCCGGGACGACTCCGACCCCGAGACCCAGGTGAACCCGTGACCACGCCCCCGTCCGCGACCTACCGGCTCGAGCACGCCTGGGTGACCGGACCCGGCGGCGTCGACGAGGTGCGCTCCGAGGTGGTGGTCGGGGTCGCCGAGGGACGCATCGTCTCAGTCGACCCCGGCGACCCCGGCGACCCCGGCGGCCGGACACGGCCCGGGCCCGACGTCGTCCGGCTGCCGGGGCTGACGCTGCCCGGCTTCGCCAACGGACACAGCCACGCCTTCCACCGGGCCCTGCGCGGACGCACGCAGCGCGGCCAGGGGTCGTTCTGGACCTGGCGCGAGCAGATGTACGACCTCGCCGGACGGCTCGACCCGGACACCTACCGCACGCTGGCCACTGCGGTCTTCCGCGAGATGGCAGCCGCGGGCTGGACCGCGGTCGGGGAGTTCCACTACCTCCACCACCAGCCCGACGGCACGCGTTACAGCGAGCCGAACGTGATGGCCGAGGCGCTGGTGGAGGCCGCGCGGGACGCCGGGGTCCGCCTGGCGCTGCTCGACACCTGCTACCTCAGCGCGGGTCTCGGCTCCCGACGGGTCGCCGTCGGGGGTCGAGGGCGTGCAGCGTCGCTTCAGCGACGTCACGGCCGAGGCCTGGCAGGAGCGCACCGACGAGCTCACCGCCGAGCTCGGCGGTGACGTCGTGGTCGGCGCGGCGCTCCACTCGGTGCGCGCGGTGCCGTTGCGCGACATGCGGCTGGTCGCCGAGTGGGCCGACCGGTTCGAGACACCGCTGCACGTGCACCTGTCCGAGCAGGTGGCGGAGAACGAGCAGTGCCTGGCCGCCTACGGGCGGACCCCCGCCGAGGTCCTCGACGAGGCGGGCGCGTTGACCGACCGCACCACCGCGGTCCACGCCACCCACCTGACGGCCGACGACGTTCGCCGGATCGGGGCCGCCGGAGGCGCGGTCTGCTTCTGCCCCACCACCGAGCGGGACCTCGGTGACGGCATCGGTCCGTCGCGCGAGCTGGCCGCGGCCGGCGCGCACCTGACGGTCGGGTCGGACAGCCACGCCGTCGTCGACCCCTTCGAGGAGATGCGCGCCGTCGAGCTCGACGAGCGGCTGCGGGCCCGTGCCCGCGGTCACTGGAAGGCGGCTGAGCTGCTGGGCGCCGGCACCGTGGCCGGGCACCGTTCGCTCGGTTTCGGCGACGCGGGGCGCATCGCGGTGGGCGCTCGCGCCGACCTCGTCACCGTCGACCTGACCACCCCGCGCACCGCCGGTGGGGGCGCGACGGCCGAGACCGCGGTGTACGCCGCCACGGCCGCCGACGTGCGCCACGTCGTCTCGGGAGGACGGGTGGTGTTCGACGGCGACCACGAGCCGGTCGGCCGGGCCCTGGACGCCGCCGTCGCCGCCGCGTGGGGTGACCGGTGAGCGCCGGGCCGCCCGGGTCGCGGGGCGCTGTGCTGGTCACCGGCATCGGCGAGCTCGTGACCCACGACGCTGCCCACCCCGGACCGCTGGGGCTCCTCACCGACGCCGCCGTGGTGGTGGAGCGCGCGCGGGTCGCGTGGACCGGGCCCGCGAACCTGGCGCCCGCCGCCGACGAGCGGATGGACCTGGGCGGGCGGGCGGTGGTCCCGGGCTTCGTGGACTCCCACAGCCACCTGGTCTTCGCCGGCGACCGGGCGGGCGAGTTCGAGGCCCGCATGGCCGGACGCCGCTACGACGGCGGCGGCATCCGGACCACGGTCGCCGCGACGCGCGCGGCCGCCGACGAGCACCTGGAGGCCAACCTGTTGCGTCACCTGGCCGAGATGCGGGCGCAGGGCACGACCACGGTTGAGGTCAAGAGCGGCTACGGCCTCACCGTGCGCGACGAGGCCAGGTCCCTGGCGATCGCCGCCCGCTTCACCCCCGAGACCACCTTCCTCGGTGCCCACGTCGTGCCGCCGGAGTACGCCGAGGACCCGGCCGGCTACGTCGACCTGGTGACCGGGCGCATGCTCGAGGCCTGCGCGCCGTACGCGCGGTGGATCGACGCCTTCTGCGAGCGGGGGGCCTTCGACGCCGACCAGGCCCGGGAGGTGCTGACGGCCGGCGCCGCCGCCGGGCTGCTCGGCCGGCTGCACGCCAACCAGCTCGGCCCCGGCCCGGGCGTGCAGCTGGCGTGCGAGCTCGGGCTGGCTGCGGTCGACCACTGCACCCACCTCGACAACGCCGACGTGGGCGCGCTGCGCGACAGCGGCACGGTCGCCACCCTGCTGCCGGGCGTGGAGTTCTCCACCCGCTCGCCCTACCCCGACGCCCGCGCGCTCGTCGACGCCGGCGTCACGGTCGCGCTGGCCTCCGACTGCAACCCCGGCTCCTGCTACTCCTCCTCGATGCCGTTCTGCCTGGCCCTGGCCGTGCGCGAGATGGGGCTGACCCCGGCCGAGGCGCTGACGGCCGCGACCCTGGGCGGGGGGCGGGCGCTCCTGCGCGACGACGTCGGTCACCTGCGCGTCGGGGCCCGGGCCGACCTGGTCGCGCTGGCCGCGCCGTCGTACCTCCACCTGGCCTACCGCCCCGGCGTCCCGCTCACCACCCCGCTCGACCTCTGAGCCGTCAGAGCGGTTCACCAGATCGCTCATCGGGGTCGACAGGCCGACGGAACGAGCCAGCGGACGGTCGTGTGAACGACCGGAGACCCCCGGCGTAACGTGACACACATGTTGTCGCTTCGTCGCCGTCCGTCCCGCACCACCACCCTCGCCGCCGCCACCGCCGCCGCCGCCGCCCTGCTCGCGGCCGGGCTGTCAGGGGTCGGGGTCGTGGGTGCCGCAGCGGCTCCGGGCGACCCGGTCGACCCCACGGAGGAGCAGAACACCTACGCCAAGACCCAGGAGCGGGCGGAGGTCTACCTGACACCCGCCGGGCTCGCGGCCCTGGCCGCCCAGGGAGCCGAGACGTTCGTCGCCGCGCTGGTCGAGCAGGGCTCGGACCCCGAGCGCTTCTACCTCTCCGACGCCTGCTGGTCGGGCTCGTTGACGTGCGCCGGCGACGTACGCCTGGCGCGCTGGCGTGAGGACGGCCACGGCAGGGTCCGCGAGGTGCTCTTCACCGCCCGCAACGGCGCGACGCTCAACGGGCACGTGTGGGCCACCGACGCCGGTCCGCGCAAGCGCCCGATGGTCGTCATCACACCCGGCTCGGTGCAGGCGCCCGAGCAGCTCTACTGGTGGGCGGCCCAGACGCTGGCCAAGCAGGGCTACGTCGTGCTCACCCGCGACGCCCAGGGCCAGGGCCGGTCCGACACCTTCGGCGAGGGCGTCGACTTCCTCGACAGCGTGCCGTCGCAGACCACCGGCGTGACCTTCTACGACGGCACCCAGGACAGCCTCGACTTCGCGCTCTCCACCAGGGCCGACCCCTACTGCCCGCGTCGCAGCCGCTCCGGCACGAACCACTGCGACAAGCAGGAGCGGCGCGTGACCGAGGGGCTCAACGCCGGCTGGAACCCGTTCGCACGGCTCGTCGACCGCACGCGGGTCGGCCTCGCCGGCCACTCGTACGGCGCCGCCGGGGTCAGCTGGGTGGGCCAGCAGGACCGGCGGGTGGACGCGGTCGTCGCCTGGGACAACCTGTGCGACGTCACGGCGGCGACCCCGCCGCGGCTGACGGCCGGGGGCAACGTGCCGGCCGGGTGCCTCGAGGGCGGGCTCGGGTCGCCGGAACCGCGCGTGCCGTCGCTCGGCATCTCCAACGACTACGGACTGACGCCCACACCGTTCCTGACCGAGCCCGACCCACGGGCCAAGTCGCAGGGATCACGGGTGTTCTCGAAGGCCGGCGTCGACTCCGGCCAGCTGGTGATCAGGGGCGGCACCCACTACGAGTACTCCTTCATCCCCACCCCGACCTTCGGGGCGACGCGTCGCGGCATCGACCTGGCCTCCTGGTACACCACGGCCTGGTTCGACCGCTACGTCAAGGGCACCGGCGCCGGTGCCCTCGACCGGCTGCTCACCGACGGCTGGCGCCATGACGCGGTGGACCGCGAGGTCGACCCCGAGGGTGGCGGCAACCTGCTCAGCAAGCACTACCGCTCGCGCCTCGACATCGGGCGCAACGGCGGCCTGCGGGTCCGCTGCGAGGACCTGCGCGGCGACTGCGCGGCCCTGCGCGCCGACGACCGCCCGTCGTCGTACTCCTACGTCAGGATCGCTACCTCCCCGGACCGCTGAGCGTCCGGATACCGGTAGTATCCGGACGATGAGCAGCTCCACGGACGACCGGCTGGCGACCATGACGTTGGGCCAGCGCAAGCACGCTCCGGTGCCACGGAGCGGCCTGCCCCGCGGGCCGCGCGGACCGGCCATCGTGCAGTCGGCCGCGCTGATGCGCTTCCGCCACCAGTTCGTGCCGTGGCTGGGAAAGCGGTACGGCGACGTCGCGACCGTCAAGCTGCTGCCGGAGGGTCGCCCGCTCGTGCTGTTCAGCCGGACCTCCACGACCAAGGAGATCTTCGGCAGCGACCCCGAGGTCTTCCACGCCGGCAAGGGCAATGCCGTGCTCGGTCCGATCATGGGCGCGCACTCCCTGCTGCTCGTCGACGGCGCGAAGCACAAGCGGGCCCGCAAGCTGCTGATGCCCGCCTTCCGCCCCTCGGCCATGGAGGGCTACCGCACCGTGGTGGCCCAGCTGGCGCGCGAGGAGGTCGCGTCCTGGACGCCCGGTGACGAGCTGCGCAGCCTGGAGCGGATGAACGCGCTGACCCTGGAGGTCATCCTGCGCGTCGTCTTCGGGGTGGCCGACGAGGAGCGGCTGGCCCGGCTCCGCCCGCTGGTCAACGCCACGGTCGACGTCAAGCCCGTGGTGCTGCTCGGCTGGGGCTACCCGGCGCTGCAGCGCTTCGGGCCGTGGAAGAAGGTCGTGCAGGTGCAGCGCGAGCTCGACCGCCTGCTCTACGCCGAGATCTCCGAGCGCCGCGTCGCCTCCGACCTGGCCGAGCGGACCGACGTGCTCTCGCAGCTGCTGCTCGTGGGGAGGGGCGAGGGGAGCCACGAGGGCGAGGCACCGCTCAGCGACGAGGAGCTCCGCGACCAGCTGGTGACGCTGCTGCTGGCCGGACACGAGACGACGGCCTCCGGCCTGGCCTGGGCGCTCTACGAGCTCGGCCGGCACCCTGACCTGATGCGACGCGCCCAGCAGGCAGCGCGCGACGGCGACGACGACCACCTCGAGGCGGTGATGAAGGAGTCGCTGCGGCTGCACCCCATCATCCCGATGGTCGTGCGCTTCCTCATGAAGCCGTCGGTCGTCGGCGGCCACGAGCTGCCGGCCGGGGTGTCGGTGGGGCCCTCGATCCTGCTGGCCCACGCCGATCCCGACAACTTCCCGCAGCCCGAGCAGTTCCGGCCCTCGCGCTTCCTCGACGAGGAGGTGCGTCCGAACACCTGGATCCCGTTCGGCGGCGGAGTCCGGCGCTGCATCGGCGCCGGCTTCTCGCTGATGGAGGGGGTCGAGGTGCTGCGCGAGGTGCTGACGACCTACGACGTCAGCGTGGTCGCCGGGCACACCGACCGACCCCGCGTCCGCAACATCACCAGCGTTCCCGACCGCGGCGCCCGCATCCTCGTCAACCCCGCCTGAGATCCGCGAAGCGTCGCTCGTGTACACGCGAAGCGTCGCTCGTGCACACGCCGAGTCACAGGTGATGCACAGGCGCCTCACCGGTCACCCTCGGGCTGCCGGTGCCACAGTGGGTACGACGTCGCGCCGACCGGCCCGACCGGACCGCAGGAGCCGCCGTGCCCGAGACCGTCTTCGGACTCCCCGTCCACCCGCTCGTCGTGCACGCCACGGTCGTGCTCGTCCCGCTGACGGCGGTGGTGCTGCTGCTCGCCGTGCTGCTGCCCCGGTTCCGGGCGTGGGCGGGGTGGCTGCCGCTGGGGCTCGCGGTCGTGTCCACGGCGCTCGCCCCGATCTCGACGAGCTCGGGCGAGAGCTTCGAGCACCAGCTCGGTGGCTCGAAGCTGATCGAGGAGCACGCCGAGCTCGGGGACGTGCTCGTCTGGTGGTGCCTCGGCATGCTCGGGGTCGCCCTGGCGCTGACCTTCCTGGGGCGACGTACGTCGGGGTCGCCGGGGGCACCGTCGAGGCCGATCGCCGTCGCGCTCGTCGTCGCCGGCGTCGTCGCCTCCGTCGGCACCCTGGTCCAGGTCGTGCTCATCGGCCACTCCGGCGCGGAGGCGGCCTGGGGCGACGTCGCCTCGAGCTCGTCGGGCTCGTCGGGCTCGTCGGGCTCGTCGGGCGACAGCGACTGAGCCGGACCGGCAGCAGGGACATGACCGAGCCGGCGTGCCGTGCGGGGAGCCGCACGGCACGCCGGCTGGGGTGTGTCAGGCCGTCGGGCGGTTGCTGCGGATGACCCCGGTGGGGTCCACCGCAGCCTTCACCGCGCGCAGCCGCTCGGCCACCTCCGGGGTGAAGCAGGACGTGGCGTCGCTGCTCGAGCCGCGGAAGTTGAAGAAGCCGCGCTCGGTCGCCTGGGTGGACAGCGCCTCGCGCACGGCGGCGAAGCCGCCCTCGATGGCCGGCACCAGCTCGGGCACGGCAGGCACGCCCAGGGTGAAGAACGAGTAGCGCTCGCTCAGCCCCCCCTGCGGCACGTCGTCGCGTGTGGACCGGGCCAACGCTCCACCGAGGTGGCGGATCTGCACCACGTTGAGCGCGAGCTGGGCACCGGCGCCCGCAACCTTCAGCAACCGGTCCACCGTGGCCGTGTCCAGGTCGGCGAGCAGGCCGGAGCTCTCCATCGCCGGCATGGGGTCGACCGGCTCGGCGGCGATGTCCCCGAGCCGACCCAGCGGCACGTGGCCGACCGTGTCGACGATGAGGGCCGGGACGCGGCGCAGCGGCTCGAGGATCGGGCCCAGGTCGGCCTCGTCGCCGAGGTAGGTCAGGTCGACCGCGACGAAGGACTTGCCCCGGATCTCCTCGGGCAGCTCCGGCATCGGCGGGAAGCGGAACATCTCGGCCCACATGCTCAGCGCCTCCGGCGCCCGGGTGGTGGCCTGGTGGAAGGCGTGGAGCACCGGGTGCGCCATCTCGAGCGGCCACATCAGCCGCCCGCCCACCACCGGCGGTGCGGGGGTCAGGCGCAGCTCGATGGTGGTGATGACCGCGAAGTCGCCGCCCCCGCCGCACATCGCCCAGAACAGCTCGGGGTCGGAGGCGGCGGTGACCCGGCGTGCGGTGCCCGTGGCGTCGACGACCTCGAAGGCCTCGACGTTCTCGGCCGCGGTGCCGATGCTCCGGCTGAACCAGCTGAGCCCACCGCCCACGGTGAAGCCGACGACGCTGGGGTCGGGGCTGCTGCCGGCCGGCACGATCATCCCGGTCGGCTCCACGGCCGCGAGCAGGGCGCCCCACTTGACGCCGGCGCCGACCCGCGCGACCTGCTTCTCGAGGTCGATCTCGATCCCGTCGAGCGCAGCCGTGCGCAGCAGGACGGTCCCGGTCAGCGCCTCGGTGGCGCCGTGGCCCACGGGCTGGGCGGAGACGCTCAGGCCGTGACGGGCCGCGCACGTCACGGCGGCGACGACGTCCTCGACGTCGCGGACGACCACGACGGCGGCGGGCTCCTGCGGCACGTTGACGACCCACGCCATCCGGGCCGGCACCCAGGCGGCGTCGTCGGGTCCGACGACCTGGCCGGGGAGCAGGTCGCGCAGCTCGGCCAGGGCGGCGGCCGCGTCGGGCTCGACCGGCGTACGTCGTGCCTGGTGCGGAAGCTGCGCGGCCAGGATCGAGGGGCTGGTCGAGGGGCTGGTCGAGGGGCTGGTCGAGGTGGTGGAGGTGGAGGGGGTGATGACCGCGTCGGTCATGGTGGGTCCTTTCGTGAGGGCCGGGGCCGGGGTGCGCTCGTGGCGCATGGGTGGTGGTGCGTCGACGCAGGAGGCGGCAGGCGGAGACGGCCGCGGGGTGCGCGGTGTGCCGGATGCTGAGGAGTGTCGGCCAGACGGGCTGATACCTGGCAGGGCCGGAGGTCCGCACCGCGGTGGCTTCGGTCCGGACCTGCCCTCTGCAGGGCGTTCCGGCAGGAGTCGGTCGCGACCGCTGTCAGCAGGTGACCGAGGGGTTCCAGCTGGCGAAGACGCCCGCCGGGTTGCTGTCGTAGAGCCAGACGTGCAGGTCGTAGTGCACCGGCATCCCCGGGTCGTGGCCCGGCATCGGGCCCTCGAACGGCCGGCCCCACAGGGACGGACGGTCTTCGTCGGTGGCCAGCTGCTGGTCGGCGTCGGCCTGGAACCACTCCGCGCCGACGAGCCGACGGCCGTCGGGGTCGCCGTCCATGGTCGGTGCATAGAGCAGGATCGCGGGCTCGGCCGGATCGACCGGAGCCATGGCGCGGGCGGGGTTGAGGTAGTGGAACCCCATGCCGCCCTCGGACGACTCGGTGCACGGCGAGACCGGCACGAAGCCGTCGGCCAGCGCCCGGTCCACGTCCTGGTAGGGGGACAGGGACTTCTTGAGGGCCGCCAGCGGTGCCCCGTTGCGGGCGTGCGTCGCCGCGGCGCCGGCGGGCCGCGCCGCGTCGTGCGCGCCGTCGTGCGCCGAGGCGGACGGGCCGATGATCGTGCTGGTCACCGCGGCGGTGGCGCAGGCGCCGACCACGGCGAGCCGGGCGGCCGCGGCGCGGCGGTCGTGCCTGCTCCGGCGGAGGACCTGGGTGGGGCGGTTGACTCTCATGCTGTGCTCCTGGGTCTGCCCGGTGCGGGACCGGGGCCATCGGGTGTCGGGATCGACACTCGCGGAGGCCTCTTGGCGTTCACTTGCAGCGGGCTCGACGCCGCTTACCGCTCACTTGCGGTGCCCACGCGCCGGCCGCGGCACCACGTGTGCCCGGGCCGAAATGCCCTCGGCCACACAGCCGCCGCGCCGTAGTGTGCCGTTGTGCGGCCGATCACCTTCACCGTCTTCGGCGCTCTGCGCGTGTGCCACGGGGAGCTGTCGCGAGACGTGCCCGGGCGCCGGGAGCGCGCGGTCCTCGGCGTCCTGCTCAGCCAGCGTGAGCACTGGGTCTCCGCGGACCGACTGGTCCTCGAGGTCTGGGGCCAGGACGCCGGGGCCTCCGCCCGCGGGTCGCTGCAGGTGGCGGTGTCGCGACTGCGGTCGGTGCTGGAGCCTGGGCGTGGCCCGGGTGAGGAGCCCCGGGTGCTGGTCAGCTCGGCGAACGGCTACAGCCTCCGGGTGGGCGGCGACCAGGTGGACGCCGGCCGCTTCAGCACCCTCGTCACCCGGGCGCACGACCTCGTGGCCGCGGGTGCCCACGACGACGCGCTCACGGCTCTCGACGAGGCGGCCGAGATGCGGACGGGGGCGCCGTACCCGGAGTCCTCCGACAGCGACCTCGTCGCCGCCGAGGTGCTTCGCCTCGACGAGCTGTGGTGGTCGCTGCTCGAGCTGCGCGCGACCTGTCACCTCGCCACGGGCCGCCCGGCCCTCGTGGTGGGACCGATGCGCTCCCTCGTGACGGAGCACCCGTTCCGGGAGACGGCCTGGCGTTCGCTGGCGTTGGCGCTCTACCGGACCGGACGGCAGGCAGAAGCCCTCGACACCGTGCGCGAGGCCGCGAACCGGCTCGTCGAGGAGCTCGGTCTGGACCCGTCGCCGGACCTGCGCCGGCTCGAGCAGGACCTGCTCGCGCAGGCAGAGTCGCTCGACCTGGCGCCCTCGGACGCCGGAGCGGCAACCCTGCGCCCTCGCGCAGGCACCGGCCCCCGTGCTCTCGCGGGGGCCGACCCTGCGGCCGTCGGCCGCGTCACGATGGTCGGGCGGGAGCACGTCCTGGCGCGGGTCTCGAGGTGTGTGGACGAGCTGACCCGGGACGGGCGCGGCAGCGCGGCGGTGCTGACCGGCGAGGCGGGCATCGGCAAGACGACGGTGGCGGGGCTGGTGGCGCAGCGCGCCGAGCTCAGCGGGGCGCGCGTGCTCTGGGGTCGCTGCCACGAGGCGGACGTGTCGCCGGCGTACTGGCCCTGGGTCGCCGTGGCGCGCGCGCTGGACGGCGCCCGCCGCAGTCCGGAGGTGGCGGCGCTGGTCTCGGCCGACACCGTGCCTGCCTCCGACCACGCCGAGTCGGCTGCGCTGCGCACCTACGACGCGGTCTGCCGGTTGCTGGCCGAGGAGAGCCGTGAGCGCCCGCTCGTGGTCGTCCTCGAGGACCTCCACTGGGCCGACTCGGCCTCGCTGCAGCTGTTGGCCTACGCCGCGGAGACGCTCAAGGGGAGCCGGGTGCTGCTGCTGGCCACGGTGCGCGTGCCGGAGACGTCCCCGCCGGGCCTCGCGGCCTGTCTCGCGGCGCTCGCCCGCGCCTCGGCCACACGCCTGCACCTGGAGGGCCTCTCCGAGACCGACGTGCACGCCCTCGTGGCCGGGCTCACCGGCGAGCAGGTCGAGGAGGAGCTGGGCCGGGTGGTGGCCGAGCGCACCGACGGCAACCCCTTCTTCGTCATCGAGCTGGTGCGGCTGCTCAGCGCCGAGAGCCGGCTGGACGCTCGGGGCGCGCGGGAGGTCGCGGTGCCGGACGGGGTGGAGGACGTCCTGCGGCTGAGGCTGGGCCGACTCCCCGACCCCGTCCGATCACTGCTCTCGGTGGCCTCGGTGCTCGGCCGCGAGTTCGAGGTCGACGTGCTGGCCACGGTCATCGGCGACCCTGGCGAGGTCGTGCTGGAGAGCCTCGAGGTCGCGCTCGAGGCCAGGATCGTGGAGGAGTCCGAGACCGCCGGACACTTCCGCTTCGCCCACGCCCTCGTCCGCGAGACCTTGTACGTCGCCCTCTCACGAGCCCGCCGAGCCCGCGTCCATGCTGCCTGCGGCCTGGCGTTGGAGCCGTCGCTGGGAGCGCGGCCGGATCTCGTGGCCGAGGTGGCCCACCACCTCGTGCTCGGCTCGCAGGTGCGACCGGAGCTGGCGCCCTCAGCCGTCGCCCTGGCCGTCGACGCCGCTCAGCTCGCCGAGGGCCGCGGTGCCTTCGACCGCGCCCGCACGCACTGGGAGCAGGCGCTCACCGCCGACGAGCTCGCCCGGGAGCCCAGTGGGCGACGACGATTCGGCGTCCTGCTCGGCCTGGGGCGTGCTCGCGGGCTGCAGGGCGACATCGCCGGTTCACGTGAGGCGCTCGACGAGGCGGTGGCGCTCGCGGCGGCCGACGGTGACGTCGAGCGGGTCGCCCGCGCCGCTACGAGCTTCCGTGGCGCGGGCGTGTGGCACTGGAGGGAGTTCGGCACCAGCGACCCGGCGATGCAGCGGGTGCTGCGCGACTGCCTCGAACAGCTGCCCGAGGGCGCCCTCCAGGCGCGGGTGCTCGCCAGCCTGGCCATGGAGCTGATGTACGAGTGGCGCTCGCTGGAGGCCGAACCGTTCTCGCGGCGATCGATGGAGGTCGCGCGGACCGTGGGCGACCCGGTGCTCCTGGCGGAGGTCGCGGCCCTGCGCGAGCTCTTCCTCTTCGGCCGGCCCGGGGCGACCGACGAGCGCCGGGCCATCGCGGAGGAGCTGCTGAGCCTCGACCTCGGGCTGGAGTACGAGCTCTACACGCGCTTCGGGGCCGCTTGTGCGCTCCTCCAGGCAGGCGACGCCGAGGCGGCGGACCGGCAGATGACCCGCTGCGCCGAGCTGGCGCGACGCCTGCGTCACTCCGGCGCCGACGTCCCGCTCGCCTGGTGGCGCTTCTACCGGGCGATGGCCCGCGAGGACCGACGCAGCGCCGCCGAGCTCCTCGAGCAGGCGGCCGAGCGGCACCGACGCAGCTCCGTGGTCGCCGTGGTCGACATCGCCACCGGGGCACGGTTGCGGCTGGCGGGAGCCTCGGCCGTCGTGCCCGACGAGCTGCGGGCCTCCGCGCGCACCCACGCCAACCCGGCCTTCCGTGCGTTCATCGCGAGCGTCCTGGTCGACATCGACGAGGCCGGGGCCGGGGCCGAGCTGTTCGGGCGACCCCGTGCCCGAGGGGGCCTGGGACTACGCGTCGACGTTCGGCGACTGCCTGCGGGTCTACGTCCTGGAGCGGGTCGGTGACCGGACGCGGCTGCCCGGCTCGCTTCGTCGCATCGAGCCCTGGGCCGACGAGTTCGCCTCCTACGGCTCCACCGAGACGCTCGGCTCGGTGGCGTTCTTCGTGGGGCTCGGCCACGAGGCCCTCGGCGACGATGCTCGCGCGCGGGCGGCGTACGAGACGGCCCTCGCGGCCAACCGCCGGGGCGGGGTGGTGCTCTGGGAGCGGCGGGCCGAGGAGCGGCTGGCCGGGCTCAGGACACCGAGCGGACGTGTTGCTCGGTGAGCCCGTGGTCGGCCAGGTCGTACGCCCGGTTGGCCCGCCGCTGGCGTGGTGGGTGACACTGGCCCCATGGCGAAGTACGAGGACGAGCGACCGGGGCGTGCGCTGCTCACGGCGGCCGCCGCCATGATCGGGGTCGCCCTGGTGGTCGGCCTCGTCGTGGGCGGGGTCGCCTTGATCGCGCTCAAGGACGTCGTCGGGGGGTCCACCGAGGTCGCGGAGCAGGAGAGCGAGCAGTCGCTCTTCATCCCGAAGTACCGCCAGACCGAGGGTGCCGACGACGACCCGAAGATCCCCGGCGTCGAGACGCCCTCCTCGAGCCAGCCCCTGGAGCAGACCAAGGAGCCGACCAAGCCGAAGGTCACGCTCTTCGTCGCCCCGCAACAGGTCTCGCCCGGGGGGCGCATCAACTTCAACGGCGTCTACGTCGACGGGGAGGGCGCCTCGCTGCAGATCCAGCGACGGGAGAACGGCACGTGGACCGACTTCCCGGTCACGGCCAGCGTCCAGGGCGGTTCCTTCGAGACCTGGATCCAGACGAGCCGTACGGGCAAGCAGGTGTTCCGTGTCTTCGACGCCTCCGAGGGCCGCGGCTCCAACACCGTCACCGTGACGGTCGGCTGAGCCCGTCCAGCACCGCCCGGGCGTACGCCGCCTCGGGGCTCACGTCGAGGTAGCGCTGCTCCTCCGCGCCGCGCCGCACGGTGACGACGTACCCGGGGGGTGCCTGATCGGACCCCACCGGCGGTGACGTGACCACGGCGAGGCCCACCAGGTCCTCACCGAGCTGCTCACGCAGCTGGTGCTCCAGCGGGAGCCACACGACCTCGTCCACCTCGATGCTGTCCAGGGCCCACTCGGTGGTGCCGTTGAAAGCCAGGACCGGGCCGACCGCGGTCTGCACGACCTCGACCACCATGTCGCTCACGACGAAGAGCGTGTCGTCGAGCTCGCGGTCGGGTACGACGAAGTGGTCGCCCGGTCGAGGATCCCAGCGCACGCCGCGGGCACGCCGGGCCCGGTGGAGGGCCGTCGCGAGCTCGAGGTCGATCACGGGCCCAGTATTCCCGCGCACCCTGACCACGTCCTGTCGGACACCTCACAGGAGTTGAGTTGAACGGACTCAACTCTTTTGACACACTCGAGTCAGCGGCCCGCGAGGGAGCGCTGAGAGGCCCGGACCCGGGCCCCCCGAACCCCATCCGTCACCACGGAACCCACGCACGGAGGTAGGACACATGGCACGAGCGGTCGGTATCGACCTGGGCACCACCAACTCGGTCGTCGCGGTGCTCGAGGGTGGTGAGCCCACCGTCATCGCGAACGCGGAGGGAGCGCGGACGACTCCGTCCGTCGTCGCCTTCGCCAAGAACGGCGAGGTCCTCGTCGGTGAGGTCGCCAAGCGGCAGGCCGTCACCAACGTCGACCGCACCATCCGGTCGGTCAAGCGCCACATGGGCACCGACTGGACCCAGAAGCTGGACGACAAGGACTTCACGCCGCAGCAGATCTCGGCGTTCGTGCTCCAGAAGCTCAAGCGCGACGCGGAGGCCTACCTGGGCGAGACGGTCACCGACGCGGTCATCACCGTGCCGGCGTACTTCTCCGACGCCCAGCGCCAGGCGACCAAGGAGGCCGGCGAGATCGCGGGCCTCACGGTGTCGCGCATCGTCAACGAGCCCACCGCGGCCGCCCTCGCCTACGGCCTCGACAAGGGCGACGACCAGATGATCCTGGTCTTCGACCTCGGCGGCGGCACCTTCGACGTGTCCCTGCTCGAGATCGGTGAGGGCGTCATCGAGGTCAAGGCGACCTCCGGTGACAACCACCTCGGTGGCGACGACTGGGACCTGCGCCTGGTCGAGTGGATGGTCAAGAAGTTCAAGGACAACAACGGCGTCGACCTCGCGGCCGACAAGATCGCCAAGCAGCGCCTGCAGGAGGCCGGGGAGAAGGCGAAGATCGAGCTCTCCTCCTCGACCGAGACCACCATCCACCTGCCCTACATCACCCACGGCGAGAACGGCCCGCTGCACTTCGAGGAGCGCCTCAGCCGCTCGGAGTTCCAGAAGCTGACCGCCGACCTGCTCGAGCGCACCAAGGCGCCGTTCCGCTCCGTCATCAAGGACGCCGGCGTCGACGTCTCCAAGATCGACCACGTGGTCCTCGTCGGTGGCTCGACCCGCATGCCGGCCGTGGCCGACGTCGTGCGGGAGCTGACCGGTGGCAAGGAGCCCAACAAGGGCGTCAACCCCGACGAGGTCGTCGCCGTGGGCGCCGCGCTCCAGGCCGGCGTCCTCAAGGGCGAGGTCAAGGACGTGCTGCTGCTCGACGTGACCCCGCTGTCGCTGGGCATCGAGACCAAGGGCGGGGTGATGACCAAGCTCATCGAGCGCAACACCACCATCCCGACGAAGAAGTCCGAGGTGTTCACCACCGCCGACGACAACCAGCCCTCGGTGATGATCCAGGTCTTCCAGGGCGAGCGTCAGATGGCGGCGCAGAACCAGCCGCTCGGCAACTTCGAGCTGACCGGTCTGCCGCCGGCACCGCGCGGCGTCCCGCAGATCGAGGTCACCTTCGACATCGACGCCAACGGCATCGTGCAGGTCTCGGCGAAGGACCGCGGCACCGGCCGCGAGCAGAAGATGACGATCACCGGCGGATCCGCGCTGTCGAAGGAGGACATCGACCGCATGGTCCGCGACGCCGAGCAGTACGCCGAGGAGGACGCCAAGCGCCGCGAGAGCGTCGAGGTCCGCAACCAGGCCGAGACCCTGGCCTACTCGACCGAGAAGTTCCTCGCCGAGAACGAGGAGAAGATCCCCGAGGACGTCCGCACCGAGGTCCAGGGCGACATCGAGGCGCTGAAGAAGGCGCTGGAGGACACCTCCGACACGTCGGGCGACGAGATCGCCGCGGCAGCGGCCAAGCTCGGCGAGTCCAGCCAGAAGATGGGCGCGGCGATGTACGCCGCCGGCGAGGCCGACCAGGCCGCCTCCGGTGCGGGTGACGCCGGCACCGGTGACGCCGACGACGACGTGGTCGACGCCGAGATCGTCGACGACGAGGAGGAGACCAAGTGACCCGGTTCCCCGACGAGGGACAGGTCGACCTCGACCCCGAGACCGTCGACGAGACGGTCTCGGGGTCGGCCCCCGGCGGCACCGCCGAGGACCTCGCCACCGACGTCCGCGACGTCCCCGACGGTGCCGCGTCCGACGCGGCGCTGGCCGGGGAGGCGCCGGCTGCCGGCGCTGCCGCTGGAGTCGAGGGCGACGGGATGACGGCCCCGGGGTCGGCGGCCACGGAGTCCGAGGTGCGCGTGGCCGAGCTGACGGCCGACCTGCAGCGGGTGCAGGCAGAGTTCCTCAACTACAAGCGCCGGGTCGACCGCGACCGTGAGCTGGTCAAGCAGAACGCCACCTTCTCGGTGCTGTCCGCCCTGCTGCCCGTCCTCGACGACGTCGACCGGGCCCGCGAGCATGGTGAGCTCAGCGGCGGCTTCAAGGCCGTGGCCGAGGCGCTCGAGCGGGTGGTCGCCGGGCAGGGTCTCGACAAGTTCGGCACCACGGGCGACGCCTTCGACCCGCGCCTGCACGAGGCCCTCATGCACGGCCTGTCCAGCGAGGTCGACACGACCACGTGCGACAAGATCGTGCAGGCCGGCTACCGGATCGGGAGCGCGTGGTGCGCCCCGCGATGGTGACCGTGGTCGACCCGGACCCGTCCGGGGCGGCCGCACCGCAGGACCCGGGGCCCGCTCCCGAGCAGCAGGACTGAGCGGGAGCCGGCAGGACCGGGCAGGACGCAGAAGAACCGCACGACCGCGACCGGGGAGGTGAGCGATGACCAACGCCGACTGGGCCACCAAGGACTACTACCAGGTCCTCGGCGTGGCCAAGGACGCGCCGGCGGCCGAGATCAAGAAGGCCTACCGGAAGCTCGCCCGGGAGAACCACCCGGACTCCCACCCCGGCGACGCGGCGGCCGAGGACCGTTTCAAGGCTGTGGCCGAGGCCTACGACGTCGTGGGCGACACCGCCAAGCGCGGCGACTACGACCGGACCCGGTCGATGTTCGGCGGTGGCTGGAGCCCCGGCCCCGGTGGTGGCCAGGGGCCCCCCGGTGGCGGGTACGGCGACGGCGTCCCGTTCGACATCAACGACCTGTTCGGCGCCGGGGCGGGCGGGGCCGGGCGGAGGTTTCTCCGACGTGCTCGGCGACGTCTTCGGCCGGACCGGCGCCCAGCGCGGCACGGGCCGGCGCAACCGGCCGTCGGCGCGCCGGGGGGCGGACCTCGAGACCTCCACCACGATCGGGTTCACCGACGCCGTCGACGGCGTCACCGTCTCGCTGCGGCTGGCGTCCGACGCCCCCTGCGAGGCCTGCCGCGGCACCGGGGCGAAGGCAGGCACGGTGCCGCGCATGTGCCCCGACTGCCAGGGTGCAGGCATGCGCGCCGCCTCGGCCGGGGGAGCGTTCACGCTCAACGAGACCTGCCCGACCTGCCGCGGACGCGGCATGGTCGTCGACGACCCGTGCCCGGTCTGCCGGGGCGCGGGGCGCGGGCTGTCGGACCGGTCGGTCCAGGCCCGCATCCCGGCGGGGGTCAAGGACGGTCAACGGATCCGCCTGCGGGGCAAGGGCGCGCGCGGGGAGAACGGCGGACCTGCGGGCGACCTCTTCGTGGTCGTCCACGTCCAGCCTCACCGGCTCTTCTCGCGTGCCGGCGACAACCTGACCCTCACCGTCCCCCTCGGGTTCGACGAGGCCGTGCTCGGCGCGGAGGTCAAGGTGCCGACGTTGGCCGGGCCCGTCACGGTGAAGGTGCCGCCGGGGACCCCCAGCGGCCGGACCTTCCGGGTGCGCGGTCGCGGGGTTCCGCGCCGCGACGGACTCCGGGGCGACCTGCTGGTCACCGTCGAGGTGCAGGTCCCCGCCTCCCCGTCGCAGGAGGTCCGGGCCGCGGCCGAGGCCTACCGGGAGGCGACCGCGGGCGCGGACCTGCGCGGCCGGCTCTTCGAGGCCGCCGGTCCGTCCGGTGCCGGCGATGCCTGAGCGGGAGAGGCGCCGCGGCCCGGCGCCCGCGCCGCCGGCGCCGGACGTGCCCGTCTACGTCATCTCCGTCGCCGCCGAGCTGACCGGTCTGCACCCGCAGACGCTGCGCACCTACGACCGCCTCGGGCTGGTCTCCCCGGGCCGCAGCGGTGGTGGCGGCCGGCGCTACTCCTGGCGCGACATCGAGCTGCTGCGCGAGGTGGCCGAGCTGACCGCGAACGGCATCGGGCTCGAGGGCGTGCGGCGCATCCTCCAGCTCGAGGCGATGCTGGCGGGGCTCCAGGAGCGTCTGAGGCAGCGCGAGGACGAGGTGGCCGCGCTCCGCTTCGCCCTGCAGACCGCACGCGCGGACCGGGGGAGTGCTGCCAACCTGCCGGTCGTGCTCGGCTCCGACCCCGGACGCTCGATGGTCGTCTGGCGCCGCGGTCCCACGAACACGTGAGGAATCGTGGCAATTGCCGGCTATCATCGCTCCGGGCCCCCCGGGGGGACGGGGTGCCCCGAGCGTGTGGGCGTGACGCCGAGATGAGGGGGTTACCCGTGTCAGTCGTTCTGGCCGAGGACGACGTCGACATCCGCGACCTCGTCCAGCTGGTGCTCGAGGGACTCGATCTCGAGGTCACGGCTGTCGGGAACGGCGAGGAGGCCCTCGCCGCCTGCCGTCGCGTCGCTCCCCGGCTGCTGCTGCTCGACATCACCATGCCCGGCATGAGCGGGCTCGAGGTCTGTCGCGCGATCCGCGCGGACGACGCGCTGGCCGACCTGCCCATCATCTTGATGACGGCGCGAGCCCAGGCCTCCGACGTGACCGCCGGCATGGAGGCCGGGGCGGACACCTACATCATCAAGCCCTTCGGGCCCGATCGAGCTCCGGGAGCACGTCGAGGCGATCCTCGGCACGTGAGCCACCCCTTCCGGGCGCCCGGCTCAGACCTCCTCGAGCAGCGGCAGCCTGATCGTGAAGGTGCTGCCACGGCCAGGTGACGACTCGATGTCGATCCGTCCGTCGTGGCCGTTGACGATGGTGGCCGCGATCGACAGGCCGAGACCGGCGCCCTGGATGGCCTGGGACTGCGCCTCGCTGCCCCGGAAGAAACGTTCGAAGAGCTGTTCCTGGTCCTCGGCCTCGATGCCCATGCCGGTGTCGCTCACGCTGAAGACCGCCTCCCCGGCCTCGGCGGCCAGCCGGACCACGATCTGCTCGCCGGGGTTGGAGAACTTCACCGCGTTGGACAGCAGGTTCTCGTAGGCGCGCTCGAGCTTGTCGGCGTCGCCGGCGACCAGCACCGGCTCGGAGGACACCTGCTGCTCCAGCGCGAGGTCGCGTGCGGGCAGGAGTGGCAGCGTCGACTCCACGGCCAGCGCCAGGGGCCCGCGGACGTCGAGGGGGACCCGGGTGAACCCGAAGCTGCCCACCTCGATCTGCGACATCGCCAGCATGTCCTCGATGAGTCCCATGAGCCGACGGCCGTTGCGCTCGATGCGCCCGACCACCTGACGCTGGATCGCGGGCAGGTCCGAGGCGTCCTGCCCCAGGAGCAGCTGCGAGTAGCCCAGGATGCTCGTGATCGGCGTGCGCAGCTCGTGGCTGACGGTCGAGAGGAAGTCGTTCTTGGTCTGGTCCAGCTGGGCGAGCCGGTCGACCACGAGCTTCTCGGAGGCCAGCGCCTCCTTGACCTCCCGCTCCTGCTGTCGCCGCTCGGTGACGTCCTCGGCGACGGCGAGGTAGCCGGTCGGCGAGCCGTTGGCGGCGTAGCGGCGGCTCAGCGCGACCGACACCGTGAGCCGGACCCCGTCGGAGCGCAGGAACCCCCAGTCCTGCACCATCGTGCCGTCGGAGTCGTCCAGCACCGGGTCGACGACGTCGCGCAACGGCGCCCGCCCGGCTGCTCCGGCGGCTTCGGCTGCTCCGGCGGCTCGGTCATCGGCGAACGCGAGCAGGGGCTCGGGTCCGGGGGTCGTGACCACGCATGCCCGGCCCAGGAGGGTGGAGGCCCGGTAGCCGGAGAGGTGCTGCGCACCGACGTTGACGTACTCCACCCGCCCGTCGAGGCCGATGCCGATGATCGCGGTGGCGGTGGTGGCGGCGAGGATGGCGTCGAGCTCCTCGTGGCTGCGGGTGACCTCGGCGAGGGCCAGCAGTCGCTGCGCCTTGATGAGCGCGAGGGGGAGCGTGACCAGGGCGGACGCGAGCAGGTGTGCCTGCAGCAGCGTGCCCACCAGCTCGGGCGGCTGCCCGGCGTCGCGGATGACGTCGAGATAGGGCCCGCCGCGGGTGGTCGCCAGCACCGCTACAGCGCCACCGGCCACGAGGAGCTGCAGCGCCGTCACCCAGGGCTCGGCCCGCAGCGCGCCCCACACGAGCACCGGGTACATGAGGAAGACCAGGGGCAGGCCCTGGGCGCCGAAGAAGACCGCACCGACCACCACGGTCAGGGTGCCCCACTGGACCAGGACCTCGAACGGGCCGGCGGCGTGCTCGCGGTCGCGGGGCAGGCGCATCGAGAGCGGGACGATCAGCAGCATGGAGGCCAGGTGGGAGGCGAGGACCGCGCGGCCCGTGACCAGCGCGTCCCCGCCCAGGAGCAGGCCGATGGTGGCGCCGGCCAGCACCGCGCCGAGGGCGGAGGCGAAGGCGCAGGCGACGAAGAGCCGGATGAAGTCCTCGACCGACTCCAGCCGGGGCCGGTCGTCGTCGGACGGGTCGACGGTGCGGTCCAGCGTCGGGCCCTGCGGCCCCGAGCCGGTGGCCGGCGGCTCGCTGCGCGACTGGGCGAGCAGCCAGAAGGCGAGCCCGGCCTCGGCGGCGTTGGCCAGCGCGTAGCCGGCCGCGACCTGCAGCTCGCGACCGCCGAGCAGGTTCGCGAGCACCGTGACGACCACGATCCCGCCCAGCGTGGCCGGGCGCCAGCGCCGCGGGGTGAGGATCAGCAGGACGACGGAGATGCCGGAGTTGGGCCAATACGCCGCCACCGAGCTGCCCGGGGGGGCGAAGCGGACGGCCATCTGTCCGAAGACGACCTCCGCGGCCAGCAGGACGAGCACGGCGAGGCCGAGGACCTCGGGTCGCCCGAGGCGTCGGAACCACGTCGATGTAGGTGTTGCCTCGCCCACGAGCCCTTCCCGGGATCTGATTGTCGGTCCAAACCTAGGGCGTCCCGGCTCGTGCTCACGCGTTTCGCGGGAAATAGAGGGTTGAGTGGAACAGACTCAACTTTGCCGTGGTTGCACTGACTGAGGAGTCGGGACGACCCCGGACTCCCCCACGAACCGACGCACGAAGGACACGATGATGGACAGCTCGAAGTTCACCACCCGCACCCAGGAGGCCATCGCGGCCGCGATCTCCGGGGCGTCCACCGCCGGCAACACCCAGGTCGAGGCCGTGCACCTCCTGGCCGCCCTGCTCGCCCAGCCGGACAACCTGACCCGCCCCCTCCTCGCCGGCGCCGGGGTCGACGCCGCCGCGGTCGAGGCCGGCACGAAGGCCCAGGTCGCCCGGCTCCCGGCCGCGTCCGGCTCGACGGTCAGTGGGCCGTCGTACGCCCGTGCGGTGCTGCAGGTCCTCACCACCGCCCAGACGGTCGCCGCCGAGCTCACCGACGAGTACGCCGCCGCCGAGCACCTGCTGATCGCCCTGGCGACGGTCGAGTCGCCCGCCCGCACCCTCCTGGTCGAGGCCAAGGCGACCCCCGACGCGCTGCGGGGCGCGCTCCCGCGGGTCCGCCCGGGCCGCGTCACCAGCCCCGAGCCCGAGGGCACCTACGAGGCGCTCGAGAAGTACGCCGTCGACCTCACCGCGCGTGCCAACGACGGACTCATCGACCCCGTCATCGGCCGCGACGAGGAGATCCGGCGCGTCGTGCAGGTCCTGTCCCGGCGCACCAAGAACAACCCCGTCCTCATCGGTGAGCCCGGCGTCGGCAAGACCGCCGTCGTCGAGGGTCTGGCCCAGCGCATCGTCGACGGCGACGTGCCGGACTCGCTCAAGGGACGTCGCCTGCTCTCGCTCGACCTGAGCGCGATGATCGCCGGGGCGAAGTACCGCGGCGAGTTCGAGGAGCGGCTCAAGGCCGTCCTCAACGAGATCAAGGAGTCGGCCGGGCAGGTCATCACCTTCATCGACGAGCTCCACACCGTGGTCGGGGCCGGCGCCGGTGGCGACTCGGCCATGGACGCCGGCAACATGCTCAAGCCGATGCTGGCGCGCGGTGAGCTGCGGATGATCGGCGCAACCACGCTGGACGAGTACCGCGAGCGCATCGAGAAGGACCCCGCCCTCGAGCGCCGCTTCCAGCAGGTGTTCGTGGGCGAGCCGTCGGTGGAGGACACCGTGGCCATCCTGCGGGGCCTGCAGGAGAAGTACGAGGCGCACCACGGCGTGAAGATCACCGACGCCGCGCTGGTCGCCGCCGCCATGCTCTCCGACCGCTACATCACCGGACGCAACCTGCCCGACAAGGCCATCGACCTCGTCGACGAGGCGGGCTCGCGGCTGCGGATGGAGATCGAGTCCTCGCCGGTGGAGCTCGACCAGCTGCGCCGCGCCGTGGACCGGATGCTCATGGAGGAGCTGGCGCTGGCCCGCGAGTCCGACCACGCCTCGAAGGACCGGCTGCAACGGCTGCGCGCGGACCTCGCCGACCGACAGGAGGACCTCCGCGTCATGGAGCTGCGGTGGGAGCGCGAGAAGGCCGGGCTGGAGGGCGCGGGAGAGCTGCGCAAGCAGCGCGACGAGCTGCGCTCGACCTACGAGCGGCTCGTCCGCGAGGGCGACCTCGAGGGCGCCAGCCGCATCCGGTACGGCGAGATCCCCGCGCTGGAGAAGCGGATCGCCGAGGTGGAGCACGCAGGGTCCGACGGGGACGACGAGGCCGAGCCGATGGTGCACGAGGAGGTCGGTCCCGAGGAGATCGCCGACGTCGTCGAGGCCTGGACCGGCATCCCGACCGGCCGGCTGCTCGAGGGCGAGACCGCCAAGCTGCTGCGCATGGAGGAGGTCATCGGCGAGCGGCTGATCGGGCAGCGGGCGGCGGTCACAGCCGTCTCCGACGCCGTACGCCGCTCCCGGGCCGGCATCGCCGACCCCGACCGACCCACCGGGTCGTTCCTGTTCCTCGGCCCGACCGGCGTCGGCAAGACCGAGCTGGCGAAGGCGCTGGCGGACTTCCTCTTCGACGACGACCGGGCGATCGTGCGCATCGACATGAGCGAGTACTCCGAGAAGCACTCCGTGGCCCGGCTGGTCGGGGCGCCCCCCGGCTACGTCGGCTACGAGGAGGGCGGTCAGCTGACCGAGGCGGTGCGGCGCCGGCCCTACTCGGTGGTGCTGCTCGACGAGGTCGAGAAGGCCCACCCCGAGGTCTTCGACATCCTGCTGCAGGTGCTCGACGACGGCCGGCTCACGGACGGACAGGGTCGCACGGTCGACTTCCGCAACGTGGTGCTGATCTTGACCTCGAACCTGGGCTCGGCGTACCTCGTGGACCCGGGGACGGCGCCCGAGGTGAAGCGGGAGCAGGTCATGTCCGTGGTGCGGCAGGCGTTCAAGCCGGAGTTCCTCAACCGCCTCGACGAGGTCGTGATGTTCGACGCGCTGACCCGCGACGAGCTGACCCACATCGTCGAGCTCCAGGTGGAGCTGCTGGCCACGCGGCTGCAGGTGCGCCGGATCGGCCTCGACGTCACCCCCGAGGCGCGGGAGTGGCTCGGCCGGACCGGCTACGACCCGGCGTACGGCGCGCGGCCGCTGCGCCGGCTCGTGCAGAGCGCGATCGGCGATCCTCTGGCGCGGATGCTGCTCTCCGGGGCGGTGCTCGACGGCAGCACGGTGCGCGTCGACCTCGACGCCGGCACCGACACGCTCGCGCTCTCGACGCCCACCGGCTGAGCGGAGGCCGTCCGTGGGTGCGCCGCCCTGCGCGCGCTCCCGGATCGGGCCGAATCGCCGGTGCACGCTCGACGGCTCGCTCATCATCGGAGCATGTCCCGTGCCCGGCCGATCCTGACGCTGCTGCTCGCCGTGCTCCTCGGGGGGCTGCTGCTGACCCGCCGTCGGATCGGGCCCGTCGAGGGGACGGCTCGTGCGACCGGGGATGATCGGGGCGTGAGGGACGTGGGGAACGACGAGCCGGCCGCGCCGAGCGCGCCGCCGGTGTCCCCGCCCGACGAGCCCCGCACCGCCGACCCGGCGACGCGCGAGCAGCCGCGCCGGCCCCGGCGTCGCCGCTGGGTGCCGTCGAGCCTGCGCACCGTCCTCGGGCTGGTGCTCGTGGCGTCCGGTCTCGGGGTGCTGGGCTGGGTGGGCTGGCAGTACTACGGCACCGACCTCGTCTCCCGTCAGGCCCAGCAGGCGCTGGTGCAACGCACCGAGGAGGCGTGGGAGGCCCAGGGGACCGGCGAGGAGCCCGAGGCGCCGCTGGAGGTGGGGGCTGCCGAGGCGCTCATCCAGGTCCCGCGCTTCGGCGACGACTACGTGATGCCGGTGCAGACCGGGGTGGGCGACGACGTCCTGGCCGAGGGGTTCGGCCACTTCGAGGGCGCCGCCGACCCGGGGGAGCGCGGCAACTACGCCCTGGCCGCCCACCGCGTCACCCACGGCGAGCCGTTGCGGAGGATGCCGGAGCTGCGACCCGGCGACGAGGTGGTGGTCACCACCCGCGACGCCGTCCACACCTACGTGATGGACACCGACCCCGAGGACCTCGTCATCGGCTTCGAGAACGTCTGGGTCGTCGACCCGGCCCCGGTCAACCCCACCGGCGGGGTCGGGCCGTCACCGCAGGAGGATCGGCTCCTCACGCTCACGACGTGCGCCGAGCTTTTCCACACCGACACCCGGATGATCGCCTTCGGCCACCTGGTCTCGTCTGAGGTCCGCTGACCCCACCGTGACCGACGGCCTCACGTCGCTTCCGACGTACGACGACCGTCCTGGCGTCGTTACCGACGTGCGACGGCCGTCCTGGCGTCGTTGACGACGTGCGGACTGTCGATGGGCGCCCCTGGAGCGTCCTGACGTCGTTACCGACCTACGGCGACCGTCCTGACGTCGTTACCGACCTACGGCGGCCGTCCTGACGTCGTTACCGACGTGGGGATTGTCGATGGGCCCCCTGGAGCGTCCTGGCGTCGTCCACGACGTGGGGACTGTCGAGGAGCCCTATGGCCGTGCTGACGTCGTGACCGACGTACGGCGCTCAGATCGAGGCCTCGGTCCAGACCGTCTGGACGACCTCGACGCCCCGGTCGCGCGTGATCAGCTGGCCGCGACCCGACACCCCCGGCCGCGGCTTCGTCGTACCGATCAGCGGACCCTCGTCGGGGCTGCCGGACAGCAGCAGCCCGGGCATCGCGAGGTCGCGCAGCGACTGGATGACGGGTTCGTAGAGGGCACGCGCCGCACCCCCGGAGCGACGGGCCACCGCCAGGTGCAGACCGACGTCACGGGCCTGGGCCAGCAGCGGCACCAGCGGCGCCATGGGCGAGCTGGACTGGGTGGAGACCAGGTCGTAGTCGTCGATGACCACGAACACCTCGGCGCCGGTCCACCACGAGCGGTTGCGCAGCTGCTCGGGCGTCACGTCGGGGCCGGGCAGCCGGCCCTCGAGGTACTGCGCGAGCTCGGCGATCGCCGGCTGGGCCTGGGTGGCGCTGGTGAGGTAGTGCAGGGCGTAGTCCTCGGGCACCTCGCCCAGCAGCGACCGGCGGTAGTCGACCACCACCACCTGGGCCTCCTCGGAGGTCCGCGTCCGCATGACCTCGGACAGGTAGGCCCGCAGCAGTGCGCTCTTGCCCGAGCGGCTGTCGCCGAAGGTCAGCAGGTGCGGCTCGCGCTCGACGTCGAGACCGACCGGGGCCAGGTCCCTCTCGTCGATGGCGAGGTAGAGGCGGCGGTCGGTGGTGAGGTCGCGCTGACGGCCGACCTGCTCGCGGACCTGCTCGAGCGCGATCCTCTCGGGCAGCAGCCGCAGCTTCGGCCCCTGCTCGCCGCGCCACGCCTTGCGGGAGCGCTCCACGAGGTCCTCGACGCCGACGCCGGTGGTGTCGCCGTCCGGCTGCCCGTCGATGCGGGGCAGCGCGGCCAGGAAGTGCAGCTTGGCCGGGACCAGGCCACGCCCGGGCCGCCCGACAGGCACCAGCTGCGCGATCTTGCGGTCGATCTCGGAGTCCATCGGGTCGCCGAGGCGCAGCTCGAGCCGGGTGCCGAGGACGTCGCGGGTGGCCGCCCGGAAGTCGGCCCAGCGGGCGGCGCCGGCCACGATGTGCAGCCCGAAGGTCAGGCCGCGCTGGGCCAACGACTGCAGCGCCATCTCGAGCTCGTCGAAGTCCGATCGCAGCGTGCTCCAGCCGTCGACGAACAAGAAGACGTCGCCGTACCCGTCGTCGGCGCGGCCCTGGGCCCGCCGCGAGCGGTAGGTCTCGATCGAGTCGATGCCCTGGGAGCGGAAGTAGCGCTCGCGCTTGTCGACGACGCCCAGCACCTCGGCGTAGATGCGTCGCACGACGTCGGGCTCGGAACGCGTGGCGACACCGGCGACGTGCGGGAGGTCGATCAACGGCGCGAACGTGCCGCCGCCGAAGTCCAGGACGTAGAACTGGGTCTCGGCCGGGGTGGTGGTCAGCGCGAGGCTGGTCAGCACCGTGCGCAGCAGCGTGCTCTTCCCGCTGCGCGGACCGCCGACGACGGCGACGTGGCCACCGGCGCCGGTGAGGTTCACCGTCAAGGTGTCGCGGCGCTGCTCGCGCGGACGGTCCACCGTTCCCAGGGGTACGACGAGCCCGCCGCGACCGCGCCACGACGGCGAGACGAGGCCGAGCTCGGGGTCCTCGGTGAGGTCTGCCATGAGCTCGTCCAGGGTGTCGGGCACGTCGAGCGGTGGGAGCCACACCTTGTGCGCACCCGGGCCGTGGCCCTCCATGCGGTCCACGGCGATGTCGAGCAGGGAGCGGTGGTCGACCGCCTCCTCCGACCCGCTGCGGACCTCGACGACCTGGTCCTCGGGCTCGTCGTGGTGCGGGGCGAGGACGTGACCGAGGGAGAAGGGCATGACGGTCTGGAGCCCGCCCGAGGAGCGGCTGACCGCGCCCCGGCCGACGCGCGGCGGCGGGCCGGACACGTACGCGGCCTTGAACTTCATCAGCGTGGACTGGTCGGGCTTGAGGTAGCCCAGTCCCGGCACCGAGGGCAGCTCGTAGGCGTCGGGGACACCCAGCACCGCCCGGGACTCCGACGCCGAGAACGTGCGCAGACCGATGCGGTAGGACAGGTGGCTCTCGAGGCCACGCAGACGGCCCTCCTCGAGACGTTGCGAGGCCAGCAGAAGGTGGATGCCGAGCGAGCGGCCGAGACGGCCGACGGCCACGAACAGGTCGATGAACTCGGGCTTGGCCGAGAGCATCTCGGAGAACTCGTCGACGACGATGAAGAGGCTCGGCAGCGGGTCGAGCTCGGCCTCGCCGCTGGTGCGGGCCTTCTCGTAGTCCTTGAGCGAGGCGTAGTTGCCCGAGACGCGCAGCAGCTCCTGGCGGCGCACCATCTCGCCCGACAGGGCGTCCTGCATGCGGTCGACGAGGGTCAGCTCGTTCTCGAGGTTGGTGATGACGGCCGAGACGTGCGGGAGCTCGGAGAGCCCGGCGAAGGTCGCGCCGCCCTTGAAGTCGACGAGGACCATGTTGAGGATCTCGCTGGAGTGAGTCATGGCGAGTCCCAGCACCAGGGTGCGGAGGAACTCCGACTTCCCGGAGCCGGTCGCGCCGATCACCAGTCCGTGCGGCCCCATGCCCTGCTGGGCGGACTCCTTGATGTCGAGCAGGACCGGGCCGCCGCTGTCGCCGATGCCGACAGGCACCCGGAGCCGGTCGCGCTGGGGCCGGGTCTGCCACGCCGCGGCGAGGTCGAAGGTGCGCACGTCGGCCAGGCCGAGCAGGTCGGGCAGCTCGGGGGCTCGGCTGAGCGAGTCCTCGCGGGCCGGCCCCTGGACGGTGTGGAGGGGGGCCAGCCGGCGGGCGAAGGCCTCGGCGGTGGCGAGGTCCATCTGGTCGCCGAGGGCGCGGAAGGGGTCGCGGTAGACCTGGATGCCGGTGAGCGGGACGGTGCCGTCCTCGCTCGCCTCCCCCTCGAGGTGCAGGCGGAGCCGGGTGGGGTCGGAGAGCTCGCCCCACTGCTCGGGGAGGTCGAGCACGGTGACGCCGTGGACGCCCTCGTCGGGGATCAGGTGGTTGCCTGGGGGCAGGGAGCCGCCGTCCACGACGAGCAGCAGGTGGGGGGTCGCCGCCGCTCCGGCCGCGCCGAAGCGGGGTCGGTCCACCAGGTCCTGGGGGAGCATCGCGGCGAGGTCGTCCAGGCTGTCGCAGACCATGCGGCTGGGGCCGATGGCGTCGGCGTCCTCGGTGCTCTGGGCGTGGGGCAGCCACTTGACCCACTCCCACGCGGCGACGCTCTGGTCGCTGGTCAGCACCGCGACGATCATCTCGTCGGGCCGGTGCGCGGCGGCTGCGGAGCAGATCATGGCGCGGGCCAGCCCGCGCGCCGGTCCCTCGTCGCCGGTCACCTCGATGCGGCTGAAGGCCCGCATGTCGACCTTCGCGGGCAGGTCGGGCTGGTTGCGGTGCACGACGAGCAGCCGGTGCAGGGCCGAGGCGGCGACGGGGTCCAGCTGCTCGACCGGGGCCGTCTCCGGCGGCACGAGGCGCAGGGCGAGGGCCTGGGGGCTGCGGCCGTAGCGCGTGAGCAGGAAGTCCTCGTGGTCCGGCCCGCGCTCCCACAGACGCTGGCGCTCCTCGGCGAGGGCGGGGAGCGCGGCGGGCGCGGGGTGGTGCCACAGCAGCGTGCTGCGCTGCTGGTCGGCCGCCTCGCGGACGACCTTGCGGACGCCCGCGAGGTACTGCAGGTACTCGCGACGGGCGCCGCCGATCTTGGCGCTGCGCTGCTTGCGCTGGCGGTCGATCTGCACACCGATGAAGCCCAGCGTCGCGATGAGGAACATGCCGGCGGCGATCATGCTCTTGCCCCCCGGTTGAGCCGCGGAGATGAAGACGATCGAGCCGACGCTGCCGAGCATCGGCAGCGCCATCATCAAGGCACCTCCGGCCCCCTCGTGGGGGGCCAGCTCGGGTGGGGCCTGCAGCACCAGCTCCCCGTCAGGCATCGTCGGCGGGTCGAGCCGGCTGCCGTGGCCGAGCGTGGTGGACAAGCGTGGACCTCCCGTAGGACGTGGGCCGTGACCGCACGGGAACCAGGGCCGTCCCGGCGGATGCGGGGCGCATCGTGCCGACTCTTCGCAACCCGGACACAGTGGACTCCAGGTTCGTGCACGATGGTAGGGCGCAAACCTGACACCTGCGCCCGCTTCGTCCCATCGGACGGTGCGGGGGACGCGGGCGGACGCGGGTGGTGGACGGCCCGCGCGGGCCGACGGATCGACGAAGGCGGACGAGTGAGGGACGGGAGGGCGAGGTGAGCGCCGATGCCCGAGCGGTGGCACGGTCCTCGGTCCGGGTGACGGTGGTCGGGCCGGACGGGCCGGCGGACCTGGTCGTCCCCTGGTGGATGACGGCGGGCGAGCTGACCGACGAGTACGCCGCGTACCGCGGCTGCCACCGACCGGCGGGGGCGGGCCTCGTCACGGCCTCGGGACGTCCCCTCGACCCCGACCTCGAGCTGCAGCAGCTCGGCGTCGATCATGGCGACGTGCTGATCGTCGCCGACGGAGCCGCGACCCCGACTGCCCGGGGTGCGGAGGCCGTGGGCGTCGCGGGGCCCCGTCTGGACCGGGCCGTGGTCCGGACGACCGCGGGTGCTGCCGCGGGCGGAGCCGGAGGACGCGCGGGACGCTCCACGACCGCGCGCGAACGTCACCGACCTGCCGAGCCCACCGGTGGGCCCACCCGTGGGTCCGCCTCCGCGGCCGACGCCGTTGCCGATGCGGACCGGCCGGGCGCGGACGCGGCGCGACGCGCACGTCGTACGGGCGTGACGTCCGGCGCGACGCTCGGCCTGGGCGCCGTCTGCGCCGTGGGGTCGGCCGCAGTGGTCGCGGTCCAGGGCTCGATGTCCCAGCGCCTGGGCTGTGCCGTCTTCTTCGTCGTCGCGGCGCTGGCCACGGCGTTCCCCGTGAGGACCTCGCAGATCGGGGGACGGTTGCGGGCGGCCGCCAGCCCCGCCTTCGCTGCTGCGGCGGGGTTCACCGCCGGGTACTCCGACGAGACCGGCGGGTTGCTGCTCGGCTTGGCGGTGGCGGCGCTCTGCGCCACCGGCGCCGCGGCTGTCGCCCGCGCCTGGCTGAGCCAGGAGGAGGAGGAGCTGACCGACGTCGCGCTCGTGGTGGGCGCCACGCTGAGCGGGCTGACGCTGCTCCTGCTCCTGCTCGGGTCCTCGGTCCTCTCCCTGCTCGCCCTCGCGTACGGCGCCGCGGTGGTGGCGGCTCGGCTGCTGCCGTACCTCGTCGTGGATGTCCCGGACGAGGCGCTGCTCGACCTCGACCGCCTGCAGAACACGGCGTGGTCGGCGCGCGAGCAACCTCGCGGCAGCCGACGCAAGCGCGTCATCGTGCGCGCCGACGGGGTGGCGGCCGTGGTCCGCCGGGGCCAGCGGCTGATGACGTCGGGCACGGTGGTCATCAGTGCCGTGGTCGTCGTCGGTGGGGCGCTCCTGGTTCGCGACGTCGACCTGGACCTGCTCGGGGTGTCCCGCGTCGCCCTGGTGCTGCTGGGGGCGGCGGCCCTCTCGCTGGTGGCGCGCTCGGTCCGCGCCCGCGTGCCGCGCCTCGCGCTCCGCCTGAGCGCCGGTGTCGTCGCAGCCTGGACCGGGCTGGTGCTGCTCGACGTCGGTGATCCGCGTGCCGCCTGGTGGATCTTCGCCGGCGCGACCGCGCTGGGCGCGCTCACCGTCTCGGTGGGCCTGGCGCTGGGGCAGGGCTGGCGCTCGGTGTGGTGGGCCCGGCTGGCCGACGTGTGCGAGGCGCTCGCCGTGGTCCTCGTGGTGGCGGCGGTCCCGTTGGCCGCGGGCATCTTCGGCGCCGTGCGGTCGCTGGTGTCCTGACCCCATGCGACGGATGACGCGTCAACGGTCCCGGGTGCGTTTCGGCCGCCGTGAGCGCGGGAACCTAGGAGGTGCGGCATTGTCATTTTGTCCGGATCGGGACCCTCGGTCCAGGGTCAAACCGCCGTCCTGGAGAGGATTTCGGGGTTAACTGACAGAGAAACACGAGTTGCCTGCCGACCGGCTGGTGACAAGTCTCGATCGTGGCACCGACAGCGCGCCGCGGCGGGGGATCGACAAGGAGGCTGGCCACATGGCTGGAGAGGTTTCAAAGCAGGATCAGTCGCTCACCAAGGGCGCTCAGATGGTCTCGTCGGCGCGCGGCGACCTGGACCAGCAGCTGAGCAGCCTGCGCGGCAAGCTCGCCGGCATCGGCGCCCAGTGGCGCGGCGCGGGCTCGAGCGCCTTCCAGCAGGTGATGACGCGCTGGGACGAGGACGCCCGCAAGATCACGTCCGCGCTCAACGAGTTCGAGGCGAACCTGCGATCGTCCGAGCAGGTCTACAACGCCAGCGACGAGACCCAGTCCTCGACCTTCTCGAAGCTGTCCGGCCGCCTCGGCTGACCAGCTGCGAGACTCACCCGACTCTTCACACACGCACGAGGGGAAACAGAACATGAGTGGAGCAGGAGAGCTGAAGGTCAACTTCGGCAGCCTCGACGCGGCAGCGGCTGACATCCAGGCGCAGGCCAACCAGATCGAAGGTCGTCTCGACGCCCTCGAGTCCGAGCTGGCGCCGCTGCGCTCGGACTGGACCGGCGAGGCCTCGAACTCGTACCAGGTCGCCAAGTCCAAGTGGGACTCGGCCATGGCCGACATGAAAGCGCTGCTGACCGAGATCGGCACGGCGGTCACGTCGTCCAACAGCGACTACCAGGCCACCGAGAGCCAGAACACCGCACGCTGGGGCTGAGTCCCGATCGGGTGGCGGGCCGGGAGGCGCGCGCCCGCTGCACCACGCACGACCTGCCGCGCGGGTCGGGACGACCTCCGTCGTCCCGACCCGCCAGCGGCGTCCGGGGGCCCGGGAGGACCAGGGGCCCGACCAGCAGACGAGCTGAGCAGCACTCACGACGGGGAGATCGGGGGCCACAGGCATGGTGAACGCAGATTCCGGCGGCGGTGGCGGCGCCGACGTCCCGGCCGGCGCGGTCTCGGGACAGATCGAGATCACGATCGAGACGATCCGCCGCATCGCGCGCGACAACATGTCCGCGATGCAGGACAACGCCACCTCGCAGTCCAGCGACTTCCGTGCCCTGAGCCTGCCCCCGTCCGCGTTCAGCCAGGTGCCGATCGCGCAGACCGTGGGCCAGCAGCACCAGGCCGCGCACCAGGTGTTCATGGACACCATCGACGGTGTCATCGCCGATCTCCAGACGTTCGCGGCCAACATCGAGGCCAGCTGCAACGCCCACGAGGCCACCGACGAGCAGTCGGCGACCGACGCCCAGCGCGCGGGCCAGGGCGCTCTCAGCGGCGTCAACGAGTCCATGAGCGGCTACCAGTCGCAGGCCGAGCGGAACTTCGACAACGCGGGCGCCGAGCACCGCGAGGAGCTCGGTGACCCGACCTCCGCCGCCGCACAGCGTGAGGGCTCCGGGCAGCCTCCTGGCAGCGAGCGTCCTGAGGGCGGCGACACGGCGACGACGGGGAACACCGACGCAGCCTCCTCCACGGGCTACGACGCCGACAGCTCGCCCGGGACCACCGACGCAACCCCGTCCTTCGACGGCGACGCCGCCCGAGCCCCGTGACGTGGTGAGCCCCGTGCCCCCCACGTCGACCTCGACGCCGCCGACCCGTCGCGCTGTGCGCGCCGGGGCGGGTGTGCTGGCGTGCGCGACGGCGGCGGCCGGTCTCCTCCTGGTGACCCCGACGCCGGCCACCGCTGCGGACGGCGCGGACGGCGCGGGTTCGGGCTGGTGGTACGACGCCCTCGTGGTGGCGGAGGCGCACCAGGAGACCCGCGGAGAGGGTGCCAGCGTCCTCCTGGTCGACGGGTCCATCGACACCTCTGTGCCGGAGCTGAAGGACGCCGGCATCGAGCTGACGACGGGCTGCGACGACCGGCCCCTGGAGTCCGTCTCGGTGCCTGACGCCGAGCACGCGACCTGGATGGCGGCCCTCATCAAGGGCACCGGCGAGGGCGCCGGTGGCCCCGGGATCGCCGGCATCGCCCCCGAGGCCGACCTGACGTACTTCAGCCTGGACATCGACCCCAGCGTGGAGGGCGTCGCGTGCAAGAGCCTGGCGATCCCGTTCCTCGAGGACCTCGTGGCCGACATCGAGGGCGGTCCGATCCTCAGCCTGTCGGTGGGCAACCTCGCCATCGGGTGGGACGACTTCCAAGACGTCGTCGAGGAGGCGGGGGGTGTCGCCGTCGCGTCCGCCGGCGACTACAACGACTCCGTCAACAAGTCGATGATGGACTTCCCGGCGGCCCACGCCGGCTGGGTCGCGGTGCTCGCGCTGGACGAGCAGGCAGCGCCCTGGGACGCCAACCCGCTGCCCTACCGCAGCCTCGGCAAGTACCGCGGCTACCCGACCATCTCGGCCCCGGGCGTCGGCGTGCCCGGCTTCACCTGGAAGGGCGATCGCCTCGTCTCCGGGGAGCCTCAGGACGGCACCTCGCCGGCGACCGCGATCGTCTCGGGTGCGCTCGCTCTGGTGCGCTCGAAGTACCCCGAGGCGACCGGCAACCAGCTGATCCAGCACCTCATCCACTTCGACACCGACCCGGAGAAGTTCGCGTACTCGGACGAGCTCGGCTTCGGTGTCGTCTCGTTGCGCAACATGCTGGCGAACGATCCCACCGGATGGCCGGACGAGAACCCGCTCATGATGGGCAACCCCCAGCGGGTGGTCGAGAGGTTCCCGATGTCGACCTACGACGCGTCCGGCGACGAGGAAGCCGATGCGGGGGCGCGCAGCGAGGACGACGGCCAGACCACGGCCGAGGCCACCTCCGAAGCCACCGGCACACCCGACCGTGCGCCCGACGGCGGTGGCGCCTCGGCGCTGCCGTGGCTGCTGGGTGGCGGGCTCGCCGTGCTGCTGGCCGCGGGGGGAGTCGTGCTGGCACGACGCGGCGGCGGGTCGAGCAGCGCGACCGGCGCCACCAGGACGAACGAGTAGGACACGAGGGGAGTCAGGGACATGGCAGGACCGCACGAGCAGAAGCTCGCCAAGGTCGAGTCGGCCGAGCCGGGTCAGATCGACGACGCTGCAGCCGCGTGGCAGAAGGCCTCGACCGGCCTGAGCGACGTCAGCGAGGCGCTCCGTTCCGCCAGCACGGCCATCGCGGCCGACTGGCGAGGACGCGACGCGACCGCGGCGACGACGGCCTTCGACGGCCTCGCCGGCAAGACGCAGGAGTTCAGCACCCGCATGGCCGAGGCGTCGGCGGCGCTGACGAACGCCGCGTCCACGCTCCGGACTGCGAAGTCGGCCTACGCCAACCTGCCTCCGGTCCCACCGGCGCCGACGGCGCCCGATGCAGACGCGCCGGTGGACCAGGAGGTCCGCTACATCAAGCTGAACGCGCAGCGCAACCAGGCGGCGGACGCCCGGGAGGCTGCGGCGCAGGAGGCCTACAACGAGATGACCTCGAGCATGGAGAGCGTGAACGGCGAGATCTCCGCGGCCTCGCAGCGCGAGGGTAGCGGCGGCGGTGGCGGCGGTACCGGCGGCGGCGGTGGTGGCACCGGTGGCACCGGTGGCACCGGTGGCAGCTCCGGCTCGTCGTCGACGTACTCCGGACCCGTGGGCTCCTACTCCACCGCGTCGGGCGTGCGAGCGGCTGCGGCTCCGGTCACGGGCGGAGGCGGTCGCGGTGGCTCTGACGGCGTGCTGGTCCTCGGCGCGAGCACCAACGGCGCGAACGGCGCGAACGCCACGCCGATCGGCTCGACGTCCGTCCCGAGCGGCGTCACCGCCGACGGCCAGCTCGGCGGCACGACCGACCTCGGTGGAGCCTCGGGTCTCGGCTCCGGGGTGACCACGGGCGGCGCGTCGGCGATCGACGGCACGGGCGGCTCGCCGGGCATGGGCCTGGGCGGCGTCGCGGCGGGCGCAGGCGCGCTCGGCGTGCTGAAGGGTGGGAGCCGCGGCCTGCTCGGGGCCCGCGCGGGAGCGCTCAGCTCGACCGCTGTCGCCGGCACGAGCAGCAGCTCGGCGGCCGGCCGTGGCGGCACGATCGGGGCGACCGCGCGATCCGGGGTCGTCGGCACGGTCGGACGAAGCGGCGCCGTTCCCGTCGCAGGCACGAGCACCACGACGAGCGCCCGTGCGAGCACCGGCCCAGCACCGGCACCAGCGGCACCAGCGGCGCCAGCGGCACCAGCGGCACCGCGGGCGCGCGCGGCGGCACCATGGTCCCCGCCAGCTCCACAGGTGCGGGCACGGGAACGGCTGGCGGCGCACGAGCCGGGAGCGCAGGCACGGCCGGTGGGCGCGGCGGCGCGGCCGGAGCGGCAGGCGGACGCGGCGCCGTGGGTGCGCCCGCGACGACCTCCGGCGGTCGCGGTGGCGCGGCCCGTGGAGCCGCCGGAGCCGCCGGAGCCGCCGGAGCCGGCGGTACCGGTGGTCGCGGCGGCCAGGGGGCCCTCGAGGACGAGGACGGTCGCCGTCGTTCGATGCTGCTGGCCGACGAGGACGCCTGGATCGACGACGACGAGCTCGGACCGGACGTGATCCGATGACCCGGACCGTGGAGGAGCCGACCCCGACGGCGGCGCCCGGCGCCAGCCTCGTCCGGGTCACCGTCGTGGGCGGCGGACGTCGCGCCGACCTGGTGCTCCCGGCCACGCTGCCGGTGGCGGAGCTGCTCCCCGAGCTGTGTCGCACCGTCGGCGTGCTCGACCCCGCGACGGCGTACGCCGGCTACGAGCTGCACGCGGCCGGCGGCCGGCGGCTCTCCGGCGAGGCCGGACTGACCCTCCAGGGAATCGAGGACGGCGCCGTCCTGAGCGTCGTCGTGGGTGCCGACCAGCGTCCGCCGCGGGTGTACGACGACATCGTCGAGGCGATGGCCGACGCGGTGGAGGGCGACCTCCAGCCGTGGGACCCGGCCTCGGGACGGCGTACGGCGTTGTCGGCCGGCGCGCTCCTGCTCGGTCTGGGCGGCCTCGCCCTCGCCCTGCAGCGTCCCGACCCCGTGGCCGGGGCCGCTGCCGGGGTGGGTTCGCTGCTGCTCCTGGCTGCCGCCCTGACCCTGGCGCGGGTGCGCGCCGAGCACACCGCGGCGCTGGTGCTGGCGTGGACGAGCGTCTTCTACGCGGCGATCGCCGGCCTCGCCGTCGTCGATTCCGGGCCGGTGCTCGAGCTGCCGCTCGCCGCAGCGGGTGGCGGCGCCCTGCTGGTCGGACTGATCTCGTTCTTCGGTCTCGTCGAGCGGCGTCCGCTGATGCTCCCGGCGACGGTCGTCGGTGCGGTGCTGGCCGCGGGCAGCGGGCTGGCCGACGCGACCGACCTGGCTCCTGCGAACGTGTACGTCGTCGCACTGGTGGTGGTCGTGCTCACCGGGAGCGCCCTGCCCTGGTTCGCGCTGGGCTCGACCGGCACGAACGTCGAGCAGGCCCACAGCCACGCCGACCTGACCGCCGAACCCGCGGACATCGACCCCGACGCGGTGCGAGCCGGGGCCCGGATGGGGCACGAGGTGCTGCTGGCGGTCACCGCGACCGTCGGCATCCTGCTGGTGCTCGTCAGCCCCCTTGCGGTGGGCCTCGACGTCACCGGCGCCCTCGTCGTCGTGATGTCCAGCGTGGCGCTGATGCTGCGCACCCGGCAGTACCGCGTCGGCAGCGAGGTCGCCGTCGGCCTCGTCTGCGGCGTGGCGGGCCTCGTGGCCACCGCCGCCGCGGCGCTGCTGCTGCAACCGTCCTGGCACGTGGGACTCGCCCTCGTGCTCGCGGCGGCTGCGGCGGTCCTGCTGGTCAGCACGTTGGTCCCGATGCCCCCCTCGGTGCGCCGCGGGCGTCTCGGCGACGTGGCCGAGCTCGTCGCGCTGGTCTCGCTCCTGCCCCTTCTCGTCTTCGCCATCGGCGTGGTCGGAGCGGTGTGAGCGATGAGCGGTGACACCACCCACCCGTCCGGGGCGACGACGCCCCGACGTCCACGATTCCCACGCATGAGAGAAAGAGGAGACACCATGAGATCTGGTCGCAGACTGGGCGCGGCGAGCCTGGTGACCGGGGTGCTGCTGATCGGGTTCGCCTCCCCGTCCCTCGCCGAGGAGGTCACCGGCCAGGCCGGTGCGCCCGGCGACGAGACCGAGGCGGCGTCGGCGGAGGCCGGCACCGGCACCACCGCGACGAGAACGAGCACGGTCACCAGGACCGCCTCGGCACGGATGCGGTCGATCGCCGAGTGCGACGCCGCCTTCGAGCAGGCGTGCACGCCGAAGGACCTCTGCAAGGATGCCGACGAGCTGCCGAACGACCCACGGCTCTGCACGCCGAAGGCGACGGTGCTGGCCGCGCGGACCACGGCCGAGTCGGGCGCCGCTGACAGCGCGACCGCCGACAGCAGCGAGGGTGCCGTGACCGGCGCCGGCGACACCAGCGCCTCGGGTGCCGAGGCCGCCGACGGTGAGAGCGCCGCACGCGAGGGTGTCGACGGGCTGCCCGGTGACAACGGCGGCGAGACGGACAACGGCGGCACCCCCGGCGACGGTGAAGGCCCTCCCGGACCCCCGGGCGAGGAGGACCCGGACCTCCCGCCGGGGGATGGCGGTGATGGCGGTGATGGCGGCGGCGGCGAGCTTCCGGTGCCGTGCGACCCGGAGCTGGGCGTCCCCGGCGACCCCGAGGGCCTCTGCGAGGACGACGGCGACACCGGCGGTGACGGCGGTGACACCGGCGGTGACGGCGGTGACACCGGTGGTGACACCGGTGGTGACGGTGGTGACGGTGGTGACGGCGGTGGTGACGGCGGTGACGGCGGTGACGGCGGTGACGGCGGTGACACCGGCGGCAACAACGGCAACGGCGGCAACGGCGGCAACGGCGGCAACGGCGGCAACGGCGGCAACAACGGCAACGGCGGCAACGGCAACGGGACCAGCAGCGACGGCGACACCGGGGGCGGTGGCGCCGAGGCCGGTGGCGACGTCAGCAGCCTCGGCGCGGTCCCGCAGGGCGAGGTGAGCACCAACGACGACGCGGTCTGCACGGACGCCGCTGTGTGCGGGTCGGTCCAGCCGGCCGCGACGACGACGACCACGAGCACCGGACCGACGCTTCCGGACACGGGCGCGCCGGCCCACACCGGTCTGTGGGTGGCCAGCGGTCTCGGCCTGCTGCTCGCCGGTGGCACGCTGCTCCGCCCCCGTCGGCGGGCGCAGGTCCGCGACTGACCTGATCGATGGTGGCGGGGGCAGCGGGAGACCGCTGCCCCCGACCACTGACCTCACACCCATCCGCGTCACGAACCCGAGGCTGAATGTCCAGCAAGCGCGACCTCGTCGAGGCCCACTCCTTCAACCGGCGTCGTCTGGTGACCGCGTTCGTCAGCGGAGCGCCGGGTGGACGTGAGGTGGAGCCGGTCCGCTACGGGCGCACGCTCGTGGGCGGGATGGTGCTGGCCCTGCTCATCGTGGCGGGTGCCGCGGTGTCGGGCTTCATCAAGCCCAGCGTCCCGGAGGACTGGAACGACGGCGGGCTCGTCGTGGGCAAGGACAGCGGATCGCGGTTCGTGGCGGTCGAGGGCACGCTCTACCCCGTCATCAACACCACCTCCGCGCGGCTCCTGCTCGCGAGCGACGGCGAGGAGATGAAGGTCAACTTCGTCCCCGAGGACCTCATCGCCGAGGCTCCGACGGAGGCGACCATCGGCATCCAGGGAGCACCGGACGCCCTGCCTGCCCCCGGCAGCCTCGTGCAGACCGGCTGGACGGCCTGCACCGACAGCACGGGCGGCGTCGCCGTCTCGGTGGGCGAGAGCCCGGTCTCGACACCGGTGGCCGACGAGGCGCTCCGAGTCGTCGACCGTCAGGGCTCCTGGGTCGTGACCGGCAACCAGCGCTACCAGCTCCCGGACGCAGCCAGGCCCCAGGCGGCGGTCCTGCGCGCGCTCGGGCTGGACGACCAGCCGGAGCGCGGCGTCACCGGTGTCTGGCTCGACCTGTTCCCGGTGGGGGACCCGTTGGTGCCCTTCTCCGTCCCCGGAGCCGGCGCATCGGTGGACGGCACGGGAGTGCCCGGCCTGACCCGTGTGGGAACCCCGTTGCGCGTCGACGGGCGCCCCTACACGTTGGGGCAGGGAGGGACTCTCATCCCGCTCACGCCGTTCGCTGCCGCGGTCTACACGAGCTCCGGTCGCGGCGCCGACCTGGCCCGCCTCGACATCGACGTCGCCAACTCCGACGTCGCCGGGCTCAACCTCGACGACGCCAGGGCGCCGTACTCGGAGTCGTGGCCGGAGGAGCTGGTCGAGGACTACGCCACCCCCGACGTCGAGTGCGCCCGCCTGGACACCGAGCAGGGTGAGCTGCCCGTCGTCTCCCTCTCCTCACCGACCGACTCCGCGCCCGCCGTCGAGCCGGCGCTCTTCTCCCGCGAGATCGAGCCCGGGGGTGGCGCCCTGGTGCAGGCCTCCCCCGGCGGCGTCCTGGGCGCGGGCACCGTCTTCCTGGTCGACTCCACCGGCACCCGCTACGCGGTCGGCACCCCGGAGGACGCCGGCAGCACCCGTGGATCCCTCGGCTACGCCGCGGTGGAGCCGCCATCGGTCCCGTTGCCGTGGACGAAGATCTTCCGCGACGGTCCGGCCCTGACCCGGAGCGCAGCCGGCCAGCCGCCGGTCTCGGAGCAGCAGGTGGGTTCGTGATCGTGACGAGGGGCGCGGAGTTGGGAGGAGCCGTCCTGCTGGCGGCCGCCGTGGCTGCCGGTGCCCTGCTCGCGGTCCCGGCGCCGGCCGCAGCGACCGAGACCGGCGAGGGCGAGTGTCCGCTGGCCGACGACCCGTTCATCGACCAGAGGTCGGCGGCCATCATCAACCTCGGCTTCCCCCAGTCCTGGCGGCTGGCCACGGGCGCGGGCGTCACCGTGGCCGTCGTCGACTCCGGGGTGGACGTGGACAACCTGCACCTCGGCCCCGACGTGGTGCTCCCCGGCACCTCCTTCGTGCGCGGCCCCGGGGTTGCCGCCGACGGGCGCAGCGACCTCTATGGTCACGGCACCGCGGTGGCCGGGGTCATCGCGGCCCGCGCGATCGACGGTTCGGGACTGGTGGGTACGGCGTACGACGCGAAGATCCTGCCGGTGCAGGTCTTCGTAGACGAGGGGGACGACGACGACTACGACACCGGCGAGCCGAGCTCCGCGCTGATGGCAGCCGGCATCCGTTGGGCCGCCGACAACGGGGCCGACGTGATCAACGTGTCGATGAGCACCGACGCGGAGGACGCCGACCTGCAGACCTTGACCCAGGCGCTCGACCACGCGCACGACAAGGACGTGGTGGTGGTCGCCTCCGCCGGCAACCACGCCCCCGCGAGCCAGGACGACGCGCTGACCGCCTCCCGGTTCCCGGCCGCCGACGAGAACGTCATCGGGGTCGCCGCGACGAACGCCGGCGGGGTCGTGGACGCCTACACGGTGCACGGAGCAGGATCCGACGTGGCCGCTCCCGGAGAGGACGTGCTCGTGGCGTCGCTGGGCAACCGAGGGGACTGCGTCGGGGGCGCCGACCGCCCCTACTCCAGCTGGGCGGCGCCGTTCGTGGCGGGACTGGCCGCCCAGCTGCGTGAGCTCTACCCGAAGGCTTCGGCCGAGGAGATCGTCTACCGCATCCTCGCCTCGGCCGACCGGCCGCGACTCGGCTACTCCGACCCGGTGCAGGGGTGGGGGCAGATCCGTCCCTACGAAGCCCTGAGCATGACGATCGACCCCATGATCCCCGGCCCACCGCTCCCCGGTCGCCTCAAGCGCGAGCGTCCCGAGGCGACCACGGACGTCGAGGCGCTCGGCGCACCCGTCGACCCCTGGGCCGACGCCCGCGAGGCCGCCCTGTGGTGGGGGCTGGGCGGTGTCGGGCTCACGGCGCTGGCCCTCATCGTGCGGCCGGTCACCCGACGGCGTCCGGCGTCCGCCGGGGTCTGAGGGCCCACTGGTGGGCGCGGGTGTCGCCGGATGCGTGGTGCAATGGAGCCATGACTGACAAGCCGTCCCTGGAGCGGCCCCGCCAGGTCACCACCGCCTCGCTGCTGGCCATCCTCGGCAGCGTCTTCCTCGTGTTCACGTTGATGGACACGCTCGGCAACCTGCGCAGCAGCGACATGCGCGAGAGCATCGAGGAGGTCCTGGCCGAGCCTCCCGGCAACGGCCTCGGGGTGAGTGTCGATCAGGTCCTGGACGCCCTCCACGTCCTCGGCCTCGCGGCGGGGGCGCTCGCTGCGGCTACCTTCGTGCTGGGGGTCTTCGCGCTCCAGGGCCACCGCGGCGCACGGCTCGGACTGACGATCGCCACCGCGCTGCTGGTCCTCACCATGCCGGTCTCCGGCGTCATGCCCGTGCTGCTCGCGATCGCCGTCTGGATGTACTGGTCACGCCCGTCGCGCGACTGGTTCGACGGCAAGCCCCCGGCCCCGGCCACGCCTCGCCCCGAGACGGCGTCGCTTCCTGGTCCCGGCCGGCCTGACGCCGCCGGCCCATCGGCCGGTGGTCCGGTCGCCGAGCCCCTCGCCTCCACCCCGCCCACCGGTGGGTGGCAACCCCGTCCCGCCGCCGGCTGGCAGCCGCGCCCGGTCGCCGGTGGCGCGCCCTCGCAGGGTGGCACCCCGGAGCACGGGCCCCCGCGCCACGAGGGCCAGGGACACCCGGGCCACCCGGGCCCCTCGGGCTGGGGCTCGGGTCCGGCGCCCTCCGGGCCGGCTCCGGACCGCCGCCCGACCACGGTGACGCTGGCCTGCTGGTCCGCGTGGGTCGGCTCGGCCCTGATGGCGGCTCTGACGGTGCTCGGGGTCCTGCTGCTCGCGGCCGCGCCCGACGCGTTCATCGAGGACCTGCGCGACGAGCTGAACCTGAGCACGAGCGAGGTGACCACGCTGGCCTGGACGACCCTGGTGATCTTCCTGGTGTGGTCGGTCGCGGCCTTCGTGCTGACGATCCTGACCTTCCGGCGCTCGCAGGTGGCACGCATCCTCCTCGTCGTCTCCAGCGCCATGGCGGCCCTGCTCAGCCTGCTGGGCATCCTGAGCATCTTCTCGGCGCTCCCGCTCCTGCTCTCCCTCGCGACGTCGGTCCTGCTCTTCACCGGGGGCGCGAACGACTGGTTCGCCCGTCGCACGCCGACAGGCGGGTCCGGTGGTCCCGGCTGGGGTCAGGGCTGGGACCCCTACAGCCAGCAGGCCGCGGGCTACGGCCAGGGTTACGGCCAGGGTTACGGCCAGGGTTACGGCCAGGGCTACGGGCAGGCTTACGGGCAGGGCTACGACCCGAATTACGGCCCGAGCTACGCCCAGGGCTACGCACAGCCGGGTTACGGCGCACAGCCGGGCTACGGCCAGGGTTACGGCGCACAGCCGGGCTACGGCCAGGGTTACGGCCAGGGCTACGGCCAGGGCTACGAGCAGCCGGGGCCCGACCAGGACGGCGTCCCGGACTGGCACCGTGACGAGTCCGGCCAGGCCCCGCCCCCCCACGAGACGGCCGACGCGCCCCACCCCGCGCCGAACGACCGGGCCGACGGGTCCGACGGGTCCGACCACGACGGGGAGCCGCGAAGGTGCCGCCCGCACCCGGAGCAGCCGCAGGGATGGCCGCCTCCGCAGCAGTGGCAGCGCCCACCCGAGGAGCCGCGCGAGCCGCAGCAGCCACGCAAGCCCTGGTGACGCAGCCCTGAGCCCGACCACCCGGGGCTCGGTACCGCTACGCGGTGAGGTCCGCCCGCGCCAGCTGCTCGAGCGCCTGCTCGATCGAGGACCGGTTCTTGCAGAACGCCCACCGGATGAGGTGTCGCCCGTCGGCGGGGTCGTCGTAGAACGCCTGGGCGGGGATCGCGACGACACCGGCCCGCTCGGGCAGCGCCCGGCAGAACGCCTCGCCGTCGGGCCAGCCCAGGTGCCGGACGTCGCCGAGGGTGAAGTAGGTGCCCTGAGGCACCACGGGGTCGAGACCGAGGTCGGCCAGGCCGCCGCAGAGCAGGTCACGGCGTACGGCGAGGTCGGCGGCCAGCGCGGCGACGGCCTCGTCCTCGTGGTCGAGGGCGTAGGCGATCGCGGGCTGCAGCGGGGCGGCGTTGGTGAACGTCAGCCACTGCTTGGCCGCCATGACCGTGCTGACCAGCTCCTCGCTGCCGGTGGCCCAGCCGACCTTCCAGCCCGTGAGGGAGAAGGTCTTGCCGGCGCTGGAGATGGTGAGGGTGCGGTCGGCCATCCCCGGCTCGGCCGCCAACGGCGCGTGTCTGACGCCGTCGTAGGTCAGGTGCTCGTAGACCTCGTCGACCACGACCACCACGTCGTGGCGGGTCGCCACCTCGGCGATCGCCGCCCGCTCGGAGGCGTCCAGCACGGCCCCGGTCGGATTGTGCGGGGTGTTGAGCAGCAGCACCCTGGTGCGGTCGGTGACGCTCGCTCGGAGCGCGTCGACGTCGAGACGGAACCCCGCCGCCGTACGTCGCAGCGGGACCGGACGCCGGACGCCGCCGGCCATGGCCACGCACGCCGGGTAGGCGTCGTAGAACGGCTCGACGATCGCCACCTCGTCGCCAGGGTCGACCAGCGACAGCACCGCGGCGGCCATGGCCTCGGTGGCGCCGGCGGTCACCAGCACCTCGCGGTCGGGATCGAGCTCGATGCCGTAGTGCCGCCGCTGATGAGCGGCCACTGCCTCTCGCAGCTCGGGGACGCCCGGGCCGGGGGCGTACTGGTTGCGACCGCCCTGCAGCGCGGCGACGGCGCGACCGATGACCTCCGGCGGGCCGTCCTCGTCGGGGAAGCCCTGCCCGAGGTTCACCGACCCGGTGCGCAGCGCCAGTGCCGACATCGTGGTGAAGACGGTCGGTGGCACGTCCTGCAGACGTCTCGCGAGGCGGCGGGTCATGCTCGCGATGCTAGTGCGGCGCGTCCCGTCGGCAGGCGCGGCCGACTAGGGTCCAGGTCATGACCACCCTCGCGAACGACGACCGGCAGGCCCTCATCGAGCAGGTGAAGGAGAAGGCCGTCGTCCACGGCCGCGTGACCCTCTCGTCGGGGGCCGAGGCCGACTACTACGTCGACATGCGACGCATCACCCTCGACGGCGTCGCCTCCCCGTTGGTGGGTCGCGTCATGCGCGACCTGGTCGCCGACCTGGCCTTCGACGCGGTCGGTGGACTCACCCTGGGTGCGGACCCGGTCGCGACCGCGATGCTGCACGCCGCCGCCGCCGAGGGCGCCGTGCTCGACGCGTTCGTGGTGCGCAAGGAGGGCAAGGCCCACGGGCTGCAGCGGCGCATCGAGGGGGCGCCGGTCGAGGGTCGTCGCGTGCTCGCGGTCGAGGACACCAGCACCACCGGCGGGTCCGCGCTCGAGGCGGTCGCGGCCCTGCGCGCAGCCGGAGCCGACGTGGTGGGGGTCGCGGTGGTCGTGGACCGCGACACCGGGGCGTCCGAGGTGGTCGAACGGGCCGGCCTGCAGTACCGCTTCGCCATCGGCAAGGACGAGCTGGGACTTTGATCACGCCCCTCGCGTCGCTCACGACGGGCGCCACGCTTGCGGTCTCCTCGGTCGTGGTGACCACCGGCTCGTCCGCCGGGGAGGACCTGACCGGGGTCGCCGGGTGGGCGGTGGACCTCATGGAGAAGCTCGGAGGGCCCGGCGCCGGCATCGCGATCGCGGCCGAGAACCTGTTCCCCCCGATCCCCAGCGAGGTCATCCTGCCGCTGGCCGGCTTCACCGCCAGCCAGGGGTCGTTCTCGGTCGGCGAGGCGATCTTCTGGACCACGGCGGGGTCGGTCGTGGGGGCTTTGATGATGTACGCGCTGGGCGCGGCCCTGGGACGGCGCCGGATGTACGCCGTGTGGGGGCGTCTGCCCCTGGTGAAGGTGAGCGACCTGGAGAAGTGCGAGGGCTGGTTCGCCCGGCACGGCACCAAGGCGGTCTTCCTCGGTCGCATGGTTCCGATCTTCCGCAGCCTCATCTCGGTCCCGGCCGGGGTCGAACGCATGCCCCTGCCGATCTTCGTGGTGCTCACGACGTTGGGCAGCCTGGTCTGGAACAGCGTCTTCGTGCTGGCCGGCTACCAGCTCGGAGAGCAGTGGGATCGCGTCGACCAGTACGCCAGCACCTTCCAGAAGATCGTCATCGCCGCCGTCGTGCTGTTCGTCTGCTGGTGGGTCGTGCAGCGGATCCGGTCGATCCGAGCCTCGCGCCGTGCCCTCGACTCCTGAGCCGGCGGATCCCGGGCCCGCGGAGGAGCCGGTGGACGCGGACCAGCGGGCGCCGTACGACCCGATGCCGCACGGCCCGCCCGAGGTGGGGGTGGGGCCGTGGCCCGGGCCGCGCCCGGAGGGCCCCGGCTCCGAGGTGTACGACGAGCAGCTGCTCGCCGAGGGGGACCGACGCAACGTCGTCGACCGCTACCGCTACTGGCGGATGGAGGCGATCGTGGCCGACCTCGACCGGCGGCGCCACGACTTCCACGTCGCCATCGAGAACTGGCAGCACGACTTCAACATCGGGACCATCGTGCGCTCGGCCAACGCGTTCCTGGCGCGCGAGGTCCACATCGTCGGGCGTCGGCGGTGGAACCGGCGCGGCGCGATGGTCACCGACCGCTACCAGCACGTGCGCCACCACGAGACTCCCGAGGCGCTGGCCGCCGCCATGCACGAGGCGGGCGTGGTGGTGCTGGGCATCGACAACCTGCCCGGCTCCGTGCCGCTGGAGACGCTGGAGCTGCCGCGACAGGTGTGCCTGCTGTTCGGCCAGGAGGGACCGGGGCTGTCACCGGAGGCGCGGGCGGTCTGCGACGCGACCTTCTCCATCGCCCAGTTCGGCTCGACCCGCTCCATCAACGCCTCGGCCGCTGCCGCGATCGCCATGCACACCTGGGTCGTCCAGCACGCCGACCTCTCCGGCGACGGCCCGGACACCCGGCCGCCCTGGCGCGGCTGAGGACCCGGGCGCCGGCTCTCAGGTGGTGGGGGCGGGGTCGGCGAGCAGACGCTGCAGTCGCGCGCGACCGCGGGAGCAGTGGCTCTTCACCGTCCCCTCGCTGATGCCGAGCTCGACGGCGGTCTCGGCGGTCGAGAGCCCCACCCAGTGGCGCAGCAGGACCGCCTTGCGCTGCATCACCGGCAGATCCTGCAGCGCGTCGAAGAGCGCGGAGCGCTCCTCCACGTCGGGAGCCGCGGTCGCTCGGTCGTGGCCCTCGAGCCCGGACCGCTCGTGGCGCCACGGCCGCCGCGACTCGTCGACGTTCGAGCGCACGATGATCCGCCGCACGAAGGCCTCCTCGCTGCCCTCGTTGCGCAGCGTGGGCCAGGCGACGTACGCCTTCACCAACGCGGTCTGGACGAGGTCGTCGGCGCGGTGCCAGTCCCCGCAGGTGGCGTAGGCGATGCGCCGCAGGTGGGTACGTCGCGCCGCGACGAAGGCGGTGAACGCGGCGTCGCGGTCCTCGGACCGGCGGCTGCGGCTCATCGGTAGCCCTCGCTGGTGCCGTCGGCCGCGTCGGAGTACGTCGCGGCCGCCTCGACGAGGAACGCCTCGAACGTCGCGGCGCTCGCCCTCGGGTCGAGGGTGATGTAGTCCGGCGGGCCGCCGGCGCCGTCGCGCACCAGCACGTACCAACGACGTCCGTCGGCGCGGACCTCGGCGGCCGCCGTGCGGTCCTCGGGGCCGGCGAACCGCTGCCCGAAGCCCAGGTCGCGCTCCTGCGCCAGCAGCTCGACGCCCTCGGCGGGGCGCAACGATCCGTCGGTCTGGAGCGCCACCAGCGGGTCGGCCTCGCCGAGCATGGCGTCGCTGCGGTGGGCCAGCCAGTCCTCGAAACGGGCGAACCCCTTGCCCGCCGGGTCGGAGGAGATCATCTCGCCGTCGCCGTACCACTGCGCGACGACCCAGAAGCGCTTCTGCTCGCGCTCGACCACCAGGGCGAACGTGCGCTTCGCGCCGTCGATCCCGGTGAGGCCGACCGGGTCGACCAGGCGGCGCACGACGACGGTGTCGGCGGCGACGACCAGCTCGCCCTGGGTGTCGAAGGAGAGCCCGAGCCTCTGCCCGAGCGGCAGCGGCGGGGGCTCCGGCATCTCGCCCGGAGGCGGTTCGGCGGAGCCGGTCGAGGGCGTGGTGGCCACCCCGCCGTCGACGCCGGCGGAGCCGGCCACGTCCCAGCTGCCGACCGACACCGCGACCACGGCCAGGACCCCGGCCGCGGCGGCCCCGCCGATCGCGGCCCGGGTCGCCGTACGCCGTCGGCGGGCGCGGCGCCCGGCCAGGAGCAGGCCGTCGAGGGGAGGGGGCGTGGGGCCGTCGCCGAAGGAGGCATCGATCGCCGCCGCCAGCTCGGCGTCGTCGTGGGGAGGCTCGGTGAGGTGTCGACTCATGACACCCAGACGGAACCACCCCGGGCCCCGGTTGTCACGAGGTGGTCCCGGAAGCGCGCGATCGCGTGATGTCCGAGCCGTACGGCGACTGGTGGGTAGCCACTAGGGTGAACGGAACCGTCGACCCGCACCAGGCCGAACCAGGCCGCACCAGGCCGCGCCAGGCCGCAACAGGAGAGCCTCCCCATGCCGATCGCAACCCCCGAGACCTACGCCGAGATGCTGGACCGGGCCAAGCGCGACTCGTTCGCGTTCCCCGCCATCAACGTGTCCTCCTCGCAGACCCTCAACGCCGCGCTGGCCGGCTTCGCCGAGGCCGAGAGCGACGGCATCATCCAGGTCTCCACCGGCGGTGCCGACTACCTGTCGGGCCCGACGGTCAAGAACATGGTGGCCGGCTCGCTGGCCTTCGCCGCCTACGCCGCCGAGGTCGCCAAGAACTACCCGGTCAACATCGCGCTGCACACCGACCACTGTCCCCAGGACAAGCTCGACGGCTTCGTCCGGCCGCTGCTCGAGGCGTCCATCGAGCGGGTCAAGGGCGGCCACCACCCCTACTTCCAGTCGCACATGTGGGACGGCTCCGCCGTGCCGCTCGACGAGAACCTCCAGATCGCCGAGGAGCTGCTGGCCAAGTGCGCCGAGGCCCACATCATCCTCGAGATCGAGGTGGGCGTCGTCGGTGGCGAGGAGGACGGCGTCGAGGGCGGCTCCGGCGACAAGCTCTACTCCACCCGCGAGGATGCGCTGGCCACGGTCGACGCGCTCGGCACCGGTGAGAAGGGCCGCTACATGACGGCGCTGACCTTCGGCAACGTGCACGGCGTCTACAAGCCGGGCAACGTCAAGCTGCGTCCGGAGATCCTCCAGCAGGCTCAGGAGGCCGTGGTCGAGCACCTCGGTCTCGAGGCCGGCTCGCGGCCCTTCGACCTGGTCTTCCACGGCGGGTCGGGCTCGACCGCGGAGGAGATCGGCGCGGCCGTCGACTTCGGCGTCGTCAAGATGAACGTCGACACCGACACCCAGTACGCCTTCACCCGTCCGATCGCGGGTCACATGATGGCCAACTACGACGGCGTCCTCAAGGTCGACGGTGAGGTCGGCAACAAGAAGGTCTACGACCCGCGCGCCTGGGGCAAGGTCGGCGAGGCCGGCATGGCCGCCCGCGTCGTCGAGGCCTGCGAGAACCTCCGCAGCACCGGCCACAAGGTCTGACCGCCCGACCCGTGTGACCCACCGTCCGTCCCCATGTAACGCGGAGTTATGGACGCCCACCTCGGGTCACAACCCGTGTGAGGCGTCCACAACCCTGGCGTGGATGGGGCTCAGAACGCGTCGACGCTGTCCGGGACCCGGCTCTCGGCGTGGTCGCGCCACGCCGAGGCCACGGCGGACCGGCTGGTGACGCTCCACCGGGCGAACACGTCGCGCAGGTGCTTCTCGACGGTCTTGACGCTCATGCCGAGGGACTCGGCGATCTCGGCGTTGGTGAGTCCGGCGGCGACCTGGGCGGCGACGGCCTGCTGACGCTCGGTCAGCGCGACCTGGGGGGCCAGCGTGCGGGACTCGACGATGCCGGCCAGCGTGGCGGGCAGCATCGCGCGCCCGCGGATGCCCATGACGCGGAACACCTGCTCGAGGTGCACGCGGACGGCTCGCTCGTTGAGGAAGAGCCGCTCGGCGACCTGACGGTTGTTGAGACCGCGGCTGGCGAGCTCCGCGACGTGCCGCTCGCGCGGGGTCAGGGCGTGCCAGCCCCCGACGGCCTCGGCGAGGCCGTCGTCGGTGGTGCCCCCCGGCCACTCGGCGTGCGCCGGACCGGCGGCGCGACGCTCCAGCGCGCTGACGGCGGAGGTGCGCGGGTCGGGCCGCCTCACCGCCTCGCCGTGACTGGCGCGTGCGAGCCAGGCCGACGCGTTGTCGATGCGCTCCTGGGCCACCGCGGCCGTGGCCAGCAGCTCGAAGCTCGACTCCCGCAGCGCCCACGGCATCCGGGGCAGGTCGCTGCCCCCGCAGGTCGTCACCACGATCGAGGTGGCCTCGGCGTGACGACCCTGCAGGAAGGCGGCGTAGCCGAGCAACAGCCAGGTCGCGATGTCGGTGAGGCTCTTGCCGTTCTGGGTCGCGACCCAGCGGGCCCGGCGGTCGGCCTCGAGACCGGCGCTCCGGTCGCCGGCGGCCGCGGCGACGACGGCCTCGAGCGCGCGTCCGACGCCCTCCAGGGCGCTCATCGACATCCGGGCGGCGCGGTCGGCCGCAGCGGAGGCCACCGCCGCACCGTCGCGCCGGCGGCCGCGCAGCACCAGCGAGCGGGCCAGCACGAGCTCGTTGAGCACCAGCGCGATGGCGTCGCGGGGGTCGGCGGCCGAGGCGCCCGTGGCGACGGCGCGCCCCCGGGCGGCGGCCTCCTCAGCAGCCACGAAGCGACCGTGGAGCAGGGCCGTCTCGGCGACGAGGTACGCCGTCATGGCGGTGGCCGGGTCGTCGACCTCGAGGTCCAGCAGCAGGTCGCTGGCCGACTCCAGCGCGGTGGACACGGTCGCGGCCGTCGTACCGGGGGCGGGACCGCGCACGGCCAGCCCGAGGGCCAGCGTCGCCGCTGCCTGGGCGCGCGGACCGACGGCACCGGCGCAGCGGCGGTGGGTGGCCTCGTCCATCGCGAGACGAGCGGTCGCGAGGGCGGCTTCGGTCTCGTCGGCCATCAGCTGAGCGAAGGCGACCTCGCACAGCAGCGCGGCACGATCGCGACCGTGCTCGGCGTACCCGAGGAGCAGGGCGGACAGCATCGTGGCCGCCTGCTGGGGAGATCCCTCGACGACGAGGTGGCGCAGGGTGTCCCACGCTTCCTGACGACGCATCGCTGTCCTTCTGTCTGTGCCTTCTCACCACCGGACCGGATCTGACGCGTTCGGCTCGGCCGCGTCCGCCCCGGGGCGGCGTGGTCAGTATCGCAGTCCGCAGGGGTGGGCGTGGGGGAGAGCGGGTAACCGAGCTCCTCTCCGCACCAGGCACACTGGGGCCATGACCTTCCAGGACCTCATGGCCGGACCGCCGCCCACCCACCTCCCCGCCGACCCCGCCGCCGAGGACCTGGCCGCCGGGACGGCGCCGGAGGCCGTGGTCCGGGCGCACCCGGAGTCCCCGACCGCGTGGGCGGCGCTGGCCCAGCAGGCACGGGAGGCAGGCGCCGAGGAGCTCACGGTCTACGCCTACGCCCGCGTCGGCTACCACCGCTCGCTGGACCTGCTGCGCCGCAACGGGTGGAAGGGCACCGGCCCGGTGCCGTGGGCGCACGAGCCCAACCGGGGCTTCCTGACCTGCCTCGCGGTGCTGGCCCGCTCCGCGGCCGCCATCGGGGAGGGCACGATCGATGCGCCCGCCGAGGCGGCCGACAAGCAGGAGGCCGCCGGTACGCCGGTGGGCGTCATCGGGTCCGGCGAGGCCGGACGCTGCGCGACGTTCCTGCGCGACTCGTCCCCCGAGGCGGCGAGGTACTTCGGCGTCACCACCTGACCCGGGCCCGCCTGCTCCCGGCTGCCTCCGCGTTACATGCGGGCTCGGCGGGCTGTCACGGGCGGAACATCGACAACGCGCCGCGGTGCAGCGACCAGGACTTGTCGGTGTACGGGCCCGCGATCTCGCCGTCGGCGACGCAGTAGAACCGCTCGCCGCGCACGCGGACCTCGCTGCCGGTCACCTCGGTGACCTCCTTCATGAGGTTGTGCGTGCCGAGCCGGAGCCGGGCGGCGTAGGAGAGCTTCGACCAGGTGCCCCGGGTCCGCGACACGATCACCGACAGCTGGCCGTCGTCCGGGTCGGCGCCGGGGATCAGCTGGGTCCCGCCGCCGACGTCGGAGCCGTTGCCGATGGCCACCTGGGCGACCCGGTGGCCCTTGCTGAGCTCGCGGCCGTGGAGGACCACCCCGTCCACGATCACCTCCACCTTGAGGTACCTCGGCTGCAGGCTCGCGTCGAGCGCCCCGACGAGGTAGCCGACCTTGCCGATGCCGAGCCTGCTGAAACGAGGCTTCCACTTCTCGGCCCTGCGGCTGGCCTGCGCCCCGACCCCGAGGTGCACGTTGTTGACCACGACCGTGCCCGTGTCGTCGACGATGAGGTCGGTGGCGGCCGTCCGGCCGCCGCTGATCACCGCGGCGGCGGCGTCGGGCTCCAACGGCAGGCCGATGCCGCGGGCGAAGTCGTTGCCGGTGCCGAGCGGGATGAGCCCGAAGTCGGTCGAGTCGAGCACGCCGGCGCGGGAGAGTGCGTTGACCACGGCGTGCAGCGTGCCGTCGCCCCCGCACGCGACGACGGCGCGGCCGTCGAGTCCGGCGATCACCTCGTCGAGCTCCTCGGGGCTGCTGGTTGCGGCCACTTCGACCTCGGCACCCTTCCGCAGGACCTCCAGGGCCGAGTCGACGGCTTGGTGCTCGTTGGTCCCGGCCGCGGCGTTGGTCACGAGGAGGATGCGGTTCACGAGCGGAACCTACTCCTGTGACGGCGACCACCGCAGGCGCTGTGACCCACCCGGCACCCCACGTGGCGGCGTACCACCCGGGCTTGCGCCGCGGACGAGTCGGGCGGCCCGGCCCAGGCCGGTGTTAGCGTTGCGCCGCAAGAGCCCCGGGTGCTGTTGCGCCGTCGGGGCTTCTTGGTGTCCCGGGCGCGGCCGGGGCGCGACGCCGACCGAGGAGTGACATGCCAGCCATCGTGGTGCTCGGCGCCCAGTGGGGCGACGAGGGCAAGGGCAAGGCGACCGACCTGCTGGGCCGCAGCATCGACTACTGCGTGCGCTACCAGGGCGGCAACAACGCGGGCCACACGATCGTGGTGGACGGCGAGAAGTTCGCCACCCACCTGATGCCCAGCGGCGTCCTGACCCCGGGCTGCACCCCGGTCATCGCCAACGGCGTCGTCATGGACGCGCGGGTGCTGTTCGAGGAGATCGACGGCCTCGAGGCCCGCGGCGTCAACGCCTCCCGGGTGCTGATCTCGGGCAACGCCCACCTGATCACGAGCTACCACACGGCGATCGACAAGGTCACCGAGCGCTTCCTCGGCAAGAACCAGATCGGCACGACCGGGCGCGGCATCGGCCCGGCGTACGCCGACAAGATCAACCGGGTCGGGCGTCCGGGTGGCCGACGTCTTCGACGAGAAGATCCTCGGGCCAAGGTCGAGGCCGCGCTGGAGGTGAAGAACCACCTGCTCGTGAAGGTCTACAACCGTCGCGCGATCAGCGTCGAGGAGATCCTCGAGGAGATCGCGGAGTACGCCGACCGCCTCGAGCCGTTGGTCTCCGACACCTCGCTGGTGCTCAACGATGCCCTCGACCAGGGCCAGACGGTGCTCTTCGAGGGTGCCCAGGCGACCATGCTCGACGTCGACCACGGCACCTATCCCTTCGTCACCTCCTCCAACCCGATCGCGGGCGGTGTCGGTGCGGGCGCCGGGCATCGGGCCGATGCGCATCGACCGGGTCATCGGCGTGATCAAGGCGTTCACCACCCGCGTCGGCTCCGGCCCGTTCCCGACCGAGCTGCTCGACGCCGACGGCGACACGCTGCGCGAGGTCGGCGAGGAGTTCGGCACGACGACCGGGTCGCCCGCGCCGCTGCGGCTGGTACGACTCCGTCATCGCCCGCTACGCCGCCCGCGTCAACGGGCTGACCGAGTTCTTCTTGACCAAGCTCGACAACCTCGGCGTCTGGGACGAGATCCCGGTCTGCGTCGCCTACGAGATCGACGGCGAGCGGGTCGAGGAGATGCCGATGACGCAGACCGACTTCCACCACGCGAAGCCGGTCTACGAGATGCTGCCGGGCTGGAAGTCCGACATCTCCGGCTGCCGCACCTTCGAGGAGCTGCCCGCCAACGCGCAGGCCTACGTCCGACGGCTCGAGGAGCTCTCCGGGGCGCCGTTCTGGGGCGTCGGGGTCGGCCCGGGCCGCGAGGAGAGCATCGTCCTGCGTTGAGCGGGTGTGCGGCGAGCTCGTCGTACGACGACTAGCCTGGGGCCCGTGAAGACGCTGGTGATCGGGAGTGGGGGCCGCGAGCACGCGCTGGCGCTGGCGCTGTCCCGCGACCCGAACGTGACCGAGGTCCACGCCGCTCCGGGCAACCCGGGGATGGCGGCGTGCGCGACCCTGCACGCCGTCGACGCGATGGACGGTCCCGCCGTCGCCGCGCTGGCCACCGAGCTCGGCGTCGACCTGGTCGTCGTCGGCCCCGAGGCGCCGCTGGTCGGCGGCGTGGCCGACACCGTGCGCGAGGCCGGCGTCGCCTGCTTCGGCCCCAGCGCCGCGGCCGCGCGGCTCGAGGGCTCCAAGGCGTTCGCCAAGGACGTGATGGCCGCCGCCGAGGTGCCGACCGCGATGGCCCGGGTCTGCGACACCGCCGAGGAGGTCGCCGACGCGCTCGACGCGCTTCGGGGCGCCGTACGTCGTCAAGGACGACGGGCTGGCTGCCGGCAAGGGCGTCGTGGTGACCGAGGACCGCGAGGAGGCGCTCGCGCACGCGGAGGGTTGCGACCGCGTCGTCGATCGAGGAGTACCTCGACGGTCCCGAGGTCTCGCTGTTCGCGATCACCGACGGCGAGACCGTCTACCCGCTGCAGCCGGCGCAGGACTTCAAGCGAGCCCTCGACGCGCGACCAGGGCCCCAACACCGGCGGGATGGGCGCCTACACGCCGCTGCCGTGGGCGCCCGACGACCTCGTCGAGGACGTACGCCGTCGCGTGCTCGAGCCGACCGTCGTGGAGATGGCCCGCCGCGGGGCACCGTTCGCCGGGCTGCTCTACGCCGGGCTGGCGCTGACCGAGCGCGGCCTGCGCGTCGTGGAGTTCAACGCCCGCTTCGGCGACCCCGAGACCCAGGCGCTGCTGCAGCGGCTGGACTCGCCCGCTCGGCGTGCTGCTGCACGCCGCCGCCGAGGGCCGGCTGCACGAGGTCGACCCGCCGGCCTGGCGCGGGGGAGCGGCCGTCACCGTCGTGGTCGCCGCCGTCCGGCTACCCCGCAGAGCCCGCGCAGGGGCGACGTCGTCACCGGCGTGGCCGAGGCCGACGCGCTCGAGGGCGTCGACGTCATCCACGCCGGCACCGCCACGTCCGGCGACGACCTGGTCACCGCCGGCGGCCGCGTCCTGGCCGTCACCGCCGTCGGCGACTCCGTCGCCGACGCCCGCGCCCGCGCCTACGAGGGCGTCGACCTCATCGAGATCGACGGCGCCCACCACCGCACCGACATCGCCGCAGGGGTCTGAGTTGTCCACGCCGAGCCATCCCAACGTCCTGGCCACCCGCTACGCCGGCGCCGACCTCGCCGCGCTCTGGTCGCCGGAGCACAAGATCGTGCTCGAGCGGCAGCTGTGGATCGCGGTGCTCAAGGCCCAGCGCGACCTCGGGATCGACGTCCCGGACGGCGTGGTCGAGGCCTACGAGAAGGTCGTCGACCAGGTCGACCTGGCCTCGATCGCGGCGCGCGAGCGGGAGACCCGCCACGACGTCAAGGCACGGATCGAGGAGTTCTGCGCCCTCGCCGGGCACGAGCACATCCACAAGGGCATGACCTCGCGCGACCTGACCGAGAACGTCGAGCAGCTGCAGATCATGTCGTCGCTGCGGCTGGTGCGCGGTCGCGTCATCGCGACGCTGGCGCGACTGGCGCGGCTGGCGAGCGAGCACGAGGCGCTGGTCATGGCCGGGCGCTCGCACAACGTCGCCGCCCAGGCCACCACGCTCGGCAAGCGCTTCGCCACGGTGGCCGACGAGCTGCTCGTGGCGCTGGACCGGCTCGAGGACCTGCTCGGTCGCTACCCGCTGCGGGGCATCAAGGGCCCGGTCGGCACCGCCCAGGACATGCTCGACCTGCTCGACGGCGACGGGCCGCGGCTGGCCGAGCTCGAGGCAGCGGGTGGCCGCCCACCTCGGCTTCGACCGGGTGCTGACCAGCGTCGGCCAGGTCTACCCGCGCAGCCTCGACTTCGACGTGGTCTCCGCGCTCGTGCAGCTGAGCGCCGCTCCCTCGAACCTCGCCACCACGATCCGGCTGATGGCCGGCATCGAGCTGGTCACCGAGGGGTTCAAGGAGGGCCAGGTCGGCTCCAGCGCGATGCCGCACAAGATGAACACCCGCTCGTGCGAGCGCGTCAACGGCCTCGCCGTGGTGCTGCGCGGCTACCTCTCCATGGTCGGCGAGCTCGCGGGCGACCAGTGGAACGAGGGCGACGTCTCCTGCTCGGTGGTGCGCCGGGTCGCGCTCCCGGACGCGTTCTTCGCCATCGACGGGCTGTTCCAGACCTTCCTCACCGTGCTGGACGAGTTCGGTGCCTTCCCGGCCGTCATCCAGCGCGAGCTCGACCGCTACCTGCCGTTCCTGGCCACCACCAAGGTGCTCATGGCCGCCGTGCGGGCCGGGGTCGGGCGCGAGACCGCTCACGAGTCGATCAAGAAGGCCGCCGTCGGGGTGGCTCTCGACATGCGCCGCGGCCAGGCCGAGAACGACGTCTTCGCCCGTCTCGCCGCCGACCCCGACCTGGGGCTCTCGGCCGAGGACCTCTCCGCGCTGGTGGCCGAGCCGATCGCCTTCACCGGCGCCGCCGTCGACCAGGTCCGCTCCGTGGTGGCCCGGGTCGAGCAGCTCGTCGAGCAGCACCCCGCGGAGGCGTCGTACACCCCGGGCGCGATCCTGTAGGACCTCGCCACGAGGGCCCGACGGGCAGGCAGCTCGACCCGGCCAGGGCTTCAGAGCGGCCAGGCCGACCGAGCTGCCTGCCCGGCGGCCCCGCACGTCGCGCCACCTAGGCTGAGACATGCGCATGTTCGTCGCCATCCGACCGCCGGACCACGTGATCGAGGACCTCGACGACTTCCTGGCACCGCGCCGCGACGCCGGCCGGTTGCGCTGGACCCACCCGGACACCTGGCACCTGACGCTGGCGTTCATGGCCGACGTGCCGGACCGGTCCCGCGACGAGCTCGAGGAGCGGCTGGCGGTGGCCGCGGCGCGGCGGCGGGCCCTCGACCTGCGGCTGGCCGGCGGCGGGGCGTTCCCCGACCCGGCCCGCGCCAAGGTGCTCCACGCCGGTGCGCAGACCGACGACCCGGTCGAGCTGGCCCGGCTGGCGGTGGGCGCACGGGCCGCGGCGGCGAAGTCCGGTGCGCCGCCCGACGGTGCGGCGTTCGTGCCGCACCTGACGCTGGCCCGGATGAACCGGCCGGTGGAGGCCACCCGCTGGCTGCGGGTGCTCGGCGCCTACGGCGGGCCCACCTGGACCGTCGACGAGGTCGAGCTGGTGGCCTCCCACCTCGGCGAGGGGCCGCGCAACCGGCCCCGCCACGAGCCGATCGCGCGCTTCGGGCTCGTCGCGACGCCTGGAAGTCGACACGTCGAGTAGTCGTTGCTCATGACGACCACCCTCCTCACCCTCACCCTCCCTCCTTCCACGACCGACCGTCGTGGTCCGTGCTCCTGGTCCGAGGCGTGCGGAGCAACCTCCCCGAAACCCGGGGGCGATAGGGTCGGGCCGAACGTCCCGACCGGTCGTTCGCCCTGACCCTGACCACCGCCGTCCCACGGCGCCGGCGCTGACCAGCTCCGACCAGCTCGACCAGCTGGACCAGCTGCCGCCGGCGTGGCCGGCACCACCGAGCCGTGCGCCGTGCGAGGAGGACTCCCGTGCCCTACCTGCTGCGGGTCGAGCTGCCCGACGTGCCGGGCTCGCTGGGTCGCGTCGCGAGCGCCATCGGTGAGGCCGGCGGTGACATCGAGGCCATCGAGATCGTCGAGCACCGCGGTGAGGGCACGGCCGTCGACGACGTGCTCCTGGAGATGGCCCACGGCGTCATGCCCGACTCGGTGGTCTCCGCGTGCAACCAGCTCGACGGCGTCCAGGTGCTGTGGATCAGCCGGTACGCCGCCGGCGGCCAGCTGTTCCTCGACCTCGAGGTCGTCGAGCAGCTGACCCAGGAGCCGAAGGCGGCCTACGACATCCTCGTCGACATGCTGCCGGTCGCCTTCCGCACCGACTGGGCCGTGCGCCTCGCGCGCACCGACGCCGGGGTCAAGCAGGTGCACGCCACCTCGGCGGCGCCCGACCTGGGCGACGAGCAGACGGCCTGGTTCCCGATGACACGCGCCGGTCGCCTCGTGGTCGAGCCGGGCTGGTCGCAGCTGAACGAGAACGTGGTGGCCGCCATGCCGCTGGACCGCGACGAGATCATCGTGACCGGGCGTCGCGGCGGCCCCGAGATCCTCGACTCCGAGCTGGCCCGCCTGGCCCACCTGGCCGCGCTGGCCGTCACCATCCGGCGCGCCTGAGGTGGCCGACTCGCTCTGGGAGCGCACGCTGCGCGAGCGCCACGGCGACGACTACGCGCGCACCTACGCCGCCCACTTCGACGAGCTCGCCGCCGCTGGCACCGACGTCCACGGCGAGGTCGCCTTCCTGCGTCCCCTCCTGACCGACGGCGCTCGCGTCCTCGACGCCGGGTGCGGCACCGGTCGGGTCGCCCAGCGCCTGGCCGCCGAGGGGTACGCCGTCACCGGCGTCGACGCCGACCCGGCCATGATCGAGGTGGCCCGCGAGCGCGCGCCCGAGGTCGACTGGGTCGTCTCGGACCTGGCTTACCTGGACCTCGCGACGAGGGTCGACGTCGTGGTGATGGCCGGCAACGTCGTGCCGTTCGTCGAGGCCGACCTGGAGGCCGTCTGCTCACGGCTGGCCGCCCACCTCGAGCCGCGCGGCCTGCTCGTGTGCGGCTACGGCCTCGACGCCGACCACCTCCCCGAGGGCGCGCTCGAGGTGCCCTTCGCGACGTACGACGCCGCCTGCACGGCTGCGGGTCTCCACCTGGTCGGTCACCACGCCGGCTGGGAGGGCCAGGCGTACGACGACGGGGGCTACTCGTTGAGCGTGCACGCCTTGCCCGACCCCGAGGACGGCATCGGGCGATGACGGGGCGTGAGACACCGGTCTCATGTCGTTGGTCCCACCCGCAGGGTGATCTAGGGTCCGGCTCGTGAAGATCGCTGTAGCCCGTGAGACCCGCCAGGGTGAGTCACGTGTGGCGATGGTCCCCGAGCTGGTCGCGAAGCTGACCGCCCTGGGCCATGACGTCGCCGTCGAGCCAGGGGCGGGGGCCGGGGCGCAGTACGCCGACGAGGAGTACGTCGCCGCGGGTGCCGAGGTGTCCCCGCACGCCTTCGAGGGGGCGGGGCTGATCGTGTCGGTGAACGCGCTCGACGCACCCGCGGTGCGCCAGCTGGTCGAGGGCACCGCGACGCTGTCGTTCGTCCACACCAACCAGGCGCCCGAGCTGGTGGCCGACCTCCGCGACTGCGGGATCACCGCCTTCGCGATGGAGCTCGTGCCGCGGATCAGCCGCGCCCAGTCCATGGACGCGCTGTCCTCGCAGGCGCTGGTGGCCGGCTACCGGAGCGCGATCGTCGCGGCCGGCATGCTGCGCCGCTTCTTCCCCCTGAACATGACCGCCGCCGGCACCGTGCCGCCGGCCCAGGTCGTCGTCCTCGGTGCCGGGGTGGCCGGGCTGCAGGCCATCGCCACGGCCAAGCGGCTCGGCGCGGTGGTCAAGGCCTACGACGTGCGCGCCGCCTCGGCCGAGGAGATCCGGTCGCTGGGTGCGGTCGCCATCGAGCTGGAGCTGGAGACCCTCGAGGGCACCGGCGGCTACGCCCGCGAGATGACTGCGGACCGGGCCGCCACCCAGCGCGAGAAGCTGACGCCGTACATCGCGGAGGCGGACGCGCTCATCACCACCGCCGCGGTGCCCGGGCGCAAGGCCCCGATGCTCGTGACCAGCGACATGGTCGAGCGGATGAAGCCGGGATCGGTCGTGGTCGACCTCGCCGCGGAGACCGGCGGCAACGTCGAGGGATCGGTGCCGGGTGAGGTCGTGCGGATCGGCCACGCGCAGGTCTGGGGCGGGCAGAACGTGCCCTCGCAGCTGCCGCAGCCGGCCTCGAAGCTCTACGCGCAGAACATCGTCAACATCGTGACGTTGATGACCCGCGAGGGCGCCTTCGACCCCGACTTCACCGACGAGATCGTCGCCGGGTCGTGCGTCACGCACGCCGGGCGGATCGTGCACGAGCCCACCCGCGAGGCCCTCGAGGGTCCCCGAGCCGACCCGGCCCCGTCCGGTCCGGAAGGAGCAGACGCATGAGCGAGGGCGTCGTCTGGCTGACGATCTTCATCCTGAGCGTCTTCGTCGGCGTCGAGGTCATCTCCAAGGTCTCCTCGACCCTGCACACCCCGCTGATGTCGGGCGCGAACGCCATCCACGGCGTCATCCTGCTCGGCGCGATCCTGGTGACCGGGTCGACCGACGACGGCCTCGCCATCGGCGTCGGCCTGGTCGCGATCGTGCTCGCCACGATCAACATGGTCGGTGGCTTCGTGGTCACCGACCGGATGCTGCAGATGTTCTCGCGACGCAAGCCCGCGAAGGCCGCCAAGACCGGCCCGAGCGCCGGCACCGACGGAGGGGCGCGCTGATGCCGACCTGGGTCCAGCTCGTCTACCTGCTCTGCGCGGTGGGGTTCATCCTCGCGCTCAAGGGCCTGTCCGGCCCCAAGACCGCACGCGCCGGCAACCTCATCGGTGCCGCGTCCGCGACGGTCGCCTGCATCCTGCCGTTCCTGTACGTCGACGACCTGCGGCACCTGCCCCTGATCCTCGGGGCTATCGCCATCGGCACCGTCGGCGGTGTCTTCGGGGCCCAGCGGGTGCAGATGACGCAGATGCCGCAGATGGTGGCGCTGTTCAACGGCGTCGGCGGTGGCGCCGCGGCGCTGGTGGCCGCCCTGGAGCTGCACGAGCTGCTCGCTGTCGTGGAGGGGCTGCCCCCGGGCGTCGACGCCTCGATACCCGGCTTCGACCTCGCCGCGACCGCGTTCACGCTGTTCGTCGGCTCGGTGTCGTTCTCCGGGTCGCTGGTGACCTTCGCCAAGCTGCAGGAGCTGATGACCTCCCGCCCGGTGGTCTTCCCGGGCCTGCCGGTGGCCTTCGCGCTGATGATCGTCGCCGCGCTCGCGCTGTCGGTGACGACCGTCCTCGACCCGTCGATGCTCGTGGCCGTCGTGCTGCTGCTCGTGGGCCTGGGCTTCGGACTGCTGCTGGTGCTGCCGGTGGGCGGCGCCGACGTGCCGATCGTGATCTCCCTGCTCAACGCGTTCACCGGTCTGACCGTGGCCGCCGGCGGCTACGTGCTGTCCAACACCGTGCTGCTGGTCGGCGGCACGCTCGTCGGTGCCTCCGGTACGTTCCTGACGCTGCTCATGGCCAAGGCGATGGGCCGCTCGGTCACCAACATCATGTTCGGCGCGCTCAAGGGCGGCTCGACGCTGGGCGGCGGGGAGGCCTCCGACCGGCCCGTGAAGTCGGCCGGGGCCGAGGACGTCGGGATCCTCCTGGCCTACGCCGAGCGGGTGATCATCGTGCCGGGCTACGGACTGGCCGTGGCGCAGGCGCAGCACACCCTGCGTGAGCTGGTCGACGTACTCCTCTCGCGGGGGGTGCGCGTCGACTACGCCATCCACCCGGTCGCGGGCCGGATGCCGGGCCACATGAACGTGCTGCTCGCCGAGGCGCAGGTGCCCTACGAGCAGCTGGTCGAGATGGATGAGATCAACGGCGAGTTCAAGCACACCGACGTCGTGCTGGTCGTGGGCGCCAACGACGTGGTGAACCCGGCTGCGAAGACGACCAAGACGGCACCGATCTACGGCATGCCGATCCTGGCCGCCGACGAGGCCCGCCAGGTCGTGTTCCTCAAGCGCTCGATGCGTCCTGGCTTCGCCGGCATCGAGAACGAGCTGCTCTTCGAGCCCACCACCACGCTGCTCTTCGGCGACGCCAAGGACTCCCTCGGCAAGGTGCTCAAGACCGTCGAATCCCTCTGACTGGGGCTGCGATTTCGCGCAATTGTTCTCGCACCAGCCCCGACACGCCGCACCCGCGGGCTAGTGCGAGAACATTTGCGTGGAGGTCCGAGGGAACCGGGGCGGGGGGCTCGGCGGTCTTAGTGTCGTGACCGTGCCCGGCGACGCCTCCCGCGAGGACTTCGACGCGTACGTCGCTGCGCGGCGGACCGCGCTGGTCCGCTCGGCCGTGCTCATGGGGTGCCCGCTCCACGACGCCGAGGACCTCGTCCAGGTGACGCTGGCCCGCTGCCTGCCGCGCTGGGGCCGGATCGCCGCCGACCGGCCCGACGCCTACGTCTACCGGGTCCTCCTCAACACGTTCCGCGACAGCCGGCGGCGCCGCTGGACCGGCGAGCGCCCCAGCGAGCAGCTGCCCGAGCCGGCGGCCACGACGGCCGACCCCACCACCGGCCTCGCCGTACGCGCCGCCCTCGCGGCCATGACCAAGGACCACCGCGAGGTCCTCGTCCTGCGCTTCTACGCCGACCTGTCCGAGGCCGAGACCGCCCGCGTCCTCGGCGTACCCCCGGGCACGGTCAAGTCCCGCACCGCCCGCGCGCTGGCCGCCCTCGCCGTCAGCGACCACGTCTCCGACATCGTCAGGAGCAGCTGATGCTCACCGAGAACGACGCCCGAGCTCTCCTCGCCCAGGCTGCCGGCACCATCGAGGTCGGCCCCGCGGCCCCCGTCGAGCTCGCCCGCCGCCGTACGTGGCCGGTCCTCGCGGCCGCCGTCGCGACCCTGGTGGCTGGTGTCGGTGTGTGGGTCGGCATCGCTGCCACCGACGACACCGACGCCGCGCCCGACCCGTCGGTCGACACGCAGCTGGACCGGGGCACGGTGCCCAGCATCTTCGGCCACCGCCGGGCGGCCGCTGCTCGGATCCTCACCGACGCCGGGCTGGAGGTCCGGGTCGTCGAGCGTCCGGCGTGCGACCCGCCCGGGCAGGCGATCGGCACCCTGCCGAGCACCGGGGTGCGGATGGAGCCGGGCTCCGTCGTCACTCTCCAGGTGGCCGAGGAGGGCCTCACCATGGACTGCCTGTCCGATCTCACCGTCCCCTGGCAGCTCCTCGGCCTCGCCACCGGCGAGGAGGCCGCCCCTGACCTGGTGACCGGCTCGCTCACGACCTACTTCGACGGCGAACGCCGCACCGTCCCCGATGCCACGGACATGAAGGCGTGGGGCTCGCCGTCCGCACTCGAGGCGCTACGAGCCGCGGTCGAGTGGTCACCAGGGGTACCCCGTACCTGGCAGGTGCTGGAGACGGCCGCCCCGGGCTGTGACGGGGAGCCGTCGCCGAGCTTCGGTCTGCAGCTCGCGGGTGTACGCGCCCCCGTTCTCACGCGCTACGCCATCATGTACGACGCCCCGGACGCGCCCTGCGTCCAGCTCACGGTGGCTGGTGCCTTCGACCGGCCTGTCAGGGGAGTCGCCGTCGAGACCGCGAGGCTCGAGGTTGGTGACCCGCACCCTGCGCCGGACCCGAGCCAGTCGTCGATCGTCCCGGCCGTCTTCGGGCTCGCCGAGGGCGAGGCGCTCGCGACCCTGCGCCGCGCGGGCTTCACGAACTTCGTGACCGAGTCCGATCCGGGTTGCTTCGAGAACGGCCGTGCGCTGCGCACCGAGCCGGCGGCCGGCACCTCTCTCGATCCGTCCCTCCCCGTCGTGCTCATCGTCAGCGGTGGGAGCGACGGGACCTGCTACCCGCTCGCTGGGTCCGACCCGCTCCTGGCCGACCTGTGGGACCTCCTGGACTTCGCCCGTGGCGGACGGTCGCCGGCTTTCGCCGACGAGGTGATCACCTCCGTGAACGACGAGCTCTCGATCGAGAGGGACCCCGTCAGGTTGCGCAGCTGGTCGTCCGGCTCTCCCCTGGAGATGCTGGCCGCCGTCTCGGAAGACTTGCGACCCGACCTGGTGGAGCAACGCCTCCTCGCCTCGGGGTGGGAGGGACCGTTCCCCGCGGACTGCAACATCGACGGCGTCACCCCCGGGGCGCTCGCTGCTGGCTTCGACACCCCATGGGCGACGCGCGCCTGGTTCGCCTACCAAAGCGACGGCGAGGTCCGCGCCTGTGTGCTCGTCGACATCTCGCTCGACGGCCGGGACCGCATCGCCGGGCTCGCCGTCCGCACCGTCGACCCTGACTCGCTGCTGCCCGACCTCGCCACCGACCCGGTGGGCGAGGGGGCCAGCGACCTGGCCGCGACCTTCGTCGCCTTCGCGCGGGGTGAGCTCGACGAGCCGCTGTTCCTCGCCGACGACGTGCGCCTCTACGACGACGGGCGCTACGTGCGCACGGCGTCCGCGGCGGAGCTCGTCGACCGGGACGCGTGGCTGGTGTGCGACCCGGCCAGCAGCGACTCGTGCGTCGGATCGGCCATCGAGGCGTTGGCCTATGCCGTGGGCGGCGTACCCGTCGCGGAGGCGGTCCGTCGTGGTGACCCGCCGCCGGGCACCGCGTCGGTGGTGGTCGTCGGCCCCCCGGAGGTCGCCAGCTGCCAGCCGCGCGGCACTGTGTCGCTCTACGTCGACACGAACGAGCAGATCCTCGGGGTCGACGTCGTCGACGGGTCGGGCACCTTCTGCAGTGAGGAGGGCCTCGTGCCCCCCGAGTGAACCGAGCGAGCGGGTCGAGCTACTGCGCCAGCCCGTAGAGGCGGTCTCCGGCGTCACCGAGCCCGGGCACGATGTAACCCTTCTCGTTGAGCTTCTGGTCCATCGCCGCGGTCACCATCGTGACCGGTACGTCGACGTCGGCCAGGTCGGCCTCGACGCGCGCCACGCCCTCGGGCGCGGACAGCAGGCAGATGGCGGTGATGTCGTCGGCGCCGCGGTCGACGAGGAACCGGATGGCGGCGGCGAGCGTGCCGCCGGTGGCCAGCATCGGGTCGAGGACGTAGCACTGGCGCCCCGACAGGTCCTCGGGCAGCCGCTCGGCGTACGTCATCGCCTCGAGCGTCTCCTCGTTGCGCGCCATCCCGAGGAAGCCGACCTCCGCGGTGGGGATCAGCCGCGTCATGCCCTCGAGCATGCCGAGCCCAGCGCGCAGGATGGGCACCACCAGGGGCCGCGGCACCGACAGGCGCACGCCTTCGGCCGGGGCGACCGGGGTCTGGACGGTGACCGGCTCGACGCGCACGTCGCGGGTGGCCTCGTAGGCCAGCAGCGTCACGAGCTCCTCGGTGAGGCGGCGGAAGGTGGGGGAGTCGGTGTCCTCGTCGCGCAGCGTCGTGAGCTTGTGCGAGATGAGCGGGTGGTCGACGACGTGAACGCGCATGGCGCTCACCGTAGCCAACGTCGGCCCGGATCGGTCGAGCCGCCCGCCCCTGGTCGACCCGCGCGGGGAGGTGCCATGATCGTGGCGGTGGCTGCTCCCGCGGGTGCCGCTCGCGTGAGGGACGAGGAGGCCGTGGTGGCTGAGCCTGTCGAGGACGGTGTCGACTTCGCGCTCGCGGTCTTCTGCGAGGAGGGCGTCTGGCGGATCGAGGAGATCGGCGAGGACCGCCTCCACGACACCGAGATGCTGTCGGCCGAGCTGCGTCGGTGGCCCGGCGACTTCGGCTCGCTGGGACTGGTGTCGGTCGACGAGGAGTTCTTCGTGCTGGGCCGGGTGAGCGGCGACGGTGCCCGCTGGCTGCTCAGCGACGTCACCGCCTCGCACGACTGGGCGCTGGCGCGCTCCGTCGTCGAGCAGCTGGGCATCCCGCTGCCGGCCGTCGACGACGAGCAGCTCCCGGCGGGCGACCTCGCCATCGTCGCCGACCTCGGCATGCCGGCCAGCGCCCTGGGCGCGCTGCTCGACGACTACGACCTCTACCCCGACGAGATCCTCGCCCAGGTGGCGCGTGAGGTCGGCTTCGCGACGGCGTACGACGAGACGCTGGGCGCCCCGGCCTCGTGAGCACGACGTACGACGTGTCCGGCGGGGACTGGACCGAGCCGATGCGGGGTGCCCTGGCCCAGGCCTTGGAGGCGCTGAGAACCGACGACGTACCGGTCGGCGCGCTCGTGCTCGACGCCGACGGCGCCGTGGTCGCGACCGGGCGCAACCGTCGCGAGGCCGACCACGACCCGACCGCCCACGCCGAGGTGATGGCGCTGCGGGCCGCTGCGCAGGTGCGGGGCTCGTGGCGCCTGGACGGCTGCACGCTCGTGGTCACCCTCGAGCCCTGCACGATGTGCGCCGGGGCGATCGTGCTCTCGCGCGTCGACCGGCTCGTGTACGGCGCGGACGACCCCAAGGCCGGTGCCGCCGGCTCCCTGTACGACGCGGTCCGGCACCCCCGGCTCAACCACCGGCCCGAGGTCGTCTCCGGGGTGCTCGACGTCGAGAGCGGCGAGCTGCTGCGGGCGTTCTTCCGCGCCCGTCGCGGCACGCGGGGCGATCGCGGCGAGGCGCCGATCGTCCGCTGACCGAGGCCGTGTGTGCGACCGGGGGCGATTTCTCCGGGTCGGCGGACCTCTAGTACCCTCGTCCGCGGTGGCGTGTCCGAGCGGCCTAAGGAGAACGCCTCGAAAGCGTTTGTGGGTGAAAGCCCACCGAGGGTTCAAATCCCTCCGCCACCGCCAGCCATTGTGATGTCTCAGGGCATCGGCATAGCCCGGACCCACTGCGTGGGTCCGGGCTCGCTGCTTGTCCGGCCGTCCATGCACCCGTCGCGAGTGTCGAGGCGAGTCGAGCGACAGCCAGTGCGGCCACGGCCGGGTTCATCGTCCTCTGCGTCGTCGTCCAGCCCGAGCGACGCCTCGATCGTCACGGCCCCCATGGCATCACCCCGAGCAGCTGGCCGTGCGACGTTGCTGTCGGTGGGCGTGGGGTTCAGGTGACCCCTGATACGGGTAGGGTCCCTCCATGATCGGATCCCTCGTTGCTGGCCTCGTCATCGGAGCCCTCGCACGCCTCATCAAGCCCGGCCGACAGAACCTCGGCATCGTCGGGACCTTGCTCCTCGGGGTCGTCGGCTCCCTCATCGGCGGCACGATCGCCTACCTCCTCGGCACCGGCACGATCTGGGAGCTGGACTTCCTGGGCTTCGTCCTGGCCGTCATTGCTGCGGTGCTGCTCATCGGCACCGCCGAGGGCGTGATGGGCAAGCGCAAGCACTCCAACGCCTGACCCACGGCCGTCGCCTCCTCAAGGAGGCCTCGCGTCCACGTCCGCGCAGCCCGTTCCCGCCCAGGGGCCGGGCTGCTCGTGCGTCCGGGCGCTCCTGCGTCCCGCTCAGTGCTCGGCGACGACGCGGACGGGCGCGGTGCGGCTGCGCAGGTTGGACGCGGAGACGCAGCCCATGGTGTCGCCCACCTTGCGGAACCCGGCCAGGTCGCCGGCGCCCCACCGGGCCGCCCGTGCGGTGATCCGGCCGAACATCATCTGCTTCTCGGAGCCGACGTGGCCCAGCCCGACCACGTGTCCGATCTCGTGCATGAGCACGTCGCCCCACGTGGTGCCGCTGCCGAAACCGTTGCCCAACCGGTCGTTGTAGCCGGCGTTGAGCACGACGCCTCCCTCGAACGCCCGGTTGACCCGGGTGCCGTTGAAGAGCCGCTGGTCCCGCCAGTACGCCGCACCGCCCACCCCGACCGCGGAGCCGTGCCGCTCGGCGAAGGTCTGGCCCCCGATCCAGCCGACCACGATGTCGGCACCCGAGGCCCCGGGGTCGCTCGGCTTCGGGGGGACGTCGGTGGTGCCGGCGTAGGTGAAGTCGAGACCAGTGGCGGCGTGGACGCGGTCGAACGAGCCCGCGACCTGCTCGCGGCCGCCGCTGGGAGCCGAGGCGGGGTTGAACTTCCAGGTGATCGGGCCGTCACAGGAGTCCCACAGCCACCGGGGGCTGGACATGAAGGCGTGCGAGGCCGCGCTCCCCGCCGGGGCGTAGGGCGGGCTCACCTTCACCGTCACCGGGTCGGTGGCCGACGCGGTGCCCTGCTTCGTGGCGACGACGCGGTAGGAGAACGTGCCGTACTGGTCGGTGGGCACGTCGAGGACGAGCCCCGCCGAGGTCACGCGCGGCGTGGGGTCGGCCACCCGCCAGCCCTCCGGGTACTTGCGCTGCAGACCCACCGACGCCCCGTCGACGCTCGCAGCACGGACGGTGGCCGTCATCGCCCGGCCGGCGACGACGGAGCGGTCCGACCACGACACCGACGGGGCAGCGGCCGACGCACCGGGCGCGGCCAGCAGGGGTACGGCGACCACCGCGGCGGCGGCGACCAGGGCGAGGGAGCGGGCGCTCGACGTGGGGACGTGGAACCGGGCCCGGGGGCGGACGGGAGCGGGGACACGACGACGCATCGGACACCTCTGGGCACAGGGGGCGGACCGGACAAGTCCGGCGGGTACTTCACGGTAGCCAGAGACGCAGCCGTTCGAGGGCAACTTCGACGTCCTGACGTGATCCGGCGAAGGACAGCCGCACGAAACGGGACCCCTCGGCGGTGTCGAAGTCGATGCCCGGCGCCAGCGCGACACCGGTCTCGGCCAGCAGCCGGTGGGCGAACGCCATCGAGTCGTCGGTGAGGTGACCGACGTCGGCGTACACGTAGAACGCGCCGTCGGCGGGTGCCAGCCGGTCGATGCCCAGGTCGCGCAAGCCGGCCAGCAGGACCTCGCGGTTGTCGGCGTAGCGCAGCACGTGGGCGTCGCACTCGGCGTACGCCTGCGGGGTGAACGCCGCCAGCGCAGCCCGCTGCGCCAGCGCCGGCGGACAGATGGTGAAGTTCCCGGTCAGCACGTCGACGGCGCGACGCAGCCGCGGCGGCACGAGCATCCACCCGATGCGCCACCCGGTCATGGAGAAGTACTTCGAGAACGAGGAGAAGACGACCGCCTCCCGGCTGGTCGACCAGGCCGACGACGAGCGGATCCCGGCCTCGCCGGCCTCACCGGCCTCACCGCCACCGGCGTAGGTGATCCCGTGGTAGATCTCGTCGCTCACCAGCTGGACGCCGTGAGCCTCGCACCACGCCGCGAGGGCAGCCAGCTCGGCGGGGAGCAGCATCGTCCCCGTCGGATTGGCGGGGCTGGCGACCACCAGGCCCTGCACCGGCTCCCCGCGGGCCACCAGCTCCTCGAGCATCGCCACCGTCGGCTGGAACCGCTCGGCCGGACCCGTCGGCAGCTCGACCACCTCGCACCCGAGCGCTGTCAGCACGTTGCGGTAGCAGGGGTATCCCGGCCGCGCGATCGCGACCCGGTCGCCGGCCTCGAAGGCGGCGAGGAAGGCGAGCAGGAAGCCGCCGGAGGACCCGGTGGTCACGACCACGTCGTCGGCCGCGACCTCGATGCCGTGCCACGCGCGGTGGTGCCCGGCGATCGCCTCGCGCAGCTCCGGGATCCCGACCGACTCGGTGTAGCCGAGCAGGTCCCCGTCGAGGGCACGCTTCGCGGCCTCCCGCACCGGCGCGGGTGCCCGCGTCGACGGCTGCCCCGCGACGAGGTTGACCAGGTCGCCGTGGCTGCGCTGCCGGGCAGCGGCCGCGGCGAGCAGGTCCATGACGTGGAAGGGCGGGACGTCGGCCCGGGAGGCCACCCGCAGCCGGGTCTCCGGGGCGTCGTACGAGCGGGGAGCGACCATGGCGCCCAGCGTAGGAGTCCGCGCCCTCGCCGCGGTCCGTGGCCGGGTGCCTGCGCCCCTAGGATGGAGGCCCGTCCACCACGACGCCCTCCGAGGAACCGTGACTTTCGACGTCGAGCAGCTGGACCAGTCGCTGCTGCTCGGCTCCGTCGTCGTCCTGGTGGCCATCATCGCCGTGCGGTTCACCTCGGTGCTGGGGCTGCCCAGTCTCCTGCTCTACCTCGCGCTGGGCGTGATCCTGGGGGAGTCGGGCCTGGGGATCGTCTTCGACGACGCCCGGCTGGCGCACGCGCTGGGGTTCGCCGCGCTGGTGGTGATCCTGGCCGAGGGCGGCATGACCACGCGCTGGTCCGACATCAGACCGGTGATGCGCACCGGGGCGCTGCTGGCCACCCTGGGGGTGGGGGTGAGCATCGCGATCATGGCGGTGCTGGCCCACTACGTGCTGGGCTTCGGCTGGGAGCTGGCGGTGCTGCTGGCCGCGGTCACCGCCCCCACCGACGCCGCAGCCGTCTTCTCGGTGCTGCGCCGGGTGCCCCTGCCGCGCCGTCTCACCGGTGCGCTCGAGGCGGAGTCCGGCCTCAACGACGCCCCGACGGTCCTGCTGGTGACGTTGGTCAGCCAGGGTGACGCCCTCGACCACGGCGTGCTCGGCTTCGTCGCGATCGTGACGGCCGAGCTGGCCGGCGGCGTCGTCATCGGCGGACTGATCGGGGTCGGGGGCGCCCGGCTCATGCGCGGAGCCGCGCTGCCGTCGTCCGGGTTGTACCCGTTGGCGGTCATCACCATCTGCGTGCTCACCTACGCGGGGGCTGCGGCGCTCCACACCTCCGGCTTCGCCGCCGTGTACGTCGCCGCGCTGATCCTCGGCAACTCCGAGCTGCCCCACCGCGGGGCCACCCGGTCCTTCATCGAGGGGCTCGGCTGGCTCTCCCAGATCGGTCTCTTCGTGATGCTGGGGCTGCTGCTCTCCCCGGCCCGGATCGACACCACCCAGATCCTCCAGGCGGTCGTCGCCGGCTTCCTGCTCACCGCCGTGGCCCGGCCGGTGTCGGTGTGGGCGTGCACGGTGTGGGAGCGCACCTCCTGGCCCGACATGGCCTTCATGTCGTGGGCCGGGCTGCGCGGAGCGGTGCCCATCGTGCTGGCGACCATCCCGCTGTCGGAGGGGGTCGAGGGCGCCGCGACGCTGTTCCAGATCGTCTTCGTGCTGGTGGTCATCGACACGTTGCTGACCGGGCCGACGCTGCCCTGGGTCGCCAGACGGCTCGGTGTCACGACCGCCGGCACCGTGCGCGACATCGAGATCGAGGCGGCGCCCCTGGAGCGGATGGCGGCCGACCTGCTGGAGATCCGCATCACGCGGCGCTCGAAGATGTCCGGGGTGGAGGTCGGCGAGCTCCGGCTCCCCCCAGGTGCCTCCGTCTCGCTCATCGTGCGCGACGGCGAGATCCAGGTGCCGGAGCGACGGACCGTGCTGCGCCAGGGTGACGACGTCCTCGTCGTCACCCCCCGCAAGCAGCGGCTGGCCACCGAGGAGCGGCTGAAGGCGGTCTCGCAGCGCGGCCGCCTGGCCCACTGGCTCGACTGAGCGCCGCTCGCCGTCGACGGATCGTCAGCAGCCGGAGCCCTCGGTGCGCGCGGTGATGCTTGCCGGCGCTTTGACCAGGCCCACGTAGTCGTCGCCCACCACCACGTCGACGCCGGCGCCGAGGTCCCGTCCGCTGACCTGCAGGAAGGTGTCACGTCCGAACTGGCGGGCCACCAGCAGCGCGGCGGGGTCCTGACGGCTGGCCGCCAGCACCCGCACCACGCGGACGTCGCCGAGACCGGCGGGGGCGTTGCCCAGGTCGCCGGCGATGAAGCGGCGGGCGGTCAGCTCCTCCTGCGTCCGCTCGGCCAGGCCGGAGCGGCTGCCGGCGTTGTAGACGCTCACGGTGACGTCCTGGCGGGAGAGCCGGTCGCCGCGCTGCACGCCCTCGCGGCAGCGCACCTCCGAGGTCGCGCCGTCGTCGGCCACGGGCGCCGACAGCGAGCGCCACCCGACGTAGGTGCCGAGGACCAGCAGCCCGAGGAGGACCAGGAGCGTGACCGCGGTCAGTGCGCGACGACTGCGCATCCGCGCCCCTCCGTCCGCTGATCGCGCCCGCGCCGGTCCGGCCGCGACGGTGCCGGGCCGGGGGAGCAGCGTCGACCCTCAGCCGCGCGGTGGGACATCACCGGCCCAGGATAGGGAGCGTCGGCGTCCCTGTCGCCGTCGGCTGCCCCGCGCCGTCGTCGGTGCACTCGTCGGTGCGGTCGGTTAGCGTGCCGAGGATGAGCGACAGCAGCGTGGGGACCAGCGCGACCGAGCCGACCGAGCCTGCACCGCTGCCCCCGCCCGGGACGCCTGCCGCGTCCGGGGCACCTGCCGCGTCCGGGACGCCTGCCGGGTCGACACTGGCCGACACGGTCCGCCCGGGCTACGCCTTCGAGGGTCCCGCGCTGGAGCTCGGCGCGCTCATGGTGGACGCGACCACCCAGAGCGACGTGGCGGTCCGCATCCCGCTGGCCATGCTGAACCGGCACGGTCTGGTCGCGGGCGCCACCGGCACCGGCAAGACCAAGACGCTGCAGCTGATGGCCGAGCAGCTGTCGGCGTACGGCGTGCCGGTCTTCGCCGCAGACGTCAAGGGCGACCTGTCCGGACTGTCGACGCCCGGTGAGACCAGCGAGCGGGTGACCGAGCGGGCGGCCGCGGTCGGACAGGTCTGGGCCGCGACCGGCTATCCGGTGGAGTACTTCGCGATCGGCGGCGAGGGCACCGGCGTGCCCCTGCGCGCGACCATGTCGTCCTTCGGCCCGACCCTGCTCAGCCGGGTGCTCGGCCTCAACGAGACCCAGGAGTCGTCCCTCGGCCTGGTCTTCCACTACGCCGACAAGGCGGGCCTGCCCCTGCTCGACCTCGCCGACCTGCGCGCCGTGGTGCAGCACCTCGTCTCGGCCGAGGGCAAGGGCGAGCTCAAGGAGCTCGGCGGCCTCTCCTCGGCGACCGCCGGCGTCATCCTGCGCGAGCTGATCGGATTCGCCGACCAGGGGGCCGACGCCTTCTTCGGCGAGCCCGAGCTCGACACGAAGGACCTCATCCGGGTCGCCGATGACGGTCGCGGGGTCATCTCCCTCGTGGAGCTGCCGAACCTCCAGGACCGCCCGGCGGTGTTCTCGACCTTCCTCATGTGGCTGCTCGCCGACCTGTTCCACGACCTGCCCGAGGTGGGCGACCCCGACAAGCCGAGCCTGGTGTTCTTCTTCGACGAGGCCCACCTGCTGTTCACCGACGCCTCGAAGGACTTCTTGACCGCCATCACCCAGACGGTGCGGCTGATCCGGTCCAAGGGCGTCGGCGTGGTCTTCGTGACCCAGTCGCCCACCGACGTCCCCGACGACGTGCTTGCCCAGCTGGGCTCGCGCATCCAGCACCAGCTGCGTGCGCACACCCCGCGTGACGCCAAGGCGCTCCGGGCGACCGTCGAGACCTACCCCCACAGCGCCTACGACGACCTCGGCGAGGTCATCACCTCGCTGGGCATCGGGGAGGCGATCGTGACGGTGATGAACGAGCGCGGCGCGCCGACCCCGGTCGCCTGGACGCGGCTGCCGGCACCGCAGTCGCGGATGGGTCCGGCCGACGTCGCAGCGATGACGGCCGCGGTGGGGGCCTCGCCGCTGCACACGAAGTACGCCGCCGTCATCGACCGCGACTCGGCCCGCGAGCTGCTCGCCCAGCGGCTCGAGAAGGGAGCCGCCAAGGCCGAGGCCGAGGCCGGCCCCGAGGAGCCGGCCGGACAGGGAGCCGGGACGGGGAAGGTGCCCCGCACCGACCGCGTCACCTACCCCGCTCCGTCGCGCGCCCCCTCGTCCCCGCAGGGCGACTCGGTGGTCACCGAGCTGCTGAGGTCGCAGGCGGCCAAGGAGTTCATGCGGACCGCTGCGCGCGAGATCGCCCGCGGCGTCTTCGGGACGGGTCGCCGATGACCGGGGCCACCGCCGGTTCCGGGTGATGCCGCCCGTGTCCCGCGGCGGGGTGGCAGGATCGAGGCGTGTCCTCCGCGTCCGGGTCTGAACCGACCGTTCCCGACAACGGTTCGGTGCGCGTGCTCGCGGTCGAGGACAACCCCGAGCTGAGGGAGTACCTCGCCCTCGAGCTGCAGGACGCCGAGCTCATCGCAGGACGGTCGACGGCCGTCACCGTCGCTCCCGACCTGCAGCAGGCGATCGAGGTCATCGAGGGCGGCGGCGTCGACCTCGTGCTGCTCGACCTGGGGCTGTCGGACTCCTCCGGCCTCGACACCGTCTTCGCCGTCACCGAGGCCGCTCCGGCCATCCCGGTCGTCGTGGTGACCGGCAGCGTCACCGAGGAGCTGGCCGAGCAGGTGCTGCTCGCCGGGGCCCAGGACTTCCTCGTCAAGGGCACCTTCTCCGGCGCCGCGCTGCAACGGCTGCTTCGGTTCGCGCTCGCCCGGCACCGCCACACCCTCGAGCTGTTCACGAGCATGGCCCACAACGGCGACGACGACGACCTCACGCGGCTGGAGTCCCTCGGTGCGGCCGGCGTCGGGGTCGCCTCGGCCTCCCTCGGCCGGGTGACGCTCGCCGAGACCTACCCGGAGGCGTTCGCGTCCGCCCGGGCGGAGTACTCCCAGCTGGTCCACAGCCGGCTGGAGGAGCGGGGCCTGCACGTCGACTACCAGGTGTCGTCGCGGACCCGGGCGGTCGCCTGGGACCTCGGTCATCTGCGGGCCACCCCGCGCGACGTGGTCGACGTGCACCTGGCTGCGGTGCGGGCACTCACCGAGGGCAAGGCGCGCACCCGCGCACACGCACTCCTGCGCTCCGGAGAGGGCCTGCTGACCGAGACGCTCGGCCACCTCGCAGCGTTCTACCGGGCCCAGGCGCTCGGACGACCGGCCGGACGCGGCGGCTCCGCGACCCTCGAGGCTCGGGAGGACCAGTCGTGACAGCGAGGTTCCGGCTCTTCGTGGCAGGGGAGACCGCGCGGTCCCTGCGCGCCGCCGCCCACATCCGGTCGCTGTGCGCCGAGGCGCTCGACGACGACTACGAGCTGGAGATCATCGACGTCCTGGAGCGGCCCGACCTGGCCGACGAGGCGCGGATCCTGGCCACCCCCACCGTGATCAAGGCGTCACCGCCCCCGCTGCGCCGCGTCATCGGAGACCTGTCCGACCTGCACAGGTTGGCCTCGGCCCTGGACCTCGAGCTTCCTGAGCCATCCACCCGAGGGGACCGGTCGTGACCGCACAGCCCAGCATCGTCATGATCGACCGGATCCCCACCGGGACCGCCGGACTCGACCACATCCTGCGCGGCGGCATGCCGCTGGGACGCACCACCCTGGTCTCCGGCACCGCCGGCAGCGGCAAGACCGTCTTCGGTCTGCAGTTCCTGGTCCAAGGCCTGCGGCTCTACGACGAGCCCGCGGTCTTCGTGACCTTCGAGGAGCGACCCGACGCGATCCGCCAGAACGCCACCTCCCTCGGCTTCGACATCCGCGGCTTCGAGGAGGACGGCCGGTGGGCGTTCGTCGACGCGGTCCACGACCCCGCGCTGGAGGAGGAGGTCGTCGGTCCCTACGACTTCGTCGCGCTCCTGGCGCGCATCGAGCACGCCGTCCGCGTCACCGGCGCCAAGCGGGTCACCGTGGACTCGATCGGCGCGGTGTTCACCCAGTTCGCCGACGCCCACGGCGTACGACGCGAGCTGCTGCGCGTCGCCAACGGGCTGCGCGACCTCGGCGTCACCGCCGTCATCACCAGCGAGCGGGCCGACGACTACGGCGAGATCGCGCGCTTCGGCGTCGAGGAGTTCGTCTGCGACAACGTCCTGGTGCTGCGCAACCCCCTCGACGAGGAGTCGCGGCGCCGCACCGTCGAGGTGCTCAAGATGCGCGGCGTGGACCACCTGGCGGGCGAGTTCCCCTTCACGATCCTCCCCGGGGAGGGCATCGTCGTGATCACCCTGGCCGGCACCGACCTGACGGCCGGGTCGACCAACGATCGCATCTCCTCGGGCCTGGCCGAGCTCGACACGATGTGCAGCGCCGGCATGTTCCGCGACTCCGTCACGCTCGTCTCCGGCGCCACCGGCACCGGCAAGACGTTGCTGGTCACCGAGTTCATCGACGGCGGCGCCTCGCGCGGGGAGCGGTCGCTGATCATCTCCTTCGAGGAGAGCCGCGCCCAGCTGGCCCGCAACGCCATCGGGTGGGGACGCGACTTCGACGAGCTCGAGGCGACAGGGATGCTGCGCGTGGAGTGCGTCTACCCCGAGGTCAAGTCGCTGGAGGACCACCTGGTCTGGATCAAGCGCATCGTCGAGGAGTACAACCCCGAGCGGATGGCGATCGACAGCCTCAGCGCGCTGGAGCGCATCGCGCCGGCCCGCAGCTTCCGCGAGTTCCTCATCGGGCTGACGTCCTTCATCAAGCACCGTCAGATCGCCGGGATGCTGACCGCCACCGCACGCACGCTGCTCGGTGGCGAGTCGACGACCGAGGCCCACATCTCGACGCTCACCGACATGATCGTGCTGCTGCGCTACGTCGAGATGGGCGGCGAGATCCGGCGCGGCCTGACCGTGCTGAAGCTGCGCGGGTCGACGCACGACAAGAAGATCCACGAGTTCACCATCGACAACTCCGGCATGCACATCGGAGCCCCCTTCCGCGACGTCACCGGCATCCTCGCCGGCAACCCCCGACACATGCCGTCGTCGGAGCTCGACGACATCGCGAACATGTTCGACCAGCCGGACCTGTGATGATCCCGATCCAGGACTCGGAGTCCAGGGTCTCCCCGATGGACCCGGCCGAGGCGATGCGCTTCGTCGAACGCGCCCCCGACGGGGTGGTCATGGTCGACGAGGCCGGGGTCATCCGCTACGCCAACCGGGTGGCGCGCGACATGCTCGGGAGCGACACCTCGCCGCTGGTGGGCGAGGAGTTCGGTTTCCCCCTCGGCGACGCCGACCGGGCGCTGGAGATCGAGCTGCGCGGACGCGACGGCACCGTGCGGGCGGCCGAGATGCGCCTCACCCCGGTCGGTACGGCGACGGGGACCGGCTGGGTGGTCGCGGTCCGTGACGTGACGGGGCGGGTGGAGTCGGCCCGTCGGGCGCTGGAGGCCATCCAGCAGCGCGACGACGCCTTGGCGGTGACCTCCCACGAGCTGCGCAACCCGCTGAGCGTCCTCATGCAGGCCTCGCAGGCGCTGGCCGACACCTGGGACGAGCTGCCCGCGATCCGCCGCCTGGAGCTGCTCCGCCGGGTCAACCGGCAGATCTTCTTGATCAACGACACGGTGAACCGGGTGCTCGACGCGGCACGGATGGACGCCGGCCTCTTCCGGCCCCAGCCGCAGCGCGTCCCGCTGCTGGAGCTGGTGCTGGACGGGTTGCCCGGGCTGGCCGAGCGCCCGGAGCGCCTGAAGATCCACGTCGACGAGCGGGCCTCCGTCGAGATGGATCCCGAGCACGCCTGGACGTTGGTGTCGAACCTGCTCGGCAACGCGGCCACGCACGCGCCCCACGGCGAGGTCGTCGTCCAGGGCAGCACCTCGGGGCGGTGGACGACCCTGGTCGTCTCCGACCAGGGCCCGGGTGTGCCCGCCGCGGACCGCCACCGGGTCTTCGAGCGGTACACCCGGCTCGACCTGTCCTCCTCGGAGGGCACGGGTCTCGGACTCTGGATCGTCAAGTCGGTCGCTGAGGCTTACGGTGGGGCCGTGTGGTGCGAGTCCCAGGAGCCCTCGGGGGCCCGCTTCGTGTGTCGCCTCCCGTCAGGAGGCGACGATGACCGGACCGACCACGACTGAGACCGGGTCCCTGCGCTCGGCGTCGCTGCTCACGGACCCGGTCCTGCAGGCGATGGCCGTCGGAGTCGCCGTCGTGCGGGTCGCGGACCTCACCGTCGTGGAGGCCAACCCCGCCTGGAGCGAGATCTTCGCGCCCGTTCCCGCGCCGCAGGTGCTCTACTCGCCGGCCGATGCGGAGCCGGAGACCGCGGCGCGACCCATCCGGCGCGGGCTCTCCCGCGACGGCCAGTGGACCGGGACGGTGCGAGCGCTGCGGGGGACCGAGGCCTTCTGGTGCCGGTTGACGGTCGCGCCGGCGCGCGACGACGTCCACCGGGCGGTCTGGGTGATGACCGCGACCGACGTCACCGCCGAGCAGGACGCGGTCGCCGAGGCCCGTAGCGCGGTCGTCCGGCAGCGCTCGGAGGCGGCGGCGCTGCAGCGGGTGCACGGCTTCAAGGACGAGTTCCTCACGGTGGTCTCCCACGACCTGCGCACTCCCCTGACCGCCGTGCGCGGGTTCGTGGACCTGTTGCGCACCGGCCGCGGGCGCAGCGACCCGGACGGCCTCAGCTCGATGCTGGACCGGATCGCGACCAGCCTGCAGGACATGACGCTGCTGGTGGATCGTTTGCTCTACTGGGGGATGCTCCAGTCCGGCACGGCCAGCATCGCGCCGCGACCGCTGCGGCTCGCGGTCGAGGTGCAGGCGGTGGTCGACCAGCTCGCTGACCTGCTGCGCGACCGGGACGTCCGCACCGCGGTGCCCGGCGACCTCGTGGCTCTCGCCGACCCGGTCGCCCTGGAGCGCATGCTCGTCCAGCTCCTCGCCAATGCGGTCAAGTACTCCGCACCGGGCAGCACCGTGCTGGTCTCCGCCGCCGCGGGGCCCGACGACGGCCGTCGGCACCCCCTGCCCGAGGTCGTGGTCACCGTGACCGACCAGGGCCGCGGCATGCGGGCGGACCGGCTCGCCGCGTTGCACGAGCGCTTCGACGCCGGCCTCGGGCCGGCCACGACAGCGCCCACCGCAGGCCTCGGCCTCGGCATCGTGCAGCGCTACGCCGCCCTGCACGGCGGGCGGGTGCAGCTCGAGAGCCGCCGCCACCAGGGCACGACGGTGACCATCACCCTCCCCGGCCGGCCTCGTCCCGTCTGAGCCTCGCCCCCAACCGCCCCGCCCCAACCGCCCTGCCCCGCTCCGCACGTAACGCGGAGTCATGGACGCCGCCCAAGGCGTACGACGCGTGGGAGGCGTCCACGAGCCTCGGTCGGAGCCGCCGCAACCCAGGGGCGTGTCAGGACCCTGACGTCAGGCGGTCCAGCGCACCGACTCGGCGTAGAACTGCGCGACCGGGCTGACCCCGTCGAGGTCGGTGCGTGCGGCGTACAGCGTGTGGAGCCCCGCGGCGGTGCGTGCGCGCCGACGGGCGTTCCGGACCGCAGCGAGCTCGTCGGGGTCGATACCGGCGGTGCTCGCGATGGTCTCCGCGAGGTGAGCGGCGCGGGTCACGCCGGGTGCGGTGTGCAGCGTCGTGCTGGTGACGTCCATGGGATCCTCCTGGCCCTGGCGGGGTCGTGAGGTCTCAGGCAAACAGGTCCGCTCGACGGCGGTGTAGCGGTCGGGTTACAGAGACGTGAAGCCGGCTGGTGTGCCCGCCTGGGCGGCGTGAGTTCCGTTCAGCTCCAGGGGAGACCGATCAGTCGCCGTAGGACTGCGGAGCGGCGCCGGGCTCGGTGCGGCCGTCCTCGGCGGGGGGTACGCCGTCGTCGGTGCCGGGAGTGCCGTCCGCGCCGCTCCCGGGGGTCATGGCCGTGGTCTCGCTGACCTGGCCGCCCTGCTCCTGCGGGTGCTGCTGGTCGTCGGACTGCTCGTCGGGGGTCGAGGCGTCTGCGGGGGAGGTCATGGCGCGATCCTACGGAGCCACGCCCAACCGTCGGATTCGCCGCTGCGTGCTCCGGCCGGGTATCTTCTGCGGCGGAGGATTCGCCTAGTGGCCTATGGCGCTCGCTTGGAAAGCGGGTTGGGTTAACGCCCTCAGGGGTTCGAATCCCCTATCCTCCGCCGACGCGCAGCCTGGCTGCGCCCCGACGGCCCCGGTCCACCGACCGGGGCCGTCGTGCGTCCGGCGCCCGCGGCAGGCGAGCACCTCAGACCCGTGCGTCGCGTGAGGCTGCCGCCTGGATGGCGGTGATGGCGATGGTGTAGACGATGTCCTCCACCGAGGCGCCGCGCGAGAGGTCGTTCACCGGTTTGCCGAGCCCCTGCAGCATCGGGCCGATGCTGACCACCGAGGCGCTGCGCTGCACCGCCTTGTACGTCGTGTTGCCGGTGTTGAGGTCGGGGAACACGAAGACGTTGGCCCGGCCCGCGACCTGGCTGTCGGGGGCCTTGCTGCGAGCGACCGAGCCGGTCGTGGCGGCGTCGTACTGCAGCGGACCGTCGACGAGCAGGTCCGGCGCCCTGCGGCGCACCGCCCGGGTCGCTTGCGTCACCTTGACGACGTCCTCGCCGGAGCCGGACGTGCCGGTGCTGAAGCTGATCATCGCCACCCGCGGCTCGATGCCGAACGTGCGGGCCGACTCCGCACTCTGCAACGCGATCTCGGCGAGCTGCTCGGCGTCGGGGTCGGGGTTGATCGCGCAGTCGCCGTAGAGCACGACCTCGTCGGGCAGGCACATGAAGAACACCGAGGAGACCAGCGAGACCCCCGGGGCGGTGCCGATCACCTGCAGCGGCGGGCGGATCGTCGCGGCCGTCGTGTGCGCGGCGCCGGCCACCATGCCGTCGACCTCGTCGAGGTGCAGCATCATCGTGCCGAGGGTGATCGGGTCGGCGAGCAGGTCGCGGGCCGCGTCGGCCGTGAGGCCCTTGTGGCTGCGCGCGGCGACGAGGGGCTCGACGTAGCGCTCGGCGACCTCGACCGGGTCGACCACCTCCAGAGACGACGGCAGCGCCAGCCCCAGCCCCTCGGCCTGCGCCGCCACCTCGGCCGGCGCCCCGAGCAGCACGCACCGCGCGATGCCGAGCTCGTGGCTCCGGATGGCCGCGCTGACGGTCCGGGGTTCGGTGCCCTCGGGCAGGACGATGCGGGCGCCGCCCTCGCGGGCCGCGGCCACCAGCCGGCGCCGGAAGGCCGGCGGGCTCATCCGCGGCACGTGGTCGGCGGTCGGCAGCGAGGTCAGCCACGTGCTGTCGAGCGCGTCGGCCACGGTGTGCATGACCAGGCGGGCGCGGTCGGTGTCGTCGACCGGCACCTCGGGGTTCATGTCGTGCACGGCGGTCGCGGTCTCGTAGCTGTTGCGCCGCGTCCTGAGCACCGGCAGCCCGGTCGCGGTGGCGGCCCGGCACAGCTCCCAGACCCGGGGGTCGGGGTCGAGGCCGAGGGTGAGCAGCAGCCCGGCGAACCGGGTGCCGTTCATGGCGGCGAGGCAGACGCTCAGCACGATCTCGTGGCGGTCGGCGGGCACGATGACCAGCACACCCTCGCGCAGCAGCGGCAGGATGCCCGGCACCGCCTGCGCCGCGACGATCACGTCCTTGACCCGACGGTCCTGGTCGCCGGCGTGCAGCACGTCGACCTCGAGGCCGGCCACTGCGTCGGCGACCCGGGGCCACCCCAGCTCGCGGCGCACCGGCACCGCACCGACGAGGGCGAGCTCGCGACGCTCCAGGGCGCGGCGCAGCAGCGCGACCGCGTCGTCACCGGCGTCGGGGAGCCGGTTGACCACGGCGCCGACGACACGGTCCTTCTCGCCCGAGCGGTAGGTCCGCGCGGTGATGCCGATGGTCTCGGCCAGCCGCTCGGCGACCTCGCGCGGGTCGGCGTCCGCGCCGTGCTCGCGATCGGCCGTCGCGGGGGAGCCCACGAGGAGCACGTCGGCGTCGAGGGCGTTGGCCAGCGCGACGTTCGTGCGACCGGCGTAGACCAGGCCGGAGCCGGGCACCAGTCCCTCCACCACGAGCACGTCGTGCTCGGCCAGCAGCGGCTCGGCCGCCGCGACGACGTCCTCGAGCAGGGCGTCGAGCTGGCTGCGGCTCAGGGCCTGCTCGACGCGTCCGGCCGGGATGGGGTCCGGCGGCTCGAGCGCGGTGGTGAGGCGGACCAGGGCGGTCGAGTGGTCGACCGTGCTGCCGTGGCTGCGCGGCTGGGCCAGCGGCTTGTAGAAGCCGACCCGCACGCCCTGCTGCTCCAGCCCCTCCAGCAGCCCGAGGCAGACGGCGGTCAGCCCGACCCCGTGGCCGGTGGGAGCGACCAGCAGCGTGCGGGTCACGAGTTCCCCACGAGGCGGGTGGTGTCCCGCGCGATGACGAGCTCCTCGTCGGTGGGTACGACGAGCGCGGCGGGGCCGTCGTCCGTCGCAGGCGGCCTCCGGTCGATGCGGCCGCCCGTGGAGCGACCGTGCGCGGCGTTGGCGTCGAGGTCGAGCCGGAGCCCCAGGACGCCGAGCCGCTCGAGCACCCCACGTCGTACGACGGCGGAGTGCTCGCCGATGCCGCCGGTGAACACCACCGCGTCCAGACCGCCGAGCGCGACCGCCAGGGCACCCACCGCCTTGGCCGCGCGGTAGCAGAACACCGCGACGGCGAGAGCGGCCGGCTCCGAGCCCGACTCGGCGGCGTCGCACAGCGTGCGCATGTCGTTGCTGATCCCGGACAGGCCGAGCAGCCCGCTGCGCGAGGAGAGCGACTCGAGGACGCTGGTGGCCTCCACACCCTCCTGCGTGGCGACGTAGCCGATCACGCCCGGGTCGACGTCCCCGCTGCGGGTGCCCATCACGAGCCCCTCGAGGGGAGTCAGCCCCATGGTGGTGTCGACCGAGCGCCCGCCGTCAACGGCGGCCGCGCTGCAGCCGTTGCCCAGGTGCAGCGTCACCAGCCTCAGCTCCGTGAGGGGGCGTCCCAGCAGCTCGGCCGCCCGGGCGCTCACGAAGCGGTGGCTGGTGCCGTGGAAGCCGTAGCGACGGACGTGGTGGTCGACGTACCAGGCCTCCGGGACGGCGTAGCGGTAGGCGACCGGCGGCATCGTGTGGTGGAAGGCGGTGTCGAAGACGGCGACGTGGGGCAGGTCGGGCAGGGCGGCGCGGGCGATCTCGAGGCCGCGGAGGTTGGCCGGCATGTGCAGCGGGGCGAGCGGGATCAGGTCGCGGAGCTGCTCGAGCACCTCGTTGTCGACAGCAGTCGCGTCGGAGAAGCGGTTGCCGCCGTGCACGACCCGGTGCCCGACGCCGACCAACGAGCCACGCTCGTCGTCCGTCAGAGCCTCGACCAGCCGGGTGAGTGCCTCCTCGGCCGACAGCGACCCGGTCGAGGCGTGCTCCTGCTCCCCGCGCCGCAGGTGCAGCGTGGCGTCGGGCGAGCCGAGCCGCTCGGCGAGGGCGGTGACCCGGCGCTCGCCGGCGCCGGGGTCGAGCACGGCGAGCTTCACCGATGAGCTGCCCGCGTTCACGACGAGGACGGCACCCGTCACCAGGCCCGTCACGGCGTCCTCGGTGCGGTCCGGCATGCGTCGCCTCCTGGTGGCCGCTGCTCCTGCGGTGATCCTCGCACGCACGCCCACGCCCCGCCTTGGTGGCGGTGCCGGCTCTCACCTAGACTCCGGGGCAACCCCCCGTGCGGCGGTACCTCACTGAACTCCCCCAGGGCCGGAAGGCAGCAAGGGCAGGTGGGCTCTTCCGGGTGCGCGGGGGGCCTTTTGCTGCCCGCGCCCGGGTGCGGGATCCCGGCAGCAACCGCCTCGGACGGGCTGTCGAGATGTCGGGGGGCGCGGCTAGGGTCAGGGCGTGGACCAACCCCTCGCGCTCTACCGCCGCTACCGGCCGGACACGTTCGCGCAGGTGATCGGCCAGGACCACGTGACCGATCCCCTCCGCGCGGCCCTGCGGCACAACCGGGTCAACCACGCGTACCTGTTCTCCGGCCCGCGTGGCTGCGGCAAGACGACCAGCGCGCGCATCCTCGCGCGCACGCTGAACTGCGTCGAGGGCCCGACCGACGAGCCGTGCGGTCGCTGCGACTCCTGCATCGAGCTCGCCACCGGGGGACCGGGCTCGGTCGACGTGATCGAGATCGACGCGGCCTCCCACGGCGGCGTCGACGACGCGCGCGAGCTGCGCGAGCAGGCGACCTTCCAACCGATGCGAGACCGCTACAAGATCTACATCATCGACGAGGCCCACATGGTCACGACGCAGGGCTTCAACGCCCTGCTCAAGATCGTGGAGGAGCCGCCCGAGCACGTCCGCTTCATCTTCGCCACCACCGAGCCCGAGAAGGTCATCGGCACGGTCCGCTCGCGCACCCACCACTACCCGTTCCGGCTGATCCCGCCGCGGGTGCTGTCGGCGTACCTCAGCGAGCTCTGCGACCGCGAGGGTGTCACCATCGAGCCGGCCGCCCTGCCCCTGGTCGTCCGCGCGGGCGGGGGGTCGGCCCGCGACACCCTCTCGGTGCTCGACCAGCTCATCGGTGGCGCGGGCGAGGACGGTGTCACCTACGCGCTGACCGCCGCGCTCCTCGGCTTCACCCCCGACACCCTGCTCGACGAGGTCGTCGACGCACTCGCCGGTCAGGACGCAGGCTCGGTCTTCGCCGCTGTCGACAAGGTGGTCGAGGCCGGCCAGGACCCGCGCCGGTTCACCGAGGACCTGCTCCAGCGCTTCCGCGACCTGGTCATCATCACTGCCGTCCCCGACGCCTCCGCCTCGGGCCTCGTCGACGTTCCGGAGGACCAGGCCGAGCGCCTGGTCGCCCAGGCGGCACGCTTCGGCAGCCACGACCTGGCCCGGTACGCCGAGCTCGCCGCCGCCGGCCTCGCCGACCTGAAGAGCACCACCGCCCCCCGGCTGCTGCTGGAGCTGCTCTGTGCGCGGCTGCTGCTGCCGGGCGTCGACGACGGTGCCCTGGGGCTCGCGGCCCGGCTCGACCGGATGGAGAAGCGACTCTCGATCACCGGCGCGGTCTCCGCCGGTCCCGACGACTCCCACCCCGTGGCGCCCGCCAACCCGCCCGCCAACCCGTCCGCCAACCCGTCCGCCAACGCCGCCCGCCAACCCGCCCGCCACTGCGCCCGCCCCGGCGCAGACCTCCACACCTGCCGCGACGGTGCCGCCGGAGGCCCCGCTGCCCGAGGCGACGCGCCCCGGCGACCAGCCGGCTTCGCAGTCCAGTGGCCCGCCGCCCGACGAACCGTCGAGCGGCTCGGCACCGTCGAGGTCGGGAAGCGCCGATCAGCTGCCCAGGTCCGCAGGCATGGGGTCAGCCCTCGGGTCGGGTGCTGCGCAGACCGCACCCGCGGCAGGTGGGGGGCTCACGCTCACCGACATCCGCCGGCTCTGGCCGGAGGTCGTGGAGGCGGTCAAGGCCAAGCGTCGGGTCACCTGGATCCAGCTCAGCCAGCACGCCCAGGTCATCGGCCTGGACGGCCGGACGTTGACGATCGGGTTCAACAACGCGGGAGCGCGGGAGTCGTTCGTCAAGGGTGGCAGCGACGTGCTGGTCCAGCAGGTGCTCATCGACCTCGTGGGGCAGGAGTGGCAGGTCGAGGCCATCAACGATCCCGCTGCACAGCCCGGCGGGTCACCCGACCTGGTCCGCAAGCCCGCGGTCGCCTCGTCCCCGGACGCCCGGGCCGGCGTCCGGACCGCGCCGGCCCCGGACGCCGCTCGAGCAGCGGACCCGCCGGGGAGCGCACCGGAGGCTCGGACCTCCGGGGGCTCCGGCCGCCCGGACTCGACCCGTCCCGGGGGGAAGCCCGACTCCGCAGGAGGCCCCGGCGGCCCCGCCGGTGCAGCGGTGACCGCCGAGGACCAGCCACCCTGGTCCGAGGACGAGCCGCCTCCGCCCGACGAGGACGGGCCGCCGCCCCCCTCGCCGCGCCGAGGCCGACCCCGCCCGGAGAACTTCGAGGCGGCGGCCGCCGAGCCGAAGGTCGACCCGGCCACCCAGGACGCCGCAGCGGACCGCGACGACCCGACACTCAACGCGCAGGACACCGCGACCCTGCTGAGCGAGCGGCTCGGCGCCCAGGTGATCGAGGAGATCCCGCACCGGTGACCCCCGAACGACCCTCCCCGGCACCCACCACCACACCCCGCACCCGCACCCACCCGCACCCCACCCACCGCACGCACCCCTGGAGAGGCACCCATGACTGAGACCAACCCGTTCGGAGGCGGCTTCGACATGAACGCGCTGCTCGAGCAGGCCCAGGCCATGCAGCAGCAGATGGCCTCCGCGCAGGAGCGCCTCGCCGAGGCCGAGATCGAGGGCACCGTCGCCGACGGTCTCGTCACCGTGACCGTCGACGGGACGGGAGAGCTGCGCGGGGTGAAGATCCGCGCGAACTCCTTCGACCCGAGCGACACCGAGGACCTCGAGGACCTCATCATCGCGGCGTACCGCGACGCCCGCTCCAGGGCCGACGCCGCGGCGGCGGAGGCCTTCGGCCCCCTCGCCGGTGGTCTGGGCGGCCTCGCCGGCGATGTCGGCCTCCCGGGCCTGGCAGGTCCGGGCGGCGAGCCCGGTCTCCCCGGCGCGTCCGGCGAGGTCTCCGGCGCCGACGACTCCGGGCGCGGTCGCTCCCTCGGCTTCTGATGTACGAAGGCATCGTCCAGGACCTCATCGACGAGCTGGGCCGCCTGCCCGGCGTCGGGCCGAAGAGCGCCCAGCGCATCGCCTTCCACCTGCTGCAGGCCGACCCGGTCGACGTACGCCGGCTGGCTGAGATCCTCGTGCAGGTCAAGGAGAAGGTCCGCTTCTGCGCCGTGTGCGGCAACGTCGCCGAGGAGGAGACCTGTCGCATCTGCCGCGACCCGCGGCGCGACGCGAGCCTGCTCTGCGTGGTCGAGGAGCCGAAGGACGTCGTCGCGATCGAGCGCACGCGCGAGTTCCGCGGGCGCTACCACGTCCTCGGGGGAGCGATCTCGCCGATGGACGGCATCGGCCCCGAGCAGCTGCGCACGCGTGAGCTGATGACACGGCTGGCGGACGGCTCGGTGCTGGAGGTCATCCTGGCCACCGACCCCAACCTCGAGGGGGAGGCGACCGCGACGTACCTCACGCGACTTCTGCGCGATCTGGGGTTGCGCGTGACGCGTCTGGCGAGTGGACTGCCTGTAGGTGGGGATCTGGAGTACGCCGACGAGGTGACTCTGGGCCGCGCGTTCGAAGGAAGGAGAGCCGTCCATGGGTGACACCACGATGGTGGCCTCACGCGAGGCCCGGGAGCCGCTCGACCCCGAGACCCAGGAGCTCGCACGGGACGTCGCCGGCCAGGTGGACGCCTACCTGGTGGCGCTGCGGGCGCTGGCGCGCGGTGACGCTCCCGACAGCGAGGCGGTGTCCCTGCTGCTCCTGGTCGTCAGCCAGGTCCTGCTGGCCGGCGCGCGCCTGGGCGTGCAGCGTGACTTCTCCCCCCAGGAGGAGTACGAGCCCGATCCGGGCCCGGACCCGGACCTCGACGACCTCCGGCTGCGGCTGGGCGTGCTCCTCGAGGGTGTGGACGCCTACACCGAGCTCTTCGACCCCTACGCGGATCCGCCGGAGACGGTGCAGAGCCTGATCTCCGACGACCTCACCTCCATCGCCGCCGCCCTGGCCCACGGCCTGCGGCACTACCGCGACGGCCGGGTGGCGGAGGCGCTGTGGTGGTGGCAGTTCTCCTACGTCGCCAGCTGGGGCGGTGAGGCGAGCGCCGTGCTCCGCGCGATCCAGTCGGTCATCGCCCACGACCGTCTCGACAACGACTTCGAGAGCGAGCGCGACGACGTGGCCCTGGCTGCACAGATGCTGGACACGGGCGACCCTGCCCCCTGAGCGTCGCCGGTAGGATTCGCGGCGTCCTGTCCGACCCGAGATACTCAAGGAGTTCCGGTGGGCGTTGTCGTGCAGAAGTACGGCGGTTCCTCGGTGGCCGACGCCGAGGGCGTGAAGCGAGTCGCCCAGCGCATCGTCGACGCCAAGCGGGCCGGCCACCAGGTCGTGGTCGTCGTGTCCGCCATGGGCGACACCACCGACGAGCTGCTCGACCTGGCCGAGAAGGTCTCCCCGATCCCGTCGCCGCGCGAGCTCGACATGCTGCTGACCGCCGGGGAGCGCATCTCCATGGCGCTGCTGGCGATGGCGGTGGGCAACCTCGGCCACGAGGCCCGGTCGTTCACCGGCAGCCAGGCCGGTGTCATCACCGACGGCCGCCACGGCCGCGCGAAGATCATCGACGTCACGCCCGGCCGGATCGAGGCCGCGCTCGGTGAGGGCGCCATCGCGATCGTGGCCGGCTTCCAGGGCGTCAGCCAGGACAGCAAGGACATCACCACGCTGGGGCGCGGCGGCTCGGACACCACCGCGGTGGCGCTGGCCGCGGCCCTGCGCGCCGACGTGTGCGAGATCTACACCGACGTCGACGGCGTCTTCACCGCCGACCCGCGCATCGTGCCCACGGCGCAGCGCCGGGACCGGATCTCCTACGAGGAGATGCTCGAGATGGCGGCCTGCGGGGCGAAGATCCTTCACCTGCGCTGCGTGGAGTACGCCCGGCGCTACTCCATCCCCATCCACGTCCGCTCGTCGTTCAGCAAGCTCAACGGCACCTGGATCTCCGACATCGAAGAGAGCGCCACCATGGAACAAGCCATCATCGCCGGCGTCGCCCACGACCGCAGCGAGGCGAAGATCACCGTCGTCGGCGTCCCCGACAAGGTCGGTGAGGCCGCCCGGATCTTCGAGACGCTCGCCGACGCCCAGATCAACCTCGACATGATCGTGCAGAACGTCTCCGCCGCGGCGACGAACCTGACCGACATCTCCTTCACGCTGCCGCGCACCGACGGCACCACCGCCATGTCGGCGCTCGCGCGCATCAAGCAGGCGGTCGGCTACGACTCGTTGCTCTACGACGACCAGATCGGCAAGGTCTCGCTCATCGGGGCCGGCATGCGTTCCCACCCGGGCATCACCGCGAAGTTCTTCTCCGCCCTGGCCTCCGCGGGTGTCAACATCGGCATGATCTCCACCTCGGAGATCCGGATCTCGGTCGTGGTCGACGAGATGCAGGTCAACGACGCGGTGCAGGCCACCCACGCCGCCTTCGACCTCGACTCCGACCAGGTCGAGGCCGTCGTGTACGGCGGGTCGGGCCGATGAGCGGGGCTCAGTCCCCGGGCAGGACGATCAACGTCGGCATCGTCGGCGCCACCGGGCAGGTGGGTGTGGCGATGCGCGACATCCTGCTCGAGCGCGGCTTCCCGGTCGGCGACCTCCGGTTCTTCGCCTCCGCCCGCTCGGCCGGGCGCACCCTGACCTGGGGTGACCGCGAGATCGTGGTGGAGGACGCCGAGACCGCCGACCCGGCGGGGCTCGACGTCGCGCTGTTCTCCGCCGGCGCCGCCACGTCGCGTGCGCAGGCACCGCGGTTCGCCGCCGCCGGTGTGGTCGTGGTCGACAACTCCTCGGCCTTCCGACGCGACCCCGACGTCCCGCTCGTGGTGAGCGAGGTGAACCCCGAGGCCATCGCCGACCTCCCCAAGGGCATCATCGCCAACCCGAACTGCACGACGATGGCTGCGATGCCGGTGCTCAAGCCGCTGCACGACGAGGCCGGGCTGGTGCGCCTGGTGACGAGCACCTACCAGGCCGTCTCCGGCAGCGGCGTCGCCGGCGTCGAGGAGCTCGCCGGCCAGCTCGGAGCCGTCGCCGATCCGCGCCCGCTGGCCTACGACGGCTCCGCCGTGACGCTGCCCGCCCCGGGCACCTACGTCGCCCCCATCGCCTTCAACGTGCTGCCGATGGCCGGCTCGATCGTCGACGACGGCTCGTTCGAGACCGACGAGGAGCAGAAGCTCCGCAACGAGTCCCGCAAGATCCTCGGCATCCCCGACCTGCGGGTCTCGGGAACCTGCGTCCGGGTGCCGGTGTTCACCGGGCACTCGCTGTCGATCAACGTCGAGTTCGCCTCGGCGCTGCCGGTCAAGCGCGCCCTGGAGCTGCTGGCCGACGCCCCCGGCGTCGAGGTCACGGACGTCCCGACCCCACTGGCGGCTGCGGGCCGCGACCCGTCGTACGTCGGGCGCGTGCGGCAGGACCAGGGCGTCGAGGGCGAGCGGGGGCTGGTGCTCTTCGTCAGCAACGACAACCTGCGCAAGGGGGCGGCCCTCAACACCGTGCAGATCGCCGAGCTGGTCGCCGCCTCGCTGAGCTGAGGTCGCCGACGCGGCGTCAGCGGTCCGACATCACGTCCTCGCCGAGCTGGGTGGTGACCCAGCGCGCGAGGCCGTAGCACCCGGCGGTCAGGATCGGGATGACCACGATCATCACCGGGCTGATCAGCACGTCGAGCAGCAGCACGAGCACGACGACGGTGAGCAAGCCGACGCCCAGGAAGCTGACGCTGCCGGCGTCGGGGACCCGGAAGAGGCGCAGCATCGCGGCGCCGGCGAGCACCATCGCGACCAGGATGGCCACGAGCACCAGCAGGCCGGGGCCGCCGCAGGAGTCGGTGCCGGTGACGACTTCGCAGCCCCTCAGCCCCAGGAACGTCAGCACGACGCCCAGCAGCCCGACGACGGCTCCGACGACGAGCGCCGCCACGGCCACGCCGAGGTCCGGCAGGTCGGGCGCGCGCCGGCCGCGTCGTCCGGTCGACTCCTCGGTCGCGTCGGTCCCGTCGACGGCGTGCACGTCGTGGTCCTGCCCCGGGGCCTCGGTGCCGGGCGCCGACGCGCTCCGGGTGTCGGTGGTGCGCACGTTGCTCGCCCCCGCGCTCGTGCTCGTCGCGGGCAGCGTCCGGGTCTCGTCGGTCCGGATGGGCGGGACGTGCGGGGCGGGCGGGCCGGGCTCGGAGGAGGGCTCGGAGGAGGGCTCAACGACCCGGGCGGCCGGCGCCTGCTGCGACGTGCGGACGGTGGCGGCCGGCTCCGCAGGCCGCGGGGGCTGCGCCGGTGCGGCAGGGGTCTCCGCCGGCGCGGGCGCCCCGGGCGTCCCGGTCGCCTCGGAGCGTCGCTTCTTCTTGCGGTCGAAGAGCGAGGGCAGCTCCAGCGACGGCCCAGGGGAGTCCTTCTCAGCCATGGGTCGCAGTCTGCCACGCACGAGCACCCGGGGAAGGAAGGTTCGCGACAGCCCGTGGCGGGGACCGCCGTCCCATCCTTCCCCGGTGAGCGCGTGCGGGGTCACTTCGCGAGGAACTCCAGCAGCGCCTTGTTGAACTCCCCGGCGTGGCTGACGTTGCACCCGTGGGGCCCGCCCTCGACGACGACGCGGGACGCGCTGGAGACGTCGGCGAGCGTACTCAGGGTGACGCCGCCGGAGTCGATGGTGGGCACGGGATGGTCCTCGTCGTCTGACCTGTCGCAGCGACGGGTACCCGAGCACGCCGATGGACAATCGTGGAGAACCCGCGCTTCTCACGTCGTGACTACCGGCCGGTGGGTCACGGCACAGGCCCGGTGGGGGACGACGAAACCCCTGGGGCCGCGGCTGCGGACCCAGGGGTTCACGATCTCGGGAAGGAGATCTCCGGTCGGGCTGACAGGATTTGAACCTGCGGCCTCCTCGTCCCGAACGAGGCGCGCTACCAAGCTGCGCCACAGCCCGTGGAGCGAGTCGGAGTCTATCCGAGCCCCCCGGCCGCACCGAAATCGGGTCAGGCGCGAGCGGTCAGGGTCAGCAGCGTCGCCTCGGGGCGACAGGCGATCCGGGCGACGGCGTACGGCGAGGTGCCGGCGCCCGCGGAGACGTGCAGCCAGGAGCTGCCCGGGTCACCGGGTCGGGAGTCCGCGGGGTGCCGGTGCAGGCCCCGCGCCCGGCGCCGATCGAGGTCGCAGTTGGTCACCAGCGCCCCGAAGCCAGGAAGGCGCAGCTGGCCGCCGTGGGTGTGCCCGGCGAGGATCGCGTCGTAACCGTCGCCGGCGAGCTGGTCGAGCACCCGAAGATAGGGAGCGTGCGCGACCCCGAGCCGGACGTCGGCCTCGGGGTCGGCGGGGCCGGCGATCGCAGCGAGGTCGTCGTAGCCCAGGTGGGGGTCGTCGAGACCAGCGAACGCGACTCGCACCCCGCGCACGGTCACGGTGTCTCGCCGGTTCGTCAGCGACACCCACCCGCGGCCCTCCATGGCGTCGGTCATCGCCCGCCACGGCAGCGGTGGAGCCGAGACGTGACGCGTGCCGTCGTCGGGCAGCAGGTAGCCGACCGGGTTGCGCAGCGTCGGCTCGAAGTAGTCGTTGGACCCGAGCACGAAGACGCCCGGCAGGTCCAGCAGCGGTCCCCAGGCCTCGAGGAGCGGGTCGACGGCGTCGCGGTGGGCGAGGCTGTCGCCGGTGTTGACCACGAGGTCGGGTCCCCAGGAGGCGAGAGAGGCGATCCACGCGCGCTTGCGGTGCTGGCGCGGGGCGAGGTGGAGGTCGCTGAAGTGCAGCACCTTGACGTCGGGGGTCCCGGGCGGCAGCACCGGCAGCTCGGCGGCCCGCTGGACGAACCAGCGCGCCTCGGTCCAGCCGTACGCCGCGGTGGCGGCCGCGAGCGTGACGCCGACGGCGGCCGCCTGCGCCAGCCGGAGGCTGGGCCCGGCCACGAGGCGCAGCGCGTCGGGGGACACGGTCGGGGCCGCCGAGATCATGCCGCCAGCCTGTCACACGACCTGCTGCGGCGAACGGCAGAGCGGCCGGGGGATGCACGTTGACCGCGAGCGGGACAATGGGTCCATGAGCCAGCTCAAGGACCGCCTGCGCACCGACCTGACCACGGCCATCAAGGCCCGCGACGAGGTCACCTCCTCGACGCTACGGATGGTGCTGACCGCCGTCACCAACGCCGAGGTCGCCGGCAAGGAGGCCCGCGAGCTGTCCGACGACGACGTCGTCAGCGTCCTCACCAGCGAGGCCAAGAAGCGTCGGGAGGCCGCCGAGGCGTTCGCGGACGCCGGGCGGGCCGAGAGCGCGGCCAAGGAACGGGCCGAGGCCGAGGTTCTCGCGCGCTACCTGCCGGAACCCCTCGACGCCGCAGCGGTCGCCGAGATCGTCACCCGGGCCATCGAGCAGGTCGGCGCGGCCGGTGAGGGTGTGCGCGCCATGGGCAGGGTCATGGGCGTGGTGCAGCCGCAGGTGCGAGGACGGGCCGACGGAGGAGCGGTCGCCGCGGAGGTACGCCGCCAGCTCGCCTGAGCCCCAGGTCCGCTCGCGCAGCGTCGGGGCGGGGTCAGCCGCGACCGCGACCGTTGCCGCGACCGTTGCCGCGACCGTTGTTCCCACCGCCGTTGCCGCCGCCGTTGCCGGCGGTGTCGTCGCCGCCGCCGGTACCGCCGCCGGACGGCTCGGGCTCAGGTGCCGGCGCCGGGCCGGCGGAGGGGTAGATCGTCACCGTGGAGCCGCTGGGGAAGGACGTGCCGCCCGACGGGCTCGTGTAGGCGACGGTCCCGTAGCTGTAGCCGGAGTAGACCGAGGACCCGATGACCGTCTGGAAGCCGGCGTTGCGCAGCTGCTCGGAGGCCGATGAGGTCGACAGGCCCCCGACGCTCGGGATGGTCACGCTCTGGCCCTCGACCTCGGTGGGGTCGGGTGCCACGAAGTCGACGTTCGGCAGGGTGTCGTCGATCACCTGCATGGCGCCGGCCCAGATCGGACCCGCGTAGGTCGATCCGAAGGCCTCGCTGATGTAGGCGCCGCCCACCGTCTGCCCGTTGAGGGTGATCCAGTGACCCAGCGAGTTGGCACCGGCGAGCATGGCGACGGCGGCCAGATTCGGCGTGTAGCCGGCGTACCAGACGGCCTTGTTGCCGTCGATCGTGCCGGTCTTGCCCGCGGAGGCCTGGCTCAGGCCCAGCCCGTTGTCGTAGCCGAAGCCGCCTGGCTCCTGGACGCCGCGGAGCACGTCGTTGACAGCGTCTGCGGTCGCGGCCGGCATGACCTGCTTGCACCGGTCGGGGTAGTCGGCGAGGACCTTGCCGCTGGCGGCCAGGATGCGGCTGACGGGGCGGGGCTCGCAGAAGACGCCGCGTCCGGCGAAGGTGGCGTAGGCGCCGGCCATCGTCAGCGGGTCGGTGTTGGTCACGCCCAGGGTGAAGGGCCCGACGATGTCGGTGTCCGGGACGCTGACGCCCATCTCGCGGGCCAGGGTGACCGGCTCGCACAACCCGGTGCGGGCCTCGAGCTCGGCGAAGAAGGTGTTGACCGACTGCTGGGTGCCCTCGTAGAGGTCGAAGGTGCCGGAGCTGGTGGAGTTGCCGACCGTCCAGGCGTCGCCTCCCGCCAGCGTGCCCGTCGCACGTGCGCAGGCGCTCGCCGGGCACGACCCTCTGGGGCGGCGAGGCGATCCGCGTCGACAGCGGGATGCCCTGGTTGATGGCCGCGGCCAGGGTGAACGCCTTGAACGTCGAGCCGGCCTGGAAGCCGTTGGCGTCGCCGTACTTCGCCGGCACGACGTAGTTGAGGTAGGTCTGACCGCGCGCCTTGTTCGCCCCCATCGGGCGTGACTGGGACAGTGCGCGAACCTCGCCCGAGCCGGGGACGACCATGGCGAGGCCGCCGATGGCCTGGTCGGTCGCGTTGACCCGGTTGCGCACCGACGCGTCGGAGGCGCGCTGCATGCGCGGGTCGAGCGTGGTCTCGATGGTCAGGCCGCCGCCGCGCAGGAGGTCGCGGCGCTGCTCGACGCTGCGTCCGAGCGCCGGGTCGGCGAGGAGGTACTGGTAGAGGTAGTCGCAGAAGAACTCGCCGTTGACGCCGACACAGCCGTTCTGGGCGGCGGTGACTTTCAGGTCGATCGGGGTGCGCATCGCGCGCCGCGCGTCGGAGCGGGAGACGACGTTCAGCTGCGCCATCCGGCCCAGGACGACGTTGCGGCGCTCGCGGGCCTCGTCGGCGTTGTTGGTGGGGTCGAACTTGCTCGGGTTCTGCACGATGCCGGCGAGCAGAGCGGCCTCGCCGAGGGTGAGACGGCTGGCGGGCTTGCTGAAGTAGTGGCGGGACGCGGCCTCGACGCCGTAGGCACCGTCGCCGAAGTAGGAGACGTTGAGATAGCGCTCGAGGATCCAGTCCTTGCTGAAGTTCTGCTCGAAGGCGATGGCGTACTTGAGCTCGCGGATCTTGCGCTCGTAGGTGTCGTCCTGCGCTGCCGCGATCTCCTTCTTGGAGTCCGCCTGGTTGATCAGCGTCTGCTTGACCATCTGCTGGGTGATGGACGAACCGCCCTGGACCACGTCGGAGCTGGCCTGGTTGGTGATGAAGGCGCGCAGCGTGCCCTTCATGTCCAGCGCCCCGTGCTGGTAGAAGCGGTAGTCCTCGATCGCGACGATCGACTTGCGCATGATGAGCGAGACCTTGTCCAGCGTCACGTTGACGCGGTTCTGGTCGTACCACGTGGCCAGCAGGCTGCCGTCGGCCGCGAGCACGCGGGTGCGCTGGGCCAGTGGCTCGGTCGTCAGCTCCTCCGGGAGGTCGTCGATGCTGTCTGCCACGCTGCGGGCGCTGAACCCCACCACCCCGGCGAACGGCAGCGCGACCCCGGCGACGAGCACACCCATCAGGGCGGCGACCAGGGCCATCACGCCGAGGTGGGAAAGTGCCGCCGAGGCGGACGGCGAGTCGACGCGTCGGGACATGGTTCCCAGGGTACGGGAGGGACGGGCGCCCGACGTGTCAGCGTCCGACTAGTCCATGGGAACTAGGGACGGTCCCGAAATCATCGCCTCACAAGTCACACCGGTGTCATACGCCACAAACAGGGGGTCGATTCGGGCCCTTGGTCCGCCTCTCGGCCAGAACCCCTAGTCCATTGTGACTACGAGTATTTAGTAGCCATGGGTCTGTCAAGCGCTCGCGGGAATCTTTACGTTGGGTTACCTGGAGGAAAGTTCCTCCACCTGTTTGGGAGAGCAGGATTCGTGAAAAGGGATACGCATATGACGTGGAACGACGACTGGGCGTCGCAAGCTCTTTGCAGGGAGACCCGACCGGACGAGCTCTTCGTCCGTGGCGCAGCACAGAACCGAGCCAAGCAGCTGTGCGCCGGCTGCCCCGTTCGCACCGAGTGCCTGGCCGAGGCGTTGGACAACGTCATCGAGTGGGGCGTCTGGGGCGGCATGACCGAGCGTGAGCGCCGAGCGGTGCTGCGCAAGCGCCCCAACGTCACCTCGTGGCGTCGGCTGCTCGAGGCCGCGCAGGCCGACAGCACCCCGGCCCGGACGGCCGTCAACGCCTGACCGACGCGGCTCGCCGGCTCGACCGATCTCGATCAGGTTCAGCCGGCGAGCAGCTCGCCGATCCGCCGCAGCCCGTCGAGGTCGTGCACGTCGGTCGACAGGGCCGGCACGACCACCGTGGGCACGTGCGGGTGGGCGGCCTGGAAGCGTCGACGCATGCGGGTCTCCAGCGCCAGCCGCTTCACCCGGTCGGCGTGCAGCCGCAGCAGCCCGGCGGTGAGAGCCGCGGTCGCGCTGCCGGCGCGCTCGGCCGCCTGCCGCTCCAGCCGCTCCGCGGCCGTCACGGCCTGCTCGCCGGAGAGCCCCTCGACGCCGGTCGTGGCGCGGTTGACCACCAGCCCGGCCAGCGGCATGCGCTCCGCGTCGAGCCGCTCGACGAAGTACGCCGCCTCACGCAGGGCATCGGCCTCGGGTGCGGCGACCACGAGGAACGCGGTCTCGTCGGTCTGCAGCATCTCGAAGGTCTGCTGCGCCCGGTTGCGGAAACCGCCGAAGAGCGTGTCGAAGGCCGCCACGAACATCTGCAGGTCGCGCAGGACCTGCGCGCCCACGACCTTGGCCATGGTGCTGGTCACTGCGCCCACCCCGGCGGTCATCAGCCGGGCCGGCCCCTTGGCCGGGGCCAGCAGCAGCCGGATGAAGCGGCCGTCGAGGAACCCCGAGAGGCGCTCGGGGGCGTCCAGGAAGTCCAGCGCCGACCGCGCCGGCGGGGTGTCGACGACGATCAGGTCCCACCCGGCGTCCCCGTCCTTGCGCAGCTGGCCCAGCTTCTCCATCGCCATGTACTCCTGCGTGCCCGCGAAGGAGCTGGAGAGCGCGACGTAGAAAGGGTTGGACAGGATCGCGCGTGCCTTCTCGGGGCTGGCCTGCGACTCCACGACCTCGTCGAAGGTCCGCTTCATGTCCAGCATCATCGCGTCCAGCGAGCCGCCGGCGGCCGGGTCGATCCCCGGCACCGGTCGCGGCGTGTTGTCGAGCCGCTCGATGCCCATCGACTGCGCCAGCCGTCGGGCCGGGTCGATCGTCAGCACGACGACGGTGCGTCCCTGCTCGGCGGCGCGCAGCGCGATCGCGGCCGCCGTGGTCGTCTTGCCGACCCCGCCCGAGCCGCAGCAGACGATCACCTGGGTGGCACCGTCGCCCAGCAGGGCGTCGACGTGGAGCGCCGGAGCCTCGCCCGGGCGCGAGGCCAGCGGTCCCACGCGCTCGCCGGACTTCCTGCTCATGCCATCCCCTGCTCTCTCAGGTCGGCAGCCAGCTCGTAGAGGCAACCGAGGTCCATGCCGTCGGCCAGGCGCGGCAGCTCGAAGGCCGGCACCCCCAACGTGGCGACCCGAGCCCGCTGCTGGTCCTCCAGCTCGCGCCGCTCCGCGTGGTCGCGGGCGTCGTGGAGCAGGCCCTCGACCAGAGGCTCGTCGGTGTCGACCCCGACCGAGCGCAGGTCCGCACCCACCTGCTCGGCGGTGACCTGGCCGGCGAGGACGGCGTCGCGCTCCTCGGCCTCGAGCTCCTTCGGGCGGGTCAGGTTCACCACCACGGCGCCGACCGGGATGCCGTGCGAGCGCAGCTCCTCGATGCCGTCGGCGGTCTCCTGGACCGGCATGTCCTCCAGCACGGTCACGAGGTGCACCGCCGTACGGCGTGACTTGATGAGCCCCATGACGCGCTCGGTCTGGCCGCGGACAGCGCCTACTCGAGCGAGGTCGCCGAACTCGCCGTTGACGTTGAGGAACTGCGAGATCCGGCCGGTCGGCGGGGCGTCGAGCACCACCGCGTCGTACACCCGGGCGTTCTTGTTGCGCGAGTTGCGCTCCACCGCCTCGTAGACCTTGCCGGTGAGCAGGACGTCGCGCAGGCCCGGGGCGATGGTCGTCGCGAAGTCGATGACGCCGAAGCGGTCCAGGGCGCGGCCGGTGCGGTTGCCCAGCCGGTAGTAGAGGTTGAGGTACTCCAGCATCGACGACTCCGCGTCGACGGCCAGCGCGTAGACGTCGCCGCCGTCGTCGGGGCCGCGCGCGATCAGGCGCTCCTCGTAGGGCAGCGGCGGCACGTCGAAGAGCTGCGCGATCCCCTGGCGCCCCTCGACCTCGCACAGGAGCACCTGCTTGCCGCGCGAGGCCAGCGCGAGCGCCAGCGCCGCGGCGACCGTCGTCTTGCCGGTGCCGCCCTTGCCGCTGACGACGTGCAGCTTCACGCGGGGCCAGGCGGGGCGCCCTGAGGATTCCGCAGGGGCGGGATCGGTCGCGTCGTCTGCCACGAGCCAAACCCTAGTGGGGGCTCCCAGCTGTCGTAGGGTGAGCGTCTCGCACGGCTCGTGACAGGGAGGTCTGCAGCCATGGACAAGGTGGTCGGGAGTGCGGCTGAGGCGGTCGCGGACATCGGGGACGGCGCGTCGCTGGCGGTCGGGGGCTTCGGGCTCTGCGGCATCCCTTCGGTCCTCATCGCGGCGGTCCTGACCAGCGGGGCCACCGACCTCGAGGCGGTCTCGAACAACTGCGGGGTCGACGACTGGGGTCTGGGCCGGCTGCTGAAGGAGCGTCGGATCCGGCGCATGGTCTCCTCCTACGTGGGGGAGAACAAGGAGTTCGCGCGGCAGTTCCTCTCCGGCGAGCTCGAGGTCGAGCTCACCCCGCAGGGCACGCTGGCCGAGCGGATGCGGGCCGGTGGGTCGGGCATCGCAGCCTTCTTCACCGCGACCGGCGTCGGCACCCAGGTCGCCGACGGCGGCCTGCCCTGGAGGTACGCCGAGGACGGCTCGGTCGCGCTGGCTTCGCCGGCCAAGGAGGTCCGCACCTTCGAGACCGCCGACGGCCCCCGCGACTACGTCCTGGAGGACGGCATCGCCTGCGACTTCGGGCTCGTCCGGGCCTGGAAGGGCGACCGGCACGGCAACCTCGTCTACCGACGGTCGGCGCGCAACTTCAACCCTCTCGCGGCGATGAGCGGCCGCATCACGCTCGCCGAGGTCGAGCACCTCGTCGAGCCGGGGGAGCTGGACCCCGACAGCGTGCACACGCCCGGGGTCTTCGTGCAGCGCGTCGTCGCGCTGACGCCCGAGCAGGCCGAGGACAAGCGCATCGAGAAGCGAACCACGGCTGCGAAGGAGGCCTGACATGGCCTGGACCCGCGAGCAGATGGCGGCCCGCGCCGCCTCGGAGCTGACCGACGGCTCCTACGTCAACCTCGGGATCGGGCTGCCGACCCTGGTGCCGAGCTTCGTCGACGACGACGTCGAGCTGGTGCTGCAGTCGGAGAACGGCATCCTGGGCGTGGGGGCCTACCCGAGCGAGGACGAGGTCGACGCCGACCTGGTCAACGCCGGCAAGGAGACCGTCACCGTCCGCCGCGGCGCGTCGTACTTCGACTCGGCCACGAGCTTCGCGATGATCCGCGGCGGCAAGATCGACGCGGCCATCCTCGGCGCGATGCAGGTGTCGGCGGCCGGTGACATCGCCAACTGGATGATCCCCGGGAAGATGGTCAAGGGCATGGGAGGCGCGATGGACCTCGTCCACGGCGCCCGTCGCGTGATCGTCCTCATGGAGCACCTCGCCAGGGACGGCTCCTACAAGATCGTCGACGAGTGCTCGCTGCCCTACACCGGGCGCGGGGTGGTGCAACGCATCATCACCGACCTCGCCGTCATCGACGTGACCCCCGACGGTCTGGTGCTGGTGGAGACCGCGCCGGGCGTCACGCGCGAGGACGTGGAGCGGGCGAGCCAGCCGCCGCTCGGCTGACGCCCTCCTCCGCCGGCTCGCCGGCCCCGGTGGCCTAGAGTCGGGGGCATGACCACGTGGGAATACGTCACCGTGCCCGTCCTCGTCCACGCGACGAAGCAGATCCTCGACAACTGGGGCCAGGACGGCTGGGAGCTCGTCCAGGTGGTGCCGGGCATGAACCCGGAGAACCTGGTGGCCTACTTCAAGCGGCCCACCTCGTGACCACGCCCCAGGAGCGTCTGGCCGCCCTCGGTCTCAGCGTCCCCGACGTCGCCGCGCCGGTGGCGTCGTACATCCCGGCGCTGCGCAGCGGCGACCACGTCTTCACCTCCGGGCAGCTGCCGCTGCGCGAGGGCGAGCTGATCCACACCGGCAAGGTCGGCGGCGAGATCACCCTGGAGCAGGGCGCCGCATGTGCGCAGCAGTGCGTGCTGAACGCGATCGCCGCGGTCGCCAGCCAGGTGCCGCTCGAGCAGGTACGGCGCATCGTCAAGCTCACCGTCTTCGTCGCCTCGACGCCGGACTTCACCGGCCAGCCGAAGGTCGCCAACGGCGCCTCGGACCTCGTCGGCGAGGTGTTCGGCGAGGCCGGGCAGCACACCCGCTCGGCCGTCGGGGTCGCGGTGCTGCCGCTCGACGCCCCCGTCGAGGTCGAGATGGTCGCCGAGGTCGGCTGAGCGAGGGTGGCTCGCTGATGGTGGACCCCACGCGCCGCCTGCCCGAGGCGCTCGTCGAGACCGCGCGCGCCTTCGCCGACGGCACCGCGCGGCCGGCGGAGCCGCGCGACGCCAGCACCGTGGTGCTCATGCGCCGCGGTGCGCCCGGTCCCGGCGGTGGCATCGAGGTCTACCTGCTGCGGCGCCACCTCGGGATGGCGTTCGCGGGCGGCTTCTGCGTCTTCCCCGGCGGCGGGGTCGACCCACGCGACTTCGACGGGGTGGACGGCTGGGCCGGGCCGAGCCCCGAGGCGTGGGCGGCCGAGCTCGGCACGACCCGGGAGCACGCCACCGCACTGGTGTGCGCCGCGGTGCGGGAGACCTTCGAGGAGTCCGGCGTGCTGCTGGCCGGCCCGAGCGGCGACTCCGTCGTGGCCGACACCACCGGTGAGGACTGGGAGCACGACCGTCGGCGCCTCGAGGCCCGCGAGATCGCCTTCACCGACTTCCTGGCCGGGCGGGGGCTGGTGCTGCGCACCGACCTGCTGCGCTGGTGGGGGTCGTGGATCACCCCGGTCTTCGAGCCGCGCCGCTACGACACCCGCTTCTTCGTCGCCGAGCTGCCCGAGGGCCAGGTGACCCGCGACGTGTCGACGGAGTCCGACAAGGTGGTGTGGATGTCGGTGCCCGAGGTCGTGGCCGCGGTCGACGAGGGGCGGCTCGCGATGCTGCCGCCGACGTACGCCACCTGCCTGGAGCTCTACGACCTCGCCGAACCCCGGGAGGCGCTGGCCTCGGCGGCGAGCCGGGACCGCACGCCGATCCTGCCGGAGATGCAGGTCGACGCCGACGGCGGCTACCTCCACCTGCCGGAGCGGCTCGTGGCGCTGGGTGAGTCGGTGGCGGCCCGCCGCTCGGGCGCGTCGGCGTGAGCTGGGCCGGGGGACGTTTCGGCGCGGTCGGGGAGTGCCTGTTGGCGCCCAACCCCTCGATCATGACGCTCGACGGCACCAACACCTGGATCCTGCGCGCCCCCGGCTCCGACACCTCGATCGTGGTCGACCCCGGGCCCCTCGACGAGGCGCACCTCGGGCCGCTGCAGGACGCCGCCGGCCGGGTCGACCAGGTGCTGCTCACCCACGGGCACGCCGACCACTCCGAGGCGGCGAAGGAGTTCGCCTCCCGGGCGGGCTGCGGCGTACGTGCGTTGGACCCGCAGCACCGGCTCGGGGGAGAAGGTCTCGGCGAGGGTGACGTGCTGGCGCTGGGCGACCTCGAGGTCCGGGTCGTCGCGACACCGGGCCACACCAGCGACTCGTTGTCGTTCGTCGTCCCGTCCGAGCGGGCGGTGCTCACCGGCGACACCGTGCTCGGGCGTGGGACCACCGTCGTGGCGCACCCCGACGGCAAGCTCGGTGCCTACCTCGACTCGCTGCACCGGCTCCGGGACCTCTGCGAGGAGCAGGACCTCCGCCACGTCTGGCCCGGTCACGGCCCGGTCGTCGACGACGCGCTCGGCGCCCTCGACTTCTACCTCGCACACCGCCGCGACCGCCTCGAGCAGGTCCGCGAGGCACTGCGGACCCTCGGTGAGGAGGCCTCACCCCGGGCGGTCGTCGAGCACGTGTACGTCGACGTGGACCCGGTGCTCTGGGGCGCGGCCGAGCTGTCCGTGCGCGCGCAGCTGGACCACCTGCGCGCTCCGGGCTCCTAGCGGGCGCGGCGCGAGAGTCGCTCGACGTCCATGAGGACGACCGAGCGCGGCTCCAGGCGCAGCCAGCCACGGGAGGCGAAGTCGGCCAGTGCCTTGTTCACGGTCTCGCGGGACGCGCCGACCAGCTGGGCGAGCTCCTCCTGGGTGAGGTCGTGGTGGACGTGCACGCCGTCGTCGGCGGTGCGCCCGAAGCGGTTCGCCAGGTCGAGCAGCGCCTTGGCCACACGCCCGGGGACGTCGGAGAAGACCAGGTCGGCCACGACGTCGTTGGCCTTGCGCAGGCGGGAGGCGAGCTGGGCCAGCAGCCCGTGGGCGACGTCCGCGCGGCCGTCGAGCCACTGCAGCAGGTCGTCGTGGGACAGGGAGTAGAAGACGGTGTCGGTCACCGCGGTGACCGTGGCCGAGCGGGGGCCGGGGTCGAAGAGCGACAGCTCGCCGAACATCTGGCCCGGACCGAGGATGGCCAGCAGGTTCTCCCGGCCGTCGGAGGAGGTGCGGCCGAGCTTCACCTTGCCGTCGGCGACGACGTAGAGCTTGTCGCCGGTGTCGCCCTCGTGGAAGAGCACCTCGCCGCGGCGGAGCCGCACCGTGCCCAGCGAGCCCTGCAACGCAGCGGTCGCCTCGTCGTCGAGGGCGCTGAAAAGCGGCGCCTGACGCAGCACATCGGTATCCACGAACCTGTCCTCCTTCGCGCGGCTCCCGAAGGAGCCGCAAACCGTCACGGGGCACCCGGCACGCGTGGCCCGAGTCACATCCTCCCCTATTCTCCCCGCCGATGCGCGAAGAGGGGACCAAAGAGGGGGGCGGTGGTGCGCACGTAGGCTGGCCCGGTGCCTGACACCGCTCTCGTCCGTCGTGCCCGGAAGGTCGACCGCACCCTCGCCGTCACCTACCCAGACGCGGGCTGCGAGCTGGACTTCGACACGCCGTTCGAGCTCCTGGTCGTCACGGTCCTGAGCGCCCAGACCACCGACCGGCGCGTCAACGGCGTCAGCCCGGCGCTGTTCGCCGCCTACCCCGACGCCCGGGCGATGGCAGGTGGGGACCGTGAGCGGATCGAGAAGATCATCGGGCCGACCGGCTTCTTCCGGGCCAAGACCGAGTCGCTGCTCAAGCTCTCCCAGGCCCTCGTCGAGCGCTTCGACGGTGAGGTGCCGGCGCGCCTCGAGGACCTCGTCACCCTGCCCGGGGTCGGTCGCAAGACCGCCAACGTCGTGCTCGGCAACGCCTTCGCGATCCCCGGCCTGACCGTGGACACCCACGTCGGTCGGTTGGTGCGACGTCTCGGCTGGACCGACGAGACCGACCCGGTGAAGACCGAGATGGCGATCGCGGCGCTGTTCCCCGAGCGCGACTGGACGATGCTGAGCCACCACCTGATCTGGCACGGTCGCCGCGTCTGCCACGCCCGCAAGCCGGCGTGCGGCGCCTGCCCGGTCGCCCGCTGGTGCCCGGCGTACGGCGAGGGGCCGACCGACCAGGAGACCGCCGCCCGCCTGGTGAGGACCGAGGGTCGCGCGTGACCCCCTGGCGTGCCGTGCAGGTCGCCGTCGTCCTGCTGGTCGTCGGGGTGCTCGCCTTCCAGCTCCTCCTCGGCAACGACGACGAGCAGCGACGGCCCGAGGGTGCGGGGACGCCGGACCTGCCCTTCCCGCCCGCGGAGACCCGCACCGAGGTCGACACCCCCGAGCTGCGCGAGACCAAGGCCTCCGCCGGGATCGAGGACTGTCCGGGGGAGGACGGTGACGGCGTGCGTCCCGGGGCCAGCGAGCTGCCGCCGCTGACCCTGGAGTGCCTGGGCGGGGGGCCGGACACGGTCCTCAGCGACCTCCCGGGCCCCGCCGTGGTGAACCTGTGGGCCAGCTGGTGCACGCCGTGCGAGAAGGAGCTGCCGATCCTGGCGCGCCTCGACGAGCGTGTCGGGGACCGGCTCACCGTGCTCGGCGTCGACTACCAGGACCCCGAGCCCGGGGCCGCGCTCGAGCTGGCGACCACGTCCGACGTCACCTACCCCCAGCTCGCCGACCCCGGCGGCTCGCTCGCCGACCAGCTGAGGATCGTCGGCCTGCCCGGCACCATCTACGTCGACGCCGACGGCGTGGCCACCTTCGTCAACGCCGCCTTCGACTCCGACGAGGAGCTGGCTGCGTTGGTGCGCGAACACACCGGCGTCGACGTCGCACCTGGGTAGGCTCGGCGCGTGTCCGACGCCGCGAGCTCCCCGTCCCCCGGACGCGCCCCCGGTCATGCCCCCGGACGCGCCACCGGACACGTCGAGCCGGAGCGTGCGGGCGACCTGCCCGACTGGCTGCTCCCGCTGCGCGACGGCACCGCCGAGATCCGGGCCGAGGACCTGTCCGGCTTCGTGCCGCCCGCGGACCCGCCGCCGCGCGAGGGCGCCGTCCTCGTGCTCTTCGGCGACGGTCCGGACGGTCCCGACCTGCTGCTGACCGAGCGGGCGCACACGATGCGCTCCCAGCCGGGGCAGGTGTCCTTCCCCGGAGGCTCGCTCGACGGGGACGAGACCGCGGTCGAGGGTGCCCTGCGCGAGGCCGAGGAGGAGACCGGGCTCGATCCGGCGCGCATCGAGGTCTTCGCCGAGCTTCCCCGACTCTGGCTGCCGCCGCGCAACTTCGCGGTGGCGCCCGTGCTCGCCTACTGGCGCGACCCGGACCCGATCGGGGTGGTCAACACCCGCGAGGTGCACGCCGTGTTCCGTGAGCCCCTCGACGACCTGCTCGACCCCGCCCACCGCTTCTCCGTGCGGCACCCGCTCGGGTGGGCAGGGCCGGGCTGGATGATCGGCCCGGACAAGGACGTCCTGCTCTGGGGCTTCACCGCCGGCATCATCAGCCGGCTCTTCGACCACGTCGGCTGGACCCGGCCCTGGAACACCGACGACGTCCGCGGTCTGCCCGACCAGCACGTCGAGTGGCACCGGGTCGCGAAGTTCCTCGGCATCGAGGTGCCGGAGGGGGAGGACTTCGACCCGGTGGCCGCCGGCCTGGTCAGCGAGGAGGACCGGCCGCGGTGAACGCCCTCGACATCGTGGTGGTGGTGCTGCTGCTCGCCTACGCCGTCTCCGGCTACTGGCAGGGCTTCATCACCGGCGCCTTCGCCACCACCGGCCTGCTCCTCGGCGGGCTCCTCGGCATCTGGCTGGCGCCCGAGATCTTCGGCGACTCCGACCCGTCGGTGTGGGTCTCGCTCGGAGCGCTGTTCGTGGTCCTCGTCGCGGCCTCGATCGGCCAGGCGGTGCTCCAGATCGGCGGGGCCCGCCTCCGCGACCGCATCCCCTGGCAGCCAGTGCGCGCGGTGGACGCCGTCGGCGGCTCGCTGCTCAGCGCCGTCGCCGTGCTGGTGGTCGCCTGGGCGCTCGGGGTGGCCGTCAGCGGCGCCCGCCTGCCGTGGGTCTCCGAGCAGGTCAGGGAGTCCGCGGTGCTCTCGCGCGTCGACCTGGTCGTGCCGAACCAGGCCGAGTCGCTGCTCGACTCCTTCAACCGCGTGGTCGGCACCAGCTTCTTCCCGCGCTACCTCGAGCCCTTCGCCCAGGAACGCATCGTCGGCGTCAGCCCGCCTCCGAAGGGCGTCGCCGGCAAGCCTGCGGTCCGGGCCGCGCAGGTCAGCGTCCTGAAGATCCGCGGGGAGAACCGGTGCGGCCGCGGGGTGGAAGGCACCGGCTTCCTCTACCAGCCCGACCGGATCATGACCAACGCCCACGTGGTGGCCGGGGTCTCCGCGCCGAAGGTCATCCTCGACGAGGGTGAGGTGGACGCGGAGGTCGTCTACTACAACGCCGACATCGACGTGGCCGTGCTCGCCGTGGAGGACCTCGACCGACCCTTCCTGCGCTTCGACAAGGAGGGGGAGAGCAAGGACCCCGGCGCCGTGCTCGGCTACCCCGAGGACGGCCCCTACGACGTGCAGGGGGCGCGGATCCGCTCCGAGCAGCGACTCCAGAGCCGCGACATCTACGGCGAGGACACGGTCGTCCGCGACGTCTACGCCGTCCGCGGTCTCATCCGGCCCGGCAACTCGGGCGGGCCGATGGTCTCCCTCGACGGTGAGGTGTACGGCGTGGTCTTCGCCGCCTCGGTGACCGACGCCGAGACCGGCTACGTGCTGACGGCCGAGCAGGTCGCCTCGGCCGCCGCCCGGGGCATCGGATCGTCGGCACCCGTCTCCACCGGCCGCTGCGCCTGACGGCCGCGAGGACGCCCCGACCCGGCGCCGTCGGCCCGCGTCCCGGCCCGACGGGTCAACCCGGCGCCGCGGGGTAGGCTCCTCGCGTCTCGAAGGGAGCCCCATGTCCGACACCGCACCTGTCACCACGTCTGTGAAGTCCGCGCCGGAGCCGCTGACCCAGCCCGAGGAGCCGTCGATCGGCACGCTCGTGGCCACGATCTCCTCCGACCTCTCGACGCTGCTGAAGCACGAGATCGCCCTGGTGAAGTCCGAGGTGAGGATCAGCGCCAAGAACGGCGGGCTCGCTGCCGGGCTGTTCGCCGCCGCCGGCTTCCTGCTGGTCCTGGCGGTGATCATGCTGTCGCTCGCCTTCGCCTACCTGATCCACCTGACCGGGCTCGACCTGGCCTTCTGCTACCTCATCGTCTTCGCGCTCTACGCAGCGCTGGCCGGCGCGCTGGCCTTCGTCGGCATCAAGAAGATCCGCAACGTCGGGCCGCCCGAGCGGGCGATCGCCCAGGCGCAGGAGACCAAGAAGGTCCTCTCCAACCGGGGCTGATCCGCCCGGACCCACGACGTAGGCGACGGCCGCCCCTCCTCCCAGGGAGAGGCGGCCGTCGTCGTGAACCTAGCCCACGGCGGGGTCGCCCGGGGTCCGGACGGGCACCGCGCGTCGGACGGCCTAGTCGTCCTTCGAGTCCGAGGCGCCGTCGGAGATCAGGTCCATGACCGTCGAGTCGGCCAACGTCGTGACGTCGCCGACCTCGCGCTTCTCGGCCACGTCACGCAGCAGGCGGCGCATGATCTTGCCGGACCGGGTCTTCGGCAGCTCCGGGACGATCATGATCTGGCGCGGCTTGGCGATCGCACCGATCTCCTTCTGCACGTGCTTGCGCAGCTCCTCGATCAGGTCGTCGGGGGCGTTGCCGTCCGCGTCGAGCGCCGACTCACGCAGGATCACGAACGCGCAGACGGCCTGACCGGTGGTCTCGTCCTGGGCGCCCACCACCGCGGCCTCGGCGACCTTGGGGTGGGAGACCAGCGCGGACTCGATCTCGGTCGTGGACAGCCGGTGACCCGAGACGTTCATGACGTCGTCGACGCGTCCGAGCAGCCAGACGTCGCCGTCGTCGTCGAGCTTGGCGCCGTCGCCGGCGAAGTAGAAGCCGAGCTTGCGGAAGCGTGACCAGTAGGTGTCCTTGAACCGGTCGTCGTCGCCCCAGATGGTGCGCAGCATGGCCGGCCACGGCTCGGTGAGCACGAGGTAGCCGCCGTTGCCGTTGCCGACGGGCTGGCCCTCCTCGTCGACGACCTCGGCGGAGATGCCCGGCAGCGCCTTCATGGCCGAGCCGGGCTTGCCGGCCGTGACGCCCGGCAGCGGGCTGATCATGATCTGGCCGGTCTCGGTCTGCCACCAGGTGTCGACGATCGGGCAGCGGTCGCCGCCGACGTGCTCGCGGTACCACATGTAGGCCTCGGGGTTGATGGACTCACCCACCGACCCGAGCAGCCGCAGCGAGGACAGGTCGTGCTTCTCGAGCAGGTCCGCGCCCCACTTCATGAACGTGCGGATCGCGGTGGGGGCGGTGTAGAAGATCGTGACGCCGTACTCCTCGATGATCTCCCACCAGCGTCCCTTGTGCGGGGTGTCGGGGGTGCCCTCGTAGACGACCTGCGTCGCGCCGTTGGCCAGCGGTCCGTAGACCATGTAGGAGTGCCCGGTCACCCAGCCGACGTCGGCGGTGCACCAGTAGACGTCGGTCTCGGGCTTCAGGTCGAAGACCGCGTGGTGGGTGTAGGACGTGCCGACGAGGTAGCCGCCGGTGGTGTGCAGGATGCCCTTCGGCCTGCCCGTGGTGCCCGAGGTGTACATGACGTAGAGCGGGTGCTCGGAGTCGAACGACTCGGGTGTGTGCTCCGACGAGGCGCCGTCGACGACGTCGTGCCACCACACGTCGCGCTCGTCGTCCCAGTCGACGTCCTGGCCGGTGCGGCGCACGACGAGCACCTTCTCGACGATGCCGTCGTCGACCTTCGCGCAGGCCTCGTCGACCGCGGGCTTGAGGGCCGAGGGGTTGCCGCGGCGGTAGCCGCCGTCGGCGGTGATGACCACCTTGGCGCTGACAGTCGGTGACCCGGCTGGCCAGCGCGTCGGCGGAGAAGCCGCCGAAGACGACGGTGTGCGGGGCACCGAGGCGGGCGCAGGCGAGCATCGCGACGACGGTCTCGGGGATCATCGGCATGTAGATCGCGACCCGGTCGCCCTTCTCGACGCCGAGGTCGGTCAGGGCGTTCGCCGCCCGGCAGACCTCGTCCTTGAGGTCGCTGTAGGTCAGCGTGCGCTTGTCGTCCTCCGGCTCGCCGACCCAGTGGATCGCGACCCGGTCGCCGTTGCCGGCCTCGACGTGGCGGTCGACGCAGTTGTAGGCGGCGTTCAGCGTGCCGCCGACGAACCACTTCGCGAAGGGCGGGTCCGACCAGTCGAGCATCTCACCGGGCGTCGGTGTCCCAGGAGATCCGCTCGGCGGCTTCGCCCAGAACGCCAGCCGGTCCTCGGCCGCCTCGTCGTAGGCCGCGGCGGTGACGTTGGCGTTCGCCGCCAGCTCCTCGGGCGGCTCGAACGTGCGGTCCTCCGTCCCCAGCGTCGACAGCGTCTGCTGCTTCTCCTCGGTCATGCTCGCTCCTCGTCGTACGTCGGGTTGTCGCGATGGGGTGCCCGGCGCCGCTGTCTCGCACCCTGGTGCCGGGGTCAGGGAGCGGGGCGGGTCCTGCAGGACTCGTCCTGCAGGACCCGTCCCCTCCGGTGGTCAGTGCGAAACCGCGACCTCGGAACCGGCACCGGTCAGGGCTCGCACCTCGAGCTCGTTGTAGCGACGCTCGGCCTCGGGCTCCTTCGACGTCACCGAGCCGATGTAGCCGAGCAGGAAGCCCAGCGGGATCGAGACGATGCCGGGGTTCTCCAACGGGAACCACGAGATGTCGATGCTGGTCGGCAGCAGGGACAGGTTCTTGCCGGTGGTCGGGTCGAGGCCCTTGCCGGACATGATCGGCGAGAAGATGACCAGGCCGACCGACGAGATGAGTCCGCCGTAGATGCTCCACACCGCGCCGCGGGTGTTGAAGCGCCGCCAGAACACGTTGAAGACGATGGAGGGCAGGTTCGCCGAGGCGGCGATCGCGAAGGCCAGCGCGACCAGGAAGGCCACGTTGAGCTTCTGGGCCGGGATGGCCAGGATGATCGCCACCAGCCCGATGCCGCCGGCCGCGAACCGGGCCACCTTGAGCTCCTCCTTCTCGGTCGCCTGCCCCTTGCGCCACACGCTGTTGTAGAGGTCGTGGGCGAGGCTCGCGCTCGAGGTCAGCGTCAGGCCGGCCACCACCGCGAGGATCGTCGCGAAGGCGACGGCCGCGATCACCGCGAGCAGGACCGCGCCGCCGGTGGTCCCGGCGCCGCCACCCACCGTCTCGGCGAGCAGCGGGGAGGCCAGGTTGCCGCCCGAGGTGGCCACCCGCTCCATGTCGTCACCGCTGAGCAGCGCCGCGGCGCCGAAGCCCAGGATCAGCGTGAAGAGGTAGAAGGTGCCGATGAGGCCGATGGCCCAGAGCACCGACTTGCGAGCCTCGCGCGAGGTCGGGGTGGTGTAGAAGCGGATGAGGATGTGGGGCAGCCCGGCGGTGCCGAGCACCAGGGCGAGACCCAGGCTCAGGAAGTCGATCTTGCTCGTGGTGGAGGCGCCGTACTTCAGGCCCGGCTCCAGGAACGCCTGGCCCTTGCCGGAGTTGCTGGCCGCGGCGCCCAGCAGGTCGGAGAGGTTGAAGCTGAACTGCGCCAGCACCAGCACGACGATCAACGCCGAGCCGGCCATGAGCAGCACGGCCTTGACGATCTGGACCCACGTGGTGCCCTTCATGCCGCCCACGGTGACGTAGAAGACCATGAGGACGCCGACGGCGAAGATCGTGAAGTTGATGGCCGCCTGGCTGTCGACGCCCAGCAGCAGCGCCACGAGGGCACCGGCGCCGACCATCTGGGCGAGCAGGTAGAAGATCGAGACCACGATGGTGGAGGTGGCGGCCGCCGTGCGCACCGGGCGCTGCCGCATCCGGTAGGCCAGCTGGTCGGCCATCGTGTACCGGCCGGAGTTGCGCAGCATCTCGGCCACCAGGAGCAGGGCCACGAGCCACGCCACGAGGAAGCCGACGGAGTAGAGGAAGCCGTCGTAGCCGCTCAGGGCGATGGCTCCGGAGATGCCGAGGAACGAGGCGGCGGACATGTAGTCGCCGCCGATGGCGAGTCCGTTCTGGAGGCCGGAGAAGCCGCGTCCGCCGGTGTAGTAGTCCGCGGCGCCGGAGGTCTGTCGGCTGGCCCAGAACGTGATGCCGATGGTCAGCGCGACGACGGCGAGGAAGAGCCCGGTGGTGAGGACCTGGTTGCTCATGTCAGCGGCCCTCTCGGTCGCTCGTGCGCACGGCGATGTAGCGCTCGTCGAGCTCGCGGGCGAGCGGGTCGAGCTTGGCGTTGGAGTAGCGCGCGTAGAGGACGGCGATGAGGAACGTCGTCGCGAACTGCAGCAGCCCGAAGACCAGCGCCACGTTGATGTTGCCGAACAGCTGGATGTTCATGAAGTCGGTGGCCCAGTTCGACATGACCACGTAGGTCAGGTACCAGAGCAGGAAGGCCACGGTCGCCGGGATCGCGAAGCCGCGGTAGCGACGTCGCAGCTCGGCGAACTCCTCCGTCTCGTGGAGGCTCTCGTACACCTCGTGGGTGCGTCGGTCGACGTCTTCGGCCACGGCCTCGTCCTTCCGTCGTCGCCGGCGCACGGTACGCCGGTGTGATCGCAGTCACGGTAGAGC
>CAVXMH010000023.1:0-391557 GCA_963762755.1 uncultured Actinomycetota bacterium | reverse complement strand
CAACCGCATCGTCATCAACAACCACCTCGCCCGGGCCCGCGGCGGCAAGGTCTCCTTCACCCACGTCATCGGCTACGCCCTGGTCAAGGCGCTGCGGTCGATGCCGGAGATGAACAACGGCTTCGACGTCATCGACGGCAAGCCGAACCTCATCCAGCCCGCGCACATCAACCTCGGTCTCGCGATCGACCTGCCGAAGGACGACGGCACCCGCCAGCTCCTGGTGCCCTCGATCAAGGGCGCCGAGACGATGGACTTCGCCGAGTTCTGGACCGCGTACGAGGAGCTGATCCGCAAGGCCCGCAACGGCAAGCTCGGGGTCTCCGACTTCCAGGGCACGACGATCAGCCTGACCAACCCGGGCACGATCGGCACCAACCACTCCGTCCCGCGCCTGATGAAGGGCCAGGGCTGCATCCTCGGCGTCGGGTCGATGGACTACCCGCCGGAGTACCAGGGCGCCTCCGAGGAGACCCTCACCCGCAACGCGGTCAGCAAGGTGATGACGCTGACCTCGACGTACGACCACCGCGTCATCCAGGGCGCGCAGTCGGGCGAGTTCCTCAAGCGGATGCACGGCCTGCTGCTCGGCGAGGAGGGCTTCTACGACGAGATCTTCCGCGCGCTGCGCATCCCCTACGAGCCGATCCGCTGGTCGAAGGACATCTCGACCAACCACGACGACGACATCAGCAAGCAGGCCCGCATCCTCGAGCTGATCCACGCCTACCGCGTGCGCGGCCACATGATGGCCGACACCGACCCGCTGGAGTACCAGCAGCGCAGCCACCCCGACCTCGAGATCGAGTCGCACGGGCTGACGCTGTGGGACCTCGACCGCGAGTTCGCGACCGGCTCGTTCGGCGGTGACCGCCGCTTCATGAAGCTGCGCGGCATCCTCGGCATCCTGCGCGACTCCTACTGCCGCACCATCGGCATCGAGTACATGCACATCCAGGACCCCGAGCAGCGCCGGTGGATCCAGGAGCGGGTCGAGCAGCCGCACCAGAAGCCGCCGCGCGAGGAGCAGCTGCGCATCCTGCTGAAGCTCAACCAGGCCGAGGCGTTCGAGACGTTCCTGCAGACGAAGTTCGTCGGGCCAGAAGCGGTTCAGCCTGGAGGGCGGCGAGACCACCATCCCGCTGATCGACGAGATCTGCGAGGCCTCGGCCGAGGCCGAGCTCGAGCGAGGTCTGCATCGGCATGGCCCACCGCGGCCGGCTCAACGTGCTGGCCAACATCGTCGGCAAGTCCTACAACCAGATCTTCCGCGAGTTCGAGGGCAACATCGACCCGCGCACGGTCCAGGGCTCCGGCGACGTGAAGTACCACCTCGGGGCCGACGGCGTCTTCAGCGCCGGCTCCGGCGCGACCATCAACGTCTCGGTGGCGGCGAACCCGTCGCACCTCGAGACCGTCGACCCGGTGCTCGAGGGCATCGCCCGGGCCAAGCAGGACGTGCTCGACCGGGGTGCGGAGTTCCCGGTCATGCCGCTGCTCGTCCACGGCGACGCCGCCTTCGCCGGCCAGGGCGTGGTGGCCGAGACCCTCAACCTCTCGCAGCTGCGCGGCTACCGCACCGGCGGCACGATCCACGTCGTGGTCAACAACCAGGTCGGCTTCACCACCTCGCCGTCCTCGTCGCGCTCATCGCTCTACTGCACCGACGTGGCGCGGATGGTCCAGGCGCCGATCTTCCACGTCAACGGCGACGACCCCGAGGCGTGCATCCGCACCGCCCGGCTCGCCTTCGAGTACCGCCAGGCGTTCAACAAGGACGTCGTCATCGACCTCGTCTGCTACCGCCGCCGCGGTCACAACGAGGGCGACGACCCGTCGTACACCCAGCCGCTGATGTACGACCTCATCGAGCAGAAGCGCTCGGTGCGCAAGCTCTACACCGAGTCGCTCATCGGCCGTGGCGACATCACGATCGACGAGGCCGAGCAGGTCCTGCGTGACTACCAGCAGCAGCTCGAGCGGGTCTTCAGCGAGGTGCGCGAGGCCGGCACGCAGCCCGACGAGTGGCTGACGGTCCCCGACTACCCGGAGAAGCCGAGCCCGGAGGCGAGGACGGCGATCAGCAAGGAGACCCTCAAGCGGATCTCCGACGCCCACGTCAACGCCCCCGACGGCTTCACCGTGCACCCGAAGGTGCTGCCGCAGCTGCAGCGTCGCGCCGCCGCGATCACCGAGGGCCCGATCGACTGGGGCACCGGTGAGATCCTGGCGTTCGGCTCGCTGCTCATGGAGGGGCGTCCGGTCCGGCTCGCCGGTCAGGACTCCCGACGCGGCACCTTCGTGTCGCGGTTCGCGACGATCATCGACCGGCGCAACGCCGACGAGTGGACGCCGCTGTCGAACCTCGCCGAGGACCAGGCGAAGTTCTACGTCTACGACTCGCTGCTCTCGGAGTACGCCGCGCTCGGGTTCGAGTACGGCTACTCGGTGGCGCGTCCGGAGGCGCTGGTGCTCTGGGAGGCGCAGTTCGGCGACTTCGTCAACGGCGCCCAGACGGTGATCGACGAGTACATCACCGCCGGGCGAGACCAAGTGGGGCCAGCAGTCCGGCGTCGTCCTCCTGCTGCCGCACGGCTACGAGGGGCAGGGGCCCGACCACTCCTCGGCGCGCATCGAGCGCTTCCTGACGATGGCCGCCGACGACGCCTTCGTCGTCGCGCAGCCCTCGACGCCGGCGAGCTACTTCCACCTGCTGCGCCAGCACTCGCTGGGCGAGAAGCACCGGCCCCTGATCGTCTTCACCCCGAAGTCGATGCTCAAGCGCAAGGAGGCGGCCTCGCCGCCCGAGGACTTCACCGAGGGCACCTTCCGTCCCGTGATCGGCGACGCCGTCGGTCGACGCCGACGAAGGTGGAGAAGGTGCTGCTCTGCTCGGGCCGCATCACCTGGGACCTCATGGACGAGCGCAAGAAGCGCGAGGGCGACGAGCCTCACGACCGCGATCCTGCCGTCTCGAGCAGCTCTACCCCCGCCCGGTCAAGGAGCTGCTGGCGGAGCTGGAGAAGTTCCCGAACCTCACCGAGATCCGCTGGGTGCAGGACGAGCCCGCCAACATGGGGCCCTGGCCGCACATGGCGCTCAACCTGCGCCAGGAGCTGCCCGTGCCCCTGTCGCTGGTCTCACGGTCCGGGTCCACCTCACCGGCGGTCGGGCAGGCCAGCCGTCACAAGCAGGAGCTGGAGAACCTGCTCAAGGACGCGTTCGCGTAGAGCGCGGAGCGGCCGCGACGACGAGGCGGCACCGTGTACTTCACCGACCGAGGCATCGAGGAGCTCCAGGGCCGACGCGGCGACGAGGAGGTCAGCATCGCCTGGCTCGCCGATCGGCTCCAGGAGTTCGTCGACCTCCACCCCGACTTCGAGGTCCCTGTCGAGCGGCTGGCCACCTGGCTGGCGCGCCTCGACGACCCCGACGACGACCCTGTCGTCGACCCCGGCTGAGCGCGCTCTCGTCAGCGGGTGAAGACGACCTTGCCGAACACGTCTCCGCCGGCCATGGCCGCGAACCCGTCCACGGCCTGCTCCATCGGCATCGAGCGGTCGATGAGGGGCGTGGTGCCGGTGGCGTCGAGCATCTGCACGAGGCTCGCCAGCTCCTGACGGGTGCCCATCGTCGAGCCGATCACGCGCAGCTGCAGGAAGAAGATCCGGGTCAGCTCGGCGTCGTCGAGCCTGGGTCCGCTCGTCGTACCGCTGATGACGATGGCACCGCCGGGACGCAGGGAACGGATCGAGTGCGACCAGGTGGCGCGCCCGACGGTCTCCATGACCGCGTCCACCTTGCCGGGCAGCTTCGGCGTTGCTCTCGAAGACCTCGTGCGCACCGATCTCCAGCGCGCGGGACCGCTTGGCCTCGTCGCGGCTGGTCGCCCACACCCGCAGCCCGCCCGCGCGCGCCAGCGTGATGAGAGCGGTGGCGACGCCGCCACCGGCTCCCTGCACCAGCACCGAGTCGCCGGCCTTCAGCCCGCCTTGGGTGAAGAGCATCCGGTACGCCGTGAGCCACGCGGTCGGCAGGCAGGCGGCCTCCTCGAAGCTCAGCGAGGCCGGCTTCGGCACCACGTTGCCCCGGGGCACGGCGACCTTGTCGGCGAACGTGCCCTGGTGTCGCTCGCTCAGCAGCGAGCGGCGGGGGTCGAAGGTCTCGTCGCCCCGTCCAGGACGGGTCGGAGACCACCGCGTGGACGACGACCTCGTTGCCGTCCTCGTCGAGCCCGGCCGCGTCGCACCCGAGGATCATCGGCAGGGCCTCCTCGCGCAGGCCCACGCCGCGCAGCGACCAGAGGTCGTGGTGGTTCAGCGAGGCGGCCTTGACGGTCACCGTGGTCCAGCCGTCGGGGACCTCGGGATCGGGTCGCTCCCCCACCACCAGGCCGTCGAGCGGGGCGTCGGAGGAGAAGGACTCGGCGTAGACGGCGAACATGCCCCGACCCTAGCCGCGGCGCGCCCCGCCTGGCGGTCCGCGAGGGTCAGGAGGTGGTCGCCGCCGCAGCGACGGCGGCGGCGACGGTGGGGCCGACCCGGGGGTCGAAGGGTGAGGGCACGATGTAGTCGGCGCGCAGGTCCGTCGCCGACCAGGCCGGCGATGGCGCTCGCGGCGGCCAGCTTCATCGACTCGGTGATCGCGGTGGCGCGGGCGTCGAAGGCGCCGCGGAAGATGCCGGGGAACGCCAGCACGTTGTTGATCTGGTTGGGGAAGTCCGAACGGCCGGTGGCGACCACGGCGGCGTGGCGGTGGGCGACGTCGGGGTGGACCTCCGGGGTGCGGGTTCGCCAGCCCGAAGATGATCGCGTCGTCGGCCATCGTGGCCACGACCTCCTCCGGGACGGTGCCGCCGGAGACGCCGATGTAGACGTCGGCGCCGACCAGCACGTCGGCCAGGGAGCCGAGCGCCCGGTCCGGTCGGCGGTGTCGACGGCCAGGGCCCGCTTCACCGGGGTCAGGTCGTGGCGCTGCGAGCTCAGCACGCCCCGACGGTCGGTGACCGCGAGGTCGGTGATGCCCGCGGCGAGCAGGATGCGCGCGACCGCGACCCCGGCGGCACCGGCACCGGAGATCACGACGCGGGTGTACCGCGGCGTGCGTCCGGTCAGCCGCAGCGCCCCCTCGCAGGGCCGCCGCCACCACGACGGCGGTGCCGTGCTGGTCGTCGTGGAAGACCGGGATGGACAGACGCTCCTGGAGGCGCTGCTCGATCTCGAAGCAGCGCGGGGCCGAGATGTCCTCGAGGTTGATGCCACCGAAGGACGGCGCCAGCCGCACCACCGTCTCGACGATCTCGTCGGTGTCGGTGGTGTCGAGGCAGATCGGGATCGCGTCGACCCCGCCGAACTGCTTGAACAGCACCGCCTTGCCCTCCATCACCGGCATCGCCGCGGCCGGGCCGATGTCGCCGAGGCCGAGCACGGCGGTGCCGTCGGTGACGACGGCGACGGTGTTGGCCACCCAGGTGTAGTCGCGCACCAGCGCCGGCTCGGCCGCGATGGCCTCGCACACCTCGGCGACCCCGGGCGTGTAGGCCAGCGACAGGTCGTCGCGGTCCTCGAGCGACACGGTGCTGGCGATCTGCCATCTTGCCGCCCTCGTGCAGGCGGAACACGGGAGAGACGGCGCGGTCGGCGGGCGCTGGGGGTCGCGGTCATGGCGTGGCGGCAGGCTTTCGCGAGAGGGTGCGGAGCGTGGAAGGGCCCGCGGTCGTGACAGGGGCGCCCTGCGGCGCGTTCGATCGGGCCTCAGTCTGGCACAGCCCGGCGACGCCGCAGCGGCCACACCCGGGCCAGCACCGCGGCAGCACCCGGTCGTCGGGCACGGCACCCACGGACCAGGAGTCCACGCCCTCCGCGGGGTTGTCACGCTCGACCCACCACCCACCGGCCTCGCGGCGTACGGCGCGCTTGACCGCCACCGTCCCGTCCGGCAGGCGTACGACGACCAGCCGACCGATGCGGGGACGGCCGCCGTGGACGACGAGGAGCAGGTCGCCGGGACGCAGGGTCGGCACCATGGAGCGACCGTGCACGCGGGCCAGACCGACCCGGACCGGGGTGCGCACCCGCCTCACCTCGCCCGTCACCTCCAGCGTCTCATCGCGGTCCACCCCTGGGGGTGAGTCTGCTGAGCCGCGTCCCCGGCGCCGCAGTCACGGAGTAGTCTCGCAGCAGACCGAAGAACCCCTCCCTGTGCATGCTCACGAAAGGATTCTGGATGCTCGCGCGAATCTTCGCCCCCACGCTCGATGTCCACGCCCACTGCGACCTGCCCTGCGGTGTCTACGACCCCGCGCAGGCACGCATCGAGGCGGAGTCGATCAAGGCGATCATCGGCAAGCTGGCCGACAACGACGACCCGGACTTCCGCACCCGCGCCGTGGTCATCAAGGAGCAGCGCTCCGAGCTGGTCAAGCACCACCTCTGGGTGCTCTGGACCGACTACTTCAAGCCCCCGCACTTCGAGAAGTACCCGCAGCTCCACACGCTCTTCAACGAAGCCACCAAGCTCGCCGGCGCGGCCGGCACCAAGGGCACGATGGACGCCGCGACGGCCGACGACCTGCTGGCCAAGATCGACGAGATCGCGCAGATCTTCGCCGAGACCAAGAAGGCCTGAGACCGGTCGGACACCCCACCGCGGGGGTCCCACCGTCTCGACCTCATGACGTCGGAACGGTCCCGGGTCTCCACGACCCGGGCCCGTTCCACACGCTGAACGGGAGCCAGCACCACGTGGACATCGATTCACCCCCGGACGCGCAGCTGCGGCTGCCCGCCGACAGCGCCTACCTGGCCGTGCTGCGCTCGGCCACGGCCGGGCTCGCCGCCCGCATCAACTTCACCCTCGACGACATCGAGGACCTGCGCATCGCGGTCGACGAGGCGTGCGCCATCCTGCTTCCGCAAGCCGCGCCTGACACCCAGCTCGACTGCACCTTCTGGCTCGGAGGCGCGACGATGACCGTCGCGGTCGGTGCCACCTGCGCCGAGCCCCGCAAGCCCTCGGAGCAGGGCTTCGCCTGGCGGGTGCTGACCGCGCTGACCACCCACGCCCGGTCCGAGGTCCACGACGACCGCCTCGTGCTCACCCTCTCGCGCAGTGCGGGCCAGCACCCGTGACCGCCGGACCGACCGCGCGCCAGGTGTCGACCACGCACCAGCGCAGCAACGACACCAACGACATCCACGCCCGCACGGCTGAGCTCTTCGCACAGATGCAGGCGGCGGAGGGCGACGAGGCCGCGCGCGTGCGCGACGCCCTCGTCGAGCTGCACCTGCCGCTCGCGGAGTACCTCGCCCGTCGCTTCGGCAACCGGGGTGAGCCCCACGAGGACCTCGTCCAGGTGGCCACCATCGGTCTCATCAAGGCCATCGACCGCTTCGACACCGATCGCGGCGTCGCCTTCTCGACCTTCGCCACCCCCACGATCATGGGTGAGGTCAAGCGCCACTTCCGCGACCGCGGGTGGACCATCCGCGTCCCCCGCCGGCTGCAGGAGATGCAGGCCATCATCAACCAGGCCGTCGCCGACGTCGGCCAGCAGCTCGGGCGCAGCCCCACGGTCGCCGAGATCGCCAAGCACGCCGGGCTCAGCGAGGAGGAGATCCTCGAGGGCCTGGAGTCGGCCAACGCCTACAGCCCGCTGTCGCTCGACGCCCCCGACCCGGGCGGCGAGGTGGGAGCCGTCATCGAGCAGCTCGGGGACTACGACGACGCCCTCGACGCCGTGGTGGACCGCGAGACCGTGAAGCCGCTGCTGGACGCCCTGGACCCGCGGGCCAAGCGGATCCTGCTGCTGCGGTTCTTCCGCAACATGACCCAGTCGCAGATCGCCGACGAGCTGGGCATCAGCCAGATGCACGTCTCCCGGCTGCTGAGCCGGACCCTGGCCGACCTGCGTCGCAATCTCGAGGACCAGCGCCTCACGCCGTAGGCGCACCTGCTCGGCGTGCGCTGCTAGGCGTGCTCGTCGGTGTCCAGAGCCGCCAGCGAGCGGGGGTGGAGGACCCCGACGAGCACGCCGAGCCCGACCGCCACGAGCACCCAACCGATGACGTCGGGGGTCCAGTCACTGGTGAACCCCACGAGGACCTGGATGAGCTGGGCCAGCACGACCGGTGCGCGTGCCCACGACTGGCCTCGGACCAGGCACCAGGCGCACCAGGCCAGGCCCGCGCCGTACACGGCGAGGAAGAGCGCCGAGGTGAGTCCCATGGCGAGGCGCTGCCCGTCGAGCGCGGGCAGGACCAGGAGCGCCTGGACGACCAGGACGACCGCCTCGAGGGCCGCGGTCGCGCACGCTGCCCGCAGGGGCCAGGGCTGCGCTGAGACGGAGGTGGGGCGCGGCGCGTCGGTCACACCGCGATCCTACGGCGCCCACCCCGGTCCTCGGTCGGTCGCACCCGGGAACAACGTCCTAGCGCAACGGTGGCATTTGTGCTGGTCAGAGCCCGTGTGGAGGTGTGTGACCAAACCAACCAGGCCAAAACCTTGAACCGGTGGCCCTGACTTTGACACGATCGGTCAGTCATCGGTCATGGGGGCATCCTGCGACGCATCGGGCCCCCGCCCGGTCTTCGCACTGCCCCCGTTCTCGGATCCGGTCACCAGGACGTCGAACGCGAGGGTTTCACCAGAGCCGCGAGCGGCGACGATGACCTGTGGTCGGCACTCCGTGCCACACCCCCCTGAACCAGACAAGGAGCCGTCGCCATGGATTGGCGCCACCGTTCCGCGTGCCTCGACGAGGACCCGGAACTGTTCTTCCCGATCGGCAACACCGGTCCGGCCATCCTCCAGATCGAGGAGGCCAAGCAGGTGTGCCGTCGGTGCGAGGTGCGCGAGCAGTGTCTCGCGTGGGCGCTCGAGGCGGGCCAGGACCACGGAGTCTGGGGCGGGATGAGCGAGGACGAGCGCCGCGCTCTCAAGCGTCGCAACGCTCGCGCGCGGGTGCGCACCACCGCCTGAGGCGGGTCGTCAGCCGGCCGGCACCACGAGCCGGACGCACGTCCCCCGCGGGGAGGCGGCGCCGATCTCGATGGAGCCCCCGAGCTCGGACTCCACGAGCGTGCGCACGATCGACAGCCCCAGGCTGCTGGAGCGGTCGAGGTCGAAGTCGTCGGGCAGGCCGACGCCGTCGTCGGCGACGCTGACCACCCAGCCGGCGCCGGTCCGCTCGACCGAGACCTCCACGTGCCCCGGCCCCCCGGCGAACGCGTGCTCGGCGGCGTTCTGCACCAGCTCGGTGAGCACCATCGCCAACGGGGTGGCCACCTCGCCCGAGACGGTCCCGAACGAGCCCGTCCGCGACGAGCTGATGACCCCTCCGGCCGAGCGCACCCCGGAGCTGACGTCGGCCACCACGGTGCGCAGCCGGTCGGCGATCTCGTCGAAGTCGACGTGCTCGTCGAGGGACTGGCTCAGGGTCTCGTGGACGAGCGCGATCGAGCCCACGCGACGTACCGCCTCCTCGAGGGCGGCGCGCGCCTCGGGCACCTGCATGCGTCGCGCCTGCAGCCGCAGGAGCGCCGCCACCGTCTGCAGGTTGTTCTTCACCCGGTGGTGGATCTCGCGGATGGTGGCGTCCTTGGTGACCAGCTCGCGGTCGCGGTTGCGGAGGTCGGTGACGTCGCGCAGCAGCACCAGGGCGCCGACGTGCCGCTCGAGGTCACGCAGCGGGATCGAGCGGGCGATGACGACGCGGGACCCGTCGCCGATCTCGGTGTCGCGCGCCGCCCGCCCCCCGAGCACCGCGCTCAGCGTCTCCTCGTCGGCCCGTTGCGCGAGGGGCACCAGCGAGCGGGTGGTCGCCGCCAGGTCGAGCCCGGCCAGGTCGGTCGCCAGCCCGAGGCGGCGGTAGACCGACAGCGCGTTCGGGCTGGCGTAGGTGACCGCGCCGGACTCGTCCACCCGCACGAAGCCGTCGCCCACCCGGGGCGAGTCGGTGTGGTCCGAGCGTTGCCCCGGGTAGGGGAACTGGCCCCGCGCGATCATCTGGGTCAGGTCGGTGGCGGTCTGGAGGTAGGCCAGCTCCAGGCGGGACGGGGTCCGCACCCCGAGAAGGTTGGTGTTGCGCCCGATCACGCCGATGATGCGGCGCCCCCGGCGCACCGGGATCGCCTCCACGCGGACCGGCACCTCGTCGCGCCACTCCGGGTCGCCCTCGCGCACGACGCGCTCCTGGGCCAGCGCCGTGTCGATCAGCGGGCGTCGACCGGGAGGGATGAAGGTGCCCACCACGTCGTCGACGTGCGCGGTCGGGCCGGTGGTCGGACGCATCTGGGCCACGGCCCAGAAGCCACGGCCCTCACGGTCGGGCAGCCACAGCACCAGGTCGGCGAAGGAGAGGTCGGCGATGATCTGCCAGTCGGCCAGCAGCAGCTGCAGCCAGGCCTCGTCGTCGCCGGTGAGGTCGGCACGGTCCTGGGCCAGCTCGCTCAAGGACGCCACGAGCCCACCCTAGGGGTTGCAACGAACGCCCCCGAGGAGTCCCCACGTCGGGGACGACCTGAGGCCGACCGTCGCACGTCGGTCACGACACCAGGCCGCCTCCCGGACCCCCTGAGCAGTCCCCAGCCCGGGTTCTCCCCGAGTCGCTGCCCCTGTGCGCTGAGGCGGATAGGTTCGCCCCATGAGTCAGGACCCCACCCAGACCCCCGGCGCGGACGCGCCCCACGCGGCCGAGACCCCCGAGGCCAACGCCCCGGCGGGCTCCTCCGACGGCGCGGTGGAGGGCCACAGCGGCACCCACGCGGTCGCCGTTGCGGCCTCCCACGGCGTGGAGACGATGTTCACCCTCTCGGGCGCCCACGTCTTCCCGATGTACGACGCCGCCGTCCATGCCGACCCGCCCGTCAAGCTGCTCGACGTGCGCCACGAGCAGACAGCCGTCTTCGCCGCCGAGGCCGTCGGCAAGCTGACCCGCGTGCCGGGGCTCGCGGTGCTGACCGCCGGCCCGGGCATCACCAACGGCATCAGCCCTGTCACCCAGGCCTACTTCAGCGGCTCCCCCCTGGTCGTCGTCGGCGGCCGCGCCCCGGCGAACCGGTGGGGGCAGGGCAGCCTGCAGGAGCTCGACCACGTCCCGCTCGTGGCGCCGGTGACCAAGTCGGCGCGCACCGCGCACCGGGCCGCCGACGTTGCCGACGAGATGCACCGCGCGTTCACCTCCGCACGCACCTCCCACCGTGGTCCGGCCTTCCTCGACGTCCCCCTCGACGCCTTCTTCGACAACGCCACCGTCGAGCGGCCGGCCTACTCCCCCGCGGAGCCGGTCGAGCCCGACCCCGAGGCGATCGCGAGCATCGCCCGACTGCTGTCCGAGGCCGAGCGCCCGGTGCTGGTGCTCGGCAGCGACGTCTGGCTCGACGGCGCCGAGGAGGCGGCCCGCCGGCTCGTCGAGACCGCCGGCCTGCCCGCGCTGGCCAACGGCATGGGCCGCGGCATCGTCCCCGGCGGCCACGAGCTGCTGGTCACCAAGGCCCGCTCGGTCGCGCTCGGGCAGGCCGACCTGGTGGTCGTCGTCGGCACCCCGCTCGACTTCCGCCTCTCCTACGGCGTCTTCGGCGGCAAGGAGGGCACGCCGGTGGCCCGGACCGTCCACGTCGCCGACTCCGCCGCCCAGGTGGCCGGTCACGCCGACCTCGCCGCGTCGGCGTACGGCGACCTCACCCGCGCCCTCGACGGGGTGCTGACCGCTCTGGAGCAGACGCGGCGCAGGCCCGACTGGTCCGCGTGGGTCGCGCGCCTGCAGGACACCGTCAAGGCCGCTGCCGAGCGCGACCGCGAGCTGCTCGACGCCGAGGCCGACCCGATCCACCCCGCCCGGATCTACGGCGAGCTGCTGCCGCGGTTGGCCGACGACTCGGTGGTCATCGGCGACGGCGGCGACTTCGTCTCCTTCGCCGGCAAGTACGTCGAGCCGCAGCGGCCCGGCGGCTGGCTGGACCCTGGCCCCTACGGCTGCCTCGGCGCCGGCACGGGCGCCGCGATCGCCGCGCGCCTGGTGCGCCCCTCGGCCCAGGTCGTGGTGCTCTTCGGCGACGGCGCCGCCGGCATGTCGCTGATGGACGTCGACACCCTGGTGCGGCACGACCTGCCGGTGGTCATGGTCATGGGCAACAACTCGGCGTGGGCGCTGGAGAAGGGCCCCATGCAGATGCTCTACGGCTACGACGTGATCGCCGACCTCGCCCCGCGCACGGCGTACGACCAGGTCGTGACGGCCCTCGGCGGGGCGGGGGAGATGGTGACCGACCCCAAGGAGATCGGACCGGCGATGGACCGCGCGTTCGCCGCGAACGTGCCCTACCTGGTCAACGTCATCACCGACGTGACGGCGGCCTATCCGCGCAACACCCTGGGCATCTGACGTGGTTCAGGCGAGGCGGGCCAGGAACCGCTCGGTGTCGACCACGACGCGGGTGACCTCTCCGTGCCCGAGCACCGAGCCGGTGTCGTCGGCCACCGCGGTGACCTCGTAGCGCAGCAGACGGCCGTCGCGGTGGACCTGCCGTGCCAGCACCCGCACGCAGTCGCCGACGCTGCTGGCGGCGCGGTGCTCGAGGGAGACGCGGGTGCCGACGGTCGTCTGGCCGTCCTCGAGCAGGGGCTCGGCCGCCGCGCAGGTCGTCGCCTCCGCCCAGGCCAGCAGCACCGGGGTCCCGAGCACCTCCAACGATCCCGAGCCGACCGCGCGGGCGGTGTCGTCCGTGGCGACGGTGAAGGTGAGGGTGGCCTCGTCGTGGGTCATGGACCCAGCATGCCCCCACCCACCCACCGCGGACGTCAGGGGACCTGGCCGCCGGGGCGGTCATTTCCTATGACGTCCGCCTCTCTGAGAGACTGGGGCGTTCCAGAGTCCACCGGTCCGTCGGATCACGGGCCGTGCAGAGGAGACACCATGGGTAAGACCGGTCGCAAGCGCCGCGGGCGCAAGAAGAAGGCAGCGAACCACGGCAAGCGTCCCAACGCCTGACCGTCCGTCGCGAGACACCACGACCCCGTGCACCAGGCACGGGGTCGTCGTCGTTCCGGGCCCGGACGGCCACCCGGTGCCCAGGTCTCGGGCGGGCCCTCAGGCGGGACGTCAGGCGGGGCCGGTCTCGCCGTAGCGGACCTGCATCTCCTGCCGGATGTGGATGAGCACCTTGTGGCGCAGCTCGTCGGGGGCCCGCTCGGCACAGGAGCGCGCCACCAGCGCCTTCACCGCGCGCTCGAGCACGAAGTGGTCCACGCACGGCGCGCAGTCGTCGAGATGCTGCTTGATCGTGGCGGCGTCGGCGTCGGCGAGCTCGTTGTCGATGAAGAAGACCATCCGCTCCAGGGCGGCCGTGCAGTCGGTGTCGCTGGGGTCCCCGCAGCTCATCGCGTCGCTCCTTCCACGGCACGGGCGGCGTTGCCGTCGGCGTCGACGCGCATGCCGCGCTCCCGGGCGTAGTCGGCGAGCAGGGTGCGCAGCTGGCGACGGCCACGGTGCAACCGCGACATCACGGTGCCGATGGGGGTGTCCATGATCTCGGCGATCTCCTTGTAGGGAAATCCCTCGACGTCGGCGAGGTAGACCGCGAGGCGGAACTCCTCCTGCAGCTGGTTGAGCGCGTCCTTGACGTCGCTGTCGGGCAGGTGCTCCAGCGCCACCATCTCCGCGGACTTCAGACCGCTGGAGGTGTGGGACTCGGCGCGCGCGAGCTGCCAGTCCTCGACGTCCTCGCTCATCGACTGCTGCGGCTCACGCTGCTTCTTGCGGTAGCTGTTGATGAAGGTGTTGGTCAGGATGCGGTAGAGCCACGCCTTGAGGTTCGTACCCTGCTTGAACTGGTGGAACGCGGCGAAGGCCTTCGCGAAGGTCTCCTGGACCAGGTCCTCGGCGTCGGAGGGGTTGCGCGTCATCCGCATCGCGGCCGAGTAGAGCTGGTCGAGGTAGGGCAGGGCGTCGCGCTCGAAGCGCGCGGCCCGATCCTGCTCCGACTCGGGCTGAGGGGTGGTGACTTCGTCAGACATTGTCCGCCAGCCTACCGGCAGGGTCCGCTCCGGCAGCTCGGCCGTGATCGTCGCGCAGGCCACGGTGACCCCTTCCTGTCGATCGAGGTGTCGGCGCGGCGTTCGCCGACACCGGGTCAACGCCGGGTCGTCGACGTTGATTCCCCCTCGCGAGCACGCGCTGCTCGATCAGCTCCAGTGCGCTCTCGACCACGATCTGGGCGACGTCCTCGGGGCTGACACCGCTGCGCCTCGGCGTCTTCAGCCCGTGGTCGCCCGCAGGTACGACGACCAGCGGCTGGGTCTCCGCGAACTCCGACGGGGTGCCGAACGGGTCTCGCTCGCCCTGGACGACCAGTGTCGGCACCGTGACCGCGGCCAGCTCGTCGGCGCGCGACCTCTCCGGCTTGCCCGGGGGGTGCAGCGGGAAGGAGAGCGCCAGCACCGCCGACGCACCGAGGTGGTGGGCGGTGCGGCACGAGCTGCGGGCGCCGGCGCTGCGACCCCCCAGGATCAGCGGCGTCCGCGAGCGCAGCCGGTCGACCACCGCCACCGCGCCGGTGTCGAGGATGGCGGGGGACGACGCGATCCGGCGACCGGCCACCCGCCAGGGCTGCTCGAGCCGGATGACCGTGATGCCGTGAGCGGGCAGCGCCTTCGCCAGCGCGACCAGGTCGGGGGCGTCGGGTCCCCCGCCCGCGCCGTGCTGGAGGAACAGGGTGGCGCGCGGACTGCGCGACCGGTCGACGTGGAGGCGCGCGTCGCCGTGCGGGGTGCCCCAGGTGCGGATCTCGGTCACGCGCGTCCGTCCGCGCCGGCGGTGTCCCCACCCGCGTGCACGCCCGGCGGCACGTCCTCGGCCGGCAGCGGCTGTGCGAGCTCCGGGCCGTTGTGACGCACGTTGTTGACCTGGGTCGAGACCGGGAAGGCCCCCAGCCGGCCCGGTGCCGCCGGCACCAGCAGGGCGCGGGCCCGGTCGACGTCGACGCCCGGGTCGAGCCACTGCGCGCGCCGGTCCCGCTCCACCAGCAACGGCATGCGGTCGTGGATGTGGCCGACGGCGTCCTCGGCGGTGGTGGTGAGCACCGTGCAGGTCCACCGGAAACGCTCGGGGTCGTCGTCGTTGCGGGTGGGGTCCCTCCAGATCTCGTAGAGCCCGGCCATCGCCATCACCGATCCGTCGGCGGGGTGGATGTAGAACGGCTGCTTGAGCGGCTTGCCGGCCTTGGTCCGCTGCTCGGTGGCGTACCACTCGTAGTAGCCGTCGGCCGGCAGCAGGCAGCGCCGCTTGGCGAAGGCCCGGCGGAAGGCGGGCTTCTCGGTCACCGTCTCCATGCGGGCGTTGATCATGCGGTTGCCGATCGAGGGGTCCTTGGCCCAGAACGGCACCAGCCCCCAGCGCAGCACGCGCAGCTGTCGCTCGACCGGTGCCTCCTCCCCCGCGGGCCGGTCGAGCACGGCGTACACCTGCTTGGTCGGCGCGACGTTCCAGTCCGGCTCGAGTGGAGCGGCCACGGTCTCACTGACCTTCGCCCGGTCGATCTCGAACTCCTCGGCCAGGTCCTCCGGCTTGCGGCTCGATGCGTAACGCCCACACATGGGCATCACCCTACGGCGGCCTGCTGGGCCTCCACCCCGGCCAGCACCGCACCCACGACCCAGGCGAGGTCGTCGGCGGTGCGCTCGGGTGGGTGGTGGGGCTGCGTGAGGTGCGACAGCGCCAGCCGGATGACGGACTCCAGCGAGACCGCCAGCTCCTCGCCGCGCAGAGGCAGGTCGGGGAAGTGCTCGACCACGAGGTCGAAGAGGAAGCCGGCCGCGGTGTCGATGATCGTCCGGGACTGGAAGATGTAGGGCAGCAGGTCGGTGTCGCCGGTGTGCCCGCTCTCCAGGACCGATTTCAGCAGGGCGTTGTCGCCGGCGCTGGTGAGCGCTCCGAGGACGGCCGAGCGGACGGCGGGCTGGAACTCGCGCTCGCCCTCGAAGGACTCGCGCACCACGTCGAGGAAGACCTCGAGCTCGCGCATCACGAGCTGCTCGGCGAGCTGCTGCTTGGTGCCGAACTCGTTGTACACGGTCTGCCGGCTGACGCCCGCCCGGTCGGCGACCTTGGCCATCGTGAGCCTGCGCCACCCCTCGTCGGCGAAGGCTGCCGCGGCCGCGTCGAGCAGCCGGTCGCGCAGGATCGTGCGCACGTCGGCGCGGAACGGTTTCCTGCTCACCTGGTCAGGGTCTCATCCGGGGGCAAGGCGGCGAGAGGGTCACCCCCGACGAGACGTCCTGGGGACGTGACCGCTCAGACCGGCTCGAAGTCCTGCGCCTCGCGCACCCCGCAGTCGGGGCACGGCCAGTCCTCGTCGACCTCCGCGAGAGGCGTGCCGGCCGGCCATCCCTCGCGGGGCTCGCCCAGGGTCTCGTCGTACACGTAGTCGCAGCTGGGGCAGCGGAAGCAGCCGGTCTGCCGGTCCTGCCGCACGGTGGTGCTGACGCTCTCCATGGTCTGTCTCCCTCGAGTGGCCGGGTCGGGTGCTGGTCGTCGGGCTGCTGGTCGTCCAGACGGTGGTCGTTGCGGCGGGTTCAGGCGGCGTCGGCGTGGCTCGCGGGACGCTGCCCGTAGGCCGCCAGGTAGCGCTCGGCGCGCCGGGGGTGCAGGTTCGCGCGGCTGACGTCACCGTCGTAGTGCGCCACGACGCGGCGGTCCATGACCCGGCGCCAGACGGCCGGGACCCAGGTCAGCACGATCATCCCGGCGTACCCGGTGGGCAGCACCGGCGCCTCGGGGAAGTCGCGCAGCGCCTGGTAGCGGCGGGTCGGGTTGGCGTGGTGGTCGCTGTGACGCTGCAGGTGGTAGAGCAGCACGTTGGTCCCGATGTTGTTGCTGTTCCAGCTGTGGCTGGGGTTGACGCGCTCGTAGCGGCCCGACTCCAGCGTGGCGCGCCTCATGCCGTAGTGCTCGAGGTAGTTGACCGACTCGAGCTCCCAGATGCCGACGACGGCGGCGACCAGCAGGTAGGGCAGCACCTGCCACCCGAAGACGAGCACCAGCCCACCCCACAGCACCACCGTCATGGCGTAGGCGTTGAGGATGTCGTTCCTGATGGTCCAGTGGTTCTGGCCACGACGACCGAAACGCTTCTTCTCCAGACGCCAGGCGCTCTTCCAGCTGCCGACCACGGTGCGGGGCAGGAACCCCCAGACGGACTCCCCCATGCGCGAGCTCGCCGGGTCCTCGGGGGTCGCGACGCGCACGTGGTGACCGCGGTTGTGCTCGATGTAGAAGTGCCCGTACGCCGTGGGGGCGAGCGCCACGCGGGACAGCCAGCGCTCGTGCTTGTCCTTCTTGTGACCGAGCTCGTGGGCGGTGTTGATGCCGATACCGACCACGATGCCGAGCGAGATCGCCATGCCGAGACGGTCCAGCACGTCGTGCTGGGGCTGGCTGATCATCCAGGCCGTCCAGATCACCGCGACGTACTGCAGGGGGATGAAGGCGTAGGTGATCCAGCGGTAGTACCGGTCGTCCTCCAGCCGCTCGAGGACCTCGTCCGGGGGGTTGTTGGGGTCGATGCCCACCAGCAGGTCCACCAGGGGCACCAGGACGAAGATGAAGACCGGGCCGAAGAACCAGAAGGCGTCCCAACCCGTCGCGCCGACCAGGCCCCAGGAGAGGAACGGGATGATCGGCACGATCGCGCCGACCAGCCAGGCGTAGCGCTTGGTGTCGCGCCAGACCTGGTCCGCGGTGTGGTCCGGCTCGCCGTGCGTCTCGGTGCTCGTCTGGGTGTGCGTGCCAGCCATCATCGGCCTCCTGCTCGGTGCGTCCCGCGTGAACAGCGGGCTTTACACGAGACTAGGAGTTGTACATGTGCTTGGCAACTACTTCGAGTTTGTACACCGACGTGTCGCGCGTCACACGCGCCGGTCAGGAGACGAGCAGTGAGCCCAGGAGCGCGCCGGCCCGGTCCACGTCTCCCGGCAGGCCTTCCACCCAGATGCGGGCGTCCGCTGGGCCGTCCAGCTCGGCGAGCAGCGTGCGCAGGCGCGCCACGGCCGGGGACAGGTCGGTCGTGCGACGCACGAGCGTCACCACCGCGTCGTGGCCCAGCCGGGCGACGGTCTCCTCGCCGTCGAAGGCGGTGCGCACACCCTCGGCAACCGTGGCCAGCTCGAGGGCGCGGACCAGGCGCAGGTCGATCGGGCCGGATCCGCGCAAGTGCTCGCGGTGACGTCGGGCGCTACCGGAAGCGTCGACCACCACGAGCGCGTGCGTGCGGCGCACGTCGTCCCCCGTGCGCTCGGCGGCCCGGTAGATCTCGGCCAGGCGGCTGCGCAGGTGCTGCTGGCTGGCGAGCCCGGTGAGCGGGTCCTCGCAGGAGACGTCGACCAGGTAGCCGAGGGTCGCCTCGCTCCAGGCCACGGTGAGGGCCTCGGTCGCAGCGAAGTCGGGGTCCGAGCTGCGGACGACCGTGTAGGTCGTCCGCAGCCCGTCGAGCGCCTCTCCCACGGACGCCCCGTCGCCGGCCAGCGCGGTCCCCACCAGGGCGCAGGCCGCGAGCGGGCACCTCCCGGACACCAGGGCGTCACCGACCGCATCGAATCCCAGCGGCACGTCGTGCCTCGATGCGGTGGTGCGCTCCCTCCCTGGCTCCGGCGAGTCACCCGGGTCACGTCGGCCGGTGAAGGACGGCAAGCTGCCTCGCATGGCGTCCTCCTCCCCTCCGGTGGGTCGTCCTCCCATGACACGACCCGCGGCCGACGACCACCAGGTGGTGCCGTCAGGGAGGGAACGGGCCTGCAGCCGGACCATGACGCGGAATCTGAGAATTTTTCTTTCTCGATGCGGCCGGCCTCGTCCGAGACCGCGTCCGCCGTAACGTGTGTGGCTCCAGTGATGGGTGAGGTGTACGGGGCTGATGTTCACCCGTCGGTCGACACAGGCGTCACCTGGGCCTCGCAGATTCCTCGCGGTATCGGCCGACCCGGGGTACTTTTTGACACGGCAGGCGATTCGTCCGCCGAGGAGGCGGGCACCCTGTCCGCCCCACCCGTGGGGACATGACCGAACTCCTGCACCAGATCGAGGCTCCCGGAGACGCGGAGCTCATCTCGCGCGTGCGCGAGGGCGACCTCGAGGCGTACGGCGACCTCTACGCGCGGCACGTCGACGCCGCCCGCCGTCTGGCCCGGCAGCTGGTCCGAGGCCCGGACTCCGACGACCTGGTCTCGGACGCCTTCGCGAAGGTCATGGCGGTGCTGCAGCGCGGCGGCGGCCCGGACGTGGCGTTCCGCGCCTACCTGCTGACCGCCGTGCGACGGCTGCACGTCGACCGGATCCGGGCGAGCTCCCGTCTCACGACCACCGACGACCTCGAGGCGTTCGACCCCGGGGTGCCGTTCCAGGACACCGCCGTCGCGCAGTTCGAGAGTGGCGCGGCCGCCCGCGCGTTCGCCTCGCTGCCGGAGCGGTGGCAGCTCGTGCTGTGGCACCTGGAGGTCGAGGGCCAGAAGCCCGCCGACATCGCCGTCCTCCTCGGGATGAGCCCCAACTCGGTCTCGGCCCTGGCCTACCGCGCCCGCGAGGGGCTCCGGCAGGCGTTCCTGACCGCGCACCTCGCCACCGCCGACCAGGCGGAGTGCCGGTGGGTGACCGAGCGGCTCGGCGGCTACGTGCGCAAGGGCCTGTCCCGGCGGGACCACGACAAGATCGCCCTCCACCTCGACGTCTGCCCCCGGTGCACCGCGACGTACCTCGAGCTGAGCGAGGTCAACGACAACCTGGCCGGCATCATCGCCCCCCTCCTGCTCGGCGGGCTCGCCGCCGGCTACCTCGGCTCGAGCGGCGCCGGGGCGGCCGGGGGTGTGGTCACCCTGCTGGGGCGCGCGAAGGACGCGGTGACCGGCAACGTCGGCCCGGTCGTGGCGGGCACCACCGCCGCCACGGTCGCGGTGGCCACCCTCATCGCGATCGCCGTCACCGGCGACGACGACCCGCCGGTCGCCGCCGGCGGTGACCGGTCCAGCACCGACACCTCCGACGGGTCCGCCCCCGACGCCACCGGCGCCCCCGACGGGTCCACACCCGACGCGCGTCTCCCGGCCCCCCGGATCGCGGACGAGCCCGCCCGACGCCTCTCCTCACCCCTGCTCGCCGAGCCCGTCACCCTGGTCGACGTCGCCCCCGCCTCCGTCGCCCAGCTGGTCACCGAGGCCCTGGCACCCGGCACCGACGCGGGGACCGACTCGGGCACCGATCCCGGCACCGGTCCCGGCACCGGTCCGGGCCCCGACCCCGGCACCGACCCCGGGACAGGACCCGGGGACCCGGAGACCGACATCCGCGTCGCCGGGGCCACCGTGTCCGACGACGCTCTGGTGGTCGACGTCGACAACCTCCCTCCGGAGCCGGTCACGATCGTGGTCGACCTCGCCTCGGACTCCGGTCGCGCCGCCTTCGTGCCCGGACAGCGGGTGTGCAGCGTCGAGCCGGCCACCCCGACCCGCGCCGTGTGCGTGACGAGCACCGCGATGGCGCGCATGGCGGCGACCCAGCTCGCGCCCCGCTCCTTCCAGGCCGTCATCCCGCTCGACTTCCCGGCCGACATCGACGTCGACGTCCTCGACGTCTCGGTCAACGTCGTCGGATATCGCGAGACGTTCGCCGACGACAACCGCATCCGCTTCGAGTACCGCCCGGTCCGCACGCCGACGGACGGGCCCACCACCGACGGACCGACCGACGAACCGACCGACGAACCGACCGACGACCACCGACGAGCCGACCGACGAACCGACCGACGAACCGACCGACGAGCCGACCGTCGGGCCCGACCTCGCCCTCGCCCTGTCCCACGTCTCCGACGACGACGGCCGCTTCAAGGTGCAGGTCAGCACCCCCCGGGGCACCGGTCCGTCCGACGTCCCGCTGCACCTCTCCTTCCGTCCCGGCACCGTCACCGCGACCCAGCGGGACTGCGCCGGTCCCGTCGACGGGGTGGCCACCTGCCCGTGGAACGGCAACACCTGGGTCGGGTTCTTCTCCGTGCCGCTGGCCCCGGGCGAGACGGTCGACGTCTCCACCACCGTGAGCCTGCCCGGCCTGGAGGACCCGCGCCCCGCGAACAACACCGACACCCTGCGGCTGCAGGGCGGAGACCGCGCACCCGGAGGCCCCCTGGGCGGCGCCGGCACCCTGGGCGGCAGCGCCTCCGAGGACACCCGGCCGTCGAGCCCAGGCGGGTCGAAGGCAGGCGGGTCGAAGGCAGGCGGGTCCAAGACAGGCGGGTCCAAGACAGGCGGGTCGAAATCGTCCGGCGGACCCGGCCGACCGGACCCCTCCCCCGCGCCCAAGCCCGTCAAGCCCGCCCAGCCCGACAAGCCCGGCCCCGCAGCCGACCCACCCGGCAAGGCCGGCCCACCCGGCAAGGCCGACCCACCCGGCAAGGCCGACCCACCCGGCAAGGCCGACCCACCCGGCAAGGCCAGCGCCTCCGAATCGTCGAGCGGCAAGCCGGACGACAGGTCCGGCGACAAGCCGCGCTCGGACGACAAGCCGGGCGCCGAGCCGTCCCGGCCAGCTGGCAAGACAGAGGGCACGCGCCGCTCCGGACGCCGGGCGCCTCGTGACGGCTGACCGTCGCCCCCGGCCGGCGCGCCCAGATCGATAGGGTTCGGCGGTGCCCCCCGACACCACCACCGACCTCCCGCGCAGCGACGCCGGCACGCCCGACCTGTGGCCGGCACCGACGCCGACGGAGCCGGTCCGCTCGCGGGTCCGGCTCCCGGGCTCGAAGTCGCTGACGAATCGAGCGCTGGTCCTGGCAGCGCTCAGCGACGGCCCCAGCACGGTCGCCGGCGCCCTGCGCTCGCGTGACTCGCTGCTGATGGCAGGTGCCCTGACCGCGCTGGGATCCGCCGTCGACACCGAGAGCCCCGACTGGCGCGTCACCCCCGGCCCCCTGCGCGGCCCGGCACACGTCGACTGCGGCCTGGCCGGCACCGTCATGCGGTTCGTCCCGCCGGTCGCGGCCCTGGCCGACGGGACCGTCACCTTCGACGGCGACCCCCACGCCCGCACCCGGCCGATGGGCCAGGTGCTGCGCGGCCTGCGGGGCCTCGGGGTGGAGATCGAGGACGACGAGCGCGGCACGCTGCCCCTCACCGTGCGGGGCCGGGGCTCGGTCCGCGGCGGCCAGGTCGTCATCGACGCCTCCGCCTCCAGCCAGTTCGTCTCCGCGCTGCTGCTGGCCGGTGCGGCCTACGACGAGGGGGTCGACGTCCTGCACGAGGGCGAGCCGGTGCCGTCCCTGCCGCACATCGACATGACCGTCGAGGCGCTGCGCGCGCACGGCGTGGAGGTCGACGACCACGAGCCGAACCGGTGGCGGGTGTCGCCCGGGCCGGTCCTGGCGGTGGACGTCGCGGTGGAGCCCGACCTGTCCAACGCCGCGCCGTTCCTGGCCGCCGCCGTCGTCACCGGCGGGGAGGTGACGGTGGCGGGCTGGCCGCGACGGACCACTCAGGCGGGCGACCGGCTCCGCGAGATCCTCGCGCTCATGGGCGCCGAGGTGGAGCTCACCGATGACGGTCTGACCGTGCGCGGCACCGGGGTCCTCCGCGGCGTCGACCTCGACCTGCACGACGAGGGTGAGCTCGCGCCGGCCGTCGCGGCCCTGTGCGCCTTGGCCCACGGCCCGTCGGTGCTGCGGGGCATCGGGCACATCCGCGGCCACGAGACCGACCGGCTCGCCGCGCTCGCCGCCGAGCTGGGGGCGCGCGGCTGCGACGTGCGCGAGCAGCCGGACGGTCTCGAGATCACGCCCGGGCCGCTGCGCGGCGGGCCGTTCGAGACCTACGCCGACCACCGGATGGCCCACGCCGCGGTGATCCTCGGGCTCGGGGTGCCCGGAGTGCAGGTGGTCGACGTGGCCACCACGGCCAAGACCTTCACCGACTTCCCCGGCGCCTGGACCGCGCTGGTCGGGGGCTGAGCGTGGCCGGACGGGACCGCAAGGGCGCTGAGCGGCAGTACGCCGACCTCGACGACTCCTCCTTCGACCGGCCTCGGCGTCGGACCCGGCCCCGCACCAAGGACCGCCCCACCTACGACGACGCCACCGACGCGGTCGTCATGACCGTCGACCGCGGCCGCTTCACCTGCGGCCTCGTCGGGGAGCAGCACCGCCTTGTCACCGCGATGAAGTCACGCCCGCTGGGCCGCAAGGGCGTGGTGGTCGGCGACCGGGTTCGGCTCGTCGGCGACCTGGCGGGCGGCGACACCCTGGCCCGCATCGTGGAGGTCTCGCCGCGCGCCACCGTGCTGCGACGCACGGCCGACGACGACGACCCCGTCGAGCGCGTGGTGGTGGCCAACGCCGACCAGCTCGTGATCGTGGTCGCCCTCGCCGACCCGGAGCCGCGCACCGGCCTGGTGGACCGCGCACTCGCGGCGGCCTACGACGCGGGGATCGACCCGCTGCTGTGCCTGACCAAGTCCGACCTGGCCGAGCCCGGCGCGTTCCTGGAGATCTACCGCCCGCTTGACGTGCCCTTCGTCGTGACCCGGCGCGGGGCCGACGTCACCGAGGTGCGCTCGCGTCTCGCGGAGCGCACCAGCGTGCTGCTCGGGCACAGCGGGGTCGGCAAGTCGACGCTGGTCAACGCCCTCGTGCCGGGCGCGGACCGGGCGGTCGGCGTGGTCAACGACCACACCGGACGCGGCCGCCACACCTCCACCTCGGCGCTCATGCTGGCGCTGCCCGGCGGCGGCTGGATCGTCGACACCCCAGGCATCCGCTCCTTCGGCCTGGCCCACGTCGACGCCGCCGACCTGATCCGCGCCTTCCCCGACCTCGAGGACGCCGCGCTGGACTGTCCGCGCGGCTGCTCGCACCAGCCGACCGAGCCGGAGTGCGGTCTCGACCTGGCCGTGCACGACGAGCGGCTGGACGCCGCGCGCGTGGAGTCCTACCGCCGGCTGCTGGGCAGTCGGGACATACGCTGAGGCCCATGCCCACCTCCTTCACCGACGACCTGAGGCTGGCCCACGTCCTCGCCGACGACGCGGACTCGCTGAGCACCGACCGCTACCAGGCGTTGGACCTCCGGGTGGACACCAAGCCCGACCTCTCCCCGGTGACCGACGCCGACCGGGCCGTCGAGGAGGGCATCCGGCGCACCCTCGGGCGCGCTCGTCCCCGGGACGCCATCCTCGGCGAGGAGACCGGCAGCACCGGCTTCAGCCAGCGCCGCTGGGTCGTCGACCCCATCGACGGCACCAAGAACTTCGTGCGCGGCGTGCCGGTCTGGGCGACGCTGATCTCCCTGATGGTCGAGGACGAGGTCGTCGTCGGCGTGGTCTCCGCCCCACAGCTCAACCGCCGCTGGTGGGCGATGAAGGACGGCGGCGCCTTCACCGGTCGCTCCTTGCTCAAGCCGATCCCGATCCAGGTCTCCGACGTCTCGAAGCTGGAGGACGCCTCGTTCTCCTACTCCTCGCTCGACGGCTGGGACCACGCCGGCCGCCTCGACGACTTCCTCACCCTCTCCCGGCACAGCTGGCGCACCCGGGCGTACGGCGACTTCTGGAGCCACATGCTCGTGGCCGAGGGAGCCGTCGACTTCGCAGCCGAGCCCGAGCTGCAGCTCTACGACATGGCCGCGCTCGACGTGATCGTGCGCGAGGCCGGCGGCCGCTTCACCTCGCTCGACGGTCGTGACGGCCCGCACGGCGGCAACGCCCTGGCCAGCAACGGGATCCTGCACGAGACCGTGCTGGGCTTCCTCGGCTCGGTCGGCCCCGACGCCCGGCCGGCCTCGGACGGACGGCCGGCCGGCCAGGCGAGCAGCCACGACGACCGCGCGCCGGACAGCCCGGGCAGCCCGGACAGCCAGGGCGGCCCGGCGGGCGACCTGTCACCGGCTCGCGAGGCAGCCGCGGCGCCGCGCGAGCCCGGCGGCACGCTGCACCAGCTCAGCGACCGGCGTCGGCCTGCCCCGACGGGACAGGGCCCGGACCTGCCCCCGATGTGACCGCCGCCCCGCCGCCGGAGGGGACGGGACGACCCGGATCCCCGGGACCCCACAGCCGCGCCCAGGTCGCCAGCACCGCCGGGGCCAGCAGCAGGCCGGCGAGGTCGAACCAGCCGTAGCCGCCGGCCGCCCCGGTCGGGGGGTTGCCGATGCTCACCAGCCCGGTGGGATCGGTCGGCTGCCAGGTCCACGTCGCCAGCTCGGTGCCGAGCACCTCGAGCCAGGTGACCACCACGGCGGCGCCGACGTACACCTCCCGGGACGGCCCCCACCGCAGGAAGCCGAGGAGGCAGAGGAACCAGAAGGCGCCGAGCACGTCCGGCCGGTCGCCGCGCAGCGCGAGGACGGCCCAGGTGCCGAGCCCGAGGACCACGAGCCAGGTCGCGCGGCCCAGGTGGCGCCGCACCCACGGGGCGTGGCCCAGCGCGTAGGCGGACAGGTAGACCAGGCCGTGGCCCGGCGGCACGTAGACCGGCACGTTGTCGAAGCGGTAGGTGTAGACCCCGAGGCCGGGGCTGAAGACGTACTCCACCACCGTCGCCACGACCACCACGACGGCGGTCTGGGCCCGGACCGTGGGGGCGACCCGGCGCAGCGCCAGCAGCAGCACGGCCCAGGTGGCCAGCCCCAGCCCGCGCTGCAGCCCGAGCGACCCGTCGTGGTCGGCCACCAGCACCAGGCTGAGCCAGCCCATGAGCACGAGGGCGACCCGGCCGCCCCGGGATCCGACCGTTCCCCCACCGGCGGCGAGGCGCTCGAGGGTGCCCGCGGCGGGGTCGGGTCGGGTCATGTACCCATCCTGCCCGCCGGCCCTACCGCGCGCCGTCCGGCGTGGTCTAGATTGCGGGTCACCCAGCCGACGGGAGGCCGTCGTCGCGACCGGAGGTCAGCCATGCGCATCAAGGACGTGCTCGCAGCCAAGCCGCGCCACGAGGTCGTGACGGCCACGCCGGGAAGCAGCGTCCGCGACCTGGTGGCCACGCTGTCCGAGCACAACCTCGGCGCCCTGGTCGTCAGCGGCGACGGCACCCACCTCGACGGGATCGTCTCCGAGCGCGACGTGGTGCGCCACCTGGGACGCGACACCGAGGTGCTCGACGCGAGCGTGGAGCAGATCATGACCGCCTCGGTGCGCACCTGCACCCCCGAGGACCGCCTCGACGACCTGCTCTCGCTCATGACCGAGCACCGCATCCGCCACGTCCCCGTGGTCGAGGGCGACACCCTGGTCGGCATCGTCAGCATCGGCGACCTCGTCAAGCACAAGATCAGCGCCCTGGAGTTCGAGCGGGACCAGCTCGACTCCTACGTCCACCAGAGCTGACGCGCCACCGGCGCTCCCTCCGGCCGGCGTCAGAGCCAGCCGACGCCCTCGGCGATCAGCAGCAGGCCGAAGACGGCGAAGGCGGCCGCAGCGCCGTACTTGATGGCTTTCTCGGGCAGCTTCCTGCCGAGCACGGCACCGACCACGATCGCGAGCGCGTCGGCCAGGACCATGCCCACGGTGCTGCCGATCCAGGTGCCCAGCCAGCCCTCCTGGGTGGCCAGCGTGATGGTGGCCAGCATCGTCTTGTCGCCCAGCTCGGCGAGGAAGAACGCCACGCCGACGGCCAGGATCGCCGCGCCCGTGCTGTGCCGCGCCTTGTCGGCCTCCTCGTCGCTCAGCTCGTCGCCGCGCAGCGTCCACGCGGCGAAGGCGAGGAACGCCAGTCCCGCCACGATCGAGATGAGGTCCTGGCTCTCGGCGAACCGGTCGCCGACGAAGCGCCCGAGGGCGACCGAGAACAGGTGGACGATCGCCGTGGCGACAGTGATGCCGATGAGCACGTCACGGGCGCGGTAGCGCGCGGCGAAGGTCATGGCCATCAGCTGGCTCTTGTCGCCGAGCTCGGCGACGAAGATGACGGCGGTGCTGAGCAGGAAGGCGTACATCGGTCCGGTGCCTCCTTGTCGTGACGGGCCACGCCCGGACCGAGGAGACCGCAGTCGGGGACCACTCCCGGTGCAGCCGCCCAGCCTACCCGCCCCCGTCCGGGGTCCGGACCGGTCCCCCACGGGGTGGTCGGCTACCGTCGACCCGCCACCCCCGAACGAGAGGAACCCGCATGTCCACCGACAAGCCCGAGATCGACTTCCCCGACGGCCCGCCGCCCAGCGAGCTCGAGATCACCGACCTCACCGTCGGCGACGGCGACGAGGCCGCGGCCGGGCAGACCGTCAGCGTCCACTACGTGGGCGTGGCCCACTCGACCGGCGAGCAGTTCGACGCCTCCTACGACCGCGGGGACCCGCTGCAGTTCCGACTCGGCGTCGGCCAGGTCATCTCCGGCTGGGACACCGGCGTGCAGGGCATGAAGGTCGGCGGCCGTCGTCGGCTCGTGATCCCCCCGCACCTGGGGTACGGCGACCGCGGCGCCGGCGGCGTGATCAAGCCCGGCGAGACGCTGATCTTCGTGGTGGACCTGCTGTCCGTCCGCTGACCCACGACCGGCTCAGTCGACCTGGACCGAGTCGGGGCCGGCGGGGAGGTCCACGGTGACCACGTCGCCGCGCACCAGCTGCCGGCCCCGCCGGGTCTCCACCTCGCCGTTGACACGGACGTCACCCTCGGCCAGCAGCGCCTTGGCGTCGGAGCCGGCGTCGACGAGGTCGGCCAGCTTGAGCAGCTGCCCGAGCCGGATGCTGGCCTCGCGCACCGCGACGAGGCGGGGCTCCGGTCCCCGCCCCGGACCGCTCGCGCTCATCCGAGCACCACCGCGATCGTGTGGATCACGAGGCCGACCAGGCCGCCGACGACGGTGCCGTTGATGCGGATGAACTGCAGGTCCTTGCCGACGTGCAGCTCGATCTTCTCCGAGGCCTCCTTGCCGTCCCACTCGTCGATGGTCGTGGTGATCACGGCGGTCAGCTCGCGTCCGTAGCGGTCGATGAGGAACACCGCGAGGTCCGCGGCCCGGACGTCGAGGCGGCCGCGCCGCCCGGCGTCGGCCACGAGGCGCTCGCCGTACGCCTGCACCTCGGCGACGCCGCGCCGGACCAGCTCGCCGTCGGTGTCGGCCAGCGCCTTCTCCAAGGAGCGCTTGAGGGCGTTCCACAGCGAGATGTAGGTGCTCGTGACCTGCGGGTGTCCCAGGAAGCGCTCCTTGAGCCGCTCCATGCGCTCGATGGTCGCCTCGTCCTCGAGCAGGTCGCGGGCCAGGTCGCGCAGCAGCCGGTCCAGCGCGATGCGGGAGCGGTGGTGCGGCTCGCGGCGGATGTCGGTGAGCCACGTGAGGATCTCGATGTGCAGCCGGTGGATGACCCGCTCGTTGAGCGAGTCCGGAGCCCACCAGGGGGCGCGCTCGACGACCACGTCGTGGAAGGTCGACTCGTTGCCCTCGAGCCAGCGGTGGGCCTCCTCGAGCAGCAGGTCCACGACACCGTGGTGGGCGCCGTCCTCGACGACCTCCTTGAGCAGGCTGCCCACGATCGGGCTGATCGGCTCCTCCAGGAAGCGTGGCACGAGCACCTGCTCCATGAAGGCGGCGACGTCCTCGTCGTCGACCCGGCTCAGGCCGAGCCGCAGCAGGTCGGTCGCCTCGTGGACGACGCGTCGGGCGTGCCGCTCCTCGCCCATCCACTGACCGGCCTTCAGCGCCGGCTCCGCGCCGAGGACGCGGTCCTTGATGATGTCGGGCTGCAGGAAGTTCTCCCCGACGAATTCCTCGAGACCGCGTCCGAGCATCTCCTTGCGCTTGGGCACCAGCGCGGTGTGCGGGATCGGGATGCCGAGCGGGTGCTTGAAGAGGGCCACGACGGCGAACCAGTCGGCGATGGCGCCGACCATGGACGCCTCGGCGAACGCGTTGACGAAGCCGAGCACCCCCTCCTCGCCCAGCGTGACGAGGTAGACCGTGGCGGCGAGCAGGAGCAGCCCCACGGCGACGGTGCGCATCCGACGCAGCGCGGTACGCCGCTCCTGGTCCAGGCCCGGATCGGCCCGCAGAGCGGGGGCGGACCGGGTCGTGGTGGAGGTGGCGGTCGGGGTGGCGGACACCGGGCCCAACCTACCGGGGCGGCTCGGTGACGGCGTGGTCCCCGACCAGCAGCGTCGGGGTGACGCCGGCCACCACGGAGACCCGCACGCGGCTCCCGACCGGGTGCCGGACGGCGTGCGGCTGCCAGGAGCGGACCTCGCGGCCCGAGGCCAGCGCGACCGTGTGGAGCACGAAGGCGCCGTGGTAGGCGACGGCGGTGACCGTGCCCTCGCCGTCTGGCTCGGCGGTCAGGGCCACCTCGTGAGGGCGGAGCACCACCTCCACGTCGACGTCGGCGTCCCCCCAGCCGGGCACGGTCGACACCACCCCCAGCTCGCAGGTGAGCAGAGCGTCACGCACGTGGGCCGGCAGGAACACCGCGTCGCCCATGAAGGAGGCCACGAATCGGGTCGCCGGTCGCTCGAAGACCATGACGGGGGTGTCGGCCTGCTCGACGAGACCGTCGCGCATCACCACCACCCGGTCACCCACCGAGAGCGCCTCGGTCTGGTCGTGGGTGACCAGGACGCCGGTGGTGCCGGTGGCGCGCAGCACCGCGACCGTGTCGGCGCGCAGCTGGGCGCGCAGGGTCTCGTCGAGGCTCGAGAACGGCTCGTCCAGGAGGATGACGGCCGGTCGCGGCGCGAGGGCGCGCGCCAGCGCCACCCGCTGCTGCTCCCCGCCGGAGATCTCGTGGGGGTAGCGGTCGGCCAGGGCACCCAGCCGGGTCAGCGCGAGCACCTCCGCGACCCGGGCCCGACGCTCCCGGCCCGGCAGCTTGTCGAGGCCGAAGGCGATGTTGCGGCGCACGTCGAGGTGCGGGAAGAGCGCGTGGTCCTGGAACACGAGGCCGACGCGTCGGCGCTCGGGCGGCACCCAGCGACCGCCGGCCTGCTCCTGGCCGTCGATGCGGATGCTGCCCGAGTCAGGCTTCTCCAGCCCCGCCACCAGCCGCAGCAGGGTCGACTTGCCGCAGCCCGAGGGACCGATGACGGTGAGCAGCTCACCCGGGCCCGCGGTGAGGCTCAGCCCGGTGACGGCCGGGACCCTGCCGTAGGCCTTCGACACGTCGGCGATCTCGAGGACGGGTCGCTGCTCGGAGTGCTCGGAGTGGGCCGCGGCCTGCGGCGGCGTCAGGGTCGGCGTCAGGGTCGGCGTGCCGGGCGGGGTCACCGGGTCGCCCCCGAGGTCCGGTCCAGCGTGCGACGCTCCCGGCGGAACAGCAGGAAGACCGGCACCACCGCCGTCGCCACGATCACCAGCGCCGGGAGAGCCGCCTTCTCCCAGTAGTTCTCCTTCGCCAGCTCGTAGACCCACACCGACACGGTACTGAACCCGAACGGGCGCAGCAGCAGGACCAGCGGCAGCTCCTTGACGGCGTCGACGAGGACCAGCACGAACGCCACGAACACCCCCGAGCGGGCCAGCGGCAGGTGCACCCGGGTCAGGACGCGGCCCGGACGGGCGCCGAGGCTCAGCGCCGAGGCGGTCATCGAGGTCGACACCTTGGTCAGGCTGGCGTCGACCGCCTGGTAGGCGGGGGCCAGGAACCTGATGACGTAGGCGTAGAGGACGCCCAGCACCGACCCGGTGACCAGCAGCCCGGTCCCGTCCTCGGACCCCAGGGCCCGCACCAGGCGGTCGAGGTCGGCGAAGACGAGCAGCACACCGATGCCGATGACCGCACCGGGCACGGCGTACCCGAAGGTGGTGACCTGGGCGGCAGCCGGCAGGAGCCGCCCGACGCGGGTGACGCGCTGGGCGTGGGCGAGCACCAGCGACAGCACCACGCACACCGCCGCCACGGTGAGCGCCACGGTGAGGGTGTTGGCGAGGTACTCGGTGAACCGCGGGTCGACCAGGGAGCCGGAGTCGCTGCGGGCCTCCCCGACCGCCCACGCGACCAACCGTGCCACGGGCAGCAGGAAGGCCACGCTGAGCGCGAGCAGGCACGCGGCCACCGCCGCGCCGGCGCGCCAGCCGGTCAGCGTGACGGTCTCCAGGCCGCGACCGCGCCCTCCGCGCTGGGTGAACCGCGCCCGCCCCCGCAGGCCGCGCTCGGCCACCAGGACGGCCACCGCGAAGAGGAGCACCAGCACCGACAACCGGCTGGCGGAGTCGAAGTCGTAGCCCCCCTTCCACTGGTTGTAGACGCCCACCGAGATGGTCTGCACCCCGAAGTACTGCACGGTGGCGAAGTCAGTGAGCACCTCCATGGCGACCAGCGCCAGGCCGGCCGCCAGCGAGGGCCTGGCCAGCGGCAGCACGACCTGCCGCAGCGCCCGTCCCCGGGAGGCGCCCAGCGAGCGCGCCGCGTCGTACGTCGTCGCCGACTGCTCGGCGAACGCCGCCCGCGCCATCAGGTAGACGTAGGGGAACAACGTCAGCGTCATCACCACGACCGCGCCGCCGAGCGAGCGCACCGGCGGCAGCCAGAACCCGTCGCCGAAGGCGCCCCGCAGGGCCGACTGCACGGGCCCGGCCTCGTCGAGGGTGGAGAGGAAGACGAAGCCCAATATGTAGGCCGGCATCGCCAGCGGCAGCACCAGCATCCACGTGAAGAGGTCACGCAGCGGGAAGCGCGCGACGGTGACCAACCAGGCCAGGCCGCCGCCCACGACCAGCGTGCCGATCCCCACCCCGCCGATCAGCAGGACGGTGTTGAGCACCATCTCGGGCAGCCGCGGCGGGAACGTGGTGCCGGGGTCGGCCCGCAGGCCGTCGACGACGACGGCCAGGATCGGGGCGGCGACCAGGGCGGCGACCAGCAACGCCGCCACCACCCACCCGGTGCGCCCGCCGGCGCCGCTGCCCAGGGGACGGCGCGACCGGGTCGGCCCGGCACCCGGCCGACTCGTGGGAGCGACCGGCTGCACCGGGTCGAGCAGCGTCATCGCGGCATCACCGACGTGCCGGCGCTCACTCGTAGCCGAGCTCGTCGAGCAGCGCGAGCGCGTCGGCGTTCCGCTCGCCGTAGGCCTCGGCGTCGACGGGCATCGTGGTGAACTCGCCGAAGCCCGCGATCTCGTCGTCGGGGGCGACGTCGGGGTTCACCGGGTACTCGTGGTTGTCGCCGACGAACTCCTCCTGGCCGTCGGTGGCCAGCCACTCCAGCAGGCGCTGTGCGTCCGCGGCGTCGTCGGCGGTGGAGACCACGCCGGCGCCGGAGACGTTCTCCATGACGCCCTTGCCGTCCTGGCTGGCCCAGTAGAGCTCCACCTTCAGGTCCGGGTTCTCGTCGAGCTCGCGGGCCAGGTAGTAGTGGTTGACGATCGCCACGTCGCAGGTGCCGGCGTCGACGGCCTCGAGCAGCAGCACGTCGTTGCCCATCACGTCGACGTCGTTGTCGATCCAGCCCTGCACGATCGCGCGCGCCTCGTCGTCGCCGTACTGGTCCATCAGCGCGGCCACGAGCGACTGGGTGTAGGCCTCGGAGGAGTCGCGCATGCAGAGGCGGCCGGACCACTGCGGGTCGCCGAGCCCGGCGTAGCTGTTGACCGGGTCGAAGTCCGCCGGGTCGACGGTGTCGGGGTTGTAGACCAGCGTGCGCTCGCGCCGGGCCAGCCCGAACCAGGTCGCGTCGTCGGCGCGGTACGCCGCGGGCACCGCCTCCTCGAGCGGGCGGCTGTCCAGGGGCGCGAGCGCGCCCGCCTGGTCGGCCGCGTAGAGGTTGCCGGCGTCGACGGTCACGAACAGGTCGGCGGGTGACCCCTCCCCCTCGGCCTCGAGCCGCTGCAGGAGGTCGGCGTCCTCCCCGAAGAGGAAGTCGACCTTCAGGCCGGTGTCCTGCTCGAAGTCCGCGAAGGCCTCCTCGAGGTCGTAGTGCCGCGCCGAGTAGACCTGGATGTCACCGGGCTCCTCGTCGTTGCCCCCGAAGATGCCGCAGCCGGCGAGGGTGAGCGACAGGGTGAGACCGGTCAGGCCGGCGGTGACGCGGCGTGCCGCGGGGAGCGTGCGGACGGTGCGCATGCCAGAAGAACCTCCGAAGGCGGGGAAGACGTCGGTTAGGTGAGCCTAACCTACCCAGGAGGACGTGCCCGGCGACGGGTCAGTTGAGGAGCTTGGAGGCCAGCACGGCGGCCTGCGTACGCCGCTCGAGGCCGAGCTTGGTGAGGATGCTGGTGACGTAGTTCTTGACCGTCTTCTCGGCCAGGAAGAGCTGCTCGCCGATCTGGCGGTTCGTCAGGCCCTCAGCGACCAGCTCGAGGATGCGACGCTCCTGCGGAGTCAACGAGCGCAGCTCGGCGGGCTCGTTGGCCCCACCGTCGCGCAGGCGGTCCAGCACCCGCTGGGTCACGGCCGGGTCCAGCAGCGACTGGCCGTCGGCGACCTTGCGCACCACGTCGAGCAGGTCGTTGCCCACGATCTGCTTGAGCACGTAGCCGGCGGCGCCGGCCATGATGGCGGCGAAGAGCGCCTCGTCGTCGTCGTAGCTCGTGAGGATGATGGCGCGGATGGAGGGGTCCACGGAGCGGACCGAGCGGCACACGTCGACGCCGCTGCCGTCGGGCAGGCGACCGTCGAGCACCGCGACGTCGGGACGCAGCGCCGGGATCCTGGCCTCGGCGTCCTTGGCCGAGCCCGACTCGCCGACGACCTCGAAACCCTCCTCGGAGTCGAAGAGGTCCTTGAGGCCTCGGCGCACGACCTCGTGGTCGTCGAGCAGGAAGACGCGAACCACGCTCATGCCACCCATTTCCCTTCAGGCCCAGTCCGGCCCGCGTTGACTGCGGCCCATGCTAGCGGCTCGACCGGACACTGCCTGAGAAAAAAGACTTCGGGCCGGCCCACCCCTGGACCGGCCCGCTGTGAGTCTCGTCGCGCGCTGGGAGAGTCGCACGAGTGACCATCTGCTGCCCGAAGGCGTCGTCGGCTCGCCGTGGGAGGTCGGCTTGCTGACAGGTCAAGCATGGCGTAGTTCGAGACAGCGCGCCCTGTGGCCTCCTTCCCGTGTTCCCGGGACGAAGGTCCCGTGCGGTGGGACGCCTGGGACCTGTGGTGATCAGCGTGCCGTCGGGACCGGTGCCCCGACGACGACGCGGACGACGTCGGAGAGCACCTGGACCGACAGGGCCGGGTCGATGGCCCGCTGCAGCCCCAGGCCGATGCCGAGGCTCAGCAGCGCGTGTGCGGCGTCCTCCACCGACATCGGCATGACCAGCCCGTGCCTCGCGCAGGTGTCGCTCAGCACGGTCACGATCAGGTCGCGGATGGCCTTGTTGCGCTCCTCGAGGGCGGCCCGCAGCTCCGGCTGGCGTCGACTGCGGGCGGCGAACTCCGCCTCCAGCGCCGACCAGTCCGGGTCGCCGAGACGGGCGTCCGCCCACACGTCCAGGGCCCGTAGGGCGTCCTCCAGCGAGGTGGCGCCCTCGAAGGCGCCGACCACCGCCCGGGCCACCTCGGCGTGGATCACCTCGAGCACCTCGAGGCACAGCTCGTCCTTGCCGGAGAAGTTGGAGTAGACCGCCCCCTTGGAGAAGCCGGCCTCCTCGGCGACCCGCTCCAGCGACGTGGCGGCGTACCCGTCGGTGAGGAAGAGCTCCCGCGCGGTCTCCACCAGCCGGCGCCGGGTCTGCGCCTGGCTCTCCGAGCGACGGGTGCGCGTCGAGGGGCTGCTCACCGGCCCAGCCTAAGCCGATCGGCGCCAAACGCTCCCGCCACCCGCGGGCCGGGTCTACGGTCGAGACGTGGCCCTGCTGCCCCGCTTCGACGTCTTCTCCCGCCGCGCGGGACGCCACACCGCGCCCGCAGGCCGACCCGAGGCGCCGTCCAGGACGCCGGCACACACCCCGGGCCGCTCAGCCGTGCCCCGCCAGGGCGCGGGGCAGCAGCTGCGTCGGCTGCTGGCCGAGGCCGAGAGACAGGACGCCGCCGCCGGCCGCGAGGCCTGGCTGGCCCGTGCCGTCGAGCACCTGGTGCCCGACGAGGCCCGGATCCTGGCGGTGCTGGCTGCCGAGCCCGAGGGCATGCCCGGACGGGCGCTCGTGCACATCCACTGCATGACACCCACCGGGCTGAACGGCGAGTCACTGCTGGAGAACATCGTCGGGATGGGTGACGCCGCCCCCCTGGCTCTGCCGCAGCTGGTTCCCTTCTACGTCGGACGGCTGCTCGCGCTCGACCTGGTGGAGATCGGCCCTGCCGACCCCCGGCTCGAGAACGACTACCCCGCGCTGCTGGCGGACCCGACGGTGCTGCAGGCCCTCACGGCCGCCCGCGGGCAGAGCCTCACCCCGCGCGTCATGCGGCACTCGCTACGCCTCTCTCCCCTGGGTCGCGAGCTCTGGCACCTCCAGGACGACTGACCACGCGCCGACGGTCCACGACCTCGGCAGACACAGCAGCACCGACGGCCGTGGCCGAACAGCCGTCCCTCGAGGTCCGGCGTCGCGCGCGGCCGCCCACCAGACACTTGACACTTCAACTATCTCGAGGCACGATGATGGTTGTAAGTTCAATCAACGACTCGAGGAGAGCCCGATGAGCACCACCACCACCCAGAGCACCATCCCGGCCGGCACCTTCACCGTCGACCCGTCGCACAGCCACGTCGGCTTCGTCGCGCGTCACGCCATGGTCACCAAGGTCCGCGGCTCGTTCAACGACTTCAGCGCCAGCGCCACCTTCGACCCCTCCGACCTCTCCGCCACCAAGGCCGAGGTCAGCGTCGACGTGGCCAGCATCGACACCCGCAGCGAGCAGCGCGACGGCCACCTCAGGAGCGCCGACTTCTTCGACGTGGAGACCTTCCCGAAGCTCACCTTCGTCTCCACCCAGGTCGAGCAGTCCGACGCCGAGACCCTGAGCGTCACCGGCGACCTGACCATCAAGGACACCACCAGGCCCGTCACGATCGACTTCACCTTCACCGGTGCGGCCACCGACCCGTTCGGCAACGAGCGCGTGGGCTTCGAGGGTTCCGTCGTCGTCAACCGCAAGGAGTGGGACCTGACCTGGAACGCGGCACTCGAGACCGGCGGCGTCCTGGTCAGCGACAAGGTGACCCTGGAGTTCGACCTCAGCGCCGTCAAGAGCGCCTGACCTCCTCTCCTCGAGGGCGGTCCCGGGAGGCCGATGGTCGCCCGGGGCGGGGACCTACGCCCCGACCTCGGGCGAAAGCCTGGCTGAGGTGCCGCTGGTGGCGCACCATGGTTCGAGACACCGCGTGCGGCGGTGCCCTGCGCTGCGAGCCGACGGAGCCCGTCCATGTCCGACACCCGAGACCTCGAGCCGGCAGAGTGCGTGCGGCTGCTGCGCAGCGGCGTCGTGGGCAGGGTCGCGCTGTCGACGCCGGAGGGTCCGCACATCGTCCCGGTGAACTACGCAGTCTTCGACGACACCGTCGTGGTGCGCACCTCGACGTACAGCCTGCTGGGGACCTACGGCCGCAACGCGATGCTCGCCTTCGAGGTCGACGACGTCGACCACGACCGGCACGTGGGCTGGAGCGTTCTGGCCCGCGGACGGGCCTGGGCCGAGCTCGACGCCGACGTCATCGCGGCGATGCGCAACGTCTGGCGCCCGCATCCCTGGGCCGGGGGCGTGCGCAACCTCTACCTCCGGATGCGGTGGGAGACCTTGACCGGTCGAGCGATCGGAGCCGGAGCGGCGCGCGGCCTCTCCGCCACGCGGACGCCGCTGGACACCGCTCTGAGCGCCAGCTGACTGTGACAATGGGCGCGTGAGCTCCGCTTCCGGATCCGGCGACGAGAACCACGGCCCCCCCGCCCCCCTGTCGTCCGCCCCCCTGTCGCCTGCCCCCCTGTCGCCTGCCCCCCTGTCGCCCGCCACCCCTTCGCTGCCCGCGTTCCTGCGCGCCATGGACACGATCTCCAGCGACCTCGACACCACCACGCTGCTGGACCAGCTCGTGCTCGCCGCCTGCGACCTCGTCGGCGCCCGGTACGGCGCCCTGCTCGTCCTCGATGCCGACGGCCGGGTCTCGCGCTTCGTCACCCACGGGGTGGACCGGCACCAGCAGAGCCGGATCGGCACGCCCTCCACCGCGTGCGGGCTGATCGGTCTGCACGGGCAACCGACGGGCGCGTTGCGCATGGACGACCTCACTCAGCACCCCCGCTTCAACGGCTTCCCGGCCCACCACCCGGAGCTGCGCACGCTGATCGTCGCGCCGATCCGGGTGCGTGGCACCGAGTTCGGCAGCCTCTACCTCAGCGAGAAGGCCGACGGCGCCCCGTTCACGACCGCCGACCAGGCCCAGGTGCAGGCGCTCGCCCAGGTCGCGGGCTTCGTGGTCGAGAACGCGCACGCCTACGCGCTGAGCGAGCGACGCCGCCGCTGGCTGGAGATGTTCGGCGAGCTCAACGACGCACTGCAGCCACCGCTGGTGCTCGGCACCGCCCTGGGCCGAGTCGCCTCGGCGGTCCGGATCGCCTCCGGCGCCCTGGCGGCCGCCGTGGTGCAGGTCCCCGAGCAGGGCCTGGTGAGCATCGCGGCGCAGTCCGGTGACGAAGCCGTCCTCGACGCGGTGACGAGCGAGATGGAACGGACGGTCCGCACGGTCGTGGCGAGCGGCGAGGTGCTCGAGACGACCCTGGCCGCCGAGGTCACCGCGCTCGTCGCGCCGCTGCGCGCGCACGTGGCGATCCCCGGGGTGCTGGTGATCGCCCACGAGTCGAGCCGCCGGCCCGACTACGTCGAGGAGCGCGACCTGCTGGCGACCTTCGCCGACCACGTCGCGCTCTCCCTCGACCGGACCCAGGCGCTGCAGGACCGCGAGGAGATGGCGGTCGTCGCCGATCGCGACCGCATCGCCCGTGAGCTGCACGACGTCGTGATCCAGCGGCTCTTCGCCACCGGCCTCCACCTGCAGTCCGCGCGCGCCGCCGCGACCGACCCCGACCTCCGGGTCCGCATCGAGCAGGTCGTCGCCGAGGTCGACCAGACCATCCGTGACATCCGCGGCACCATCTTCTCGCTGCAGAAGCGCCCGCAGGACTCGCTGCGCGCCGAGGTGCGCGAGGTGGTGCGCGAGTTCGTCCCCCGCCTGGGCTTCGCACCCTCGGTCCAGCTGACCGGGCACGTCGACCAGGGCCTGGGCTCGCAGGTGCAGCCCGTCTTCCTCGCGGTCCTGCGCGAGGCCCTGACCAACGTCGCTCGGCACGCGCGGGCGGGCAGTGCCTGGATCGACGTGCGCGTCGTCGGCGAGCAGGTGCAGCTCCGGGTCACCGACAACGGCGGTGGGCTGCCGGAGGAGCGCCGCGAGAGCGGGCTGCGGCACGCCCGGCGGCGGGCACTGCTGCTGGGCGGCGACCTCGACCTGTGGCCCAACGAGCCGAGCGGCACCGTCTTCGTGTGGTCCGTCCCGCTCCCGGAGTCCGACTGACGGTGGCGTCCTCTCCCCGCCCCGACCGGCCGGACCCGATCCGCGAGGCGCACCGCCAGTGGGTGCACCACGGCTGGGCCGAGGCCGCCGACGGGATGGCGGCCGTGACCTCGCTGGTCCGGGTCCACCAGCTGCTGCACGAGCGCATCGACGCCGTGCTGCGCCCCCGGGGCCTGACGTTCGCCCGGTACGAGGTGCTGCGCCTGCTGGCGTTCACCTCGGCCGGCTCCCTGCCCATGACCCGGCTCGGCTCCCTGCTCCAGGTGCACCCCACCAGCGTCACCAGTGCGGTGGACCGGCTCGAGCGGCAGGGGTTCGTGGTGCGCGAGCGCCAGAGCGCCGACCGGCGCGTGGTGCGCGCCGCCCTCACCCCGTCCGGGCGCGCGGTCGTCGAGCAGGCGACCGTGGGCCTCAACGACGCGGTGTTCGGTGATCTCGGGCTCGACCCCGACGGCACCGCGGACCTCACCCGCCTGCTGTCGGCGTACCGCCGTCACGCCGGAGACCGGGTGGACACCGGCGAGGGCGGCGTATGATGGCGACCAATACTTGGACGTCCAACTAAATCCGAGGTGCCATGCCTGAGCCGACCGAGCCGACCGAGCCGACCCGCCCCGCCTTCCACCGGCCGGTCCACCCGGTCAGGCTGGTGACGGCCTCGAGCCTCTTCGACGGCCACGACGCGTCGATCAACATCATGCGCCGCATCCTGCAGTCGCAGGGCGCCGAGGTCGTCCACCTCGGTCACAACCGCTCGGTGCAGGAGGTCGTCGACGCCGTCCTCGAGGAGGACGCCCAGGGCGTCGCGGTGTCGTCGTACCAGGGCGGCCACGTGGAGTACTTCGAGTACCTCGTGCAGTCCCTGGCCGAGCGCGGTGCCCCCGACGTGAAGGTGTACGGCGGCGGCGGCGGGGTGATCGTCCGCGACGAGATCGAGCGCCTGGCGCGCAGCGGGGTCACGATCTTCTCGCCCGAGGACGGGCAGCGGCTCGGCCTGGCCGGCATGGTCAACCGGATCGTCGCCGAGTGCGACGTCCCCGGCTGGGACCGCGGCCCGGTCGACGTCGACGCGGTCCTCTCCGGCAGCGCGAGCGCCGTGGCCCGGGCGATCACCGGTGCCGAGACCGAGCGGCTGCCCGATGACGTGCGCGCACGTCTCGAGGAGGTCGCCGCCGGGCGCGCGGTGCCGGTGCTCGGCATCACCGGCACCGGCGGCTCCGGCAAGTCCTCGCTGACCGACGAGCTCGTCCGACGGCTGCGCCTCGACCAGGAGGACAAGCTGCGCGTCGCGGTGGTCGCGGTGGACCCGACCCGGCGCAAGGGTGGGGGCGCCCTGCTGGGCGACCGGATCCGGATGAACGCCCTCGACGGCGACCGCGTCTACTTCCGCTCGCTCGCCACCCGCGGCGCCCACGAGATCCCGACCTACCTGCCGGACGTGGTCACGGTGCTGAAGGCCGCCGGCTTCGACCTGGTGGTGATCGAGACCCCCGGCATCGGCCAGGGCGACGCCGGGATCGTGCCGTTCGTCGACACCGCGCTCTACGTCATGACGCCGGAGTTCGGCGCCGCGTCGCAGCTGGAGAAGATCGACATGCTCGACTTCGCCGACGCCGTCGCGATCAACAAGTTCGAGCGCCGCGGCGCGGAGGACGCGATGCGCGACGTGGGCCGCCAGCTGGTGCGCAACCGCGAGGCCTTCGGCCAGCAGCCCTCCGACATGCCGGTCTTCGGCACGTCCGCGGCCACCTTCAACGACGACGGCGTCACCGCGCTCTACCAGCACCTGCGCGACCTGCTCGCCGAGCGCGGCCTGCCCGTGACCGACGGGCACCTGCCCCGGGTCGACGTACGCCGCTCGTCGGTGACCGCGCGCATCGTGCCGCCGGAGCGGGTGCGCTACCTGGCCGACATCTCCACGACGGTGCGCGACTACCACGCCGAGACCGAGCGACTGGCCGCCGCGGCGTCCCGGGCGCAGCGTCTCGAGCTGGTGCTCGACGAGCTCCGTGACGGTCGAGCAGCGGCCGAGGGGCCAGCCGAGGACGTGCCCGTCGAGGCCCCGACCCTGACCCGCCTTCTCGAGGACGCGCGCGCCGACGTCCCCAGCGAGGTCACCGCCCAGCTGGACGCGTGGCCTGAGGTCGTGGAGGCCTACTCCGGCGACGAGCAGGTCGTGGTCGTGCGCGACAAGGAGATCCACACCGCGCTGACGCGCGAGTCCTTGTCCGGCAACAAGATCCGCCGGGTGTCGCTGCCCCGTCACCGCGACCGGGGCGAGCTGCTGCGCTTCCTGAGGCGCGAGAACCTGCCCGGCTTCTTCCCCTTCACCGGCGGGGTCTTCAAGTTCAAGCGCGACAACGAGGACCCGGCCCGGATGTTCGCCGGCGAGGGTGACCCCTTCCGCACCAACCGGCGCTTCAAGCTGCTCTCGGAGGGTCAGCCCGCGACCCGGCTGTCGACCGCGTTCGACTCGGTCACCCTCTACGGCCGCGACCCCGACCTGCGCCCGGACATCTACGGCAAGGTCGGCACCTCGGGTGTCTCGGTGGCCACGCTCGACGACATGAGGGCGCTCTACGACGGCTTCGACCTCGTCTCCCCCACCACCAGCGTCTCCATGACGATCAACGGCCCCGCCCCGACGATCCTGGCGTTCTTCCTCAACGCCGTTGCCGACCAGCAGGTCGAGAAGTTCACCGCGGAGCACGAGCGCGAGCCCGACGCCGAGGAGCGTGCGGCGCTCGCGGCCCACGGACTGGCCACGGTGCGCGGCACGGTGCAGGCCGACATCCTCAAGGAGGACCAGGGCCAGAACACCTGCCTGTTCTCCACCGAGTTCTCCCTGCGGATGATGGCCGACATCCAGGAGTGGTTCATCGACAACGGCGTACGCAACTTCTACTCCGTCTCGATCTCCGGTTACCACATCGCCGAGGCCGGGGCGAACCCCATCAGCCAGCTGGCGTTCACGCTGTCCAACGGGTTCACCTACGTCGAGGCCTACCTCGCCCGCGGCATGGACATCGACGACTTCGCGCCGAACCTGTCGTTCTTCTTCTCCAACGGCATGGACCCGGAGTACTCCGTGCTCGGCCGCGTCGCCCGCAGGATCTGGGCGGTGGCCATGCGTGACCGCTACGGCGCCGACGAGCGCTCGCAGAAGCTGAAGTACCACGTGCAGACGTCGGGCCGCTCCCTGCACGCGCAGGAGATGGACTTCAACGACATCCGCACCACACTGCAGGCGCTCATCGCGATCTACGACAACGCCAACTCACTGCACACCAACGCCTTCGACGAGGCCGTCACCACCCCGTCGCCCTCATCGGTACGCCGAGCTCTGGCGATCCAGCTGATCATCAACCGCGAGTGGGGGCTGGCGATGAACGAGAACCCGCTCCAGGGCTCGTTCGTCATCGACGAGCTGACCGACCTCGTGGAGGCCGCGGTGCTGGAGGAGTTCGACCGGATCACCGAGCGCGGTGGCGTCCTCGGGGCGATGGAGACCGGCTACCAGCGCGGTCGCATCCAGGACGAGTCGATGCTCTACGAGCACCGCAAGCACGACGGGTCGCTGCCCATCGTCGGCGTCAACACCTTCCTGCCGCCCGAGTCCGACCAGGAGCCGGTGACGGTCGAGCTCGCACGCGCCACCGCGGAGGAGAAGCGCTCGCAGCTCGACCGGGTGCACGGCTTCCAGGAGACCCATCGCAGCGAGGCCGAGGAGGCCCTGGCACGCCTCAAGCGGGCCGCCGTCGAGGGTGAGAACGTCTTCGCCGTGCTCATGGACGCCGCGCGCGTCTGCTCGCTGCAGCAGGTGACCGAGGCCTTCTTCGAGGTCGGCGGGGCCTACCGCCGCAACGTCTGAGCCGGGGAGCGAGATGACCGCGTGAGGCCGGTTGTCCTGACGTCGGTAACGACCCACGGCCGGCGAGCCGGGCTAGCCTGGCGGCGTGCCTGTGGAGATCCGGCCGGCCCACGACTTCGACGACGTCGCGACGATGCTCGGCCCGAAGAACCCGACGTCCTCGGTGTGCTGGTGCCTGAGCCACCGGATCGACTCCCGCACCAACCGGGAGCTCGTCGGTCCGGCGCGCGGCGAGCACGTGCGCGGCCTGTGCGCCCGCGACGTCGCCCCGGGCGTCCTGGCCCATGACGAGGACGGTGCCGTCGTCGGCTGGGCCGCGGTCGCGCCGCGCGCCGAGCTGCCCTTCGCACGGTCGCGGAAGATCCCACAGGTCGACGACCTCGCGGTCTGGTCGCTGTGGTGCGTGCGGGTCCGGCCCGGTCACCGGGGCCGGGGCATCGCGCACGCGCTGGTCGCCGGGGGCGCGGACTACGCGTTCGACCAGGGCGCCCCGGCGGTCGAGGGCTACCCGACCGACAACCAGGGCTCCAAGGTCGACCTGACGATGGCCTACGTCGGGACCCGCGCGCTCTTCGAGCGAGCCGGGTTCACCAAGGTCGCCGACACCGACGCCGTCTCGGGCGGGTTCCCGCGCGTGATCATGAGGCTCCACGCCGACGAGCGCGCTCGGCGTACCGTCTGAGCACCACCCGCCCCCACGCCCACCCCCACGCCCACCACCATGCCCACCACCAGGAGGAACCCGTGCCCGCGACCCGCGTCCTGCCCACCGAGGAGGCCGCCGACCTCATGCGCCTGACCCGCGAGATCGTCGAGGGCGAGCTCGCCCCGCGGGTGGCGCGGGCCGAGGCCGAGGAGGAGTTCCCCCGCGAGGTCTTCCGCACGCTGGGGCGCGCCGGGCTGCTCTCCCTGCCCTACCCCGAGCAGTACGGCGGCGGCGAGCAGCCGTACGAGGTGTACCTCCAGGTGCTGGAGGAGATCTCGGCCGTCTGGGCCTCGGTCGGGGTCGGGGTCAGTGTCCACGCGCTGTCCTGCTTCGGGCTCTTCACGCGCGGCACCGAGGAGCAGAAGCAGCGCTTCCTTCCCGAGATGCTCTCCGGCGAGCTGCTCGGTGCCTACGCGCTGTCCGAGCCGCACGCCGGCTCCGACCCCGCGGCGATGACGACCAAGGCGTCGCGTCAGGGCGACGGCTCCTACGTGCTCAGCGGCACCAAGGCCTGGATCACCCACGGCGGGCACGCCGACTTCTACAAGGTCATGGCCCGCACCTCCGACGGCCGCAACGCCATCTCGTGCTTCCTCGTGCCCGCGGACGCCGACGGGCTCGTCACGGACCCGCCGGAGCGCAAGATGGGGCTGACCGGCTCGGCCACCACCACCCTGCGGCTCGAGGACGTGCACGTCGCCGCCGACCGGCTGCTGGGCGAGGAGGGCGACGGTCTGCGCATCGCCCTCGAGGGCCTCGACTCCGGTCGTCTCGGCATCGCCGCGGTGGCCACGGGGCTGGCGCAGGGCGCGCTCGACCACGCGGTGGCCTACGCCAAGCACCGGGAGACCTTCGGCACGCGCATCATCGACCACCAGGGGCTGGCGTTCGTGCTGGCCGACATGGAGGCGGCGGTGCAGTCGGCGCGCGCCACGACCTTGCACGCGGCGCGCCTCAAGGACGCCGGTCGCCCCTTCGGGCGGGAGGCCTCGATCGCCAAGATGGTCGCCACCGACAACGCCATGAAGGTCACCACCGACGCCGTCCAGGTGCTCGGCGGCTACGGCTACACCCGCGACTTCCCGGTCGAGCGCTACATGCGCGAGGCGAAGGTCATGCAGATCTTCGAGGGCACCAACCAGATCCAGCGCATGGTCATCTCCCGCGACCTTGACAAGAATCCGGGCGGAAGGATCTCGCACCGGTGACCGTCCTGGCCGATCCGCCGCGACGACGAGCCGACGCCGGCTCGTCGCAGGTCCTCGACGTGGTGCGGCTCGTCCTGCTCGGGGCCTGGCTCGTGGTGCTCGCCGCGGGGGTCTTCCTCGCCGAGCACCCGTCGAGCTGGGACCGGCTGGAGGGCGCCGTCGCGCGCGGGGAGGTCGACCGCGTCGTCGTGCGGGGCGAGGGGTCCCTGCAGGGGCGCGGCTGGTCCTCTGCCGATGTCGCCTGGAGGGAGGGACTGTTCGCCCACCACACCGAGGTCCTGGTGGCCCGCCCGCGCGAGGCTGGACTGCGACAGGTGCGCCGCGGGGGCTTCGGGGAGGTCACCCTGGTCACCACCCAGGACGTGTCGGCCCGGTTGTCGTCCCTGTCCCCCGACCTCCGCGTCGACACCTCCCCGCTGACGGGTGGCACCACGTTCGAGGCGTTCCCCGGGTGGCGGCTGCGGGGCTGGGTCCTCGGGCTCACCCTGGCCGCCCTCGTCGGCCTCGTCGGCCTGCTCGCCGTAGGCCCAGCGACGAGACGCGCAACGCCGTGGGCATGGTTCTGGCTGTTGGTCACCCCGTTCGCCCCGCTCGTGGCGGTGGCCCTGCTGACGTTCGGCTACCCGACGCGGTTCCTGCCGCCCGGCCGTGAGGGACGCCGTGGCCTGACCGGCGGTTGGGCCTTCCTGCTCTCCCTGGTGCTGAGCGGCGCGGCGACGCGCTGAGCGACGGAGTCAGCCCGTCGGGAGCCGTCCGCTCCACCAGGCGAGGATCTCGTCGCCGGACGGCCCCAGGAGCGACGTACCCGTGGGGCCGCCCTGGTCCACCCTGAAGCCGTACGCCGTGCACATCGTGGCGCCGGCCCGCAGCAAGGCCTCCCGCCGCTCGGTCGGGGTGGCCGCCTGCTGGGCCGCCCGGACCTCGTCGGCGCCGCGGGCCCAGGCCTCCTCGTCGGGGGGCAGCGGGAGCGCCGCGGCCTGCTTGGCGCTCAGCTTGATGGCGCCGGGGTTGAGGGCGCTCCCGGCGTAACGGGTGGCTGCGAACGCGCACACGGGTGGCGCGAGCAGCACCGCCAGCACCCGCCAGACGGCCGCGGGATCGTGCGGGCGGGCGGTGACGACCGGCACCGACGGCAGCCACGAGCCGTCGGGGTCGGCGACGGCCTCGAGCACGCGCCCCTGGGTCGCCAGCAGCACCTTGGGCACCAGCCGCCGCGCAGCCCAGTCGGCCAGCCCCCGGTCCTCCTGCAGCACGTCGAGGTCGACCACCGGTGCCTGCCACTGCTGCTTGAGGAAGCGGGTGCTGCGCAGCCCCCACCGACAGACCGCGGGATCGATGAGCCCGGCGGTGACGAGCGGGACGGCGCGACTGTCGGCATTCGTGGGGGCCTCCGCAGGATCGGACTCACGGACCGCCGGCGCGAGCCCGTAGTACTGGTCGCGGAAGTCGGCCGTGCAGTCGGCGAGGTCGCCCAGGGTCCGCGGCGAGACCAGCGCGACCTCGGGCACGCCGAGGGCGGCCGCGAGCAGGAAGCCCCACTCCCGCGTCAGGTGGCCGGCCTCCACCGCGCGGTCGGGCAGGCGCTCGAAGGTGCCGCCGCGCCAACGGCGCACGACGCCCTGGGGAGCCCCGTGGGCGACCACGATCGCGCAGGTCGGCACCGCCGCGTCGAACAGACCGGACTCGCCCACCCACAGCGAGGTCATGGCACCGGCCGCGGTCACCGCCTGCCGCACCGGGGCGGCGTCGCGCGTGGACAGCAGCGACTGCGGCTGCACCAGCCCCACGCAGCCGCCGGTCCGCACCCAGGACAGGGCGTGCAGCAGGAAGACCGCGCTCAGGTCCGTGTACGCCGCGACGCCGGCGGTGGGGCGCGTCCGGGCGGTCAGCCGCTCGAGCTGGTTGGCGAAAGGCGGGTTGCCGACCACCACGTCGAAGCCGCCCGGTGCCGGCTCACCGGCCCGGACCTCGCCGACGGCGAAGTCCCCGGCCTCGAAGTCGCCGAGCGCGAAGTCTCCGGCTCGGAGACCGCCGTCGACGAAGACGTCGGGGAAGCACCGCTGCCAGCCGAGGTCGCCCACGCTGTCGCCGACGACGAGCGCGACGTCGAGCATCACGTCGGCGGCGTCGCACGCGCCCCCTGGCGCGATCTCCTCGCGCAGGTCGAGCCAGGTGTCGAGCCATAGGCTGACGCGCGTGAGCTCGAGGACGGCCGGGTCGAGGTCGACCCCGTGCACGGCAGCCAGGGCCGCCCGCCTGGCCTCCCCGGGCCCGAGGCCGCTCGTCCGCGCGCGGGCGGTCAGCCGGCGGGCGACGGGCACCAGGAAGGCGCCCGCGCCACAGGCCGGGTCCAGCACCCGCGGCAGCCGGTCGGCGGCGAACGGCTCGAGCGTCTCGTCGAGCAGGTGGTCCACCAGGGGGGCCGGGGTGAAGTAGGAGCCCCCGGCCTTGCGCAGGCGTCCCTCCCGCCGCCAGGCCCAGCGGCCCCCGTGCGCGACCAGCTGCCAGTCGAGCACCTCCTCGTGCAGCCGGCCGAGCCGCAGCACGTCGTCGCGCGCCCCCCCGGTGCCGACCTGGAGCGCCTCCCGGGCGGCGTCGAGCACGGGGGTCCTCGGCACGGTGGAGGCGGTCACGAGCCCGGCCAGCGCCTCGGAAGTGGTGACCACGAGCCCCGACGCGCGCGCCAGCTCGGCGAACAGCAGGCGATAGCCGACGGCCAGCAGGTCGGCGCGGATCACACCGCCCGTCTCGCCGCCCGGCTTGCTGCCCGGCTCGCCGCCCGTCCGGCCGTCCGCGTCCGGCGCGGGCAGGGCGTCGGCGAGCACCTCGAGGGCGACGAGCAGGGCGGCGGTGCCGGGACGCGCGGAGGGCGTCCCGGTCGTCGTGTCCTGCGGGCGGCGGCTCATCCCACCCGGCGCGCGCCGGCCGAGGCGGTCACCACGAAGGTGCGCGGCTCGGTGAACCCGTGCTCGTCGTACGCCGCACGCACGCCTGCTTCGACCGCGGCGACGTCGTCGCGGGTCACGAGGGCGATGACGCAGCCGCCGAACCCGCCGCCGGTCATGCGGGCGCCCAGGGCACCCGAGGCCTCCGCCGCCTCGGCGGCCGCGTCGACCTGCGGAACCGTGATCTCGAAGTCGTCGCGCATCGAGGCGTGGGAGGCGCTGAGCAGCGGCCCGACGGCGCGGAGGTCACCGCCGCCCGGAGCAGCGCCGCGACATCGAGGACGCGTCCGTCCTCGGTGACGACGTGGCGGACCCGGCGGCGGACCACCTCGTCGTCGACGCGGGCCAGCGCGTCCTCGAGGTCGTCGACCGTCACGTCGCGCAGGGCCGTCACCCCGAGGGTCCGGGCCGCGGCCTCGCACGCGTCCCGCCGCTCGGCGTACTCCCCGTCGACCAGGGCGTGGGGCGCCCGGGTGTCGATGACGAGCAGCGCCAGGTCGTGGGCGGCGGCGTCGAAGGGCACCGGGTCGACCTCGAGGCTGCGGGTGTCGAGGAAGAGCGCGTGGCCGTCGACCCCGTGGAGGCTAGGCCATCTGGTCCATGATCCCGGTCGGCGCCCCCACGTAGTCGTTCTCGGCGGTGCGCACGATCAGCGCCAGCTCCGTGGCGTCGAGCTCCAGCCCCGCGTGCCCCAGGAGGGCGCAGGCGACGGCGCACTCCAGCGCGTGGGAGGACGAGAGCCCCGCACCGCTCGGCACGTCGGAGTCGAGGAAGACGTCCACCCCGGAGCGGCCCACGAGGTCGTGACCGGCCTCGCGCAGCGCCCAGGCCACGCCCGCGGCGTACCCGCCCCAGCCCTCGACCCTTCCCTCCTCGGTCGCCGGGTCCAGCGCCGCGACGTCGATCTCCACCACCGGGTCGGCCTGGCGCGACCGCACCACCACGAGGTGGTCCTCGCGGCGCCGGGTCGCGGCGCCGACCCCGAAGGGCAGGGCGAGCGGCAGCACGAACCCCTCGTTGTAGTCGGTGTGCTCGCCGATGAGGTTGACCCGTCCCGGGGCGAACCAGACCTGGTCCGGCTCGGCCCCGGAGTCCGCGCGCAGCTGCTGGGCCGCGCGCACCGCAGGCTCGGGCCAGGGGGAACGGTCCGTCACGGGGTCTCCTCGCAGTTCGGTGGGCTCGCCACCAGGGGCAGGCTCACTCTGACAGGCTGGCCCCGTGTCGCGGAACCTCACGCTCGAGCTGCTCCTGGTCTCGCTGGTGCTGCTGGCCGCCTCCCTCGTCGCCCTGGTCCAGGTGACCCTGGTCGCGCTGCGACGCGCCCGGCGGATCGAGGAGCTCGAGGCCCGGCTCACCCCCGACCCCGACCGCCCGCAGAACGCCGCCCAGTGGGCCGTGCGGACCGTCGTCGACACGGCGGCCCGCGTCCGCGAGCGCGGACTGGTCTCCGGGCTGCTGCGCACCCCCATCGAGGAGCTGCAGCGCTGGTTCACCGAGGAGCGCGAGCAGATCCGTCGCATCGCAGGCCCCGACGGGCACCTGACCGTGATGTTCTCCGACATCCAGGGCTCGACCGCCCTCAACGAGGAGCTCGGGGACCGCGAGTGGGTCAAGGTGCTGCGTCGCCACGACGCCGTGGTCCGTGCGGCGGTCAGCAGCCAGGACGGGTACGTCGTGAAGTCCCAGGGCGACGGCTTCATGGTGGTCTTCAGCGACCCGGAGTCGGCGGTGGCGGCCGCTGACCGCATCCACCGCGGTGTGGGCACCGCGGGGCGACGGCTGCGACGTACGCCGCTGACGGTCCGGATCGGCATCCACTGCGGCACGGTGGTGGCGCGCAGCGGCGACTTCTTCGGCCGCAACGTCGCGATGGCGGCCCGGGTGGCCGCGGTCGCCGACGGCGGCCAGACGCTGGTCACCGACGAGGTCGCCGAGGCGCTCGAGGGACGCAGCGACCTGGACCTGACGCCGGTCGGCGTGGTCGAGCTGAAGGGTCTGACCGGCGAGCACCAGCTGTGGCTGTTGGACGCCCAGGAGAGCGCCTGAGACGGCATCATGAGCTGCCATGACCTCCCCCACCCCTCCCGCGCACCCCGTCCACGCCTTCGCTGACGACGCCCTCGGGGCTGACGACGCCACCGGCGTGGCGGCGCGCATCCGCTCGGGGGACATCTCCGCCGCCGAGGCGGCGTCCGCCGCCATCGACCGGGCCGAGGCCCTGCAACCGGTCCTGAACGCGGTTCAGCACGCTGCCTACGACGCGGGTGGCTCGCCCTCGCCCGGGGCGGACGCCGTCTTCGCCGGCGTGCCGACCTTCGTCAAGGACAACGCCGACGTGAAGGGGTTGCCCACCAACCACGGCACCGAGGCGTTCGTCGCCCGGCCGGCGAAGGCCGACGGCCCGGTGGTGACCCAGCTCCGTTCGCTCGGGGTGACGGTGCTCGGCAAGTCCCGGCTGCCGGAGTTCGGCTTCAGCGCCTCCACGGAGTACGCCGGCGCCGCTCCGGTGCGCAACCCGTGGGACCCCCGGTTCTCGGCCGGCGCGTCCTCCGGCGGCTCGGCGGCCCTGGTCGCCGGCGGGGCGGTGCCGCTGGCGCACGCCAACGACGGGGGTGGATCGATCCGCATCCCGGCCGCTGCCTGCGGGCTGGTCGGGCTGAAGGCCAGCCGGGGCCGCGTGGCCTCCGACCCGGCGGACCGGGCGATGCCGGTGGGCATCGTGGCTCAGGGGGTCGTGACGCGCACGGTGCGTGACAGCGCGCGCTTCCTCGCCGCGGTCGAGGAGCACCGGCGGGCACCGGGGCTGCCGCCGGTCCGGCTGGTCGAGGGCCCGGGACGGACCCGGCTCCGGGTCGGGGTCACGCTGGACTCACCCGGCGGCGCCGTCACCGACGAGGAGACCCGCAAGGCGGTGCTCGGGGTGGCCGACCTCCTCGCCGGCCTCGGGCACCACGTCGAGGAGGCCGCCCCTCCGGTGCCGGACCGCTTCGCCGAGGACTTCGCGGCGTACTGGGCGCTGCTGGGAGCGCTGATCTCGCGCACCGGGCGGCTGGCGCTCGGGCGCGACTTCGACGTCGCGCGCACCGACGCGCTGACCCAGGGGCTGGCACGGACGTTCCGCCGTCAGGTGCTCGGCGCACCCGGCACGGTGCGGCGGTTGCGCCGCAGCACCGCGGTCTACCGCAGCGGCTTCGCCACGCACGACGTCTACCTCTCACCGGTGCTGAGCCACACCACGCCGGAGATCGGCTTCCTCTCCCCCGGGCTCGGCTTCGAGGAGCTCTTCGAACGGCTGAGGACCTACGTGGCCTTCACCCCGCTGCAGAACGCCACCGGGGCGCCGGCCGTCTCCCTGCCGCTGGCGCAGTCCTCCCGGGGCCTGCCGATCGGCGTCCAGCTGGCCGCGGACCTCGGCGACGAGCGGACCCTGCTGGAGGTGGCCTTCGAGCTGGAGGCGGCCCACCCCTTCGCGCGGATCCAGGACGCGCCCGGGGCCGCGCTGCTGACGAAGGGCTCCTGACATCGCCGGCGGTCGTGCGCGCGGCGGGCCGGGAGGACCGCATCCCCCGGCCTGAGGGGTTTTGTGGCCGGGGGGAGCCCGCTCGTGATCCTGCTCCTTGCCCGCCCCGGAAGAAAATCATGCGGGTCCCAACGTCCCCTTCGGGGTGCCCTTGGGCCGTGGTGGCGGTCTCCGAGCGATACGTAACCTGGCGCAGTCGCCGCACTTCGACTCTGGCGACCACCACGACCGGACGAGGAGGAGCGATGGGCTACGTCGTGCTCGGGCACGCCGGGGACCACCTGGGACTCGTTCCCGACCCCACGTCCGGCCGGTCCCGGTTGCAGCCGGTGCCGGGAGGCGTCACCGCAGCCGGCGTCTTCCGCCGGCTGGCGCTCTCGCACGACCGCATCGCGTTGCAGACCCTCGACGGTCGCTACCTCACCGTGGCCGAGGACGAGGCGATGAGCTTCGCGGTGTACGCCGACGGCTCCTTCTCGAGCGCCGCCACCTTCGAGGAGGTGCTCTGGCCGGGGGGCGAGGTGTCACTGCGCTGCGACCGGCTCACCTACCTCAGCGTGACCGCGTCGGGCCAGGTGAGCGCCAACCGCACCGTCACCGAGGTCTCCGAGCGCTTCACCATGACGGCTGCGCCGCGCAGTCTCCGTCCGGTCGTCGCAGAGCCGGAGCCGGCGATCGCCCGCGTCGTCACGCTGCCGCGCCAGGCCGGTCCGCGCAGCGAGGGCTCGACCTCCCGACGCAACGGCGGCTCCTCGGTGGGCCGGGGCACCGACTGAGGATCGCCGGCACCTATCCTCGCTGCGTGAAACCCTTCCTTCTCCTGGCGACCCGGGCCGAGGACGCTGCTGCCGACGAGGAGTACGCCGCTTTCCTGCGGTTCGCGGGGCTGCCCCCGACGCACCTGGTGCGGCACCGGCTGGAGCGGGACCCCCTGGGCCGCGTGGACCTGGACCGGTGGTCCGGGGTGATCCTGGGAGGCAGCCCCTTCACGACCTCGATCCCGGCCGGGCAGAAGTCGTCGGCCCAGATCCGCTCCGAGGCCGAGCTGGCGCTGCTGCTGCCGGAAGTGCTCGAGCGCGACTTCCCCTTCCTGGGCGCCTGCTACGGCGTCGGCATCCTGGGCCAGCACCTGCAGGGCGTCGTCGACGACACCTATCGCGAGCCGGTCGGCCCCACCGAGGTGCAGCTCAGCGACGAGGGACGGCAGGACCCGTTGCTGGGCATCCTGCCGCCGCGCTTCGAGGCCTTCGTGGGGCACAAGGAGGCGGTGACGGTGCTGCCGGACGCCGCAGTGCGGCTCGCCGGCTCCTCCGCCTGTCCCGTGCAGGCGTTCCGGGTGGGTGAGCGGGTCTACGCCACGCAGTTCCACCCCGAGCTCGACGTCCCCGGGATCCAGGTCCGCATCGACACCTACAAGCACGCCGGCTACTTCGACCCCCACACCGCCGACGACCTCAAGGCGGCCGCCGCCGCGAGCGACGTCGTCCACCCGCCCCGGCTCGTCCGTCGCTTCGTCGAGCTGTTCGCCACCGCCTGACCCGGCGTGGCTCACGCGACGTCGGTGACGGCGGAGGCGTCGACCAGGAGGCGTCCGATCATCGTCTCCACGACGCTGCCCGCGCCCGTTGGACCCTCACGCTGACGCAGGATCTCCGGACGGGTGCGACCGAGCGGCGTGGTGCCGGTGTGGTCGACGCGGAACCAGTGCCCGCTCGGCGTCTGCCAGAGGTGCAGGCCGGGCAGGGGCTGGTGGCAGCGCCAGCCGGCGTGGGTCTTGAGGTTGTGGTGACCGGCCGAGAGCGCTGCGAGGTTGTCCGGCCGGGTCTGTCGCGGGAGGGAAGCGCCGTGGACGTAGGGCACGGTGTGGTCGAGCTGGCAGCCGCGGGCGTCGGCGGTGCCCCACGGGAAGATCTCGAACACCGACGACTGCACGACCGCCTCGCGCATCCGGACGGGCACGTCATAGGCGTCCACGGCCACCTGCCCGGCGACGTCGATGACGGGCTGGACCACCAGTCGGTCGCGGAACCGTGGACGCGCACGGCGTCGACCTGTGGTGCCGCGGCCTCCCTCGGCGACGTCCGTGGGAGCGGGGTCGCCGAGCCGGGTCCCGGGTGGGTGCGCGCCGTCGAGGTGGTCGACGAGCCAGTCGGGCAGCTGCTCGGCCAGCAGGTCGCGCAGCTGCCGCAGCCCCACCGGCCCGAGCGGGCTCTGGGCGTCGGCCATCCGCGCCACCACTCCGTCCTCGCCGAGGTGGAACACCAGCGTCGTCGGTGGGCGCAGCAGGGCCCAGGCACTCCGCTCGCCCTGCCGTGCGGCCAGGTCTGACAGCTCACGTCCGAACGCCGCCGCCAACACGACCGCCGTCGGCGGCTCCGGCTCTGGCTCGGGCTCCGGCTGCGGCTCCGGCTCGGGCTGCGGCTGCGGCTGCGGCTGCCGTCCCGCAGGTGCCTCGGCACCGGTGACGTGGTCAGGCGTGACCGTCTCGCCCAGCAGCAGGCAGACCTGGGCCGGGTTGGCGAGCAGGCCGATGGCCCTGGCACGGCGCAGCTGCTCGGCGTCGCCGTCCCCCGCGGCGGGCAGGAGGTCGGCCAGGTGCTGGACCAGCGCGTCGAGCCGAGCCACGTTGCCGGCGGAGGTGCGAGCGACCAGGGTCCGGTTGCCGTTCGCGTCGGTGCCGCGGTAGCGACCGGCGGAGACGTAGCAGCGCTCGTCGTGCTCGCGACGACGCTCCTCGTGCCCCTCGGGGTCCGCCGCGATCACCGCCGCCTCGATGACGTCCGAGCAGCGACCCCACGGCAGCTTCCCGAGCAGGTGAGCCGTGGCCCCGTCGAGCTGCTCGGCCTACTCTCGGGTCAGCCACGACGCCATGCGAGCGAGCCGTCGGGCCTGCCAGTCCTCGACCTCGCCCGCCATCAGCCGCCGCCACAGACGCGGGTGGCGGTGCCGCAGGTCGAGGGCCTCACCCAGGGCCAGCGAGCCCGACAGCGTGGTCGTCTCAAGGTGCACCGCGAACTCCGCCACCCCCGAGGCCGACACCGCCGGCGTCCCGTCGTGCCCGGGCCGACGGCACATCCACAACCGGCGGCGCCACGGGGTCGACGCCGAGCCCGATCCCGATCCCTGGCAGCCGCATACCTGCTCGCGGACGCCGGACCGGTCGTCGGCCGCGTCGAGGTGCCGTCCCTGCTGGCAGGCGGGCACGTGCTGGTCCGCCCAGGTCACCGCGAGCAGCAGTCGTCGCGCTCCGAGCAGGCGACCTTCGCGGCCCAGGTCAGCGATGGCGTCCGCCAGCTCCGGCGCGTCGAGGTCGTCCACCGGGGCGGCGTCGGGCGGCCCGGGACACGGCTCGTGCCCGCAGGTCTGGCCCTCGACGACGTGATCGAACATACATGCGATTCTAGGCTCTACGAACGGCAACGCCCAGCAGGACACGCCGCGCTCTGCGAGTTCGCCGGCTCGGCAGTCCTCCGGCACCCCGTGCGAGCAGGGTCAGTCGTCGACGCCGCGGGCGACCAGTGCCTCGCCGAGGTCGTCGGCGTGACGGACCGCACGGATGATCAGCGGGGCCGCGTAGGCGCGCGCACTCGGTCGTACGCCGCGTGCGCGCTGGGCGTCGCGGACCTCCTCGGCCAGAGAGAGGACGACCGGGACCGAGCGGATCGCCAGCGCCATCAGCAGCCCGACGCGCTCGGGGTCGACCCCCACGTGCCGCAGCGGTCGCACCACCGACACCACGACGTCGAGCAGGTCCTGGGTGCGGGTGGTCAGCGTGACCAGCCCCGCCAGCAGCACGAGCGCACCGACCACGCCCACCACCACCACGGCCCGCTCCCAACCGGCGACGATCACCTGGAAGACGACCACCGCGCCGAGGACCAGCGCCAGCGGCTCGAGCTGGGCCACCACGCTGCGCAGCGGAATGCGAGCGACGGCGTAGGCCACGACGAGGGCGAGCCACAGCACCCCGACCCGGGTCGGGGTGTCGAGCCAGAGGGACCCGATCCCGACGGCGACCAGCGCGCCGAGCTTCACGCGCGCCGGCAACCGGTGCACCGGCGAGGCGCCCGGCACGAAGAGCCCGAGCTGGCTCACGGCCGGGCTGCCATCAGGTCGCGGTAGTGCGCCACCGCCACGGGCGGGGGGCCGTCCTGCACGAGCCGACCCTCGTCGAAGACCAGCACCCGCTCGTAGTCGTCGAGCAGGTCGAGGTGATGGGTCACGAGCACCACCTGCTGCGGGAGCGCCGCCACGGTGTCGGCCACCCGACGGGCGTTGCGCAGGTCGAGCAACGTGGTCGGCTCGTCCAGGACCAGCACCTCCGGGTCGGTCACCAGGACCGATGCGAGGGCCAGCATCTGCTTTTGTCCACCTGACAAAAGATGAGCGGGATGGTCTGCGTGGTCGGCGAGCTGGTACCGCTCCAGCGCCTCGTCCACCCGGGAGCGCACCTCCCCCTTGGACAGCTTGCGCCGACGCAGACCGAACGCGACGTCCTCACGCACCGTGGGCATGACGATCTGGGCGTCGGGATTGGTGAAGCAGAACCCCACGAGTCGCCGTACGCCGCTGCTGTCGTCGCGGGTGTCGAGGCCGTTCACCCGCACCCGCCCCTCGTCAGGCAGGACCAGGCCGTTGAGAAGCCGCACGAAGGTCGACTTCCCCGACCCGTTGGCGCCGATCACCCCGATCCGCCGCTCGGTCAGCGTGGCGTCGACGTCGTGGAGGACCGGTCGACCGGCGCGGGAGCCGACCATCGGATAGGCGTGGCTCACCCTCTGCACCTCGATGCACGGCGCGACCCTGCTCACGCGACCGCCTCCACCACGACCGCCACGCCCTGCCCGCCACCAGCGGCGATCGCGGCCAGGCCCAGTCCCCCGCGGCCGCTGCGCACGAGCTGGCTGAAGAGCCGCACGACCAGCACGGCTCCAGATGCGCCCCACGGGTGGCCGAGCGCCAACGCTCCCCCCTCGGGGCACACCCGCCCGGGGTCGAGCCCGAGCTCGCGGCAGCAGGCCAGCACCTGCCCCGCGAAGGCCTCGTTCAGCTCCACGACGTCGAGGTCGGCCAGGCCCACCCCGGCCCGCTCGAGGGCCAGCCGGGTGGCAGGGACCAGCCCGTGCCCGGGTCGGTTCGGGTCGAGGGCCACCGTGGCGGTCGCGCGGATCCGGAGGCCCGGCAGCCCCGACGAGCGCCGCACGTCGTCGGCGACGACCGTGACCACCGCGGCGCCGTCGTTGATCCCGCAGCTGTTGCCGGCCGTGACCGTGCCGCCCTCGCGGAACGCCGGGCGGAGCCGCGCCAGCCGCTCCACGCCCAGGCCGTCGCGCGGTCGCTCGTCACGCCGCAGGCCCGCCACCTCGAGGACCTCGGCCCGGAAGCCGCCGGCTGCCGCCGTCGCCACCGCCCGGGCGTGGGACCGGGACGCGTAGGCGTCCTGCTCGGCGCGGGTCACCCCTGCGGCCGCAGCGAGCAGGTCGTTGGCCACGCCCATGTCGGGGTCGCCGATCTCGGCGGGTGCGAACGGCGCACGCTCGTAGCGTCGCAGGTCCGCGGGCGCGTCGCCGCCCGCCGCGGAGCCGGAGCCCGCACGGCCCGAGGTCGGCGGCCAGTAGCGCCAGGGCGCGGTCGAGGCGGACTCGACGCCGCCCGCGAGCACCGCACCGGTCCCCGGCGTCGCCGCCAGCGTGGCCGCCCCCTGCACCACGGCCGCCAGCCCGCTGGCGCACTGGCGGTCGACGGTCACCGCGGGCACGTCCCGGCCCCAGCCGAGGGTCGCCGGCTGGAGGCCGGCCTGCAGCGTGGCGACCCGGGCGACGTCGCCACCGGGTCCCATGCAGTTGCCGAGCACCACCTCGTGCACCGCACCCGCACCGGCCGGCAGGCGGTCGACCAGAGCCGAGATCACCGGAGCCGCCAGGTCGGCGGCGGTGAGCGAAGCCAGGCCGCGTCCCGCCGTCCCGATCGGGGTGCGGAGGGCGTCGACCACGCAGGCGGCCCCTCGGTCGGAGCCCGGTCGGGTCATCGCGTCCGCCCCGGGACGAGCCGGCGCATGCGCGGTCCGCCGACGTCCGGGCCACCGGGGTCCCGACTGCCCGGCAGGGCCGCCGCCTCGTCCCTCAGCGCCGCACGGTCGGTCTTGCCCGACGCTGCGATCGGCAGCTCGCGGCGGTGGAACCACAGGCGGGGACGATGTGCGGCCGCGAGCACCTCCGCGGCGGCGTGCGCCGCGTCCAGGTCGGCGGGGTCGGTCAGCACCGCCGCGAGCACGTGGCCGAGCGAGCCGTGAGGTACGCCGACGACGGCCACCCCGCCCACCACGACCGGCCGCAGGACTGCCTCGACGTCGGCCACCAGCACGGTTGCGGCGCCCGTGGTCACCGCGTCGTCGCCCCGGCCGGTCACCACCAGCACACGGCCGTCGCCCTCGCCGACCCAGCGGCCGCGGTCCCCCACCGTCGCGAAGCCGTCGGCGTCGGTCCGCAGCGCGCCGCCGAGATCGGCAGGACAGCTGCCGGCCGGACCTGTGTGGACCTCGGGCGGCATCGAGAGGAGATAGCCGTCGGCGAGGTACGGCGAGCGCGCCCAGACCTCGCCGTCACGCACGTCCACCTCGACGCCGGGGAACGGACGCAGACCACCGGCACCGTCGCCCCAGGCCACGAACGAGAGCTCGGCGGCGCCGTAGTAGTGGGACACCCGGATGCCGACCGCCTCGGCGCGCGCCCGCAGCGCCGCCGGGAGCGAGTCGCCGGCGACCGTGACGTGCACGGGTCCCGACGAGCGCGCGACGGCCAGCCCCTCGAGCGCCCGCTCCAGCTGGCCCGGGGTCAGGTGCGCGTGGGTGGCGTCCTCGGCGCGCGTGACGCGCGACGCGCCCGTGTGCTGCGCGAGCACCTCCGCGAAGAGCGACAACGTGGTGCCGGGCCGGCCTGGCAGCCACATCCGGGAAGCGGCCTCGAGGCCGGTCAGCCGCGCCACCACGGGGAAGGAGCCGACCCAGGACCTGGTCGTCCGGACGACCCGCCGCGACCGCCCGGCCGACCCGGACGTCGTCAGCGCGACGCGCTGACCGGACCGGTGCGCCGCCAGCACGGCCTCCGCCGGGTCCGCTGCCGCCGCGACGTCCACGACGTCCACGACGTCCGCGACGTCCACGACGTCTGCGACGTCTGCGACGTCCGCGACGTCCGCGACGTCACGAAGCAGCGCGGGCGTCGGCTCAGACAGAGGAGGTCCGCTTCCGCCGCGGGGCCCGGTCGAGCAGGCCCGGGTAGCCGGCGTGCACGGCCCGCACGACCAGGGCGGCCACGACGACCTTCACCAGGTCGCCGGGGACGTAGATCCAGAGCAGGGTCGTCGCCTCGTCGATCGGGATGCGCAGGTTGACCGCCATGCCGAGCACACCGAAGACGTAGAGGACCACGACACCGCCGACGAGGTTCGCCACCAGCGCGGCCGCGAGCCGTCCGGGCGCGGAGGCCACACCGTGCAGGCGCTCGGACAGCACCCCGACGACGTACGCCGCGACGGGGAAGGCGACCAGGAAGCCGACCGAGGGGCCGGCGAAGACCCCGAGGCCGCCGCGACCGCCGGCGAGCACCGGCAGCCCGATGGCAACGAGAGCCAGGAACACCAGCATGGACAGGGCCCCGCGTCGTCCACCGAGGATGCCGCCGGCCAGCATGACGCCCATCGACTGGGCGGTGATCGGCACGGAGAACCCCGGAGCCGTCCACGCCGGGACCAGACCCAGTGCGGCCATCACCCCGGCGAAGACCGCCACCAGCGCGAGGTCGCGCGCCGTGAAGGCGCGTCCCCGCGCGAAACCGTTCTGCTGCCGTCCGGTGCTGCCGGCCATGCGTCCACCTCTCGTCGGCCCCGTGTGCGTCGGACCCGTGTGCGTCGGACCCCGCGGTCCGGCCAGCGCAGTCTAAGCGGGGTCGACGCGACGCCCCGTGCCCTGTCCGGAACCGGTGCCGGACCGCGCAGCCGCGACGACGCCGCGGAACAGCCCGGCATCGTCGACCATCTCCGGGTGCCACTGGACCGCGACCACGAAGCGCTCACCCGGACGCTCCATCGCCTCGATCGTCGCGTCGGCCGCCCACGCCACCGGCTCGAAGCCGGGGTGCTCGAGGACACCCTGGTGGTGGTGGCACCGCACGGTGAGACGGTCGCCGACGAGTCCGTGCACACGAGAGCCCTCCCGCACCTGCACCGCCACCTCGCCGAAGACGGCTCCGCCGGGGCTGTGGTTCTCGTGACCCACCCGGTCCGGCACGTGCTGCTCGAGCCGACCTCCGGCCGCGACCGCCATCACCTGCATGCCGCGGCAGATGCCGAGCACGGGCAGGTCGCGCGCGGCGGCGGCCTCGAGCAGCGCCACCTCCCAGGCGTCACGGTCGTCGCGCCACGCCTGCGTCCGCTCGTGCGGCTCGTCGGCGTAGCGGTGCGGCGACACGTCGGCACCGCCGGTGACCACCAGCCCGTCGAGGGCGGCGACCACGGCCTCGGGCGCACCCGAGTCCGGGCGCTGCGGCGGCAGCAGCACCACCGCGGCACCCGCCACCTCCAGCGCCCGGGCGTAGACGGCCGGGAGCACGTCCGCGGTGGTGTCCCAGACGCCCCAGACAGCCGTCTCCCGGTACGTCGTCAGCCCGACCAGCGGTCGCCGTACGTCGCCGTCCGTCCCCTGATCCGTCATGGCGCCTGCCCGGTCCCGGTCAGAGCGGCGTGACGTAGGCGCCCGAGATGCCGCCGTCGACCAGGAAGGTGTTGGCGGTCATGAACGAGGACTCGTCCGAGGCCAGGAACAGCACCGCGTTGGCCATCTCGACCGGCTCGGCGAAGCGCCCCATCGGCACGTGGACGAGCCGGCGCGCGGCCCGTTCGGCGTCGCGGGCGAAGAGCTCCTGGAGCAGCGGGGTGTTCACCGGCCCCGGGCAGAGCGCGTTGACGCGGACGCCGTCACGGGCGAACTGCACGCCGAGCTCGCGCGACATCGACAGCACGCCACCCTTGGACGCCGAGTACGAGATCTGCGAGGTGGCCGCCCCCATCACCGCCACGAACGACGCGGTGTTGATGATCGACCCCTTGCCCTGCTCGATCATGATCGGCAGCACGGCCTTGCAGCACAGGTAGACGCTGGTGAGGTTGACCTCCTGCACCTTGCGCCACGCCTCGAGGTCGGTGTCGAGGATCGAGTCGTCCTCCGGCGGCGCGATGCCGGCGTTGTTGAAGGCCACGTCGACCGAGCCGAGCTGCTCCTTGGTGGTCGTGAAGAGCCGGTCCACGTCCTCCTTGCTCGTGACGTCGGTGTGGAGGTAGGTGAAGCCGAGCTCGGCGGCCAGCTCCTCCCCGCGTGCGTCGTCGAGGTCGCCGACCACGACGGTGGCGTCCTCCTCGAGGAAGCGGCGGACGGTCGCCAGCCCGATGCCGGAGACACCTCCGGTCACGACGGCGACCTTGCCGTCCAGTCGTCCTGCGCGTCCCCCGGTGCGCCCCTTCTCGGGCACGGTCATGAGCGGTGTCCTTCCGTCTGCGTGTGGTGCTGGTGATCTGTGGGTGGGTCGTGTCGCCGACCGGGCTCAGCTGCCGTCAGCTGCCGTCGGCGATGAAGACGTTCTTCTCCTCGGTGAACGCCAGCGGCGCGTCCGGCCCGAGCTCGCGGCCGAGGCCGGACTGCTTGAAGCCGCCGAACGGCGTCCAGTACCGGACCGCGGAGTGGGAGTTGACGCTGAGGTTGCCCGCCGCGATGCCCCGCGAGACCCGCAGCGCGCGGCCGACGTCGGAGGTGAAGATCGAGCCGGACAGACCGTACTCGGTGTCGTTGGCGAGCCGCACGGCCTCCTCCTCGGAGTCGAAGGGCAGCACGGCCACGACCGGGCCGAAGACCTCCTCGCGCCACACCGCGTCGTCGGTGCCACCGGGCAGCACGACCGTGGGCGGGACCCAGAAGCCGGCGCCGTGGGGGGCCGAGCCGGTGAAGGCGACCTCCACGTCGGTGAGGTAGCCCGCGACCCGCTCCTTCTGCGTCGCGGAGATCAGCGGTCCCATCTCGCTGTCCGGGTCGGCCCCGGGGTCGGTCACGCGCATGCCGGTGACCGCCTGCTCGAGGCGGCCGAGGAACTCGTCGTACGCCGGGCGCTCGACCAGGATGCGTGAGCGGGCGCAGCAGTCCTGACCGGCGTTGTCGAAGACGGCGTACGGCGCGCTCGCCGCGGCCTGCGCGACGTCGGCGTCGGCGAAGACCACGTTGGAGGACTTCCCGCCGAGCTCGAGCGTGACCCGCTTCACCTGGTCGGCGGCGCCGGCCATGATCTTCTTGCCGACGCCGGTGGACCCGGTGAAGCAGACCTTGCGCACCAGCGGGTGCGTGACGAAGCGGTTGCCGACGACGGAGCCGGCGCCCGGGATGACGGTCAGCACGCCCTCGGGCAGGCCCGCCTCCCGACCCAGCTCACCGAGCCGGACGGCCGTGAGCGGGGTGAGCTCGGCCGGCTTGAGGACGACGGTGTTGCCGGCGGCGAGCGCCGGAGCCAGGCCCCAGCCCGCGATCGGCATGGGGAAGTTCCACGGCACGATGATGCCGACGACGCCGAGCGGCTCGTGGAAGGTGACGTCGATCCCGCCCGCGACCGGGATCTGGCGCCCGTGCAGACGCTCCGGGGCTGCGGAGTAGTAGTTCAGGACGTCGCGGACGTTGCCGGCCTCCCAGCGGGCGTTGCCCCAGGTGTGGCCGGCGTTGCGGACCTCGAGCCCGGCGAGCTCGTCGAGGTGCTCGTCGACCAGCGCGGCGAAGCGGCGCAGCAGGCGGGCCCGCTCGCCCGGAGCCACGTCGCGCCACGCGGGGAACGCCTCGTGCGCCCGCTCGATGAGCGCGTCGGTCTCGGCCTCCGAGGCCAGCTGGACCTCGGTCACCGGCTCGGCGGTGGCCGGGTTCAGGACGGTGTAGGACGTGCTCACGCCAGGGTCCTCCTCGGGGGGCGGGGGAACGGATGGGCTGCCGGTTTCACTAGGTACCTGGTGAAACCGGCGGTTCCCGAGTGGAACATCGTTCGGGGAGCGCCAGATTCACTAGGTACCTAGTGAAACCGGCACCAGGTCACAGTCTCTCGAAACCGCGGCGAAGCTCCCAATCGGTGACGGTGGCGTCGTAGTCGGCCAGCTCCACGTCGGCCATGTTCGTGTAGTGGTCGACCACCTCGTCGCCGAGCGCCGCCCGCGCGATCTTCGACGTCGCGAACGCCTCGCGCGCCTCGTTCATCGTGTGGGGCACCTTCGGGGCGTCGGAGTCGTAGGCGCTGCCCGTCAGCGGCGGCTCCAGCTCCAGCTTCTTCTCGATGCCGTGCAGGCCGCCGGCGAGCATCGCCGCCAGCGCCAGGTAGGGGTTCACGTCGCCACCCGGCACCCGGTTCTCCATGCGGGCCGCCGGCCCCTCCCCCACGAGCCGCACGGCGCAGGTGCGGTTGTCGTTGCCCCAGGCGATGGCCGTGGGCGCGAAGGAGCCGTGGGCGAAGCGCTTGTAGGAGTTGATGTTCGGGGCGTAGAGCAGCGTGAAGTCCCGCATGGTGGCCAGCACACCGGCGACGAACCGGTCGTAGAGCGGAGTGGTCGCCCCGGTCTTCTCGTCCCAGAAGACGATCTCGCCGTCCTTGCCGCGCAGCGACAGGTGGATGTGGCAGGAGCTGCCCTCGCGCTGGTTGAACTTCGCCATGAAGGTGATCGACTTTCCGTGCTTCACCGCGATCTGCTTGGCGACCTCCTTGTAGACCGCGTGGTTGTCGGCGGTCACCATCACGTCGTCGAAGAGGAAGCCGATCTCGTGCTGACCGAAGTTGCACTCGCCCTTGGCCGCCTCGGTGTTCATGCCGGCGGCGTACATCGTGTTGCGGATCTCGCGCAGCAGCGGCTCGACGCGGTGGGTGCCGAGGATCGAGTAGTCGATGTTGTACTGGTTGGAGGGCACGAGGTCGCGGTAGCCCTTGGTGAAGGCCTCCTCGTAGGTGTCCTCCATGATGATGAACTCGAGCTCGGTGCCGGCGACGGCGACGTAGCCGAGGTCGGCGGCCCGCTTCATCTGGGCCGCGAGGATGGCCCGCGGCGACTGCGAGACCGGGGTGTGGTCGGGCCAGGTCAGGTCGCACTGGATCATCACGGCGGCCGGCTCGTTGGGCAGCAGGCGGATCGTCTCGAGGTCGAGCACGAACTCCATGTCGCCGTAGCCCTGCTCCCACGACGTGATGGCGTAGCCGCCGACGGTGTTCATGTCGACGTCCACGCCGAGCAGGTAGTTGCAGCCCTCGGTCTTGCCCTCGCCGAGCACGTGGTCGAGGAAGTAGCGCCCGTGCAGCCGCTTGCCCTGCAGACGTCCCTGCATGTCGGTGAAGGCGACCACGACCGTGTCGATCTCGTCCTTCTCGATGGCGGCGCGGAGCGCGTCCTCGGTCAGGTGCCGGTCGTTGCGAGCCATGGGGGACCTCCGAGGGTCGAGCGCGTGGTGGAGCCGTCGTCCGTCACTCTCGCAGACGACGGGACCGTTTTGCGCCCTCTCGTGCAGACGGGTAGCGTCCGCCGTCGTCGGGCCAGGGAGGCTTCTGCGGGCCCGCGACCGACGGCGACCCCCCAACGCCGTTCGAACCTCTGGTTCCCCCGACCGAGGCCCCGTTCGCGTGCGCCCCGGAACGCCCCCTGGCTCGGCCCGTGCTCGCGTGGCCCCGGCGGCCGCCTGCCGCCCTCGCCATCAGCCCAGGTCGAAGCGCACTCCCGTGCGCTCCTGGCTGACCTGCCACAGCTGGGCGGCGAGGTCCTCGTCGCGCGCCAGCGGCTGCAGCCGGGCCGGGCCGGGGTGCGTGCCGCGGCTCTCGCGGAACCCCTGCGGCCCCGTGTACGGCGGGGGCTCGGCCGCGGTGGCGGCGTGCAGGACGGGCAGCGCTCCGGCCCGCGGTGACTGGAACGCGATCTTGAGGAACAGCGGCGCCACGATCCGCACGCCCGGGATCGATCCCAGCCCCTGCTCGCTGGTCACGAGGTTGGTGGCCGAGACACCGGGGTGCGCGGCGACCGAGGTCAGCGGGAGGCCGGCGGCGTGCGCCCGGCGCTGCAGCTCGGCGGCGAAGAGCAGGTTGGCCAGCTTGGAGTTGCTGTAGGCGCGCGAGGCGTTGTAGCCGGACCGCGGGTTGCCTGCGACCACGTCGGGGCGTCCACCGTGGTGGGCGATCGAGGACACCGTCACCACCCGCGCGGACGGGGCGTCACGCAGCGCACCCAGGAGGCGGCCGGTGAGCGCGAAGTGACCGAGGTGGTTGGTGCCGAACTGCAGCTCGAAGCCGTCGTCGGTCTCCTGGTAGCGCGGCGGGGTCATCACACCGGCGTTGTTGACGAGCAGGTCCAACGGCCCCTGCCAGTCCGCGGCGAGCTTCTCCACCGATTCCAGGCAGGCCAGGTCGAGCGCGGCGACGCGGACCTCGCCGACCGCACGGGCACCCGCGAGCGCGGAGCGGACAGCCTGCGCAGCCTTCTCGCCCTTGGCTGCGTTCCGCACGGCGATCGTCACCTCGGCGCCGTGGCGGGCCAGCTCCTGCGCGGTCTGCAGCCCGATGCCGCTGTTGGCGCCGGTGACGAGCGCGCGCCGCCCGGTCAGGTCGCCGATGTCGTCGGTGGTCCAGCGGGACATGGGGCTCCTCAGGTCTTCGGCCGGTTCGAGGGGAGGATGCCCGCGGTCGTGTGCCGGCACACCCGTCTCAGCGCGTGAGCCACATCGCGGCGTACGGCGGCAGCTCCAGCTCGCGCACGGAGTACAGCCGGTGCGGGGCGCGGTGCGGGGCGAGCCGGTCGACGACCGGGCCGTCCAGGCCGAGGTGGCGCAGCTTGGCGCGCGTGACGGATCGGCCGGTGTCGGTGACGTTGTAGACCCCGACCATCGGGCCGAGCGGGTGCTCGCGCACCGTCAGCAGCACGCCCGCGTCCTCGGGCCACTCGACACGGGTGGGCACGGCAGCGTGCAGGTGGGGCGTGCCGCGCCGGGCCCGCACCAGCGCCGTGATGCGTGGAAGCAGATCGTGGGGGTCGTCCGGGCGCCCGTCGTCACCCCACGGCATCCGCGGCCGGTGGGCCCAGCGGTTGTCGTCGGCGTGCCCCTCCTCCCGCGCCCAGCCGGGGTCGTTGAGCAGCCCGACCTCGTCGCCCATCCACAGCACCGGAAGGCCGCCGAAGCCCAGCACCATGCTGTGCACGAGCAGGATGCGGTTGAGCGCCCAAGGGTCGCCGCACTCCAGCCCGGCCAGGCTCGCCAGGGATCCGGAGATGCGCCGGTCGCCGGTGTGCCCGTTCTCACCGAAGACGAGGCCGCGCGCCCAGGAGCCGGGAAAGCTCCCGGAGTAGAAGTCGGAGAGGAACGAGCGGTGGGCGAAGCCGCTGACGCCCATCGCGGCGGCGTCGCCGTCGTCGACGGCCCAGCCGATGTCGTCGTGGCAGCGGGCGTAGGTGATCCAGGCGGTGGTGGGCGGGGTGGGCGGCAGCTGCTGCAGCGCGTACGTCGCCAGCCGCACGTCGCGGCTGGCCAGCATCGACCAGATCTGCACCATGAAGCTGTTGTGGTAGGCCAGGTCGCTGACCTTGCCGTGGTGCTCGCCGGCGCCGAGGTAGGCCGGCAGGTCGCGCGGACCCACGATGGCCTCGGCCTTGAAGACCACCGCCGGGCAGGCGATCCGCACCATGGTGCGCAACGCCTGGGTGAGGGCGTGGACCTCGGGCTGGTTCTGGCAGCTGGTGCCCAGGCGCTTCCACAGGAACGCGATGGCGTCGAGCCGGAAGACCTCGACGCCCAGGTTCGCCAGGTGGAGCACGATGTCGGCGTAGGCGCAGAAGACGTCGGGGTTCGACCAGTCGACGTCCCACTGGTAGGAGTTGAAGGTCGTCCAGACCCAGGCGTCGACCTCCGCGTCGAAGGTGAAGCTGCCCGGGGCGATGTCGGGGAAGACCTCCGGCAGGGTCTGCTCGTAGGCGTCGGGCATCCGCCGGTCGTCGAAGAGGTGGAAGTAGGCGCGGAACTCCGCCTCGCCGGCCTTGGCCCGGCGAGCCCACTCGTGCTCCGCGGCGACGTGGTTGAGCACCAGGTCCAGGCACAGGCTGATGCCCCGCTCGCGCAGCCGGCCGGCGAGGGCGCGGAGGTCGTCGGTGGTGCCGAGGTCCGAGCGCACGGAGCGGTAGTCGGCGACCGCGTAGCCGCCGTCGTTCGGCGCCGGGCGCGGCTGCAGCAGCGGCATGAGGTGGAGGTAGGTCACACCGAGGTCGGACAGGTGGTCCAGGTGCTCCGCGACCCCGGCCAGGTCGTCGGCGAACCGGTCGGCGTAGGCGGCGTACCCGAGCGCGGCGGGGTCCTGGAACCAGTCCGGGGCGAGGCTGCGGCGCAGGTCGAGGTGGTGCAGCTCGGGGTCGCGGGTGGCGAACCCGGCGGCCGCCAGGTCGACGACCCGACGGGCCACCGCCTCCGGGTCCGGGTAGACCGCGAGGCCCGCGACCAGGTCCGGCCACCAGCGCTCGAGCCGGGCGGTGAAGAGCTCGACGAGGTGCGCCGGCAGGCCGGCCAGCCCGGCGGGGTCCGGGAGGACGGGGGGCTCGTGCGCGGGCATGCAAGGCATCCTTCCAGCCCGCGCACCGCGTGTCGCGACACGATCGGGTTGAACAGGTTTCTCCACAAGGTGTGAAGGTTTATCCTCTTGTCATGACGACATCGTGGGCGACATCCGGACAGCGAGCCGGTCGGAACGACCGGGAGGTCAATCCCGGGACGCTCACGATCGGCGAGCTGTCGCGACGTACGGGAATCAGCGCGAGCAATCTGCGCATGTGGGAGAGCCGCTACGGCTTCCCGCTCGCGCTGCGGCTGCCCAGCGGGCACCGGCGCTACCCCGAGGAGATCGTCGACTCCATCCTGCGCGTCAAGCAGCGGCGCGAGGTCGGCGTGCGCCTCGAGGCGGCGATCACCGAGGTGTCGCAGTTCGCCGCCTCCCCCGCCACGTCGGTGTGGGCCGAGCTGCGGGATCGCCACCCGCACCTGCGCCCGCACCGGCTGCGCAAGTCCACCCTCCTCGCACTCTCGTGGGCGCTGGAGGACGAGTGCTGCGCCCGGGCGAGGTCGCCGTGGCTGTTCGGCGCCTTCCAGCACGAGAAGTACTACCGCCGGGCGGAGGGCCGCTGGCGCGACCTGGCGCGCACCTCGCGCGGCACCTGGGCGCTGGCCGACTTCGCCGACAACGTCGCCCGCCCCGACGCCCCGTTCGAGGTGGCCCTGCCCGACGGCGCCCCGATGCACCGGGAGTGGACCCTGGCGTGCCTGGCCGAGGACTTCCCCGCCGTGCTCACCGCCTGGGAGATCCCCGGCCAGGTCGGCGTCGTCGACCGCGACCGGGTCTTCGAGTCGGTGTGGAGCCTGGAGCCGGAGCCCGTCCGCGACGCCTCCCGCACCCTGGCCCACATCGTGGCCGACGCCGGCTGTGACACCCGGGCCGTGATGCACGACCTGGACCGGATGCGGGTCCCCGAGCCCCACCACCGCGACCTGCGCCGCGCCACCGACCTTTTCAACCGGGTCGTCGCCTACGTCGAGAAGGTGCGCTGAGGGGGAACCTCGCGCTCCGCCGTTGCGTCGGAGCATCATGATGAGGATGCGACCCCTGATGCTGCCCCTCCTCGTCGCCCTGTGCCTCGCGACGGCAGGGTGCGGCGACGGCACCTCCGCACCGGGCGCCGGCTCGCGAGCCGACGCCGACGCCGACCGTGGCGACGTCCCCGCGGGCGGTGGACCCGCCGACGGGGCGTACGTCGCCACCGAGGTGACCGGGCGGTCCCTGGTCGAGGGCACCCGGATCCGGCTGAGCTGGACGGGCGACCGGCTCTCGGCGCACGCCGGCTGCAACCAGATGTCCGGCACCGGCTCGGTCACGGACGGTCGGCTGGTGGTCACCGGGCTGGGCATGACCGAGATGGGGTGCGAGCCCGGTCGCACGGAGCAGGACCAGTGGGTCGCGGACCTGCTGACCTCGGGTCCGGAGATCGGCACCGGCGCGGACGGTTTCACCCTCACCGGGGACACCGTCGCGGTGCGGTTCACGACCGAGGTGCTCCCCGCGGACGCCTCTCTCGAGGGCACCACCTGGCTTCTGGAGTCGGTCGTCGAGGGGGACGTCGCCTCCAGCGCGGTCGGCGGCACCGAGGACTCCGCGCCGCGGTTCCGCATCGACGACGGTCGCGTCGAGGGCTTCGACGGGTGCAACGACCTGTCCGGTCTGGTCGAGGTGTCCGAGGACCGGATCAGCTCGGACGACGACCTGGTCGCGACGCAGCGTCAGTGCGTGATGGCCGTCCCGCCGCTCGACATCCTGCTCGCCGGGTCGTCGTACGTCGTGGAGGGCAAGCGGCTCACGCTGACCCGCGGCGAGGTCTCCCTCGTCTTCCGCGCCTCGTGACCCGGGCAACCAGCCACCGACGTCCTGCGCGGCCGGCTCAGCGGGTGCGGGCGATGACCTCGCGGACCAGGTCGAGCGTGGTGTCGGGGTGCAGGAAGGCGAAACGGCCCACCGTCTCGCCGTCCCACTTGCTCGGCGGGATGAAGGCGACCTCGTCGTCGTGGAGGCCGCGGGCCCAGGCGTCGTAGTCCTCGTGCTCCCACCCGAGCCGCCGGAACAGCACGATCCCGAGGTCGGGCTCCCGGACGAGCTCGAGGTGGTCCTCCGCGCGGACCAGGTCGGCGGCGGCCTTGGCCAGGTCGACGCTGACCTCGATCGCCTCCCGGTAGGCGCCGATCCCGTTGACCGCGAGGGAGAACCACAGCGGCAGGCCGCGAGCGCGCCGGGTCAGGTGGTAGGCGTAGTCGGTCGGGTTCCACTCCCCGCCCTGGTCGCGGATGACGTCGAGGTAGGACGCGTCCTGCGTGTGGGTCCGTCGTGCCAGCTCCGGCCGCTTGTAGACCAGGGCGCAGCAGTCGAACGGTGTGAACATCCACTTGTGGGGGTCCACGATGAACGAGTCGGCCCGCTCGATGCCGGCGTACTTCGGCTTCAGCGACGGCACGAGCACGCCCGCTCCGCCGTAGGCGCCGTCGACGTGGAACCACCAGCCCCGCTCCTCGGCGAGCGCCCCGACGCCGTCGAGGTCGTCGATGATGCCGGCGTTGGTGGTGCCCGAGGTGCAGACCACGGCGACCACGTCGTCGAGGAGGGCCGGGGCGGTGCGCGCGATCATGCGCTCCACCGCGGAGCGCGTCAACCGGTGGTCGTCGGTCTCCACGACCAGCGCGTCCATCTCCAGCAGCATGAGGGTGTTGATGATCGAGGAGTGCGCGTCGAGGCTGACCACGACCTGCGGTCGCCCGGTCAGCGTCCGGTCCCGCTTCGCGCTCTCCCGCGCCACCGCCAGCGCCGACAGGTTGCCCGCCGAGCCGCCGGACACGAAGCAGCCGCCGGCGGTCGGGGGCATGCCCATCTCGTCGGCCAGCAGGGTGAGCACGGAATTCTCCGCCGCGATCGCGCCGGAGGCCTCCAACCACGAGATGCCCTGGATCGAGGCGCAGGAGACGAGCATGTCGAACAGCAGGCTCGCCTTCGTCGGCGCGGCCGGGATGAAGCCCAGGAAGCGCGGACTGTCGGCGGAGATCACGCTGGGCGCGATCACCGAGGAGTAGACACCGAGCACCTCGTCGGGCTGGCGCGGCTCCTCGCGGATCACCCCACGCAACCGGTCGTGGAGCCGCGCCGGGTCGAGGGTGGCCTTGTCGAGCGGCACCGGGTCCATGCGCAGCCGGTTCTCGGCGTAGGCCAGGACGCTGCGCACCATCTGCTCGGTGGTCTGGTCGACGGAATGCATCAGGCGTCGGCGTCCTCGTCGGTCGGGTTGCGTCCCGACAGCAGCGGCTGCAGCGGGTTCCAGGTCGTGCCGTCGCGGGCGTCCTGGCGGCGTCGGGCGATCGCGCTCAGCGACTCCAGCACGACGCGGTTGCCCAGCGCCGCGGTGATGCCGGCGTGGTCGTAGGGCGGGCTGACCTCGACGACGTCGACGCCCACCACCGGCAGCTCCAGACAGATACGGCGTACGGCGTCGAGCAGCTCGCGCGCGGTGAGGCCACCCGGCTCGGGGGTCCCCGTGCCCGGCGCGTGCCCGGGGTCGCAGACGTCGACGTCGACGGAGAGGAACACACCGTCGCACTCGTCGGTGGCGATCGTGAAGGCCTCGGTGAGGCAGTCGGCCAGGCCGCGGTGGACGATCTCGGTCATCTCGTAGGACCGCATCGCCTTCCCGGCCATCCAGTCCAGGGACTCGGGCTCCGGCCAGTAGCCGCGCAGCCCCATCTGCAGGAAGCGGTCGCCGCGCAGCGCGCCCGACTCGATGAGCCGGCGCATCGGCTGCCCGTGGCCCCACAACGAGCCGAACTCGATGTCGCCGGTGTCGGCGTGGGCGTCGAAGTGGATCATCGAGACCCGGCCGTGGCCGAGCACGTTGGCCACGCCCTTGGCGTCGGGGTAGGCGATCGAGTGGTCGCCGCCGAGCACGACCGGGATCGCGCCCGCGCGGGCCACCTTCTCCACGGCCGCCTCGAGGGCCGGCAGCGAGCGCTCGACGTCGCCGGAGTACATCTCGACGTCGCCGGCGTCGACCACGCGCAGGTCCTTCAGGCCGTCGGTGCGCAGCGCCAGGCTCGGCCGCGAGCCGTCGTGCGCGAGGTAGTCCTGCTCGCGGATCGCCTGCGGCCCGAAGCGTGCCCCGGGCCGGTGGGAGGTGCCGCCGTCGAAGGGGGCACCGAGGATCACGACGTCCGCGTCGGCGTACGTCGGGGGCTCGTCGAGGTCGCACCGGTCGACGCCGAGGAAGGTGAAGTCGGGGCCGAACTGCTGGCCGTAGCGGGTCATGCTCCGGAGTCTGGCAGCATCGAGGCCATGAGTCGCCCCCTGGACGTCACGACGCAGATCGTGGTGCGGCGACCGCGGGCCGAGGTGGCGGCGCACGCCGTCGACCCCGAGCGTGCGCCCGAGTGGTCACGCCGACATCGACTCGGTCGAGTGGCGCACCGAGCCGCTCCTGGCCGCCGGCTCGCGCAGCGGCTCGAGAGCTGACGGGTCGGGAATATCCCGCCCGGCCTCGGCGTCTCCTCCCTGTGCCCGCCGCCCCGTCACCCGTCGCTGCCGTGAGGTACGGCGCTCCCGCGGGCCGGTGGATCCTGCTGGCGACCGTGCTGGGCTCGAGCATGGCGATGCTCGACGGCACCATCGTCAACGTCGCACTTCCCGCCATCGGCGAGGATCTCGGCGCGGGCATCGCCGGCCTGCAGTGGACCGTCAACGGCTACACGCTCACGCTCGCTGCCTTCATCCTGCTGGGCGGCGCGGCCGGCGACCGGTTCGGACGCCGTCGGGTCTTCCTCGTCGGAGTGGTCGGCTTCGCCCTGGCGTCGCTGCTGTGCGGGCTGGCGCCGAACGTCGAGACGCTCGTCGCGGCACGGGCGCTGCAGGGCGTGGCCGGGGCGCTGCTGACCCCCGGCAGCCTGGCGATCCTGCAGGCCTCCTTCTCCGGCCCCGACCGCGGGCGTGCCATCGGCGCGTGGTCCGGGCTGGGTGGCATCGCGGCCGCCGTCGGGCCGTTCCTCGGCGGCTGGCTGGTCGACGTCGCCTCCTGGCGGTGGGTGTTCCTGCTCAACGTGCCGGTGGCGCTCACGGTCGTGGCGGTCGCCGTACGCCACGTGCCGGAGAGCCGCGACCCCGAGAGCGTCCCGGGCACCGACGTCCGGGGCGCCGCGCTCGGGGTGCTGTTCCTCAGCGGGCTGACCTTCGCCCTCGTGTCGTGGGGCGAGCGGGGACTGGCCGCGGCGCCGACCTGGACGGCGCTCGCGGTAGCGGTCGCCGCCGGGGCCGCCTTCACCGGGGTCGAGCGCCGCGCCGCGCACCCGATGCTGCCGCCGGACATCTTCGCCTCTCCGCTGTTCCGGGTCACCAACGTCGTGACGTTCGTCGTCTACGCCGCGCTCGGCGGGATCTTCTTCCTGCTGGTGCTCACCTTGCAGACGGCCGTCGGCTTCGGACCCGTGCTGGCCGGGGCCTCGCTCCTGCCGATCACGGTGATCATGCTGGCGCTCTCCGCGCGGGCCGGTGAGCTGGCCCAGAGGATCGGCCCCCGGCTGCCGATGACCGTCGGGCCCGCCCTCTCCGCGACCGGCACCCTGCTCCTGCTGCGGGTCGACCAGGACGCGTCGTACGCCGCCGACGTGCTGCCGGGGGTCACCCTCTTCGGGCTCGGGCTCGCCGCCACGGTGGCGCCGCTGACCACGACCGTCCTGGCCGCCGCACCGGACCGTCACGCCGGCCTGGCCAGCGGCGTCAACAACGCGGTCGCCCGCACCGCCGGTCTGCTCTCGGTCGCGGCGCTGCCCGTCGTGGTCGGGCTGAACGCCGCGTACGGCGACCCGGCCGCCGAGATCGCCGCCTTCCACCGCGCCGCCCTGGTCTGTGCCGGCCTGCTGCTGCTCGGCAGCGTGGTGGCCGCGACCCAGGTCCGTCGGCCCGAGCCGGAGGGGCCGTCCCTCGAGGCGCCGGAGGCGTCCCCGTGCCGGAGGCACTGCGCCGTCGAGGCCCCGCCTTGGCAACCCGCCACCGAGCCCGCCGCCGCCCCCTGACCCCCAGCCCTGACCCACCGCGGACCGTCCGCACGTCGTCAACGACCCCAGACGACCGTCCCCACGTCGGTACCGACCTCAGACGACCGTCCCCACGTCGGTACCGACCTCAGACGACCGTCCCCACGTCGTTACCGACACCAGGCCGATCACCAGGCCCCCCGAACCGTCTCCACGTCGGTACCGACCTCAGACGACCGTCCCCACGTCGGTACCGACCTCAGACAACCGTCCCCACGTCGGTACCGACCTCAGACGACCGGCCCCACGTCGTTACCGACACCAGGCCGATCACCAGGCCCCCCGAACCGTCCCCACGTCGGTACCGACCTCAGACGACCGTCCCCACGTCGTTACCGACACCAGGCCGCTGAGCCAGCCCACCCACCCGCCAGCCCGATCCCGCCGACCCCCGACGCGCACCCGATCGGGCTCAGTGCAGGTTCTCGACCTCGACCACGGGGACGTCACCGGCGGGGACGAACCCGAACACCTGCCCGTAGAAGGACAGCTCGCTCTCGAGCGCCCGTGCCTGGTTGGCCGGGTCGCGGAAGCCGTGGCCCTCACCGTCGAACATCACCAGCGCCACCGGCAGCCCCTTGGCGCGGACCGCCTCGAACATCAGCTCGGCCTGGTTCGGCGGGACCACCTTGTCCTCGGTGCCCTGCAGCAGGATCAGCGGGGTGGCCAGCCGGTCGACGTGGTGGATCGGCGAGCGCTCGGTGTAGACGTCCTCGCCCTCCGGCCACGGCGCCACCAGGCCCTCCAGGTAGCGCGACTCCAGCTTGTGGGTGTCGCGGGCCAGCGCGGCCAGGTCGCTGACGCCGAAGTGGCTGGCACCGGCGGCGAAGACGTCGGTGAACGTCAGGGCGGCGAGCGTGGTGTAGCCACCCGCGCTGCCCCCGGTGATCGCCACCTTCGCCGGGTCGACCCGGCCCTGGTCGGCCAGGTGCCGGGCGCCGCTCGCCACGTCGGCGACCTCGGCCACGCCCCACAGGCCGCGCAGCCGCTCCCGGTAGCCGCGACCGTAGCCCGTGGATCCGGCGTAGTTCACGTCGAGCACCGCGAAGCCGCGCGAGGTCCAGAAGGTCCGCGTCCGCGTGTACGCCGCCGGCGCCGCGGCGGTCGGGCCACCGTGCAGCGTCACGATCAGCGGCGGCAGGTCCCCCTCGGGGGCGACCACCTCCGGGTTGGTCGGCGGGTACAGGAAGCCGTGGGCCGTCGCGCCGTCGCCGCCGAGGTCGCGGCTGCTCTCCCAGCTGACCGCCTCGGGGGAGCTGACCCAGGCCGGGTCCGGGCCCTCGGCGTCCTCGGCCAGCGACCGCGTCGTCGCGTCGCGGAGGTCGATCAGCACGACGTCGGCCGGACGGTCGGTGAAGGTGGCCCGGCAGGTGGCATGGTGCTCGCCGACGGCGCGCAGGTCGAAGACCCCCGTGACGCCGGTGGGGAGCTCGGTGACCTCACCGGTGGCGGGGTCGAGCACGCACACCGAGCACAAGCCGTCGGTGAACCGGGTCGTCAGCAGCCGCCCGTCCGGCAGCACGTCGTACGACGACTGGTCCGGCGTCCAGCGGGGTTGACCGAAGTCGCGCTCGTCGGGGGCCAGCGCCGCGACGTCTGCGTCGGCACCTGAGGCGTCCAGCGCGTAGAGGTTGCTCCAGCCGGCCCGGTCGGAGAGGAGGACCAGACGGTCGTCGGAGAGCCAGCGGGGCTGCTCGACGGACTCGGACGCACCGCCGGCGACCGCGTGCGCGTCGTGGAGGTCCCCGGACTCGTCGACCGACGCGACCCACAGCCACGTGCCGTCCCACGACATGTTCGGGTGCTCCCACTGCACCCAGGCGATCCGTCGACCGTCCGGCGACAGCACCGGGTCCAGCACGAAGTCCGGTCCGGAGCCCGGGTCAGAGCCCGCGCCCGCTTCCAGCCGGCGACGCCGGCCGGCCACCAGCTCGACGCCCAGGTCGTCGTTGGGACCGTCGAGGTCGATGCGCACCAGCGACGTCACCGGCTCCACGGTCGGGTCCCGCTGGTCCTCGCGCAGGCAGAACACCACGCCGCGGGCGGCGTCGATCCGGAAGCACGACCACCGCACCCGCCCCCCGGTGTCGGGTGTGATCGGTCGCGGCTCGCCGACCCGCTCCCCAGACCCCACGTCCACCCGGTGGACCCGCTGGTCGGCGAAGTCGACGTACAGCGCGAGTGCCTCGCCGTCACGCTCGCCGACGCCGACCGCGCCGCCGCCGTACTCGTGGAAGAGGGTCCGCACGTTGGCCCCGGCGGGCGAGACGTCGAGCGGCTCCGCACCCGCCTCGCCACGCACCAGGGTGAGCCGTCCGGCGTCACTCGGCCGCGCCTCGAGCCACCACACGGACCGGCTGTCGACGGCCACCGGCGTCCGCACGGTCCCGGCGGTGACGGTGTCGCGCGCCGAGCAGGGAGACGGCCAGGCGCCGTACGCCGCGGTGGTCCGGTCGGTCGGGTCGGTCGCGTCGCTGCTCATCGCGCCACCCTAGATCGGACCGCCGACACCGCGCGGGTCCGACAACCCATCCGGTCACTGCCGGCTCGGAGCGGCTGACAGACTCGGGCCCGTGATCGCCTTCGTCAACGGGTCCCTCTTCGACGGCCACCACCACCGTGGCCGGCTGACCGGCGCCGTCCTGGTCGAGCACGGCCGGATCGTCGCCGTCGACGCCGCGGCCGACGACCTGCCGAGCGGGACCGAGCTCGTCGACCTCGACGGCGGGCTGCTCTGCCCCGGCTTCGTCGACGCGCACGTCCACGCCGTCCAGGGCGGCCTGGAGCGCATCCGCTGCGACCTGTCGGAGGACCGCACCCGGGAGGACTACCTGCGGCGGATCTCCGCCTACGCCGCGTCCCACCCCGACCTGCCCTGGATCCTGGGTGGCGGCTGGTCGATGGCCGCCTTCGAGAACGGCGCCGCGCTCGCCGCCGACCTCGACGCCGTCGTGCCGGACCGGCCCGTCCACCTGCTCAACCGCGACCACCACGGCGCCTGGGTCAACAGCCTCACGTTGCGGATGGCCGGCATCACCGACAGCTCCCCCGACCCGGCGCACGGCCACTTCGAGCGCGACGCGCAGGGTCGCCCGTCCGGCACGCTGCACGAAGGCGCGATGGACCTCGTGCAGGCGATCGTGCCGCCGACCACCGACGAGGAGTACTACCGCGGCCTGCTCGAGGGTCAGTCCTACCTGCACTCCCTCGGTGTCACCGGCTGGCAGGACGCGATCGTCGGCGCCTACGGCGGCATGGACGACCCCGGTCCGACGTACGCTGCCGCTGCGCGCCGGGGCGACCTCAGCGCGTTCGTCGTCGGTGCGCTGTGGTGGGACCGCGACGCCGACGAGTCCCAGATCGAGAGCCTGACGCAGCGGCGGCGCGACTACTCCCACGGCCGGTTCCAGGCCACCAGCGTGAAGATCATGCAGGACGGGATCCTGGAGAACGGCACCGCCGCGGTCTGGGCGCCGTACCTCGACCGGTGCGGCCACCCGACCACCAACACCGGGCACTCCTTCGTCGACCCGGTCGCGCTGCGCCGCTACCTGCCGCTGCTCGAGGAGGCCGGGTTCCAGGTGCACGTCCACGCCATCGGCGACCGCGGCGTGGCCGAGGCCCTCGATGCCTTCGCCACGGTGTCGCAGCAGGGCCCGAGCCCCCTGCGGCACCACCTCGCGCACCTGCAGATCGTCACCGCCGACGACGTACGCCGCTTCGCCGAGCTCGGCGTGACGGCGAACATGCAGGCGCTGTGGGCCTGCCACGACGAGCAGATGACCGAGCTGACGCTGCCGTTCGTCGACCCGGCCGCCGTGCCCCGGCAGTACCCCTTCGCCGAGCTCCACCGCGCCGGGGCCACGCTGGCGATGGGCAGCGACTGGCCGGTCAGCACACCGGACCCGCTGCAGGCGATCCACGTCGCCGTCAACCGGTGGGCGTACGGCGAGCCGGGCCGGGCCGGCAGCGAGCCGCTCCTGCCCGAGCAGGCGCTCGACCTCGAGACCGCCTTCGCCGCCTACACCAGCGGGTCGGCGTGGGTGAACCACCGTGAGGACACGGTCGGGGCGATCCGCCCGGGCCTCGACGCCGACCTCGCCGTGCTCGACCGGGACCCGTTCACCGCCGACGCCTCCGAGATCGGAGCGGCCCGTGTGGTGTCCACGTGGGTCCAGGGCCGGCGCGTCCTCGGCGCCTGACACCCACCGACCGCCTCAGGTGCGCGCCGGCTCGCTGACCACGACGTGGTGCACGGGCACGTCGTACCTCTCGCGGGCGCTGCTGACCACGTCGTGGCGCAGCCAGCTCGAGACGTCCTCGGGGTGGGTCGAGATCACGATGTGGTCGGGCTCGAAGGAACGCACGGCGGCGTCGAGGGCCACCAGCGGCCGGTAGTCGCCGAGCTCGCCGTCGACGGTGAGGCCCTGCTCGCGCAGCACCCGCTTGGTCTGCTCGAGCCGGTCGCTGGCCGCCGCCGCGGTGGCCTCCCAGACGTACGCCGCCCCTTCGCGCTCGGCCTGCCCGGTGTCGACCGGGTTGGTCGGCACCACCACGTGGTAGCTCGCCTGGTCGCTGCCGGGCAGCTGGTGCAGGCTGTGGTGCAGCTCCTCGCCGCTCAACGTGCGGTTGGCCAGGACCAGCACACGGTGCGCCGGCTGCTGGTCGCGAGCCTCCCCCGCGGCGCCGTCGCTCCCGTCGCTCCCGTCGCGGCCCAGCCGGTCGAGGTCGTCGGCGCTGACCGAGCCGCCGCGCCAGCGCGTGAGGAGGAAGAGCCCGAGCACGACGCCCCACGACAGCAGGCTCAGCAGGATCTGGGACCGGGTGTCGTCACCGACGAACATCTGCACCAGCACCCCGACGATGCCCAGCCCGGCGGCGATGGTCAGCCACGGGAACAGCCACATCTTGACCGTCAGGTCCTCGTCGCGCGTGCGGCGGCGCAGCACGAACTGCGAGATCGCGATGAGCAGGTAGACGAACAGGATCACCGCGCCGGAGGAGTTGAGCAGGAAGGTGAAGACGGTGTCGGGCGAGACGTAGGCGGCGATGACGCTGAGGAACCCGACGACGGTGGAGGCGAGGATCGCCAGCACCGGGACGCCGCGGGAGTTGGTCGTGATCAGCCGCATGGGTGCCTCGCGGCGCCCGGCGAGCACGAAGATCATGCGCGAGGCGGTGTAGAGCCCGGAGTTCAGGCACGACAGCACGGCGGTCAGCACGACGGCGTTCATGATGTGGTCGGCGTAGGGGATGCCCATCTCGCTGAACGCCGCGACGAACGGTGAACCGCCGTCCTCGTTCTGGTCCCAGGGCACGATGCAGACCAGGAGGAACACCGCGCCGACGTAGAAGGTCAGCACGCGCACGATCACCGACTGCGTGGCCCGGGCGATGGCCTTCTCCGGGTCCTTGGACTCGGCCGCGGCCACGGTGGCGATCTCGGCGCCGACCATGGAGAAGACCACCACGACGATGCTGGAGAAGATCGCTCCGGCGCCCGACGGCAGGAACCCGCCCTGCTGGGTCAGGTTGCTGAAGTCGAGACCCTGGCCCGGCCACAGCCCGAGCACGAAGGCACCTCCCAGCACCAGGAAGGCGATGATCGCGACGACCTTGATGCCGGCGAACCAGTACTCGAACTCGCCGTACGACGACACCGAGACCAGGTTGGTCGCCGTCATGAGGACCATGAGGCCCAGGGACAGCAACCACAGCGGGGCGTCGAACCAGAAGGTCAGGATCTCCGCGCCGGCGACGGCCTCGAAGCCGACGACGATCACCCAGAAGTACCAGTAGAGCCAGGCGACGCTGAAGCCCGCCCAGCCACCCAGCGCGCGGCGGGCGTAGTCGGCGAACGAGCCCGTCGACGGGTTGGCCGTGGCCATCTCGCCGAGCATCCGCATCACCAGGATGATGAGCACCCCGGTGACCAGGTAGCTCAGGAACGCGCCCGGACCGGTGTCCAGGATGACGGTGCTGGAGCCCACGAAGAGCCCGGCCCCGATGACGCCGCCGATGGCGATCATCGTCAGGTGGCGCTGCTTGAGGCCCTTCTGGAGCTGGGCTCCGCCGGCGGGCTCGTCGCCCGGCCCGCCGCTCGTCGTGCTCGTCGCTCCCGTTGCACCGGCCATGACGGACCTCCTGGGGGTCGGGGGCCGCGGCGCCCCCGTAGGCACCCTGGTCCCGATCCCCGAGCCATCCCCCACGCCGGGGATGGCCAAACCAGCCGCCTCACGCGAGGCGGTGAACGGCATCCACGAGCGCGTTGAGCTCGGCCTGGGAGTTGTAGTAGTGCACCGAGGCGCGCCCCACCGCGGTCAACCCCCGGGGACCGAGGTCGAGCCGGGCCGACGCGGCACTCGTGACGGAGGTGTTGATCCCCTGTCCACGCAACGCGTCGGCGACGTCGGTCGCGTCGTGGCCGGCGACGGTGAAGGTGACGATGCCGCCGAGCACCTCCCCCCGGTCGTGTACGTCGACCCCGGGCACGTCGGCGAGCTGCTCGCGCAGACGCGCGCCGAGGGTGCGCACCCGCTCCCAGGCCCGCTCCGGGCCCAGGTCGGTGAGGTAGCGGGCTGCGACGCCGAGCCCGAGGACCCCGGCGGTGCTGCGTTCCCAGGTCTCGAAGCGGCGCGCGTCCTCACGCAGCTCGTAGGCGTCGTCGGCGACCCAGGTGGCGGCGTGGAGGTCCAGGAACGGCGGCGCGATGCGCTCCATCGCCCGGTCCCCGAGGTAGAGCATCCCGGTGCCGCGCGGCGCACGGAGGTACTTGCGCCCCGTGGCGGCCAGCACGTCGCAACCGATCCTGGTCACGTCGACGGGGAGCTGCCCCAGCGACTGGCAGGCGTCGAGCACGTAGAACACGTCGTGCTCGCGGCACAGCGCCCCCACCGCCTCCGCCGGGTTCACCACCCCGTTGCTGGTGGGGACGTGGACCAGCGAGACCATCGCCGCGCCCCGGCGCAGCTCCCGCTCGAGCTTCTCGAGGCTGATCTGGCCGTGCGCGTCGTCCTCCACCAGCACGAGCTCGACGCCGAGCCGGTCGCGCAGGTGCAGCAGCGAGATGGCGTTGCTGGCGTACTCCTGGCGCGAGACCAGCACCCGGTCCCCGGGCTGGAACGGGTAGCCGTAGACCGCGAGGTCCCACGACCGGGTGGCACTGTCGGTCAGCGCGACCTGACGGGTCTCGGCGCCCAGCAGGGCCGCCACCGCGTCGTACACGCCCTCGATCTCGTCGGAGACCGCCCACTGGGCCTCGTAACCGCCGATCTCGGCCTCGCGCTGCAGGTGGCCCACCACGGTGCCGAGCACCTGACGGGTGGGCAGTGAGCTGCCGGCGTTGTTGAGGTGCACCACCGTGCCGGTGCCCGGGGTGTCGGCGCGGAGCCGGTCGAGGTCGAGGGGCGGGTCGGCAGACATGGGAGCCATGCCACCACACCGCGAGGACCCCGGCGATCTGGGGCACTATGAGGAGATGGCTGCCACCCGCGACGGAACGCTGAGCCGCGCCCGGCGACGCTTCCGTCTGCCGAGCCGCGGGCAGTTCCTCTTCGCCCTGCGCCTGACCGTCGCGGCGGTCCTCAGCTACGTCGCCGCCACCCTGATCTTCCCCGGGGCCCAGCCCCTGCTGGCGCCCCTGACCGCGATGCTCGTCGTCCAGGTCACCCCCGCCTCGCTGCTGGCCCGCGGGCTCGACCGCGTGGTCGCCGTGGTCGCCGGCGTCTCGATCGCGGTCGGCTTCGCGACCCTGGTGCCGCTGGAGTGGTGGACGCTCGGGCTGCTCATCCTCGTCGCGCTGTCCGTGGGACAGATGCTGCGGCTGGAGGCCAACCTCATCGAGGTCGCCATCAGCGCGATGCTCGTCCTCGGGGTCGGCTCGCTGTCCGCGGGCTCGGCCGCGTGGGAGCGCATGACCGAGACGCTGGTCGGCGCGGCCGTCGCCGTGGCGTCCAACCTGCTGTTCCCGCCGAAGGTCGCCGTCGACGACGCCGGCGAGGCCGTCGACGGTTTCGCCGACCGGGTGAGCGGGTTGCTCCTGCGGGCAGCGGAGGAGCTGACCGAGGCGGTGACGCGCGGCCAGGACCTGGCGAACCTCTCCCCCCGCTGGCTCGACGACGCCCGGAGCATCACCCACGACTTCCCGGACGTCGAGGCTGCGGTCCTCCACGCCGAGGAGGGCCGGCGGATGAACATGCGGGCCGCCTTCACCTCCGACGCCGGCCCCGGGCTGCGCCAGGGGCTCGAGGCGCTCGAGCACACCGCGGTGTCGGTGCGCTCGATGTTCCGGGCCATCGACGACGCCGCGGTGGGCTCACGGGACGTCGACCGCGGCGTGCTCGACGACATCGCGCAGGGTCTCGCCCAGACGTTCACCGAGATGCACCAGGGGGTCGACGCCTTCGGCCAGCTGGTGCACGACGAGGCGACGCCGGGTCCGCGCGGTCGCGCCACCGACGTCCGCGCGGTCGCCGCCGCCCTGGAGGGCCTGCACGAGGCCCGCACCCGGCTCGAGGAGGTGCTGGTCACGGCCGCCGTGCCCGAGCTGGTGGAGCTCACCGCGGCCGTGCTCGCCACCGTGCGCCGACTGCTGCAGGAGATGGACCTCGACGAGCGGATCCGGCGGCAGATGCGGTCCTCCCGCTTCGCACCCCGGGTGCGGACCGGTCCCGCGGGCCGGTCCCGGGCTCACGCGCCCGTCCCCCCGCCCGTCCCCCCACCCCTTCCCGCGCCCCTCCCCACCGGCGGCCCCACCGACGATCCCCCACTCCAGGGACCGACCCGCTGGGCGACCCGGACGCCGCCACCGAGCTCATGCCGCGCATCGACGTCGACGCCCGCACGCAGCTGATGGCCCGCATCGAGCGCGACCGGCTGACCGGCGAGCCGCGGCTGCCCGGCCAGGCGGAGGAACCGCCGCGCGACGGGTCCTCCGCCCCGGACTGACACCGGCGCGTGTCACCGCGGTCCGCAGCGGGTACGACGTACGCGGTGCCGGACCGTGACCACGAGCTCGACTCGGGTGGGCTCGGACGGCCCTCGGGTGCCCGACCGGTCACCTGTCCGCACGAGCCCACCGGGGAGAGACGCATGGCCGACGACACCGAGGACACCAACCAGGACGAGAACACCGAGAGCGAGAACGACAGCGCCGACAGCAAGCCGACAGCGCGAACAGCAAAACGACAGCAACGACAGCAACGACAGCAACGACGAGGACACCGGGGCCGACGACAACGACCTCTACGTCCGCGACACCGCCGGCGACGGGCGCCCGGTCGTGCTGATCCACGGCTGGCCGTTGAGCAGCGACTCGTGGTCCGAGCAGATCCCCGTGCTGCGCGACGCCGGCTACCGCGTGGTGGCCTACGACCGCCGCGGCTTCGGCCAGTCCGACCCCGGTGACGGATACGACTACGACCGTCTCACCGACGACCTCCACAACGTCATCACGGACCTGGAGCTCTCCGACGCGACGCTGGTGGGCTTCTCCATGGGCGGCGGCGAGGTGGCCCGCTACGCCGCGAAGTACGGCACCGACGACCTGCACAGCGTGGTGTTCGCCTCCGCGGTGACGCCGTACCTCAAGCAGGCCGACGACAACGAGGACGGCCCCCTGACCGACGACGCCGCGCAGGAGTTCCGCGAGGGGCTCGAGAAGGACCGCGACGAGTTCTTCGACGGCTTCACCACCGACTTCTTCACCGCCGGGGACGACCTCGAGGTCAGCGACGAGCAGCGTCAGGAGGCCCTGACGGTGTGCAAGAGGTCCGACCAGGACGCAGCGCTGGCCTGCATGGAGGCGTGGGCGACCACGGACTTCCGCGACGACCTGACGAAGGTCGACGTGCCGACGCTGGTCATCCACGGCGACAGCGACGGGATCGTGCCGTTCGAGGGCTCCGGGAAGCGCACCCACGAGGCGATCGACGGCAGCGAGCTGGTGCTGCTCGAGGGCGCACCGCACGGGTGCAACGTCAGCCACGCACAGGAGTTCAACCAGGCGCTCCTCGACTTCCTGGAGAAGTGAGGCCACGAGGGTGCCGATCGCTCCGTGGAGCCGGGACGCCGCTACCGGGTGTCCCGGCGGTGCAGCACCGCCGAACCGGTGATGAAGAAGAAGCCGAGCAGGCAGAGTCCCGCTCCGACGACGGCCGGGGCGCGGTAGCCCCACCCGGCGGCGATCACCACACCACCGAGCCAGGCTCCGAGCGCGTTGGCGACGTTGAGGGAGGCGTGGTTCATCGCCGCCCCGACGGTCTGTGCGTCGCCCGCCACGTCCATCAGCCGCAGCTGGAGGTTGACGACCACGACCGACCCCAGCACCGGGATCGCGAAGGCCACCGGCAGCGCCCACCACCCGCTCGGGATGACGAGCGCGAAGAGCAGCAGCGTGAGGCCCATCCCGAGCGTGGAGCCGAGCAGCGAGCGGAAGACCGACCAGTCGGCCAGGACACCGGCCAGCCAGGTGCCGACGACCATGCCGAGGCCGAAGGCGAGCAGGAAGACCGGGACGGCCCCGCTACCCAGGCCGCCGACCTCGGTCACCGTGGGTGAGATGTAGGTGTAGACCGCGAACATGCCGCCGAAGCCGACGGCGCCGGCCAGCAGCGTCAGCCAGACCTGGGCGCTGGCGAAGGCCTTGAGCTCGCGCATGCCGGTGGCCTCGGGACGTCCGGGCGAGGAGGGCACGAGCAGCCGCACGAGCCCCATGGTGAGCGTGCTCAGCACCACCACGGCCCAGAACGCCGAGCGCCAGCCGAGGTGCTGGCCCATCCAGGTCGCCGCCGGCACCCCGACGACGTTGGCCACCGACAGTCCGAGCATCACCTGCGCCACCGCTCGTCCCCGCTTCTCCGGTGCCGCGAGGTCGGCGGCCACCAACGACGCGACGCCGAAGAAGGCGCCGTGCGGCAGGCCGGCGAGGAAGCGCGCGGCGGTGACGAGCTCGAAGGACACCGCGATCGCCGTGAGCGCGTTGGCCAGCGTGTAGGCCGCCATCAGGCCGATCAGCAGTGCCCGGCGCGGGGCCCGTGCCCCGAGGAAGGCGATGACGGGGGCGCCCACGACGACCCCGAGCGCGTAGGCCGAGATGATGTGCCCGGCGGTCGGGATCGACACCCCGACACCGTCGGCCACCTCCGGCAGCAGACCCATGGTGACGAACTCCGTCGTACCGATGGTGAAGCTGCCCGTGGCCAGCGCCAGCATCGCCCCGGTCAGCCGCCCCGTCGAGAGCCGGTCGGTCGGACGCGCACCCGTGGACGGGTTCGTGGCGGCGGAGCTCATGGCTCCATTGTCGGGCCTCGACGAGGCACTAGGGTGCAGGCACCGTGGCGGTGGACCGGACGCTCACTCGGCGCGTCCGGACGTCGCCGGCGGTGCGAGGGGGCGACCATGACCGAGAGGTCGGCAGCGAGCGGCACCGGGGCGAGCCGTCGCCGCGTCGAGCTGAGGCGCGAGGAGATCCTGGCCGCCACGGTGACCCACATCGCGGGCGTGGGCATCGCCCAGACCCGCGTGGGCGACGTCGCCGCCGAACTGGGCGTCAGCCCGGCGCTGGTCTTCTACCACTTCGGCACCAAGGACGAGCTCGTCGTCGAGGCCTTCACCTACGCCGTCGACCACGACCTTCAGCGCATCGAGCGCACCGCCGCTCGGGGACCTACGCCCACCGACCGGCTGCGGGCCCTGGTGCGCAGCTTCGGACCGTCCGGCAAGGTGGTGAGCTGGCGGCTGTGGATCGACGCGTGGGCGCTGGCCCAACGGGACCCGGGGATCCGCACCGTGCTGCGTCGTCTCGACCGGCAGTGGCGCGACACCTTCGTGTCCATCGTCCGTGACGGGGTCGACGACGGCAGCTTCACGTGCGCGGACCCGGAGGCCGCCGTCGCGCGGGTCGCCGCGCTGCTCGACGGGCTCTCGGTGGCCACCCTGGTCAACCGTTCCGTGACCCGGGCGCAGCTGCGCGCGTGGACCGCCTCGACCGTGGCCGTCGAGCTCGGGCTGCCGACCGACTGGGCCGAGCGCACCGGACGGAGGGCCCCCGGACCGGGCAGGTGACGGGGGATGACACCTGCCCGGCGATCGTGGGGGCCGTGCACGGATCCTACCGCGTGCTGACTCGCGAGTCAGCAGCGACCTGGGGAGGACGCCGGTGGCCGCCCCTGGTGCTGCTCTAGGCTGACGCGCGTCAGGAAAGGGAGCCGATGATCCGGACCACGCCGTTCCACCCGCGGCTGAGCGAGCTGAATACCCAGGGGCTCTACACCCACTGGCAGGGCTTCCTCTCACCGTTGCGCTACACCCAGGCGGCCAAGCACGAGTACTTCGCGGTGCGGAACTCGGTCGGTGTCTTCGACACCTCCCCGCTGTTCAAGTACGCCGTCACCGGCCCCGACGCCGAGGCGTTCCTCGCCGGCATGCTGCTGCGCGACGTACGCCGGTTGCGACCGGGTCGCGCGCAGTACACGCTGTGGTGCGACGACCGCGGGTTCGTCATGGAGGACGGCGTGGTCTTCCGCCACTCCGCGACCGACTTCCTGCTCACCGCGGCCCGACCGAACCTGGGATGGCTGGCCGACCACCGCGGCCGGCTGCGGGTCGAGATCGAGGACGTCTCCGACGACCACGGCATCCTCGCGGTCCAGGGCCCCCGGTCCCGGGCTCTGCTCGAGCAGCTGAGCGACGACGTCGGCGGGCTCGGCCCCTTCGACCACGTCGCGACCAAGGTCGCCGGGGTGCCCGTCACGCTGAGCCGGACCGGCTTCACCGGCGACCTCGGCTACGAGCTGGTCGTGCCGGCAGACGGCGCGCTCCCGGTGCTCGACTCGGTGCTCGAGGCCGGACGGCCGCACAGCCTGCGCCCCTTCGGCGAGCAGGCGCTCATGACGCTGCGCATCGAGGCCGGGTTGCCGCTGGTCGACGTCGAGTTCCACAACAGCCGACTGGTCATGACCGACCACGACCGGGTCACCCCCTCCGAGCTCGGCATGGGCTGGATGGTGCGGCCCGCGCTCACCGACGACCGTGCCTTCATGGGCCGGGCCGCGATCGCCCGGGAGGTCGCCAAGGGCACGTCACGCTGGGCGACCACCGGCATCGTGCTCGACTGGGCCGAGTGGGACGCGCTGCACCGTGACGCGGGGGTGTTCCCGACCAAGGACGACCAGCCGCTGCCCTACGCGTCGGTGCTGCGGGTCTCGACGGGCTCGACCACCGAGGGCGGCGAGCAGATCGGCTTCTGCACCAGCCTGGTCTACTCCCCCGTGCTGCAGAAGCACATCGGCATCGCCCGCGTCCGCCCCGACCTCGGCGTCCCCGGGACCGCCCTGCGGCTCGAGACCACGCTGCACCACCGCACCACCACCGTCGGGGCGACCACCACGACGATGCCCTTCTTCAGCCCCGACCGGAAGGTGGCGTGATGGTCTCGACGAGCTCGACCACCGCAGGCACGAGCTCGACCACCGCAGGCACGAGCTCGACCACCGCAGGCACGAGCCGAGCGACGTACGACGTGATCGTGGTGGGCGGCGGGCACAACGGGCTGGTCAACGGCGCCTACCTGGCCAAAGCCGGCCTGCGCACGCTGATCCTCGAGCGCCGCCACCTCGTCGGCGGCGCCGCGATCACCGAGGAGCCGGTGCCCGGCTTCCACTTCACGACGTTCTCCTACGCGTTGAGCCTGCTGCGCCCTGAGATCGTCCAGGAGCTCGACCTCGTCCGTCACGGCTTCATGCCGCTGATGATGCCGTCGGGGTTCCATCCCACCGGGGACGGCGGCCACCTGCTGCTGGGCGACGACCACGCCCAGAACGTGCAGGAGATCCGGCGCCACTCGCGCCACGACGCCGACGCCTACGACCGCTACCACCACGACCTCGACCTGGTGCGCCGGGCGGTCCGGCCGCTCTTCGACAACCCACCGCCCAACGTGTTCGGCACGGACCCCGAGGACCAGGCCGACGTCCGCTGGCTGCTCGACCATCTCGGGAGCACCGACAAGAAGACGATGCACGACGTCGCGCGCCTGCTCACCGGCAGCGCCGCGGACTGGCTCGACGACTACTTCGAGCACGAGGCGGTCAAGGGCTACCACGCCTCGTCGTCGATCATCGGCTCCAAGGTCGGACCGATGTCGCAGGGCTCCGGCCTGGTGCTGCTGTTCCACCAGATGGGCGAGCACGACGGCGCCATGGGCACGTGGGCGTTCCACAAGGGCGGCAACGGCGGCTTCACGCAGGTGCTCGCCCGGGCCGCGGAGTCCTACGGCGCCGAGATCCGGCTCGAGGCGCCGGTGGCGTCGGTGCTCACCGACGGGGACCGCACCACCGGCGTGGTGCTCGCCGACGGCACGGAGGTCCGCGCGAGCACGGTCGTCTCGGCCCTCGACGCGCGCCGCACCTTCACCGAGCTGGTCGACCCGCGCGTCCTGCCCGACGACCTCGTCGACGCGGTCCGGCGCACCCGCTACCGCGGCGTCTCGGCGAAGGTCAACTTCGCCCTCGACGCGCTGCCGACCTTCCCGGGGCTGCCCGACTCTGTCGACCACTTCGGCGGCTTCCTCAACATCGGGCCCACCGTGGAGTACGTCGAGCGTGCCTTCGACGCCTCGAAGTACGGCTGGTACAGCGACCGACCCTTCATCGACGCCGCCGTGCAGTCGGTGGTCGACCCCGACATGGCCCCGCCCGGCAAGCACGTCATGTCGTGCTTCGTGCAGTACGCGCCCTACGAGCTGCGCGGCAGCGACTGGGAGACCGAGCGCGAGCCCTTCGGCGACACCGCCCAAGCCGTGCTCGAGGAGCACTTCCCCGGCTTCGGCGACCTCGTGCTGCACCGCGAGGTGGTCACACCGAAGGACATCGAGACCCACACCGGGCTGAGCGAGGGAAACATCTTCGCCGGGGAGTTCCTCGCACCGCAGATGTACTTCTTCCGGCCTGCTCCGGGGTGGAGCCAGTACCGCACGCCGATCGCGGGCTACTACCAGTGCGGCTCGGGGACGCACCCCGGCGGCTGCGTCATGGGCTCGCCGGGCAAGCTCGCCGCCCAGCGGATCCTCGCCGACCGCCGGGGCTGAGCGCAGCCCGCGACACCGCCTGATCGGGGTCGATCGGTGCGAGCCGGTGACACCAGATGACCCCGTTGTCCGTCACTATGACCTCATGCCCCTGCCTCGCCTCGTCCTCAGGACTGGCGCACCGATCAGGACTGGTCCAACTTCCGCGGCATCCCGACTCCTTCTCCCGCTCCTGGTCATGAGCGCGCTGACCGGCTGCGGGGACGACACGTCCTCGTCCGCTGCAGCCGTCGGCGACGTCCCCACGACCCCCCGGGCCCTGGCCTGGCTGGCGTCCGAGCGCCTCGGCGAGCCCGACGTCGCCGACGGCAACAGCGACCTCGAGGAGCTGGGACCCGACGCCGTCGCCACCCTGCTGCGCTACGGCCGGACGGACACCGACGACGGCGACTCGATCGGCTTCGGCGTCGTGGCCAGCGTGCCGAAGGCCCTCGTCGACTGCACCTCGCGGGACAACGACTACCTGACCGGCTGCCGAGAGATCGCCGCCGGCGTCGTCCTGCAGTGGCAGGAGCAGGTGCCCGAGGAGGACCCCGGCACGCTCAACCTCATCGTCACCAAGGACGACGTCACGGTGGTGATGTACCAGTCCTCCGCCCCCATCACCGGCGACCCCCGCAGGATCGACCTGCCCATCTCCGTCGACGCCATGGTCGAGCTGGCCCAGGACCCACGCGTCGGCCTCACCACCACCCAGGAGGCCGTCGACGCGGGTGAGGACCTCGACTCCTGGAGCGGCTCCTGACCGTCGCCCTGCGATCAGTCCAGGCGGACGACGAGGTCGGCTCGGTCCCGCGTGAGCGCCACGAGCTCGGCGTTGGGCTGGTCGACCGCCTCGACCCAGGCCCGGGCCTCCGCGGGCGACTTGCCGAACCTCACGTGGCGCGCGACGAGCCGCTCACGGCGTACGGCGTCGTCGGTCTCGACGAACCACGTCTCGTCGAGGGCGCCGGCCACCGCGCGCCACAGCGGGTCGTCGAGCAGCAGGTAGTTGCCCTCGGTGAGCACCACTCGCGCCGAGGCCGGGACCGTGACCGCGGCCGCGATCGGCTGCTCCAGCTCGCGCTCGAAGCCCGGGGCATGGATCGGCCGGTCACCGGAGGTCCGCAGCCGGGCCAGCAGCGCGGCGTAGCCGTCGACGTCGAAGGTCTCAGGCGCCCCCTTGCGCTCGCGCAGCCCCAGTCCGTCGAGCGTGACGTCGGCGAGGTGGAAGCCGTCCATCGGCACCACAGCGACCGACCCGTCGCCCCGTCGCCGTGCGACCTCGTCCGCCACGGTCCGCGCCAGCGTCGACTTGCCGGCGCCGGGGGCCCCGACCAGCCCGACCACGACCCGCGGTCTCGCGGTGGTCGAGCCTGTCGAGACCCTCGCCAGCAGGTGCTCGACGAGCTCGGGCAGGTCCGGGGTCACGACGCGCGCACCTGCACGGCGTCCGGCCCCGGCCCGGGCTGGCAGGTCGGGCACCACCAGGTGCGACGGCGCGAGGGGTCGTTGACCACGGCGTCGACGACACGCACCTCCGTGCGGCAGCGCAGACAGGGCCGCCGGGCGCGGCCCGCCACGTAGTGCTGCTCGCCGCGGCGGGTGTTGCCGGTCGTCACCTGGTAGGCGCCCGGCACCTTCGCCGACCGGCGCAGCGCCTTCACCCCGAGCCGCACCAGGGCGGGCACGTCGACGTCGCCGATCGGCGTCCACGGGCTGTGGCCGCGCAGGAAGCAGAGCTCGTTGGCCCACAGGTTGCCCCACCCGGCGACCAGGGTCTGGTCGAGGAGGGCGGCAGCGACGGGCACGGAGGGGTCGGCCTCGAACCGGCGCACCGCCTCGGCCTCGTCCCAGTCGGCGCGCAGCGGGTCGGGCCCCAGATGACCGATCACCTCCGACTCCTCGGAGGTCCGCACGAGGTCGACGACCGGCAGCAGCACGCCGTACGCCGTGGCGCCGGAGTCGACTCCCAGCACGACCCGGACGTCCGGCATGAGGCGTCGGGGCAGCTGCTTGCCGGGGCCGGTGACTGTCCACGAGCCGTCCATGCGCAGGTGCGTGTGCAGGGTCACGTCGCCGGAGAGGCGGGTGAGCAGGTGCTTGCCGTGGGTGTCGTGCTGCAGCACCCGGTGGCCCACGAGGTCGGCCGTGGCGTGCTGCGGCACGCGGAGGTCGGAGCGCGTCAGCACCCGCCCGTCGAGGCTGCGCTCGAGCCGGCGGGCGACGAGGTACACGCTGTCTCCCTCGGGCACGCGGCCATCCAACCAGGCGGCTCCCAGCAGCCGCGGACCTCGCCCGTCGGGGTGGCTTCGCCCGGGACGAGGTGGGTACACGTGAAGCGTCAACCGATACGTCTCGAAAGGACACGATGACCACCCTCGCCATCATCGGAGCCGGCCGCGGTCTCGGCGCAGCCGTCGCCCGCCGCTTCGGGCGCGAAGGCCTCGCCGTCGCGCTCATCTCCCGCCACCAGGGCCGTCTCGACGCCCTCGCCTCCGAGCTCGAGCAGGACGGTGTGCGGGCCCAGGGCTTCGCCGCGGACGTGCGCGACCCCGCCTCCCTGGCCCGGGCCCTGGAGCAGGCCACCGAGGCCCTCGGCCCCATCGAGGTCCTGCAGTACAGCCCGCTGCCGCAGAAGGACTTCATGCGCCCGGTGCTGGAGACCACTCCGGCCGACCTCGTCGGCCCGGTCGAGTTCTCGATCTACGGCCCGGTCGCCGCGGTGCACCAGGTCGTCCCGGGCATGCGCTTCCTGGGCGAGAACAGGGGCACCATCCTCTTCGTCAACGGCGGCTCCGCCGTCAAGCCCGGCCGCAACGTCACCGGCACCTCGGTCGCCTTCGCCGGCCAGGCGGCGTACGCCGAGCTGCTGCACGAGGTGCTCGCCGAGGAAGGCATCCACGTCTCCCAGCTGATCATCGGCGGTCGCATCGTCGAGGGCGACAAGGAGAAGGACCCCGAGGTCCTCGCCGAGCACCTCTGGCGCCTGCACACCGAGCGGGACACCTTCCGCTACCAGGTCAGCGAGGACTGAGCCCGAACGACACCGGACCTTCAACCGGCACGTCGTCAGGCATCACCGCCTGTTCATCCGACGAGGTGACGGTCGTGACATGAGAGTCGCGATCGTCACCGAGTCGTTCCTTCCCCAGGTCAACGGCGTCACCAACACGGTGCGCCACGTGGTCCGCCACCTCGTCCACTCCGGTCACGAGCCGCTCGTCGTCGCCCCTGGGCCAGGGGCCGCCGACCACGACGGCGTTCCGGTGCACCGCGCCCGCTCGGTTCGCCTGCCGCGCTACTCCTCCTTCCCGGTCGGCCTGCCCGACGTCGAGGTGCGACGCGTGCTGGCCGACTTCCGCCCCGACGTCGTCCACCTCGCCTCCCCCATCGCTCTGGGCGCCGTCGGGCTGCGCGCGGCGCGGCGCCTGGACCTCCCGACGGTGGCGGTCTACCAGACCGACGTCGGCGGGTTCGCCCGGCACTACGGCGTCCCGGCCGACGCCCTGCTCGACCGCTGGGTGGCGCGCGTGCACCGCCGCGCCGACCGCACCCTGGTGCCCTCGGAGGCGGCCCGCACGCAGCTGTCGGGCTGGGGCGTGCCGGACCTCCACCTCTGGCGCCGCGGCGTCTCCTTCGACCTCTTCGGTCCCGGCCGGCGCGACGCCGGGTTGCACGCCGGCTGGAGCGACGGCGGCCGCCGGGTGGTCGTCGGCTACGTGGGTCGGCTGGCGGCGGAGAAGCAGGTGCGCCGCCTCGTCGAGCTCGGCGACGTGCCGGGGACCCGGCTCGTCGTCGTCGGCGACGGCCCCGAGCGGGCCCGCCTCGAGCGGCTGCTCCCCGACGCCGTCTTCACCGGGTTCCTCCAGGGCGCCGAGCTGGCGACCGCCTTCGCGTCGCTCGACGTCTTCGTCCACCTCGGGGAGAACGAGACCTTCTGCCAGACCGTGCAGGAGGCCCAGGCCAGCGGCGTCGCCGTGGTGGCGCCCAACCGCGGCGGTCCGGTCGACCTCGTCGAGACCGGACGCTCAGGGCTGCTGTTCGACGTCGCCGACCCCGGGTCGCTCCGCCGGGCGGTGGCGACGCTGGCCACCGAGCCGCTGGCCCGCCAGGGACTCGCGCTCGGAGGGCGCTCGGCCGTGGCCGGACGGACCTGGGGTCGGCTGGTGGCCGAGCTGGTGGAGGTCCACTACGCCGCGGTGGTGGACGCCCGGCGCGCAGGCGCGCTCACCGCGACCGGCCACGTTCGTCGTACGCCCCACGCCGCCTGAGCCGGCGCCTGGTCCTCGGGCTCAGGCGTCGTAGTCGACGACCACTCGGTCGCTGAGCGGGAAGCTCTGGCAGGTCAGCACGAAGCCCTGTTCGACCTCGACCGGCTCGAGGGCATAGTTGCGCACCATCTCCACCTCGCCCTCGGTGACGCGCGCCCGGCAGGTGCCGCAGACCCCGCCCTTGCAGGCGAACGGCAGGTCGCTGCGCACGCGTTGCGCGGCGTCGAGCAGGGTGCGGTCGCGCGGCAGCGGGTCGGTGGTGCGCCGACCGTCAAGAACGACCTCGACCTCGCTCGTCTCCCCCGCCGGCACCGTCCGGTCCGCGCGCCGCAGCTCCGGTGGCGCCTGGTCGACGTAGAAGAGCTCGACGTGCACCCGCTCCGGGGGTACGCCGAGCGCGGCCAGGACCTCCTGCGCCCCGCTCGTCAGCGCGTGCGGCCCGCACAGCCACACGTGGTCGACGTCGGCAAGGGGCACGAGCCGGGTGAGCAGGTCATGCAGGCGCTCGGCGTCGAGACGGCCGCTGAAGAGCTCGACCTCGCGGGGCTCGCGCGAGAGCACGTGGACCAGGTCGAAGCGGGCCGGGTGGCTGTCCTTGAGATCGGCGAGCTCCTCGGCGAACATCACCGAGCTCGTGGTGCGGTTGCCGTAGAGCAGGGTGACGCTCGCCGCGGGATCGCGCAGGGCGGTGGCGGCGACCGACAGCATCGGGGTGATGCCCGAACCGGCGGCGATGCAGAGGTGGCGGCCACCGGTGCCGACCGGCGCGCGGAAGCCCCCGGCTGGCGGCTGCACGTCCACGCGGTCGCCGGGGCTCAGCTCTCGGGTCAGCCAGCGCGAGAACAGACCGTCCGGGATCTCCCGGACCGCGATCCGCGGCGGCTCGCCCTCGGCTGAGCAGAGCGAGTAGCTGCGGCGGTGCTCCTCACCCGCGACCACCCGCCGCACCGTCACCGACTGACCCGCGGCGAAGACGAAGACCTCGGCGAGGTCCGCGGGGACGTCGAAGGTGACGGCGACGGCGTCGTCGGTCAGCGGGTCGACGCGAGCGACGGTGAGGAGGTGGAAGTCCGGACGTCCGCGAGACGCGCCCGTCCGCTCGACGGCCGTGGCGGACACTCAGATCTCCTTGACGTGGTCGAACGGCTCCCCGCAGGCGCCACAGGCGTAGATCGCCTTGCAGGCGGTGGATCCGAACTCGCTGACCAGGCGTACGTCGCTCGCGCCGCAGCGCGGGCACGCCAGGTCGCGGTGCCGCGGGGAGAGGGTCAGCGCCACCGGGCCCGTGGCCACCGGTCCGGCCGGTCCCGGCGGGGAGATCCCGTGCCGCCGCAGCACGTCGCGGCCGTGCGGCGTGATGTCGTCGCTGCTCCACGGCGGGCTGAGCTCGACGCGCACCACCGCGTCGTACCCGGCAGCCGCCAGGCTCGCGACCAGGTCGTCGCGCATGGTCGCCATCGCCGGACAGCCGGAGTACGTCGGCGTCAGCGCGACCACGACCCGCCCGCCCTCTTCGGTGACTGCGCGCAGCACGCCGAGGTCGGCCAACGTCAGCATCGGCAGCTCGGGGTCGGTGACGGTCGCGGCCACCTCCCGGGCGCGGGCCAGGTCGAGCGCGCGGTCGAGCGCTCGGTCGACGGTCGTCATCACCACACCCCCGTCGGGTGGGCGCGCGCCACGACCTGCATCTCGGCCAGCATCCGGCCGAGCGCCTCGGTGTGGAAGCCGTCGCGACCCGCGCGCCCGGCGCTGACAGCCCCGACGGCCGGGCCCTGGGGCCGCTCGAGACCGGCGGCTCGGAGGACCTCGTCGAGCACGCCCTCGACCTCGGCGCGGACCTCGGCGGGGTCGACGCCGACCGCCGCCTCCGCCATCCGTTGCTCGACCGGGTGCGAGCACAGGGTCTCGTCGAGGAAGGGCCAGACCGCTGTGAGGCCGGCGAGCGTGCGGGCACGCGACTCCTCGGTGCCCTGCGCGAGGGTCACGACCCAGCGGGCCGACCAGTCGCGGTGGTAGGTCAGCTCCTTGACCGCCTTGGCCGCGATGGCGGCCAGCACCGGGTCGCGCGAGTCCCGCAGCCGCACCATCACGGCGAGACGCACGGTCACCGACAGCAGCAGGCGCACCACGGTGCGGGCGAAGTCGCCGTTCGCGACCTCCACCAGCCGCACGTTGCGGTAGCCGCGGTCGTCGCGGAAGAACGCCAGCGCGTCCTCGGCGGGCACCGGGGAGTCGTCCGGCAGGGGGGCGAGGGCCGGCAGCACCGACGGGTCGGCCGCCGCGGCTCGCGACAGCAGCAGCCGCGCCTGGCCCAGCAGGTCCAGGGCGACGTTCGACAGGGCGATGTCGTCCTCGAGGTCGGGACCGCGGCTGCACCACTCCGCCAGCCGCTGCGACAGCACGAGCGCGTCGTCACCGAGCATGAGGCAGTACGCCGCCAGGTCGGCGGGGTCGACACCGGACGGCACGGTCGTGTCGACCCCGGCCAGCGGGTCCTCGAAGTCGGTGCCGAAGGCCCAGTGGGCGTCGCCCTGGCCCTCGAGCGGCAGGTCGTGGTCGAGCAGCCCGTCGTACGGCGAGACCTCGTCGGGCGCGGTGTCGGGGGTCATCACGGCCTCACAGGTGGGGGACGTCGTCGGGGAGGTCGTAGAAGGTCGGGTGCCGGTAGGCCTTGTCGCCGCTGGGGGCGAACATCGGGTCCTTCTCGTCGGGGCTGGTGGCGGTGATGTCGCTCGAGCGGACCACCCAGATGCTCACGCCCTCGTTGCGTCGGGTGTAGACGTCGCGGGCGTTGAGCAGCGCGGTGCGGTCGTCGGCGGCGTGCAGCGACCCGACGTGCACGTGGTTGAGACCGCGCTTGCCCCGCACGAACACCTCGTAGAGGGGCCACTCCCCCCGCGGCTGGTCGCTCATCCGTCCGACCCCCGCTCGGCGTACGCCGTCGCCGCCTCACGCACCCAGGCACCCTCGTCGCGGGCGCGGCGGAAGTGCTCGAGCCGCTGCGCGTTGCACGGACCGCCGCCCTTGACCACCGTCCAGAAGTCCTCCCAGTCGGGCTGGCCGAAGTCGTGGGCGCCGCGCTCCTCGTCCCACCGCAGGTCGGGGTCGGGCAGCGTGACACCGAGACGCTCGGCCTGCGGAACTGTCATGTCGACGAATTTCTGCCGGAGCTCGTCGTTGGTGTGGCGCTTGATGCCCCAGGCCAGGGAGCGCTCGGTGTGGGCGCTGTCGGCGTCGGGCGGGCCGAACATCATCAGCGAGGGCCACCAGAACCGGTCCACCGACTCCTGCACCATCGCCCGCTGGGCGTCCGTGCCGCCCATCATCGTCATCAGCAGCTCGAAGCCCTGCCGCTGGTGGAAGGACTCCTCCTTGCAGACCCGGATCATCGCGCGACCGTAGGGCCCGTAGGAGGTCCGGCACAGCGGCACCTGGTTGCAGATCGCGGCCCCGTCGACCAGCCAGCCGATCGTGCCGACGTCGGCGTACGAGAGCGTCGGGTAGTTGAAGATCGAGGAGTACTTCTGGGCGCCGCTGGCGAGCTTGCCGAGCAGCTGGTCACGGCTGACGCCGAGGGTCTCGCACGCGGAGTAGAGGTACAGCCCGTGCCCGGCCTCGTCCTGCACCTTCGCCAGCAGGATGGCCTTGCGACGCAGGCTGGGCGCCCGACCGATCCAGCTGCCCTCCGGCTGCATGCCGATGATCTCGGAGTGCGCGTGCTGGGCGATCTGGCGCACCAGCCCCGCGCGGTAGTCCGCAGGCATCCAGTCGCGCGGCTCGACGCGCTCGTGGCGCGCGAGGGTCGCCTCGAAGCCGGCCTCCAGCGCAGCCTCGGGCCCGTCGGGGCGTACGTCGTCCAGCGTGCTCGTCATGGCCACCTCATTAACCGACCGATCAGTCGGTTAATCATCCCACGGGCCGGGACCCGCTACAAGGCGACCGGCTTGGTGAAGTGGTGGGCGGTGGCGGACATCCGCTCGCGGAAGTAGAACCGGTGAGCCTCGAACCGGGTGACCCCGGAGTCGAGGGTCAGCCAGCCGCTGCCCGCGTCACAGGCCCGCCGCTCCAGCTCGGCAAGCAGGGCGCGTCCCACTCCGCCGGAGCGTGCGGACGCGGAGGTGACCAGGTCGTCGACGTACAGGCGACGGGTCAGGCTCGTGCACGCGATCATCCGCCAGCCGGCGACGCCGACGCACCGCGGGCCGTCGTACGCCGCGAGGAAGCGGAGCCCCTGGGGGTGCCCCTCCTCGTAGACGGCCGTGAACGACTCGGGCGTGAGGTGGGGGCGCAGCTCGAGCAGCACCGGCAGCGCCTCGGCCACCAGTCGGGCGTCGCCCGGCTCGAGGTCGACCAGGTCCAGGTCGCGGGTGTGGTGACTCATGGCGCCACGCTAGTCATCCGCTCGCGTGACGACGGTGGCAACGGGGTACATCACTCACGTCCCCGGGGACCCCGGGGACCCATGAGCATCCGACGAGAGGTGGACGTCGTGCCGCAGCAGGGCTGGAGCAAGAAGCGCGAGCGCCAGTACGAGCACATCAAGGACGGCTTGGAGGACAAGGGCAAGCCGGAGGAGGTCGCGAAGGAGATCGCCGCGCGCACGGTCAACAAGGAGCGCGCGCAGGCCGGCGAGAGCGAGCAGGCCTCGAAGACCTCGACCGACGACATCCCCGCCAGCCGTCGCGGCGGGCTCCGCTCCCACACGGGCGAGGGCGGGCGCACCAAGGACCAGCTCTACGCGGAGGCGCAGAAGAAGAACGTCGAGGGCCGGTCCTCGATGAGCAAGGACGAGCTCGAGAAGGCCGTCGACGACGCCTGACCCCGCGTGCACGAGCGACCTTTCGCGCGTGCACGAGCGACGTCTCGGTAGGTTGCACGGGTGGAGCAGTACGACGTCGCGGTGCTCGGGGCCGGGCTGTCCGGCCTCGTGGTCGCCCGGGACCTGACCAGGGCCGGCCGCTCGGTGCTGGTGCTCGAGGCCCGCGACCGGGTCGGCGGCCGCATCCTCGACCACCCCCTCGCCTCCGGCGGCGTGGTCGAGTCCGGCGCCGCCTTCATCGGCCCGACCCAGGACCGGCTCCAGGCCCTGGCCGACGCGCTCGGGGTGGCCACCTTCCGCGGCCCTCGCGGGCTGAGCACCTACGCCACCCACCGGCTCGGCGTGCGCCGCATGCTCACCACCGTCGTGCCCGCCGACCCGCTGCTGTGGCCCGACAGCGTGCAGCTGCTGCTGCGGCTGAACCGGATGGCCGCCGGCATCGACGTCGACGCGCCGTGGGCGCACCCGCGGGCCGCGGCCTGGGACGCCGAGACGTTCGGGGCGTGGCTGCGTCGCTCGACCCTGGCGACGCGGCGGGCGGTCGACTACCTCACCGGCTGGGCCCAGCCGTGCTTCGGCGCCGACCCCGACGAGCTCTCCCTGCTCTACGTCCTGTGGTACGTCGCCTGCTCCGGCAACGCCGCGAAGCGCGGCACCGTGGAGCGCAACGGCGGCACCACCCGCGCCGCCCAGGAGCGCCGCTTCGACGGCGGCGCCCAGCAGGTGCCGCTGCTCCTGGCCGCGACGCTGCCCAAGGGGACCGTGCGCCTCACCTCCGCCGTCACCGCGGTCCGTCAGGACGCCGAGGGGGTGGAGCTGACGACCGGCGACGGCACGGTCCGCGCTCGACGTCTCGTGCTGGCGGCACCGCCCGAGCCGCTGGGCCGGGTCGACTGGGGTGATGCCCTGCCGACCTCCCGCACCGACCTCTGGAGGCGCATGCCGATGGGCCGGCTGATGAAGGTCGACGCCGTCTACGACCGGCCGTTCTGGCGGGAGCAGCGGCGCAACGGTTTCGCCATGGCGCCCGACGGCCCCGTCCGCATCACCTTCGACAACACTGCCCGGACCCCTGGCGCCCCCGGCGTGATGCTGGTCTTCATCGGCGGGGCGGCCTGGCACGAGGTGGCCGACCTCGACCCCCGGGCCCGCCGCGCCGCCGTCCTCAGCGGGCTCGCACGGCTGTACGGCGAGCGCGCGCTCGCGCCGATCGAGTACCTCGAGTACGACTGGGCTCAGCCGCGACCCGGACCCGACGACCCGGCCAGGTGGACCGGCGGCGCCCCCGTGCCGGTGCTGGCCCCGGGCGTGATGACCGGCGGGTTCGACCAGATCCGCCGGCCCGTGGGGCGCATCCACGTCGCCGGCACGGAGACCTCGACGTACTGGACGGGCTACATGGACGGTGCCGTCCGCGCCGGCGAGCGCGCCGCCCGCGAGGTGCTCGCCGCCGGCTGAGGGGCCCCTCGGGTGGCGGGGGCGCGTGGGTGCCGCGCGTCAGACCGCTCAGGCCACCGGCTCCAGCAGGAACACCGGGATGAGCCGGTCGGTCTTCTCCTGGTAGGAGGCGTACGTCGACCAGGTCGCCACGGCGTGCTCCCACCAGTCAGTGCGCTCCTCGCCCTCGAGCTCGCGCACCGTGTAGGCGCCCGGCTCCGGGCCGTCCTGGAGGTCCACCAGCGGGTGGGCACGGAAGTTGTCCGCCCACACCGGGTCCTCCGGCGCGCCGCCCTTCGACGCGATGGCGACGTACTTCCCGTCCCTCTCCACACGCATCACCGGGTTCTTGCGCAGCTTGCCGGAGGTCGCGCCGACCGAGGTGATCACGACGATCGGGTCGCCGGTGCGCTGGAGCGTGTTCGCCTCCCGGCCACCGGAGGCCTCGTACGCCGCGACCTGGTCGCGGACCCACTGCTGGCTGCTCGGGACGTACTCACCCTGAAGAGTCATGCTCGGCCCAACACCGCAGGGACCCGCTGTGTTCCACCCGCCGCTGCGGGTGGGTTGGACCGCGGGCGTGCGGGCTACGTTGACCCCATGAGCACCAACACCCGCCAGATCGACGCCACCCCCGACCAGGTCTGGGAGGTGCTTGCCGACGGCTGGCTCTACCCGCTGTGGGTGGTCGGTGCCTCGCGGATGCGGGAGGTCGACGACCACTGGCCCGCGCGCGGCGCCAAGCTGCACCACTCGGTGGGCAGCTGGCCGGTGCTGGTCAGCGACGAGACCGAGGTCCTCGAGTCCGTGCCCGGGTCCCTCATGCGGCTGCGCGCGGCCGCCTGGCCGACCGGCGAGGCGGGCGTGACCATCCGGCTCCAGCCCGCCGGCAGCGGCACCGAGGTCACCATCGAGGAGGACGCGATCGCCGGACCGGGACGACTGGTCCCCAAGCCGCTGCGCGACGCCGGCCTGAAGTGGCGCAACACCGAGACCCTGCGTCGCCTCGCATACGTCGCCGAGCGACGAACGCACGCGTGAGCGGCGCAGCGTCACCGACCTACGACGCGGTCGTCGTCGGCTCCGGACCCAACGGCCTGGTCGCCGCCAACCGGCTCGCCGACGCCGGGTGGAGCGTGCTGGTCCTCGAGGCCCAGCCCGAGCTCGGCGGCGCCGTGCGCAGCGACCGCGGGGTCGACCCGGCGTTCGTGCACGACACCTTCAGCGCCTTCTACCCGCTGGCGCTGGCGTCCCCGGTGATCCGCAGCCTCGAGCTGGAGCGGCACGGCCTGGAGTGGTCGCACGCGCCCGCTCCCCTCGGCCACCCCCTGCCGGGCGGCGGCTGGGCCGTGATCCACCCCGACCGCCACGACACCGCCTCCGGGCTGGACGCACTCCACGCCGGCGACGGTGAGGCCTGGTTGCAGCTGTGCGCCGACTGGGACCGCGTCGGCGACCCCATGATCGAGGCCCTGATGGCGACCTGGCCCCCGGTCCGCGGGGGCGTGAAGGCGCTGGCGTCGATGCGCCACGTCGGCGGGCTCGCCTTCGTCAAGGAGCTGCTCACCCCTGCCGTCGGCCTGGGCCGCGCCCGCTTCGGCGGCGAGGGCCCGCGACTGCTCCTCGCCGGCAACGGCGGGCACTCCGACATCCCGCTCGAGTCCCCGGGGTCCGGCGTCTTCGCGATGATCCTGACGATGCTCGCCCAGACGGTCGGCTTCCCCGTCCCGCGCGGCGGGGCCGGCGAGCTGACCCAGGCGATGGCACGTCGGTTCACCTCCCTCGGCGGCGAGATCCGGGTCGACTCCGCGGTCGCGCGGATCGAGGTCGACCGGGGTCGGGTCCGCGCGGTGCGCACCGTCGACGGCGAGCGCTTCGCCGTACGCCGCGCGGTGGTCGCCGACGTGTCCGCGCCGGTGCTCTACGAGCGGCTGGTCGCGCCCGAGGACCTGCCGTCCGCGGTGGCGCGTGGCATGACGCGCTTCGAGCTCGACCCCGGCACGGTCAAGGTCGACTGGGCGCTGGACGGGCCGGTGCCGTGGACCTCGGCGCCGCCGGTGGCGCCCGGCTGCCTGCACGTGGCGGACTCGGTCGCGGCGATGCAGGAGTCCCTGAGCCAGGTCGTGGCCGGCGTCGTGCCGCGCGACCCGTTCCTGCTGGCCGGACTGATGTCGACGGCCGACCCCAGCCGCTCCCCGCAGGGCACCCAGTCGATGTGGGCCTACACGCACGTGCCGCACACCACGTCGTACGACGCAGGGGCCGACGGCGGCCGGGCGGTGCGCGGGGTCTGGGACCGCGACGACTGCGAGCGCTTCGCCGACCGCATGCAGGCCCAGCTCGAGAAGCACGCGCCCGACCTCGCCTCCCGGGTCCGCGCCCGGCGCGTCCTCGGGCCGCGCGAGCTGGAGCAGCGCAACGGCAGCCTCATCGGCGGCTCGGTCAACGGCGGCACCTCCCAGCTGCACCAGCAGCTGGTGTTCCGCCCGGTGCCGGGCACGGGTCGCCCGACCACCGGCATCAAGGGCCTCTACCTGGGCTCCTCCTCGGCCCATCCCGGGGGCGGCGTGCACGGTGCGTGCGGGGCGAACGCCGCTCGAGCGGCCGTGGTGGGGGCACGGGTGCCACGGCTGCGAGGATGACCCCATGCCGACCCGCCTGCCGCTCCCGTCGGGCGGGTCGAGCGCGGTCGACGCCGACCGGCTCTACGACCTGTTCTCCACCTGGGTCGCCGAGCAGGGGCTCGAGCTGTACGACCACCAGGACGAGGCGGTCATCGAGCTGCTGAGCGGGGCCAACGTCATCCTGGCCACCCCGACCGGGTCGGGGAAGTCGCTGGTGGCGACCGCGGCGCACTTCGCGGCGATCTCCACCGATCGTGTGACGTTCTACACCGCGCCGATCAAGGCGCTGGTGAGCGAGAAGTTCTTCACCCTCTGCGACGTGTTCGGGGCCGAGAACGTCGGCATGCTCACCGGTGACGCCTCGGTGAACCCCGACGCCCCGATCATCTGCTGCACCGCCGAGATCCTCGCCCACCTGGCGCTGCGCGAGGGCCCGGACGCCGACGTCGGGCTGGTGGTCATGGACGAGTTCCACTACTACTCCGAGCCCGACCGCGGGTGGGCCTGGCAGGTGCCGCTGCTGGAGCTGCCGCAGGCGCAGTTCCTGCTGATGTCGGCCACGCTCGGGCCTGTCGACCGGTTCGTCGACGACCTCACCGCGCGGACCGGGCGCCCCACCAGCGTCGTCGACGACGCCGAGCGCCCGGTGCCACTGAGCTTCAGCTGGGCCGTCACCCCGCTCGACGAGACGGTCGAGGAGCTGGTGAGCACCCGCCAGGTCCCGGCGTACGTCGTGCACTTCACCCAGGCCAACGCCGTGGAGCACGCGACGAACCTCAAGGCCGGTCTGCGGAGCCCGAAGGGCACGGTGCTGGTGAGCACCGAGGAGAAGGAGCGGATCGCCGAGGTGATCGGCGACTTCCGCTTCGGCGCCGGCTTCGGGCGGACGCTGTCGACGCTGGTGCGCAACGGGATCGGTGTCCACCACGCCGGCATGCTGCCCCGCTACCGCCGACTGGTGGAGCAGCTCGCCCAGCACGGCCTGCTCAAGGTCATCTGCGGCACGGACACCCTCGGGGTGGGCATCAACGTGCCGATCCGGACCGTGCTCTTCACCGCGCTGGCGAAGTTCGACGGCTCGCGGCAGCGAATCCTGCGGACCCGGGAGTTCCTGCAGATCGCCGGGCGCGCGGGGCGGGCCGGCTACGACACGGTCGGCTACGTCGTGGTGCAGGCTCCCGAGCACGTCATCGAGAACGAGCGGCTCGTCCGCAAGGCCGGCGACGACCCCAAGAAGCTCAAGCGCGTCCAGCGCAAGAAGCCGCCCGAGGGGCAGGTGGTGTGGACCGAGCAGACCTACGACAAGCTCGTGGCCGGCAACCCCGAGCCGCTGGTGTCGCGGATGCGCGTCGACAACGCGATGCTCATCCACGTCGCGGCGCGCGAGTCCGACGGCGTCGAGGTGATGCGACGGCTGCTGAGCGAGAACCACGAGGACCCGCGCAACCAGCTGCGGCTCGTCCGGCGCGCGCTGCGGCTGGCGCGCTCGCTGCTGCGCTCGGGCATCCTCACCCGGCTCGACGAGGTCGACGAGCACGGCCGTCGCTACGTCCTCACCGTCGACCTGCCGCCGGACTTCGCCCTCAACCAGCCGCTGGCGCACTTCGCGCTGGCCGCGCTCGACGTGCTCGACCCGGAGGCGGAGACCTATCCTCTCGACGTCATCTCCGTCATCGAGGCCGTGCTGGAGTCACCACGACAAATAATCTTCGCCCAGCAGCACGCTGCCCGCGGTGAGGCCATCGGGCAGATGAAGGCCGACGGGCTGGAGTACGACGAGCGGATGGCCCTGCTGGACGAGGTCACCTGGCCGAAGCCGCTCGCGGAGCTGCTCGGGGCGACGTACGAGATCTACCGGCAGAGCCACCCCTGGCTGCCCGAGGACGGCCTCGAGCCCAAGTCGGTCGTCCGGGAGATGTGGGAGCAGGCGATGAGCTTCACCGACCTGGTCTCCCGCTACCAGCTCGCGCGGTCCGAGGGGCTGGTGCTGCGCTACCTCACCGACGCCTACCGGACGCTGCGGCAGACCGTGCCCGACGCCCACCGGTCGCCGGAGCTGGAGGAGATCATCGAGTGGCTGGGCGAGACCGTCCGCCAGACCGACTCCTCGCTGCTCGACGAGTGGGAGGCGCTGACCGACCCGGAGCACCACGAGCTGCACGGGGTCGGTGCCGGCGCCGCTCCCCCGCCGCCTCGGGCGCTCTCGCAGCAGGAGCGGCCGCTGCGCGTCATGGTGCGCAACGCGGTCTTCCGGCGGGTCGAGCTGGTCGCGCGCGACGACGTCCCGGCCCTGGCCGCGCTGGAGCGCACCGCCGCCGGGCGGGCCGACCCGCCGCTGGAGCCGCTCATGGACTCCGAGGCGTGGGACTCAGCGCTCGAGGCCTACTTCGACGAGCACGACCGCGTGGGCACCGGACCGGACGCCCGCGGCCCCGAGCTCTTCGTCGTCGACACCGCCCCGCCCACCGACGTGACCGGCGCTGTCCCGCGCCGGACCTGGCGGGTGCGCCAGACCCTCGACGACCCCGCGGGTCACCGCGACTGGGTCGTCGACGCGCTCGTGGACCTCGACGCCACCGACGAGGCCGGCGAGGCCGTCGTCCTCGCCACCGCTTTCCACCGCCTCTGACCCCACCCGCCCCTCGCGAAGCGTCGCTCGTGCACGCGCGAAGCGTCGCTCGTGCACGCGCGAGACGTCAGCCGTGCACGCGCGAGACGCCATCTCGGTTGCCTCCCGACCGGACCCAAGGTCCCGTATCAGGCGCGAGCGGGCGTACGACGTACGCGCAGCCGTCGCCCGACCTCCTCGTGTTCGAGCCGGCCCACGGCTCGATCGCACCGGCGGGCCACCGCCGTACCCAGGAGGACACCATGACCACGCTCACCCCCAGCCGCCGCACTGCCGTCGCCCTCGGCCTGACCGCCCTGGTCAGCGCCGGCGTCACCACCGCTCTCTCGGGCAGCGCCGAGGCCGTCCCGACCGTCCAGCGCAGCTGCGCCACGAACGTCGTCTCGACCCTGGCGCAGAACGGTTGGACCTCGATGGGCCTGACCGCGACGGTGAAGAACGGGACCGCGCCGCGCCAGGTGATCGCCCAGCTGTCCTCCGACGCCGGCGTCGCCCCGAACGCCGAGATCCGGGTCGGCTACTCCGTCGACGGCGGTCAGGTCCGTGAGGGCGTCTACGGACCGGCGAACTTCGCCAACCACACCGACTTCTGGGAGACCCGGACGACGATGGCGGTGATTCCCCTCGGGTCCGGCACCCACACCGTCCAGGCCTACTGGCGCATCAGCGGCGGCACCGGCACCAACGGGGTGCTCAACGTCCGGTGCTTCACCCTCGAGAGCCGCACCAGCTGACCGGACGACGTCTCGCGCCTGCACGACCGACGTCTCGCGGGTCAGGTGAGGGCGCGCAGCAGCGCCGTCACCGCGACCGCGACGGCCACCGCGAGCACGAGGGAACGCCCTCGCCAGAGCAGGACTCCGGCGAGGGCGACGCCCACGGTGTGGGCGCCCACCGACCAGCGCTGGCCGTCGGCGAAGGTCGAGGTCACCACCAGTGCTGCCAGCAGGGCCGCTGCCATCAGCGCGATGACGCGGCCGAACCAGGCCGGCAGGTCGCGGCCACCGAGAGCGACCGGCCCGGCGGCCTTGATGACGGCTGTCACCACCACGAGTCCAAGGATCAGCCACCAGAGCGCGGCTCCCTGCACCGGCGAGCTCATCGGGCCTCCCCGTGCCGCGTCAGCCCGAGCAGCGCGGCCGACGCCGCGGCGAGGATCGGGACGCCCGGGGGCGTGAGGGGCACCAGCGCCAGCGCGATCCCCGCACCCAGCAGCGCCACCAGCCGCGACCGCGGGTCGCGCAGCTCTGCGACCACGAGCCCCAGGAAGAACGTGGGGTAGACCGCGTCGAGCCCGAAGCGCTCCACGTCGCCCAGCAGGTCACCCGCGAGGGCGCCCGTGGTCGTGCCCAGCACCCACGTGAGGTACTGCGGAGCGGTCGCTCCGAAGAGCAGCCACCGGTCGAAGGAGCCGTCGCGGCGGTTCGCCATGGCCCACGAGCTGTCGACCACCGTCTGGCCCTGGGCAGCGCGCGACGGTGCTGGCCCGGGCAGCGAGGGTGCGAGCGCGATCCCCATCGCGAGGAAACGCGCGTTCATCAGGCCCGCGGCCGACACCGCGGCCCCGACCCCTCCGCCCGCGACCACGATCGACAGGGCGGCGAACTGGGCGGACCCGGCGAAGACCAGTGCCGAGGTCACGACCGCCTGCAGCGCCGAGAAGCCGGCCTGACGGGCCAGCACGCCGAAGCTCAGCGACAGCACGAACCCGACGGCGGCGAAGGGGAGTCCGCGGCGGACGCCGTCGCGGAAGGACGCCGCCGGCGACGAGCTCGACCCGTTGCCTCCCGGCGCGCCTGCGACGTCGTCGCGGTCAGGTCCGTCGGGCACGTCGCGAAGGCTACCCGCCTCCACCGGGTCCTTCGGCGACAGGAGGACCTCGGAGTCAGACGACGGATACCGGCGAGTAGAACCGGTTCTACCGTCGATTCTGCACGTGCCGAGGCGCTTCAACGAACGGATTTCGTAAACTACGCTCCGTAAGTTACGCTTCGTAACAAGCCCGCCGGTGACTGTCGTCGCGGCGGCGGACCGGCACGGAGGGTGCCGGTCTCATTCATCCTCGAAGGGAGCGCGCCAGCATGCGCACATCGTTGCTGGTCGGACTGAGCCTTGCCCTGACTGCCGCCGTTGCGGTCGTCGCGAGCTCGTGGTTCGACCTCCAGATCGAGTCGGTGGCCCTGCTGGGCGCTGCGACGGGCGCCGTGCTGGCCCTCGTCCCCGACACCACCCCCCCGGCCCGGCTGGGCGGTGCGCTGCTCGGGGTCGTCGCCTCGCTGCTCGGTTTCGCGCTGCGTGCCGCCGTGCTGCCCGACTCCACCGGCGGCCGTGCCGTCACGGTCGCAGTCGTCGTGCTGCTGTGCACGGTGATCGCCGTGCTGAGCCTCGGCCGCATCGCACTGTGGGCTCCGCTGCTGGGTGCCGCGGCCTTCGCCGGCGCCTACGAGCGGTTGTACGCCGCTGCGCCGGCCGAGCTGGCCACGACCGCGGTCAGCACGCTGACCGCGCTGCTCGTCACGCTCGCCGTCGGCTTCCTCGCCGTCTCCTGGGCCGCTCCGCGCACCCCGCGGTCCCGGCGCCACCCCGCCGGCCCGGTCGACTCCGGCCACCCGGCAGAGCACCGCACCGATCTCGACTCCCTGCTGGACGGTTCGCCGAACCGGTCCGCCGCCCCCGCCACCACTCCCGAAGCCCGCCTGGAGAACGCCCGATGAGCCCCCGACCCGCCCTCTTCCGCGCCGCGGCCGCCGCCGGCGCCGGCGCCCTCGGCCTCGTGGCCGTCGGCGCCCCCGCCTCCGCCGCCACCAGCGACGACATCGTCGTCATCAACACCGAGACGGTCCAGGCCTACACCGACGCCACCGGGAAGGTGCAGGACCAGCGCCTCTACGAGCAGCTCCACCTCACCGGTCAGGGCAGCACCGCCCTGGAGAACCCCGCGGTGATCGAGGGCCTGCGCAACCTCGACGGCTTCGAGGGCTTCGACACCAAGGACGGCGAGCAGTACCTCGAGCTCGACGTCGACGGCACCGAGGACGTCCGCACCGTCAGCGACTACGAGGAGGACCTCCCCCTCGACATCTCCGTCGCCTACACCCTCGACGGCGTGCGCGTGGAGCCCGACGAGCTCGTCGGCGCCACCGGCGAGCTCGCGGTCGAGTACACGGTCGACAACGTCACCGGCCGCGTCCAGACCGTGGAGTACAAGGACGCCCGGGGCGAGACCGCCACCGAGGACGTCGAGGTCTCCGTGCCCATGGTCGGCAGCCTGGTCACCGTCCTGCCGCCGTCGTTCCGCGAGGTCGCCTCCGACCAGGCCAACATGGCCGGCGACGGTCGCGGCAACATGAAGATGAGCTTCACCATGACGCTCGTCCCGCCGGTCGGCGCCGACACCGTCTCCTTCGGCTACACCGCCGACATCACCGACGCGGTCCTGCCGCGTGCCACGGTGACCGCACTCCCGGTGAACCCGCTCAAGAGCCCCACCTTCAAGAGCGCGGGCGACTCGTACGCCGCCGGCGCCGCGACCGGTGCCGAGCTCACCGACGGCGCCTCCCAGATCGACGCCAACCTGCTGCTGCTGCGTGACGGCTCCAGCGACCTGCTCGCTGGTCTCATCAAGCTCCGCGACGGCTCCGCCGAGCTGCAGGACGGCCTGCAGGGCAAGGCCGCCCCCGGCGCCGAGAAGCTCGCCGACGGCGCCGAGGCCCTCCGCGCCGGCCTGCAGGACAAGGCCTACCCGGGCAGCCAGGAGCTGTTCGCGGGTGCCGACCTGCTCCGCGCCGGTCTCCAGGACCGCGCGGTCCCGGGCTCGGAGAAGATCGCCGACGGCAACGCCGACCTGGCTGACGGCCTGACCGGCACCGCTGTCCCGGGCGCCGACAAGCTCGCCGCCGGCTCGGCCGAGCTCAGCGACGGTCTCGGCCGCCTCGACGCCGGTGCCGGCAAGCTCGCCGGCGGCGCCGGTCAGGTCGCCGACGGTGCGAACTCGGCCGCCGCGGGCGGTGCCAAGCTGACCACCGGCCTGTCGCAGATCAGCGCCGGTCTCGGCCAGCTCGCCGCGGTCGACGGTCTCCCCGCCGCCGCGGTCGGCATCGACAAGCTGCAGGCCGGTGTCGACCTCGTCAACGCCGGACTCGGCTCGGTGGAGAGCCCGACCAGCCTCATCGGCGGTCTCGCCCGGCTCGAGGGCGGCCTCGCCCAGCTCGTCACCGGCCAGGGCGACCTGGTCGCCGGGCTCGAGCAGTCCGCGGCCAAGCTCCCCGCCGCCAAGGGCGGTGTCGACCAGGCCAAGGGCGCGGTCAACGGCGCCAGCGGTGCCATCGGTGGCGCCGTGGGCGACATCAACACCGCTCGCAACGTGCAGGAGTGTGCGGACGTCCCGGCGTGCGCCGACAACCTCGACGCCGCGCTCGCCAAGCTGGGCAACGCTCAGGGCCTGCTCGGCGCCGCCGACGGTGCACTCGGTGCGGTCTCCGCCGGCCTCGGCGATGCCCTTGCCGGCCTGAACACCCAGCTGCTGCCGGGTGCCCGTCAGATCCAGACCGGCCTGACCGACGCCCGGAACGGCGCGACCAGCGCCAAGACCGGCGCCCTGCAGATCAAGGGTGGCGTGGTGCAGGTCTCCGACGGCCTGGCCGCGCTGGAGATCGGTGTCACCAAGGCCGTCTCCGGCATCTCGGCCCTGTCCGCCGGTGCCAGCGACGCCTACACCGGCTCGCAGTCGCTCAGCACCGGCCTGACCGCGCTCGACGCGGGAGCCTCCCAGGTCGCCGACGGTGCGGGCGAGCTCGCCCAGGGCGCCGGCGACGCCAGGAGCGGCGCCAACCGCATCGCGGCCGGCAACGCCACCCTCGCGCAGGGCCTGCTGACTGCCTCGGTGGGCTCAGAGAAGCTCGCTGCCGGCACCCGCGAGCTGGCCGAGAAGCTGGTCGAGGCCGCTGACGGCTCCGGCAAGCTGGCCGACGGCGCCGGGAAGCTCTCCGACGGCCTCGGGGACGCCGCTGACGGCTCCGGCCGGCTCGCGGACGGCGCCGGGGACCTCTCCGACGGCCTTCAGGACGCCGCCGAGGGCTCCGGCAAGCTGACCGAGGGCCTGGGCACGGCCGCCGACGGCGCGCCGAAGCTCGTGGACGGCGCCCAGCGCCTGTCCGACGAGGGCACGTCGAAGCTGGTCGAGGCCGGCGAGGACACCGCCGCGAAGTACGGCGTCATGTACGCCACGCTCGAGGCGGGCGCCGAACGCGCCACCGAGGAGGAGATGATCGTCGGAGCCCCCGAGGGCGCGGTCGGTCTGGCGGCGTACACCTTCGAGATCGGGGGCGAGGACGGCGAGGGCGGCCGCAACCTCGCCCGCGGGCTGGCGGCCCTCGGGCTGCTCTCCGCGGCCGGCGGGACGCTGTTCCTCCGCCGTCGCCTGGTCTGACCCCAGCCGGTCCGGGGCGCGGACCCCCGTCGCGCCCCGGACCTCCTCTCCCGCCTCAGCCGAGGCGTCACCCGGCACGCCCGCTCTCGTTAGACTCAGAACCGATCTCCACGATCATGGGGGAACTCAATGGCAACGACCCGGATGTCCCACGACGAACGCAGCACCCAGCTCCTCGACGTCGCCGAGGCGATCTTCACGACCCGCGGCTACGACAAGGTCTCGGTCGAGGACATCGCCCGCGGGGCCGGCGTCAGCCGGCCGATCGTCTACCAGCACTTCGGCAGCAAGGAGGGCCTCTTCCTCGCCTGCGCGATGCGCGCCCGCGAGGAGTTCGAGGCCTCGCTCACCGCGGCTCACCTCGCCTCGCACGGCGACCTGGCCACCTTCGTCGAGCGCGGTGGCAACCTGCTCTTCGACCTGCTCTTCGACCAGCCGAGCCGCTGGGCGCTGCTCTTCAGCGGCGCCGTCGGCGAGAGCGGTGACCTGGCCGTCCAGCTGTCGCAGCTGCGGTTCTCCACCGTCGACAAGCTCGGCCTGCTCGCCGGCGAGTACGCCCCCGGCCTCGACGCCGAGGAGCTGCAGGCCTTCGCCAACGCCATCTCCGGGATCAGTGAGTCGTTCTGCCGCTGGTCGCTGCACAACCCGGACATCCCGCGCAACCGCATCCTGGCCTACTACCGCGACTTCATCACCAGCGCGATCACGGCGGCACAGCGGCGCAGCGCCGAGCGCGCGCGGGCCCGCATCCAGGAGCGGGTTCTCGAGGACCGGGCGCTCGCGGACGGCTGAGCGCCTGCCCGAGGACTCAGCGGCCGACGTACGACGAAGGGGCCGTCCCCGCCACGTGGCGGGGACGGCCCCTGTCGTCATCCTGCGCACCAGGCGTGTCACGTACCCACACGCGAGAGGTGCCTGGCGCTACCGGCGAGCTGGTGGGACCGGTCAGGGAGCGATGCCCTGCGCGGCCAGGAAGGACGCCGGGTCCACGGGCTGCTCGCCCTGACGGATCTCGAGGTGGAGGTGCGAGCCGGTCACGTTGCCGGTCGCGCCGACGTACCCGAGAACCTCGCCGGCCGCGAGCCGTTGGCCCTTGCTGACGCCGAGCTCGTTCTGGTGGCAGTACCACGCTTCGCTGCCGTCGGGCAGCGTGACGACGGTCTTGTAGCCGTAGGAGCCGTCGTAGCCGGCCTCGGTGACGACGCCGTCCGCGACGGAGCGGATCGGCGTACCGGTGGGTGCGGCGAAGTCCAGCCCGGTGTGGCTGCTGGACCACAGTCCGCTGACGGACCCGAAGCGACCGGTCAGGTCGTAGCTGCTGACCGGGAGCACCCAACGCACCTCCTCGCGGATGACCACGGGGGTGGCGACCGGTTGGGGCTCCTGGCTCACCGCAGTCACCAGGCGGGTCCCGGAGCGGGACACCCGCGAGTCGCGGTCCAATATCTTCTCCGCGATGGCGGGTCGGACGGACACGTCGGAGACGTTCGCCGCCGCGGCGGAGCCCAGGGCGGGGTCGCCGAGACCGGTCTCGGCGTCGATCAGGGTGGATCCCAGGGTGGCGGCCACTTCGGCGACGGGGTGCTCACCCACGGCGAGGGCGGCGGGGGCGGCGACCAGGGTGGTCGCCACGGTCATCCCGAGTGTGCGCCCGATGGCGGTTCGACGAGTCGACATGGCGGAATGGGGTCCTCACCCCACGGGTCCCTACCGACTTGTGTTCACGTACAGCGACCGACCTGGGCGGGTAGGGTCATCGTTCCCGGGTGGCATCTGGATCCGAGATCCGCTTGCTTGTGCAAGCAAGCAACCCCTCCAGTACGCCACATCCCCGCCCTCGTCTCAAATCGAGGGCGCGATTCGTGACCGAGACCACGTCGTGCGTGTGATCCCGGTCGCGTGTCGCCGCGTTCTCCTTCGCGGGTGTCGAACCGCGCGTCGGCCGTCAGCGCTTGCGCAGCTTGCCGAGGGCCGAGCGGACGCCGCGGCCGATGGCCTCGTCCTGCGTGCGGCCACCGCGCGCGCCTGCGCCGCCACTCGCTCCGGTCGCTCCGGTCGGGCGGCCGCCGGCGCGGCGTCCTCCGGCGAAACGCGAGACCAGCTGGCTGAGTGCTCCCATGACGTGCTCCCTCCGAGTCGAGTACGTCGGCGGCTCCGATCGCCCCGACGTGGGACTCTGCCCCATCGGTGACGGTTCACTCCCCCGCAGCGCAACCAGTCGAGCGGGATCAGCCCGAGCGGCTCGGCCTGACGGGCCAACGGGGCCCCGGCGGCGCCGCGACGGTCGGTGCGGGGGCACCGGAGTCGTCGCGGCGTTGTCCGCCGGACATGGGGTGGCCCCCTCCCAAGGGCCTCCCACCAGGGCGCTCTCCCAGGCGCCTCGACCAGTGTGCGTGACACCCGACCGACGTCGACAGGGCCGCACGAACCCTTTCGCGGTGGTGCATCGGTACCACCGCGGGACGAACGCCGCCGGCAGCTCCTCAGGCGTCGGGGAGCAGGCCGCGGCGCACCGCGATGGAGAGCGCCTCCAGCTTGCTGTGGGCGCCGAGCTTGGCCGAGAGGTTCGCGACGTGGTTGCGCACGGTGTGCACGCTGACGAAGAGGTCGGAGGCGATCGCGGCGTTGGACTTGCCGTCGGCCAGCAGCTCGAGGACGTCCTGCTCCCGGGGCGTCAGCTCCACCACGGGTCCGGAGCTGCGGGTCAGCTTGGGCAGCAGGCGCGAGAGGAGCTCCCCGGAGATGACGGCCTCCCCGGCCGCCGCGGCCCGGACCGCTCCGATGACCTCGCCCAGCCCTCTGCTCTTGGAGAGGAACCCCGACGCACCGGCCTCGATCGCCTGCACCAGCACCTGGTCGGTGTCGCTGGCGGTGAGGACGACCACCTTCGACTCCGGGCTCAGTGTGCGCAGCTCGCTGATGGCCTCGATGCCGTCGCCGTCGGGCAGCCGGCGGTCGAGCAGGATGACGTCGGGCTGGTGCTCGGCGACCTGGCGGCGCGCCTCGGCCAGGTCGCGCGCGACCCCGACGGTCTCCATGTCGGCCTCGGCGCCCACGACCAGGGCGAGGCTGCCGCTGAGCACTTCGTGGTCGTCGACGACCAGGACGCGGACGGGCGGGTCGACGTCGTCGTCCGCGGTCGTCACATCGGGTCCCGCCGCTCCCGCGGGCTCGTCACCGTGGGACATGCAGACGACCCCCTCGTTGATTCTGGAGCGACACGAGCTCCTAGTATGCAGGCACTAGGCCGATTGCGGTACGCGTGCACCTTCCAGCGGAGGGCTCCACCATCGGATCGTGGGACCCCAGGGCAGGAGCGGAGGGCACATGAACGCCAGTCGCGCGGTCCGCGTGGTGATCGCCGACGACCACGCGACCGTCCTGTCGGCCGTGGTCAACGTCATCGAGGGCGAGCCGGGCTTCGACGTCGTGGGATCGGTGAGCAACGGTCTCGACGTCGTCGACGTAGCGCGCGATAAGCGTGCCGACCTCGTGCTCATCGACGTCCAGATGACTGCGGGCGGCGCGGTGGCCGCCGCCGCACTCGCTCGGCTGCGCCCCGCTCCGGTCGTGGTGGCCATCTCCGGGCAGACGGCGGCGGCGACCCTGGAGGACCTGCTCCTGGCCGGGGTCACCGGGTTCGTCACCAAGGGACATGCCGGGACCGACCTCGTCGAGGTGCTGGAGCGCTGTGCCCGCGGCGAGGTGGTGCTGGCCTCCCCCGCCGCCATGTCCGCCCTCGCCTCACTGGCGGCGCGCGCCGCCGGGGCGTCGGCCCCCTGAGACCCGGCAGCGTGGAGACCGAGCATGACGCTCCCCGGGCGTGGCTGCGCACGACGCCCTCGATCGTCTACGCCTTCGACGCCCGCGGGACCTGCACCATGTCCGAGGGGCCCGGCCTGGCCCAGCTCGGACTGAGAGCGGGCGAGATGGTCGGCCTGGACCTCTTCGAGGTCTACGCCGACGACCAGGACTTCCTCGTCACCATCAGAAGGGTGCTCGCAGGTGAGACCTTCGCGTTCACCCGCGAGATCAACGGTCGCGTCCTCGAGACCTTCCTGCAGCCGCTGGACCCGCGCGACGGGGACCCGGCCGGAGCCCTCGGCGTCGTCAGCGACCTCACCGACCAACGACGCCTCGAGACCGAGGCGCAGGACCACGAGCGTCGCCTCCGGTCGCTGGTGGAGCTCGACACGGCCCTCGCCCGCAACGTCGTCGACCCGCCCGCCCTGCTGGACACCGCGGTGACGGCCGCCGCCGCCGGCACCACGTCCTCGGGGGCGGTGTGGCTCCTGGAGGGCGCCTCCGACGCGATGCGGCTGGCCGGCTTCGTCACTGCCCGGACCGTCGACGGTGATCAGCTGCGACCCGCCCGGGAACGGGCCTCCCCCGAGCAGCTCACGATTGACCGGCGCCTGACCGAGGGCATCGACCGGGCCCGCCACCTCGACCTCGACGAGGACGCCGCCCGCAGCCTGTACGGCGACACGTTCATGGCGTCCTGGCTTCGGGAGACCGGGGTGCACTCGGTGCTGCGGGTGCCGCTGCGCGCCCGGGGGGTCCTGCTGGGTGCGCTCGACCTCGTACGCCGCAACGAGACGCCCCGCTTCCACGACAGGGACGTCGACTTCGCCGTCGACGTGGCCGAACGGGTCGCGATGGCCCTCGACAACGCCCTGCTGCTGCAGTCGCAGCGAGAGGCGCTCGAGGAGCAGATGAAGTTCAAGGCCCTGGCCGACGCCACGAGCGACCTGATCGCGATGACCGACACCCGTTCGGTGGCGACCTACGTCAACGCGCGCGTCGCTGCGGTGGGGGCTGAGCGGTGGGTGGGGCGGACCATGCACGACATCCTCGGCTCCTCCGTCGTCGAGGACGTCGCCGCGGAGGTGGAGCGGAGCCTCGCCGCCCGGGGACGGTGGCGTGGGGACCTCACGCTGCGCGACGACGACGGCGGCGGCGACGGCGGCGACGGCGGCGACGGCGACGGCAGGAGCACTGTCGCGCGCACCGAGGCCTTCCACATCTTCCACCCAGAGTCGCACCAGCCCCTGGGCACGGTGTGGGTGGCGCAGGACGTCACCGAGCTGCGGTCGGCCGAACAGGCGCTGCGGGCGGCCAACGTGGAGCTGGTGCGCTTCAAGATGCTGGTCGACGCGTGCCCGGAGTTCATCGCGATCGCCGCCCTGGACGGCACGGTGCTCTACGTGAACCCGCCCGGTCGGGTCATGGTCGGCCTGGACCCCGACGTCGACGTGACCACCACCCGGATCGCGGACTACCTGACCGAGGAGGGCCTGGAGCGGTCGCTGCGGGTCGAGCAGCCGGCGGTCATCGCGCACGGGTCGTGGGAGGGCGAGTCGACCCTGCGGGACCTGCGGGGCGGCCCGGCCATCCCGGTGCAGATCGCCAGCTTCCTGATCCGCGACCCGGAGACCGGCGAGCCCTTCGCGCTGGCCACCGTGCAACGCGACCTCTCCGACCGGGTCGTCGCCGAGGAGGCGCTGCGCGACCTCGCCGAGCAGCGACGCCACCTGCTCACCCGGCTCGTGGACGCGCAGGACGCGGAGCGGGCCCACATCGCGGCCGAGGTGCACGACGACTCGGTGCAGTCGCTGGCAGCGGTCGACCTGCGTCTGGGACTGCTCTCGCGACGCATCGCCGCCGACGCCCCTCACCTCCTCGAGTACGTCGAGCCGCTGCGGACCACCGTCACCGGGGCCACCGACCGGCTCCGCACGCTCCTGTTCGACCTCACCCCGGTCGACCTCGGCCACGGCCTGGCCGCGGCCCTGCGTGAGACCGCCCGAGAGATCTTCGACCACAGCAGCACCGAGGTGGACGTGGTCACCGAGGCGGAGCCCGACGTCCGGAGCGACGTGCCCGTGACGACCCTCCGAGTGGCCCACCGCATCACTCGTGAGGCGTTGATCAACGCCCGCAAGCACGCGCACGCGCACCGCGTCCGGGTGAGCGTGCGTCGCCGCGACGGTGGCATCGAGGTCCGCGTGCGCGACGACGGCATCGGCATCCCCGCCGACCAGGCGACAGGTGCGGCCGGCCACCTCGGCCTGGCGAGCATGCAGGACCGAGCCCAGATCGCCGGCGGGACCTGGTCGGTCGGTCGTCGGCCCGAGGGCGGGACCGAGGTGCTGCTGTGGCTGCCCGGAGAGCCCGGGGCGAGCCTGACCCCCACGCGGTAGGACGACTGTCCTGGTCGGTTGAACAGGTTGAATAGCGCGCGAGCACTAGGCAAGTTCGTACGCCTGCACCGCGCGCCGGCCGCGCGCGACCGTCAGACTGGAGGTGCGTCGGCCGACTCGTTCCCCCGTCGAGCCGGTCGGCGCCCGAAACGCAGGTCCGCCCGGTAGCCAGCACCAGCGCCGGCGGGGTCGAGCCGTCGACCTGCGGGGCCCGCGGACCACTACCCTGCGTCCATGGCAACCCTCGTCCTCACCGTCCTGGGGGACGACCGCCCCGGTCTGGTCTCCGCAGTCTCGGCCACGCTCGACGCCCACGCCGCAAGCTGGGAGCGCAGCCGGATGGCCCGGCTGGCCGGCAAGTTCGCCGGTGTGGTCGAGGTCGGAGTCCCCGACGGTGCCGTCGACGCCCTCGTCACGGCCCTCGAGGCGCTGTCCTCGACCGGGCTGAGCGTCGTGGTCGAGCACACCGACTCCCCGGACGTGGCCGAACCCACCCGCCTCACGCTGGACCTGGTCGGAGCCGACCGGCCCGGGATCGTCGCCAGCATCTCCTCGCTGCTGGCCGAGCGCGGCGTCAGCGTCGAGGAGCTGGCGACCGAGGTCCGCGACGCCCCCATGGCGGGCGGGACGCTCTTCGAGGCGCACGCCGTGCTCGTTGCCTCCACCACCGCGTCCACGGAGGATCTTCGCGGAGCGCTGGAGGCGCTGGCCGACGAGCTGCTGGTCGACGTGGAGCTGGCCGACGTCCCGGTCGACTGAGCGACGTGGGACCGGTACGGCACCGGTACGGCGCCGGTATGGCCGGAGGTCATCTGGCCGCGATGACCTCTGGCACCACGGGTGACGACGGGCAGCCCTGACGGGCGAGCCCGGTGCGGGCCGATGCTCGAGATGTCAATGAGCACCGTCCACCGAGGAGACCGCCATGAGCCACACCACCGACGGGGCAAGCACCCGCAGCACCGAGACGACGCGTCACGGCGTCTCCGAGGCCGTTCACGGCCTGCGCCACGACCACGAGACCAGCGGGGACACCAGGCACGAGGACGCCTCGACGTCGAGCGGCGTGCTCCTGGTGGCGGCCGGTCTGCGCCTGGCCCTGGGCTGGATCTTCCTCTGGGCCTTCCTCGACAAGACCTTCGGCCTCGGGCACGAGACCGCCGGCGCCGACGCCTGGATCCAGGGTGGCAGCCCGACCGAGGGCTTCCTGTCCTTCGCCACGGCCGGACCCTTCGCCGGGCTCTACCAGGGCATCGCCGGCGCCGCCTGGGCCGACTGGCTCTTCATGATCGGCCTGGGTGGGATCGGCGCCGCCCTCATGCTCGGCGTCGCGATGCGCATCGCCGCCGTCAGCGGTGCGCTGATGCTCGTGCTGATGTGGACCGCGGTCCTGCCTCCCGCCAACAACCTCTTCATGGACGACCACCTCGTCTACGCGGGCGTCCTGCTGCTGATCACGGCACTCGGCGCCGGCCGCACCCTGGGTCTGGGGACCTGGTGGGCGAGTCTCCCGGTCGTCCACGACAACGCCTGGCTGCGCTGAGCCGGCGGGGTGAGGACGATGAACGAGCCTGTACCCAACGGAGCGGTGGTGGTCGGCGTCGACGGCTCCGACCACAGCCACCGGGCCCTCGACGCCGCCTGCGACGTGGCCGCCCGGGAGCGCCGCCCCCTCCACGTGCTGCACTGCTATGAGCCCTACCCGTCCGCGATGGGGCCGGTGCTCCCCTCGCGGGACGTCACCGCCACCCTGCGGGGCCTCGCGGAGCGTGTGCTCCGCGACGCCCGGGCGCGGGCCGCCGGGAGCCACCCCACGATGACGGTCTCGACCAGCCTCAGCACCCACGACGCCCGGGAGAAGCTCTCGACGGTGTCGGCTCAGGCGTCGCTGCTCGTCGTCGGCTCCCGTGGTCGCGGGGGGATGCGCAGCCTGCTGCTGGGGTCGACGAGCCTGTGGATCACCCACCACAGCGTCTGCCCGGTCCTCGTGGTGCGCCCCGAACCGGACCGAGCACCCGCCCAGGAAAGCGTCAGCGAGGGCGTCGGCGCAGCGTCCGTCCCGGAGGTGGAACGCGGGGTGGTGGTCGGGGCCGACGACAGCGTCCGGTCGCGGGCCGCCGTGGAGCTCGCCTTCGCTCAGGCCTCGCTGCGACAGCTCCCGCTCCGCGTCGTCCACTGCGTGCCGTCGCTGCCCTACCGCGACGATCCCGACGTTGCCCTCGACGAGGAGCTCGACGACCTCCCGCTGCACCGCCTCGCGCTGTCGGAGGCGGTCGCCGGGATGCGGGAGAAGTACCCCGACGTCATCGTCGAGCTCACCTTGGCCCGCGGCCCCGCCGCCGGTCACCTCGTCGAGGAGTCGCGTCGCAGCCGTCTGCTGGTGGTCGGAGCCCACCACCGCAGCGTGTGGGACCTCTTCCTCGGTTCCGTGAGCCGGGCGGTCGTCGAGCACGCCGCGTGTCCAGTGATGGTGGCGCCGGGCGGTCGTCGCTGACCGGCGCGACTCAGAGGAGCGGGACCCACCAGGACACGCTGGTCCCGCCCCGAGCCTCGTCCCCGGACCCACCGAGGTGCATCGACCCCCCGCGCTCCCGGGCCCGGTCCTCGAGGTTGGCGAGCCCGCTGCGCCGTTGTGCACCCCCGGGCCCGTCAGCGGCGTCGGCGCCGTCGGCGCCGTCGAGCCCGACACCGTCGTCGATCACGGTGACCGACAGCCGACCCTCTCCGGCGCTCACCGTCAGCGTCACCACGGAGGCGTGCGCGTGCCGGGCCACGTTGGACAGCGACTCGCGGACCACCGCCAGCACGTCGCGGGTGAGGTCGGCGTCGCTGACCGTCTCGACGGGTCCCTCGAAGCGCACGTGCGGCGCGAACCGGAGGGTCGGACGCACCGCCGCGACCGTCGCCAGCACGCTCGTGCGCAGGCCTCCCGCGTCGCGCGGCTGCGCGCGCAGCTGGAAGATCGAGGTGCGGATCTGGCCGACGGCGTCGTCGACGAGGTCCACGACCCGGTCGAGCAGCTCCGCCTGCGGACCGTCGCCGAGGGACGCGGTGACACCCTGGACGGTCATGCCGGCGGCGAAGAGCTGCTGGATGACGTGGTCGTGCAGGTCCCGCGCGATCCGAGCCCGCTCCTCCAGCAGCTGGATGCGCTCCTGGTCGCGCTGCCTGGTGGCCACCTCCAGGGCCAGCGACACGTGGCCGGCGAAGGTCAGCGCGGTGGAGACGTCACCGGCGGCGAACCCCCGCTTGCCCGGCGCCCGGCTGACGACGAGCACGTCCCGACGCTGCCGGGAGCCCACGAGGGGGACGACGAACAGCGCGCGGTCCCGGTCCCGGTCGCGGGTGAGGAGCGGGGGCGGCGACGACAGACCTCCCGTGGCGACCACCTCGAGCTCGCCGTCCTCGTCGCGCCGGACCGCCGCGCCCCGGGCAAGGGCCCAGCCGGCCAGCGCCGCCTCGTCGGCCGACGCCATCGGCGGCCGCCCGTCCCCCACCTCGGCGACCGGCACCAGCGCCGTCGGACCCTCGAGCGACGCCCCGTCCGGCGCCCCGTCCGGCGCCACGGGCGAAGCCCCGGTCGACGCCGCGACCGGGTCCGGCAGGGACCACACCACGACCCGGTCCGCGGCGGCGAGCCGGAGCACGGTGCGCGCGATGAGCTCGGCGGAGTCCTCGGCGTGTCCGCTGAGCAGCTCGCGCGTCAGCTCGCTGGTCTCCTCCAGCCAGGTCTGGCGTCGGCGCGCCTCCTCGAAGAGCCGGGCGTTCTCGATGGCGATGCCGGCGGTCGCGGCCAGGGCGGTGACCAGCTCGACGTCGTCGTCGCTGAAGTCCCGGGGCTGCAGGCCGCAGAGGTAGAGGTTGCCGAAGACGGTCCCCCGCACGAGCACCGGCACCCCCAGGAAGCTCGCCATCGGGGGGTGGTGGGCCGGGAACCCGGTGGAACGGACGTCATCACCGATACGGCGCAGCCGAATCGGGCGGGGGTCCTCGATGAGGGCGCCCAGCAGCCCCTGACCGGTGGGCAGGTGGCCGATCGCTGCGACCGTGGCGTCGTCGAGCCCGGCGTGGACGAACTCGTCGAGCCCGTGCCGGTTGGCCGCGATCACCCCGAGCGCGCCGAACTCCATGTCGAGCAGGACGCGCGCCGCCTCGACGATGCGGCGCAGCACCGCCGCGAGCGACAGCTCGCCCACGATGCTGCTGGTGGCGCGCAGCAGCCCGCGGAGCCGGGCCTCGACCTCGGCCGGGTCAGTGGCCACGGGGTCCGTCCGGGCCCAGCAGCCTGGTGGCCAGCACCGCGGCCTGGGTCCGGCGCTCGAGGCCGAGCTTGCCCAGCAGCTGGGAGACGTAGTTCTTCACCGTCTTCTCGGACAAGAACATCTGCTCGCTGATCTGCCGGTTGGTCAGCCCCTCGGCCACGTGTCCGAGCAGGACCAGCTCCTGCTCGGTCAACCCCTCGAGCTCGGGAGCGACCCGGGGGCCGTTGCGCACCCGGTCGAGGACGCGGGTGACCAGCGAGGGGTCGATGAGCGAGTGTCCCTCGTGGACGCGCTCGACGGCTCGGAGCAGGTCGCCGCGCTTGACGTCCTTGAGCACGTAGCCCATGGCGCCGGCCATGATGGCGCTGAAGAGCGCCTCGTCGTCGTCGTACGACGTGAGGATGAGCGCCTTGAGCGTGGGGTCGACCGAGCGGATCGCCCGACAGACCTCGATGCCCGACCCGTCGGGCAGGCGTACGTCGAGCACGGCCACGTCGGGCTGCACGGCCGGGATGCGGCTGATCGCCTCCTCCGCGGAGTCCGACTCGCCCACGACCGTGACGCGTCCGCTGGCCTCCAGCATGGTGCGGATGCCCTGACGCACCACCTCGTGGTCGTCGAGGAGGTAGACCCGGATCCGGTCCGGTTCGTTCGGTGCACCGCTCATGGCGCCCATTGGAACACGGACGGCCCTGGGGGAAGGCCCCTCGGAGCCAGGTCGCCCGGGGGCCGGTCCTGCGGCGCTCGGTGGGCGCTCGGTGGGCGCTCAGTGCCCCAGCACTCGGCGCCCGGTGATGGTGGTGGCGCGGACGCGGACCAGGACCGACCGGACACCCTCGGGCCACGGCGCCGGCTGGGGTCCGGGCGGGTGACCGAGCACGAGCTCGACCGGACCACGCACCAGCACGCTCCAGCCCGACTCGGTGTGCTCGTCGGTCTCGTCCACCTCGAAGGCGACCACCGACCCGCTACCGTGCCGGGCGATGCGGGCGTAGGGCGAGGTGCGGAAGCGGATGCCCTCGTCGTCGGCGACGTAGTTGACCGGGAAGACCGTCGGCCCCTCATCGCTCCAGAACGCGACGCGGCCGACCCTCTTCTGCGTCAGCAGGTCGTGGCACTCCTCGGCGCCGAGCTCGTGGAACGCACCCCGCAACCACGGGGGTGGGATCGGCGACTCCGTGACCACCATGACAGCTCCTCCCGACCGGCCGGACGCGGGACCGCGTCCTGCTCTCAACCCAGTCAACTCCGCGGAGCGCGGACGGCGGAGAGGAGGAAGTCATCACCGCCATGGCCCTTCGTCGTCCAGGCTCAGGCGTGCTGCAGGCAGCGAGCGGCCCACGGCCGGGCCTCGAGCCGCCCGGCCGGGATGGGGGTCCCGCAGACCTCGCACACGCCGTAGCTGCCGTCCACGACCCGCTCCCGCGCCCGGCGCACGTCGTCGAGCATCGTCAGCAGCTCCTCCTGGGCCGACACCGCCGTCAGCCGGTCGACCGCCATGTTCGTGCCCTCCCCGACCCGCTTGCCGAAGGAGATGTTGCCCATCTCGGCCGGGGCGGCGGTGAGCGTGGCGAGCTGGTCGACCAGCCGGGCCTCGCGCTCGGCGAGCAGCTGGTCCGCCTCGGCGAGCGCGGCGCCCGTGACGCCGGAGCTGCGGGGGTCAGCCACGGTCCTCCGCCTCCGCGCGCAGACCGGCCGCGAGCTCGGCCAGGGCGGCGTCGAGGTCCATCTGCGGGGTCCAGCCCCAGCGGCGGGCACGCTCGGAGACGAGCTCGCCGGTCCAGGCCTCGCCGTCCTCCCACACGGGCTCGAGCCCCAGGGCCCCGGTGACCGCGCCGAGGTAGTCGCGCTGGGTGCCGGTGCCGGCGGCCACGTTGACCGGGGTGCAGCCACCCCCGACCGGTCCGCGATCGGGGTCGTCGGCGGGGGCGACGCGGCCGGTGGCGACGTCGGCAGCCAGCCTCGCGAGGTCGTCGACGTGCACCCAGGCGAAGGACTTCGCGGCCACGGCGCTCCGCTCCGACGCGTCGTCACGGATCTGGGCGGGACGGACGCTGTTCCAGATCGAGGTCTCTCCCACGCCGAGGATGGCGGGCGGTCGCAGCAGCACCCGGGTGATGCCGTCGACCTCGGCCAGAGCCGCATCGGTGTCGCGCTTGGTGGTGGCGTAGACGTCGCTGTCGTCGCCGACCAGGGCGGAGTCCTCGTCGACGTCGCCGGCCGACGGCGACCGGTCGTAGACGGCGGCGGTGGAGACGTGCACGAGCCAGGCGACACCGTTGTCGCGAGCGGCGCGGGCGATGACCGGGGTGCCCTCGACGGCCACGCTCCGCTGGGCCTCGTCGTCGCCCCCGAGCGGGTGGACGGTCGTCACGACGGCGGTCGCGCCGGCGGTGACGCGGGCGGCGAGGTCGGGGTCGGCGAAGTCACCGACGTGCTCCTCCAGGTCGGGCAGGGAGGGCGAGGTGCCCGCACGGCGCACCACGGCGCGGATCGCGGCCAGCCGCGGTCCGAGAGCGCGGCGCAGACCCGGGAGCCGACCAGGCCGTTGGCTCCGGTGACGACCACGACGGGGGTGACGGTGGGGGCGGTGGGGGCGGTGGAGTCGCTCATGGGTCCACCCTCCCCCTCCACGGGTCGTGGCACACCGCTCAGCGGGAGCCGGCCCGTCCCGGCCGACGCGAGCCGCGGCTCGCCCGGCGCCGCAGCTCGCCCCACAGCTCGGGGTCGTCGTCGAGGTAGCGGGCCCGCGCCTTGTGGCGGTAGCGCCAGATCTGGAGCAGCCCGAGGCCCCAGAGCAGGTACTGGAACGACATCGCCCAGCGGAACGCCTCGGGCGTGTACGCCGTCGAGTCGCCCGGGGTGCGCCAGTCGAGGATGAGCCCGATCGCGGCGACCAGCAGGAGGCTGGCGTAGAAGCCGCCCTGGTTGATGATGCCGGTGGCCGAGGCCAGCCGCTCCGCGGGGTTGGAGGTGCGGCCGAGGTCGAAGCCGATCATCGAGGCCGGTCCGCCGACGCCGGTGACCACCACGAGCAGCACCAGCAGCGGCAGCGGGGCGTTGCCGGGCCACGCGAGCACGACCGTCCACACCGCGACGATGGCAGCGACGATGCCCAGCACCAGCGTGGAGCGCTGCCAGGGCTGCACGGTGATGCGCCAGCCGAGGACGGGCCCGGCGGAGATCACCGCGACCACCATGATCGTCAGCAGGACGCCGGCAGTCGCCTCGCTGAGCCCCTCCCCGCGCACGAGGAACGGGTAGCCCCACAGCAGACCGAGGGTGGTGGCGCTGAACTGGGTCGAGAAGTGCATCCAGAAGCCGAGCCGGGTGCCGGGGTGCTCCCAGGAGGCGCCCAGGCTGGCCCGGATGGCCGGCACCGACATCGTCGCGCCGCGCCGCGACCGCTCCCCGGGCTGGTCGTGCACGAGCAGCAGCAGCCCGAGGGTCACCAGCACCCCGACGGAGGCGGCGAGCAGGTAGGCCCCGGTCCACCCCAGGCGGCCCAGCGCCCAGGTCATGGGCACCGCGGCCACGATGGCCCCGCCCTGACCGATGACGCCGGTGAGCTGGGTGATGAGCGGGATGCGCCGGGGGGTGAACCACGAGTTCACCAGGCGGAGCACGCAGATGAACGTCATGGCGTCGCCCATGCCGACGAAGAAGCGCGCCAGCAGCGCCACCGGGTAGCTCTCGGCCAGCGCGAAGCCGACCTGCGCCAGCGTCAGCACCACCGCGCCGGTGAGCAGCACCGACCGCGGGCCGAAGCGGTCGACGAGCAGGCCCACCGGGATCTGCATCGCGGCGTAGACCAGCAGCTGGAGCACCGCGAAGGTCGCCAGCTGCGAGGCGTTGATGTCGAAGCGCTCGGTCGCCATGAGCCCGGCGACGGCCAGTGACGAGCGGTGGAAGACGGCCAGGAAGTACGTCGCCAGCGCCACCAGCCAGATCACGACCGCCTGCCGGAGCCGTCGCTCGGCCTCGCCCCAGGCGGTGGGGTCGACAGGGGTGCTCACCCCCCGATGGTAGGGAGCGCTCCCCACCGGCCCGCGACGACGGGCTCGCCTCAGCCCTCCCGGACCACCGCGCACCCGCCGGCGGCCAGGGACAGCGGACCCACGTCACGCCCGCTCACGAGGTCGTGACCGGTGACGTCGACGTCGATCTCCGCGTCGGTGTGGTTCACCACGAAGAGCCAGGTCCGGTCTGCGCCGCGACGTCGGGCGACGTCGACGCCGACCGGGACGTCGGCCACGGGCTCCACCCCGGCCTCGGACAGCACCCGGCCCAGCAGGGCGTCGGTCCCGGAGGCGTCGAGACGGGTGGCGACGTACCAGGCGGCGCCACCCGCCCCCTGAGCGTCCGCCGGGCCGCGGCGCGTGACCGCGGCGACGCCGGGCACTGGTCCGTCGACGAAGGAGGTGACGGCCTCGGCGTCGGTGCAGGTGAGGTCTTCGGCCCAGGTCGTGGCGTGGGCACCGGCGACGAGGCGGTCGTCGAGGGTGAGACGCACCCCGGACGGCACGGGGGCGAGCTCCTCGACGCGGACGCCGAGCAGGTCGCGGAACGCGCCTGGGTAGCCGCCGAGACGGATGTGGTCGCGCTCGTCGACGATGCCGGAGAAGTAGGTCACCACCACGTGGGCCCCCGCGTCGGCGGCGGCCTGCACCGCCGCCGCGGTGGCGTCGCTGGTGAGGTAGAGGGTGGGCACCAGCACGATGCGGTAGGCGGTCAGGTCGGGCGTGGTTGCGACGGCGTCGCTGACCGGTACGACGTCGACGGTCACGCCCTGGCGCCGCAACGACGCGTGCAGGTCGTGGGCGACATCGCCGTAGCGGACCTCCGAGCTGGGGTGGGCCTCCTGGTCGCAGGCCCAGTCGGCGTGGTGGTCCCACAGCAGGGCCACGTCGGCGTCGACCCGGCTGCCCCGCACCTCGGCGAGACGGCCTGCGACCGCGCCCAGCTCGACGACCTCGCGCCAGAGCCGAGAGTCGGTGCCTGCGTGCGGCACCAGCCCGGAGTGGAACTTCTCCGCCCCGGCGCGCGAGGCCCGCCACTGGAAGAAGCCGAGGGCGTCGGCACCCCGGGCCACGTGCCCGAGGCTGTGGCGCATCATCTGCCCGGGCCGCTTGGCCACGTTGACGGGCTGCCAGTTGACCGCGCTCGTGGAGTGCTCCATCAGCAGCCAGGGTCGCCGCCGGCGAGGCCGCGGGTGTGGTCGGCGGTGAAGGCCAGCTCGGCCTCGGGGTCGGCCAGCGCGCCGACGACGTAGTGGTCGGTGGACAGCACGTCGACGTGCTCGGCCCAGGCGGCGTAGTCGAGGTGGCGGAAGTGGTCGTTGGTCATGAAGTTGGTCGTGACCGGCACGTCGGGGGTGACGCGGCGCAGCACCTCGAGCTCGGCGCGGTACTGCCCCAGCAGGGCGTCGGACTGGAAGCGTCGGTAGTCGAGGACCTGGCCCGGGTTGGCGAAGGTCGGCACGGTGCGCGGGGGCACGATCTCCTCGAGGTCGCCGTAGTGCTGGCTCCAGAACGCCGTGCCCCAGGCCTCGTTCACCCCGTCGACCTCGCCGTACCGGGCGAGGAGCCAGGCCCGGAACGCCGCCGCGCAGGTGTCGCAGTGGCAGGGCACGTTGTGGCAGCCGTACTCGTTGGAGACGTGCCACATCGTCAGCGCGGGGTGCTCGGCGTACCGCCTCGCGACCTGCTCGGCGAGCGCGGTGGCGTGCTCGGTGAACACCGTCGAGCTGGGGCACCAGGCCTGCCGGCTGCCCTGCCACAGCCGGGTGCCGTCCGCGCGCACCGGGAGGCTCTCGGGGAAGCGGTGGGAGAACCACGGAGGCGGGGACGCGGTGGCGGTGGCCAGGTCGACCGCGATGCCGTTCGCGTGGAGCAGGTCCATGATCTCGTCCAGCCAGCCGAACTCCCAGCGGTCCGGCGCCGGCTGCAGGTGCGACCACGAGAAGATCCCGAGCGAGACGAAGGTGACGCCGGCCTCGCGCATCAGCGCGACGTCCTCGTCCCAGGTCTCGCGCGGCCACTGCTCGGGGTTGTAGTCGCCGCCGAAGGCGATGCCCGGACCTGCCCACGTACGCCAGTCGTGCCTCGCCGTCATGGGCTCACCGTGTCGGCCCGCGCGCGGCCCGTCAACCGGCCCCGCGCTCATCGCGATCCGGGGCGAACGCCATGATGAGGTCGAGGGTCTGAGACCTCCACATGCGGGGTAGTTCTGTGGCACAGTCCCCGGGCGAGCGCCGGGAGACCCGGAGAGGAGAGCCATGATCCGCAGCGGCAGCGAGGTGTCCTGGAAGTGGGGCAGCAGCACGGCGTCCGGCAAGGTCACCGAGGTCCACCAGGAGAAGGTCACGCGCCAGAGCAAGGGCGAGAAGATCACCCGCAACGGCAGCGACGACAACCCGGCCTACGTCATCGAGCAGGAGGACGGCACGACCGTCCTGAAGCTGAGGAGCGAGCTGCAGGAGAGCTGAGCGCGTTGCCCGGTCGAGGCGACGACCGCTTCAGGTCCGTGCCATGGCGCTGATCAGCTCGTACGCCGCGTGCGACGGCGGCGATGCCCGTGATCTCGGCGTGGTCGTAGGCCGGCGCCACCTCGACGATGTCGGCACCGACGACGTTGAACTCGCGCAGCGCCCGCAGCACGTGCAGCAGCTCGCGCTAGGTCAGCCCGCCGGCCTCGGGCGTGCCGGTCCCGGGAGCGAACGCGGGTCGAGCACGTCGATGTCGAGCGAGACGTACACCGGCCCGTCGGCGCGACTCCGAGTCGCGTCCTCATCCGCTCCACCACCCCGCGCCACCCGATGTCCTCCATCTCGTCAGCTGCCGCACCACGGTGAAGCCGAGGGCCTGCGTCATCGGTGAGGTCCCGCTCGGAGTAGAGCGGGCCACGGATGCCCAGGTGCAGGCACCGCTCGGGGTCGAGCAGCCCCTCCTCGCTGGCCCGGCGGAACGGCGTCCCGTGGGTGTAGGGCGCGCCGAAGTAGGTGTCCCAGGTGTCGAGGTGGGCGTCGAAATGGACGACCGCGACGGGCCCGTGGGCCTCGTGCAGCACCCGCAGCAGCGGGCAGCGCGATGGTGTGGTCGCCACCGATCGTCAGCAGCCGGTCGGCACGACCGAGGACGGCGCGCGCCCCGGCGTCGATCTGCCCGATGGCATCCTCGATGTCGAAGGGGTTCACCCCGAGGTCGCCTGCGTCGGCGACCTGCTGCGCGGCGAACGGCGCGACGTCCACGGCCGGGTTCCAGGCCGCAGCAGCTTCGAGCTCGCCCGCATGTGCCCGGGTCCGAAGCGAGCGCCCGGCCGATAGCTGACACCCGCGTCGAAGGGCACGCCCAGCACGGCGATGTCGGCGCGGCCCACCTCGTCGAGGCGCGGCAGCCGCGCGAAGGTCTCGGGCCCCGCGAAGCGCGGCACGCGCGTCGCGTCGACCGGTCCCCGGGGCGGGCTGGTCTGCGAGCTGCTGCGGGGACGGCGTCGGGTCGTCTCATCGGGTTCCCCAGGGGTGGTGCGACAGCGAGGTCGGCGTACAGCTCGGGTCGGCGGTCGGCCAGGTAGGGCGCTCCGCGGGCGAGCGAGGGATCGGAGGCGCGCGGCTCGATGTCGCCGATGAGCAGCTGCTCCCCTGCGCCGGCGCGGGCGACGTCGGTGCCCCGCGCGTCCACGAGGCAGCTGAGCCCGCTGTACGTCAGCTCGCCCTCGCGCCCCGTGCGGTTGACGTAGGCCACCGGCAGCGAGTTCTCCGACGCCCGCACCGGGACCATCCGCGTCGCGACGTCGTCGTAGGGGACCATGAGCGCGGTCGGGACCACCAGGATCTGCGCGCCTGCGAGCGCAGCGACCCGGACCGGCTCGGGGAACTCCACGTCGTAGCAGATCGCCAACCCGACCCGGACCCGTGAGCCGTCGACCAGGTCCAGCACGCCGGTGACCCCGAGCCGGTCGCCGGGGGTGAACAGGTCGCGGTCGAGGTCGCCGTACAGGTGGGTCTTGCGGTACGTCGCGACGCTCGCCCCCGTGCGGTCCAGCAGCTGCACGGCGTTCCAGGGCCGTGCAGCTGCTGGCCCGCCGGTGCTCTCCGGGAAGCCCCACGCCACGGCCACCCCGTGACGGGCGGCGAGACCGGCCACCCGCTGCGCCCGCGGACCGTCCGCCGATTCGGCCCCAGCGGCCACGCGCTCGCCGACGGCGTACCCCGTGGCCCACATCTCGGGGGTGACCAGCAGGTCCGCCCCGGCCCGTGCCGCCCGGTCCAGGGCCTCATCGAGACCTGCCAGCGTGGCCTCGGGGTCACCCGCGACCCCGGCCGTCTGCAGCAGCGCGACCCTCATGCAGGACCGGGGTCGCCGGGGTCGCCGGGGACGTCGGGCGACAGGTGCTCGTGCACCGCCGTCCACCGGCCGTCACGCCGGGCCAGCACGATCGTCTCCCGCTCGCGCTGCTCGCCCTCTCCGCGCAGCACCGTGCGCACCCGGTGGGTGAACACGGCGACGTCGGAGGCGACCAGGTCGCAGCGCGCCTCGTCCGATGTGCAGCCCTCGACGTGGAAACCTTCGGCCTCCCACGTGAGCCACAGAGCTCGGTAGGCCTCCCGGCCGACCAGCAGCCGGGGATGGTTGTGGAAGAGGAATGTCGCGTCCGTGGCGAAGCCGGCGAAGTAGGCCGCGGTGTCGTGGGCGGCGAAGGCGGCCACCACCCGCTCGGCCGCCCGACGTGCATCGGCGACCGCCGTCGCGTCGGGGTCGCTCATGCCCGTGACGCCCCGGCCGTGTCCGCACCCTGCTGCGCGTCGAGATCCGCCAGCAGCTGCTCGCTCTCACGCACGGCGGGCTCCTCGGCGGCGAGGTCGACGCCTCGCATCATCACGACGTAGGCGACCGCCGAGACCGCCAGCCCGACGACGAAGGCGAGGTCCACCCCGTCCATCGCGGAGGCCGCGAAGCCGGTGTAGGAGACGCTCTCGCCGAAGTTCAGCACCATGAACGGCAGCATCGCGACCAGCCCCAGGGCGTAGGCGACCAGGCCGTTGCGCGACCACTGGTGGTAGACCCCGTCGAGGCGGAACAGGTGGGTGATGGCGTAGTGCCCACGACGCACGAAGAAGAAGTCGGTGAGGTTCACCGCGGTCCACGGGGCGAGCAGGTAGAGCATGAGGGTCAGCGAGGTGAGCAGCGCACCGACCGAGTCCTCCAGGCTCAGGCTCAGCACCAGCCACACCACGGTGATCACCGCGATCACCAGCACGCGCAGGCGCGCCGAGAGGGGCGTCGGACGCACCGAGTCCATCGCCGTCACCACGGTGAGCATCGCGCTGTAGGCGTTGAGTCCCATGGTCGCCACCAGCGCACCGACCGAGACGATGACCAGGGCGGCACCGAGCCCCCCGACGACCGACTGGCCTGCGTCGTACAGGCCGGCGATGGGATCGACCGATCCCAGGTTGATGGCGAACCACGCGCCCAGCGGGATCAGCCAGATCGGCGACCCGATCGCTCCGAAGAACACCGAGGCGATGATCGCCACCGGTCTGGTGTCCCTGGGCAGGTAGCGCGAGTAGTCAGAGACGTACGGCGCGTAGGTGACGTTGTAGGCAGCCACGATCGTGAACTGCACGAGGAACGCGACCCAGGTGAAGGAGAACGCCGAGTCCGGCAGGGGGGCGGTGGCCTCGATCCCTCCCAGGACCAAGGCCACCGTGAGCACGACGAAAAGCGGCACGCTGAGGCAGAACAACACGATGAAGGCCTGGTGCAGCCAGTCGTGGCCGTAGACGGCGAGCAAGGCTCCAGCGAGCGTGATGACGATCGCGACGACCGTGGCGTTCCACCCGAAGATGCCGGCCAGGCCCTCCTTGATGATGACGACGTCGACGACGTTGAAGGCCACGAACGTGAAGAGCGTCGCGAACAGCGGCACCATGACCCCGCGGTAGCCGAACTGCGCGCGCGACTGCACCATCTGCGGCAGCCCGAGCACCGGCCCCTGCGTGGCGTGGAAGGCCATGAACAGCGTGCCGAAGGCGATGCCGAGCACGCTGGCCACCACCGTCCAGCCCAGACTCAGTCCCAGTGAGGGCCCGATGAGGCCGAGCGACAGCGTGAACGGCTGGAAGTTGCCGAGGAACCAGAAGGGCCCCTGACGCCAGGTCTTGCCGTGCCGTTCGCTGGCGGGCACGTAGTCGATCGAGCGCGCCTCGACGCGACTGGTGCGACTGGTGCGGGTCCCGGGTGTGGTGGTGCTCGCGGAGTCGACCATGGCCATCCTTGCTCGTCGGAAGGTGCACTGGGGTCCAGCGACCCCAGGAGTCTGCGGCTCGGCGGGGCCGCCCGGCAACGGACGACCGTATGCTTTCCGACGACACCAGGTGGAGGATCGTCCGTCCCTCTCGATCGCCGCCGGTCGCCCGTGACTTCGATCCTGCCCTGGAGAGCCCGATGCCGCTGACGGTGCGCGAGCTGGTCACCGAGACCTCGTTGCACCTGTCCGTGGTCGTCGAGGGCGACCTCGATGCCCCGTTGGGGTGGGTCCACGTCTCCGAGCTCGCCGACCCCACGCCGTACCTCGAGGGCGGCGAGCTCATCCTCACCGCCGGGATCTGGCGGGGGCGCGACACCCGGGCCGACGCGTTCGTCGGCGCGCTGACGCAACGCTCGGTCGTGGCCGTCGGGTGGGGTCTGCTGCACGAGGAGACCGAGGTGCCTGCCGACGTGGTCGCCGCCTGCAGAGCGGCCGGGGTGAGCCTGCTCGCGGTGCCGGTGCGGACGCCCTTCATCGCCATCAGCCGATGGTTCACCGAACGACTGGCCGAGGCGCGGGAGTCCGACCTGCGGGCACGGCTCGAGTTCTCCCGCGCCCTGCTCGCCGCGGCCGACGACGTGGGCGGCGGACCCGGCGAGTCGGCGATGCGGGCCCTGCGGCGGATCACGCGGCTGGTGGCCGCCGAGCTCGGCAGCCCGGTCGCGGTGGAGGCCGACGGAGTGGTCCTCGCCCTCAGCGAGGACTCCCCCGGCCTCGCCGACCGCACCGCGAGCTGGCCGGCCTTCCCCGTGGGCGGCGCGGTGCTGCGCATCGCACGACCGAGCGTGGCCGGCGACGAGCTGCGCAACCGGCTGAGCACCGCGCTGCCGGTGGTCGGACTGGTGCTGGCGAGGCGCCGGGCGGTGCGCGAGACCGAGCGGAGGTTGGCGGCCGAGGCGGTTGCCCTGGTGATGTCCGGTCAGGACGAAGCAGCCCGGCTCCGGCTGACCTCGTACGGCCTGATCGAGGCCGCCACCACCGTCGTGGTCGTGCTCCAGCTGGGTCACGGCGCCGCGTCAGGCGCGGAGGCCGCGGCCCGGGCCGTCGAGGACGAGCTCGCCGCACGTGGGCTGCGCGGCGTCGTGGGCCAGCGGGGCGAGCAGCTCGACGTGCTGCTGCAGGTCGCGGTCCTGCTCGACGACGAGGCGACCGCGGCGCTGGCGCGAGCACTGCTCCAGGCGGCCGACGGCCTGGCCGCGGGCGTCAGTCGTCCCGTCGCCGGGCTGCGCGAGCTCCGCCAGGCCGTCCAGGCCGGGCGCGAGACGCTCGCTCTCGCCGTCTGGGGAGCGCCCGGCTCCGTGGTGCTGCAACAGCGAGGGGCGAGCCACCACACGCTGCTGGCGCTCCACGAGGCCGAGGTCGTCACCCGTTTCGGCGTCAGCGTGCTCGGAGCCGTCGTGGACTACGACCGCATCCACGGCAGCGTGCTGGTCGCCACCCTCCGCCGTTTCCTGGAGCTGGACGGCAGCTGGAAGCGCTGCGCGGAGGATCTCGGCCTGCACGTCAACACCCTGCGGCAACGCATCGCACGTATCGAGACGATCACCGGCCGCTCGTTGGAGCGCACCGCCGACCGCGTCGACCTGTGGTTGGCGCTCCAGTCACCGGTGGTCCGGGCCGCAGCACCGCCCACCGACTACAACTAGAGCTCGACGGTGCGGTTCTCCGCCGGGAACGCGTCCGGGTCCTTGGTCACGACGGCCTTGAGGGCGCCGACCGCGGTCTTGATCGTGCTGGACGGGGCGTCCCAGTACTCCGCCGAGGTCGTCTCGACCTTGAGCAGCGCGATGCCCTCGGTCTCGAGGCCCTCGGGGAACCAGACCTTCAGCGCTGGGGAGTAGAGCTCCTCGGCCTTGGCGGGGTCGTGGACGACCAGAGCCCTGCCGGAGACCGAGGTCCAGGTGCTGTTCTTGTCGTCGGTGAAGGCGACGTTGACCTCGGGGTTGGCCGCCACCTGGCGGGCCTTGTCGGAGTCGTCGTAGGTGAAGAACCACAGGTCGCCATCGAACTCGGCGTCCTGCACGGCCATCGGCCGGCTGACGTGCTTGCCGTCCTCGGTCATGGTCGTCAGCATGCAGATGCGGGCGTTGCCCAGCAGGTCGCCGAGGTCCTTGACCGCCTGGTCGGCCTGGTTCGAGGTCTGGCCGGTGTCGCTCATGCGCGGGCCGCCCTCTCGTCGGCCAGCAGCGCGAGGGTGTTGAGCGCACCCCAGCCGATGGTCACCGCCAGCACCTTGGTGCGGACCTTCTGGTCGTGTGCGTAGCGGGACAAGATGGTGGCGTCGCTCAGGTCGCCGGCGATGCGCAGGGCCATCGCGGCCCGGACCAGGCTCGGGGTGCCCAGGATGCCGAGGGCTGAGATGCCCAGGTCGCGGGCGCCGTAGGTGTAGGCGACCTGGTCGATCGCCGGGCGCTGGACGTGCGGCGCCTCGAGGGCGTCACCGAGGTGGCGCGGCTTGGCGAGTGCGAAGAGGCCGTAGGCGGCCGTTGCGGCTGAGATGGTGCGGCTTCGGGAGTAGGTCATCTCCTGAACGTACCCAGGCGGCCGGCACCGTCACCGCGCGCCCGGCGCGCGTCCGCCTCGTGGCAGCGCGCGGAGTACCGGTCCGTCGCCCCCTCGACACCGACGAACACGCTGCTCCACCCCCGGTCGGCGAGGTCGAGCTGGAGGACACCGAACTCGTCGTCGACCACGGCGGTCGACCCGGGGGCGTCACCCGTGGCGACGTAGTGGGACTTGCCCCCGGCACCACTGACGTACTGCACGGTGCCGCCCGCCCGTGGCCGGCCGTCGTCGTCCATCGGGGCGAAGCGCTCGTAGTGGTGGTCGTGCCCGGAGATCACCATCTCCACCCCGGCTGCGTAGGCAGCGGCGAAGAACGGCTCGGCCATCGGGTCAGGCCCGTGCTCGCCGGTGGAGTAGCGGGGGTGGTGCAGGTAGACAAGCGAGCACCGGGTGTCCCGGGCGAGCTCGCGCTCGCAGCCAGCGCACCTGAGGCCCGCACTCGATCTCGTCGCAGTTGGAGTTCACGGCGTAGACCGACCACGTGCCGACGGCGAAGCGCTGATAGCCCCGGGACGGTGCCAGACGACGGACGAGACGTAGTCGACGTACCCGGCTGCGCCCGGGGTCCGGTACTCGTGGTTGCCGGGGACCGGGCGCAGGAGGTCGCCCAGCCGGCCCCAGGACCGGTCGAAGGAGCCCGCGAAGTTCCTCGGGGGAGCCCTCTTCGTACTGCAGGTCACCGAGCAGCAGCACCTCCTCGGCCTCGAGGCTCGCGGCCAGCTCAGCCACGTCGGCCTGCCGGCAGGTGGTGTCCGTCGGCCTCTCACCCGGGGGGCACAGCGAGGTCACCGACGGCCAGGACGCGGTGCGCTCGAGCGTCGCTGCGACCGGCGCGCGGTGCGGCCGGCTCGGCGTCGGCGTCGCTGAGGGTCTCGTGGCCGGTCGCGGGGAGGGTGGCAGGGACTCGGAGGCGCTCGGAGAGCTCGACGCGTCCCGTCGAGGGGGCGGCCGGGCTCGGGTCCCCGGGCGAGCACGCCGACAGCGCGGTCGTCAGCAGGACGACGCCGGCGAGCCGTGATCGTCGCGCGTCCGCGGTCCATGACACCCCCGGGCTCCGCCTCTAGCCGAGCGCGCAGGGAGTGCGAGGCCTCCGGCGAGGGCGGTGATGCGGCCCCAGTCACCCGCGGCGACGGCGTCGGCCGGGGTCAGCCAGGAGCCGCCGACGCAGCCGACGTTGGGCAGCGCGAGGTACGACGCCGCGTCGCGGCGGTGATGCCGCCGGTGGGGCAGAACCGCGCCGCGGGCACCACGCTCGAGATCGCCAGGAGGAAGCCGGCTCCCCCGGACTGCTCGGCGGGGAAGAACTTCAGCTCCGTGACGCCGGCCTCCAGGGCGGCCAGCACCTCCGAGACCGTCGCGGTCCCGGGAAGGAACGGCAGCCCGGTGTCGGGCATGGCGGCGAGCAGGTTCGGCGTACGGCCGGGAGAGACGAGGAACGACGCGCCGGCGGCGCGCGCGGCCTCCGGCCTGGCTGGGGTCGACGACCGTGCCGGCGCCGACGCTGGATCTCGGGGACCTCCTGCGGCGATCGCGCGGATCGCCTCGAGCGCGACCGGGGTGCGCAGGGTGAGCTCGATGACCGGTACGCCGCCGGCGGCGAGCGCGCGGGCGACGGGGACGGCGGTGGCCGACGTCGTGGACGACCACGACCGGGATCACCGGCGCCAGGTCGAGCAACGAGCCGGAGGTGACCTCGCGGTCCAGGACGTCAGATGTGCTCGGCAACGCGGTTCTCCTCGTGGCTGAAGTCGTAGGGCTGGAGCGCCGGGAAGACGCTGGCCCCGGTGTCGGCGGCGCCCGACGGTGGCGCGGAAGCCGGCGAAGAGCTCGCGGCCGGTGCCGACCCACTCCTCGCCGGTCGGGGCGCGGCCGGTGGACTGGCGCGCAGCGCAGCTCCTGCGTCGCTGACGTCCAGCTCCAGGAAGCCGCGCTCGGCGTCGACGGTGATGAGGTCGCCGTCCTGGACCCGTGCCAGCACGCCACCGAGCGCGGCCTCGGGAGTCACGTGGATGGCCGCGGGGACCTTGCCGCTCGCGCCCGGACATGCGGCCGTCGGTGACGATCGCGACCTGCTGGCCGCGGTCCTGCAGCACCCCGAGGGCGGGGGTGAGCTTGTGCAGCTCGGGCATGCCGTTGGCGGCCGGCCCCTGGTAGCGGATCACCGCGACCAGGTCGCGGCCGTCGAGCCGTCCCGGCGCCGAAGGCCTCCAGCAGCTCGGCCTGGTCGTCGAAGACCATCGCGGGGGCGGTGACCACCCGGTGCTCGGGCTTCGACCGCGGAGGTCTTGATGACCGCGGTGCCGAGCGGGCCGTGCAGCACCCGGACCCCGCCGTCGGCGGCGAAGGGGTCCTCGACGCCGCGCAGGACGTCGGTGTCGAGCGAGGCCTTCGGGCCCTCCTCCCACGCGACCCCCGGGGCTCCGGTCGTCCCCCCAGGCCGTCCGGAGCCAACCGGGGCTCGGTGGTGTAGCGCCACAGGCCGCGACCCATGACCGTCTCGCACGTCGTCGTGCAGCAGGCCCGCGCCGAGCAGCGTGTGCACCAGGAAGGCGATCCCTCCGGCGGCGTGGAAGTGGTTGATGTCGGCCTGACCGTTGGGGTAGACCCGCGCCAGCAGCGGCACGACGGCCGAGAGGTCGGCCAGGTCCTGCCAGGTCAGCACGATGCCCGCGGCGCGCGCGATCGCGACGAGGTGCAGCGTGTGGTTGGTCGAGCCGCCGCTGGCGAGCAGGGCGACGCAGGCGTTGACGACCGTCTTCTCGTCGACCAGGCGCCCGATCGGCGTCGGCTCGCCACCCTGCGGGGTCAGCGCGGTGACCCGGGCCGCGGCGGCGCGGGTCAGCGCCTCGCGCATCGACGTGCCGGGGTTGGCGAACGACGCGCCGGGCAGGTGCAGACCGATGCACCTCCATGAGGAGCTGGTTGGAGTTCGCCGTGCCGTAGAAGGTGCAGGTGCCGGCGGAGTGGTACGACGCCGCCTCGGCGTCGAGCAGCTCCTCGCGGCCGACCTTGCCCTCGGCGTGGAGCTGGCGCACGCGGGCCTTCTCGCCGTTCGGCAGACCGGAGGTCATCGGCCCGGCCGGGCACGAAGACGGTGGGCAGGTGGCCGAAGGACAGACGCGCCGATCAGCAGGCCGGGCACGATCTTGTCGCACACGCCGAGCATGAGCGCGCCGTCGAACATGTCGTGCGAGAGCGCGACCGCCGCCGACATCGCGATGAGGTCTCGGCTGAACAGCGACAGCTGCATCCCGTCGCGGCCCTGGGTGATGCCGTCGCACATCGCGGGCACGCCGCCGGCGACCTGGGCGATGCCGCCGGCGCGGAGCACGGCGTCCTTGAGGATCGGCGGGTAGGCGCCGTAGGGCTGGTGCGCCGAGAGCATGTCGTTGTAGGCGGTGACGATCGCGATGTTGGGCTTGCACCGCCGGCGCAGCGCCTGCTTCTCGTTCGGCTCCGACGCGGCGAAGCCGTGGGCGAGGTTGGCGCAGGCCAGCTTGGTGCGGGCCGGGCCCGATCGGTCGGCGGCGTCGATGCGGGCGAGGTAGGCGTCGCGGTGCGGTCGGCTGCGCTCGACGATCCGGCGGTCACCTCCGCGACGGTCGGGTTGATCTTGCGGGCGGAGAGATGACGGGTCACTGGTCGGTCTCCTGCCAGGCTCGGCCGTCGCGCTCGAGGAGCGTGGCGGCGGCGGTGGGGCCGGTGGTGCCGGCGGGGTACTTCCGCGGTCGCTCGGGCGTGCTGCCCAGCGGTGCAGGATGGGCTCGACCCAGGTCCAGGCGGCCTCGACCTCGTCGCGGCGCATGAACAGGGTCGGGTTGCCGCGGATGACGTCCATCAGCAGGCGCTCGTAGGCGTCGGGCAGCCGTTGGTCGAAGGTGGTGGCGTAGCTCAGGTCGAGCGAGACCGGCCGCAGCCGGATGCCGCCCGGGCCGGGCTCCTTGGCGGTCATGTGCATCCGCATGCCCTCGTCGGGCTGGAGGTGGATGTGCAGGCGGTTGGCCTCGTGGACGCCCTCGCTGTGCGGGAACATCGCGTGCGGCGGCTGCTTGAAGACGACCACGATCTCGGAGAGACGGCGGTCCATGCCGCTTGCCGGTGCGCAGGTAGAACGGCACGCCGGCCCAGCGCCAGTTGTTGACCTCGGCCTTGAGCGCGACGTAGGTCTCGGTGCGGCTGTCGGGGTCAGCGACCTCCTCGGCGTACGACGCGACGGGCTCGCCGTCGACCAGCCCGGCGCCGTACCGGCCGCGGACCGTGTCGCGGTCGACCTCCGCCGCGCGTCAGCGGCTTGAGGGCCTTGAGCACCTTGAGCTTCTCGTCGCGGACGTCCTCGCGCGACGCGACCGTCGGCGGCTCCATCGCGACCAGGCAGAGCAGCTGGAGCAGGTGGTTCTGCACCATGTCGCGCAGCGCGCCGGCGCGGTCGTAGTAGCCGCCGCGGCTGCCGACGCCCGAGGGACTCGGCGACGGTGATCTGCACGTGGTCGATCCAGTGCGCGTTCCAGACCGGCTCGAGGAAGGTGTTGGCGAAGCGGGTGACCAGCAGGTTCTGCACGCTCTCCTTGCCGAGGTAGTGGTCGATGCGGAAGACCTGCGACTCCTCGAAGACGCGACCGACGGCGTCGTTGACCGCGCGGGCCGACTCGAGGTCGTGGCCGATCGGCTTCTCCATCACCACGCGGGAGCGCTCGTCGACGGCACCCGACCTGCTCGAGGCGCTCGCAGATCAGGCCGAAGAGGCTGGGCGCGACCGCGAGGTAGAACACGCGCACCGGGTCGGGCTCGCCCAGCGGGCGGCTTCTTGAGCACGCCGTGGAGCAGGTGCCAGCCCTCCGCGTCGTCGAACTCGAGCGGGACGTGGTGCAGGCGGGCCAGGAAGCGGTCGACGGCGACCGGGTCGGCGTCGGGCACGTGGGCGGCGAGACCGGCGCGGGCCCCAGCGCGGTAGGCGGCGTCGTCGACCTCGGCCCGGGACACGCCGATGATCCGGGCGTCGTCGGCGAGCTGGTCCTCGGCGTCCCGCAGGAACAGGGCCGGCAGCAGCTTGCGCAGGGCCAGGTCACCGGTGCCGCCGAACACGACGAAGTCGCAGGACGCGGGTCCGGCGGAGGCGGGAGTGGGGCTCACGACATCGACGGTAGGCGGAGGATCAGACCGTGGCAAGCGGAACTTACGTTTTATGACGATCAAAGTAGCGGGAGGTTAGGCTCAGGCGACGCGAGAGGAGCACGTGTGACCACCGAGGTGTCGGCCGGAGGGCTGCTGGAGCTGGTGCGGACCGGCCGCGCCGGAACCCGGACCGAGCTGTCCCAGGCGACCGGCCTGTCCCGGACAGCGGTCGTCACCCGGGTCGCCGCGCTCCTCGAGGCCGGGCTGCTGCGCGCCGGCGAGGAACGCGCGTCGACGGGAGGCCGGCCGCCGGCGTCCCTGCTGTTCAACAACCGCGCGGGCGTGGTGCTCGCCGCCGCCGTAGGACGCTCACGGACCCAGCTCGGGGTGTTCGACCTCGACGGCCAGGAGCTGGCGGGGGTCTGGTCCGACCACGAGGTCGGCACCGGACCGGACGACCTCATGCCGGTGGTGGCCTCACGGTTGCGCGACCTGCTGGACGGCGTCGAGCCGCGCGTGCTGGCGGTGGGCATGAGCCTGTCGGGCACGGTCGACCCCGACCGCGTCATGAGCGTGGACTCTCCCGTCATGCGCGGATGGGACGGCGTGCCGCTGGCGCCGTACCTCGCCGAGGTCACCGACGCGCCCGTCCACCTGGCCAACGACGCGACTGCGCTGGCGACCTCGGAGCTGCTGGGCCAGCCGCAGCCGCCGCGCGAGGCGCTCGTGCTCAAGGCCTCGACCGGTCTCGGCCTGGGCCTCATCGCCGGCGGCGAGGTGCTCCACGGTGCCGGCGGGGCGACCGGCGAGATGGGACACAGCAAGCACTCCGCCGCAGTGGGACTGACGTGCCGCTGCGGGGCGACCGGGTGCCTGGAGACGATCGCCGGCGGCTGGGCCCTGGTGCAACGGCTGCAGGAGAGCGCGCCCGACCTCGGCGCCGGGCACGTGCGCGACCTGGTCCGGCTGGCGCTCGACGGCGACCCGGTGGCGCGTGGGCTGGTCATCGAGAGCAGCCGCCACGTCGGCGACCTGCTGGCCAACGCGGTGAACCTGCTCAACCCCGAGGTGGTCGTGATCGGCGGCGACATGGGCGGCGCCTTCGACCTCTACGTCGCGGGCGTGCGGCAGCAGGTCTACGCCAACGCCGCGGCGATGAACACCCGCGACCTCGTCTTCCGGCCGGCGGCCCACGGTGATCGCGCCGGGCTCCTCGGCTGCGCCGCCATCGCCATCGAGGCCGTGCTCAGCCCCGCCGCCGTCGACGCGTTCCTCGCTGCCCGCCCCTGACCTTCCCGCGCCTGCCCCACCCCTACCCCGTCCCTACCCCCGAGCCGGCGCGTGGCAGGCTCGGCGCGTGCTGCTGACCGCCCACTCCGTGACGGCCGCGACGCCGGACCCCGACCTGCGGCTCGCCCTCGTCCTCGTCGCCCTCGTCGCGCTCGCGGTCGCCGCGTCGTACGTCGGGCGGCTCGGTGTGGCTCGCGACCAGGTGACGGCCGCCGCGCGGGCGGTGGTGCAGCTGTCCGTCGTCTCGCTCGTGATCGCCGCGGCCCTGGCGTCGGTGTGGTGGTCGTTGGTCTTCGTGCTGCTGATGTACGTCGTGGCGACCCTGACGTCCGCTCGCCGGCTCGACGTGGCCCGCGACCAGCTCGTGTGGGTCGGGGCCGCGGTGGCGGCCGGTGCCCTGCCGGTGCTCGTCTCGACGCTCGGCTCCGGGGTGGTGCCGTTCAACGGCGCCGGTGTGATCCCCGTGGCCGGCATCGTCATCGGCAACGTGATGACGGCCTCGACACTCACCGGCCGACGCGCCTTCGACCAGCTGCGCGACCAGCGCGGCACCTACGAGGCGGCCCTCGCGCTGGGGCTCCCCGGCCCGGACGCGGCGATGCTCGTCGTACAGCCGACCGCGCGGGAGGCCCTCCTGCCCGGCCTCGACCAGACCCGCACCGTCGGGCTGGTCACGCTGCCCGGCGCCTTCATCGGCGTGCTCCTCGGGGGCGGGACGCCGCTGCAGGCCGGCGCCGCGCAGATCCTCGTGCTCGTCGGCATCATGGCCGGCCAGGCCGTCACCTGCGCCGTGCTCCTCCGACTGGTCGCCACCCGCCGCGTCGTCCGCGCCGACCTCCGCCTCCACCCCCTCCCGCGCTGACCCCTCACGGTCGGAAAACCGCCCTCAGCGGGCAAGGCGGTCGGCGACGGTGAGCCAGACGTCGGGGTCGATGCCCATGCCGAGGTGGGTGGAGCCGACCTCGACGTGCTCGACGCCGGGCGTCACGTGGTCGAGGCAGGCCTGCCAGGCCACGATCCCGTCGCGCCGGCTGAAGATCGCGGTCACCGGCACGCGCAACGGGTTCGCCCGGTCGTGGCGCTCGGAGAGCTCCGCCACCCGACGGCTCTCCTCGGCGCCGTAGTAGCGCGCCACGACGGTGTGCGACGGACCGCCGACCACCGGGGTGCCGTAGGTGATCACCTGGGCCACGGCCTCGGGCAGGTCGCGAGCCACCTCGCGTGCGATCACGCCGCCGAGGCTCCAGCCGACCAGGTGCACCGGCCCGTGCTGCTCGGCCCACTGCGCCACCTTGACCGCCAGGCGGTCCTTGTCGGCCTGCGGGTCGCCGCGGTTCACGCCGAAGCCCCACCCGCGCGCGTCGTACCCGAGCCGCTTGAGGTAGGCCCGCAGCGGCGCGCCCGACACCTCGGGCGCCCGCCAGCCGGGGATGTCGACGACGACCTGTGCATCGACCCCGCGCGGCGCCCGGGGCGCCCGCAGCAGGCGGGGTGAGGCCAGCGCCAGCCGCGGGCCCTGCACGAGCGCGGCCACCTCGCCGTTGCGGGTCCGCTTCGACGGCGGTCCGGTCGGCCGCGGCAGGTCCGACACGTCGGCCCACGGCCGGGCGTCGCCCATCAGTCCGGTACGTCGTGCCGCTCGCGTCACCACAGGGTCGCCTCGTCCGTCACCCGTCCAGCCTAGGCGCCGGCCGGAAGCCGGCAGGGGGAGCAAGGGTCAGCGCGGCAGGGAGAACCAGGCGAGGGTGCCGCCGCCGTCGGCCTGCGCGAGCCCGATCTCACCGCCGTGGTTCTCCACGATGCGGCGGGCCGTGGCCAGGCCGATCCCGCTGCCGGGCGTCTCGGGGTCGACGCGGGCGTAGAGGTCGAAGACCCGCTCGCGCTCCTCGGCCACCACTCCCGGGCCGTTGTCGCGGACCTCGATGCGACGCCCGCTCCCCTCGGCCAGCGACCGGACCTCGATGACCGGGGCCACCCCCGGCCGGCGGAACTTCAAGGCGTTGGTGAGCAGGTTCAGCAGCACCGCGTAGAGCTGCTGCGCGTCGCCGCACACGACCGGCAGAGTGCCCACCTCGACGTGGGCGCCGGCGTCCTCGACCGCCGGCTGCAGGTCGCGCAGCACGTCGTCCGCCACCTCGCCGAGGTCGACCGGCACCGGTCGCAGGCGGGCCCCGAGGAGCGCGTGCGCGTGGATGTCCTCGATCATCGCGGCCATCCGTCGCCCGGCCCGCATCGCGCCCGACGCCAGGGTGTCGAGTATCGCGTCGTCGGTGACGACCGGCTCCTGCGAGAGCATCTCGACGTTGGCCAGCAGCGCCGTGAGCGGCGTGCGCAGGTCGTGGCTGATCTGACCGGCGAAGAGCGTCAGCTTGTCGTTGGACCGGCGCAGCTCCTCCTGCGTGCGTGTCAACCGCGCCAGGGACTCCTCCAGCTGACGGCTGCGCAGCCGCAGCTCGAGCGCGTCGACGACCCGGTCGGCCAGCGACGTCAGCAGCTCGCGCTGCTCGTCGTCGAGCACGCGCGGCTCGTCGTCGAAGACGCAGAGGCGGCCGATCACCACGCCCTGCGGCGTGGTCAGCCCGGCCGAGGCGTAGAACCGCACGTGTCCGATCTCGCCGGTCACGAAGGGGTTGTCGCGGAAGCGGTCGTCGCCACGGGCGTCAGCGACCATCACCACCCGCGGGTCGTGCAGCACCGCGGCGCACATCGAGTCCTCCCGCGAGCACACCGAGGCGTCGAAGCCGGCCGTCGCGACCTGGTGCTGCTCGGTCCCGGTGAGCAGGTTGATCGCCGCGTGCGGGACTCCGCAGACCTGCGCCGCGAGGTGCACCAGCGCCGCCAGGTCGCGGCCCGCGGGCTCGCCCAGCACGCCGTACTGCTCGATGACGGCGTCGACCCCCGTCGTGTCCAGCGTGCGCATGTTTCAAATCATGCCTTGTCGGACAAACTTCCGGGCCACAACCCCAGGTCTCGCGCGGTCGCCTGCGACCTGGCTCACTCCGCCAGGCGTACGACGACCCCGCGCCGACCGTCGTGGAGCGCAGCCAGCCGTCCCCCGACGGCCTGCGCCAGCTCCCCCGCCCGGGGGTCCGGCGGCGCCTCGAGGATGCCGTGACCCTGCAGCTCCACCTCGATCTCGTGGTGGGACCCGACGGTGCCGACCCGCAGGGACACCGCCGAGGCGCCACTCGCCAGGCTGGTCTCGAGCAACCGCCCGACCAGGCGGCGCAGCGTCACCGGGTCGACGTGGGCCCGGCCCGAGCCCTCCGGCTCGTGGCGCAGCCGGCAGCCGACGGCCGTCGCCGCGTCGGCCCACTGCGCCGCGACGTCGGCGACCAGCGCGTCGAGGTCGACGTCGCGGGCCGCGTCCCGTCGCTGGTCGGCCGAGCGGTCCAGCAGCGCTCCGATCGCCGTGGAGAGCCGGTCGAGCTCTGCCACCGAGGCGTGCAGCTGCGCCGCGACCTCCGGCGACGTCTGCGGCCACAGTGCGAGGTCCTCGAGCTCCAGGCGCAGCGCCGTCACGGGGGTCCGCAGCTCGTGCGAGGCGTGCACGGCCAGCTCGCGCTCGTGGCGGCGCAGCTCCTCCAGCTGGACGGCGCTGGTGCGGATCGCGTCGCCGATCGCCTCCACCTCAGGGATCGACGAGTGGGGCACGTCGACCACCGGCTCGCCGGTGCCGAGGCGTCGGGCGGCCGCGGCGAGCCGCTGGAAGGGTCGCGACAGCCGGCGCGCCATCAGCACCCCCGTGACGACCGAGAGCGCCAGCAGGGTGAGCACGATGAGCACGAGCGGCAGCAGCGCCTCGGAGACCCGGTCCTGCACGGTGGCGGCGGAGCGCACCAGCGACACGCTGCCGCCGTCGGGCAGCTCGCGGGTCGCCGTCAGGTTGTCGGCGTCGTCCGCAGGCCCGTCGCCGGAGGACGTGACCGGCGCTCCGTCGACCGCGACGTAGGTGATCTGCTCGTCGCCGGTGACCATCTCGTCGAGCAACGCCTGCGTGATGTCCTCGCCGTCGGCGACCTCCTCACGCACCACGACGGCTGCGAGGTCGCTCGAGCGCTGGAGGGCACGCTGCTCGTCCTCGCGGACCAGCTCGCCGACCTGGTAGGCGCGCGGCACCCCGAAGAGCACCAGCACCGCGAGCGTGGAGCCGACGAGGGCGGCGACCAGCCGCTCACGCATCCTGCGGGCCGACCTCGAGCCGGAAGCCGACGCCGCGGACAGTGACGACCTGCGCCGGAACGCCGTTGTCGTCGAGCTTCTGCCGCAGCCGCCCGACCGTGACGTCGAGGGTCTTGGTGGAGCCGAACCAGTTCTCGTCCCAGACCTCGTCCATGAGCCGCTCGCGCGTCAGCACCGCGCCCCGCTCGGAGTCGAGCAGGGCCAGCACGTCGAACTCCTTGGAGGTCAGCACGACCTCGGTGGTGCCGACCCACACCCGGCGGGCCTGTACGTCGACGCGCAATCCGGCCGACGCAGGCGCGGGCGCGCCGCCCGCCGGTGCGCCGCTCCGGGCACCGCCGCCCGGCTCGCTGGTCACCGCATCCTCACGCCGCTCCCCCGTCGGGCCGCCGCCCGGCGGCCCACTCACCGAGGTCCCGACCGGGCCGGCCGCACCGGCGGCGGCCTCGACGTCGGCGGCGCGGGTGAAGCGCCGCAGCAGGGCGCGTGTGCGGGCCAGCAGCTCGGCCAGGGCGAAGGGCTTGGCGAGGTAGTCGTCGGCGCCCACGTCGAGACCGACGACCCGGTCGAGCTCACCCCCGCGGGCGGTGAGGATCATGAGCGCGTCCTGGTATCCGTCGGCGCGCATGCGCCGGCACACCTCGAGACCGTCGAGGTCGGGTAGCCCCAGGTCGAGCACGACGAGGTCGATGCCGCCCTGGGCGACGCGATCGAGGCCGGCCTGGCCGGTCGCCACCCGTTCCACGGCGTAACCCTCACGCTCCAACGTCCGCTGCAGAGGCGCGGCGATCCCGTCGTCGTCCTCCACGACCAGCAGCTGGGGTGCCATCTGCCGAAGCATACGGATCCGGCTGTTCGGAGGTGCCCACCGCGCGGGTGGCGCCCGCCGCGCGGGTGGCGCCCGCGGTGCCCCCTCGGGTCAGGGCCCGGGCGCGCCACGGCACCACCACGGTCACGAGGACGGCAAGGACGACGAGGAGCACCCGTCCGGTCGACCAGCCCAGCTGGGTCCCGCCGGGGGGTCCCACCGTGGCGGCGAGCACGTGGGCGCCGAGGACGCAGCCGGCGATGACCACCGCGAAGAGGCGCGACTCGCACATCCGGCCGGTCCACAGCCCCCACGCGAGCGGCAGCGCCAGCCCGAGTGCGGTGACGGCGAGGACGCCGGCCCACGGCTCACCGGCACCCGCGACGACGTACAGCACGAGCTGGGCGACGACGAGCGCGAGCAGGAGGACCGCCGACACCGGGCACCCGCGACGCACGGGCCGGGTGAGCGAGCGTGCGGCGGAGGAACCGCCGCGCCGCTGGCGCGGCACTCCCCCGAACGTGGCCATCAGAACTCCCGGTCCGCGGGGCCGGTCTCCGAGGCCACGGCCGAGGTGCAGGCCAGACCGGCGAGGTCGGTCACGCTGGTGCTGGGCGTCCACTGCATGGTCGAGGCGAGGGTCACGGTGCGCAACGACGCGCTCCCGCTGACCACCGACCCCACGGTGAGGGTGATCTGTGTCGCGGGTGCCCCGTTCACGGTGACGGTGGTCGCGGTCATGGTGGCGTTGGCCACCGTGGTCGCGTTCGCGTTCACGTAGTCCTGATTGAGCCTGACGGAGCCGAGCGGCACGACGGTGCTGCTGCCGGCCGAGCTGAGGACGTCGACCGTGTCGCTCGCCCCTTGCCCGAGCAGAGCAGCGTCACGCAGCCGCACCGCCACCGCGAGGGCCGAGCCGTTCCAGCCGGAGCTGATCGAGCTCAGGTTGACCTGCTCGGAGTAGGTCAGGGTCATCACGTCGCCGCTGCTCAGCCGGCCGAGCGTCGCCGCTCCCGTGGTCTGCACGTCGACGGCACGCAGCGGGGTGTTGTCGACGACGTGCCCGGTGGACACCGTCGAGACGGTGGTCTTGCCCGACCCGTCGAGCAGGACGGCGCGCAGCGAGTAGGTGCCGTCCGCGACACCGGTGGTGTTCCAGCTGCACGTGTACGGCGACGTGGTGTCGGTGCACAGGTCGGTCCAGGTGGCCGAGCCGTCGGGAGCCCGCTGGATCCGGACCGAGGTGACTCCGGCCGTGGAGCTCGCGGTCGCGGTCAGGGTCACCGTCCCGCTCACGTAGGGGCCGGGGCTGGTCAGCGAGACCGAGGAGACGGTGTTGTCGACGACCCTGTTGGCGACCGCGCCCGAGGTCGCGCTGTTCCCGGCGAGGTCGGTGGCCACCGCTCGGAGCGCGTAGCTGCCGTCCGCAAGCCTGGTGGTGTCGAAGGCGCACGAGTACGGCGCGGAGGTGTCCGCGCACAGCTCCGTCCAGGTGGAGGTGCCCGTCGCGGCGTACTGCACGGAGACGGTGGCGATGCCGGAGCCGGCGTCGGAGGCGGTGGCGGCGAAGGTCACCGATCCCCGCAGCGGGCTGCCGGGGTCGGACATGGTGACCGTGGGGGCGGTGTTGTCGACGAGCACGCCGGACACGACCGCGGAGGTGGTGCTCGACGTGCCGGTCACCGCGACGGCGCGCAGGTCGTAGGGGCCGCTGGCGAACGCCGCCGTCGCCCAGGAGCAGGTGTAGGGCGATGCGAGCCCGGCGCAGCCGGTGATCGTGCTCCAGCTCGTCCCGCCGGCCGGGACGTACTGCACGTCGACCCGGTAGGTCAGGGATCCGGCGCCGGTCACGGTCGTCGTCAGCGGGACGGTGCCGCGCACGGCGTCGGCGGGGCGGCTCAGGGTGACCAGCAGGTTGTTGGCGACGGTGGTGCGGACCACGTCGGAGACGGTCACGTAGCCGGCGACGTCCGTGGCGCGGGCGCGCAGCTCGCGACCGCCGTCCGTGACGTTCTTGGTGTTCCACGAGCAGGAGTACGCCGCGGTGGTCGTCGTGCACAGCGTGGTCCAGGTGCCGGAGCCCTCCGCGGACTGCTCGATGACGACCTGGGCGATCCCGCTCTCGCCGTCGGCGGCGTCCGCGGTGACCGTCACGGTGCCCTTGACCGAGGTGCCCGGGTTGCGCACGCTCACGCTGGGCGGCGTCCAGTCGCTGGCGGCCGTGACCGAGCTGAGGGTGTTGCGGGTGGTCCCGACGTAGGTGGCCCCCGAGAACGACGGCATCCCCAGCAGCACCAACCCGGCGCTGAGCGCCAGGGCGAGGAGTGCGAGGGGACGGGACATCGGGGCTGCTCCAGTGCTGAGGGGTGAGGCGGGACGGCCGGGCCACGGGGGGTGTGGCGCTGAGAACAACGCTAGGGGTGCGGGCGCCACCGGCCGGCAACACGACTGCCACAGCCGCTCCACACCTCGGCAACACCCGCGAAGCGTCACGCGCGTGCGCGCGAGACGTCACTTCCGTCGTTCCCCGCCGACACCAGGGGCCGACGCGGTCGCCGCCCCGCAGCGCGGGGGGCACTGCGGGGCGACGAGATCGGGGGGCTCAGGCCTGAGCGGGCACTTTCTGCGGCCGGACGACGGGCTTGCCGCGGCTCTGCCCGGGGACGAGCGGCCCGGCTGCCGGGGAGCTGGCTCCGGCGGGGACCTCGACGGCGTCGTCGCCACCGGGTGCCCACACGGCGTCGGGGGCGGAGTCGGGGACGGCGTGGTCGTCGCGGCGGGGGCGGAGAGCCCTGCCGACCTCGAGGAGGGCGAGCAGCGCGATGAGGGCGGCGGGACCGCCGACGAGCAGCATGCGGGTGTCGCGGTCGGCGAGCGCGATGAAGGCTCGGCCCACCAGCGGGACGGTGTGCTCGACCACGGGCTGGGTGGCGCCGGTGAGCTCGAAGCGCCACGGGTCGGGGTCCGGGTTGGCGTCGCCCTGGGTCCGGTAGAGCACGCCGCCGCCCCTGGCCGGCTTGATCGCGATGATGCGGTGGGTGACCAGGTCGGTCACGCCGGAGTCGGCGGGCGGCTGGTAGGTGATGACGTCGCCGCGCCGCAGATCGGCGACCGGCACCTGCTTCTCGAAGGCGACCGAGCCCTTCTCGAAGGTGCCCGACATCGACCCGCCGGTGATCACGTAGCGCTCGTAGCCGAGCGCGCTCGGCATGAGGCAGGCGGCGCAGACGAGGATGCTCACCACGACGGCGACGTTGACGAGGAGGCGTCCGGCGCGACGGATCACGGTGGACGGCGCGGTCTGGGTCATCAGAGCTCCTCGGGTCGGGCGGGGGTGTGGTGCGGTGCGGGTGCGGCGTGAGCGGGGTGGCTCTCCTGAGGCGGGTGGTGCGCGGGGCCGTCGTACGGCGACCGGGTGGGCGTCCCCGAGGCCTCAGGAACCTCGGGGACACCCGGTGGGGCTCAGGCGTCCTCCCCGACGCCCGAGCCGGAGGTCACTGGTTGGTGACCGAGCCTGACTCCTGGACCGAGTTCCAGGTGTAGACGGCGCTGGCGGTCTTGCCCTGGTCGGTGTTCGGGGCGCTCGTGTCCAGCGACACGCTGAACTTGTAGGTGTGGGCCTCGTCCTTCGCCCACGCCGAGGTGCCGAGGGCGACCGGGGTGCCGTCGACGAGGTCGCCGAAGTTGCCGTTGTAGACGGTCGCGCCGCTGCCGGTGTCGGTGATGGCGAGCTGCAGGTTGTTGACGGCGGTGTTCGGGGCGACCTTGGCGCCGAACTGGTTCACCGAGCTGGTCTCGGTGAGGGAGAAGTTCGCCGGCAGCGAGCCGGTGTTCTTCAGCGTCACGGTGCCGTTGACGGTGTCGCCGGGCTTGATGTTGGTGAGGCTGAAGATCGCCGCGTTGTCCTTGCTGTTGGTGTGGGTCAGCGTCCCGGTGGTGACGGCGGAGATGGTGTTGCCTGTCTGCGAGGTGAAGGTCGCACCGGACCCGACGGCGAGGGCGCCGGCGGCCAGGGCGGTGGTGAGGGGCACGAGGATCTTGCGGTTCATCGGGACTCCTGAGTGAGGTGCTGAGGTGGCGGTCGAGGTTCTTTCTCGATGTCCACAACGTTAGGGATCCCGGCTCCACGGCCGTCCTACACGAGCCCCTCAGGAGCTCCACACTTCGGTAACAGCACTCGGCCTCAGCTGGTGCCGAGACGCATCGCCTCACGCAGCCCGATGCGCCCGCCCGAGCGCAGCAGGGTGCGCTCGTAGATCTGCGACCCGACCCGCACGAACAGCACGGCCGCCACCACGGTGGCGAGCGAGGGCGACCCCGATCTGCCAGCCCGGCACGTCGCCCTCGGCCATCCGCGCGGGCATGATCATCGAGGAGGCGACCGGCACCATCGACGCGACCGTGATCACGCCGTCGCTGGCGAAGGCCCCGACGAAGTAGGGGATGAACAGCAGCATCTGCATCGGCAGGGTCGTCGACTGCAGGTCCTCCTGCCGGCTCGACAACGACCCGGCGACGGCCCACAGGGCGGCCAGGGCCAGGAACCCCAGCACGAAGAACACGACGTACCACGCGACCGCCGGCCCGACCCCGCTGAGGACGTCCCCGCGGCCGGTGACGAGCATGCCCACGATCCCGACGGCGACGACCACGAGGAGCTGACCGAGGGCGAGCACGGTGTTGCCGAGGATCTTGCCCCAGAGCAGCGACCGGATCGGCAGCGCCGCGGCGAGGATCTCGACGACGCGACTCTCCTTCTCCTGCACCACGCTCTGCGCGATGGTCATGCCGTAGCCGAGGGCGGTGACCAGGAACACGAGGGTGAAGGCGAAGGCGATGGTGGAGCGTGTGCCGCTGTCCTCCGCGTCGGGGTCGAGGGAACGCTGGTCGACGACCGTGCCTGCGTTGAGGGCCTCGAGGTCGACGCCCTGCTCCTCGGCGTTGGCCTGCAGCGCCAGGCCGGAGACGGTCTGCGTCGTCGCGGCGGCCAGGCCCGCGTCGACCCCGTCCTCCGAGACGAGCTCGTAGCCGTCGTCGGTGGCCAGGAGGGCGGCGTCCACGTCCCCGCCGCTCACCGCCTGCTCAGCGGCGGCCGTGTCGGCCACGTCGGTGGCGGAGACGCTCGCCTCCTCACCGGCACCGGTGAGGGTGTCCTCGACCTGCTGCACGACAGCGGCGTCCTGGTCACCGACGACCGCGACGTCGTACTCGTCGGGACCGCCGGAGACGGACCCGATCACGAAGAAGCCCACGACGAAGGCGATCGTGACGCCGAGCCCGATGAGGAACGACTTCTCCCGCACGCGCGTGGCGACCTCGCGCTCGGCGACCAGGCGCCACCACGGCGTCTGCCGGCGGCTCCCTCGCGGGCCCTGCGGGTCGTGCGGGCCCCTCATGCGACCACCTCCCGGTAGATCTGCGACAACGGGCGTACGACGCGCGCGAACTCGGCGACCGGGCCGTAACCGTCCTGGAGTCGACCGAGGGCCTGTTCCGGTGCGAGGCCGTCGAGCTCGACCAGGGCCTGGGCGCCGTCGACCTCCAGGACCCGGAGCCCGTCGAGACGTTCACCACCACGCAGGCGCGTGCCGGCGCCGTCGCCGGCGAGCAGGACGCGGTAGCGCGCCGCCTGCTCGGCGCGGAGACCGTCGACCGGGCCCGCGGCGACGAGCCGGCCACCGGAGAGGATCACCAGGTCGTCGCAGAGACTCTCCACCAGCTCGAGCTGGTGGCTGGAGAACAGCACCGGCACCTCGCTGCCGACCTCGTCTCGAAGCAGCGAGATCATCGCGTCGACCGCGAGCGGGTCCAGGCCGCTGAAGGGCTCGTCGAGCACCAGCGCCTCCGGCCGGTGCATCAGCGCGCAGGCGATCTGCACCCGCTGCTGGTTGCCCAGCGAGAGCCTCTCCAGGGCGTCGCCCGACCGCTCGGCGAGGCCGAGGCGCTCCAGCAGCTCGTCGGCCCGGGATCCGGCCTCGGCAGGACTCCGCGCGTGCAGGCGTCCGAAGTAGACGAGCTGGTCACGCACCTTCATCTTCGGGTACAGGCCACGCTCCTCCGGCATGTAGCCGATGGCGCGCCGCTGCTCGACAGTGATGGGTTCGCCGCCCCACCGGACCTCGCCGCTCGTCGTCGCCAGGACGCCGACCACCATGCGCATGGTCGTGGTCTTGCCGGCCCCGTTGGCCCCCACGAAGCCGGTCATCCGGCCGGGGAGCACGTCGAAGGAGATCTCGTCGACGACCGTGGTGTCGCCGTACTTCCTGGTCAGGTCGTGGACGCTCAGCACGTCGACACCCTAGTCAGACCGAGGTCGAGGGCACGGTCGGGAGCCCGGTCCCGGGGCCCGGCCCGGGGGCATGGTCAGGCCAGGCCGCTCAGCTCGCACCGAACCACCCCGTCAGCCGCGGCGCCGTGGCTGACAGGCACCCCCGGGTCATCTCACCCGCGCGACGCGACGCCACCGGAACCGGTCGCGCCGACTGGCCAACCGCGTCACGGTGTCAATGCACTGCGTCGGGCGGCCAGCGCGGCCACGTCGTCGTTGCGGCCCGGATCGGTGAGGGCCTCGACGAGCTCGTCGAGCGCCGCCGACAGGTCAGGTCGTGCCAACCCCGGCAGTGCGTCGATCACGCGCTGCTGCCCGGTGCTGATGTCCTCGTCGCGCCGCTCGATGAGGCCGTCGGTGAAGGCGACCACGGCGTCCCCCGGCCTGAACGACACCGACCGCTCCTTGCGCTCCTGCGGCACGGTGCCCAACGGGGCTCCGTCGGCCAGAGGCAGCTGCTCGGTCGTCCCGTCAGCGCGCAGCAGGACCGGTGGCGGGTGTCCGGCCATGGTGAAGGTCAGCCTGTCGGTCGCGGGATCGACGAGCAGGTAGGCCAGCGTCACCAGCTGCTCGGTCGGGTAGAGCTGGAACATCGCGTCCAGCGCCTTCACGACGGCGGCCGGTCGCGGGTCGGCGGCAGCGTAGGCGCGGATGGCGGCGCGCATCTGGGCCATGTTCGCCGCGGCGGCCACCCCGCGGCCCATGACGTCGCCCACGAACAGCGCGACCCGGCCGTCGGTCAGTGGGATGGCGTCGTAGAAGTCGCCGCCGACCTCCGTGCGCCCCGAGGGGCGGTACCAGGAGGCCATCTCGAGGCCGGGCACCTCCGGCATCGCGTCGGGCAGCACCGCGCGCTGCAGCTGGACGGCGGCCGCGAGCGTCTGGCTGTGGAGCTCGGCGTTGTCGATGGCGATCGCAGCGCGCTTGGCGAGGTCCTCGGCCAGGGCGAGGTCGTCCTCGGTGTAGAGCCGGCCGGACTCCGCGGCGATCCAGCTCATCACGCCGAGCACCCGGTCGCGAGCGATGAGCGGCACCGTGACCGCGCTGCGGAGATCGAGGTCGCGGACCAGCTGCTTCTGCTCCTCCGGCAGGTCGAGCATCTCGAGCAGTTCGTCGGTGAGCTCGTGGACGAACTCGCTCTCCCCGGTGCGCATGACGTTCCAGGCGCCCGTGGGCGCGTCGGGGTCCGGGGGGTACTTCTCGGCCAGCTCCTGGGCCAGCCTCACCTTGGCGGGATCGACGTGCGCGACCGCGAGGCGGCGCAGCACGCCGTCGTCGACGAGGTCGATGGTCGACCAGTCGGCGAACTCCGGCACCACGAGCTGGGCCACCTTGGCCAGCGTGACCTCGTAGTCGAGACTGCTGGAGAGCTCGATGGCCGCCTCGGCGAGGAAGGTCAGCTTGGCGCTCTGGAAGTCGGCGACGGCTTTGGCCTCGATCCGCTCGATGGCCTGGGCGCAGCTGTCGGCGAGGATCTCGAAGAACTCGATCTCGGCGGCGTCGAGGACCCGGATGCCGGGGAAGGAGAGGCCGATGGCGCCGATGGCGCGCGCGGCGCCGTGCATCGGCACACAGACGACGGATCGCTCGCCGCGGTCGGCGAGCTCCGGGTAGCGGGCGGCGAGCTCCTGCTGCCCCACCGCGACGACGCGCTTCCCGGTGCGGACGGCCTCTGCGACCGGGTTGCGGTCGGTCACGGCGTAGGAGGCGTAGCGCCGGGCATCGTCGGCGTCGCCTCCGGTGAGTCCGACGAGCCGTAGCTTGGTGGGGTCCTCGGCGTCTCGCAGGCTCAGCGAGGCCATCGTCGCCCCGATGGCGTCGGCGCTGTGGGTGACCACGATCTGGCGCACCTCGTCGAGACTCGGGGCGGTGGCGAGCTCGGAGGTCACCCGGGCGAGGCGGGTGAGCCGCTCGCGCAGGCGTCCCGCTTCCAGTGAGCTCTCCTCGGGTCCTCCGACGTCCTCGAGCAGCACCGCGAGCCCGGCGATCCCGGCACGGTCGCGCAGCGGCGAGCAGGTGAGCTCCACGCGGTGGGTCGAGCCGTCGGCCTGGCGCATCTCCATGACCCCGCGCCACGTGTCGCCCCCCAGCACCCGTGCGACCACCCGCTCCATCTGCCCCTGCTCGTTCTCGCCGAAGAGGGACGCGGCGAGCCGCCTCCCGGCGAGCGCGACGTCGGAGCTGCCGTAGATGCGCTGGGCCTGCTCGTTGACCGCGCGTATGCGGCCCTGGACGTCGACCAGCAGGGCCGCGCTGTCGAGCGCGTCGAGCAGGCCCGAACGCGCAGGCCAGACCGGGTGCTCGGCAGGAGTCATGCGCACATCGTGGCAGGCCACGCGGGTCTCGGCATGGTGTACCAGGGTGGTTCGTGCCGGCCCGGCCCGGCAGACCCTGACAAATGGCCTCACGGCGGTCGAACCGCGACAGCTCCTGGGCCTGCGGTCCGGCTCGACCCGGCTGGGTCCGCCGGGGTGGCGGCAGGGGGCGGCGGCGGGCACGGCGTACGCCCGAACGGGCAGCTTCCGCCACCGCCGGGGCTGCTGGGACGTCCCGAGCCCGAGCTGCCCGTCCGAACGAGCGTCCCTCTCCACAGATGAGGCAGAGGCGTCGCGGAATCGCCCCCGACTGCCGAGGATCGCTGCATGCATCCGGTCGACGCACTCCACCGGTGCGGGGGCGTGGCGTCGACGCGCAGCCTGCTACGGCTGACGACCGCGCGTCACCTGCGCGCGGCGCTCGTCCGGGGCGAGGTGTTGCGGGTGACCCGCGGCCGCTGGGCGCTGCCGCAGGTGTCCGAGGGCCTCCGCGCGGCGGCCTCCCTCGCCGGGGCCGCGTCGCACACCAGTGCCGCCCTGGTCCACGGGTGGGAGGTCGCCCGCCTCCCTGAGCGACCCCAGGTGGTCGTGCCGCGCAACCGCAACGTGGCCGGACCGCGACGACGCGGCACCGAGCTGCGTTGGCGTCCCGTCGCCTCCGACGAGCTCGCCCACCACCTGACCGCGATGGACCGCACGGTCATCGACTGCGCACGCGACCTGCCCTTCGCCGACGCTCTCGCGGTGGCCGACTCGGCACTGCGCCACCGCGACGTCGACCACCACCGGCTCGTCTCGATGGCCGAGGCGCTTCCCACCACCGGTCGTCGTGAGGCCCAGCGTGTGGTCGAGCACGCGGACCCACGGGCGGCCAACCCGTTCGAATCGGTGCTTCGCGCCATCGCGTTGGGCGTGCCCGGGCTCTGCGTGCGGCCCCAGCAGCTGATCGACGAGCGGGGTTTCCACGGCCGCCCGGATCTGGTCGACCGAGCCGCCCGCATCGTCGTCGAGGCGGACTCGTTCAGCCACCACGGGACGCGCGCCGCCTTCCGGCGGGACTGCGAGCGCTACAACGCTCTGACCATCCGCGGCTGGGTCGTGCTGCGATTCGCGTGGGAGCACGTGATGTTCGAACCGGCGTACGTCCATGACGTCCTGCGATGGGCGGTGGAGCGTCCGGACGAACGGGCACCTCTGCCCCCGACCCTGCTCTGGAGACGGTGAGCGGCTCCTGCGCGACCGAGCTGCCCGTCCGGACGAACGAGCAGCTCGATCCTCAGGTTGCCGGCCTCAGCAGACGGAGTCGGACGGCTTGGGGTTGCCCAGCCCGAAGAGCGGGCGCAGCTTGAGCCCGAGGAAGGTCCCGGCTCAGCGCCAGCACGCCCCAGAGCCAGCCGTGCAGGCTGAAGGAGGCGATGCCGCCGAAGTAGGCCCCGATGTTGCAGCCGTAGGCGATCCGAGCGCCGTAGCCCATGAGCAGCCCACCGACGACCGCGCCGAGGGCGAGGCGCGCGGGGATGCGCCGGTGCAGCGTCCACGACCCGGCGGCCGCCGAGGCCACGAGCGCGCCCAGGATGATGCCGAGGTCCATCACGGAGGTGACGTTGCCGAGCACGCCCTCCTGGTAGGCCGCCGCGTTGTCCTGCCAGTAGTCCCAGCCCTGCACGTCGACGCCGACGACGTCGAGGACCTTCGAGCCCCACAGCGCGAAGGCCGAGGTGATGCCCCAGGCCTTGCCGGACAGCCACAGGGTCAGGCCGTTGAGACCGGCGAGCAGCAGCGCGCCGACCCACAGCGGCCAGGCCCCGCGGACCGCCCGGGCGATCACCACGGGCGGCCGGCGGACGGTCCAGGGACGGCACCTTCCGGTCACGCTGGATCGCGAAGGTGACCGCGACGACGGCGCCGATGATCGCCAAGGTGATCAGCCAGGCGCCGAGGTAGCCCGCGCCGGTGTCGGCGAACGAGACCGGGTCGGCGTTGGGCAGGGTGTCGGTCCAGAACGGCAGTGTCCAGGCGCCCAGGACGGAGCCGACGACGAAGGCGACCAGCGTGATCACGATCGCGCTCTGGCCGCTGCCCACGGCGAAGAGCGTGCCGGAGGCGCACGCGCCGCCGAGCTGCATCCCGATGCCGAACAGGAAGGCACCGACGAGCACCCCGGCGCCGATGGGAGCCAGCGAGGCGGCCGGCGCGACACCGCCGTACGACGCCCCGCCGGCCAGGATCGGCGCGAACAGGGTGGCCGCGGCGGCGAGCATCAGCATGTGCGCGCGCAGGCCCGCACCCTGGCGGACCGAGACGAGCTGGCGCCAGGCCGAGGTGAACCCGAAGCGGGAGTGGAACAGCACGAAGCCGAAGGCCAGCCCGACGGCGTAGAGCGTCGCGATGAGCCCACCGGCCTGCAGGAACACGATGCTGCCCAGAGCCAGGGCGCCGAGCAGGCCCCCGACGACGACGCCGGCCTGCGGCGGGTTCGGCGTGCTGGCCGGCTCCGGCGCCTGGTCGGCCGACCCGGTGTTGTCGAGGGACACAGAGGTTTCGCTCACAGGGTGCTCAACACGGCGCCAGCGCCCCGATGTTCCCCGTGACGCCGACTAATCCGGAGAGGACGACCACGGGCTCACCGCTCGACCGTGGCAGGGGCCTACGTTGGGGGGATGCCCGACTTCACCGCCGTCCGCACCGACCATGTCCTGAGAGCCGTCCGCCTGCACGACGAGATGGGTGCTGAGGAGTTCCTCGCCACCCACGGGTTCGACCGCGACCGGGGCTACTCGCTGGTCCACGACGGCGGCACCTACGCCTCCAAGGCGATCGTCGGCGTGGCCCACGAGCTCGCGACCGGCGAGCGCCTCACGTCGTCCGAGTTCAGTGGCGGCAAGCACGGCGCCGCAGCCGTGCTGCGAGGCATGGGTTTCACCGTGACCGATCCGCCGGACGTCACCAGCGGCCCGCCCGCGGGGGGCGAGTGGCGCACCGTGCAGGAGGTCGGGGTCGAGGCGGCGCGCGAGGCCTGGGCGGCAGCGGCGTACGACGTGCTGCGGGACGCGGCGACGTCGTACGGCGCGACCGTCTCCTCCAAGGAGCTGGCCTCGCAGATCCAGTGGCTGACCGGCGTCAGCACCAAGCAGCTGCTGCACCAGTGGGTCGGTGAGGTGCTGACCCGGGTCGGTGCGCGCTGCGCTGCGGCCGATGAGCCGTTGCTGTCCGCGCTCTGCGTGGACACGAAGGGCTACGTCGGGGCCGGGTATGCCGGCGCGCTCGTCGCGGCGGGCGTCCCGACCCCCAGCGACGTCGACGCGCACGCCGCCCAGCAGCGGCTGGAGTGCTACCGCCGCTGGTCCGACGAGGTGCCGGCCGACGGCGGGGAGGCCCAGGTGATGGCGCCCAGGAAGGTGCGCGCCACCACGGTGAGGAAGGCCGCGGTCGCCGAGCCGGCCCCGCGCCCCACGTGCCCGACCTGCCACATGGAGCTGCCGATGACTGGCGGCTGCAACTACTGCGACTGAACCGGATCGGTCGAGCGGTCGTGACCCCGTTGGACGAGCTGCTCGTCGCCGACCCCGAGGCGCTGCGCGCCTGGCTGCTCGAGAACCACGCGACCTCCCCCGGTGTGCTGCTGGTCCTGGGCAGGTCCGGCGGGTCGGCCACCACGCTGCGTTGGGACACCGCTGTCGAGGAGCTGCTGTGCGTCGGCTGGATCGACGGGGTCGCGGGCAAGCGTGACGAGGAGAGCTACACCGTGCGCATCACACCGCGGCGCCCACGCAGCAGCTGGTCGGCGCGCAACGTCGCACTCGTGGAGCGCCTCGAGGCCGAGGGCCGGATGCAGCCGGCGGGTCGCTCGGCGGTGGCGCTGGCGCAGTCCGACGGCCGCTGGGAACGGGCCTACGCCGGGCCCGCCACCACCGAGGTGCCTGACGACCTCGCGGCCGCGCTGGCAGCAACTCCGGCGGCCCAGGCGTGGTGGGAGGTGCTGACCAGTCGGAACCGGTTCGCCCTCGTCAACCGGGTGACGTCGGTCAAGCGCCCCGAGACCCGCGTCCGCAACGTCGTCACGGTCGTGGACATGCTCGCCCGCGGCGAGACGCCGTACCCCCAGCGGGCGCGGCCGACGAGATGACGCGTCCAGGGCTCAGTCGGCCCGGACGTACTCGGCGACGTAGAACTGCAGGCTCGGGTCCGCGCCGGTGACCCGGCTCTGGACGACCTGCAGCGACTCGCCCTCGTTGAGCACGACCTGCTCGCCCGGACCGTAGGCGCCAGCTCGTCCCTCGTAGGACCGGGCCAGCTCGGTGCCGTCGAACGAGGTGTCCCACGTGACGTCGCTGCCGTCGTTGACCGCTCCGACCTCGACGAAGGTCGCCGTCCTCACCGGACCCACGACGTAGTCGAGCGCGGCGTCGCCGGCGTCGGAGGTGACGACGTCGGCCAGCGACCAGGTGTGGCCGTCCCGCTCGATGAGCCGGTCGAGGCCGTCGTCCGAGACGCCGATCGGCTCCTGCACGGGCAGCGCGTAGGCGCCGATGGCCACCACGGCACCAGGCACCGCCACCGGGGCGGAGGAGCTCCGGTTGTCGGGGTGGATGCTCGCGGTGACCTCGACCCGCTCCCCGACCCGGAGCCGGCTGCCGTCGGCAAGCCGCAGACCGGCGAGGTCGAAGCCGACCGATCCCGCGCCGCCGGGGTCGAGGGTCGACTCGCCGGCGCAGCTGGAGCTGCTGAACCCCTGCTGCCCGTCGACCTCGAGGCGCACCCAGGAGCTCTCCGGAGCGGTGCAGACGTCGGAGAATCCCACCCGAGTCGGCGGCACGGTGATCTCGAGGGAGACCTCGGCCTGGCCGGGCTCGCCGATCGCCGCGTCGAGGAGCGTCGAGCCGGCGACCTCCTCCCGGTAGGTGATCCCCTGCCCGCTCACCCCGGCCGGCCGCTCGTCGCTCAACGTGTAGACGGCCAGCGCCATCGCGCCGGGGACATCCTCGGTCGAGGTCAGTCGCAGGCTCGCGGTGGCGCCCTCGGGGACGCGGCTGAACGTCTCGAACCCGCCGCGGCCGCCGACGAGCGTGTCCGCGAAGGTCTCGCCGCTGCGACGCTCGGTCAGCTCCCCGTCGGCGCGGCCGGCGTTCACCGTCCAGCTGACCAGCCGCGGCTCGTCGGAGCGGTCCAGGCGCAGGTCCAGCGGCTCGTCGGTCGAGCCGTCGACCCCGGACGAGAACTCGTAGGTGAACCCGTCCGAGACCATCGTCTCGGGTGCCGTGCGTCCGGCCAGGTCGCGCTCGGAGGCGGGCTCGGGCGGCGTCGGCTCGAGGGCCCGGATCGCGGGGACGGCGAGCACGGCACCGGCCACGCACGCGACCGCGACGGCCGCCCGGCGACGGCGTACGGCGCGGACCCGGCCGCGCACGGCCCCTGCCCGGTCGCTCAGCCCTGCGTCGTGGCCGACGTCGGCGTGCTCGGAGAGGGTGGTCCTCAGGTCGTCGATCCTCATCGTGCTTCTCCTCGTGCAGGGGGCGCCTCCGGGCCGGCGACCAGCGCCGGGTCGATCCTGAGCTTCGCCAACGCCTTGCTGGTCTGGCTCTTGACGGTGCCGGCGCTGCACTCCAGGACCCGGGCGGTCTCGGCCTCGGACAGGTCCTCGAAGAAGCGCAGCACCACGACGGCACGCTGCTTGCGCGGCAGCCGCCCCAGCGCGGCCCACAGGTCGTGCCGGTGGTCGCTGGCTGTGGAGAAGTCCCTGGCCCCGGCCTCGGGGAGCTCCTCGGTCGGGCGCTCGCCGTTCCACTTGCGCCGCCAGGCGCTGGCGAAGGTGTTGACCATGACGCGACGCACGTAGGGCTCGGGCTCGCCCTCGATGCGACTCCAGGCGAACCACGCCTTGGTGAGCGCGGTCTGCAGCAGGTCCTCGGCCAGGGCGTGGTCGCGGGTCAGCAGGTAGGCGAGCCGGAGCAGGCGGCTGGAGCGCGCCTGGACGAAGTCGTCGAAGCTCACCCGCTCGACGTCGTCGCCGCGCCGGCTCCCGCGCTGCACCCGGGGTCCGGCCTCGTCACGGCCGGTGGTCGTCGTGTTCACACCCTCTTCACCCTCTGGCACCGGTGAATGGTTGCCCAGGTCGGCCGACATCTTTCCGGTCGACACGCCTGCCTGAGATGTGGTCCCACTCTTCCCTCCCAGCCCACCTGTGGTGGCGCACCGGCAGGCAGGCAGCTCACCGCTCTGGGGGGGCTCGGGACCCGCAATCCGGCTGAGCTGCCTGCCCGTCGGCACGGTCCCGCCGGCATCCCCCTCGAAGAGGCGGGGCTCAGCGCTCCTCGAGCCGCTTCTTGCGGATGACCTCGACGACGTCCAGGTGGCTCGCCTTCCGCCACTCGGCGACGCGCTCGAGGTCCTGCCACAGCTCGGAGCTGCTGTGGCCGAGCCGCTCGTGGTGCCACACCAGCGCGTCGCCGGCGTAGTCGACGAAGGCGATCTCACGGACCGCCCGTATCGCTGCGAGCGCCTCGATCGGGTCCCACCCCTGGTGCAGCAGGATGGCGAAGCCCAGCGACGGCCCGCGGTTGATGCCCATGTGGCAGTGGGCCAGGACGACGCCGCCGGCGTCGATGGCCTCGACGGCGTAGCCGACGGTCGTGTCGAAGAAGTCGGCCGCGACCCGCTGACCGGCGTCGTCGATGCCGTGGTGGAGGTAGCCGACCCCCGGAGCCAGGTCCGCGACGAGCTCGGCGTCGTTCGCCTCCACGCGCACGTCGACGATGTGGGTGACCCCGGCGGCCACCAGCTCCTCGAGCTGGCCGGCCGCCATCGACGGGTCGAACGACAGGTCACCCCCGACCAGCAGCTGCGGGGTGACGAAGTGGGCGTTGGCGTGACGCAGGCTGGGCAGGCTCATGCAGGTACCAGTTCACCTCGCGACCGGTTCGCGGCACAAATCGCACAGCCACCGGACGTCTCGGCCTGGTCCGGTCGCGGCGTGCATCCCACCTGAGGAGGACCCATGACGGACCGACTGGTCGCAGACCTGGTCGTCGAGCGGCTGCGTGCCTGGGGCGTCCCCCGCGTCTTCGGCTACTCCGGCGACGGCATCAACGGCCTCATGGGCGCGCTGCGCCGGGCCGACGGCGACCCGGCGTTCGTGCAGGCGCGCCACGAGGAGAACGCCGCCCTCATGGCCGTCGGTCACGCGAAGTACACCGGCGGCGTCGGGGTCGTCGTCGCCACCCAGGGCCCGGGCGCCGTGCACGTGCTCAACGGCCTGTACGACGCCAAGCTCGACCACCAGCCCGTCGTGGCGATCGTCGGCCAGCAGCCGACGACCGCCCTGGGTGCGGAGTACCAGCAGGAGATCGACCTCACCGGCCTGTTCAAGGACGTCTCCGCGCAGTTCCTGCAGATGGTGCTGGCCCCCGAGCAGGCCGCCCTGGTGATCGACCGGGCCTTCCGCACGGCGCTGGCCACCCGCTCCCCGTGCGTGGTCGTGCTGCCCCACGACGTGCAGGTCGCCCCGGCGCCCGAGGAGCCGCCGCACACCCACGGGGTGATGGTCACGACCCCGGAGTGGCGGATGCCGCGGGTGCTGCCGCTCGAGGCGGACCTGGCCGCCGCCGCGGAGGTGCTCAACGCCGGCGAGCGGGTCGCGCTGCTGGTCGGCCAGGGCGCGAAGGACGCGACCGCGGAGGTGCGGGCCGTCGTCGACCGGCTGGGGGCCGGCGTCACCACGAGCCTGCTCGGCAAGCCGTGGTGGGACGAGACCGCCCCGGACAGCTGCGGCGTGATGGGCCACCTCGGCACGACCGCGTCGGGGTGGTTGATGCACCACTGCGACACCCTGCTGATCGTCGGGAGCCACGATCCGTGGACCGAGTTCTACCCCGCGCCCGGCCAGGCCCGCGCGGTGCAGGTCGACATCGACGGTCGCCACCTCGGCAACCGCTACCCGGTCGAGGTCGGCCTCACCGGCGACGCCGCGGAGACGCTGAGGGCCCTGCTTCCGCTGCTGGAGGAGAGGACCGGCTGGAGCACCGACGTCGCGGAAGCAGGTCACACGTTGGCACGAGGTCGCCGAGGAGCGGGCCGCGATGCCGGCCAGGCCGCTGAGTCCCGAGCTCGTCGTACGCGAGCTGTCGTCGCGGCTGCCGGCCGATGCACAGGTCAGCGTCGACGTGGGCTCGGTCGTCTACTGGTACGCGCGGCACCTCACGCTGCCGGACGGCGTGCCGGCGCACCTGTCCTCGACGCTGGCGTCGATGGGCTCGGCGCTGCCCTACGGGCTGGCCGCGAAGCTGGCCGACCCGTCCCGACCGGTCGTGGCGCTCGCCGGGGACGGCGCGATGCAGATGAACGGCATCGCGGAGCTCATCACGGTGGCGTCGCGCTGGCAGGACTGGGCCGACCCGCGCTTCGTGGTGCTGGTGCTGCACAACCAGGAGCTGGCCGAGGTCACCTGGGAGCAGCGCGAGACCGAGGGCGACCCGCGCTACGACGTCAGCCAGGCGCTGCCGACCTTCCCGTACGCCGACTACGGCCGGCTGCTCGGTCTCGAGGGGATCCGGGTCGACGACCCGGCCGACGTCGGGGCCGCGTGGGACCGGGCGCTGGCCGCCGACCGGCCCGTCGTGCTCGAGGCCGTCGTGGACCCGGACGTGCCGCTGCTCCCGCCGTGGCCCGCGGGCGAGGCGATGCTCGACTCGTTCCACCGCGGGCTGGACCAGGAGGGCGCCGACGGCGCGCACGCCCGCGACCTGCTGGACCGGCAGGCCGCCCAGGAACCCACCTGGTAACCCCACCACCCCACCCCACCCGCGCGAAGCGTCACCCGTGTACGGGCGAAGCGTCACGTATGTACGCGCGAACGGCATCGGGCCGGCACGCGAGTCCGCGTCCGCCGTGGGGTGGCAGTCGGACGGACGCGTGCGCCCGGCGGAGTACGCCGTGGGGGGTGCTGGCTCCCCCACGGCGCGGGCGCCGTCAGGTCGCCCGGTGGAGCCGCCCGGTGCTGCGTCCGTCGGGGCCTGACGTGTGGGGGTTGTCCGTGAGCTCGCGGTCGTTCCCCTCGGAGTCGCCTCGGAACGCGTAGTTGGTCATCTCCACGCGCACCCAGCGGGGCCGGCCGAGACACGTCCGGGGCACGGACATGCTCACCCGGTCCGCCGCGTAGTCGACCGAGTGCCGGAAGCCAGGGCAGCGCACGGCTCCGAAGCGCCCGTTCACCAGGTCGTGGTCGCCCGACCAGCTCCCCGGGACGGCGGAGACGAAGGCCCCGCGAAACGTGTCCGGGGTGGTGATGGCGGCGGAGTAGTAGCCGGGCTCCACGCGGCGCAGGTCCGCGAAGTCCATGCGGACGACCACCCTGCCCGGGCGGTGACGGACGACAGCGCCGACCACGTCCGCGGTGGGCAGGTCCTCGGCGAGCGTCCACTCGTCGTCCTCCCCCTCGCCGATCGTCCAGACGTCCCCGACCGGGTCGGACAGTCGGACGCTGGTCGTGGTGGTGGTGGTGGTCGTCGCTTCGGCCGGTGTGCTCAGAGCCGAGGTGGTGAGCGCGGCCACTGCCGTGCTGGCGAGCAGGCCGGTCAGGCGGCGCGCGCGGAGCGCGCCGCGGCGCGGTTCGGGGATCGGGTGGACGGGCATCGGAATCTCCTGGGGCTGGAAGCGGTGTGCTGGCGTCAGCGATGCTTCCCGCCCGTGGCCGTCGCCGGATCAGCACGAGCACTCAGCTCGGATGAGTACGGGTGCTCATCTCGTCGCTCCTGCCGCGTGGTGTCCGGCAGCTCGCCGCGCTCCGCGATCAGGGCGTGGCGCACCGTGCCGCGCGGGAGGAACCGGCGCTCGCGCGAGGTACGTCGTCGCGTGCCCCTGGCTTCTCGCGGATTCGCTCGCGGGGCTGCTCGACGCAGCTGTCCGTCTCGGGTGCGAGCTGGCTGGTGAAGAACTCCGAGAACTTCTGGCTGAGCGGCGGCAGCACCGTCGGCGCCGCGGCGACGGCACCGAGGGTGATCGCCGTGACGGCGAGGACGCTGGCCAGCGCGCGACCGGACCGCCGTCGCGCCGGCTTCCGGGGGTCGGGCGCAGGACGGGAGAGAACGACCGGCGCCACGAGCGGCGTCACAGCAGGCATCGGTGTCGGGCCCGGCCTCGGCTCGGTCGCGGACCGCAGCTGCTGGTCGAGCCGCCTCGCGACCTCTTTCACCTGCGCTCTGTCGAGGACGGGCGGTCGAGAGGTCAGCATCCGCCGGACGTTCGAGGTCGAGCAGACCATCACGTCGCGCATCGAGCCCGACAGCTTGTCCTCCTGCGCGAAGCAGAGCACCGGCCGGATCAAGGTCGCGTACGACGGCGCCAGCTCGGCCACAGCCAGGGCAGCGTCGGCGGCGGCTGCCACCGTCCGCTCCCGGGAGCGACCGTCCTGGCGCAGCACGTCGCCCTCCATGCTCAGCTTGCCGGCCCAGTTCTTCGAGTCGATGACGAAGATGCCGCCCGGCCCGACGACGACGTGGTCGATGTTGGCCAGCCGGCGTCCCGGCCACTCCAGGTCGTGGAGGACGACCCAGTCGCGGCCCAGGCGCGACAGCGCCTTCGCCGTACGTGCTTCACCGTCGGCGCCCTTGTCGAACATCTCCGCGCGCCGCTGCAGGCGCGCGGCGCGCTCCCGCACCCGCTGCGCCTCGTTTCGTGCCGAATCCCCCGCGCCCATGCCGCCTCTTCTCCCAGGACCCCCAGGCTAGAGCGGCACGTCGTCGCCGCGCTGGTGCACCGCCCAGCCGGGACGAACAAATTCGACAAATGTGGCGAGCGGGCGGTGCCGGGGCGTTCGTCGTGTCCGAGCCTGGTCCAGCCCGCGGGGATTCCGCCTCTGCCCTCGAGTCGCGCGGCGGCGTAGCGTCGAGATGCCCCCTGGGCCGGAGGGCGGACGAGAGGGGAAGCACATGTTCGTACAGGTTTTCCAGGGACACGTGGCGGATGCTGCTGCGATGCGCGCCCAGATGGAGACGTGGAGCAAGGAGCTGGCGCCCGGGGCGGTCGGGTGGCTCGGCAGCACCGCGGGGGTGACCGAGGACGGGACGTTCATCGCGCTCGCCCGCTTCGAGTCGACCGAGGCCGCACAGCAGAACAGCGAGCGCCCGGAGCAGAGCGCGTGGTGGCAGGAGACCGCGAAGCTCTTCGACGGAGAGCCGGAGTTCCACGACGGCACCGAGGTCGACGTCGATCTGCCGGGTGACCCGGACGCGGCCGGCTTCGTGCAGGTCATGCAGGGGCGGACGACCGACCCCGCCCGGGCCCGCGAGCTCATGAACGACGACTCTGTCGACATGCACAAGCACAGGCCGGACATCCTCGGCTCGCTCTCAGTCGTGCACGACGGTGACGCCTGGACCATGGCGCTCTACTTCACCTCCGAGGAGGAGGCGCGCGAGGGCGAGAGCAAGGAGCCGCCGCCGGAGATGGTGGCGATGATGCAGGAGGTGGCGTCGTTGTCGGTCGGGGAGCCGAGCTACATCGACCTCACGGACCCCTGGCTGCACTCCCCCGCCTGAGTCCTCGCTGCACTGCTTCAGATCCCGAGCTTGCGCGCGACGGCGTCGCCGCCGATCTCGCGGACCCGCTCCGGCTCGCCCACCACGACGAGCTGGTCGGTGGCCCGGGACATGCCGACGTACAGCTTCTCGCGCACGCGCTCGTGGTCGCGGCCCTCGTTGACGCACAGCACGACCGCGGGGCGCTCGAGCCCCTTGCAGCCGAGGACGTGGCCGTAGAAGACCATCTCCTCGTCCCAGAACCCGTCCCAGTAGCCCTCCTGACCCCACTCCTCGGTCTGCTCGACCTGGACGGGGTGGCGGCTGCCGGTGGTGATGAGGGCGACGTGCTGCGGCTCCCACCCGGCGTCGAGGAGCCGGTCGACCTCCTCGTCGGCGAGCGACAGCACCTCCTCCGGCGAGCCGGCGGCGACGAAGCGTACGTCGACCCCGGTGCCGCCGCGTGAGTACATCCGGCTCGGCGCCAAGCGGCCCGAACGACTCGTGGATCTGCCGGGTGTTGCGCAGGTTGTGGTCGAGCACGAGCGGGACGAGCTCTACCGGCGGGCGACCGAAGCGGGCGAAGAGTCGCTGGTTCTCGTCGGAGTAGAGGAACAGCCCGCTGGCGGCCTCGTCGCGCAGCGCCTTGATGACCGGCTGCCACCAGAGGTCGGCGAAGTCCTGCGCCTCGTCGACGATGATCGCGTCGTAGCGCTCGTTGTCCGGCAGGTCGCCGGCGAGGTGGTCCATGGTCTGCGGCAGCTCGACCTCCCAGAAGTCGCTCGCGCTGGCGGTCGGTCTCGGGCGGGGCGCCCCACTGCATGCCGAACTCGTGGAACGTGCCGACGAAGGCCGGCCGGTCCTTGCGGTGCCAGGTGGCGACCTCCCGCTTGAGGAAGGTCGCCAGGCCGATGGAGTAGCAGATGACGGCCACCCGTTGGGCCGGCCGGTCGCCGCGGCCGCGGGTCAGCTCCTTGGCCTGCTGCAGCGCGAGGATGGTCTTGCCGCTGCCGGCGCCGCCGCGGATCTCGACGCGGTTGAGCAGCCGGGTCACCCGCAGCAGCGTGGCCTGCTCCTGGGTCAGCCGGTCGGCCTCGGCGGCCCGCTCCTCGGCCTCGGCGATGACGTCGAGGAGGTCGGGATGGGTCCGTTGAGGATCTCCGCGATCAGCTCGACGTCGTCGTACGTCGGGGCGGCGCTGGCCGTGGGCGAGGCGCCGGGTGTTCTCCGCGAGCCGACCGGCCAGCGGACCCTGGTCACCGCGGTCGTGCAGCGCCCAGCGCGGCAGGTCGGCGACCTCGAAGTCGTCGGCGAAGGCGGAGAACGGGGTGGCCACGCCGTGCGCCCAGGCCACGCGCCGGCCGCGGGGCCAGCGGTGGTTGCGCTCGACGTACTGACGCAGCGCGTACTTCGTGGTCCGCGCCTGGGTGACCGGGTCGACGGGCGTGTCGCGGCCGTGACGCTGGACGATCCAGCCGTCGTCCCAGCGGATGTTGCCGCCCTTGACCTCGAGGACGAGCACGCCGACCTCCGGCATGAGGACGACGAGGTCGGCCTCGTGGTCCTTGTCCTCGTCGGTCAGCCGGAGGTTGGCCAGCAGCACGTCGTCGTCGCCGAGGGTGTCGCGCAGGCGCTCCCAGACCTTGCGCTCGGACTCGGTCGTGAAGGCGGGGTCCTCCGGGATCAGCCGTGGCATGGCGCCGACCCTGCCACGACGCGGACGCCTCGCACCGGGCATCCTCACGAGCAGGCCGCGTCGGCGAGCAGTGAGGTGCAGCGCCTGGCGCAGCAGCTGCCGCTGGCGCAGCAGCACCTGCTCCTGCCGCTGGTCGGCGTGGCTGCCCCGCCCGGTGGCGAGGACCCGCCGGACCCGGCTCAGCTGGCTCTGGGTGCCGCGCAGCAGCGACGCGACCGTCTCCTCGTCGCGGCCGCAGACCTGGCCCACCATCGCGGGGTCCAGCGGCAGGGTGTCGCCCGACAGCTCGCCCTTCACGAGCTCGGTCAGCGTGGCCACCGCCTGCTTGCGGCGACGTCGCGCCTGCTCGACCGAGGCGGCCTCGAGGGTCTCGGTCATGGTCCGGATCGCCTCGTCGAGCGCGACGCGGAAGTGCGCGACCTGGTTGCGGACGTGGACGTCGCTGAACGGCGCGCAGTCGATGCGCAGGTGCGCCAGCACCATGGCGTCGACGAGCGTGTGCTGCACGAGCGCGTCGCGGCGGTTGAGCCGGTTCACCTCGAGCAGCGCCAGCGCGGCGTCGCTGACGTCGGTGGCGACGGTCGCGGTCAGGTCGAGCGCCGGGAGCGTCCGGCGCCGGCAGCACCCAGAAGGCGCCGTGGTCGCTGGGGACGAGGAAGTCGCCGTCGGAGTCACGGTGGGGCGGCTGGCCCAGCAGCGCCTCCAGGACGGTGCCGGTCAGCTCGCGCAGCGCGTCGGGCGAGTCGACGATCGCGATGACCGGCTCGGCGGTCGCCGACCCGACGGACGCGGCGGCGTGCTCGTGGGGCGCGTCGGGCAGCAGTCCGTCGGCGGTCAGGAACGCCGGGTGTGCGACGCCGTACGCCCGTCGGAACGCGCGGACCGTCATGTCGGCCAGCAGCTCGGCGTCCTCGGCCAGCAGGTCGACGTAGAAGTTGGCGGAGCCGCTGTCGGGCTCGTCGCCGACGCCGTACGTCGGGTGGTTGAACCCGAGGCTCTCGAGCTCGCGCTCGCCGCTCGGGCTGAGCCGGCGCGTGGCGTCGAGGTAGTGGTTGCTGACCGCCTCGGCGCGGATCGTCAGCCCGGGCTCGGTGCTCCCAGGCGCAGAACTGCACGTACGGCGTCGCGCCGTCGAGCTCGACCGCCTCGAGCGACTCGATGATGGCCAGGTCGTCCGCGGTCATGCCCGCCAGCCGCTCGGCGAGCGCCGCCTCCAGCTCGTCCCACGCCGCGTCGGCGGAGGACTGGAAGTCCGGCCCGGTGCTGTTCTCTCTCGTCATGCTCGACCCCCGTCGGTTGGTGTTCCCTGGTGCATCTCGAACGATAGGGAGACCCCCCGACACAATGGCCGGTGCCTGGGTCCGCCGCGACGCACGGTTCAGTCCTCGACCTGAGTCGCCGCCAGCCCGCGCAGCGCCTCACGCAGGTGCCGCTTCGGTCGAGCGGAAGGAAGGACGTCGCAGACCTCCCGGAGAGCGCGGTCGGACGGCACGCCCCGACGTACGGCGTACTGCGCGGCCACGGTGGGTGTCCGGCTCTGTGACGCGACGCAGTGCAGCAGCACGACCTCGCCCTCGTCGCGCCAGCGCTGGACCGTGGCTGCCGCGTCGTCGATGACGAAGTCCAGGTTCGGGTTGTCCGCGCCGGTCGTGTCGAGGAGGCGGAACTCGACGTGGCGCAACCCGCTGGGCACCTGCCCCTTCCCGACGCGGCACAGGCTCACGACCGCTGTCACGTCATCAGGCAGCCGGTCGAGCTCGGAGACCGCCGCCAGCCAGACACCGTCGTCGTGCGGGTGCCTCGCCAGCGTGCCCTCGCCGTCCCAGCCGCCGTAGTCGACCCGCTCGCCGACCGGCCAGCCCTGGCGATCGGGACGGCCGCCACGGACGGCCAGGATGGCCAGCTCGACCAGGTCCGCAGCTCGGGCGCCCGGCCAGCCGTGCAGGACCTCGCGCCAGGCAGCCGGGAAGGCGGAGGACCCGTACGCCGCGCCCAGGAGCGCACCTGCGATCGCAGCGGTGGTGTCGGTGTCGTCACCGACACGGATGACGCGCTCGAGCGCCCGCTCGACGTGGTCCCGCTCGAACCGTCCCGCTTCCGAGCGTGTGTGGTGGATCGCCGACCAGGCGGCTTGCAGCGCGGTCACGACGTACCCGTTGGGGGTGAACCGTCGCGGGTCCTCGGCCTCCGCCTCGTCGAGCCGGTCGACCCAGAACCCGGCGGCGTCGCCGAGCAGCGGCAGGCCGACGCGTACGTCGAGCTCCCCGGTCAGCACGGCGTGCCTGATCGCCAGGCACCACAGCACGCACGCTTCCGCGGCGCGCGGGTCCGGGTGGGTCAGCGAGCTGACCCTTCGTGCAGCGTCCGCGAGGGCGTCCGCGTCGTCGAGGTGGGCCAGGACGACAGGTCCGGTCCGCATGAGGGAGCCGTTGCCGCCGGTCCGCCCGGTCCGGGCGTGCAGCCTGTCGGCCTCGGCGCGCATCGTCGCAGCCGTCGGGTCCGGTCCGGCGCCTCCCAGGACACCCGACGTCTGGATGCCGATGTCGGCCGGCCCGCCGTCGTACCAACGGCGGAAGCCGCGGGCGACCTCGTCGAGCGCCGGAGTGGTCCTGAGGTCAGCACCCGTGGCGGCGACCTGCGCGATCGCAACGGCCATCGACGTGTCGTCGGTCCACTCCCCCGGGGCGAAGCCACCGAGCCCCCCGCCGATCATGGCGGGCGCCTCACCGCGGGGCGGCAACGGCGCACTGCCGAACTCGTAGCCGGCACCGAGCGCGTCGCCGCACACCCCTCCGAGCAGTACGCCGATCGCGCGGTCGACCTGTGCCGAGTCGAGCCTCATGTGTCCCCCATCCCGGAGACGGTTCGATCTCCGTGGCCGCACTCTCGACGACCCCTCCGACACGTCTCCGGTGCTTGCCGTTGCCCACTCTCCTGAATGTCAACTACAGTTGACACGTGATCGAGGTCGTCACCGGTGCGACATTCGATCGATGGCTCCGCAAGCTCAAGGACCGGCGGGCCGCGACGCGGGTCCTCCTTCGGATCGAACGCTTGTCGGCAGGCAACCCCGGGGACGTGAAACCGATCGGCGGAGGACTGAGTGAGCTCCGCATCGACTACGGCCCCGGTTACCGGCTCTACTACCTGCAACAAGCAGACCGGTTGATCCTCTTGCTGTGCGGCGGGGACAAGAGCACGCAGGCTGAGGACATCCGGAAAGCACGAGCAATCGCTGAGAAATGGAGGGCCCAACAATGAACGAGGAACACGAGACCTTCGCCCGCTTCGATAGCGCCGACTACCTCGTGTCGGTCGAGGACGCTGCGGCCTATCTCGAGGCCGCGATCGAGGAGGCCGGTGACGACCCGCGGGTGATCGCAGTGGCGCTCGGCACCATCGCCCGCTCGCGCAATCTCAGCGATCTCGCCCGACGCGTCGGCATGAGCCGCGAAGGTCTCTACAAGGCTCTGTCAGAGGATGGAAACCCGAGCTTCGCCACGATCATGAAAGTCACCAAGGCGCTCGGACTCAGGATCCACTTCGACTCGGTCGACTCGGTGGCCTGAGTCTGCTTCGGGCGGCCAGACGAGGTCTCATCAGTGGACTCCCGCTCGTCATCCCACCACGACAGCTGTCGTTTCGGCCTAGCGGCCACGTAGTCCGCATGCCTCCAAACCAGAGCCCCAGGCGCTCCAGGAGGAGGTCTGAGTCGCGACCTCATGAGCCACCGTGGTGCGCCATCAGCTGCCGCGCCAGGTCGGCCGCTGCGCTTCGCAGCTCGACCGGTTCCACGACGCGCGCCTCAGCCCCAGCCGCGAGCAGCAACAACCCGAGCCGGTGCTCCAACGGCGGCAACAGGTCGACGTCGAGCACGGCGGTCGTCTCCTGGTCGTCGACGACCGTGACGCTCTCGGCGTACATGTCAGCGGCCCAGCGCCCCGACTGCGGCAGCTCGACGCGCACCCGGCTGGTGGCGCGCTTGGCCTCCAGCAGCTGCGGCAGGTCCTCCGGCGGCTCGAAGGTCTCGTCCAGCAGCTCGGCCTCGCGGATGTTGCCGACGATGTAGGTGCGCACCTCGCCGCGCTGCTCGCTGGTGCCGGCGTCGACCTCCCAGCCGCGGCCGGTGGCGATGAGGCGGTAGGGCTCGATGACGCGCTCGCGCACGCCGGCGTCCCAGGAGCGGGAGTAGACGATGCGCACGCGCCGTCGCTCGCGCCAACCGACCTGGATCGCCTCCAGCGCCGCGTTCCAAGGCGCGGGGTCGTCATTGCCGGGGTCGCTGACGCCGAACATCGTCTCGGCAAGCACGTCGACGGCGGCGGCCAGATCCGGGTCGTCGTCGATCTCCTGCAGCGCTCGCGCGGCGGTGTAGATCAGGGCCAGCTCGGAGGCGTCGACGTGCTCCACCCCCAGCTCGTCGGCGCCACGGGCGTCGAGCACTTTGACGATCTCGGCGTCTTTGGGGTCGGCGGAGCGGCCGTCGGGTCCGAAGAACCCGAGCACCCCGGGTCGGGACAGACCCATGAGGAGGTCGGGTCCGACGTCGGCGGTGTAGAAGGCGAGCAGGTCCTCGCGCAGCTGCTCGGCCGGTACGTCGAACTCGGCGGCCAGCTGACCCACGCTCAGACCGTCCTGATGGGCGGCCAGGTGCTCGAACACCAACGGCAGCCTGGCGATGCGGGCGACGTACTTCGGGGTGGCGGAGCTCATCGGCCCGCCCCCTCGACCACGGCGGCGAGCTCGTCGAGCAGCTCACGGCGTACGTCATCGGGGCCGACCAGCCGCACCCGCGAGCCGAGGTCGTAGAGACGCACCTTCAGCGCCTCGCGGTTGGTGACCTCGTAGGTCAGCTCCACCTCTTCACCGTGCTCGCGGGCGTCGACGGTTTCGCCGAGCCACCTCTCCGCGTCCGGGCGGTACGTCGCCTCGAGGCGGACCGTGACCCGCACCGGCGGGTCGACCTTCCACTGCATGGGGTGCAGCGCCAGGTAGCCCTCGCCCTCGACGGGCTGGGACGTGCCGGGGGCGTCGCGGTTGACCTCGCTCATGCGGGCCACGACGAAGAGCTTGGCCTCGTCGCCGCGGACCTCGACGGCGCGGAGGTACCAGCGGGCGTTCTGGTGCCGCACCGACTCAGGGTGGACCACCCTGTCGCGGCCGCCGTAGCGGAACCGGAGCAAGCACCGGCGCCGGACCGCGGTGAGGACGGTGGCGAGCTGGTCGTCGGGGCTGGCGGGTCGCAGGGTGGGTGTGACCTCGGGCGGTGTCTGGTCAGCCGGCAGGCCGAGGCGCGTGCCGATCTCCTGGCGGTCGGCCAGCAGGACAGCACGCTGGAGCGCGCGCTGCTGGGCGGGGGTGAGCCTGACCCGCAGGCGGTTGTCGACGGTGACCATGCGGTAGCGGCCGGGCTCGCCGAGGTCGGCGATGTTGTCGATCTGCCAGCCCTGGTTGCGCAGATGGCGCAGCTCGCGAGCCAGCTGGTCCATGGCTTCCTCGCCGTCGAAGCCGGCGACCCGGACGAGCTTGTCGGCGCTGACCCCGCGATCGCCCGCCACCTTGAGGACGGCCGCGATGCGCACGAGCCGCTCCATCGGGGCGCGCTGGTCGCGCCCGGGACCACCTGGCATGACGCCTCCTGACGAGTCGGCTGGTCGCGCCAGTCTCCCCCGCCGCCCCCCAGCGAAGTCGCGTGACGCGCGGGGGTGAACCCGCGCCGGCCACGATCTGCCGACTGGGGTCACGCAGCAGGTCATGACTGTGGAGGCGTCAATCGAATGAGTCGATGCGGGGACGTTGCCACCCCAGCTTGAGGCCAGCCTCCCGGTCGAGATCACTTGTGCCGTGCTCGTGGTCATCCGCGGTCGTGCGGCGTCGAAAGCACCTCCACGCATGGCGCTGCATCCAGGGCATTGGCGTGCGACCACCAAGGGGCAGCCTCGACGAGGCCAACTACACCCGCTTCAAGTTGATGAGATGAACGTGCGAAGCTTCAGGAATGCCTGCTATTGACGAAGAGCTCACGTATCGACAACGCATCATGGAGCGACTCGCTTTCAGGCTGGCTGAGTCTGGAGGCTTTCTGACCCGCAACGAGCTGAGCGCCTTTCCTATCGGCGCCGGAGACCGAGTCCGACTCATGGATACGTCGAAAGGCATCTGGAACCCTCGAGGCTTAGCAGCCACACTGTCGATCGTCAGTTCGCCGGATGGCCCGTACGACGACGGCGAAATCGAGGGTGGGCTCTTCCGCTACGACTATCGAGCGGGGTCGACCGAAGGCGACAACACCAAGTTGCGCCGTGCCAAAGACTTGGGACTACCGCTGATCCTGCTACGCAAGGCGGAGAGAGGCGTATACGTGCCGCTGTTTCCCGTGTACGTCGTGCACGACGACCTACATCAACGACAGTTCGTGATCGCAGTCGACGAATCGCTTCGCCTTCTGCCGGACCCAACGCGCATGAGCGAGGTCGAACGGCGATACGCCGAGCGCATCACCCGGCACCGTTTGCACCAGTCGATGTTCCGCGGAATGGTCGTGCGCGCCTACGAGGTTCGATGTGCCGTTTGCCGGCTCAGCCACGGAGACCTCCTTGACGCCGCCCACATAACAGCAGACAGCAACGAGGCTGGGTTGGCGATCGTCAGCAACGGGCTGAGCCTATGCAAGATCCACCATGCCGCCTACGACCGCAACTTGCTTGGAATATCGCCCGACTACCGCGTCGACATCAATCGTTCGTTGCTCGCGGAAAGCGATGGCCCAATGCTGAAGCACGGGCTGCAGGAGATGCACGGAACCATGCTGTCTCTTCCGACGCGAGTAGACGAGAGACCGGACCGCGAGCGACTCGGTCTCCGCTATGACCTGTTCAGGGCAAGCTAGCACTCCGTACCCGCCATAAACCCCGCCGAGCTCCTGAGGCATGTCCTCGGCTTCGATGCCGCGTCCAGCTTCGCTTTGTGAGCTCTGCGAGCGACCCCCGTTTTCTCAGGTCCGTCAACGAGAGCCATGCCGGGAACAGCGAGCCGCGAAAGCAGCGACGGCTATGTTCGAAAAGAATGACATGCGAACAGCCCAGTCAGGAGGCACTCGGGGGTCAACCGCAGAATGGACAACCCGGGCGCAGAGGACGCCGGCGCAGCTCGGACGCGTACTGGCCTCGCTGAACAGGACGCCCGGATCGACTCGATCGCTGTCCGAAGTCCCCTCGGCACAACGATCAACACATGCCGAAGGAACACGCGGGACGACACGGACGACTCGCTGACGACGCGCCCAAGACCCTTGCGGCACGCCGAACCACCTTGATAGTCCTCTTCGCTCAGGTGTTCGAGGAGGTGGGTCGATGGGAGCGTGGCAGTCACCCCTCGGAAACCTCCCACCCAGCCCGGACGGCCCGCTCACGACCCAGGTCACCTGCCGCGCCGGCACGCGCGGCCGGGGCGCCAAGCACGACATCACCCTCGGCCCCGACTGGTCGCTGACCACCCCACACGACCTCGACGCCGAGCGCATCCTGGCCGCGTTCGGCGGCACCCTCTCGTGCATCCCGCTCAGCGATGTCGTCGTGCCGGCCCTGCACGAGCTCGTCCAGCTCTCGGCCCGGCGCCGACTGGCCGGCGTGCGACGTACCGACCGCAGCCGCTGGATCCTCGCCCGCCGCACCTGCCCGCGCTGCCACGACCGCGCCTTCCGCACCCCCGCCGACGCCGCCCGCCACGAGCGCACGCTCGACCACTGGGTCGGCGCCACCCGCGCCGACAAGCGCACCCTCGGACGCCTGTACGACGCCGTCGGCCAGGCCCACTTCAACCCCGACACCGCCCGGCCTCGCGAGCACCCGATGGTCCACGAGGTCGGCGGCGTGGTCGACCTGTGGGACGCCGGCGTACCGCTTGAGTTCGTCGAGCACGTCCACGCCCACGTCTGGCCCGACGGACCGGCACTGCCGGTCGCGCTCTACCTCAGCGCGGCATACCTCCTGCCCGACCTCGACTGGCTCGCCGCTGTCGCCCTGCAGCGCCCCGACCCCGACGTCCTGACCTGGGCGGCGTGGACCGAGTGCGACCTCGACCGGCACCACCCCGAGTCGCGCCTTCAGTGGCTCGCGACCGGGCTGTCGGTGCGCGACGTGCAGCGGCTGATGACTGCCGGCTACACCATCGACGACGCGCAGAGCTACGCCGCGCTCACCGGGCGCCCGCTGCGCTCCGCTGCCTCCTTCCTCGCCGCCTGGCACGCCGCCGACTGCCTCCCCGGACCCGGTGACCTCGCCGCGCTCGAGGAGGCCGCCCCCGACGCCTGGACCGTGCCCGGCGGCGGCGCCATCGACCTGCTCGCCAACGACGTGAGCGGGCTGCGCCCGCCGCCTACCCGCACGCAGGTCGGGCTCGTGCTGGCCATCGCCGGGACGCGCACGGCGGCGCTCAGCCTGCTGCGGCTTGGGGTGCGGACTCCGGCTGAGGCCGCGGTGTTCTTGGACGACTCGCTGCCGCTGGGGGGTGAGTGAGGGGTCTCGACAGGCTCGACCAACGAACTGGCCCGACCACCGGGGTCACCGGGTCTCGACGACGCTCGCTGGCGCTCGCTGCTCGACCACCGGGAGGGTCTCGACCACCGGGGTCACCGGGTCTCGACGACGCTCGCTGGCGCTCGCTGCTCGACCACCGGAACTAGCTCGGCCAACGATCTCGACAAGCTCGATCATCGATAAAGGAGACGCATGGCTATTCGTACACGGCACTGACTACGAGCACGCGCTGACCGCGCTGGGGGTTTGCGTCAGCGCGCGCATCCCCGTCCTGCTCTGGGGCAACCCCGGCGAGGGCAAGACCGCGGTCGTGGAGTCCGCGCGCGAGGGCGGCTGGCACGTCGAGACCCTCATCGTCAGCCACTACGAGCCCAGCGACTTCGCAGGCCTGCCCGTCCTCACCGGCGACGGCGGCGTCTCGCTCGCCCCTCCCCAGTGGGCCAAGCGCCTCGCCGCCCACGAGGGCCCGGCCATCGCGTTCTTCGACGAGTTCAGCACCGCCTCCCCCGCGCTCCAGGCCGCCGCGCTGCGCCCGCTCACCCACTACGAGGTCGGCTCGCTGCAGCTGCCCGAGAGCGTCTCCTTCGTCGCCGCCGCCAACCCCGCCGACGTCGCGGCCGCCGGTTGGGAGCTGGCCTCGCCCACGGCGTCGCGGTTCGTCCACCTCGACTGGGGCATGCCGCTCGAGGTGTACGCCGAGTCGATGGTGACCGGGGTGTGGCCGGCGATGCCGGTGTTCGACGGGGTCTCGACAGGCTCGACCAACGATCGGGTCTCGACGACGCTCGCTGGCGCTCGCTGCTCGACCACCGGGGGTCAGGTCTCGACGACGCTCGCTGGCGCTCGCTGCTCGACCACCGGGGGGACTCGGTCTCGACGAGCTCGACCGACGTGGCTCGCGAGCGGGTGCTGGTCGCGGGGTTCCTGCGCACCCGGGAGTCCCAGCTCAGCGTCATCCCCAAGGACGCCGCCGGACGCGGCCGGGCGTTCCCCACCCCCCGCACCTGGGAGTACGCCGCGCGCCTGCTCGGTCTCGCCAAGGCGCTCGGCACCCACGCCACCGTCCGACGCCTGCTGGCGGCCGGGTGCTTGGGAGACGCGGTCGCCCACGAGTACCTCGCCTGGGTCGCCGCCCAGGACCTCGTCGACCCCGAGGCGCTGCTGGCCGACCCGTCGGCGTACGACTTCGCGGGGATGCGCGCGGACCGCGTCCACGTCAGCCTCCAGGCCGTCCTCGGCGCCGTCGTGCGCGACAACGCACCGCAGCGGTGGACCAACGCCGTGCTGCTCTGCGCCCGCGCCGCCGAGGCGGTCGGCGTCGACCCGGCCGTGCCCGTCGTCCGCGCGCTGGTGCGCGACGGCCTGCGTCCGGCCGGCGCCGCCGTACCCCCGCAGATCGCCGTCTTCGCCCCCGCCCTCGCGCTCGCTGGGCTGCTGCCGGACCGTCCTGCGGCATGAGCGCCCACCTGCTCGACCGGCTGGCGGCGGCGAAGCTCTGGCTGATCACTGAGCCTGACTCACCGGGTCTCGACAAGCTCGACCGACGGGGGCGGGGTCTCGACAAGCTCGACCGACGGGGGCGGGGTCTCGACAAGCTCGACCGACGCGGGGCACCGGGTCTCGACAAGCTCGACCGACGCTGGGGCTCGACCACCGGATGCCGGGGATGGCGTACCTCGCGCACGCGCTCTACGCGCTGGTGCCGGTGCTGACCGAGGACGTCGCGACGATGACCGTCGACGAGCGCTGGCGTGTCTACGTCCACCCCGGTTGGCTGGCTGCCAGCGACGTGCCCACCGTCGCCGGCGAGCTCGCCCACGTCACCTGGCACCTGCTGCTCGACCACGCCGACCGCGCCCGCGACCAGCACGTCGACGCCCGCACCGCCGAGCCGTGGCACCAGGCCGCCGACCTCACCGTGCGGCAGATCCTCGACGGCGACGCGCTCGCCAGCGAGCTGCCGTACACGACTGGGATGGCTCCGAACCTCTCGGCCGAGGAGTACTTCGCGATCATCTCCCGCCTGCCGGCCACCCTCGACGACGAGCCCGGCGACACCGGCACGCCGCCTCCGGGCTGCGGCAGCGGCTGCGACGGCCTGCTCCGCAGCCACGAGCTGCCGCCGGACGCCGAAGCCGCGGGGGTCGACGCCGAGGACGCCCGCCACATCCGGCGCCGGGTCGCGATCGAGTTCACCGAGCACTGCACGCGCCGCGGCACCGAGCCGGGCGACGCCGGGCGGTGGGCGAAGGAGATCCTCGAGCCCACCATCGCTTGGGAGCCGCTCCTCGCCGGCGCTGTACGACGAGGGGCGGGCTGGGCCCACGGCCACGCCGAGTACACCTACGCGCGCCCGTCGAGGCGAGCCGGCGCCGTGAAGGGCATCGTGCTGCCGTCGACGCGGCGACCGCTGCCGTCGGTGGCGATGGTCGTCGACACCTCCGGGTCGGTCGACGACCGGCTGCTCGCTCGCGCGCTCGGCGAGGTCGACGGGGCGCTGCGGGCGCTGGGGGTGGGCAGCCAGGCCGTCAACGTCATCTCGTGCGACGCCGCCGCCTCCCAGCCCGCGCGGGTCCGCCGCGCGCGCGACGTACGCCTGGCCGGAGGTGGCGGGACGGACATGCGAGTCGGCATCCGGGCCGCCGAGGCGCTGCGGCCGCGGCCGGACCTGGTGGTGGTGCTGACCGACGGCTACACGCCGTGGCCGGACGCGCCGCCGCCCGGAGCGGCCGTGGTGGTGGCGCTGCTGGGCCGCGACCGGGGTCAGCTGCCGCCGACGCCGGCGTGGGCGACGCGGGTCGAGTGCCTGCTGGAGTGAGGGCGCTGCCACGGCCTAGTCTCCAGGGATGACGGGCCGGGCGACGTGGGTGTGGACCAGGCCGTTCCCCCAGCACCTCGTCACCTTCGCCCAGGAGCAGGGCGTCGGCGCCCTCTACGTCTCCGTGCCGCCCCGGCTCCCGGACAGCGATGCGTTCACGTGGGCGCGGGAGGTGTCCACACGAGCCCGCTCGGCGGGCATGAGGGTGCAGGCGCTGGGGAGCACCACCGAGTGGATCGACGAGCCGGGCGACGCCGTGGACTGGCTGAGAGCCGCTCTCGGCACCGGGCTCTTCGACGGCGTCCACCTCGACGTCGAGCCGTGGAAGCACCCGGCCTGGGAGTCGGACCGCGCTCGGCTGGTCGCGCGCTGGCTGGACCTGGTGCGAGCCGTCAAGGGCGCCACCACGTCGCCGGTCGAGGTCGACATCGCCTTCTGGCTGCACGAGCACCGAGCACCCGACGGAGGCCCCCTCGACGTGGCGGTCATGAGACTCGTCGACGGCGCAACGGTGCTGACCTACCGCAACACGGTGACCGGCCCGGACAGCATCACCGACCTCGGCGCTCCTGCCCTGGTGTCCGGCGCCGCGACCCGCACCCCCGTCAGGCTGGCGGTGGAGACCGCCTTCCTCGGGGAGGCACCTGACGAGCGGAAGCAGACCTTCCACGGGTTCACCCGGGCCCAGGTCTCCCAGGCCCTCGACGCTGTCGACGCCTTCCAGTCCGGTGCCCCGTCCTACGCAGGGATGGCGGTGCACCACGCCGACACCTGGAGAGACCTCGCCCCGACGTCTGCGTGACCGGAGCGCCACGCTCGAGCCGATCGGGGACCTCCAGCACTCGTCCGGTCCGTCGAGGAGGTGCCACGATCCCGAGATGCGCGTGTTGGTGAGCACGACGGCCGGTGCGGGGCACTTCGGCCCCCTGGTCCCATACGCCCGCGCGTGCTCGGCTGCCGGCCACGAGGTCGCCGTGGCTGCGCCGGCGTCGTTCGCCGAGCAGGTCAGGGCCGCCGGCTTCGAGCACCGGCCGTTCGCCGACGTCCCGGCCGAGCAGATGGGCGCCGTCTTCGCGAGAGTCCCCTCGGTCTCCTACGAGGAGGCCAACGCCATCGTGGTGGGCGAGGTGTTCGGGCGCCTCGACGCCCAGGCTGCGCTGCCCGGAGTCCTCGACATCATTGACGCCTGGCGGCCCGACCTCGTCCTGAGGGAGATCTGCGAGTTCGGCTCACTGGCCGCAGCGCTGGCGACCGGCGTCCCGCGGGCAGAGGTGGCCATCAACGTCAGTGCCATGACCGCGTTCCTGGTCCCGGTGGTGGCAGGCCCCCTGGCCGAGCTCGACGCGCTGGCAGGGCTCCCCGAGGGGACGACGAGCAGGGCCATGGTCACGGACCCGCTCCTCACCAGCGTCCCGGCCATCCTCGACGACGCGCTGGGCGCCGGCGGGAGCCGGGCGACGGTCCACCGGTTCCACGACGCCTCACTGAGCCCGCAGGAGGGGAACCTCCCCGAGGCGTGGGGCGACCCGTCGCACCCGCTCGTCTACGCCAGCTTCGGCTCGATCGCGGCGGGGCTGGGACAGTTCGACGGTCTGTACCCGGCCCTTGTCGCCGCGTTCGCCGACCAGCCGGTCCGCCTGCTCCTCACGACAGGGAGCGGGTTGGATCCCGCCACTCTTGGGTCGCTCCCAAGCAACGTCCGGGTGGAGCGCTGGTGGCCGCAGGCGGAGGTCATGCCCCACTGCTCCGCGATGGTGGGTCACGGCGGGTTCGGCACCACCATGGCGGGCCTGGCCGCCGGGGTCCCCCAGGTCGTCGTCCCCCTGTTCGCCTACGACCAGCGCGTCAACGCCGACCACGTCGCCGCCGTGGGGGCCGGGCTCCGCGTCGACGGCGGTGTGGACGCGATGGACCACGTCACCGCAGCCGTGGCAGAGCTGCTGCGCGACCCGTCGTACCGGACGGCCGCTCGCGCTGTCGCGGACCAGATGGCGATGCTCCCCCCGCTCGCCGACGCGGTCCCACTCTTGGAGCGCCTCGCCGCGTCGTGACGCGGGGCGCCCACCGCACGGGTCGCGCGGCCCCGGGCGGTCCAGTCCGGGAGCTCCGCCCCCTGCCACCCCGACGCGCTCCGGCGTAGCGTCGAGACGCCCTCCCGAGCCAGAGAGGGCGGAAGGGGAGACATCATGTTCGTCCAGGTGATCCAGGGGCGCGTCTCGGACGCGGCAGCGCTACGAGCGCAGATGGACAAGTGGAGCGAGGAGCTGGCGCCCGGCGCCACCGGGTGGCTGGGCAGCACGACCGGGGTGACCGAGGACGGGACGTTCATCGCCCTCGCCCGCTTCGAGTCGCTCGAGGCCGCGCAGCAGAACAGCACCCGGGCCGAGCAGACCGCGTGGTGGGAGGAGACGGCGAAGCTCTTCGACGGCGAGCCGGAGTTCCACGACGGCACGGACGTCGACGTCGACGTCAACGGTGACCCGGACGCGGCGGGGTTCGTCCAGGTCATGCAGGGCCGGACCACCGACCCAGCGCGGGCGCGCGAGCTCATGGATGACGACTCCGTCGACATGCGCCAGCACCGCCCGGACATCCTCGGATCGCTCAACGTCCAGCACGAGGGCGATGCATGGACCATGGCGCTCTACTTCACCTCCGAGGAGGCCGCGCGCGAGGGTGAGCGCAAGGAGCCGCCACCGGAGATGGAGGCGCTGATGGCCGAGCTGATGTCGCTGTCGATCGGCGAGCCGAGCTACTTCGACCTCAAGGACCCCTGGCTGCACTCCCCGAGGTGATCCTCAGGTCTCGACGACGCGACCGGGTCTCGACAACGGTCGCTGCCCGACCATCAGGTCTCGACGACGCTCGCTGGCGCTCGCTGCTCGACCACCAGGGGATCGACCAGCGCGGTTCAGTCGTCGAGCTTCGACAGGTCGCGGGTCGCCATGCCCTCGAGCAGCGAGCCGTCGGCGGCGAAGCGCGAGCCGTGCAGCGGGCAGTCCCAGGAGGTCTCGGCCTCGTTCCACTGCAGGATGCCGCCGAGGTGAGGGCAGATCGCCGACACCGAGCACACCCGGCCGTCGACGTTCGACGTCGCCACCACGGAGGCGCCGTCGCGATGCACATGTCCCTCGCCCGGCGCCGGAGCGCTGTCGTCGGAGGAGACCAGCGCGCCGCCCCAGCCCCGCACGGCGTGGAAGCCGACCTTCGTGCCGGCCCGCGTCGCCTCGGCGAGGTCCCGCACACCCGGCACCCGGCGGCGCATCTCGGCGCGCCACGACGGCTCCGCCTCGCCCGTCACGTGCGCGACCATCGCGATCGCGGCGGCAGGCCCGTTGGTCATCCCCCACTTGTGGAACCCCGTCGCCACCTGGATGTCCGAGCCGCCGGGAAGCCTCTGCACGATCGGCAGCTGGTTCTCCGCCGCGTAGTCCTGCGCCGACCACTGGTGCGTCAGCACCGCGCCGGGCCAGTGCTGCTCGGTCCACGTCACGAGCTCGTCGACGCGACGCTTCGTGTTCGGCTCGCGGCCGACCTCGTGGCCGTTGCCGCCGACGAGCAGCAGCCGCTCCCCGTCGTGCGGTGCGTAGCGCAGCGAGCGGCTCGGAGAGTCGGCCGCGAGGTACATCCCGTCCGGGACTGCGGCGCTCCCGTCCGGCACCCGGAAGGCCAGCGCGTAGGACCGCTCCGCAACGAGCCGCGTGAAGTGGCCACCACGGTCGAGGATCGGCGCTCCGGTCGCGAGCACGACGTGCGGGGCGCGGACCACGCCGTACGTCGTCTCGACCGTGTCCGAGCGCAGCCCGAGCCCGGTGACCCGCACGCCCTCGGCGACCTGCCCTCCGGCGTCGACGAACGCGCGGCGCATCGCCTGCAGCAGCTCGACCGGGTCCATCTGGAGCTGGTCGCCGAGCCGGACGGCGCCCCCGGTCGCGTACGGCAGCTCGGGGGTCTCGGCCCAGAGCACCGGCAGACCGGCGGCGGTCGCGGCGTCGTACTCCTTCTCCAGCGTGCTGAGGTTGCTCTCGTCGTTGACGTAGGTGTACGCCGCCTCGCGCTGGTAGGCCACGCCGAGCTCGTCCATGACCTCGTGGATCTGCTGCTGGCCGGCTGCGTTGGCCTGCACGTAGGCGCGGACCGCGTCGTCGTCGTGGTGGGCGCGGATCGCCGAGAGGATGGTGCCCTGCAGCAGGCTGATCTTGGCCGTGGTGTTGCCGGTGGCGGCGGCGCCGAGGTGGCGGGCCTCCAGCACGAGTACGTCGACCCCCGCGCGCTGGGCGAGCAGGGCGGTGGTGAGACCGGTGATCCCGGCACCCACCACGACGAGCTGGGCGTGCTCCGGGAGGGAGGCAGCAGCGGCGGGCGGGCGGGACGAGGCGTCGTGCCAGAGCGAGGTCATGGTGGCCCTGTACCCCGTCGGGCCGCGCCCGAACTCTCCCCGACGTGACCGCAGACGTGACCGGACGCACGAAGGGCGGACCAGCAGGTCCTGGGACCCGCCGATCCGCCCTGTCGGACGTGGGGGCGATCAGCCCGCGACGCGGTCCTTCAGCTGCTTGGCGGCCTTGAAGCCAGGCACCGTGGTGGCGGCGATCTGGATCGTCTCGCCGGTCTGCGGGTTGCGGCCCTCACGGGCGTTGCGCGCACGGGCCTCGAAGGTGCCCAGGCCGGCGATCTGCACCTTGTCACCCTTGGACAGACCGTCCGAGATGATCTCGACGACGGCGTCGAGGGCCCGCGAGGCCTCGGCGTTCTGCAGGTTCGCCGAGTCGGCGATGGCCTTGATGAGCTCGTCCTTGCGCATGATCGTTCTCCTGAGATCGAGGGTCCGCGGGCCGGTCGAACCGGCCCAGGCGGCACGCGGCGTAGGGCCGACGTGGTCGCGACGCTAGGCGAAACCCCCGGCACAGACAACTAAGCGGGCCGCGACGCGCCCGGACGAGGGTGATTCGTCACGCCCGGCGGGTCTCGACCCACCGGTGATCGAGCAGGTCGCGCAGCGACCGTCGTCGAGATCCTGCCCGGCTCAGCAGGTCTCGACCCACCGGTGATCGAGCAGGTCGCGCAGCGACCGTCGTCGAGATCCTGCCGGCTCAGCAGGTCTCGACCCACCGGTGATCGAGCAGGTCGCGCAGCGACCGTCGTCGAGATCTGCCCGGCTCAGCAGGTCTCGACGACGCTCGCTGGCGCTCGCTGCTCGACCACCGGGACACGGTCGCTGCTCGACCAACGGGGACTCTGGGCCGGCGGGCTAGCCTTCGGGCGTGTGGAGGGGCGCGTCCTCGGTGACGACCTCGGGTCCGGGTGCCGACCCCCACTGCCACTCGCGGATCTCCGGCAGGTCCTCGCCCTCGGTCCGCACGTAGCGCCGGTGCTCGATGAGCTTGTTCTTCAACCGCTCGCGCACCGGGCCGCTGGTCGCCCTGCAGCCGCGGCACCCGGTCGATGACGTCCATGGCGAGGTCGAACCGGTCGATCTGGTTGATCACCGTCATGTCGAACGGCGTGGTCGTGGTGCCCTCCTCCTTGTAGCCGCGCACGTGGAAGTTGCCGTGGTTGGTGCGGCGGTAGGTCAGCCGGTGGATGAGCCACGGGTAGCCGTGGTAGGCGAAGATCACCGGCTTGTCGCGGGTGAAGAGCGCGTCGAAGTCGGCGTCGGACAGCCCGTGCGAGTGCTCGGCGTGGTCCTGCAGCCGCATCAGGTCGACGACGTTGACGAAGCGGATGCGCAGGTCGGGGAAGGCGTCGCGCAGGATCATCACCGCCGCCAGCGCCTCCATCGTCGGCACGTCGCCGGCGCAGCCGATGACCACGTCGGGCTCCTGGTCACCCGTCGGTGCCGGCCCACTCCCAGATGCCGATGCCCTTGGTGGCGTGGACGATCGCCTCGTCCATCGTGAGGTACTGCGGCGCCGGCTGCTTGCCGGCCACGATGACGTTGACGTACTGCTTGCTGCGCAGGCAGTGGTCGGCCACCGACAGCAGCGTGTTGGCGTCGGCGGCAGGTAGACCCGGATGACGTCGGCCTTCTTGTTGACCACGTGGTCGATGAAGCCGGGGTCCTGGTGGGAGAAGCCGTTGTGGTCCTGGCGCCACACGTGCGAGGTCAGCAGGTAGTTCAGCGACGCCACCGGCCGCCGCCACGGGATCTGGTTGGTGGTCCGCAGCCACTTCGCGTGCTGGTTGAACATCGAGTCGACGACGTGGATGAACGCCTCGTAGCAGGAGAAGAGCCCGTGCCGTCCGGTGAGCAGGTAGCCCTCCAGCCACCCCTCGCAGGTGTGCTCGCTCAGGATCTCCATGATCCGGCCGTCGACAGCGAGGTGGTCGTCGTCCGGCAGCGTCTCGGCGTTCCACGTCCGGTCGGTGACCTCCATGACGTCCTGCAGCCGGTTCGAGCTGTTCTCGTCGGGCGCGAACAGCCGGAACGTCTCGCCGTTGCGCGCCATCACGTCGCGCAGGAAGCGCCCGAGCACGCGCGTGGACTCCACGGCGCCGGTGCCCGGCTCCTCCACCTGACGGCGTAGTCGGTGAAGTCGGGCAGGACGAGGTCCTTGAGCAGGAGGCCGCCGTTGGCGTGCGGGTTGGCGCTCATCCGCCGCTCGCCGGCCGGGTGCAGGTCCGCGATCACCGCGGCGGGCGCCCCGGACGTCGTCGAACAGCTCCTCGGGCTTGTAGCTGCGCATCCAGTCCTCGAGCACCTTGCGGTGCGCCGGGTCGGGGCGCGCGTCGGCGAACGGCACCTGGTGGGAGCGCCACGACCCCTCGACCCGGTGGCCGTCGAGCTCCTTCGGACCGGTCCAGCCCTTCGGCGAGCGCAGCACGATCATCGGCCACGGACGTCGTACGGCGACGCGGCCCTTCTTCTGCCCGCGCGCCTCGTGCTGGATGTCGGCGATCTCGTCGAGGCAGTGGTCCAGCGTGGCGGCGAACGCCTGGTGCATCTCGGCGGGGTCCGAGCCGGACACGACGTACGGCGTGTGTCCGTAGCCGCTCATGAGGGCGAGCAGCTCGTCCTCGGGGATCCGGGCGAGCACCGTGGGGTTGGCGATCTTGTAGCCGTTGAGGTGCAGGATCGGCAGCACCGCCCCGTCGCGGCGCGGGTCGACGAACTTCGTGGAGTGCCAGCTGGCGGCGAGCGGGCCGGTCTCGGCCTCCCCGTCGCCCACCACGGCGGCCACGACGAGGTCGGGATTGTCGAAGGCGGCGCCGTACGCGTGGGAGAGGGCGTAGCCGAGCTCGCCGCCCTCGTGGATCGAGCCCGGCGTCTCCGGCGCGACGTGGCTGGGGATGCCGCCGGGGAAGGAGAACTGGCGGAACAGCCGGCGCATGCCGTCGAGGTCGCGCCCGATGGCGGGGTAGACCTCGCTGTAGGTGCCCTCGAGCCACGCGGCGGCGACCGGTCCGGGGCCGCCGTGGCCCGGCCCCATGACGTAGATCAGGTCCTGGTCGCGCGCGGATGATGGCGCGGTTGAGGTGGGCGTAGAGGAAGTTGAGCCCCGGCGTCGTGCCCCAGTGGCCCAGCAGGCGCGGCTTGACGTGCTCGGGCAGCAGCGGCTCGCGCAGCAGCGGGTTGTCCATCAGGTAGATCTGTCCGACGGACAAGTAGTTCGCGGCCCGCCACCAGGCGTCGATGTGCTTGGCCTCGCTCCGCGCAAGGGGCTTGCCGTGGATCGTGCTCCGGGTCGGCTGGGATCGGCTCATCCGTCACCGTGCTCCCCCGCGCGGGCCGGGCGCAAGGGAGCGTCCACGGTTTCGGTTCCGACCGCTCCGGGAATATAGTTGCTATCGGCAACCTTTTGACCTGACGTGAGCAGAGAATCCGTGACCCAGACCCACCCGATCGAGACGAGCGCCGCCGCACGCCCGCGGCGCCATGACGCACCGCGAGGTGCTCGAGGCCCTCAGCGGCCTGCTGCTCGCGATGTTCGTCGCCATGGTCTCCAGCACCATCGTGACCAACGCGCTGCCGCGCATCGTGGCCGACCTCGAGGGCACCCAGACCGGCTACACCTGGGTCGTGGTCGCGACCCTGCTGACGATGACCGCCACCACCCCGATCTGGGGCAAGCTGGCCGACCTGTTCAGCAAGAAGATGCTGGTGCAGTCGGCGCTGGTGATCTACTCCGCCGGCTCGCTCGTGGCGGCGTTCGCCCCGTCGATGTCGGTGCTCATCGGAGCGCGCGCCTTCCAGGGCCTCGGCGTCGGCGGCCTGACGGCGCTGGTCCAGGTCGTCATCGCGAGCATGGTCAGCCCCCGCGAGCGCGGGCGCTACTCCGGCTACATCGGCGCCGTCTTCGCCCTGGCCACGGTCAGCGGCCCCCTCATCGGCGGCCTCATCGTCGACAGCCCGCTGGGCTGGCGCGGCTGCTTCTTCGCCCCGCTCCCGATCGCGCTGGCGGCGTACGTCGTGCTGCAGCGGCGGCTGAAGCTGCCCGTCGTCAAGCGCGACGTCTCCATCGACTGGGCCGGCGCCACCCTCATCGTCGGCGGCGTCTCCATCCTGCTGGTCTGGGTCTCGCTCGCCGGCTCCAGCTTCGACTGGGTCTCGGCCACCACCGCGCTGCTGCTCGGCGTCGGCGTGCTGGTCATCGCCGCCGCGGTGTACGTCGAGGCGCGGGTCGCCCGCGAGCCCGTCATCCCGCTGAAGCTGTTCAAGGACCGCACCATCGTGCTGGCCACCCTGGCCTCGGCGATGATCGGGCTGGCGATGTTCGGCTCGACGGTCTACCTCAGCCAGTACTTCCAGCTCTCCCGCGGCATGTCGCCCACCGAGGCCGGTCTGATGTCGGTCGCCATGGTCGGGGGGCTGCTGGTCTCCAGCATCACCACCGGGCGGATCATCACCGCGAGCGGGCGGTGGAAGCGCTACCTCGTCGGCGGCTCAGCGCTCGTGGTCGTCGGCTTCTCGTTGCTGGGCACCATCGACCACACCACCAACCTGGTGCAGGTCGGCGCCTACATGGCTCTGGTCGGGCTCGGCATCGGCGCCACCATGCAGAACCTCGTGCTCGCGGTCCAGAACAACACCCGCCAGGCCGACATGGGCGCTGCCAGTGCGACCGTCTCGTTCTTCCGCTCCATGGGCGGCGCGGTCGGCGTCTCCGCGTTGGGTGCCGTGCTGGCCCACCAGGTGCGGGACTCCCTCGCGGCCGGGCTCGAGAGGCTCGGCGTCTCCGGCGTCCGGAACCGGCGGCGGCTCCATCCCCGACGTGGCCTCGCTTCCGGCGCCGGTGCGGAACCTCTACGAGACCGCCTTCGGCGAGGCCACCGGCCACATCTTCCTGATCTCGGTGCCCTTCGCGCTGGTCGCCTTCGTCTGCATCCTCTTCATCCGGGAGGTGCCGCTGCGCACCACCCTCGACGTCGAGGAGGCCGCCGGATCGATCACCCCGGTCCCGGCCGGCCCCGAGAAGGCGTGAGCGCGATGGGCGCGGGGAGCCCCGGCGACGTGGGCACCGACGAGCGATCGGATGCCGTCCACCGGCTCGAGCAGGAGGTGGGCGTGCTGCTGCGCCGGGTGCGCCGGTCCGTCGGCGAGCGCGCCCGTCTGGTGCACGCCGACCTGCACCCGTCGGCGTACTTCCTGCTGGCGCACGTCGCCGAGCACGGCCCCGTGCGCGCCTCCGCACTGGTGGAGGCGATGGACCTCGACAAGGGCGCGGTGAGCCGCCGCGTCCAGCACCTGGTCGACCTGGGTCTGGTCGACCGCACCCCCGACCCCGCCGACGGCCGCGCCACGCTCGTCGCGGTCAGCCGCGAGGGCCGGACCCGCCTCGCCGACATGGCCGAGCACCGCCGTCAAGCGCCTCGACGAGCGGCTCTCCGGCTGGTCCGACGACGAGCTGACCGCCTTCGTCTCCGAGCTCGCCCGCTACAACGCCACCCTCTCCTGACGCGCCCGGGGGCGTCTGCCGGTTTCTCAAGGTATGCAGGCAAACTGGCGCTCCCCATGGCGTCCGGAGCATGGGAAGCGCCAGATTGCCGTGGGGAGTACGACGTACGTCGCCCCGGCCGCGCGTTCTCGGAGCGGCTCGCTAGCGTCCTCCCATGACCTCGCTCGTCCTCATCGCCACCTGCTCCCAGATGCCCGACCTCGACCACGACGGCCGCGCCCTGCAGCGTGCGCTCGTCGAGCGCGGGACCGAGCGAGGTGTCGAGGTCCGACCCGCGGTCTGGGACGACCCGGCCGTCGACTGGGCGGCCGCCGACCTGGTGCTGGTCCGCTCGACGTGGGACTACGCCAAGCGTCGCGACGAGTTCCTCGCCTGGGCAGCGCGGGTCGAGCAGGTGACGGCGCTGCACAACCCGCTCGAGGTGCTGCGGTGGAGCACCGACAAGACCTACCTGCGCGACCTGGTCGCGGCCGGCGTACCGACGGTGCCGACGACCTTCCTGGACCGTGCCGACGAGGACCACCCCTACGGCGACGTCGAGCACGTCGTGAAGCCGGCCGTCTCCGCCGGCTCGCTGGACACCACCCGGATCGCGCCGGGGGACGCGGCCGGGTCGCGACGCCGCATCGACGCGATCCTGGCGTCGGGCCGGACCGTGATGGTGCAGCCCTACCTCCACGGCGTCGACGAGCTCGGCGAGACCGCGCTGGTCTACTACGACGGCCGCTTCTCCCACGCCCTGCGCAAGGCCGCGCTGCTCACCGCTGACAGCGGCGAGGCCACCGGGCTGTTCAAGGAGGAGGACATGTCTCCGCGCGAGCCGTCGGAGGCCGAGCACGCCGCGGCAGCCCGCGTCGTCGCCGCCATCCCGGGCGGGCCGCCCCTCTACGCGCGCGTCGACCTGCTGCCCAGCGACGACGGCCCGCTGCTGCTCGAGCTGGAGCTGGCCGAGCCGTCCTTCTTCCTCGACCTCGTCGAGCCCGCGGCCGCCGCCCGGGCCGCGGACGCCGTGCTCGCCCGCCTGACCTGACACGGGCCGGCGCTCACGCCCCGGGCGAGGGCGACCGTGACAGGGCCGCCGCCTCGGCGCGGTTCCGCGCGCCCAGCTTGGCCAGGATGTGGCTGACGTGGTGCCCGGCGGTCTTCTCCGAGATCACGAGCTCTCGGGCGATGTCGGCATTGGATCGCCCGCGCGCCACCAGCTCGAGCACCTCACGCTCGCGCGCCGTCAACGACCGTCCCAGCAGGCCCGCCTGCACGCGCCCCGCCGTCGCCGCCCCGGAGCGGGGTCGTGCCGACCCCGCCCGACAACGCCGAGACGACCGCGGCCGCCCGACCCTCGGAGGCGACCGCGCCGAGCTCACGGAACGTCGCGAGCGCGGCCCCGGCCTCCTCGGCCGCGACCTCGGGGCTCGTGCCGACCGACGCACGCGCCAGCTCCAGCCGGGACTCGGCCACCTCCAGCGGCATCACCAGCGCCCCGAAGAGCGCCAACGCCTCCCCCGCCCGCCCCGCCGCGACCTCGTCGGCGCCGACACCCCGCGGCTCCGCGCCACGCCCGGCCCGCCCCGCGCCGAGGCTGACCCGGGCGGAGGCGAGCGCGGCCCGCGCCCGCACCAGGTGGATCCCGGTCGCCACGGCCAGCTCTTCCAGCTGCTCCGACGCCGCGCGGGCGGTCGAGGGGTCGCCCACGGCGAGGTGGGCGTCGACCAGTGCGGCCAGCAGCTGCGCCGTGCGCATGACGTCACCGCCCACGGCTCGCAGCCCCCGCGTCAGCAGCTCGACGGCCACCGCGGGCCGGCCGTCGGCGATCCTCAGCAGTGCCAGCGAGCGCAGAGCCGCCGCCGTCTCGGGCCGCCCTGCGAGCAGCTGCTCGGCCTCGCCCAACCGTCCCTGGGCCACCCGGAGCTCGGCCAGCGAGGCGACCGCGGGGGCGCCGAGGCCGGGCACGAACCGCCCGGCCGTCTCCAGCGCCGACGTCAACGCCGTCTCGGCCTCGACCCAGTGCCCCCGCGCCAGCAGCACCTCGGCGTGCACCGAGCGGCATGCACCCCACAACGGCGCGGTCTCGTGGGTGCGCGCGAACTCCTCGACGTGCTCGCACCACTCCGCGGCCCGCTCCCACTCGCCGGCGTTCGTGCACGCCATCACCAGGTTGCAGTAGGCCTCGGCCAGCGTGTGCACGTTGCGCGCGACCCCGGACGTGGCGGCCGCCATCGCCTCCTCCAGCAGGCCCATCCCCCGCTCGCGCCGTCCGGCGGCGGTCTCGGCCCGCCCGAGCAGGCTGAGCGCGAAGACCTCCAGGTCCCCCGCGCCGGTACGCCGAGCCACCTCCAGCGCCCGCTCGCAGTGCCCGACCTGCTCCTCGACGTGGCGGGCGTGGCGGGCGCGTTCGACCGCGACCCAGCCGTGGCCGCCGCACTCCGGCACGTGCTCCAACGCCCGCTCCGCACGGGCCAGCCACCCGCGGGCTGCCGACGTACGCCCCCCGGTCAGGTGCTGGTGCGACACCCACACCGCGACCCGGGCCGCGTCGTCGCAGGCCCGCGCGTCGACGTACGCCGTGAAGGCTCGCTCGCGCGACGCGATGCCCTCCGCGACCTCCCCGAGGAACCACAGCGCCTGGCCGAGCCCCTCGAGAGCCGCACCCGACTGCGCCGGCGTCGGAGAGCCGCCCAGGACGCGCTCGTACGCCGTGCGCGCCTCGAGCCACCGGGCCTGGTCCATGGCTCGCGCGCCCGCCGTCAGGTCCTCCACGACCGCCGCCATCGCTTGCAGTATCGCGCCACGGGAAGCAGATGGGGAGTCCTCCCGATGCCGGGACCCTGTCGACAGGAGCACCGTGGGAGCACGACCTACCAGGAGGACTCATGACCACGATCACCGACGACGAGCTCAAGACCCGCCACCGCACCATGTGGGCCTCGGGCGACTACCCCACCATGGTGGAGACGTTCCTGCTCCCGCTCGGGCCTCGGCTCGTCGAGGCCTGCGGCGTGTCGGAGGGCGCGCGCGTCCTCGACGTCGCCGCCGGCACCGGCAACGCCTCGATCCCCGCTGCCCAGCGCGGCGCGCACGTCACCGCCAGCGACCTCACCCCCGAGCTGCTCGAGGCCGGGCGCAGCCGACCGGAGGCGCACGGCCTCGACATCGACTGGGTGCCGGCCGACGCCGAGCACCTGCCGTTCGCCGACGGCTCCTACGACATCGTGATGTCCTCGATCGGCGTGATGTTCGCGCCGCACCACCAGGCCGCCGCGGACGAGATGGTGCGGGTCCTGCGCCCCGGCGGGACGCTGGGGCTGCTGAGCTGGACGCCGGAGGGGATGCTCGGGGCGCTGTTCGCGACCATGAAGCCCTACGCACCCCCGCCGCCGGCCGGCGCCCTGCCGCCGCCGCGGTGGGGCAGCGAGGAGTACCTGCGCGACCTGCTCGGCGGCCGGGTGCGACTCGACTCGGTCACGCGCGGCGAGCTCGAGATCAGGGCGTTCGGCCGGCCGCAGGAGTACGCCGAGCACTTCAAGGCCTACTACGGGCCGACGCGCGCGGTGCGGGCGAACGCGGAGAAGGAGGGCCGGGCCGACGACTTCGACGCCGACCTGGACGGCTTCTGCGACACCTGGAACCGCGGAACGCCGCAGCAGGCGGTGTTCGGCAAGGAGTACCTGCTGACGGTGGGCACCCGGCTCTGAGCCGCTGGGGTGGCAGGGTGGCCCCACCCCCAGCCGACCCCGACCGACCGGAGGAACCCGTGCCACCCGTCTCCCTCGTGCGTGCCGCATCGCTGGACGGCACCGTTCCCTACGCGTACGCCGCCGTCACCGCGCCGGGCAGCCTGGTCTTCACGGCCGGGGCCTGCCCGCTCGACGAGGCCGGTCAGGTGGTCGCCATCGGCGACGTCGCCGGGCAGGCAGCCGTCGTCGTGGCCAACCTCGAGGTCGCGCTGGCCGCCGCCGGCGCCGGACTGGGCGACGTCGCCGAGTCGACGGTCTACGTCGCCTCGCCCCGACACGAGGACCTGGTCGCCGCCTGGGGCGTCGTGCGCGCCGCCTTCGGTGACCACGACGCCCCGAGCACGCTGCTCGGCGTGACGGTCCTCGGGTTCCCCGACCAGCTCGTCGAGGTCGAGGCAGTCGCCGTCCTCCCCCCTGCCTGACGCGGCCGGAGCACGCCGAGCGGCACCGCAGAGGCGTGGGAAAAGCACCGCTGGGTCGCCGCACGAGGTGCTTTTCCCACGTATCTGCGGTTGGTCGGAGCCCAAGGGCGCGTCCTAGCCCGGGGCCAGCTCGGCACCCGGCTTGGGGGGCAGCGTCCGGACGTGGTCGCGACCGACCGCGACCCAGCGCGCCAGCACCTGGTCGTCGGCGACCGCCTCGGCGTCCACCCGCATCCAGCCCGCCATCTCGCGCCCACGCATCACCATCGGACCCGCACCGGGCTCGGCCAGCAGGTCGTCGAGCCGCTCGGGAGGCACGCGCAGCATCAGTCCACCAGCCCCGCTGACCGCCACCGCCATGTGACCGCCGAGCAGGAACGCCAGCCCGCCGAACATCCGCTTCTCGCTGATCCCGGGCTCGCCCGCGAGCTCGTCGCGGACCCGGGCTGCCAGCCCCTCGTCGTACGCCATGGGTCCAGGGTGGCAACCGACCCACGGAGATGTCGAGGACCGCGGGCCCCGGCTCAGGCGTCGAAGGCGGAGCGCACGGCGGCCATGTCGGCGCCCCCGTGGCCACGGGTGGACGCGTCGTCGTAGAGCCCGAGCAGGGCGGTGAGGAGCGCGGACGGCACGCGCGCGGCCTCCGCCGCGTCGAGCATCAGGCTGACGTCCTTGCGGACCCCGTCGACGGCGAAGGCGGGGGCGTCCCAGTCGCGGGACTGCATCAGGCTGCCCTTCAGCTGGGCGTACGGCGTGTCGACCGGCCCGCCCTTGATCGCCTCGAGGAACAGCGCCGGGTCCACGCCCTGGGCCTCGGCCAGCGCCATCGCCTGCGCAGTCGCGGCGTTGATGGTGGCGACCCACGAGTTGCAGGCCAGCTTCAGCGCGCTGGCCGGGCCGACCTCGTCGGCGACCGTCACCACCCGCGAGCCGACCGCCTCGCAGACGGGGCCCGCGGCCTCCCGCGCGGACGCGGGTCCTGCGACCAGCAGCACCAGCGCCCCGTCCTCGGCCGGTTTCCGCGTCCCCAGCACCGGGGCGTCGAGCAGCCGGTCGGCCACGGCAGCGGCCTCGGCGATCCGTCGCATCCCGTCCGGACCCACGGTGCTGCACTGCAGCCAGACCGCGTCGGGTCCGAGCGCCTCGGCGACCTCGGCGGCCACCGCGAGCACGGAGTCGGTGTCGAACAGCATCGTCACCACTGCGTCCGCGCCGGAGACGGCCTCGGAGACCGACGTCGCGGCGGTGACCCCCTCTCCGAGGTCACGGGCCCGCTCCGGGGTGCGGTTCCAGGCCACCACCTCGTGTCCCTCACGGGCGAGGGAGCGCGCCATGGCGGCTCCCATGATTCCGGTTCCCAGCATCGCGACGCGCATGGCGGTCTCCTACCCGGTGCAGGGCCCACCCACCCCTGCGGGGGGTGTTCACCTTGCTCAGCCGGGGCAACCTCCACGGTCCCGTCACCACAGTCAGGCGGCCGCAGGCCACCGGCGAGGGACCACCGACGACATCGAGAGGACAGCCCCCATGAAGGCAGTCACCTGGCAAGGCAAGCGCAACGTGGCGGTCCACGAGGTGCCGGACGCCCGCATCGAGCAGCCCACGGACGCCGTCATCAAGGTCTCGACCACCAACATCTGTGGCTCCGACCTGCACCTTTACGAGACGCTCGGCGCCTTCATGACGCCCGGCGACATCCTCGGACACGAGCCGATGGGCACCGTGGTCGAGGTCGGCAGCGAGGTCCGCGACCTGAGCGTCGGTGACCGCGTCGTCATCCCGTTCCAGATCGCCTGCGGCCGCTGCTGGATGTGCGAGCGTGGCCTGCCCACGCAGTGCGAGACCACCCAGGTCCGAGGGCAGGGCACCGGCGCCGCGCTCTTCGGCTTCTCCTCGCTGTACGGCGCGGTGGCCGGCGGTCAGGCAGAGCTGCTGCGCGTCCCGCACGCCGACTTCACCCACGTCAAGGTGCCCGAGGGTCCGCCGGACTCCCGGTTCGTCTACCTCTCCGACGTGCTGCCGACCGCCTGGCAGGGCGTGCAGTACGCCGACGTGCCCGAGGGCGGCTCACTCGTGGTCATGGGTCTCGGCCCGATCGGCGACATGGCCTCCCGCATCGCCACGCACCTCGGCCACCGCGTCATCGGCGTCGACCTCGTCCCCGAGCGCCTCGACCGGCTGCGCGCCCGCGGCATCGAGGCCGTCGACCTGCGCGAGCACGAGAACCTCGGCGAGCACCTGCGGAGCCTGACCGACGGCCGCGGCCCGGACTCCGTCCTCGACGCGGTCGGCATGGAGGCGCACGGCTCCCCCGCGGCGACCTTCCTGCAGAACGTCGTCGGCTTCCTGCCCGACGCCGTCGCGGCCCCGATGATGAAGAAGGCCGGCGTCGACCGGCTCGCCGCCGTCTACGCCTCGATCGACGCCGTGCGCCGAGGCGGGACGGTCTCGCTGTCCGGCGTGTACGGCGGCGCACAGGACCCGTTGCCGCTGATGACGATGTTCGACAAGCAGCTCACGGTGCGGATGGGACAGGCCAACGTCAAGCGTTGGGCCGACGACATCCTGCCGCTGCTCACCGACGAGGACCCGCTCGGCGTGGACACCTTCGCCACCCACGAGCTGTCGCTCGACGAGGCGCCGCACGCCTACGAGATCTTCCAGAAGAAGCAGGACGGTGCGGTCAAGGTGCTGCTCAAGCCCTGACCCGGTCGGCGCGCGGGCCCGGCCGGCGCTCGGCGTACCTCCCGCCTCTGCTCCCCATGGCGTCCTGGCGCTCCCCATGCTCCGGACGCCATGGGGAGCGCCAGTTCACCTGCATACCTTGGGAAACCGGCACCCGTCAGGACGCCGAGGGGGCCGGGCGCTCGGTGACCTCGATCAGATGGGCGAGACGCTCGTCGTTGGTCCGCTTCAGCTCGGCGAGGACCTCGGCGAGCAGCTGGTTGGTGGTCTCCAGGGCTTCCTGCACCTGGCCGATTCCCGAGAGGTTGTTCAGCACGGTCGTTCTCCTTGAGTGCGGCGGTCGAGGGGGTTCTGGTAGCGGCTGCCCTCCGCTGGGGCAGTGGTCATCGCGTCATGTAACACCAAACGATGTCACAGTCACAAGTGTCATACTGCGCACGTGAGCAGCACGCCCGATCCCGACGCCTCCTCCGGTCCCGAGGAGTCGTTCGTCATCGAGGAGCTCTCCCGGCGCACGGGGATGACGGTCCGCTCGATCCGGGCCTACCAGTCGCGCAAGCTCCTCCCCCCGCCGGACGTCCGCGGCCGCACCGGTTGGTACGACGAGCGCCACGTCGCGCGCATCGAGCTCATCAAGGACCTGCAGAGCGAGGGACTCAAGCTCGACTCGATCGCACGCATGCTCGACAACGCCGGCCGCTCCGACGCCGACCTGCTGCGCTTCAGCCGCACCGTGGCGGGCCTGTTCGGCGACGCCCCCGGCACCATGGCGACCCTCGCGGACCTGCGGCAGCGCTTCGGCATCGGCGAGGCCGAGGAGCGCAGCGTGCTGGCGCGCGCCGAGAAGCTCGGCATCATCCGCTCGGTCGGCGACGACCAGTACGAGGTGCTCTCCACGCGCCTCGTCGACGCCGGCGAGCACGCCGTCCACACCCTCGGGCTGACCGCCGACGAGGCGCTGCGGGTCGTCGAGCGGCTGCGACGCCACGCCGACGGCGTCGCCGGCACCTACCTCGACCTCTACGTCGACCGCGTCTGGGCGCCCTTCGTCGACCGCGGCCAGCCGACCGAGGAGTGGCCCGGCGTCCAGGACGCCCTGCAGCTGGTGCGCAACCTGGCCACCGAGGCACTGGTCGCGGCCTTCGAGATGGTCATGGCCGAGCGGGTCGACGAGGTGTTCGGCCGCGAGATCGCCCGGGACCGCAAGCGCCGTTCCTGACCGCGACAGGGTCCGAACTGCCTACAGTGAGGGTCCGTCCGCCGGGCGCACATCATCTCGGAGGTCCCGTGAAGTCGAAGGTCACCGCCGTCGTCGCCGTCCTGGCGATCGGCGTCCTGCTGGTCGGCGGGTTCCTGGCACTCCAGGGTGACGGCAGCGAGGAACGTCGCGAAGCGCGACAGACCGCCCGCCAGGCCGGTCCGGCCGGCACGTGCGCCCCGCAGAGCGAGCAGAAGGCGCAGCGGGCCACCCGCGCCTTCCTCGACAAGTTCCTCGGCGAGGAGGGCACGGGCTCGCTCAAGGGCGTCGGCCCCACCCAGCTCGGTGGCGGCTGGATCCTCTTCGTCAGCACCGGCAACGAGAGCCCGCTGAGCAAGGAGCCGGACTGCTTCATGGGCGTCCCGGTGCGCTACCAACGCACCCCGCCCGACATCCCCACCAACGACTGACCTGCGCGGGTACGTCCCGGAAGCCGGAAGGGCCGGTCGGCCCCTGCCCTGATGACAACCGGGCCTGCCGAGGACGCGGTCGCCGCGAGACGGTGGAGCCATGACATCAATTCCTCCCCGTGGCGCCGTCGTCGTCGGCGTCGACGACTCAGACAGCAGCCACAAGGCCCTCGAGACCGCCGCCGTCGAGGCGCTCCACATGCACCGGCCGCTCCACGTCGTGCACACCTGGACGTCGTACCCGGTCGGGTACGCACCCGGCACCTACCCCCACACCTCCGGCGAGCTGGCCGACTCCCTCAGGGAGTACGCCGCCGTGGTGCTGTCCCGCGCGGTCGGCGCCGTGCGAGAGGCCCACCCGGACCTCGACGTGACCGAGGAGCTGGCCACGGGCGACGCCCGCCAGGTCCTGGAGACCCGCTCGGAGGAGGCGTCGTTGCTGGTGGTCGGCTCACGCGGCCACAGCGCCCTCAAGCGGCTGCTGCTGGGCTCCACCAGCGCGTGGCTCGCGCGGCACGCCCGCTGCCCGCTGCTCGTCGTACGACCCTCCCTGGTCGAGGAGAGGCGTCGGGTCGCCGTCGGCACCGACGGCGGCCACGCGTCGGCGCATGCCCTTGCCCACGCCTACGAGACGGCGTCGCGCCGCGGCGTGGGCCTGACGGTCGTGACCTGCTTCGCCCCCATCCCCCACAGCTTCGGCGAGGGCACCCCGGGCCTCGAGCCGGGTGAGCCGGAGGCGGTACGCCGCACCCTGGCCGAGTCGGTGGCCGGGCTCGCCGAGAAGTACCCCGACGTCGAGGTCACCCTCGACGCGGTGCCCGGCGCGGCCGTGGACCACCTCGTCGAGCTCTCCGACCACGTCGGGCTGCTGGTCGTCGGCTCGCACCGTCGCTCGCGGATCGGCTCCCTCACGCACCTGTCGGTCAGCCGCGTCGTCGTCGAGCACGCCCGCTGCACGGTCGCCGTCGTCCCCGAGAGCGACTGACTCCCGCCGCGTGCGGGTCGTGCCCGTCGACTCCTCCGCACGTGCGGACGTGCCTGGCGAGGGAAGCGGCACGGAGCACCCCTGCACCCGCCTAGGCTTCCCCGCATGGCCCCTCCGCTCGATCGCGCCCTCGCGCGCCCCGGAACGTCCCTGCTGCTCCGCCGGGCGACCGCGCTCGCCGCCCTGCCGGGCCAGCTGGCCGTGGCCGGGGTGAACATCACGCTGGCCGCCGGCGAGCTGATGGCGCCACGGGGGGCGATGCGGCGTCGGGGCGGCTACCTCGACCAGCTGTCGGCGCTGCTGGGCGAGGACGGCATGATCGGCAAGCTCGACGCGATGAGCCGCGACCCGCAGAGCCCGCTGGGCCGGATCGCGGCCATCTCGAGAGCAGCCGGCTCCGACCGACCGCTGGGCAGGGCGCTGGCGCCCGGGGGCGTCCTCGACCGGTTGCTCGCCGAGGACGGCCCCCTCGGCCGGATCCTCAGCGAGAACGGCGCCGCGGACCGGTTCCTCGCCCCGGGCGGTCCGCTCGACCGCCTCCTCGCGCCCGGCGGGGTGCTCGACCGACTGCTCGTGGAGAACGGCCCGCTGGAGCGGCTGGTGACCGACGACGGAGCCCTCGACCGCATCACGCGCCCCGGTGGCGCGCTCGACACCGTGCTCGCCGAGGACGGGCTGCTGGACCGGCTGCTGGAGGACCGTGGCTTCGTCGAGAAGCTCGTCGCCCACGGCGGCACGCTCGACCAGCTGGTCGCCCTCGGACCGATCCTGGAGAAGGTGCACCCGCGCCTGCTCGAGCTCGTCGAGGTGCTCCCCCAGCTGCACGACTCGGTCACCACCCTGTCGAGCACCGTCGGACCGCTCGGCGAGCTTGCCAACCGCATCCCCGGCGGCCGCCGCAAGGCACTCTCCGACGGCAGCTGACTCCTCGCCCCACCCGCGGGGCACGTGACGGTCACCACCTTTTTGCACTCCTTGGACCACAGTGCAAGAATGCACCCTGTGAGTGAAAGTGCAGAAACCACGGGGCGCGCGGACCGCCGTCAGCGGATGCTGCACCGCATCACGCTGACCGCGCAGCGCCTCACCGACGACCGCGGCCTCGACGGCTTCACCATGGACGACCTGGCCGCGGCGGTCGACGTCTCGCGGCGCACGCTGTTCAACTACTACCCCAGCAAGGTCGACGCCGTCCTCGGCCCCGACCCCGACCTCGACGACGAGGCGTGGGCGACCTTCGTCGCCGGCGGCCCGTACGGCGACCTCGTCGAGGACCTGATCGTGCTGTCCGCCCACGTCCTGGAGGCCAAGACCCTCACGCGTGAGGAGCTCGCCCTCGGCCGGCGCGTCATGCTGGCCGAGCCGCGCCTCCTCGCCGCCGTCCACGACCGGCTGGCCACGGTCAGCGCCGAGCTGGGCGCGCTGCTCGTCGCCCGCACCGGCGAGAAGCTCGACCTGGCCACCGCCCAGCTGCTGGTCCGGGTCCTGGCCGCCACCTTCGACTGCGCGCTCGACCGCACGCTGGCCGACGACGCGCTGGCCGCCGACGCCATGCCCCAGCTGGTCGCCGAGAACATCCGCGCCCTGCGCGACCTCTTCACCGGCGCCTCCAGCACCTGATCCACCTGCGCCCCCCGCGCACCCCCCGTCCCCCCGCACCGCCCCGTCTCCAGGAGTCCTCATGGCCACCCTGCTCTACCGCCTCGGACGCGCCTCGTTCCGCCGCTGGCCGATCGTGATCGCGCTCTGGCTCGTCGCCGTGGTCGTCGTCGGCACCGCCGCCGCCACGCTGGCCAAGCCCACCACCGACACCTTCTCCATCCCTGGCATCCCCTCGGAGGAGGCCGCCGACCTGCAGCAGGAGCTGTTCCCGACCGCCCAGGACGCCTTCGACCAGGCGAGCGTCAACGTCGTCGTGGCCGCCCCGGAGGGCCGGGCCCTGACCGATCCCGGCCCCTCGAGGGCCGTCGACGCGCTCGTCGCCGACCTCCAGGCCGTCGAGGACGTGCCCGCCGAGCCCGCCCTGGCCAACCCCGGAGTCGCCGGGCCGGCCCAGGTCGAGGCCATGGTGAAGGCGGGTGTGAAGGCCGGCACCCCGCGCGCCGAGGCCGTCGCCGACGCCGAGACGCTCTCGCCGCTGAGCGAGGACGGCCGGGTCGGGCTGATCTCCTTCGCCTTCGACGTCGACACCGTGACCGACGTCGACCCGGCCACCCAGGACGCCGTGCGCGCCGCCCTGGGCGACGCCCGCGACGCAGGCCTCGAGGCCGAGGTCAACGGTCAGGGCATGCAGAGCTTCGCCCCGCCCGGCGGGGAGTCCGAGCTCATCGGCATCGCCGTCGCGCTCGCCGTCCTCGTGCTGACCTTCGGCTCCCTGGTCGCCGCGGGGCTACCGATCCTCACCGCGCTCATCGGCATCGGGATCGGGATCTCCGGCATCACCGCCGCCACCGCCTTCCTCGACCTGGGCTCCAGCACCGCGACCCTGGCCACGATGATCGGCCTCGCGGTCGGCATCGACTACGCGCTGTTCATCCTGGCTCGCTACCGCTCGGAGCTGCGCCGCACCGAGGACCGTGAGGAGGCCGTCGGCGTCGCCGTCGGCACCGCCGGCTCCGCCGTGGTGTTCGCGGGCCTGACGGTCCTCATCGCGCTCGCCGCGCTGGCCGTCGTCCGCATCCCGTTCCTGACCGCGATGGGCGTCGCGGCCGCCGCGACCGTGCTCATCGCGGTGCTGGTCGCGCTCACCCTGCTGCCCGCCCTGCTGGGGCTGTTCAAGTCCAAGGCGTTCGGCGGCACCGTCCGTCGCTACCGCCCCGCGCACGACGAGCAGGGCCAGGTCGTCAACAACGGCGCCCGCTGGGCCCGGGTGGTCGGCAAGCGCCCGGTCGCGGTCGCCCTGCTGGTCGTCGTCGTCCTCGGGGTGCTCGCCGCCCCGGTCCGCGACCTCTACCTCGCCTTCCCGAGCGACAGCACCGCGGCGACCGACACCACCCAGCGCCGCGCCTCCGACCTCATCTCCGCGTCGTTCGGCCCCGGCCGGGAGGCGCCGATGATCGCCGTCGTCGACGCGCGCGCCGTACCGGACGACGAGCGCGGCCGGGCCTTCGGCGACGTCGTCGCCTGGGCCGCCGCGCAGGACGGCGTGGCCAACGCCCAGGTCGCCGGCACCAACGAGACCGGGGACGGCGCGCAGGTCCTCATCACCCCCGAGGCCGGCCCCGACGACCCCGCCACGCAGGGCCTGCTCGACGAGCTCCGCTCCACCGAGGAGGGCACCGAGGCCGACACCGGTACGACGATCGGGGTGACCGGCCTGACCGCCATCACCACCGACGTGTCCGAGCGGCTCGACGACGCGCTGCCGGTCTACCTCGCCGTCGTCATCGGCCTGGCGTTCCTGCTGCTCATGGTGGTGTTCCGCTCGGTGCTGGTGCCGCTGACCGCGACCCTCGGCTTCCTGTTCTCGGTGCTCGCCACCCTGGGCGCGACCGTGGCGGTGTTCCAGGAGGGCATGTTCGGCCTGGTCGACCCCCAACCGATCGTCAGCTTCATGCCGATCTTCCTCATCGGCGTGGTCTTCGGACTGGCGATGGACTACCAGGTCTTCCTGGTGACGCGGATCCGCGAGGCACACGTGCACGGGGCCTCGCCGCGCGAGTCGGTCGTCGACGGCTTCCGCAACAGCGCCAGGGTCGTGGCCGCCGCGGCCGTGATCATGACCGCGGTGTTCGCCGCCTTCATGCTCATCGACGAGCCGATCATCAAGTCGATGGGTTTCGCCCTGGCCGTTGCGGTGCTGCTGGACGCCTTCGTGGTCCGGATGACGCTGATCCCGGCGCTGATGTACGTCCTCGGCGCGAAAGCGTGGTGGCTGCCCCGCTGGCTCGACCGCCTGCTGCCGGACGTCGACGTCGAGGGCGACTCGCTGCGCAAGCACATCGCCGCGCAGTCGGAGACCCGGGACCCGGAGCTGGTCAGCGCCTGAGCGTCGGCGTCGGCGTCGGCGTCGGCTCGTCGGTGTCCGGTCGTCAGCCGGTGTGGGCGGCCAGCGTCGCCTGCATCTCGGTCGCCGTCTGCTTACCCCACGCGAAGGCGCGCTCCTCCTCACCCGGCAACAGCGGGCCGGGGGTGCCCTCGACGTAGAAGCTCTCGTGGTCGACGGTGCGGTAGCCGTGCCGGCCCAGCTGCTTCAGCGCCGAGGTGGCGGCCGAGCCGGGCAGGTGCCGCATCACCTCGACCCGGGTGTCGAAGGTGGCGGCCATCGCGTCCTTGCTGCGCACCGGCAGGACGGCGATCCACTCCCGCACCCCGGACATCGCCGGGCCGGTGGCGCCCTGGCGCACGGCGTCCTCCCGGGTCGACTGGCGCGGGAGGGCGAAGGCATGGGTGGGCGCCCCGACGAGCAGCATCCGCACCGCCCGGGTCATCACGGGCTCGACCCGGTCCGTCGGCGACACCGCCACCGACGCATCGTCGTCCAGTGCAGCCGCAACCCCCTCGGCGACCGCCATCGCGATCGCTCGGGTGTTGCCGAACGACGACTCGTGCACGACGAGGGCGGAGACCCGTCCATCGACGATGCCGAGGTCGTCGAGGTCGTCGACCTCGAGGTCGGCGTACACGGGACCCTGCTGCATCGGCTGGGTGGGCACCTGCGGCGGGCGGCTCGGGGTGGTCATGGTGGAACCTCCGGTGACGGCGCCTCGGTCGGGCTCCGCCACCTCCACCCTGCGCGTCCCGGCGGCTCCTGGCCAGGGCTGTCCGTCAACGGACCGGACGACTTCGCCTCACCTGTGCCCGGTCCATCCCACCGGCCCCACCGGTCCCGCCGGTCCCGCCGGAACGGCGCCCGATTCCGGCCCTGTGACATCATGGGGCCCGGTGCGCCGGGAAGTCTGGTCGGCAACGGATCCGTCGACCCTGGAGGTTTTTCCTCATGTCTCGTGAGCAGCACAACCCTCGCCGCACCTTCCTGGGACGGGGTTCGTGGGCCGAGACCGCCCGCATCGCCGAGGTGCTCCGCCAGGAGACCGTCGGCGGCGCCCTGCTGCTCCTCGGCACCGTCATCGCCCTCGTCTGGGCCAACTCACCGGTCGGCGACTCGTACGCGGCCTTGCGCGACCTCAAGGTCGGACCCTCCGCGCTGCACCTCGACCTCACGCTCGGCACCTGGGCGGCGGACGGGCTGCTGGCGATCTTCTTCTTCGTGGTGGGTCTCGAGCTCAAGCGTGAGTTCGTGGCCGGTGACCTGCGCGACCCGAAGCGGGCGGCCCTGCCGATCCTGGCCGCCGCCGGCGGCGTGGCCGTCCCGGCGCTGATCTACGTCCTCGTCACCTTCCGCACCGACGGCGCGCTCGAGGGCTGGGCGATTCCCACCGCCACCGACATCGCCTTCGCGCTCGCTGTGCTCGCCATCATCAGCACCCACCTGCCGAGCGGCATGCGCACCTTCCTGCTGACCCTGGCCGTGGTCGACGACCTGATCGCGGTCACGATCATCGCGATCTTCTACACCTCCGACCTCTCCTGGGTCTTCCTGCTCGCGTCGCTTGTCCCCCTGGCGGTCTTTGCCCTGCTGGTGCAGAAGCGGGTGCGGTCGTGGTGGGTGCTGCTGCCGCTGGCCGCGATCACGTGGGTGCTCATGCACGAGTCCGGGGTGCACGCCACGATCGCCGGGGTGCTGCTCGGCTTCACCGTGCCGGTGATCCGCTCCCAGGCGGCCGGCGGGCCGGACGCCGGACCGGGCCTGGCCGAGCACTTCGAGCACCGGATCCGCCCGATCTCCGCCGGCGTCGCCGTCCCGGTCTTCGCCTTCTTCGCTGCCGGGGTCGAGATCGGGGGGTTCTCCGGGCTGCGCGACTCGCTGACCGACCCGGTCGCGGTCGGCATCGTGCTGGGCCTCGTCCTCGGCAAGCCGATCGGCATCTTCGGCACGACCTGGCTGGCCGCGCGCTTCACCCGTGCCAGCCTCGACGACGAGCTGAGCTGGCTGGACGTGCTCGGACTGTCCTGGCTGGCCGGCATCGGGTTCACCGTCTCGCTGCTGATCGGCGACCTCGCCTTCGGGGGAGGCGGCAACACCGACGACCACGTCAAGGTCGGCATCCTCGTGGGCTCGCTCGTCGCGGCTGTCCTCGCCGGCATCCTGGTCAAGGCTCGCGACCGGGTCTACCGACGCATCTGCGCGGAGGAGTCGCGCGACGTCGACCAGGACGGCGTCCCTGATGTCTACCAGCGCTGAGCGGGCCCGCGGTCGGCGTACCCCCTCAGTGGGGGTAGCGGTTGCGGCAGTTCTGTTCGTTCCAGTGGCACGACGTGCACAGCGCGGCCTGGGGCAGCGTGTCCAGCCGCTCGTCGGCGATGGGACAGTGGCACGTCAGGCAGCGGCCGTAGGCGCCTTCGGCGAGACGCGCCAGGGCACCGTCGATCTCCGCCAATGCCGTCGCGCCGGCCATCCGCAGGGCGAGGCGCACGCTCTCGTGGCGCTCGCTCGGCGCCTCCTCGGCCTCCAGGTCGACCAGCTGCTCGAGCCGGAACGTCCGCTCCGTGAGGAGTCGCCGATGCCGGTCGCGATGCTCGCGGGGCACCTCGCGGGTCTCGATCAGTCGCTCGCGGGTCAGGGTCGGGGCCATGCCTACCTCCTCCAGGGGTGGGTCTCCATGCTCCCCGGGGCTGCGGACAGGTCCCAGGGCTGCCGCCGGACAACCTTCGACCCTCGTGGTTGCCGGGCGTCGGCAACCACGAGCCCGTGAGAGCGGCCGAGGGTCCGCTCGTGTCCTCGTCGTGGGAGACGCTCGTCAGGCAGGAGGAGGAGTTCCGGCTCGCCTTTGTCGACGATCTGCTGCGCGGCGACGCCGACCTGGCCGACATGGTGCAACGGGCCGAGCCGTTCGGCATCGACCTCAGCGCCACCCACCGGGTGGTGCTGGCCGCTCGGCGCGACGGCAGCCCAGCGTCGGCGATGGACGCCGGCCACCTCGCGCGGGCGGTCGTCGAGCGCTACGGCGACCGGGACACGCTGGCCACCCATCGCTCCGGTCGGCTGGTGGCCGTGCTGCCGGCTCCGCCGGACCCGTCCCCGGACGAGGACGAGGACGAGCCCGTCCGCGTGCTCCACGCAGCCCTGGTCCGCTCCTCCTCTGCGGTCTCGTGGCGGCTCGCCGCCGGACGGCCGGCGGTCGGGCTCGGCGGGCTCGCCCACTCCTTTCACCAGGCGCGCGAGGCCGTGATGCTCCTCGAGCAGATGCACCCGGACCGGGACTGGGTGCCGACGCGCGACCTGCTCGTCTACCGCGTGCTCGGTCGGGACCGGGCGGCCCTGACCGACCTGGTCGAGAGCGTGCTGACCCCTTTGACCGGTGCGCGCGGAGGTGCCCGGCCGCTCATCGACACCCTTGACGCCTACTTCGACTGCAACGAGGTCGCCACCGTCACGGCGCGCCGGCTGCACGTGAGCGTCCGCACCGTGACCTACCGGCTGAGCCGGGTGGCGCAGCTGACCGGCTACGACCCCACCGAGCCCTCCCAGCGGCTCACGCTCCAGGTTGCGGTCGTCGGTGCACGGCTGCTGCCCTGGCCGGTCGCCTAGCCCCCGACCAGGTCGTGCGTGGCCGCCAGGCTCAGCGGTGGAGGCGCTCGCAGTCGCGGCGGGTGTCGGCGCGCTCGGTCCAGGCGTGGTCTCGCCCGTCACCGCAGGAGATCGAGTCGGCCCCGTCGCCGCCGTAGAGCCGGTCCCGGCCGGGGCCTCCGCCCACCCGGTCACGGCCGGCTCCACCGCGCACGACGTCGTCGCCCTCGACCCCGACGAGGCGGTCCCCGCCGCGTCCGCCCTTGATGACGTCGTCGCCGATGCCGGTACGGATCCAGTCGCTGCCCCGGCCGCCGAAGACCCGGTCGACACCGGTGTAGCCGTTGACGAAGTCGTCGCCGTCCCCGAGGCGTACGACGTCGTGACCGGCGTCCGCGAGCACGGACACGTTGAAGCGGGCCGACAGCGAACGTGCGTCGATCAGGTCGTTGCCGAGCCGCGGCACGATCCCGAGCCGCATCGGGTCACGACGGGTCACGCGGTCGGAGACCCTGCAGAAGGCCCCGATGCCGACGCGGACCCTCACCCGCTCGCAGCCGCGCAGCTTCTCGCGCAGCTCGGCTGTGCCCGGGTCGACGATGCGCAGCCCGCGTCCGGTCTCGGTGATCCGCATCCGACTGTGCTGCAGCCCGGCGGTCACGAGGTAACCGCCGCGGCGGGTGCGCTCGATCTGCAGCCACCGCTTCGGGGCCGGTCGCGCCGCACGAGCCCCCACGGCGTGCGCCGCCTCACTCACCTCCGCGCGCACCAGCGCTGGATCCGATGCACCCACGGAACCGGACTCACTTGCGGGGCCGGCCGACGGGCCGGCGGTGCCGGACAGGGTGCCCAGGACAAGGAGGAAGGCCGCCCCCGCCGCCGGGACGAGCCCGGCGGCGGTGGACGGCCTGAGCCGAGCCTTCACGGTCAGGGCACCATCCAGGACAGCACCGGCGAGGCCTGCAGCGCCACCAGCGCGCACATGAAGACGAGCAGCAGCAGGCTCCATCCCACGACCTTGCGGAAGATGTCGCCCTCCTTGCCGGCCATGCCGACCGCAGCCGCCGCGATGGCGAGGTTCTGCGGGCTGATCATCTTGCCGAGCACGCCGCCGGAGGTGTTGGCCGCCGCCATCAGCACGGGGTCGAGCCCCGCCTGGGCCGCGGTCTGCACCTGCAGCGCGCCGAACAGCGCGTTGGCCGAGGTGTCCGAGCCGGTGACGGCCACGCCGAGCCAGCCGAGGATGGGCGAGAGGATCGCGAACGCGGTACCCGCACCGGCGAGCCACGCCCCCAGGGCCGCGGTCTGGCCCGAGAGGTTCATGACGTAGGCGAGCGCGAGCACGGCCATGACGGTGAGGATGGCCGACTTCAGCTCGACGTAGGTCTCGCCGTAGGTCTTCAGCGCCGTTCCGGGCGAGACCTTCAGGATCGCCGCGGTGATGATGCCGGCAAAGATCATGAGCGTGCCGGCAGCAGGTAACCAGTTGAAGTTGTAGATCGTCGCGACCGGGTCGCCGGCGGGGTTGAGGATGTCCAGCCCGGGCCAGGTGAACATGAACGTCCACGGCTCGGCGGCGAAGAACTCCTTGACCGCCGGGATGTTGATGAAGGAGAAGATCGCGACGATGACCAGGTAGGGCGCGTAGGCCTTCACGACGTCGGAGCGGCTGTCTGCGTGAGCGGGCTCGGTGCGCGTCCGGGTCGTGCCCGAGCCGCTGCCAGCGGGACGTCCGCCGCCGGTGCCGCCGACCGCGGTGCCGCCGGTCGGCTCGTCGGCGTCATGCATGTCGGCCGCGGTGATGACCTGTGAGGGGCTCCAGACCCGCACCAGCAGGACGATGGCGACGGCGGAGACCAGCGCGGCGATGATGTCGGCGAGCGGGACCGAGATGAAGTTGGCCGCGATGAACTGGCCGACACCGAAGGCCACACCGCCGACGAGGGCGACCAGCCACGTCTGCTTCACGCCGCGCTTGCCGTCGACGACGAAGACCAGCACCAGCGGCACGAAGATCGCGAGGATCGGAGTCTGACGACCGACCATGGCGCCGAGGGTCTCGACGGTGAGGCCCGGGTCGTCGTTGACCGTCGACGTGACCGAGGCCAGGGTGACGATCGGGGTGGCCAGCGCGCCGTAGGCGACGGGGGCGGTGTTGGCGATGAGCGCGACCGCGGCGGCCTTGAGGGGCTGGAAGCCCAGCGCCATCAGCATCACGACGGTGATGGCGACGGGGGTGCCGAAGCCGGCCAGCGCCTCGAGCAGGGCGCCGAAGCAGAAGGCGATGATGATGGCCTGGATCCGCTGGTCGGGACTGACCTTCTCGAAGGAGCGCCGCAGCACGTCGAAGTGTCCCGACTTCACGGTCAGGTTGTAGACCCAGATCGCGTTGATCACGATCCACAGGATCGGGAAGAAGCCGAACGCCGCCCCCTCGGCCGTGGCCGAGAACGTCTGGCTGACCGGCATGCCGAAGAGCGCGATCGCGATGACGATCGCCACCCCCAGCGAGATGACGCCCGCCAGCCACGCCTTGATGCGAAGGCCGCCGAGGAGGATGAACAGGGTCAGCAGCGGTACGGCGGCACACAGCGCGCTGAGCGCGAGCGAGTCACCTACTGCCTCAGGATTCTGCTGGAACATGGCGGCCTCTCGAGGATGCGGTCTTGACGGGGACGGTGCGTGATCTTGTCAGTTTGATGTGAAATTGCCGGCAGGCACGCCGCGGATGGAGGCATCGAGCACCTCGACAGTGTGGGCCATGGCCATGGGGTGACCCGACCGCTCGATGGCGGACGTGACCTGCATGAGGCAGCCGGGGTTGGCGGTGACCAGGACCTGCGCGCCGGTCTTGACGATGTTGGCCGCCTTGCGGTCCCCGAGCTGCTGGGCAGGCTCGGGGTTGATGATGTTGTAGATGCCGGCCGAGCCGCAGCAGATCTCCGCCTCGGGGATCTCCTTCAGCTGCAGCCCCGGGATGCCGCGCAGCAGGTCACGCGGTTGGGCGCGGATGCCCTGGGCGTGACCGAGGTGGCAGGCGTCGTGGTAGGCCACGGTCATCTCCAACGGGTGACGTGGGGCCACTGGTCCGAGCTCGTGGAGGATCTCGGCGACGTCGCGGACCCGGTCGGCGAACGCCTTCGCCTTGTCGGCGTAAGCCGGGTCGTCGGCCAGCAGCTCGGCGTACTCCTTCATCGTCGATCCGCAGCCCGCGGAGTTGACCACCACGTACTCCACGCCGGAGGACTCGAAGGTGTCGATGAGCTTGCGGGCGAAGCCCTGCCCCTCCGGCTCGCGGCCGTTGTGCACCGACAGGGCGCCGCAGCAGCCCTGCGACTTGGGGATGACGATGTCGCAGCCCTCGGCCTGCAGCACCCGCGCGGTGGCAGCGTTGACGCCGGGGAAGAACGCACCCTGCACGCAGCCGACGAGCAGGCCCACCGTGGTGCGTCGCTCGCCGGTGGCCTCGATGCGCTCCGGCAGCGGGATCGGCCTGCCGAGCGTGGGGGCCAGCCGCTCCATGGCCGCGAGCTGGGGCGCCATCCGGTCGAGCAGGCCGGTGCGGCGCATCGCCCGGTCGAGGCCGGTCTTCTGCATGACACGGAGCGGGCCGCGCATCGCCTTCAGCCGCTTGGGGTAGGGGAAGAGCGAGAAGATCAGCCCGCGCAGTGCCTTGTCGGGCGCGGTGCGTTCGTGGTTGCGCTCGACCTGGGCGCGGGTCTGCTCGATGAGCCGGTCGTACTGCACACCCGACGGGCAGGCGGTCACGCACGCCATGCAGCCGAGGCAGGCGTCGAAGTGGCCGACCATCTCGTCGCTCATCGGCTCGCCCTCGAGGCCCTCCTTCATGAGGTAGATCCGCCCGCGTGGGGAGTCCATCTCCTCGCCCCACAGCAGGTAGGTGGGGCAGGTCGGCAGGCAGAAGCCGCAGTGCACGCAGTCGCCGATGAGCGCGGCGTCCGGCGGGTGGTGCTCGTCGAAGGCGCCGCCGGGGGCGGGCATGCCGAGGTCGACGATCGCCCCGGTCTTGCCGAGCTCGTCGCCGTCGGGCCTGTCGTCGGTGCTGGTCATGTCAGATGCCTCCCACGAAGCGGCCCGGCGCGAGCCGGTGGTCGGGGTCGAACTGGTCCTTGACTCGGCGCATCAGGTCGAGCGCGGGGATCGGCCCCCACACGTCGAGCGCCGCCTTGATCGCGGCGGGGGCGTCCACCACGACGGCAGCGCCGCCGTGCCGGGCGCAGGTCTCGCGGACCCGGGTGAGTGCGGCCCGGGCCGCCTCGACGCCCGCGCCGGCAGGCAGTGCGCCGTACACGACCCCGGCACCGCCGGAGCCGCGGAGGTGCAGCCCGGACTCGCGCGCGGCGGTGAGCACGTCGCCGAGGCCGGACAGCGCGAAGCTCAGCTTGAGGGAGGTGGCGCGGTCGTCACCGCCCACCCCCGTCTCCCACGGGTACGTCGCCCCGCCCGCCGGAGCGTCCTCGGCCACCCCCGTCTCCCCCGAGAGCCCGTCGAGGCCGTCGAGGATGGAGGCGACCGTCGAGGCGCGACCGGCGACGCCGTCCTCGCGTCCCTCGAGCAGCACGTGGACCGTGCCCTCGCCGAAGACAGGCCACTCGACCTCCACCGCAGCGGGCACGGCCTGGGAGTGGACGATCGCCTGCACGGCATCGTGGGCGGCGGCCGCATCGGCGACGCGGGCGGTGACCCATCGGCGGGTCTCGGGCAGCGGATGCAGCCGGAAGACGGCCTCGGTCATGACGCCCAAGGTCCCGAAGGAGCCGATGAGCAGCTTGCCGAGGTCGTAGCCGGCGACGTTCTTGACGACGCGGCCGCCGGACTTGGCCACCACGCCGTCGGCGCGCACGATCGTCAGGCCGATGAGCAGGTCGCGGGCGGTGCCGACGGCGACCCGGCGGGCGCCACTGGTGTTGGCCGCCAGGGTGCCGCCGACGCTGGAGCCCGCGATGGTCTCGTCGAGCGCCAGGCGCTGCCCGCCCTGGGCGACCGTCTGCTGCAGGTCGGACAACCGGGTGCCGGTCTGGGTGACGGTGATGAGGTCGCCCGCGGCGTGGTCGAGCACCTGGTCGAGGGCGCTGAGGTCGAGCAGCACGTCGGCGCCGGTCGGGGGGGCACCCCACGACAGCTTCGTGCCGCGGCCGCGCGGGACGACGCTGAGTCCGTGGGCGGCGGTCGCCTTCATGACCTCGGCGACCTGCGCGGTGTCGGCCGGGAGCGCCACCACCCCGGGCGCGACACCGTCGACGGCGTCGGCGGCCGAGGGGTCGCGCACCTCGGCGCACGCGGAGGTGAGGGCCTCGCGGGCGGTCGGAGACAGGGTCTCGGTGGTCATCAGAACGCGTCCGCCAGTCCGGCCTGCACCAACGGGTGGGCCTCCTTGCGCTTCCCGGGGATCTCTCCGCACAGGCGCGGGGTGGGGAACACCTTGCCGGGGTTGGAGATCGACTGAGGGTCGAAGGCGCAGCGCACCAGCTGCATGGTGTCGAGGTCCTCGTCGTTGTACATGCGCGGCATGTACTTCGACTTGTCCATGCCGACCCCGTGCTCGCCGGTGATGGAGCCGCCGTGCTCGATGCACAGGTCGAGGATGGCGCCGCTGACCTTCTCGGCCGCCTCGGCTGCGCCCTCCTTGGCGTCGTCGAACAGCACCAGCGGGTGGAGGTTGCCGTCCCCGGCGTGGAAGACGTTGGCCACGCGGACCCCGGACTCCTGTGACAGCTCGGCGATGCGGTGGAGAACCCCGGGCAGCGCGGTGCGCGGGATGACACCGTCCTGGACGATGTAGTCGGGGCTGATCCGACCCACGGCGGCGAAGGCGGACTTGCGGCCCCGCCAGATCAGTGCCCGCTCGGCGGGGTCGACGGCCAGCCGCTGCTCGAAGGAGCCGTTCTCCCGGCAGAGTCGTTCGACGTCGGCGTACTCCTGCTCGACCTCGACCGACGCACCGTCGAGCTCGATGACCAGCACCGCGCCGGCGCCGTCGGGGTAGTCGCACTGCACCGCGGCCTCGGCGGCTTCGATCGCCAGCGCGTCCATCATCTCGATGGCGGCCGGGACGATGCCGGCGGAGATGATCGCCGAGGTGGCGGCGCCCGCCTGGTCGGTGGTCTCGAAGCCGACCAGGATCGTGCGCACCTCCTCGGGCAGCCGGACCAGCCGGACCGTGGTGGAGGTGACGATGCCGAGGGTGCCCTCGGAGCCGACGACGGCGCCGAGCAGGTCGTAGCCGGGACTGTCGGGCGCGAGCCCGCCCAGCGGCACGGTGTCGCCCTCGGCGGTGACGAAGTCCGCGCCGACGACGTGGTTGGTGGTGAAGCCGTACTTCAGGCAGTGCGCGCCGCCGGAGTTCTCCGCGACGTTGCCTCCGATCGAGCAGATCTGCTGGCTCGACGGGTCGGGCGCGTAGTAGTAGCCCTCCGGGGTGGCCGCCTTGGTGACGTCGAGGTTGATGACGCCGGGCTCCACGACCGCACGCTGGTCGGCGCGCCGGATCTCGGTGATGGCCCGCATCCGCGAGGTCACCACGAGCACGCCCTCGGCGTGCGGGAGCGCCCCGCCCGAGAGCCCGGTGCCGGAGCCGCGGGCGACGTACGGGACGCCGTGCGCGGCGCAGGCCCGGATGACGGTCGCGAGCTGGGTGGCGTCCTCGGGGATGACGACCAGGGCCGGGGTGACGCGGTAGTGGGCCAGCCCGTCGCACTCGTAGGTGCGCAGCCGGGTGCGGTCGGTGATGATGCCGGCGGCGGGGATCACCCCGCGCACGGCGTCGGTCACCGCGACGATCTCCGGGGAGACCTCGACGCCCGTCTGCTCCTGCGTGGTCGTCATCGGTGCTCCTCAGTCCGCCTGGGCGGTGAGGCCGGCACCCTCGATGCCGGCCACGGCCGCCGCTTCGTCGTTGTCGCTGGTGTCGCCGGTGACACCGACGGCACCGAGCAGGTCGCCGCCCTGGTCGCGCACCAGCACCCCGCCGGGCACCGGCACCAGGGCCCCGCCGACGGCGGAGGTGACAGCGGCGATGAAGTAGGCCTGCTGCTCCGCGCGACCCATGATCGAGCGTGAGCCCATGCCGAGCGCGAGCGCGCCGTGGGCCTTGCCGAAGCCGATCTCGAAGCGGCTCATCGACGCCCCGTCCTCACGCTCGACGGCGACGACGTGGCCGCCGGTGTCGAGGACGACGACGGTCAGCGGCTTGAAGCCGGCCTGGCTGCCGTGCGCACGCACACCGGCGATGATGCTGCGGGCGTTGTCCAGCGTGAGACTCATGCGGACTCCTCCTTCTTCAGGGCGCGACGCCGGTGCAGGATCGGCTCGGTGTAGCCGCTGGGCTGGGTCAGACCCTCGAGGACCAGGTCGTGCGCGGCGGCGAAGGCCTGCCCGTCGAAGTCCGGTGCCATCGCGACGTACGTCGGGTCGCCGGCGTTCTGCTCGTCGACGACACCGGCCATGCGGCGCAGCGTCTCCTCGACCTGCTCGGTCGTGACGACCCCGTGGTGCAGCCAGTTGGCGACGTGCTGGGCGGAGATCCGGCAGGTGGCGCGGTCCTCCATGAGGCTCTCGCCGGTGATGTCAGGCACCTTGGAGCACCCGATGCCGGCGTCGACCCAGCGCACGACGTAGCCGAGCAGGCTCTGGAGGTTGTTGTCGATCTCCTCCTGGCGGTCCTGCTCCGACCAGTCGTCGGGGTCGCCCAGCGGGATCTGCAGCAGGTCCTCGCGGTCGCGTCGGCGACCGGCGGCGGCGAGCTCCTCCTGGCGGGCGCGGACGTCGACCTGGTGGTAGTGCAGCGCGTGCACGGTGGCGGCGGTCGGCGAGGGCACCCAGGCGCAGCTGGCGCCGGACTGCGGGTGGCCGATCTTGGCCTCCAGCATGTCGGCGAGGCTGTCGGGCGCGGCCCACATGCCCTTGCCGATCTGACCGCGGCCCAGCAGACCGCACTCGAGGCCGATGTCGACGTTGAGGTCCTCGTAGGCCTTGATCCAGGTCTCACCCTTCATGGCTGCCTTGCGGACCACCGGGCCGGCCTGCATCGAGGTGTGGATCTCGTCGCCGGTGCGGTCGAGGAATCCGGTGTTGATGAACACGACCCGTTCGCGGGCCTCGTTGATGCAGGCCTTCAGGTTGAGCGTGGTGCGGCGCTCCTCGTCCATGATCCCGACCTTGATGGTCAACCGCGGCAGACCGAGCAGCTCCTCGACGCGACCGAACAGCTCGACGGCGAACGCCACCTCCGCCGGCCCGTGCATCTTGGGCTTGACGACGTACATCGAGCCCTCGCGCGAGTTGGCCAGCTCGGCCTCGCCGCGCAGCGCCTTGAGACTGCCGAGGCCGGTCATGATCGCGTCGAGGATGCCCTCGGGCACCTCGTTGCCGTCCTTGTCGCGCACGGCGCCGGTCGTCATGAGGTGGCCGACCTGGCGGATGAAGAGCAGCGAGCGGCCACGCAGGGTGACGTCCTCGCCCTTCGTCGTGGCGTAGACGCGGTCGGGGTTCATCGAGCGGGTGAAGGTCTTCCCTGCTTTGGTGACCTCCTCGGCGAGGGTGCCCTGCATGAGGTGCATCCAGTTGCGGTAGCCCAGCGACTTGTCCTCGCCGTCGACGGCCGCGACCGAGTCCTCGAGGTCCATGATCGTGGACACCGCGGACTCGAGCAGGAGGTCCTTGACGCCGGCGGTGTCGGTCGCGCCGATCTCGCTTGCGGGGTCGATCTGGATCTCGACGTGGAGCCGGTGGTGGGTCAGCAGCACGGCCTCGGGCTGGGAGGCCTCGCCGCGGAAGCCGACCAGCTGGTCGGGGTCGGCGAGGCGCACGGTCTCTCCGTCGCCACTGCCGACGGTGACGGCGAGGCCCTCGTCGTCCACTTGGTACGACGTCGCGTCGACGTGCGAGCCGGAGGCAAGGGCGAAGTGCTCGTCGAGGAAGGCGCGGCCGCGACGGATGACCTCGTCGCCGCGGGTCTTGTTGTAGCCGTCGTCACCGGGGGCCAGGTCACCGTCGTGGGGGACGACGTCGGTGCCGTAGAGGGCGTCGTAGAGCGAGCCCCAGCGGGCGTTGACCGCGTTGGTGGCGAAGCGCGCGTTCAGCAGCGGTACGACGAGCTGGGGGCCGGCGATGGTGGCCACCTCGTCGTCGACGCCGGAAGTGGAGACCTGGACGTCGGCCGGCTCGTCGAGCAGGTAGCCGATCTCGCGCAGGAACGCGGCGTACTCCTCCGCGTCGGGGGTGCCGGGGTGCTCGCCGTGCCAGGTGTCGAGCCGGGACTGGATCTCCTCGCGCTTGGCGAGGAGCTCGGCGTTCCGGGGCGCGAGGTCACCGATCACGGCGGCGACGCCGTCCCAGAACATCGCGGAGTCGAGGCCCGTGCCGGGCAGTGCTTCCTCCTCCACGAACCGGTGAAGGGGGGCGGCGACATCGAGTCCGCCGGTCTGCACGCGCTCTGCCATGCCACTCCTTGCCGATCTTTCCGTATGGTGGAAAGATCACTCGTCGATAATGGAAACTAGGCATCGCACGACCGGTGTGTCAACCGTCACCCCGGCCTCTGGGTTGCTGCTGCCCCTCACCAAGGTGCGTGCGTTCCCAAGCCCGCAGAGCGAGATCGCCCACGTCGATGATCACCCGGGTCGAGGAGAGGGCCCTGGTGGCCATCACCGCGCCCCAGGCGCTGCGCACGCCGCCGGGGTCGGTGAGCGCGGACTCGGTCACCATCGATGACGTCGAGACCACCTCAGCACGGCACCGGCGTCGCTGCAGCTGCTGTCGACCAGCGCGCAGCGGTCGAAGGAGTCCTGGCGCGGCTCCTCCCAGTCCGTCGCGGAGACGAGTGGCGCGACAGACAGGGCGGTCAGTGGGTCGGTCACGGGACCATGGTTCCCGACCGAGGCCACGCGAGCACGATGCGCAGGCACCGACTCGGACGCGGTCCCGACGTCGCAACTATCCAGCCCCGAGGTGTCCCGCAGCACTACCCTCACCGGGTCGAATGCACTAGCCGCCCTGGTCGGACCCCACGAGTCCCTGGCGCATGGCGATGGAGAGCACCTCCAGCTTGGAGTGGGCCCCGAGCTTCGTGGAGATGCTGGCGACGTGGTTGCGCACGGTGTGCACGCTCACCACCAGGCTCGCGGCGATGTCGGCGTTGGAGAGCCCCTGGGCGAGGAGACGCAGCACGTCGTGCTCGCGGTCGGTGAGCAGCGGCTGGGGTGGGGAGCCGCCGCCGCGCAGCCGAGGCAGCAGCCGCGCCAGCAGGGGTGGACTGATCAGGGACTCACCGGCGGCAGCGCCGCGCACCGCTGCGACGACCTCGGAGAGAGCGCTCGACTTGTCGACGAAACCGGCGGCGCCCGCCTCGATCGCGGAGACCAGCACCGCATCACCGGTCGAGGCCGTCAGCATCACCACGGCGACGCCCGGCACCTCGCGGTGCAGCGCCGGCACGAGGTCGATCCCCGCGATGTCGGGAAGCCTGTGGTCCAGCAGCACGACCTGCGGGTCGCACGCCTTGGCCTGCCGCAAGCCCTCCTGGCCCGTCGAGGCGGTGGCAACCACCTCGATCCCCTCCTGCGACCCGAGGACGAAGGCGAGGCTCGCGACGAAGACCTCGTGGTCGTCCACGAGGAGCACCTTGACGGGAGGACCCGACCCGCCTGCGAATGCGGAGGCTGACACAGCGTTGATCATGACCGTGATCGCCCCAGATGTCACGCTTTTCCTTTCGAGGGCGCGTCCCGCGTGTCCCCGCGGACCAGGGTCCTAGTACATCGACGTCACGGGTGCCGCCGGGGAAACGACACCCAGGCACCATGCGGGCGATGAACGTCGGGGCTGATGCTGGTGCCCTGCAAGTTCCGCCCAGCCGCCCAGCCACCGGCATCGAGCACGAGGAGTTGAGACCTTGACCCCACGGCCACCACCCCTCCAGCCTGGACCGTCGGACCACGACGACGTGCTCCTCACCGCCCTTGGTCTGGGCTACACGCGCTCCGTGGTCGCCATGCTGGTGGTGGACGACGAGAGTGTGGTGGTCCACGCGAACCCTGCAGCAGGCGCGCTCCTCGACGCTCCGCCGACCGGGCGCGAGCTGGTCGACGTCCTCGGCGATGGCACTCCGCTCCCCCCTGTCGGAGAAGTGCAGGAGGTCTCCCTGCAGACGACCGCGGGGCGGTCGCGCCACGCCGAGGTGTGCTGCGACCCGTTCCGCGGGCCCTCAGGCGAGTCGCTCCTGCTGGTCCAGCTCCGTGACGTGACCGCCGATCGCGCTCGCTCCGAGGAGCTGCAGGAGAGCCACCAGCTCGTCCGACAGCTCCTCGACGCCGACCCCGACTCCGTGGTGCTGACCTTCGACACGTCACTGCGGTTGGTCACCGCGTCCGCCTCGCTCCCCCCCTCCTCCAGGAGGACCTGGACGCGCTGGCTGGGCGGCGCATGCGCGACTTGTTGCCCCCGACGTCGTACGACCAGCTCGAAGCGAGCTATCGCGCCGCGCTCGAGGGGGTCGCATCCAGCCTGGTCCTGACCACGAGCGAAGCCAGCGGCCGTCGCTTCGCCGTTCGAGTTCGACCGCTCCTCGACCGTCACGGAGTGGTCGAGGGCGGGCTCAGCATCGCCCGCGACGTGACGGAGGAGACCGACCGGCGGACCCACGTGGACCAGCTCCAGTCGCTCGCCCCGGTGGGGCTGGCCCGCCTCGACACCGTCACCGGCTGGACCGTGGACGAACGGCTGCTCGGGATCGTGGGTGTCGATTCACCCGACGACCTGTTCCCCATGTCCGGGAGGATGATGTCCGGGGGGGAGACTGAGCAAGCTGATCGGAACTTCGCCGCCCTGGCCCAGCACGGGGGACGCGGGACGTTCCCCATCAGCCTGACCCACGGCCGCACCGGGCAGCTCATCCACCTGCACACCGCGTGGGACATGGAGGTGGGCCCGTCCGGGCAGCTCCTCCAAGCGGTGGGCACGGTGATCGACGTGACGGAGTCGGTCGAGGCGGCCGCACGCGAGAAGGCCGCGCACCTGGAATCCCTCGCGCAGAGGACTCGGGTCCTGCGCCAGCTCAGCGACTCGTTGGCCGCCGCTTCGGTGGACATCGAGCAGGAGCTGCAGGCCATCACGGAGATGGCCAGCGCGGCGATCGGCGAGGCGGCAGTGCTGTCGGTGCCGACTGCGGGCGGAGGCGCAGCCGAGTGGGTGTACGTCGCACACTGCGACCCGCCCACGCGGGACCGCCTCTCCGCGCTCGCGCATGGCGGTGCGCTGGACGGCGACGACCACTGGCTGGGGCTGGCGAACGAGGTGATGTCGAGCGCCGCGCCCCGCTCGAGCATCAGCGATCCCGGCAGGCGAATCTGGTCCGAGGCCGAGTCCGACGAGGGAAGTGATGTCGAGGTCGTGCACTTCATCGCGGCACCCTGTCGTCACGAAGGCAGAGCGATCGGGCTGCTGCTCGTCCACCGCGGCGCTGAGGGAGCGCCCTACGACGAGACCGACGAGGACGTCGTGCAGGTCCTTGCGGATCGCATCGGCTCCGCCGTGGCCGCGGAGCGCGCGACCCGCTTCGCAGTCGCCGAGGTCCGCAGGAGACAGGCAACGGCAGGTCGGCTCGAGGGGCTGCTCCGGGAGCAGGAGGACCTCCTTGAGCTGCTGTCGACTGCGGAGGTCAGGGTGCGATCCCTGCTGGCGGAAGCGGTCCACGACGATCCGCTTCAGCTCGTCGTGGCCGCGATGCTGCGCATGGACCTCCTGCGGGACCAGCTCGACGACGGTGGCGCCGAGGAGGCCGAACGCATCATGGGACTCCTGGAGCGGTCGATCGAGCAGCTGCGCAAGCTCATCGTCGCTCTCACCCCTCCCGACCTGAGCGGAGGTCTCGGCGGGGCGCTACGAGGGCTGGCCGAGGGGATCTTCCTCGGGACCTCGACCGAGGTCGAGCTGAGTGGTCCGATGCACGTCCGTCTCACCCGGGACGTCAAGGAAGGCGCCTACCGCATCATGCGCGAGGCGCTGGTCAATGTTCGCAAGCACGCACGCGCCGAGACCGTGACCGTGCGACTGCGCGAGGTCGAGGGGGACGTGGTCCTGTCCGTGAGCGACGACGGCGTCGGCAGCGACTCGCTGACCACCGGTCCGGGCCACCTGGGGCTGATCACGATGCGGGCCCGCGCGCGCGCTCAGGGCGCTGACCTGCGCGTGGACAGCGCCCCCGGGCAGGGCACCACCGTGGTGCTGACGTTGCCGATCAACGACGTGAGCTCGAGCCGGGAGGACGCATGAGCCTCGGAGAGGTCTCCTCGGTGGTCCTCTGTGACGACCAGGTGGAGATGCGTGAGGCCCTCGTCGGTGTCCTGGGCACCCTCGAGCACCTGGACGTGGTCGGGCAGGCGCAGGACGGTGAGGAGTGCCTGGCCCAGATCACCGACCTTCGGCCCCACCTGCTGATCCTGGACGTCAACCTCCCGGGCGGAGGACCCCGGCTGGTGGAGGCCTTGAAGGAGGCTCATCCGACCCTTCGGATCGTGGTCTTCACCGCCCGGCAGGACGGGGAGACCCACGCCGCCATGCTGGGCGCCGGCGCCGAGGCGGTGGTGATGAAGACCGGGCGGATGGGCCCGCTCCTGGCCGCCCTCGAGGCTCGGCAAGACGGCCCCCGCGCTCCGGTCGACGGACGCATCGTCGTCCGCAGTGACGGGGACGACCCTCGGCCCGGCTGAGCAATTCCGCAGCATTGCCGACTTTTCCATATCGTGGAAAGATGGCCCCGGCTCCGGGAGTCCAGGTGCCAGCCCCGAGCTCTCGATCCTCGTGCTGGAGCGCGCAGGCGGCGGGTCGACCACGGAGGTTCGATGACCAGAGGCACCGCCGGCGTCCAGTCGGTGCAGCGAGCTCTCGACCTGCTCGAGGTCGTGGTCGCTCGCGGTGGCTCGGCCACCATCGGCGAGATCGCGGCCGCCGCAGGCGTTCCTCTGGCCACCGCCCACCGCCTGCTGCGCACGCTCGTCGAGCGTGGCTACATGCGTCAGTCCCCGGATCGCCGCTACGCGCTCGGTTTCCGGCTCGTGCCCCTGGGGGTAGCGGCCAGCTCGATGGCCGGCGCCGGCACCGAGCACCTGCTCGGCGCCCTCGTGGACGCGCTGGGCGAGACGGCCAACCTGGCCATGCTCGAGGGCTCGTCAGTCACCTACGTGGCCCAGGTCCCGGGGCGGCACTCGATGCGGATGTTCACCGAGGTGGGCCGCCGGGTCCAGCCGCACTGCACAGCGGTCGGCAAGGTGATGCTGGCCGAGCTGTCCGACGACGAGGCTCGCAGCAAGCTCAGCCGGATCCGGTTGGCGCGTCACACCTCGGCGACCGTCACCGACGTGGCCGCGGTGGTCGACGCACTGGATGAGGTGCGGCGACTCGGCTACGCCATGGACGAGGGCGAGCAGGAGGTCGGGGTGCGCTGCGTGGCCGTCGCCGTGCCTCGGGCGCCTCGGGAGCACCCTGCGGCTGGCGGTGTCCGTCTCCGGGCCCGAGCCCCGGATGACCGACGACGTCGTCGCCCGCGCCGTGCCGCTGCTGCAGCGGACGGCTGCCTCCCTTGCCCGCGCCATCGCTGGTTAGCGCCCCGGTCGACCGCCGTCGGTCGCCGGTCTCGAGGTCGGCGACAGCTGCTCCCCCGTCGCCGGCGTGGTGGACGGCGCCAGGAGCACCCCGAGGTCCTCCGCAGGGAGCGCACGGGAGAAGAGCCAGCCCTGCGCCTCCGGGATGTCCGCCTTGCAGACGGTCTCCTGCTGCTCGCGGGTCTCGACCCCCTCGGCCACGCAGTTCAGGCCCAGGTCCGCGGCAAGGGTGGCGATCGACCGAAGGATCGCCTGGGCAGTGACGTTGTCCGAGTCAGCGACGAACGAGCGGTCGACCTTGAGCTCGTGGACAGGCAGCGCGTGCACGTAGGTCAGGGACCCGTAACCCGTCCCGAAGTCGTCGACGCTGAACCGGACCCCTTGGGCGACGAGCCGGCTGATGCCGGTCACCGTAGCCGGGCTGAGACTCAGCAGGGCGTGCTCGGTGATCTCGAAGACCAGGCGGGAGGGCGGCAGCGTGGAGTCCGCCAGCGCAGAGGCAACGGTCGCCTCGAAGTCGGCGATCCTGGTCAGCTGCACGACGCACACGTTGACGGCCAGCCGCAGGTCGTGCCCGTCGCGGTTCCAGGCAGCCACCTGCCGGCAGGCGCGACGGATCACATCGTGCTCGATGGGGATGAGCAGGTCGGTCGAGGCGGCGACGTCGAGGAAGTCAGCGGGCCCGAGCAGGGAGCCGTCGTCGTCGCGCAGCCGGCACAGTGCCTCCACGCCGACGATCGCGCCGTCCCCGGTCCGGACGATGGGCTGGTAGTGCACGACCACGCGCTGCTCACGGACCGCGCGTGAGATCAGGTCCACCAGGCGGTGACGACCCTGTGCCGCCGCGGACAGGGTGTCGAAGACGGCGTAGCCGTTCTTCCCCGAGGTCTTCACGTGGTACATCGCCGCGTCCGCACGCCGGATCAGCTCCTCGGGGCCCTGGCCGGCGCCGCTCGTGGGCCACATGCACACGCCCAGGCTGGCGGTGGCCTCGATCACCAGGTCACGCACGTGCAGAGGCCGGGCGATCGCGGTCGCCATCCGTCGCACGATCTCCAGCGCGGTCTCCTCGTCCGGCAGCTCGTTCAGCAAGACCAGGAACTCGTCGCCACCCCACCGGGCCACGGTGTCGTGGCCTCGCACGGCTGCCCGGAGGTGGGCTGCCACGCTGATGAGGACCTCGTCCCCGACCGCGTGCGAGTGGGCGTCGTTGATCGCCTTGAACCGGTCGATGTCGATGAAGACCAGCGCCGTCACCGAGGCGTCGCCGCCCGCGTCGACGACGTGCTGCAACCGCTCCAGGAGCAGGTCGCGGTTGGCGAGCCCGGTGAGGGGGTCGTGCATGGCCCGCTGCCTGAACGCGACCTCGGAAGCCACGGCCCGCTGCTGCATCCGGGCGTGCTCGATGGCCAGGGCAGCCGACACCGCGAACGCCTCCAGAGCACTCCGTGTAGTCGCATCCGGACGCAGGCCACCGCGCGGGAGGTCGACCGACAGGATGCCCAGCCGCGAGCCGTCCCGGGCCGTCAGGGGCGCGAAGAGGGCGTCCTCCGGGTGCCAGGCATCGGGGTCGTCGACGGGCACGATGTCGGGGATCCAGTCGTAGAGGTCGCCGATGTCCTCGCGGTGGTCCAGGAAGCGCAGCCCGCCCCACTGCTCGCTGAACTGGAGGAGCTGGTCCCAGACCTCCGGACCCCCGACCGTCCCGAGGAGAGCATCCCGGGCTGCGTCGTCGCCGGCGATCGAGACCGCCTCGAAAGATCCGTCCGGCCGGGCGAGGTTCACGACCGCGACCCCGAAGCCCAAGGCATCAACGATCGCGCCGGCCAACAGATCCAGCGTGTCGAGGAGATCCGCTGGCGTCGTAGGCCGGTCGGAGGTCATGGCACACCCTGACCGGCGCGGTGGCCTGCGTCATCGGCCTGGCGAGCGCCGTAGCGAGAGATTCGCCGTCGTCAGGCTACAGGTCCTGGCCAATCCGCTGGCCACCCGCTGCCCACCCGCTGCCCACCCGCTGACTGCCGGGATCACCCCCGCCCGGTCTGCTCCGACAATCGCGCGAACCGAGCAGCGGTCCACCTGAGTCCGCGAAGGCCTAGCCCGGAGCGGCTGTTCAGTGCTGCGGCGATGGTGTGGAGGCGCCCTCGGACTGCATGCGCGCGAAGGCCGCGGTGAGCTCGGGGGCGGGCTCAGGGACCGCCGCCCCCCGCCGTGGGCGCGGCGCGGACGTCGGCGGCGTAGGAACGCAACGGCACGCCTGCAACGCTGTCGGAAGGTCCGAGATCGGCACCGCGGGGGACCACAGATGCCCCTGGCCCTGGTCACAACCCATGGCCCGGAGTGCGGCGTACTGGTCCATGGTCTCCACCCCCTCGGCGACCCAGGTGGCGCCGACGATCTTCAGGCTGTTGATCGGGTAGCGGGGCAGGTGGAGCAGCGAGCTGTACCCGGTCCCGAAGTCGTCCATGGCGATCTGGGCCCCCCAAGGTCCGAGAGCGCGTGCAACGCGGCTGCCGTGCTCTCCTCGTCCTTCCACGAAGGCCGCTCGATCTCAGATCCGCCACGGCGACCGGACGGAGGGTCTCGTAGGCCGCCAGACAGAGCCGCTCCGCCAACTCGGTCTGCAGCGCCCGAAGCTCATGGCCGACTCGTCGGGCGCCGCCAGATAGAGCGGATCGGTCGAGGCGTGATGATGGTGACCCCGGCCGCGCTGATCGGCATCACGTCGACGATCCGCTCAACCAGGTGGTCCGAGATGCGTTGGATCGGCAAGTCGGTGAGAATTGTCCGGGCGAATTCGACCACGACATCAGACAGTCGTTTCTCGACTACCTGGTCTGACGGGTTCGTCGTGCAGACCGCGGGGACCCGGCGGATGTCTCGACTTCACCGCTCCCTCTCCCGTGCCACACGGATGACGGGTGGTGCTCCGCCTTGGCCACCGGATCGACATCACACGCCGACGGCGTTCCAGGCCCCACGAACGACCTGGGTCGCGCCTTTCGGCACGACTCCCGCCTTGACGAGCACCCGAGCCGACTCCGCCACCTGCGCGGCGGCCTGGGCGAAGGTCGCGTCGGGCTTCAGGAAGTGCAGCGCGTGGTACCAGATCCGGCTGGTCAGCACCGTGTCGCCGATCTCGGTGGCCGCCAGGTAGAACGCCCGGTTCGGGATGCCCGAGTTGATGTGCACCCCGCCGTTGTCGCCGGCGCCTGTGTAGCGGTCGGCGTAGTGTGCCGGCTGCGGGTCCGTCCCCAGGATCGGGTTGTCGTACGCCGTACCCGGGTGGCGCATGGACCGCAGCGCCTCCCCGAAGAGGTCCGGGCCCATGATCTCGTCGCCGATGAGCCAGTCGGCCTCCGCCGGCGACTCCTGCGCCGCCCACTGCGTGATGGCGGTGCCGAAGACGTCGGAGAAGTGCTCGTTGAGCGCACCGGACTCGTCCTCGTAGACCAACCCCGAGGTGAACTGGGTGACCCCGTGGGCGAGCTCGTGGGCGACGACGTCGAGGGAGCGGGAGAAGCCCGTGAAGATGACGCCGTCACCGTCGCCGAAGGTCATCTCGTCGCCGTCCCAGAACGCATTGTTGTACGCCGTACCGAAATGCACGTTGAGCACGAGGTCCAGGCGCTGGTCGTCGATCGAGTGCCGGTTGAGCACCTTGCGGAAGAACGCGCGGACGATCCCAGCGTTGTCGTAGGCGTTGATGACGTCGACGTCCCTGGTCTCCGGCGAGCCCTCGTAGCGGACCAGGGTGACACGCTGGTTCGTGGTGTTCGCGCTGTCGTAGACCTCGCGCCGGCTGGTCCCCGACGGAGCCGGCGCGAGCGACGCGCCCGGTGGGGCCGCGGCCGCCGGTCCGGTCGTGGCGGCGTCACGGCGCTCCCGGGCCGCGTCGGAGAGCGCCGACTGACTTGTGTCGGCTGCTGCTCCGTCGGCGTTCCTGGTCACCTCCGACTGCACGTAGGGCGGCACGAAGGAGCAGTGGATCTTCGGGTTCTCGGACATGGGTCCCTCCAGGGCTCGACGAGAGGATCGGTTCTCCCTCAAGAGCCGTCGACGGAGGGAGTGATACCCACCTGACTGGTCCACCGCCCCGGAGACAAGCGGCAAGGTCTCGGGGGACGCCATCTTCAGCGAGGACCTGACCGGTGCCAGCACGAGCTGGAACGCCGCGGCGGAGCGCGTCTACGGGATCGCCGCCCGCGACATGGTGGGGCGTTCCACGTCGGATCTCTCGCCGTCTCGTTCACCGTCTCACCCCTGCGCGACACCTACGGCGAGGTGGCGGCGGCTCGCGACGAGCGTGCAGGACGTGACCGACCGGGTGAAGCTGACGGCAGAGCTGGAGGACCTCCCCGACGTCTGGTGCGACCAGGCATCGGTGTCGGCGGTGCCGCAGCACCTGATCATCAACGCACTCAAGTTCTCTCGTCCCGAGGCTCCGGCGCGGGGAATCGGGCTGGCCATCGTCCAGCAGATCGTCGAGCGTGTCGACGGCACGGTGTGGATCGAGACCTCCCCGCTGGGTGGCAGCCGGTTCTGCGTCACCCTGCCCAGCGTGAGTGGTCCCGACGGCACCCAGCCCTCGAGCCGCGCGCGCAGCGAGGCCAGCACGACCATCGGGAAGGCAGGGCCGATGCCGAGGATCGTCAAACGAAAACAATCGAGGTCAGGGTCGATCGCCGCTACCAGGTCCGGAGGGCGTTCCGCCCGGAGAGAGGTCACGTCCCGGACAGGTCGACCGCCACGCACACATCGCTGGTGTAGACGTCGACTCCGGGCGGCGCGTCGAGGATCATGCAGGCCTCGGCTCCCGTGATCTGACGGGTGCCTTCGTGGTCGACCAGGAACCCCAGGCCGTGCGGCGTCAGCCAGACGTAGCGGCCCTGCCCGCACTGCCGGGACCGGTAGCCGGCGTGCGTCTTCCACCGGTGGTGCCGTCGGCCGAGAGGACCGGAGTTGTGGGTGCCGGTCTGACCCGGCGGACCTCCGTCGCCGGGGTCGACGTACGGGGTGGGGTGGTCGTAGTCGACCGTGCGGCTGGTCGACGTCGCGAACGGCCAGTAGTCGCCGCCGGTGACGAGGTGGACCCGCTCCTTGAGTGGCTCGGGGTGCTCGTAGGCGGTGGTGCGGACCCGGTCTGCGAGGTCGACGACCGGTCGGACCTGCACGTGCGCGCGGCCGAGCAGGTCCCGCAGCTGGGCGAGCGTGAAGGCTCCGAGGCCTTCCACCCGGGACACGCCGTCCGCGCCTCGCAGGACGCTCTCGTGCAGGTGCAGGTGGAGCACGCACCTCGGCCTCAGCCGGGTCAGGTCGGCGCTTCTGAGCACGTCGAGCAGGTCGGCGGGGAACGCCACCGCGCGGTTGAGGAACAGCTCGGGCACCTCATGATCCGTCGGTCGAGCTTGTCGAGACCCCTCCGGCTCGCCCTCCGTCGGTCGAGCTGCGCCCTCCGTCGGTCGAGCCTGTCGAGACCCCTCGTCCAGCTCGGTGTTCTCGAGCAGCAGGGCGAGCAGCTCGGCCGGTCGAGCCAGCATGCAGAACGCAGCGGAGCGGACCTCGTCGGCGTTGAGATCGGGGTGCTGCGGCGAGATGATCTCGGCCACGCGCGCCACCGTCGCGTCCACCCACACCGCCTCGCCGGCCTCGACCCGAGCGATGATCGTCCGTAGCCCCGCCTCGTCCGTGCGCGAGAGGCTCACGTAGCGCTGTCGCTGCTCGTCGGCCCACCGCTGATGGTGCAGCTCGGGGTCGGCTTCGATGATCTTGGCCTCGGCGACCGCCAGCACCCGACCGCCGGACTCCCGCGCGATGATCCGCGCGATCGCCGCGTCCACCAGACCGATGCGGTCCGCAGACAGGTGACGCGAGAGCTTGGCCACCCTCCGAGCAACGAAGATCTCGGCCTCCGCCCGCCTGCACACCGCCCAGGTCAGCGGCAGCCGGTGCATCAGGTCCATCACATCGGCCAGCGCGTTGACCGTCGCCGTCACCCCCGTGCCGCGTGCGAGCGCGATCTCCCCGAGGCTGAAGTCCTGCACCGACGGGGTGCCCTCGCCACCCGTCGGCACCAGCACGTTGCCGATCGTGCGGGCCCGCCGTCCGTCCGGGCCCTCCGTGGGGTCCGCGGAGTGCACCGCAGCCCACTGGGCCAGCACTTCCAGGTCGCGCACCTCGGCTGCTCGCCGCGCGCGCACGGCCGCGCTCGACGCGGCGAGCAGCCGCTCGGCGTCGAGCTCGAGGAGGTCGTCGTTCATGAAATCAGCCTAGGACACCCCTCCGACACTTTGCGCTCACACGTTCGAGCACATCAACGGCTCGAAACCCTGTCAGGCGGGGCCGCCCCCGCGACAGCGGTTGCGCGAGGTCACATTCCGCTGAAGAGGTCGGCGTCGTCGTACACGCGCTTCGGCTGCTCGACGACCGGCATCGTCACCGCACCCTCGAAGCCCGGCCCGGGTGCCGGCGCGGAGCCGGCCTTCCACGCGGTGGCGGCACCGTTGGCGAGCCTGTCCGCTGCCTCGTTGAGCGGGTGGCCGGAGTGGCCCTTGACCCAGGCGAACTTCACCCTTCGCCCCACCATCGCCGCGTCCAGCGCCTGCATGATCTCGACGTTCAGGACGGGCTGACCGTCACCCTTCTTCCACCCGCGTCGTTTCCAACCGGCCATCCACTTGGTGACCGAGTTGATGACGTAGGTGCTGTCGCAGTAGACGAGCAGGTCGTCGTCGAGGTGCGCCGTCTGCTGGAGCAGGTCGAGCACGCCCGTCAGCTCGGCCTTGTTGTTGGTGCCGGTGGCCCACCCGCCGGCCGCCCAGCAGGAGTCGTCGACGTACCACGCCCAGCCCGAGGGACCGGGATTGCCGAGGGCCGAGCCGTCCGCGGCGGCGATGATCGTCACGGGACGGATCCTGCCACCCCGGGAGCGCCCACCAGGGCACCGACCCGAGCATCAGGCCAGAGGCGACGTGGTGCTCTCGACCTGCTGGCTGCCGGCCCGTGTCAGCCACGACGCCGTCCGGTGCGCGGGCTGGCACGGCGGGTCTTGTCGGCGATCGCCAGCGTCGACGTCCGAGTCCCCGACACCGGCTCGGTCGGCATGCCTGTTCCTGGTCGACGACCGCAGATTCTGACCCCGACTTCGTGCAGGGACCGCCCACAAACCGGCTGGCCTGCGGGGAGTGACCAGAAGCCGGCCGGCCGGTGAGTTACTCCATCTCGGCAATGTGGACCACGGCGTCGCCGCTGTTGACCAGCGGCGCCTCGGTCCGGCCCACCACGATGCCGGGCCGGTCGGCGTGGACGAGCCGGACCCGCTTGCCGAAGGAGTCGAAGAGCCCGCCGAGGCGCTCGCCCTTCTCCACGGTCTGTCCCAGGTCGACCTCGAGGTGGAGCATGCCGGTGCCGCGCGCACGGACCCAGCCGCTGCGCCAGGACACCGCGCTCGGCGCCGGTGCGTCCTCAGCGAGCGGCTCGACCATCTCCATCGCGGCCAGCACCCGGCGCACCCCGCGCACGCCGGCGTCGACGGCCCACTGGTCCATGCGCCAGGCCTCGCCGGCCTCGTAGAGCAGCACCTTGGCGCCGCGCTCGCGCGCGGCCGAGCGCAGCGAGCCGTCGCGCAGCTTGGCGTGCATCATCACCGGCGCCGCGAAAGCGGCGGCCAGCTCGCGGGTGCGCGGGTCCTCGAGGTCGGTGCGGATCTGCGGCAGGTTGGACCTCCGGTCCGACCCGGTGTGCAGGTCGATGCCGACCTCGCACTTGTCGATGATCTCGGTCGTCATCAGATGGGCGATGCGTCCCGCGAGCGATCCGCGTGCCGAGCCGGGGAACGACCGGTTGAGGTCGCGCCGGTCGGGCAGGTAGCGGCTGCCGTTCATGAAGCCCAGCACGTTGACGATGGGCACCGCGATCAGCGTGCCCCGCAGGGTCTTGGGGTCGAGGTCGGCCAGCACCTGCCGCACCACCTCCACCCCGACGGCCTCGTCCCCGTGGATGGCGGCGTCGATCCAGACCGTCGGTCCGTCCTCGCGCCCGTGCACGACCCGGACCGGCAGGTCGACGTCGGCACCGGTGACCAGCCGCGTGATCGGCAAGGAGAGGGCCTGATGGCGTCCAGGACGGACTCGGACGGAGCCGATCTCGAAGGAGGGCCGCGCCATCAACGTCCCCGGTTGCGCCGGCGTACGGCGAGCCGCGGCCGCCCTCCGACGTACGACCGGCTCGGGTCGACGGCGAAGCCCTTCGCCAGCGCCTCCCGGCCGATCAGCATGCGGAACCCCATCTCGTCACGGCGACTCAGCGTCACCTCGGCCGGGATCACGATGCCCATCAGCGTGACGTCCATGCACACCACGAGACGTTCCTCGCTGTGACCCGAGGAGCTGCGGACCTCGCGGCGGTCGACGACCGGGAGCGACACGGCGACGGCGTCCTCGTCGGAGCCCTGCCAGGGGTGCACCGAGAAGCGCACCCACGGCACCCCGCCCTGCTCGGTCTCGGCGAGGTCGAAGGCGTGGATGGCCGAGGTCCGGGCCCCGGTGTCGAGCTTGGCCTTGATCCAGGGGACACCGGCGCCGGGGAGGGCGACCCACTCCCGCCACCCCGCGACGGTGTAGGAATTGTCGTCGGCCACCTGTCCCCTTCCCTGGTCTGAGGAACGATGAAGCTCGCGATCCTGTCCCGTGCACCCCGGTCGTACAGTACGCAGCGGTTGCGGACCGCGGCGCTCGACCGGGGGCACCAGGTGAAGGTCCTGAACACGCTGCGCTTCGGCATCGACCTGTCCGAGGACGAGCCCGACCTGCAGTTCCGGGGCAAGCGACTCTCGCACTACGACGCGATCCTGCCGCGGATCGGCAACTCCATCACCTACTTCGGCACGGCCGTGGTGCGCCAGTTCGAGCAGATGGACGTCTACACGCCCAACACCTCCAACGGGATCGCGAACTCGCGCGACAAGCTGCGCGCCACCCAGATCCTGTCGCGTCACGGCATCGGGATGCCGGCCACCACCTTCGTGCGCGACCGCGCCGACGTGATCCCCGCCATCGAGCGCGTCGGCGGCGCACCGGTCGTCATCAAGCTCCTGGAGGGCACGCAGGGCATCGGCGTCATCCTGGCCCCCGAGCTCAACGTAGCCGAGGCCATCATCGAGACGCTGCAGAGCACGAAGCAGAACGTGCTGATCCAGCGGTTCGTCAAGGAGAGCAAGGGCCGCGACATCCGCGCCCTCGTCGTCGGGGACCGGGTCGTCGCCGCGATGCGCCGCGTCGCGCACGGCGACGAGTTCCGCTCCAACGTCCACCGCGGCGGGTCCGTGGAGGCCGTCGCCCTCGACCCGGAGTACGAGCGGGTCGCGGTCCGCGCCGCGCAGATCATGGGGCTGCGGGTCGCCGGCGTGGACATGCTCGAGGGCCTCGAGGGCCCGCTGGTGATGGAAGTCAACTCCTCCCCCGGCCTCGAGGGCATCGAGACCGCCACCAAGCTCGACGTCGCCGGCGCGATCGTCGACCACATCGACAACCAGGTCGCCTTCCCCGAGATCGACGTCCGGCAGCGGCTCACCGTGTCGACCGGCTACGGCGTGGCCGAGATCCTGGTCCAGCACGCCGCGCACCTCATCGGGCAGTCGCTGGGCGAGTCCGGTCTGCGCGAGCGCGACATCACCGCGCTCACCCTGCAGCGCGGCACCCACGTGATCCCCAACCCCAACGACCGGCACGTGCTCGAGGCCGGCGACCGGCTGCTGTGCTTCGGCAAGCTGGAGGAGATGCGGTCGATGATCCCGAGCCGCCGCACGCGCGGCCGCAAGGTCAAGCGGCTGCCGAAGGACCCGATCCACGACGCCCCCACCGGCTGAGGTGGACGTGGTGCGTGTGCCCGTGCCGGTGTCCCCGGTCGGGTCCGGGTAGCGTCAGGTGGGATCAGCGGCCGAGCGCTCCGCCCGCGCGGTCGTCCGCAGCGTCGACATGCCGCGCACCCCGGTCGAGGCAGCGGAGCGCCGGAAGGCGTCGAGCGCCGCCGCGGTCTCGCCGCTGACCTCCAGGAGCGAGCCGAGGTCGTACCAGAGCCGCGCCGCGCTCCGGTCGGCGCCGACCGCGCTGAGGACGAGCACCGCGTCCCGGTAGGACGCGACGGCGCCGGCCCCGTCGCCGAGCTCTCGTCGCGCCTGGCCCAGCACGGACAGCGCGTCGGCGGCGAGGAGCGGCGCTGCTGCGCCGGCGGAGGCGTGGGCCCGCGCCGCGAGCCTCTCCGCGCCCTCGGCGTCACCGCGCAGGAGGTGCAACCGCGCGCGCGTGACGACGGTGCGGGCCAGGTCGACGGGGCTGGCGTTGGAGCCGAGCATCTGAGCTCCCCCGCGCACCAGGTTCTCCTCCGCGGCGTCGAGGTCGGGCGGGTCGCTGGCCAGCTGAAAGGTCGCCAGCACGCACCGCAGCCTCCCGACGTTGCGGGTGTCGGAACCCTCGCCGAGCAGCGACAGCGCTCGCTCGGCCATGGGCAGCGCCCCCGCGACGTCACCACTCTCCGCGACCACCATGCTGGCGTTCCAGTACGCCGACGCGCGTGCGGTCGGCGACCCGATCGCCTCCGCGCGGCTCACTGCCTCTCGGCACAGCCGCGTGGCGAAGGCGACGTCGCCACGCTCGAAGTAGGCCGCCGCGAGGGTGACGGTGAGCTGAACCGCCTCGTCGCTGCCCTCCAGCCCGGCTGCGGAGATCCGGGCCCGTGCCTCCTCCCCCCGGTCGATCGCGTGCGCGAGGTCGCCCGACTCCCGTGTGCAGCGGCACAGCGCGATGCAGCCGCGGATCCAGGTCAGACCAGCGGCGTCGAGCGTCGCCAGCTCGTCGAGAGCCTCGATCGCGTCCTCGACCCGCCCGTCCGCCTCCAGCGCCAGCCCGTGCACGAGCAGGGCGCGCTGGAGCAGGTCGGGCCGCCCGACGTCCCGCGCGCGAGCCACCACCTCCCCGGAGCGCTCGAGGGCTGCGGCGGCGTCCCCGCTCCCGAAAGCCAGCTCCACGAAGGTCAGCGCCAGCTGGAGCTCGTCGACCTCGATGGACGACGCGCCCACCAGCAGGTCCTGTGCCGTGGTGCCGAGTCGCGCCGCCAGCACCTCGAGGAGCGCGGGCCCCGGGCGCCGGGTGCCGGCCTCGATCCGGGACACGTGTGCCACCGAGACCTCCGGGGCGGCCACCGCGCGCTGCGTCATCCCGGCCGCCACCCGCGCCGACCTGATCCGCTCACCCAGGACCCCGGGGTCGACGGCGCGAAGGAGACGGGCGGTGTCGGGGTGCACCGGGACAGTGTGCAGGTCCGTGCCCTAGTCTGTGACAACCACCTGTCAATTCGTGTCAATGACGAGCGGCAGGTGCCACGGTGCTGCCTGATGCGCTGTCTCAGCCGCCAGCACCCGTCGAGCCGAGGCGCTGAGCCGGGGACAGCGCCTCGGTCCGACGCCGGCCGGCTCAGGCGCGGCGGGCGACCGCACTCAGGCGCGTCTTGCCTCCAGACTCGCCTCGACGCGGCGGACCGCGGCGCCGTGCACCGGGTCGCCGGTCATGGCGTGCGCCAGCCGCAGGTGCGGCAGCGCGCGCGCCAGCTCGTCGCGACGCTCGAGGGTGCGCCCGAGCGCGTGGTGGGCCCAGTCGTCGCTCGGGTCGTCGTCCACCAGCGAGCGCAGCTCGGCCTCCGCCTTGGCGAGCTGGGCGCGGATCATGAAGGCCCAGGCGCGCAACGAGCGCAGGCCGCGGTTGCCGGGCTCCTCGGCGAGCGCTGGCTCGACGACCGCCAGCGCCTCGACGGGGGCGCGCCGGGCGAGCAGGGCGTGCGCCACGCGGTACGCCGACTCCGGTGCGTGCTGACCGGGGAAGACGACCGGAGGGGCGTCGATCGGGGGCAGGTCGTGGAAGTCGTTCACGTCGGCTGCAACGCCGGGGGCAGGACCGGTGTTCCCGCCCCGTCGGCCTCGGCGCGCTCACCGGGCGCGCGTAGCCTCGACAGGTGAGCAGCCTGACCTCCCCGAGCGGCATCGATCTCGACGACGTCTTCGCACGGACCCTGCCCGAGCTCGGCGTACCCCACGAGGCGCAGGAGGCACCCGCCCCGCGCCTGCTGGTGCTCAACGAGCCGCTGGCCGTCGAGCTGGGTCTCGACCCCGCTGGCGCTGCGGGAGCCCGAGGGCGTGCGCTTCCTGCTCGGTCGCGCGGTGCCGGCCGGGGCGCACCCGGTGGCCCAGGCCTACGCCGGGCACCAGTTCGGCGGCTACTCGCCCCGACTCGGCGACGGCCGCGCCCTGCTGCTGGGCGAGCTCACGCGGCCGCCGACGGCACGCTGCGCGACCTGCACCTGAAGGGCTCGGGCCGCACCCCGTTCTCCCGCGGCGGCGACGGCCAGGCGGCGCGTCGGCCCGATGCTGCGCGAGTACGTCGTCAGCGAGGCGATGCACGCGCTCGGCATCCCGACCACCCGGTCGCTGGCCGTGGTCGCGACCGGGCGCGGGGTGCAGCGCGAGACCGTGCTGCCCGGAGCCCTGCTCACCCGGGTCGCGAGCAGCCACCTGCGGGTCGGCACGTTCCAGTACGTCCGCGCCACCGACGACCTCGACCTGCTCCGACGCCTGACCGACCACGCCATCGAGCGGCACCACCCCGGGGCCGCCGACGACGCGCGGCCGGCCCTCGGGCTCTTCCGCGGCGTCGTCGCGGCCCAGGCCGCCCTGGTGGCGCAATGGATGCTCGCGGGCTTCGTCCACGGCGTCATGAACACCGACAACGTGACGATCTCCGGCGAGACCATCGACTACGGCCCGTGCGCGTTCATGGACGCCTTCGACCCGTCGGCACTCTTCAGCTCCATCGACCACGGCGGTCGCTACGCCTACGGCAACCAGCCGGTCGTCGCGGAGTGGAACCTCGCCCGGTTCGCCGAGGCGCTGCTGCCGCTGATCGACGACGACCAGGACAAGGCGATCGAGCTGGCCGTCGAGGCGCTCGGCGCGTTCCGCACCACCTACAGCCGCACCTGGCTCGAGGGGATGCGGGCCAAGCTGGGGCTGCCGGCCGGGTTGGCCGACGACGTGGTCCAGCCGCTCGCCGAGGACCTGCTGGCCCTCATGCAGCCCTCACGTGTGGACCACACCTCGTTCTACCGGGCGCTGGCGGCGGAGGGGCGCGGCGTGGGCACGCCCGCCCGCGACCTCTTCCTCGACCTGGCGGGGTACGACACGTGGGCCGAGCGGTGGCGGGCAGTCGGACCCGACCCCGACGCCATGGACCGGGTCAATCCCGTGCACGTGCCGCGCAACCACCTCGTCGAGGAGGCCCTCGACGCCGCCACCTCCGGCGACGTCACCCCGCTGACCGGCCTGCTCGAGGCGGTGACGCAACCCTTCGTCGTACGCCCGGGGATGGAGCGGTACGCCGAGCCCGCGCCGGCCGACTTCGCCCGCTACCAGACCTTCTGCGGCACCTGACCTCGCGCTTGCGACGGCCCGGCCGTGTGACGAGGCGGTGTTGGGGTAGGTCATGGGTTCCACACCCCATCTCGAGGAGAAAACCCATGGCCCGCGACACCCTGTCCCGCTCGTTGCACGACATCGGCCTGGCCGCGTGGTTCGGCGGCACGCTCGCCAACGCCGTCGCGCTCAACCCGGCCGCAGCGCAGGCCGGGAGCTCGACCGCTACCGGAGCGGTGGCCAACGTCGGTTGGGACCGCTGGACGCCGGTCAACGCGGCGGCCATCGGCGCCCACGTGGTGGGCAGCCTCGGCCAGATCTCCGGCAACCAGGGCCGGCTGCAGGCGCAGGAGGGCGTTGCGTCCATGGCGCTGGCGAAGACCGCGCTGACCGCGGCGGCGCTCGGCGTCACCGGCTACGCCCGCGTCCTCGGTCGCAAGGTCACCTCCGAGACCCGCATGCCCGCGAGCTCGGGCACCGAGCCGGAGCAGGGCACGCCGCCGGCCGTGGCCGCGGCTCAGCGGAAGCTTCAGCGACTGCAGTGGGCCGTACCGGCGCTCACCGGCGCACTGGTCGTCGTCAGCTCGTTCGCGGGCGAGCAGCAGCGTGCCTCGGAGGTGCACCGCGGCCTGGCCCAGCGGCTCGTCGGCTGACCGCGTCCCGGTCCGCAGGGTCCCGGCGCAGGCTCAGGTCGCGCCCCAGCAGGCCACCGAGCCGGTCGACCTCCTCCGTCAGCGTCGTGTCGGGGCAAGGGCGCCCGCTCCGCCAGCTCACGGTGACCTCGTCGTCCCTGCGGACCCACGTCCCGACCACGACGCCGCCGGCGACGACGAGGTCGGACTTGCGGGTGACGAGCTCCCGCAGATCCGGTGGAGTGACGTGCTCGTCCTGGGTGCCGGGGCCCATGACCCACTGGTCGTGGCCGGGCAGCAGCCGGACCGTCTCCGACGGCGGCGCTGCGAGCAGGTGCTCGACGTCGTCGCGCACGACGTACGCCGCGGTGCCGTCGACGTCGACCGACGCGACGTCGTCGCCGAGCCCGGCGAGCCAGCGGTCGATCCGCTTCCTCCCGGCGCTCAGGCCGCCCCCGAACCAGGCGTGGACCTGCTCGGAGGTCGCGGGGCCGTAGGAGCGCAGGTACGCCGTGATCGCGCGCGGGCCGGCGACCTCGAGGTCCGGGATCCCCGCCCAACGGGCGTTGGTGTCGAGCCGCTGGAACGTGGCCTGCCCGTCGCGCGGCAGCCCGATGCTCATGTCGCCCTGCCAGGTCAACGCCTTGACCAGCGCCCAGCCGTCGGTGTCCAGGATCGGCTTCAGGTGGCGGTAGCGACGCGTGGCCGCGAGCGCGTCGGCGAGCTCGGCGAGGGTGAGCGATCCGGCGCCCAGCGCCTCGCGGACCGCAGCCCGGAAGTCGGGCCACCCTTCCGCGGTGAGCCGGTAGTACTCGACCCAGCTCGCGCGCTCCCACTGCCTCCCGGCGGCGCGCAGGGCGAGGACGTCGCCGCCCTCCTCCGGGGTCAGGTAGTGCATCGACCCGCGGAACGCGAACGCCTTGATCAACGACCCCTCTGCCAGGGCCTGCCGCAGGTCGCCGGGCCGTGACGCGCTCCGGCGGGTCCGCACCGCCAGCTCGGCCCGCGACTCGTCCATCGAGAGCACCGCGCCCAGCCGACGGACGACACCAGGCGTCGGCTCGTCACCCGGCGGGTCGAGCAGGTGGCGCTCCAAGCGCCACGCGAGCGCCTGCGGCCAGGTGACGGACACGTCGATCGGGCTCATGGGCACCACCGTGCCACCAGAACCGGACGGTGTGCGTCCCCAACCGTGGCGACACCGGAACTGGACCGGTCGCGACAGAGGAACGATGATCGGGAGAAAGTCACGACGCGACGGCCGGCCGACGCCGTGCTCGACCGCTCAAGGAATGGGGAACGAGATGACCGACGTCGTATCGCGAGACGCAGGGGGCACACCCTCCGGCCCGCCCGAGGACGCGAACGCGGGACGGCCGGTCGACCGGACCGTCTTCGGCCTCGCCGCCGCGGCCGTCGCGGCATTCGTGCTGTGGGGGGCGCTCGACCCCACCGCCATGGGCGAGACGACGACCTCGACCCTGACGTGGCTCGAGAAGAGCTTCGGCTGGCTGTTCGTGCTCACCACAGCGCTGTTCGTGCTGTTCTCCGCCTACCTCGCGCTCAGCCGCTACGGCAACATCCGGCTGGGGCCGGACGACTCCACACCGGAGTTCAGCACCTTCTCCTGGGTGTCGATGATGTTCGCCACCGGCATGGGCATCGGCCTGATCTTCTGGGGCGTCGCCGAGCCGCTGACGCACCTCAACACGCCGCCGCTCGGGATCGGGGAGCCCGGCACACCCGAGACCGCTCGCGTGGCGATGGAGTACACCTTCTTCCACTGGGGCCTGCACCCGTGGTCGATCTATGCCGTCATCGGGTTGGCCATCGCCTACTTCGCCTACCGCAAGCAGGCCGGCAACCTCATCTCGGGCACCTTCCGGCCGCTGATCGGCGACGCCGCCGGACGCGCCCCTGGCAAGGCGATCGACTCTGTAGCCATCATCGCCACCCTGTTCGGCTCCGCCACCTCGCTCGGGCTCGGCGCCCTGCAGATCACCGGTGGCCTCGACAACATCTTCGACGGCTCCGGCAAGAGCGTCCTGCTCGCCCTCGCCGTCATCTGGGTGCTCACCGCCTGCTTCGTGCTGTCGGCAGTGACCGGCATCGAGAAGGGCGTGCAGTTCCTGTCCAACGTCAACGCTGTCGGCGCCGTGATCCTGGTCCTCTTCCTCTTCGTGGTCGGGCCGACGGTCTTCATCCTGAGCACCTTCACCGAGGGCGTCGGCGCCTACCTGACGCAGCTGCCGACCATGAGCGGTCGCACGGGCGCCTTCGACGACGCCGCGTCGTCCTGGCTCAACGACTGGACCATCTTCTACTGGGCCTGGTGGGTGTCCTGGACGCCGTTCGTCGGCATGTTCATCGCGAGGATCTCCAAGGGCCGCACGATCCGCCAGTTCGTCGGCTACGTCATCGTCGTGCCGAGCCTGGTGTCCTTCGTCTGGTTCTCGATCATGGGTGGCGCTGCCTTCGACCTGCAGCTCAACCAGGGCGTCGACCTGGGCCAGGCGCTGACCGACGAGGGCACCGAGAGCATCCTGTTCACCGTGCTGGGCGAGTATCCGCTGGCCTCGATCACGATCGTGCTCGCCATCCTCCTCATCGCGATCTTCTTCATCACCGGGGCCGACTCCGCCTCCATCGTGATGGGCATGCTCAGCCAGCACGGCGAGGAGGAACCCAAGCGCAACCTGGTCATCTTCTGGGGCGTGGCCCAGGGCGCGGTCGCCTCGGTCCTGCTGTGGTCCGGGGGCGACAACCTCCGATCCGGGCTGCAAGCGTTGCAGAACCTCGTCATCATCGTCGGCGGCGCCTTCATGCTCGTGATCATCGCCATGTGCGTCTCGCTGATGAAGTCGCTGCGTGCCGAGCCCTACGAGGCCACGCTGCCCTCACGGGTGCGCAAGGCCGTGCTCTACGTGCAGGACCGCAACGAGGAGTCGCAGCACGCCGTGGCTCTGACCGCGCTGGGCGCCGAGCACCAGGAGGTCAACCGCGACGAGGGGTCGCCCCCGCGCTGAGTCCGCCCCGCCCGCCCCCGCCCACCCCAGCCGCGCGCGAGTTGACGGGCTGGGAGTGGCTGGCAGGCTGGAGCGGTGCCCTCGCTCCCCCCGCTCCCGGACGTCGACGACACCGGGGCGGTCACGGCCTGGGTGGCTCAGCACCTCGGCCGGCTGAGCCTGGAGGGACCGGACGGTGTCCGAACGGGCGGACACCGCGGCGGGCAGGCGGCGGCCGACGCTGCGCTCGCCACCCTCGACATCACCGGTTACGCTCGTTCGCGCTCGACCGTGCTGCCCGAGTCCCGGCGCGGAGCCAGCCGACTGTCGCCGTACATCCGGCACGGGCTGCTGAGCCTGCCGGAGGTGTGGGACGCGGTGGCCGACGCTCCGTCGAACGACAAGCGGAGGTTCCGCGACGAGCTGATGTGGCAGGAGTACGCCCGCCACGTCTACGCCCGCGTGGGCGCCAGGATGCGGGAGCCGCTGCGCTACGCGCCGCCCCACCCGGCGGGTGCGCCGGCGTGGGACGACGACATGGCGTGCACGTCCTGGGTGAGCGACGAGCTCGAGGGCGCCGGCTGGCTGGTGAACCAGACCCGCATGTGGTGGGCCTCGCACTGGACCGTGCGGCACGGTCGCGACTGGAGCGAGGGCGAGGACGACTTCTTCCGGCACCTGCTGGACGGCTCCCGCGCGGCCAACCGCCTCGGTTGGCAGTGGACGGTCGGGGCCGGCACCGGCAAGCCCTACGGCTTCAGCCGCTGGCAGGTCGAGAAGCGGGCGCCGCAGCTGTGCCGTTCCTGCCCGCTGAAGGACGCCTGCCCGATCCAGGAATGGCCGGACGCCGAGCGTGGACCGACGGTCGAGGACGGTCCGCTGGCCTCCCCCAGAGACGGCGGGGTGGCCGCCGGGCCGGACGCGCCGGTCGTCGGCGGCTCGCCGTCGGCGGTCTGGCTCACCGCCGAGTCTCTCGGCGACACCGACCCCGCGCTCGCCGCCCACCCGGACCTCCCCGTCGTCTTCGTGTACGACGAGCCACTGCTCGCCTCGCTGCGCCTGTCCGGCAAGCGCCTGGTGTTCCTCGCTGAGTCGTTGGCCGACCTGGCCGGGCGACGCGAGGTCGAGGTCCGGTTGGGGCGGGTCGACGACGAGCTGTCCGGCCGCCCGGTCGCGGTGACCCATGCACCCGTGCCGGGCTTCGCGACACGCTCAGCCCGGGTCGACGTCGCGGAGCTGCACCCGTGGCGGTGGTTGGCCCGCCCCGCGAGCCAACGGCTCACGTCCTTCAGCGCCTGGCGCAAGGGCGTGCACCGCTGACCCGCCACTGTTCCCGGCCACGGCGTGCCTCAGGCAGGCCGCTCGCCGTCGATGCCTCGACAGACCGCAGCACCGGGTGGACGACCAGCATCACGGGCCACCGAGCTGGCTGATGCCGGTGGCCTCGCCCCCCAGAGCTCCAGCACCTCACTCGGAGGCGGATGGTCCTCGTCCAGGTCGAGGCGTCGAACCAGAAGGGCGTCGAGGATCCAGTGGACCGGCAGGTCGACGAGGTCGTGGTCAGCGTGCCGTGTCACCGTGGTGCGCCACCTCACGGACCGTAGCTGCCCTGCGAGAGAACGCACGTGAGAACCTCCCGGCATGGGGCTGCGCTCAGGTCTCACCCGGTCGCACCAGGCCTGACTCGTAGGCCACCACGACTGCCTGGACCCGGTCGCGCACGCCGAGCTTGGCGAGGACCCGGTTGAGGTGGCTCTTGACCGTCCCCTCGCTCACGATCAGCTCGCGCGCGATCTCCATGTTGGTCAGGCCGCGGGCCACGAGGACGAGCACCTCCCGCTCGCGATCAGTGAGGGCTGAGACCGCGTGGGGGACTCCGCCCCCCGGGGGGCGGCGGGTGAACTCGTCCAGCAGACGACGGGTGATGGACGGCGCGAGCAAGGTCTCACCGGCGGCGGTGGCGCGGACGGCGGCCACCAGCTGTTCGGGCGGCGTCGTCTTGAGCAGGAAGCCGGTGGCACCGGCGCGCGCGGCGTCGTACAGGTGGTCGTCGTGGTCGAAGGTGGTGAGCACGAGGATGTGTGGCGGATCGCTGGATGAGGCGCAGATGCGGGCGATGGCGGCGATTCCGTCCAGTCTGGGCATTTGGATGTCCATCAGGACCACGTCGGGATGCTGCTCGCGGGTGAGCTGGACGGCCTCGACGCCGTCGCTGGCCTCACCGACCACCTCGAGGTCGCTGTGTGCCTCGAGGATGAGGCGGATCCCGCTGCGCACGAGCGTCTGGTCGTCAGCCACGAGCACGCGGGTGGGTGCTCCCATCACAGCGTCCGGGAGTGCTCGAGAGGAATGCGGGCTCGAACTGCGAACCCGCCGGCCTCGCGTGGACCGACGTCGAGGCTCCCGCCGTACAGCTGCACCCGCTCGCGCATCCCGACCAACCCGTTGCCACCGACCGTGGGTGCGCTGCTGGCCTTGTGGGAGCCGTCGTCGAGGACCGAGAGCACCAGCTCCCGCTCGCCGTACTCGATGCTCACCTCCGGGTGTGCCGGGGGGCGTGCTTGAGCACGTTGGTGAGCGCCTCTTGCAGGATCCGGTACGCCGTGAGGTTGAGCCCCGGGGCGAGCGGCTGGGGGGTGCCCCGCACGTCGAGACGTACGCGGAGGCCCGCACGGCGGACGTGCTCGACGAGCTGGTCCACGTCGGCCAGTCCCACGATGGAGGACGACTCCTCGTCGCTGTCGCGCAGCACTCGCAGCAGTCTCTGCAGCTCCTCCAGTGCCTGGCGGCCCACGTCCTCGACCAGCAGCAACGGCTCGGTGGCGCGCGCGGGGTCCAGGGCGACGTACTGCCGCGCTGCTCCTGCATGCAGCACCATCACGCTGACGCTGTGCGCCACGACGTCGTGCAGCTCGCGAGCGATGCGCTGCCGCTCCTCGGCGATCGCGGCGCTCACGCGTTCCTCCCGGCTACGCTCCATGTCCTCGGCTCGGCGCTCCCACCAAGCACCGCGCTGTCGGAGCCCGCGGACCACACGCCCTGCTCCCCACACCAGTGCGAAGACGCCGAGGTTCCCCACCGCATCGGCGACCGACCTCGCCTCGGTGCGCGTGGCGAGCTCCACGAGGAGGGCGACGCACAGGACGAGCAAGCCGATCGCCGCAGACACGAACCGAGAGTGAGCGGCGACGGAATAGGTCAGGGCCAGGACCGCCAGAAAGCCGCCGGACACGGGTGCCTCACCGAGTGCCACCGCCTGAACGGTCAAAGCACCAGCGCAGAGAGCCAACGCGGCGAGCGGAGCCCGACGTCGCGCCGCGAGACTCAGCGTCGCCACCGCGAAGCAGGCAGCCTGACCCGTCAGCGGCGAGACAACGCCGTCGTTGGTCCACACCTCGTACTGCGTGAACGCCGCGAGCAACGCTGCGGCGACGACGTCCCACAGCGCGAGGCTCCGCCCCTCCAGCCATCGCAGAGACATGCCTCGGACGCTAGTGCACCGCCACCCCCCTGTCCTGCACCCCGAGACAGAGCAGACCCACCTCAGGTTGCAGACCGGCACCGCGGCCTCTCCACCCGGCAGAGCAGCAATATGGCTCAGAGATGGACGAACGATGACTGGGCACCGCCATAGCGTCTCGGCATCCGACGTCCCCTCTGCGCTCAGGAGCACCACGATGACCGTCCTCACCGACCACACCACCACTCGACGTCTCCAAGCCACAGCGCTCATCGCTGCGCCGATCGCCGGCCTCGCGACGACTCTCGTGTGGCCGCGCACGCCACTCGACCCCGCCGAGCGACTCGCGATCCTCGCCGACGCCGCGGAACGCACCCAGGTCGCCCACCTCCTCAACCTGCTGACGATCCTGCTCTTCATCCCGGCCGTGGCCGGCATGTATCGCCTCCTTCAGCCCCGACGTCGACGCGCAGCCGTGATCGGCAGCAGCCTGGTGGCCGCAGGTCTCGTCGGATGGAGCGGGGTGCTGGCGACCAGCAGCGCCGAGCTGCAGATCGCGCGCAACGCGGACGGAGCAGCCGCCCTGGCTGCGGCAGGATCCCTGCCCAGCAGCCCGGTGGCCGTGGCGATGACCGCGATGTTTCTTCTCTGCACCTTCGGCGGCCTGATCGTCCTCACGATCGGCCTGTGGCGGTCCGGCGTGACCCCTGGCTGGGTCCCCGCCGCGGTGGCGCTCGCCGTGGTCGGCGACATGGCGGCAAGCACGCTCACGGTCGTGGTCGTGACCGTCTGGGTCCTCATGACGGCTGCCTTCGCGGCTGTTGCGCGACCGCGGATCGCCGCACCCGTGCCGATCAGCCCGGAGGCGGTCGCTGCACCGGCTTGAGCGCCAGCCTCGGCTGCGCCGTGCCGGGCACCCAGGCACCGCTAGGTGTGATGCCCAGGCGGGCTGGTCGACCTCGCCCGGGCAGGCCAGACGTCACGTTTCCATGCCGCAGTCCCACCACAAGAAAGAGGCCGCCTCTGGATCTCTCCAGAAACGACCTCTGACCTGCTGTTCTGCTTTGTAGCGGGGGTAGGATTTGAACCTACGACCTCTGGGTTATGAGCCCAGCGAGCTACCGAGCTGCTCCACCCCGCGTCGGTGATCCCTACGGTACTAGGACCTGACTGAGGCACCAAATCGGGTCTCGACGAGCTCGACCACCGTGTCTCGACGAGCTCGACCACCGTGTCTCGACGAGCTCGACCACCTAAGGTCTCTGCCGGCTCGGCCGCGGTGGACGTAGCCGACCACCTTCTCCATGTGCTCCACGTCGGAGTCGGTCGACTCGACCTCGCCCTGCCCCACGGACTTCGACTCGTCGGTGTCGAGCCAGTCGTCGAGCTCTTTGCGCGGGAAGGGGTCTCGACGAGCTCGACCACCAGGTCTCGACGAGCTCGACCACCAGGTCTCGACGAGCTCGACCCACCAGGTCTCGACGAGCTCGACCACCAGGTCTCGACGAGCTCGACCGACGAGTGCTACTCCTCCGACGCGGCCTGGGCCTGCTTGACCAGGTCCTCGGCCTGCTCGGTCAGCTCGGCATACCGCACGGAGTCGCCGTCCTGCAGCGCCTGGTCGGCCTCGGCGAAGGCGTCGACGGCCTGCTGGAGCAGGTCGAGCACCTCCGGCGACAAAGTGCCGTTGCCGGTGCTGCCGTCGGAGCCGCCCCCACCGCCACCACCGCCACCACCGGTGTCGGAGCCGCCGGTGTCGGAGCCGCCACCCGTGGCCTCCTCCTCGGTCAGCTCCCCCGACTCGAGCACGTCGTTCAACGCCTCGGTCAGCGTCGTGCCGAAGCCGGCGTTGCGACCGAAGGAGGCGAGCACGAACTGCAGCACCGGGTAGGAGCCCTCACCGGTCTCCTGCAGCGCGTAGACCGGCTGCACGTAGAGCAGACCGCCACCGACCGGCAGCGTCAGCAAGTTGCCGTCGAGGATCTGGGAGTTCTGCTTGATAGGCAGCAGTGCGTCCTGGATGTTGGCGTCGGCCGAGAAGGTGTTGGCGATCTGCGACGGACCCTGGACCTGGGTGGTGTCGGGCAGGCGCAGGATGCGGATCTGCCCGTAGTTCTCACCGGTGGCGTCGGAGTTCACCGCCACGAACGAGGCGAGGTTCTGCCGGTTCGTGGGCGTGAAGACGCTGGTCAGCGAGAAGACCGGGTCCTCGACCGGCAGGTCGGCGGTGTCCACTGCCTCGTCGGCATCGACCTCCTCCTCACCCTCCGGGGCGGGCGGCATCTGGACCGACAGCCGGTAGGGCGGCTGCATCTTCACCGTCTCGGCCGGGTCCTCGGGCACCTGCCAGCGGTCGGTGCCGCGATAGAACTCCTGCGCCGCGGTCACGTGGTACTGCGCCAGCATGTAGCGCTGGGTCTTGAACATGTCCTCGGGGTAGCGCAGGTGCTCGGCCAGCTCCTGGGAGATGTCCTCGCGCGGCGTCATGGCGTCGGGGAAGACCGCCTTCCACGCGTCGAGGATCGGGTCCTCCTCCCACTCGTACAGGACGACCTCGCCGGAGTAGGCGTCGACGGTCGCCTTGACCGAGTTGCGGATGTAGTTGATCTGGTCGGTCGGCAGCGTGACGTACGACGTCGAGCTGGTGAGCGCGTCGCTGGTCATCTCCTCGAACGACTCGCGCTCGGCGTTCGGGAAACGGTCGGTCGTGGTGTAGGCGTCGAGGATCCACTGGACGCGCCCGTCGACGACCGCCGGGTAGGGGTCGCCGTCGACGGTCAGCCACGGCGCGACCTTCTCCACCCGCTCGCGCGGGGTGCGCTCGTAGAGCACCTCGGAGCCGGAGTTCACCCGGTTGGACAGCAGGAAGTTGGGCTCGCCGAACTTCAGCGCGTAGAGCAGCCTGTTGACGATGCCGCCGACGGGCACACCGGTGCCGGTGTCGGTCTCGAACGTCGTGTTGCCGCGCTCGCCCGAGGCCTCCTCCGGGATGTCGAGCTCGACGTCGGCGTCGTCGGCCTCTGCCTTGCCGACCACGGAGTACTCCGGGCTCTTCTCCCCGAAGTAGATCCGCGGCTCGTAGCCGTCCGCGGTCAGGTCGGACAGCTCGCCGCGGGGCGGCAGGTCCTCCTCGGCCCACGGCGGCTCGTCCGGGTTCGACGGCGTGCCGCCGTCGGCGGTGCGGTTGTTGCCGAAGGCCGCCACCAGGCCGTAGCCGTGGGTGTAGACGGTGTGTTCGTTGGCCCAGTTGCGCTGATCGGGGACCAGCCCGTCCTGGTCGAGCTCGCGCACGCCCATCACCAGGTCGCGGGACTCGCCGTTGACGTCGTAGCGGTCGACGTCGAGCACCGGGGCGACGGAGTAGTAGCCACGCACCTGTTGCAGCTGCTCGAAGGCGGCGCTGGTGCGGGCGGGATCGATGAGCCGGATCCCCGGCAGCGAGTCGGCGCTGCTCTTCAGCTGGTCCTTGGTCACCGAGACGGTGGCGTCGTACTGCTGCTCCGCGACGTCGTCGATGTTGTACGCCGCTCGCGTCGCCTCGATGTTCGCGGCCAGGTACCGCTCCTCCTTGTCCGGCTCCGACGGCTTGACCTGGAACTGCCACACGATTCCGGGCCACACCGCACCGAGCAGCACCGCGGAGAGCACGAGCAGTCCGAGACCGGCACCGGGCAGCAGCCACGTGCGACGGAAGACGTTGGCGAAGAAGAGCAACGCGCAGATGAGCGCGATGAACATCAAGATGTTCTTCGACGGCAGGATCGCGTTGAAGGCGGTGTAGTTGACGCCGGTGAAGCGTCGACCCTGGTCCGTCGTCAGGTCGAAGCGGTCCAGCCAGTAGTCGACGGCCTTGAAGAGCACGAACAGACCCAGCAGGATCGAGAACTGCACCTGGGCGGCACCGGTGACCTTGTCGGTGCGCGACTGCAGCGCGATCCCCCCGAAGAGGTAGTGCACGACGATCGCGGCGACCAGGCCGAGCACCACCGTCATCATCGCGAAGTTGACGACGTAGTGCAGCCACGGCAGGTCGAAGACGAAGAAGCCGATGTCACGCTTGAAGTACGGGTCCGAGGCACCGAAGTCCCCGCCGTTGCGCCACAGCAGGAACGCGCGCCACTGTCCGGCGGCCGAGCCGCCCGCGACCAGCGCCAGCAGGCCGGCGACGGCGATGACGACCCACGCCCGCAGCGGCTCGACGACCTCGCGGTAGCGCTCGAGGTTGGCCTCCGACGGCATCGCGCGGAACGGCGGACGGTGCCGGAAGGCCAGGACCACGTTGGCGGCCACGAAGCCGCCCATGATCAGGCCGAAGGCGATGAACAGCAGCACCCGTGTGGTGAGCACGGTCGAGAAGACCTCGCCGAAGCCCACGCTGTTGAACCACAGCCGGTCGGTCCACAGGCCGGTGAAGGCCGAGAGCACGAAGAACCCGACGACCAGGACCACCGCGGTGATGCCCAGGGCGCGCGAGCGCTGCGGGCGCGGAGGGGGCGCCGTCCGTCGGGGTGGGTTCGGGGGATCGTCGAAAAGGCCGCTCACAGTCTCACAACTCCGTCTCTGAACCGTCGGCCAGCGTGGCCTGCAACAACTGTAGAAGGGCGGGCACAAGGTCCGGCCCCTCGATCACCGCGAAGTCGTCGTCGTGCTCGCGCAGCCGCAGCGCGCAGAAGGTGGTGCCGGACCGGGTTGCGCCCGCCACCATCCGCACCTCCTGGCGGTCCGGGTGCGAGGCCGCGACCTCCGCCGCCTCCGCCGGGTCGTCGGGCAGGTCGTCGGCGCCCGGGGGCAGCACCAGGCGCTCCACCACGACCGCGGTGCCGTGGACCTCGGCGGGCCACATCACCTGGTGCAGCAGCTCCTCGAGGGGCGTGTCGGCGGGCAGGTCGTCCTGCTCGACGGGAGTCAGGCTCCCGGTCAGGTCGGCGTCCGCGTCGACGCCGATCGTGTCGGCGAGGCCGGGCTCGTTGGCCAGCAGGTCGGCGGTGTGCACCAGCGCGAAGAGCCGTGCCGGCTGGTCCCAGCCCGCTCCGGCGGCGTGCTTCTCGATCTCCAGCACCGCACCGCGCAGCGCGAGGTCGACGGCCGGAGCCAGCACCTCGGGCTCGGTGAGGTCCGGCGGCAGCACGGGATCGGTCGGATCCGAGGACAGGACGGGATCGGTCGGGTCGCTCATGCGGTGCACCTCGGCAGCTCGGCGTCAGGGTCGTCTCGGTAGGTCTCCAGCACCGTCACGGCGCTGCTCATCGTGTCGGCTCGCACGAGGCGGATCTCGCTGTCGTCGACGTCGGCCTCCAGCGCCTCGCCGCAGTTGTCCGGTGGCACCAGGAACAGCTCGGCGCCGGTCGCCTCGGCGCCGGAGATCTTCTGCCGGATGCCGCCGATCGGGCCCACGGAGCCGTCGGCGGCGATCGTGCCGGTGCCGGCCACGTCCGCGCCGCCGGTCAGCGAACCCTTCGTCAGGATGTCGTAGACGGCCAGCGAGAAGATGAGCCCGGCGCTGGGGCCGCCGATGCTGTCGCTGATGCCGATCCGGACGTCGAAGGGGAAGTCGTAGCCGGTGCCCAGGAGGATGCCGAGCATCGCCCGGTCCGGGTCGTCCGGGGCCGCCTCGGTGGTGACCTCGAACGAGCGGGTCCGCCCGGCTCGGCGTACCTCCCCGGTGACGGTGTCCCCCGGCTCGGCGCGCCCCACCAGTCGGAACACCTGACGCACGTCGGTGACCGGGTCCCCATCGAGGAGGACGATGCGGTCACGCGGCTCGAGCTCGCCGTCGGACGGCCCGTCGGGGCTGACCCCGGAGACCTCGGCGAACGTCGGGAGGTCGAAGCCCAGCTCTGCGAGCGCAGCGGCCACCGCCGTGTCCTGGCTGTCGACCATCTGGGCCGCGGACTCGGCCTGCTCGTCCTCGGCCGTGGTGTCCGCGGGGTAGACGGCCTCGTAGGGCAGCACCGCGGTGTCGCGGGCGAACCAGCCGCCCAGCGCCCCGAGGAGGTTGAACGCACGCTCGGGCTGGGTGACCAGGACGGTGGTCAGCCGCAGGCTGCCGTCGGTCGGAAAGGTACGGCGACCCTCGACCTTCACGACCGGCTCGCCCTCGCGGGTGCCGAGGACGTCGACGGTCGGACCGGGCGACTCCCGCACGTAGGGGACGGACACAGCCGCGACGGTGACCCCCAGCACCAGCACCAGACCTGCGGCGACCAGCGTCGCGAGGGTGTGGCGGGTCATGCCCTCACCCTCTCATCACGCCCAACGCGCGCCCCCGGTGGTCAAGCCCGTCAAACCCTGACGCGCGCCTCCGGACGCGCCGGCCCCTCGCTGGTCGAGCTCGTCGAGACCTACCGAGAGGAGGGACGGACGGCGATGCCGGTGCTGCGGTCCGGCTTGGCGACCGGACGGGGCTGGCCGGCCGCCGGGTGCTCGCGCGCCATCGCGGCGGCGAACTTCTCGTAGGCCTCCTCGGAGCGGCCACGCGGCTCACGCTGCGGTCGTCCGGCCCAGGTCGCCCACAGCATGGCGAGCACGAGCACGCCGCCCGCGGGCGCCAGCCACCAGAGGATCTCCACCCCGTCAGGCTAGGGGCCGGCGACGGCGGTGGGCGGAGGCACGCTCACGGCGTGCCGACCCACTCCTCGCCGCCATCGGCGAAGACCTGGTGCTTCCAGATCGGCACCGTGGCCTTCAGGTCGTCGATGAGGTCGCGGGAGGCCTCGAAAGCCTGACCCCGGTGGGGCGCGGCAGCGGCCACCACGACGGCGGCGTCGCCGATGGCCAGTCGTCCGACCCGGTGGACGGCCGCCACGGCCGTGACCGGGTGGCGTCGCGCGACCTCATCGACCACCTCGCGCAGCCGGTCGAGCGCCGAGGGGTGGGCCGAGTAGTCGAGGTGGTCCACCGCCTGCTCGCCGTCGTGGTTGCGCACGTTGCCCACGAACAGCGTCACCCCGCCGGCGGCGTCGTCCTCGACCGCCGCGAGCACCTCGGCGACGTCCAAGGCGGTCTCGCGGATGTCGACGAGGCGTACGACGGTCCCCGGCGCGGTGGGCGGGACGGTCGGCTCCGGGGGTGGGGCTCCATGGGATGAGCCTAGGGCGGGCCCGCGACCGAGCGCGAGTACCGTGGGAGTCATGGTGAACGACCCCGCTCCTCGCTCCGGTGACGACGACGACGACCGGTCGGGAGAGCCCCAGAACCCCTTCGCGGGCACGCCCTTCGAGCAGCTCTTCTCGGCCTTCGGCGGTGCGGGCGCCGGTGGCGCGGGCGGGGCGGGCGGCGCGGGCGGGGGAGCCGGCATCCCGGGCTTCGGCGCCTTCGGGACGCCCGGCGCCGGCGGCATGCCCGACCTCTCCGCGCTGCTGGGCCAGATGCAGCAGCTGCTGCAGCCCCACGAGGGCGCCGTGAACTGGAACCTCGCCCAGGACCTCGCACGGCGCGGCGTCGCGGCCTCGCCCGACCCGTCGGTCAACGCCGCCGAGACCGCCCGCATCGCCGACGCGCTGCAGCTGGCCGACGTGTGGCTCGACGCCGTGACCGACCTGCCCAGCGGCGTCACCTCCGCCGCCGGGTGGAGTCGAGCGGAATGGATCGAGCAGACCCTGCCGGTCTGGAAGAAGCTCGTGGAGCCGGTCGCCGAGCACGTCGTGGCCGCCATGGGCAACGCCCTCCCCGCCGAGGCCAAGGCAATGGCCGGCCCCCTCATCGGACTGCTCGGCCAGGCCGGGGGCGCCATGTTCGGCAGCCAGGTCGGCCAGGCGCTGGCCGGGCTCGCCGCCGAGGTGCTCAGCTCCTCCGACATCGGCCTGCCCCTCGCCCCGGTCGGCAAGGCCGCGCTGCTGCCCACCAACATCACCGCCTTCGCCGACGGGCTCGACGTGCCCGCGGACGACGTACGCCTCTACCTCGCGATCCGCGAGGCGGCCCACCAGCGGCTCTTCGCCCACGTGCCGTGGCTCAACGCCCACCTGCTCGCCGCCGTCGAGGACTTCGGGCGCGGCACCACCATCGACGTCGCCGGCATGGAGTCGAAGATGTCCGGCCTGGACCCCACCAACCCCGCCGCCATCCAGGAGGCGCTCGCCGGTGGGCTCTTCGAGCCCGAGAAGACACCGACCCAGCAGGCGGCGCTCGTGCGGCTCGAGACCATCCTGGCACTCGTCGAGGGCTGGGTCGACGAGGTCGTCAGCCAGGCCACGTCCGAGCGCATGCCCAACGCGGCGAAGCTGCAGGAGATCGTCCGGCGCCGCCGGGCGGCCGGCGGACCCGCCGAGGACGCGTTCGCCGCCCTGGTCGGCCTCGAGATGCGCCCCCGTCGCCTCCGCGACGCCGCCACCCTGTGGGGCAGCCTCCGCTCGCGCCGCGGCGCCGAGGCCCGTGACGCCATCTGGGCCCACCCCGACCTGCTGCCCACCGCGAGCGACCTCGACGACCCGCTCGGCTTCGGCGAGAACCCGGAGCTCGAGGAAGCCGCCGCCTCGTTCGACGACGACTTCGACGCCGCGCTCGCTGAGCTCCTCGACGAGGAGGGCGGCCGTGGGAGGACCGACCGGCCCGACGGCACCGACGGCTCGGGCGAGGACCCCGGTCCGGGCGACGCCCCGCGCCCCACGTGAGCGCAAGCGGCGACGCACACGCCCGCGCCCTGACCCTGCTGCGCGCCTGGACCCCGCCCGACGCCGACCAGGAGCGGCTGCGCTCCGAGTACGTCGACCTCCTCACCCGACGCCCCGACGGCCTCGCCCGGTCGTGCCTGCCCGACCACCTGACGGCGAGCACACTGGTGGTCTCCCCCGAAGGCGGGCAGGTGCTGCTGACCCTGCACGCCAAGGCCCACGCGTGGTTCCAGCTCGGCGGCCACGTCGAGCCGCGCGACCGTGACCTGGCCGCGGCGGCACTGCGCGAGGCCACCGAGGAGTCCGGGCTGTCCGGGCCGTCCGGGCCGTCCGGGCTCAGCCAGGTCGACCTCGACCCGGTCCCGGTTCAGCTCGACGTCCACGAGGTGCCGTTCTGCGGAGGGCCGGGGACGCGGCACCTCGACGTCCGCTTCGTGGCGGTCGCCGACCCCGCGGCCGACACCGCGGTCAGCGACGAGTCGTCCGACGTGCGCTGGTGGCCGGCCGACGACCTGCCCAGCGACGAGCCGTCGTTAGAAGAGCTGGTCCGGCTCGCCCGGCTGCGCCTCCGCCAGCTCTGACCGGTCGTCGACCCCTTCCGGGGCCGGCCAGCGCTGCGCGTGGGCGTGACCCTCGAGGTACCCCTTCGCCCGCTCGGCCTTCGGGTGCCGGTCGGCCAGCTCCCAGAACGCCGGGCTGTGGTCGGCGACGAGCAGGTGGGCCAGCTCGTGCAGAAGCACGCAGTCCACGACGTACGCGGGCATGCCCTGCAGGCGCGAGGACAGCCGGAGGGTGCCGTCGGCCGGGGTGCAGGAGCCCCAGCGCTGCTGCTGGTTGTCGACCCACCGCACGCTCGTCGGGCGGGCGCGGCCATCGAGGTGCTCGCGGGAGAGCTGCTGGGCGCGCTCGCGGAGCTGGTCGTCGCCGGGACGACGGCGACGGTCCTGCTTGTCGAGACGCGCGATCATGGTGGTGACCCACTCGCGCTCCTCGGCGCGGCTGAGACGGGCCGGCACCAGGACCACGACGGACCCGTCCTCCTGGCGGTAGGCCGATACCGTCCGGCGGCGTCTCGCGCTGCGCCGGACCTCGACGGAGACCCCGTCCACGTCGTACCCGACCGTGTCCATGACTGCATTTTCCCACCCCGCACCGACAAGGCGCTCCACCGTGCGCTGCGAGTCGCCGCCCGGCCCTGCTCGCGGGTCAGGATCCGGGGGACGCCCAGGCGAGGAGGTCCTCGAGCGGCCAGGTGGTCACGATGCGCTCGAGCGGGACACCGAGCGCGGCCACCCGGGCGGCGCCGTGGTCGAGGAAGTCGAGCTGACCAGGAGCGTGGGCGTCGGAGTCCACCGAGAACACGCACCCGATGTCGGCGGCGAGCGCGAGCAGGTCGTCGGGCGGATCCTGCCGCTCGGGCCGGCTGTTGATCTCGATCGCGACGTCGTGGTCGCGGCAGGCGGTGAAGACCGCCTCGGCGTCGAACTCGCTCTGCGGGCGGGTCCCCCGACCGCCCGTCACGAGCCGCCCGGTGCAGTGCCCGAGCACGTTGGTGTGCGGGTTGCGGACCGCCCCCAGCATCCGACGTGTCATCGGTCCGGGTTCCATGCGCAGCTTGCTGTGGACCGAGGCGACAACCAGGTCGAGGCGTCCGAGCAGGTCCTCGGTCTGGTCGAGCCCGCCGTCGTCGAGGATGTCGACCTCGATGCCGCGCAGCACCCGCAGCCGCTCCCCCTGAGCGTCGAGGTGGCCGTTGACGGCCTCCAGCACGCCGAGCTGCTTGGTCAGCCGAGCGGCACTCAACCCGTTGGCCACCTTCAGCCGCGGCGAGTGGTCGGTCAGGGCGACGTACTCGTGGCCGAGCTCGACCGCGGTCATCACCATCTCCTCGATGGGCGAGCCGCCGTCGGACCAGTCGGAGTGGGTGTGCAGGTCACCCCTCAGGGCGGCGCGCACCTCGCTGCCACCGGCGGCCAGGGGGCCGCTGCCCTGCTCCAGGTCCGCGAGGTACGTCGAGGTCTGCCCGGCCAGCGTCTCCACCACGACCGCCTCGGTCGCCTTGCCGATCCCCTCGATCTCGCGCAACGCGCCGGCGTCGGCCCGGCGGCGCAGCTCCGCGGCGTCGAGGCCCAGCAACGCGGTGGCGGCGCGACGGAAGGCCTTGACCTTGAAGGTCTCCGCCTGGCGGCGCTCGAGCAGGAAGGCGATCCGGCGCAGCGCGGCGACCGGGTCACCGGCCGGAAGCGGCTGCACGTGTCACCTTTCTTCCCTCCACAGGCCCGGAACGACGGTCGGTGCAGGTCACGCGGGCGTGTCGTCGGCCGCCCGGGCGTGTCCTCCCCACCATTCTGCACCGGTGCCGCGGCGCGTTCCACAGGTCTCCGAGTGTCATCCACACCTTCTCCACAGGGTTATCCACAGACGTGGAAAGTCAGGCGTTGACGGGGGACCCGCCCCTGCCTAGGTTCGACGCAGAAGAGGCCCCCGGCCGACTCGGCCCGTCACGGGCAAGGGGAAGGCACGTGACGAATCGAGCAGGGCGGGGGCCTCGACTTGGTTCACGTGCCCGGAGCAGCCGATACCGGCGCCGCGCCGGTCGCCGGCCGGGCTCGTCCATGCTGCTCGAGCCAGCCGAGGACGTCCTCGACCGGCATGGGCCTCGCCACGTGCCACCCTTGGACACGGGTGCAGGCGAGCGCGTGGAGCAAGTCCTGCGTGGCCTTGTCCTCCACCCCCTCGGCGACGACGTCGAGACCCAGGGTGGTCGACAACCCGATGATCGACCGCACGATGGCGAGGTCGTCGCGCGAGCTCGTCAGGCTCGTGATGAAGCTCTTGTCGATCTTGACCTCGTGGACCGGGAGCTGGGTCAGGTAGCTCAACGACGAGTACCCGGTGCCGAAGTCGTCGACCGACAGCCGTACGCCCGCGCCACGCAGCTGCTCGAGCAGCGCAATGGCGCGGTCCGGGTCCGTCATCACCGCTCCTTCGGTCACCTCCAGAGTGAGGCCCTGGGGCGGGATCGACCACTTGGACAGCAGCGTCTTCACGCTCGTCACGAGGTCCGTGTCCGTCAGGCTGCGAGGAGACAGATTCACCGAGACCCCGAAGCCGTACGACTGACCGTCCGAGACGGCCTGCAGAGCCCGGTCGAGCACGGCCGTCGTCAGCGGCCTGATGAGACCGCTGCGCTCGGCGATCGGGATGAACTCGTCCGGGGAGATGAAACCCCGGGTGGGGTGACGCCACCGGGCCAGCGCCTCCATGCCCCGCACCTCGCCCGTGGCGAGGTCCAGCTGGGGCTGCAGGTACACCTGCAGATCGCCGTTGGACAGCGCGCTGCGCAGCTCGGCGGCGAGGGCGAGGCGCGGGGCGTTCTCCTTGGAGCTGGCGGGCTGGAAGAAGCGCGCCTTGTTCCCGGTCGCCTTGGCGGAGTACATCGCGAGGTCTGCCCGCTTCATCAGCACCGGGCCCTCGACGCCGTGCTCGGGGCACATGGCGACCCCGACGGAGCCGCCGACCTCGAAGGTCATGCCCTGCAGCTCCATCGGCGTCTCGAGCGAGGAGACCAGCCGTCGACTGATGGCCGCCGCGTGCTCGCGGCCGGCGAGCTGCGGGACGAGGACCGCGAACTCGTCACCACCCAGCCGGGCGACGAGCCCTTCCTCGCCCACGGCGCGCTTGAGCCGGTCGCCGACCTCGATGAGCACCAGGTCACCCTGCTGGTGGCCCAAGGTGTCGTTGACGTCCTTGAAACCGTCCAGGTCCAGGATCATGACCGCCAGAGGCAGCGAGCTCCGCAGGCTCTGCTGCAGCGCGTGGCCCAGCTCGCGCTGCAGCTGCACCCGGTTGGGGAGCCCGGTCAGGGCGTCGTGCAGCGCGTCGTGCTGGAGCCGCTCGATCAGCTCGCCCTTCTGCAGCGCCACGCTCGCGTGGTTCGCCAGGGTCTCGAGCAGGATCACGTCGTCGCGGTCGTAGGTGCGCACTTCGCCCAGCCGGTCGCCGACCACCAGCATCCCGAGGGTCGCCTCCGAACCCTGGAGGGGCACGGCGAGGGCGTCGCGCAGACCCTGCCGCGCCAGCCACTGCTTCACCTGCTTGTCGCGGCTGCGCCGGGGCAGCAACGTCGACGCGCCGTCGTCCACGACCCGGTTGTGCACCCAGTCCGTGTCGCCGGCCTGCTCGTCCAGGTCGCGCCGGGTCTGCCCGCCCACGTCCAGCCAGATGCGCAGGGGGTGCCCCGAGTCATGCTCCCCCACGAGGTGGATCGAGGCGTGCCCGCTCTGAAGCAGATCCATCGCCTCGTGCAGCACCCGCCCCTCCACCGACTCGTTGGCGGACGAGCTCGTGATCGCCTGGCTGAAGTGGTACAGCTTGGCGAGGTTCACGTGCCGGTCGAACAAGGATGCGTAGAGCCGGTAGCAGGCGACGAGGGTGATCGCCGAGCCGGCGACCAACCAGCCGCTGCGCGGGTCGTGAGCGAGCAGCGCGACGGTCATCAAGCCGAGCACGACCACGCCGGGGGCGAAGAGCTGTCCGGCGATCGTCTCCCTCAGCAGCGACGACCAGTGGAGGTCGCCCTCGTAGACGGCGATCACCAGGCCGATGGCGATGGTGCCCACGGCGTTGGCGACCAGGACCGCGCCGAGTGCCGCGATCCACTCGCGAGGTTCGGTGCCTGAGAGCACTCCCCCGGCCAGGACCAGGACCACGGCCAGGGCGACCATCGTCTCGGTCAGCACCAGCACCGTGTTGAAGGCGGTCTTGAGCAGCGAGGAGCGCCGCAGGAGCACGAAGACGAGGACGGAGCCGACCAGGCGCCCGAGCACGAGCATCTCGGGCTCGGCCAGGAACAAGCCGATGACCAGCGGCAGCTCGCTGATCGAGACGGTCTGCGCCTCCCGCTTGATCTGCACGTGGAAGACAGCCGACTCGGTCATCGCGAAGAAGACCGCGAGTCCCCACCAGGGCAGCAGGACACCAGTGCTGCGAGCCACGTCGGACGACAGCACGAGGCCGCCGAGGGCGGCTGCCACCACCAGCAGAAGGCACATCAGGCGCAGGACGCGCACGGTCTCGACCGGCTGGTCGCCGGCGGCTGCGTCCTCGGGGCTCATGTCGTGCTGTCCTTCTCAGAGGTCCGGGTCCCGGGCAGCCACGTCACCGTGGCTGCCCGAGGTGAGGGTCAGGCCCAGGTCTTGGCGTGCCAGTCCGCCGAGGCGAGGTCGGCCTGGCGCCAGGAGCGCGCCGACCAGGAAGCGTCTCGCCACGTGCGGGCGTTCCAGCTGCCTCCCGTCCACGAGCCTTCGCGCCAGGAGCGGGCCGTCCAGGACTCGTCGCGCCAGGTGCGGGCGGACCACGTGCCGGTCGACCAGACCACGTCGCGCCACGTGCGAGCGTTCCACCCGTCGCCGCTCCAGGTGAAGCCGCGCCAGCTGCCTCCGGACCAGGCCGTCCGACCGGCGGAGGCCCGAGTCCATGCCGCGGCGTTCCAGGCGTTGCCGAAGATGTCGATCTCGCCGCGCAGCCCCTCGCCGCCGTCGTGGACGTGCGAGGTCCCCCGCGCGGCCTCCAGGGACCCGGTGCCCGAGCTGAAGAAGTCCTGCGACTGCTTGGCGTTGTTGGCCCTCTTCGTCTGTGCGTCGCGCACGTCGACCAGCCCGTTGCCCCGGTACTTCACGTCGGTGCTGCTGAACGGGTGTGCCGTGCTCTGCAGCTGCTGCTTGACCTGGTCGGGCGAGAGCCTCGGCTGCGCCTGGAGGAGCAGCGCGGTCACTCCGCTCATCACAGCGGCCGCCTGGGACGTGCCGGACGCACGGGCGAACCGGGCACCGGTGCGGGCGTGGTCGTTGCGCTCGTCGGCGTAGCCGTTCGGCACGCGGAGGCCGAGGACCGACACACCGGGCGCGACCGCGTCGACGTGCCGGCTGTTGGTCCCCCGGGTTGCCCACGAGGGCACGGTGTCGTCGACGAAGTCCGTCGTGCCCTGCGTGTCCGAGGCCCCCGCCGCGATCACGTAAGGACTCCGAGCAGGATTCGCCAGGGTCGTCGTGTCGGTCCCGTCGTTCCCCCCGGCGACCACGACCACGATGCCGGCCTTCCAGGCCTGCTCGACCGCGAAGGTCAACGGGTCGACCGACGGGTCCTGCACCGAGTCGGTGCCGTAGGAGAGGTTGAGCACCCGGATGTTGTGGGTGGCGCGGTTCTCCACCACCCAGTCGATCGCCGCGATGACCTGGCTGACGTCGACGGCACCGTCGCTGGCGCCCACCTTGACGCTGATCAGGTTGGCGTCGGGGGCGATGCCGTTGAACCGGGTCTCGCTGGTGTACGACGCCGGCGTGCCGACGGCGTCGCGGCCGGCGATGATCGAGGCGAGGTGGGTGCCGTGCCCGTAGGCGTCCTTGTGCGCGAGCTCGGGGTCCTGGCTGTCGAACGAGAGGTCTGGCCCGTGGTAGACGTTGCCGGTGTCGAGGCCGGGCACCTCGGTGACCCCGGTGTCGATGATCGCGACCCCGATGCCCTTCCCCGTGTAGCCGGCGCGGTACGACTCGTGCGCCCCGACCTGCGCGGCGATCTGCCACAACGCGCCCTTGTTGGCCACCGGGTCGTAGCCGAGCCCGGCCTCGTTCCCCGCGTGTGCTGGGATCGACATCGATCCCGCGCCCACGACCATGCCAGCGGTCAGGACGACTGCGCCCCAGCGCCCTCGTCGGTTCCTGTGCCCCATGTGATTCCCCTCCCCATGACCTCTCCGAATACCTGACAGTAGGAGGCGTGTTTGTACGAAACCACCCTTTCTGTCCGATTCTGACCGAATATCGCGACCGCTACCTGATCGGGTCAGGGCCGTCAGGACCTTCGTCCTGTCCTGCAACTGTCGAGCGGCTCGGGCGCCCTCGTCGCCCGGCGAACGGCGTCGACGCGCTGCGCGACGTCCCGCTGCTGGTCCGCGATTCCCAGGCTCGCGGGGCGTAGGGTCGCAACCGGCCGTCAGCGCGGCACCGGCGGGTGTTCCCCGAGACTGCTCGCCGCAAGGAACGGATCCGGCGTGGTCCACAACGAGAGAGGGTCCGTCATGGCAGAGACCTGGAGCGGCGAGTTCTACTGCGTCAAGTGCAAGGAGAAGCGCCAGGCCGACGGCGAGGTCAAGGTCAACGAGAAGGGCACGCGGATGGCCAAGGCCGTCTGCCCCGTCTGCAGCACGAACCTGAACCGCATCCTCGGCAAGGCCTGAGCCTTCCGGACAGACGAGGGGCGGGACCGACGGGTCCCGCCCCTCGCGCACGTCCGGGCCGCTTTCTCTCCACCTGTGGAGGACACCGGCCGCCCGGCACCGGGACGGGGCAGGGTGCCGCCATGCATCCACTCCTGCTGCCCGGCACCCACGTCCTGCGGCGGCCCGACGGGGTCTTCCAGCTCGGCCTCGCGCCCTCCGAGGCGGTCCGGCTCGAGCACGAGGACGCGGGCGGACGACTCGCCCCGGTCGCCGGCAGTCCCGGTCTCGCCGAGTCACCGGCGCTCACCGCCCGGCTCGTCAAGCAGCACGCGGCGGCCGCCGACGACACCCAGCTGCGCAACGCCCTGGCCCCCGACCGACCCGAGAACCGGTGGCAGCGCCACACCATGGCCTCGCTCTTCCGCGACGCGCCCGCCCTGATGGCGGCCCGGGTCGGCGAGCGCGGGACCAAGCGCATCCGCGTCCGCGGGTTCGGCCACCCGCTCGACGAGAGCCTGCGCGCCGACCTGCTGGACCTGCTGCGTCGAGCCTCCCTCACCGCGCAGGGCCCGAAGCCGAGCGGACCGCCCCCCGGCACCAGCTGCCCACCGAGCCGGTCCACGTGCTCCTCGGCGTGGGCGAGCCCAGCCGGACCCTGGTCGATCCGCTCGTGCGGGAGGCGGTGCCCCACCTCGTCGTCCGCCTCAGCGAGGGCGCCGCCGTGGTGGGCCCCTTCGTGCTGCCCGGGCTGAGTCCCTGCCTGCGCTGCCTCGACGCCCGCACCAGCGAGGACGACCCGGCGTGGACCCTGCTGGTCGAGCAGTACTCCCGAGCCGCCCGCCGCGGCGACCGGGCCGACGGCGTACCGGAGCCCGTCGACGCCGTGCTCGCCGCGCTCGCGGTCGCCTGGGCGGCGCGCGAGGTCGCGGCGTACGCCGAGGGCGGGACGCCCGAGACGCTGGGCGCGACCGTGCGGCTGAGGCCACGCACCGGGACCACCACCACCCGGCGGTGGGAGCCCCACCGCCAGTGCGGCTGCGCCTGGCGGGCCGGCACGGCCGACGCGCCTGCACCGCCCGAGGTGGAGGACGCACGACCGGCTCGTTGAACGATGTTCATCATCTGCCCACCTCCAGGGCAGAATGGTCGACATGGCCGACCTCCCCCGCAGAGCCGTCACCCGCACGGCACGCCTGGCCGGCCTCCCCCTCGGGTACGCCGGCCGCACGGCCGTCGGGATGGGCAAGCGACTCGGCGGCGCCCCCGCCGAGGCCGTCCTGACCGAGGTCCAGCAGCGCACCGCCGAGCAGCTGTTCCGCACCCTGGGTGACCTCAAGGGCGGAGCCATGAAGTTCGGCCAGGCGCTGTCGATCTTCGAGGGTGCCCTGCCCGAGGAGATCGCGGCCCCCTACCGCGAGCAGCTGACCAGGTTGCAGGACTCCGCTCCCCCGATGTCGAAGGCCGTGGTGCACCAGCAGCTGGTGCGCGAGCTCGGCGCGGGGTGGAAGCGCAGCATCGTCGAGTTCGACGAGGAGCCCGCCGCGGCCGCCTCCATCGGCCAGGTCCACCGCGGTCGGTGGAAGGACGGCACGGACGTCGCGATCAAGCTGCAGTACCCCGGCGCCGAGCAGGCGCTGCTCTCGGACCTCAAGCAGATCACCCGGCTGGCACGCACCTTCGGTGGCCTCTTCCCCGGCATCGACATCCGGGCGCTGGCCGAGGAGCTGCGGGACCGGGTCGCCGAGGAGCTCGACTACTCGCTGGAGGCCGAGGCCCAGCAGATCTTCCACGACGCCCTGAGTGACGACCCGCACTTCGTGGTCCCGCGTCCGGTCGCGCACGGCAACCGCGTCATCGTCAGCGAGTGGATGCCGGGCTCCTCCTCCCTGGCCAAGGTGATCGCCGACGGCACGCAGGAGGAGCGCGACTACTGGGGCGGGCTCTACGCCCGCTTCATGTTCGAGGGCCCCGCCCGCACCGGCCTGCTCCACGCCGACCCCCACCCGGGGAACTTCCGGGTCGTGCCCGACCCCGACGGGGGTCCGCCACGCCTGGGCGTGCTCGACTACGGCGCCGTGGCGCGCCTGCCCGAGGGCACCCTCCCGCGCACCCTGGGACGGCTGATGCGGATGTCGCTGTCCGACGACTACGACACGGTGCTGGCCTTCCTGCGCGACGAGGGCTTCATCAAGCCCCACATCCGGGTCCGTGCCGGCGACCTCGCTGCCTACCTCGGTCCCTTCACCGAGCCGGCCCAGACCGAGACCTTCCGGTTCTCGCGCGACTACATGCGCGCCCAGCTCGTGCGGCTGCAGGACCTCTCACAGCCGGAGAACCAGGTGGCCTTCCGGCTCAACCTGCCGCCGGAGTACCTCCTCATCCACCGCACCTTCACCGGCGCCGTCGGGGTGCTGTGCCAGCTCGAGGCCGAGGTCGGGTTCCGACGGGTGCTCGAGGAGTCGATGCCGGGGTTCACCGACCCGGTCTGATCACCAGTGCTCGCGGTCGAGCTTGCCCTCCATCGAGCGCAGGTTCACGCGGGTGCAGGAGTCGCAGTGCCGCATGACCCGCCCGTGCTCGATCGAGACCGTCCAGGTCAGCGGCGGCACACCGTCGGGCGCGGCCGTGCCGCAGTGGTCGCAGGTGGCACCGGCCTCGCTCACCGGTCCACCGTAGACCGGACACCGCTCGCACCGACCGGTCCTGCACGTCAGGGGACGAAAAACAGAACCGGCCCTGACGATCTCCTCGGGGAGTCGTCAGGGCCGGTCGGGCGCGACAGGCCGGTCGCCCGGAGGGCAATCCGGTCCGATCGAGGTCACAGGCTCCTCGCGACAGCGACGCGAGCCATCGCCGCGGCGCGCTCGGCGCGACGCGACAGCCGGCGTGCGGCCGTCGTCTGGCGGGCCCGACGTGCGACCCGGGCCTCGCCCATGCGCTCGGCCATGTAGGCCTGCTGCATCTGCTCGGTTGCGTAGAAGTTCATCTCACTGCTCCTTCTCGAGGTGGTGCCGGATGGTGCGGACGGGTGGTGCGGTCGTGCGGTCGTGCGCGTGGTGCGGTCCTGCTGGACGTCAGGCGGCGACAGGGTTCTTGCGGGGCCGGCCACGGGGCCGCTTGCGCGGGACCACGACGCCCTGCACGAGCAGCTGGCCTCCCCACACCCCCCAGGGCTCCCGACGCTCGATGGCGCTGGCCAGGCAGGCCTCCCGGACGGGGCACCCGCCACAGAGGGCCTTGGCCAGCTCCACGTCGCTGGGCGACTCGGCGAAGAAGAGCTCCGGGTCCTCGCGGTGGCACGGCAGCTGCTCCTCGTCGACGCCCACGCTGGGTCTCAGCGCGTCGAGGACGGTGGTACTCATCTCATTTCCTCCTGGTGTGACTTCTTCTTTGGTGGTGACCAAACAGAAAGGCCGCGGATCCCGGGTGACGGGTTCCGCGGCCTGGAGGCTGCCGAGTGGGAGGGGTACTCCTACGTCGGTGGACTCCAGGCAGAGGTGCCCGGGAAGGTGGCGCCGGCGGTGACGATCCGATCGCGCGAGACGGTGCCCAGCACGAGGGCGGTCTCCTGAGGAGACACCTCACCCATGACGCGGAGCTGGGCGTCGGGCGACACGAGGTGCCACGCGCCGTCAGCGCAGAGGTCGGACATGGCGAAACCGTCCTTCGTCTGGGGGTTCGAGTAGCTGATCATCACAGGGCACCTCCTCTCGGGCCTCGTCGTCGATGCGGAACGGGTCGGGCCGGGTTCTCACCCGACGAGACATCACGGTACTCACGGCCCGCGGGAGACCGCAAACGATTTATCAGCGGATCTTTGAGAAACTTCCTCTCGGGCCCTGCGACCCGAGCCGTTGGTCCTCCGGCGCATGGCCCGATCGGACGGAGGACGCCCCTGGAGGGGTCAGTCGAGCGCGAGCTCGGGCTCGTCGTCGCCCGCGCTGACCGAGCCGCCCGCCACGAGGGTGAGCACCGCGTCGCCGTACTTCTCGAGCTTGGAGGCGCCGATGCCGTTGATGGCCAGCATCGCCTCGGCGCTGCCGGGCTGCACCTCGGCGATCGCCTGCAGGGTCAGGTCGGTGAAGACGACGTACGCCGGCACCGAGTCGGCCGTCGCGGTCTCGGCCCGCCAGGCCCGCAACCTCTCGAAGAGGGCCTCGTCGTAGCTGGACTCGCAGCCCTCGTGGCGGCCGATCCGGCGCTCGGCCACCGACTGCAGGGCGGTCCCACACACCCGGCAGACGCTGCGCGCCCTGCCACCCTTGCCGGCCTTGCCCGCCTTGCCGCGGCTCAGGCCGCGGGAGGCGCGGACCGCGTCCGAGGGCGACTCGGGGCGCAGGCCGTCGAGGAAGCGCGACGGCTTGCGGCTGGCCCGCCCCCCCGGGTTGCGGGCCAGGGCCCACGACATCACCAGGTCACGCCGGGCCCGGGTCATGCCGACGTAGAGCAGCCGCCGCTCCTCCTCCACCGAGGCCGGGGAGTCGAGGGAGGCGGAGTAGGGCAGGGTGCCGTCGACCAGGCCGGCGAGGAACACGGCGTCCCACTCGAGGCCCTTCGCGGCGTGCAGGGTGGCCACGGTGACGCCGTCGGCCGACGGCGCGTGCTGCTCGGCGGCGCGACGGTCGAGGTCCGCGACGAACTCACTGACACCGACCGAGGCCGGGCCGCCCGGCGCCGCTGCGACGAACGAGGCCGCCTGGTCGACGATGGCCTGGAGCGACTCCCAACGGTCCCGGACGTTGCCACGCGAGGTCGGCGCCTCGCGGGTCCAGCCCATGCCGGCCAGCACGTCGCTGACCAGCGCCACGACACCGGCGGCGTCGTCGGTGGCGGCGCTCTCGGTGCGGTCGGCGGCGGCGCGCGCCGAGCCCCGCAGGAGCGTCACCGCCTGGCGGACCTCCGGCCGGGCGAAGAACCGGTCGCCACCGCGGACTACGTACGCGACGCCGCGGGAGGCGAGCGCCTCCTCGAAGGCCTCGGACTGCGCGTTGATGCGGAACAGGACGGCGATCTCGCCGGGCGCGGTGCCGGCGTCGACCAGCGAGCGGATCTGCGCGGCGGTGGACTCCGCCTCCTCGACCTCGTCGGCGTGCTCGTGGAACTGCAGCGCGGGGCCGGAGGGACGCTGGGCGCGCAGCTGCACCGACCGGGTGCCGCTGCCGGCGAGGAGCCGGTTCGCACCCTCGACGACCTCGGGGGTGGAGCGGTAGTTGCGGACCAGCTCGATGCTGGTGGTGCCGCGGTAGCGCCGGGGGAGGTCGAGCAGGTGGTGCGAGCTGGCGCCGGCGAACGTGTAGATCGTCTGGGCCGGGTCGCCGACCACGCACAGGTCGTCGCGACCGCCGAGCCACAGGTCCAGCAGCGCCGCCTGGATGGGGCTGACGTCCTGGTACTCGTCGACGACGAAGTGGTGGTACTGCCGACGCACCTCGGCCGCCACCCGCTCGTCCTCGGCCAAGATGGCCGCGGCGCACAGCAGCACGTCCTCGAGGTCGATCCGGTCGGCCTCGCGCTTGACCTCCTCGTAGGAGGCGAAGACGGCCGCGACCGTGCGCGCGTCGAGACCGTTGACCTCGCGGCCGCGCGCCGACGCCACCGCCGGGTAGTCGTCGGGGCGGACGTTGCTGACCTTGCTCCACTCGATCTCCGAGGCCAGGTCACGCAGGGTGGCCTGCTCGATGCGCAGCCGGTTGCGACGCGCGGCACCGGCGACGAAGGGCAGCTTGGAGTCCATGACGGGCGGCAGCGGGCCGCCGTACACCTTGGGCCAGAAGTAGCGGGCCTGGCGCAGCGCAGCGGAGTGGAACGTCCGCGCCTGCACCCCGGCCGCTCCCAGCGCCTGCAGACGCGGAGCGCATCTCGCCCGCGGCCCGGACCGTGAACGTCACCGCCAGCACCTGCTGGGGGTTGTAGACGCCGGTGGCCACGCCGTAGGCGATGCGGTGGGTCAGCGCCCGGGTCTTGCCCGTCCCGGCCCCGGCGAGCACGCGCACCGGCCCTCGCAGGGCCAGGGCGACCTCCCGCTGCTCGGGGTCCAGGCCGCCCAGGAGCGCCTCCGGGTCACCGCCGACGCGAGGCCCCTCGCCCGCCACCGGGCCAGTGAACGAACGTGACGGAGACGACATCGGCATATGGAACAGGCTCCTGGGAACTCTCGTTGAGACAGTGACGCCACTGTAGGTCCAGGGAAGGACACAACATGCCGGGCACGACCGCCGAGACGAGCGACACGGGCACCAGCCTCGTGACCGATGTACTCCACGCCCTGGTGCGGCTACTGCCGTCGGCTCAAGACCCAGCTCGACCGCGAGGGCATCGAGATCGACGTCGTCGACATCGAGCAGCAGCCCGAGGCGGCCCAGATCGTCGCCGACATCAACCGCGGCAACCAGACGGTGCCGACGCTGGTCTACCGCGACGGCACCGCGCAGACCAACCCCTCGGTCAAGCAGGTGCAGGCCAAGCTGGCCGAGCTCGCCGGCTGAGGCTCCCCCACCCACGTCCGGGGCGGGTCGGAGGGTCACCACTGACCGGGCAGCGGCCCGCCGAACCACGCCTCGATCAGCGACCGGCTGATCGAGATGCCGCCGGGCAGTGCCACCGTGCCCGCCTCGGCCGCGGCGCGCAGCTCCTCGCGGCTGAACCAGCGCGCCTCCTCGATCTCGTCGTCGTCGATGACGATCTCGGTGGTGGTCGCGCGCGCGAAGAAGCCCACCATCAGGCTCGAGGGGAACGGCCAGGGCTGGTTGCCGAAGTAGGTCACGTCGGTGACCTCGATCCCCGCCTCCTCGCGCACCTCGCGGGCCACCGCGTCCTCGAGGCTCTCGCCCGGGTCGACGAAGCCGGCCAGCGTGGAGAACCGTCCCGGTGGCCACACCGCCTGGCGCCCGAGCAGCGCCCGGTCCCCGTCGGTGACGAGCATGATCACGGCCGGGTCGGTGCGGGGGAAGTGCTGGCGTCCGCAGGCCTCGCACTGCAGCACGTATCCGCCGCGGCTCGCGACGAGACCGCCGCCGCACCGTCCGCAGAAGCGGTGGGACCGGCGCCACTCCCACATCGCCTGGGCCTGGACCAGGAACCCCCGGTCCACCGCGGGCAGGTCCGGACCGAGGTCGCGCAGCTGGCCCCAGTCGTCGGGGGCCCGGAAGGCCTTGGTGGGCAGCACGGCGTAGTGGACGACCCCGCCGCGCTCGCCGAGCAGCAGGCGCTCTCCGTCCGGCACCGCGGCCGGGGCGAGCCAGCGGACGCCGTCACGGTCGTCGGTCAGCGGGAAGCGCCCCCCGGCGATGACCAGCACCCTGGTGCCGGGGTCGGCCCAGGTCTCGGCGAGCCAGGCGTCGTCGGTACGCCGCTCCCCGATCCGCTCGTGGCTGCGCTGCGACATGGCCACGTCGACGGCGTACGGGGGCGGGAACTCGTCGGCGGCGGGAGGCACGGTCCGACCCTAGGACCCGGCTGGTCGCCGCGCCCCTACAGTGGCGGCCATGAGCACCCACATCGGAGCCGAGCCCGGCCAGGTCGCGCCTCACGTCCTCATGCCCGGTGACCCGCTGCGCGCGAAGTGGATCGCCGAGACCTTCCTCGACGACGCCACCTGCTACTCCGAGGTGCGCGGGATGCTCGGCTACACCGGCACCTACCGGGGCCGGCCGATCTCGGTGCAGGGCTCGGGCATGGGGCTGCCGTCGTTCTCGATCTACGCCAACGAGCTGTTCCACGACTACGACGTGCAGTCGGTCGTCCGCGTCGGCTCCTGCGGCGCGCTGTCCTCGGACCTCGCGATCCGCGACGTCGTGATCGCGTCGGGTGCCTGCACCGACTCGTCGATGAACCGGATCCGCTTCGAGGGCCTCGACTACGCCCCCGTGGCCGACTTCGACCTGCTGCGACGGGCCTACGACGCCGCCCAGGACCAGCCCGTGACCTGAAGGTCGGGCCTGCTGCTGAGCAGCGACTCCTTCTACCACCCCCGCCCCGAGCTCACCACGCGGATGGCGGAGTACGGCGTGCTGGCGATCGAGATGGAGGCCAGCGCGCTCTACACCCTGGCCGCGAAGTACGGCCGGCAGGCGCTGGCGATCTGCACCGTCAGCGACCACATCCTGACCGGCGAGGAGACCACCGCCTCGGAGCGGCAGGAGACCTTCACCCACATGGTCCACATCGCTCTCGCCGCCCTCCCCTCCACCTGAACCCGTCGTCCCCCCGGCGGGGTCATGAGGGTCGCAGGAGCGCCTCGAGGGCAGCGCGGTCGGGCAGGTCGTCGTAGGTGACGAGGTCGTCGTCGCGGACGTAGTGGAAGCCTGCCCGCACCTTCTCCAGGGGTACGTCGTGCAGCTCGCTCCAGGCGAGCCGGTAGACGGCCAGCTGGACCGGGTCGGCGGTGTGGGCCCGGTTCGTCTTCCAGTCCACCACCAGCACCGACCCGTCGGGCTCCTCGAAGACCGCGTCGATGCGGCCCCGGACCACCTGGCCGGCCAGCACCAGCGCGAAGGGCGGCTCGACCGCGAGCGCCCGACGCTCCCCGAACACCCCGGCGCGGAACGCCTCGACGAGGGCAGCCAGGTCGGCCTCCCCCTCGACCGCCTGGTCGGCTCGACCGCTCAGCTCGTCAGGGTCGACGAGCAGCTCCTGCCGCGCCGGCCCGAGGTAGCCCTCGACCCAGGCGTGGAAGCGGGTGCCGAAGCGCGCGGCCGGCGACGGACGCCGCGGCATCGGCCGGGCCAGGGACGCAGCGAACTCCTCGGGGTCGGCGCGCAGTGAGGCGAGCGCCGTGGCCGAGAGGGCGCCGGGCAGCGCCAGCTCGACCTCGAGCACCCGGCGGGCACGGGCCTCGGCCACGAGTCGCTCGATCTCGGCGTCCCAGCGCTCGACGTCGGCCAGCTCGACCAGGGTCAGGTCCGGCTCGTCCACCGGGCCCGCGCGGACCTCCTCGCGCACCGCTCGGACCAGCGCAGCCGCTTCGTGGCGTCGCGCCGTCTCAGCGGTGTGGGCGCTCCGCGGCCAGGGCACCTCGGTCGAGCCCGAGGTGAACGGGTTGGGCGTCTTCGGCTCCGGCACCTCCGGCCACTGCGGCAGCGGTCCGGCCCGGACGCCGGTGGCCACCTCGTCCTCGAGCAGCCCGCGCAGCGTCCGCTGGTAGTCCGAGGGCCCGTGCACCCGGCTGGTCTGCCCCCACACGTAGGAGCTGACCCAGAGCTCGTGGCGCGGGCGGGTGAACGCGACGTACGCCAGGCGTGCCTCCTCGGCGCTCTCGTAGGTCTTCCACTGCTTCCGGAAGGCCTCGAAGTCGGCTCGGGTCACCCCGTCGAGCACCGGGAGGTCGGAGGCGTCGCCGCGCAGCTCGAACGGCAGGGACGGCGCCGTGGTCACCCAGGTCGGCCGCGTCTGCGAGGTCGGGAACTTCTGCTGGGAGACCCCGACGCAGAAGACGACGTCCCACTCCAGACCCTTGGAGCGGTGCACCGTGAGCAGCTTGACGCTGTCGGCCTCCGACGGCGTCGCCTGGTCGAGGCCGGTGCCGTCCTCGCTCTCGGCCTGCAGGTAGCCCAGCAGGGCGGGCAGCGAGACGTCGCCGTCGACGGCCTGGAACTCCGCGACCGCCTTGACGAAGAGGTCGAGGTTGTCGCGCCGGGCCGCGGCCGCTGGGCTGACCGACGACGCCAGCTCGACGTCGAGCCCCGAGGTGTCGATGATGCGGCGGACCAGGTCGAGCAGCGGCTCGCCGGCGTGCTGGCGCAGCCGCCGCAGCTCCGCGGACAGCTCGGCGAACCGCTCCACGGCCTCCGCGGAGTACGCCGCCGCGCCGCGGTCGTCGAGCGCGTCGGCCAGCGCCGGGATCTCGGTCGGGTCGGAGCCGGCGACCGCGTCGGCGAGCTCCTCGTCGACCGAGCGGTCCCGCTCCCGGTCACCGGGGCCGCGGACCACGGTCAGCTCCCGGGCGCGACGGCCGAGCAGCGCGAGGTCGCGAGGACCGACGGCCCAGCGGGGACCGGTCAGCAACGTGAGCAGCGAGGCGTTGTCGGACAGGTCGTGGAGCAGGGTGAGGGTGGCGACCACCTCGCTCACCTCCGGCAGCCCGAGCAGACCGTTGAGCCCCACGATCTCGACCGGCACCTCGGCGTCGGTCAGCGCACCGAAGACGCGGGCGGCGTACTTGTTGTCGCGCACCAGCACCGCGACGTCCTTCCACGCCCGCTCCCCTCCGCCCGGGTTGGGGCGCTCGCGCGCCGCGCGGATCGCGCCGGACAGCCAGGCCAGCTCGTGCTCGTCGTACTCGAAGGCCTCGGCGTGCAGGTCCCCCGGAGGTGCGTCCGGTGGCGGCTCGAGGGGCAGGACCCGCAGGTCGACCGGAGTGATCGGCTCGGGCATCGCGGCGACCATGCGGTTGGCCAGCTCGAGGATGCGCGAGCCCGACCGGCGGTTGACCGTGAGCGAGTGCTGGGTGACACCGCTCGAGCCGTCAGCCGCGGGGAAGCTCTCGCCGAAGCGGATGATGTTCGACACCGAGGCGCCACGCCAGCCGTAGATCGCCTGGTTGGGGTCGCCGACCGCCATCACCGCGTGGCCCCGCCCCCCGCGGGGACCGGGGCCGGGCGCGGGACCGGAGAACAGCCGCGACAGCAGCAGCGCCTGGGCCACCGAGGTGTCCTGGTACTCGTCGAGCAGCACCACCTTGAAGCGGCCCCGCTCGATCTCCCCCACCTCCGGGCACTCGGTGGCGAGGCGGGCCGCGAGCTCGATCTGGTCGGAGAACTCCATGAGGCCGAGACCGCGCTTGAGGGCGCGGTACTCGCGCACCAGTGCGAGGAGCTCGGCGCGCTCACCGAACTTGGCGGCGCACTTGCGGGCGTCCGCGACGTAGGTCTTCCGGGTCTCGGACGCGACGAGCTCGTCGACCAGCGGACCCCAGTGCTCCTGCACCCGGTCGACGTCGGCGGGGTCCACGAGGTGCTCGCTCATCGCGCTGTCGAGCGTGAGCATCCAGCCGATGACGGTCTCGGGATGGTCCGACAGCAGCGTGACCGGGGCGGAGTGACGCGCCACCACGCGGGCGGCGAGCTGGAAGCGCGAGGCGTCGGCGACGACCCGGGTGTCGGGCTCGTGGCCGATCCGCAGCCCGTGGTCGCCGAGCAGGGCGGCCGCGTAGGAGTGGTAGGTCGACACGGTCGGCTCGAGCACGTCGGGGTCGTCCTGGCCGCCGGAGCCGGGGCGCCCCGGTTCCGGCAGGACGCCGGCGGCGGTGAGCGTCTCCCGGACGCGGGTGGCGAGCTCGGAGGACGCCTTCGAGGTGAAGGTGAGACCCAGGACCTCCTCGGGACGCACCTGTCCGGTGCCGACCAGCCAGACGACCCGCGCGGCCATCAGCGTGGTCTTCCCCGAGCCCGCGCCGGCGATGACCACGGCCGGCTCCAACGGGGCGGTCACCGCGGCGAACTGCTGGGCGCTGAGCGGGTAGTCGGCGGCCATGAAGCGCTGCAGCGCCTCCGGGGTGTCCAGGACGGGCGGGGTCGTCGTGCTCGTCATGACATCACCGACCCGGAGGTCTTCGTCGGGCAGAGCAGCGCGAAGGCGCAGTAGCGGCAGTGCGCGCCCTCGACGGCGGGGAAGGTCTCGTCGCGCACGCGCCGGACCGCCGACTCGATCTGCACCTCGACGGGCCGGCGACCGGTCTCGTCGGGCTGCTGGGGAGCCTGCTCCTGCACCTTGACCCGACCGCCGACCTCCTGGCGCAGCTGCACCAGCTCGGCGCCGCCGGGCTCGGCCTCCCGGCCCAGCGCCTCGCGGAAGGCCCCCGCCTCGGCGGCCAGCTGGTAGAGGCCGAGCTGGGCGTTCTCGCGGACGTCGCTGGCGCGCGGCGGGTTCTTGGAGGTCTTGAAGTCCACCACGACGACCCGGCCCTCGCTGTCGACCTCGACACGGTCGGCGAAACCGTTGAGCCGCACGGTCGTGCCACCGACCTCGACGTCCACGGTGAAGCTCTGCTCGCTGGCGACGTGGGTGCGCGGATTGGTCGTCTGCCACGTGAGGTAGCGGCTCAGCGCGTCGCGCACCTCGGCGTACTCCTTGACGCTCGACCACGGCGTGCGGAAGGCGATCTGTCCCCAGACCGCGGAGACGTGCTCCATGAGGGTGTCGACGCCCACCCCGGCGGGCTCGCCGAAGTCTCCCTGCACCACGCGGTCCACGAGCGTGTGGACGACGTTGCCGAAGCCCTGGGCCTGGCTGGAGGCGACCACACCACCCGCCTCGCGGGACAGGAACCACTGCGTCGGGCAGGTCAGCAACCCGTCGAGCATCGACGCGCTGACCGACAGCGGGGCGTCGGGGTCGCGCACAGGCGCGGCCGCCACGGTCCAGTCGCGCAGGCCCCACCACCGGTCGGGGTCGGCGGCCGGCACCAGCGCGCTCCCGCTCCCGCTCGTGTCGCCGGGCCCCGCCCCGAGCCGCACGTCGGCGAGCCGCGCCAGACGCAGGGCGGCGGCACGCCGTACGGCGTCGGTGGTCGCGGGGTCGGCGACGGTGCGCCGCAGCTCGGCCACCAGACCGTCGAGGGTGAGCGGACGGCGCGGGCGGCCCTGGACCAGCTCCCGCTCCTTGCCGAGCTCGGCGAGGAAGCGCGAGGGCTGCTCGCCGTCGTCGTCGGGCGAGGCGACCGCGGTGACGACCAGGCGCTGGCGGGCCCGCGTGCAGGCGACGTAGAAGAGCCGGCGCTCCTCGGCGAGCAGGGCCCGGGTCTCGACGGCGGGCAGCTCCCCCTCCGCGCCGAGGCGGTCGGAGGCGAGCAGCGTCGAGCGGCGTCGCAGGTCGGGCCAGGCGCCCTCCTGCACGCCGTGGAGCACGACCAGGCGCCACTCCAGGCCCTTGGAGCGGTGAGCGGTGATCAACCGGACCGCCTGCCCGCGCACTCCGCGGTCGGCGAGGGAGTCGGAGGGGATCTGCTGCGCGGACAAGGTCTCGAGGAACACCTCGGCCGTGGTGTGGCCGCGCTGCTCCTCCGCCTTGGCCGCCTCCTCGAAGAGCGCGACGATCGCGTCCAGGTCACGGTGGGCGCGCATCGCGCCGGACCCGCCGGAGGTGGCCGACGCGCGCAGCTGCTCGGGCCAGCGGGTGTCCGACCACAGCGTCCACAGCACCTCCTCGGCGGTGGCTCCGGCGGTCGCGAGCGCGGCGGCGCGGCGCAGCAGGGCGGCGAGCCTGCGCACCTTGTCGGTGCCGCGTCCCGACGGCAGGGCGTCGAGGAGCGACGGGTCCAGCACGGCGCACCGCACCAGCTCCCGGCTGGAGCGCGGCCGCCCGCCGGAGGCGAGCACCTGCTGCTTCTCGCGACGGTGGAGCGCGCGGGCCATCAGGCGGATCTCGGCGGCGTCGAGGCCCCCGAGCGGCGAGAGCAGCAGGCTCTCCGCCCGCTCGGCGTCGACGTACTGCGGGTCCTGGGGGTCGGTGGTGTCGAGGTGGAGCGCGGCCGACAGCGCGTCCAGCAGCGGCTGGGTGCCGGACTCCGCCACCAGCGGGGTGTCGTCGGCCCCCACCTCGACCGGCACCCCGGCTGCGACGAGGTTGCGCCGCAGCGTCGGGATGCTGGCCCGACCGGACCGCACCAGGACCGCCATCTCCGACCAGGGCACCTCGTCCTCGAGGTGGGCCCGCCTCAGCAGGTCGGCGACGTGCTCGACCTCGGCGCGGGCGGTGTCGTAGTGGCGCACCTCGACGCGGCCGGGTCCCAGCGGGCCCTCGACCGGCACGGGCTCGCGGAACGCCCGGAAGGCGTCGGCCGGGATGGCGCCGGTGGTGGGCAGGGTGGCGGCGATCCGGCGCGAGGCGGTCAGCAGCCGCGGACCGAACCGCCGGGTGGTCTGCAGCGCGACGACCGGGGCCCGCTCTCCCGCCCGGGTGCGGAACTCGTCGGGGAAGTCGAGGATGCCGCGGACCTCGGCGCCCCGGAAGCCGTAGATGGACTGGTCGGGGTCACCCACGACCACGAGGTTGCGGCCCTCGCCGGCCAGCGCCCGCAGCAGCGCCACCTGGGAGGGGTCGGTGTCCTGGTACTCGTCGACGAGGACCCACTGGTAGCGCGCGCGCAGGTCGCGCTGCACCTCCGGGCGTGCGGCCAGGCCGGCCGCCCGGGTGACGAGGTCGGCGTAGTCGAGGGCGCTCTCGGCGTCGAGGACGTCGAGGTACTGCTCGAGGAAGCGACCTCCGGCCACCCACTCCGGGCGATCCGCCGCCTTCCCGGCCGTGACCATGTCGACGGGGTCGAGGCCGCGTTCCCGGGCGCGCGCCAGCAGCATCTGCACCTCGCGGGCGAAGCCACGGGTGCGTCGGGCCGGCGCGAGCGCGTCGGGCCAGTCCACGGCCTCGGGCGTCGGCTCCAGCAGCCGCCGGACCACGACGTCGGCCTGGGGCGCGGACAGCAGCCGCAGCGGGGCGGCGTACGCCTCGACCGGGGCGTGGCGGCGCACCAGCGAGTAGGCGAAGGAGTGGAAGGTGGCGCTGAGCGACGAGCCGAGCGTGCGGCCCAGCCGCGCGGTGACCCGGTCGCGCAGGCTGTCGGCGGCCTTGCGGCTGAAGGTGAGCGCCAGCACCTGGTCCGGTGCGACGCCGCGTCGCTCGACGAGGTCGACGACGAGCTCGACCAGCGTGGTCGTCTTGCCCGTGCCCGGGCCGGCGAGCACGAGGAGCGGCCCGGCGTCGTGGGCCAGGACCGCCTGCTGCGAGGTGTCCAGCCGGGGCACGTCGGCCGGCGGTCGCGGCGCTGCGAGGGTGTACGTCGTCATCGGTGCCCATCCCAGCACGGGCCGCCGACAGATCCCGCAGGCACCCACCGTGTCCCGTCCGGTGGTCGAGCCGCGAGCGCAGTGAGCGGGTCGAGACCCGGTGACGTCGATCGGCAGACCGGGTCGCACACCACGACCGGCTACCGTCCCCCCATGTCGCAGCCCCGCCCCGGCCCTCTCGCGGGCACCCTCGTCGTCGACCTCACCCGGGCCCTGGCCGGCCCGCACGCCACGATGATGCTCGGCGACCTCGGTGCGCGCGTGGTGAAGGTCGAGGCGCCCGGGCGGGGTGACGACTCGCGGACCTGGGGCCCGCCCTTCCTCGAGCGCGACGGCGAGCGGACCTCGACGTACTTCCTGGCCGCGAACCGCAACAAGGAGTCGCTGACGCTCGACCTCAAGGACACCGGCAGCGACGGGACCGGCGGGGACCTGGCCGTCCTCGAGGAGCTGGTGCGCCGAGCCGACGTGCTGGTCGAGAACTTCCGGGTCGGCGTCATGGACCGCCTCGGGCTCGGCGTCGAGCGGCTGCACGAGCTCAACCCCGGCCTGGTGGTGCTGTCGATCACCGGGTTCGGCCACGACGGGCCGGAGGCGACGCGTGCCGGCTACGACCAGATCGCCCAGGGTGAGGGCGGCCTGATGAGCCTGACCGGCGCCACCGACCCCACCAAGACAGGCGTCCCGATCGCGGACCTGCTGGCCGGGATGAACGGTGCCTACGGGGTGGTGGCCGCGCTCTTCGAGCGGGAGCGGGCGCGCGCCGCGGGCGAGCCCGCCCCGGGGCGGGTGGTGCGCACCAGCCTGCTGGCGAGCGTGGTGGGCGTGCACGCCTACCAGGGCACCCGGTGGACCGCGGGTCACGAGGTGCCGGGGCTGCAGGGCACCCACCACGCGGCCATCGCGCCGTACGGGCTGTTCCACACCGCCACGTCGCCGGTGCAGGTGGCGTGCGGCAGCGAGGGGCTGTGGCGGGCGTTCGCGCCGGTCGTCGGGCTGGACCCGGTCGACGAGCGCTTCGCGACCAACCTCGACCGCGTGACGAACCGCGAGGCGCTGACCGCCGCGATCGAGGCGGCGACGGCCGGCGCACCCGCGGAGGAGTGGCTGCAGCGGCTGGCCGAGGCGGGCGTGCCGTCGGGCAAGGTGCGCTCGGTCGACGACGTCTACCGCTGGGAGCAGACGCTCTCGCAGGGCCTGCTGATCGACGTCGAGCACCCGGTGCACGGGACGGTGCAGCTGCCCGGCTCGGCGCTGCGGCTCGACGACCAGGCGTTCTCCGGCGGCCGCGAGCAGCACCTGGCGCCGCCGCTCCTCGGCCAGCACGACGCAGCGCTGCGCCGCGAGCTCGGCTTCGCCTGAGTCAGTCGGCCTGCACCGGGGGGTCAGCGACCGAGGCCTCGGCCTCCGCGCCGATGGTGGTGTCGTCGCCGTGGCCGGTGTGCACCACGGTGTCGTCGGGCAGCGGGAACAGCCGCGTCCGGATCGACTCCTTGATCTCGTCGGCGTCGCTGAAGGACCGTCCGGTCGCGCCAGGACCGCCCTGGAAGAGCGTGTCCCCGGTGAAGACCGCGCCCAGGTCGGGGGCGAAGAAGCACACCGCCCCCGGGGCGTGGCCCGGCGTGTGGAGGACGGTCAGCTTGATGCCGCCGACGTGCAGGTCCTGGTCGTCGCTCAGGTCGACGTCCCACAGCAGGTCGGGGTGCGTGAGCTCCCAGAGCGGCTTCTCGTCGGGGTGCAGCAGGATCGGTGCCCCGGTCGCCTCGCGCAGCTCCGGGGCCACCCGCACGTGGTCGTCGTGCGCATGGGTGCACAGGATCGCAGCCAGCTTGCGGCCCCCGACCACGTCGAGGATCTTCTCGGTGTCGTGGGGGGCGTCGATGACGACGCACTCCTCCTCGTTGCCGATGACCCAGACGTTGTTGTCGACCTCGTGGGTCTCGCCGTCGAGCGAGAAGGTGCCCGAGGTCACGACGTGGTCGAGGCGGACGCCGTCGGAGTGCGACATGGCCATCAGAACATCACCACCGAACGCAGCACGTCGCCGTGGTGCATCTTGTCGAAGGCAGTCTCGATGTCGTCGAGACCGATGCGCTCGGAGACGAAGGCGTCGAGGTCGAGACGACCCTGCTGGTAGAGGTCGACGAGCATCGGGAAGTCCCGGCTCGGCAGGCAGTCGCCGTACCACGACGACTTGAGCGACCCGCCGCGGCCGAAGACGTCGATGAGCGGGATCTCGGGGATCGTCATGTCCGGGGTCGGCACGCCGACCAGCACGACGGTGCCGGCGAGGTCGCGGGCGTAGAACGCCTGCTTCCAGGTCTCGGGGCGCCCGACCGCGTCGATGACGACGTCGGCGCCGAAGCCGCCGGTCAGCTCCTGGATCGCCTCGACGGCGTCCTTCTCCTTGCTGTTCACGGTGTGGGTGGCGCCGAGCTTCCTGGCCCACTCCAGCTTCCGGTCGTCGAGGTCGACGGCGATGATCTTCGCCGCCCCGGCGAGCGCGGAGCCGGCGACGGCGGCCGCACCCACCCCACCGCAGCCGATCACCGCGACGCTCTTGCCGCGTCCCACGGCGCCGGTGTTGATGGCCGCACCGATGCCGGCCATCACGCCGCAGCCGAGCAGCCCGACGGCGGCCGGGTCGGCCCCGGCGTCGACCTTGGTGCACTGCCCGGAGTGGACCAGCGTCTTGTCGATGAACGCCCCGATGCCCAGCGCCGGCGACAGCTCGGTGCCGTCCTCGAGGGTCATCTTCTGGGTCGCGTTGAAGGTGGCGAAGCAGTACTGCGGCTCGCCGCGCTCGCAGGCGCGACACTCGCCGCACACCGCCCGCCAGTTGAGGACGACGAAGTCGCCCGGCTCCACGTTGGTGACGCCCTCGCCGACCGCTTCCACGACGCCGGCGGCCTCGTGGCCGAGCAGGAACGGGAACTCGTCGTTGATGCCGCCCTCGCGGTAGTGCAGGTCGGTGTGGCACACCCCGCAGGCCTGGATCGTCACGACCGCCTCACCCGGGCCCGGGTCGGGCACGTTCACGGTCTCGACCGTGACCGGCTCACCCTTCGCCCGGGCGACCACTCCACGCACCTGCTGCATCGCTGCTCCTCGAACATCGTCGGTTCATCGTCGGGGCCCGGGACGGAGGTCACCGGGAAGCCCCGGGTACGTCGTGCCCGGGTTCCGCCCTGCCGCAAACGTAGGCGATCACGGCTAGCGTGGTCAGCATGTCGGACACCCTCATCCTGCTCGTCGTCGGGGACGGCCCGGTCGCCGACGCGCTCCTGCCCATGGCCGGTCTCCTCGGCTGGGAGAGCCGGGCCGCCACCGAGCTCCCCGAGGCCCTCGCCGCCCTCCCCGACGCCGACGCGGTGGTGGTCACCAGCCACCACGCCGAGGTCGACGGGCCGGCCCTCAAGGCAGCCCTCGCCGCTCTCGCACCCGGCACGACGTACCTCGGGGGGATGGGGTCGCGCCGGACCCAGGCCCGACGCCGGGAGTGGCTGCTGGCCAACGGCGTCACCGAGGCCGACCTCGCGCGCGTCCACGGCCCCGCCGGTCTCGCGATCGGGGCCGACCCGCCCGGTGAGATCGCCCTGTCGATCCTCGCCGAGGCCGTCGCGGTGCTGCGCGGTGCCGAGCTGCGCGGCTCGCTGAGCGACACCGACGGCCCGATCCACCCCGACCTCGCGCCCGGCACCGCCACCTGCCCCACCGGCTGACCCCTGCACCCGCTCGGTCTGACGTCCGGACGGTTTCACGGCGCGAGAACCGTCCGAACGTCAGACGAGGACGGTCACCACGGCAGGACCCGCACCCCTCGCGCCCGCCACAGCTCCTCGCTGCGCCACTCGCGCTCGTCGAGCTCGTCATCGAGGTTGCGCGCGGGCACCGGTGCGAGGGCCCACGCCCGGTCGCCGACGGGGGCGAAACGCGAGCGTGCCCGCGCGACCCGGAGCCGTTCGACGAGGGCCGGTCGGCGGTGCAGGTCACGCGACGTCACGATGACGTACTCCAGCCCGGCGCGACGGCAACGCTCCTGCCGGCGTACGTCGTGGTCGTGGCGAGCGGCCGAGCGGTGCTCCTCGCCGTCGTACTCCACCACCGTGCCCGCCTCCTCGTCGAACAGGTCGGGGTGGCAGATGAGGTGTCCGTCGAGGTCCTCGAGCCGTCGGTTGACCCACGGCTCCGGGAGTCCGGCGTCTCGGGTCCACACGAGCCGCAGCCTCGTCTCGGCCGGACTGCGGGAGCCCTCGCTCGCCGAGGACAAGGCCTCGCGCACGAGGCCCGACCCACGCAGCGGGACCCTGTCGAGGTACGCCGTCACGCGGCTCAGGGACGTGACCCCCGCCGCGACCGCCATGTCGATCGCCACCACCCGGTCGCGGACGTGCTCGAGGCTGCGCACCTCGTCGACCAGCGCCCGTTGCGGGCGCAGGCACGAGACTCCCTGAAGCGTGACGACGTCCTCGGGCCCGAAGCCCTCGTAGGACCACCGCACACCCTCGCGACGACGCTGACCTCGACGTGGGCGCATGGCCAGCGCGACCGGCTGGGGGCTGCGCCCGCCAGGCCGCCCGTCGAAGTACGTGGCTCCGGAGAGGCGCAGGGCCGCCCAGCCGGTGACCGCACCACCGGCCGGCAGGAGGCAGGCCGCCTCGAGCGCACGCTGCTCGGGCCGCTCCGCCTCCACCTCGGCCGGCACGTAGAGGCCAGGACCCACCCGCCGCCACCGCGGTCCGGCGGCGCGGGCCTTGGTCGGGCCGCCCTGTCCGCTCGGGTCCACCCGCACCGGAACCACCAGACCCGCGGCGGGCGGGCATCGCGGCTCGAAGGGCATGCTGACGAGCCTGCGAGCGGATCGCGACGCTCGCCAGGGTCGTGACCCGATCTGTGGACGACCTCGTCTGACGTACGGACGGTTGGCGCGCCGCGGAACCGTCCGATCGTCAGACGAACATCCGGGCGGGGCTCGGGGCGTGGGCTCAGGGGCGGCGGGAGCGCCACCAGGTCCAGGCGCCGGTGCACCACAGCGCCCACGCGACGAGCAGCGGCTGGAAGAACAGGCGTACGACGCGCCCGGTCGTGGTGTCGAGGCCGAACGAGTCGGAGCCGCTCGCCAGCTGCCACACGTTGCCGGGGAACACCGCCACGAAGAAGACCGCGACCACCCATCCCCACCGGGCCAGCGCCGCACCACGCAGCACCACGAGCCCCGCGGCCAGCGCGATCTCGACCAGCCCGGAGACGACCACGATCCCCTCCCGCCACGGCAGGAAGGTCGGCGTCTGGCCCAGGAACTCCTCGGTGTCCACGAGGTGGCCCACCCCGGCGACGAGGAGGAAGGCGGCCAGGATCAACCGGGCGGTGAGGGCGACGGCGGTCGGCATGCCGCCATGCTGCCGCACGGGTGCCCGGCTCGATCGGCGCGGGCACGGTCAGGGTCCGCGACCGCTCACGGCGAGTGGCTGCGCGACCACCTCCGCGACGCGGCCTCCGACGCTCCGCTCCGGCGAGGGGCACCTCGGCCTCTTCGAGCACGCGACGGAGGTCCTGACGGCCCTCGTGGCGCCGGCCGGGCAACACCCGCTGGGACAGAGGTCCCGTCTGCGGATCCGTGCGTCGAGGCGACCGGGACCATTCGTACGACGCCGCCGCCGCCAGGCCCGGACGCGGATCCGAGCGCGGCGCACCGGCACCACGGACGGGCTGCTCGCCCAGCGAGCGGTGACCGTCGTCACCGTCGTGCCGAAGGGCCCGTAGCGGACATGTCGAGGTACCTGTCCCCCGAAGGAAGAAGCGCTCTAGAGTCAGCGCGTGACGACCCCCTCCGACCCGGCCCTCGTGCACCGCGTGGTGGGGTCCGCGTCCATCTGGGTCCTGGGCCGCGTGGCCGGCCCGCGCCGTGAGGCGTCGGTGCTGTTCTCCGACCTCAACGCGTTGTACGTCGACCTCGAGGGCTTCTGCCTCGGGGTGCTCGGCGCCCGCGCGGTGCAGGTGCCTTGCGGGGTCCGGACCCAGCTGCCGTCTCTCAGCGCGGTGGAGGTCGGCTCCCCCGTCGCCGTCGAGGACGGCGGGATCCTCTTCGGCGACACCGAGGTGCTGGTCACCAACATCGTCGACACCACGGTGCCGGTGCTGGCCCCCGCGGTGGCAGCGCGCTGCGGAGCGCGCCTGGCCGAGCTCGCCGCCGGCCGCCTGGACGTCGCCCGCTCCCTGGTGCCCGAAGGCGCGCTGGACCTGCTGGCGGCCGCCGACCCGGCCGTCGCGGACGCGCTCCTCGGTGTCGGCCCGGGCCTGAGCCCGGTCGGGGACGACGTGCTCGCCGGGTGGCTGGCCGCCGCCGTGTCGAGCCGACACCCAGCGCTCCCTGCTATCCGCAGCGCCGTCGCGCTGACCGCCTCCGAGCGCACCACCCCGCTGTCGGCGACGTTGCTGGGCTGCGCCGCGCGCGGCGAGGGGGTGCCGGAGTTCCGCTCGCTCCTGCTCGGGCTGGCCAACGACAACGACGAGATGACGACGCAGTCGATCGACCTCATGACCTCGGTGCGCCGCAGCACCGGCTCGGCGCTGATCCTCGGCGCCCTGACGGCGCTGACCACGCTCGACGGGTGAGGCCGGGAGCTCAGGTCTCGTCAGCGCCCGGCGACCAGAACGCCGTCGCGAGGTCGACCCGCCCCGAGGGGCGCAGCGGCGTGCCCTCGGACCACCAGCACTGCAGGGCCTCCGGCCCCAGGTGTGACGGGACGGTGCCGTCGGAGCGGATCACCCGCCACCACGGCACCCCTCCGCCGAGGGCCGCCATCACACCGCCCACCTGACGGGGTCCCCCGCGCCCCAACGCGTCCGCGATCGCGCCGTACGTCGTCACGCGCCCGGGCGGCACCCGCTCGACCAGCGCGAGGACCGCCTCGGCGTACTCCTCGGTCCCCACCCGCTCCATCCGGCCGAGGCTAGCCCCGCGTCCGCACCGTCCCCGGGGCCACCCCGCACACCCTCGATCCCGGTCAGCCCAGCGGGGCGCTGAACTGCTCGGTGCCGCGGACCAGCCGCAGTCCGCCGATGCCGGAGAACCGCTGGGCGAAGGCGAGCTCACGCCCGAGGTCGCCGACCCCGTTCGAGGCGGGCAGCGGCGCGATGGCCACGGTCGACAGCGTGCCGAAGGCGCGGCCCTCGGCGTCGATGAAGCCGCTGCCGGAGTCCCCCGGGATGCCCGGGGTGGCGGTGTAGACGGTGTGGGACCAGCCGCTCGGGTCGTCGACGACGACGTTGCCGACCTTCTCACCCAGGACGCCCCCGCGCAGCGACGAGGCGCCGTAGCTGTAGACCGACTCGCCCCCACCGAAGCCCGCGGTCCGCAGGCCGGTCGGCCCGCCCCAGAACGGCACGCTCGGGTTGACCTCGGGCCGGTCGTCGCGGTCGACGCGCACCAGGGCGAAGTCGTTGAAGTCGCAGGCTGCGCGGCTCTCGGTGTCGCGGGCCCGCATGGTCCGCCACGAGCTGTAGACGAGGCGTCCGTGCCCGACCGTGGTGCCGGCGTCGACGAGGCTGCCGCTGCTGGCGAAGCGGACGCTGGTGCCCAGCGGCTGCGACGCGGTGTCGCACCCGTTGGTGTCGGTCGCCTCCCCCTTGCCGGCGCAGTGCGCGGCGTAGCCGACGTAGACCCGGTCGCGACGGTCGGTGAAGACGAAGTTGCCGGTGCACTGGGCCCCGGCGGTGTACATCTGCACGCCCGGCGTGATCCTCGCGCGGTCGGCCGGCGCCCAGCGCGGCTCGGCCGAGGAGGGCGCACCGGGGGCGGCGACGGTGAGCGAGGTCCCGAGGAGGAGCGCCGTGGCGGCGCGCAGCGTGATGGTCCGCATGGTCACGCCGGGTCAGAGGATCGCGTTGAACGGCTCGGTGCCGAGCGCCAGCTGCAGGCCCCCGATGCCCGAGTTGGCCTGCGCGAAGGACAGCTCGCGGCTCAGGTCGCCGACCCCGTTGCTGCCGGCCACCGGGGCGATGGCGAGCGTGGACAGAGTCCCGAGCGCGTTGCCGTCGGCGTCGAGGAAGGCGCTGCCGGAGTCCCCGGGCACGCCGGGGGTCACGGTGTAGACGCTGTGGCTCCAGCCGCCGCCGGTGGTGCCGAGGCTTGCGCCCTGCTTGGGCGAGAGCGCCTCGATGCCGCCGCGCAGGCTCGAGTTGCCGTAGGAGAACACGTCCTCGCCCGCCGTCGTGCCGCTGGACTCGAGGGCCTCGGGGCCACCCCAGAACGGGATCGAGGGGTTCACGTCGTCGACGAAGGCCGGGTCGACCTTCACCAGCGCGAAGTCGTTGTACTCGCAGGCGTTCGTGTCGGCGGTGCCGGCCTTCTGCATCGCCAGCCAGGAGCTGTAGACCAGGGTGCCGGTGCCCAGCTGGGTGCCGGAGGACACGAGGCTGCCGCCCTCGGAGAACTCGACCTTGGTGCCCAGCGGCAGCGAGCCGGCGTCACAGCCGTTGGTGTCGGTCGCGGCGCCGGTGCCGGCGCAGTGGGCGGCGTAGCCGAGGTAGACGTTCGCCGCGCTGTCGGTGAACGCGAAGTTCGTCGTGCACTGCGCACCGTCGGTGTAGGCCTGCACGCCCGGGTGCAGCGCGGCGCTGTCGGCCGGGGCCCAGGTCGGTGCGGCGCCCGCGGGGGCACTCGTGGCGGTGAACGCGGCCGCGGAGAGGGCGGCGGTGGACAGGGCGGCGAGGGCGGTGCGGACGCGCGAGCGCATGAGGCAGGTCTCCTTCGAGAGCGGGCGGGGTCACAAGATCAACGAGTGACCCCCGCCACGGTTACCCCGGAGACGCCGACGGCGTCCCCCGTTCGGGGGACGCCATCGGTTGGGTCGGGCTGCGCAGCAGGTCAGTACGTCGGTTGCGAGGGGTCGATCTGGTTGACCCACGCCACCACGCCGCCGCCGACGTGCACCGCGTCGGCGTACCCAGCGCCCTTGACGATCGCGAGGGTCTCGGCCGAGCGGACACCGGACTTGCAGTGCATGACGACCTGCTTGTCCGAGGGCAGCTGCTCGAGGGCGGAGCCGTTGAGGAAGTCGCCCTTGGGGATGAGCACCGAGCCGGGGATCTTGTTGATCTCGTACTCGTTGGGCTCGCGCACGTCGACCAGGACGAAGTCGCGGTCGCCGTTCTCGCGCTCCTTGAGCCAGTGCTCCAGCGTGCTCACCGAGATGGTGGCGTCGGCGGCCGCGTCGGCGGCCTCCTCGCTGATGGCCCCGCAGAAGGCCTCGTAGTCGATGAGCTCGGTGACGGTCGGGTTGTCGCCGCACAGCGCGCAGCTCGGGTCCTTGCGCACCCGCAGCTTGCGGTACTCCATCTCCAGGGCGTCGTAGATCATCAGCTTGCCGACCAACGGCTCACCGATGCCGGCGAGCAGCTTGATGGCCTCGTTGACCTGGATCGAGCCGATGCTGGCGCACAGCACACCCAGGACGCCACCCTCGGCGCACGACGGCACCATCCCCGGCGGGGGCGGCTCGGGGTAGAGGCAGCGGTAGCAGGGGGCGTCGACTCCCTCGGCGGTCGGCCAGAAGACCGACGCCTGGCCGTCGAAGCGGTAGATGGAGCCCCAGACGTAGGGCTTGTTCAGGAAGTACGCCGCGTCGTTGACCATGTAGCGCGTCGCGAAGTTGTCGGTGCCGTCGACGATGAGGTCGTAGTCGGCGAAGATCTCGAGCACGTTGTCGTTGTCGAGGCGCTCGTTGTGCACGATCACGTTCACCAGCGGGTTGGTCTCCTTGATGGAGTCCCGCGCCGACTCGGCCTTCGGTCGGCCGATGTCGCTCTGCCCGTGGATGATCTGGCGCTGCAGGTTGGACTCGTCGACCTCGTCGAACTCGGCGATGCCGAGCGTGCCGACGCCGGCCGCGGCCAGGTAGAGCAGCGCCGGGGAGCCGAGACCGCCGGCGCCGATGACCAGCACCTTGGCGTTCTTCAGCCGCTTCTGACCCGTCATCCCGACGTCGGGGATGATCAGGTGGCGGCTGTAACGGCGTACCTCGTCGATGGTGAGCTCGTCAGCCGGCTCCACCAGGGGCGGCAGGGACACAGCAGGCACATCTACTCCTCGGGCTTCGGGTGCGGTCACCGGACACAACAGCGATGACGGGCTCCATGTTCCCGACCCCGGCCCCCCGCGGCGCGCGAGGTCTCATGATCCGATACGCGGTCCTGGCGTTACCGCGGAGTAGGCTCACGCGGGTGAGCGACACAGACCAGATGCGTCCGCGCGGCGGCCGCCTGCCGCGCCAGGCCCGGCGCGCCCAGCTGCTCGACTCCGCCCTCGAGGTGTTCGTCGCCCAGGGCTACCACTCCGCCGCCATGGACGACATCGCCGAGCGGGCCGGGGTCTCCAAGCCGGTGCTCTACCAGCACTTCCCGGGCAAGCTCGACCTCTACCTCGCGCTGCTCGAGCAGTCCTCGGACCGGATCATCGACGCCACCAAGGTGGCGCTGGCCTCGACGACCGACAACAAGCTGCGCGTGATCGCCACCATGCAGGTGTTCTACGACTACGTCGCGAACGCCCAGGGCGCCTTCCGGCTGGTCTTCGAGTCCGACCTCACCAACGAGCCCGCCGTGCGCGCCCAGGTCGACCGGGTCACCTCGGTGTGCGCCGACGAGATCACCCACGTCATCAGCGAGGACACCGGCCTCTCGGCCGAGGCCTCCCGGCTGCTCGCGGTCTCCCTGGTGGGGATGGCGCAGGTCAGTGCCCGCTACTGGCTCGCCGAGGGCGGCGAGATCGACCAGTCCGACGCCGCCCAGCTCGTCGCCGGCCTGGCCTGGCGCGGCATCAGCCGCTTCCCCCGCGCCGACGAGCAGACCTGACCGCCCCCACCACCCGCCCACGCTGGTCGAGCCCGTCGAGACCCGTCCGCCGCTGGTCGAGCCCGTCGAGACCCGTCCGCCGCAGCAACTCCTGGGCCCAGCGGCTGCCACCTGGCACCGTAGGGTGGACAACGGCCCTCCGGGGCCCGCGCCGGCCCTCGCCGACGCCCCACACGCGCAGGACGACGCACGACGGAGAGAAGGTCACCGGTGGAGGTCAAGATCGGGGTGCAGTTCGCCAACCGCGAGCTCGTCATCGACAGCCAGGACTCGAGCGACGACATCGAGAAGGCCGTCAGCGCCGCGCTGAGCGGAGAGACCTCGGTGCTCGCCCTCACCGACAGCAAGGGACGTCGCGTGATCGTCCCGACCGACAAGCTCGCGTACGTCGAGCTCGGGTCGCCCTCGTCGAGCCAGGTCGGCTTCCGCTCCTGACCCGCCCGCCGGCGACCTCGACGGGCTCGATCCACGGAGCAGCGAGCGGCGTCGAGACCTGGTGACCCGGACGTCCGGCTACGGAGCCAGCCCGAGCGACTCCATGCGGGCGGTGTGGTTCTCGGTGAGCCGGGTGAAGAGTCGGCTGATCGCCGCGAGGTCCATCCCCGGACGGTCGACGCCGCCGGCGAGCAGCGCCGTCAGCGCGTCCCGCTCGGCCGCAACCCGCTGCGCCTGGGTCAGCGCCTCCCCCATGAGGCGACGGCCCCACAGCGCCAGGCGTCCGCCGACCCGGTGGTCCTCGGCGATCGCGGCACGCACCCGGTCGACCACGAAGGCCGCGTTGCCGGTGTCGCGCAGGTTCTCGATGATGACCCGTCGCGTGTCGGCGTCGAGGAACGCGGCGATCTCGCTGTAGAAGTCGGCCGCCAGACCGTCCCCCACGTAGGCCGTCACCAGCCCCTCGAGCCAGTCCGAGGACGCCGTACGCACGTGGAAGGCGTCGAAGGCCTCCACGAAGGACTCCATGGCCGCGATCGGGTCGGCGCCGAGCTGCTCGAGGTGGTCGCAGAGCCGCTCGAAGTTTCCCAGCTCGCGCGAAGCCATCCGGGCCAGCTCGGCCTTGTCGCGCAGGAGCGGGGCGGCCGAGGCGTCCTGGGCGAGCCGCTGGAAGGCCGTGATCTCGCCGTACGCGATGGCGCCGAGCAGGTCGACGACCGCCTCCCGGTACGTCGGGTCCTGCAGCGCGACGGAGCTGGCGGAGCCGGACGACGCGCCCGACGGGGTCTCGGACACGGCCACCTCGGGCGACGGTTCGGTCATGGGCGCAGCCTACCGATACCATGAGGTGACACTTTCAAGAGACGAAGGCCAAGATCCTGACCACCTTCAGAGACCTCGGGGTCCTCCCCGAGATCGCCGACGCCCTCGAGCGCGGCGGAATCACCACTCCCTTCCCGATCCAGGAGATGACGCTCAGCGTCGCCCTCCTCGGCACCGACCTCATCGGCCAGGCGCGCACCGGCACCGGCAAGACGCTGGCGTTCGGCATCCCGCTGCTGCAGCGCACCGTCGCTCCGCACGACCCGGACCACGAGGACCTCGCTGCCCCCGACAAGCCCCAGGCCCTCGTGGTCGCCCCCACCCGCGAGCTCGCGGTGCAGGTGGCCAACGACCTCAAGCTCGCCGCCACCGACCGCGGCACCCGCATCCTCACCATCTACGGCGGCATGCCCTACGAGCCCCAGCTCGACGCGCTCAAGTCCGGCGTCGAGGTGGTCGTCGGTACGCCGGGCCGCCTGCTCGACCTGGCCAACCGCGGCGCGCTGGACCTCTCGCACGTCAAGGTCCTCGTCCTCGACGAGGCCGACGAGATGCTCGACCTCGGCTTCCTGCCCGACGTCGAGCGCATCTTGTCCAAGACGCCGGCCACCCGGCAGACGATGCTGTTCTCGGCCACCATGCCGGGCGCGATCGTGGCCCTGGCGCGCACCCACATGCGCCACCCGGTCAACATCCGCGCCGAGTCCGCCGCGGAGACCCACATGGTGCCCGCGACCGCGCAGTTCATCTACCAGGTGCACGACCTCGACAAGGTCGAGATGCTCGCCCGCATCCTGCAGGCGGAGAACTCCGGGCTGACGATCTGCTTCACCCGCACCAAGCGCCAGGCGCAGCGGGTGGCCGACGACCTCGCCGAGCGGGGTTTCCCGACCTCGCCGCTGCACGGCGACATGGCCCAGGTGGCCCGCGAGAAGGCGATGGCCAAGTTCCGCGAGGGCAAGGTGCGCGTGCTGGTGGCCACCGACGTGGCAGCCCGCGGCATCGACGTCCAGAACGTCACGCACGTCATCAACTACAACTGCCCCGAGGACGACTCGACCTACGTGCACCGCATCGGCCGCACCGGCCGTGCCGGCGCCACCGGCGTCGCCATCACGTTCGTCGACTGGGCCGACGTCACGCGGTGGAAGGTCATCAACAAGACCCTGGGGCTGCCCTTCGAGGAGCTGGCCGAGACCTACTCGACATCCGAGCACTTCTTCCACGACCTCGGCATCCCGCGCGACGCCAAGCCCCGCGTCGGACCTCCGGTGGAGACGCCGGGCACGACCATCAAGGCTCGCGGTGGCTCGGGCTCGTCGGGCTCGTCGGGCTCGTCGGCTCGTCGGCTCGTCCGGTGGTCGCTCCGGCGGCTCCGGCGGCTCCGGCCGCTCCGGTGGCTCCGGCCGCTCCGGTGGCCGCGACTCCGACGCGAGCTCGTCGGCCGAGCGCCCGGCGCGCAACCGCAACCGGAGTCGCAGCCGCACCCGCAACGGGCAGCCGGTCGACGGCGCTGCGACCTCGGGCGACTCGTCCGGGTCCTCGGCCCCCGCGTCGTCGACGCCGGCCGCCGAGGGCTCGGCCGACCGTCCGCCGCGCAAGCGCAACCGACGCCGCAGCAGTGGCTCAGGTGCCGAGGCGACCGCCTCGAACGCCAGCGACTGACCCGCGACCCCGCACGAGACGCCGGTTGTGCAGATCCTGCGCAGCCGGCGACCTGCGTCAGGCGGTGACGACCACGGTGGTGCCCACCGGGGCGAAGCGCCACAGGGCCTGCGCGTCGTCGGGCCACTGTCGGATGCACCCGTGGCTCAGCGCGGTGCCGAGCTCCGCGCGGGTCTGCACCTTGCGGCCCTCGGTGTCGATCGGGATGTCGTGGAAGCCGATGGCGGCGTTGTCGCCCTGGGTGAAGCGCACCATGAACCGCATCGACCCCGAGCCGTCGAAGGCGTAGGCCTGCTCGGAACGGCTGTAGACCTCGTAGGTGCCCGGGTCGAGGTTGTCGTAGACGCTGCCCGACACCGGGTAGCTGCGGGCGGCCCTGCCGTTGTCGCGCACCAGCCACACGTGCTGGTCGGACATGTCGAACACCACGCGGCGCCCGGACCCGCTGTCGGCCGGTACGGCGAGCGGGGGGTCGGCTCGTCGGAGCGACTCCGGGCTGGTCTCCAGCCGCGGGGCGAGCGGATCCGCCGAGTCGTGGGCCGAGCCGGCCGGGTCCTGGGTCGAGCCGGCGACGGTCGCGTCGTCGCTCTGCGTCACGCCGGTGGCGGGCGGCGCGGCGTACGCCCCGGTGCTGGTGGGTCCCCCCACGCCGATCAGCGCCCCCACCACCGCGGTCCCGGTGACCATCGCCGCCGCACCAGCGGCGAGGACCCGCCCCCGGCGCACCGTCACCGCGTCGCTCATGCGCCGGCGCCGGCCTTCGCTCGCGTCATCAGGTTGCCGGCCACCTCGCGGTAGGCGTCGGCGCCGCGGTGCTTGCGGGTGGTGCTGAGGATCGACTGCCCGGCCGCAGGGGCCTCGGCGAAGCGGATCGACTTGGGGATCGGTGGCTCGACGACGTCGAGCGAGTAGGCCTCGGAGATGTTGTCCAGCACCGCGCGGGCGTGGTTGGTGCGCCCGTCGTACAGGGTGGGCAGCACGCCCCAGACCTGCAGCCCGCGGTTGGTGAAGCGGCGTACGTCGTGGACGGTGTCGAGCAGCTGCCCCACGCCGCGGTGGGAGAGGGTCTCGCACTGCAGCGGGATGAGCACGCCGGTCGCCGCGGTGAGCGCCGCCACGGTCAGCACCCCGAGGGACGGCGGGCAGTCCAGCAGCACCCAGTCGTAGTCCGGCAGCTCGTCGATGGCGCCGCGGATGACGTACTCCCGGCCGGTGCGGGTGAGCAGGTCGGCCTCGGCGCGCGCCAGCTCGATCGTCGCGGGGAGGAGGTCGATGCCCTCCTCGGTGGTGACGATGACCTCGGTCGGGTCGAGACCCTTGGTCAGCACGTGGTGCACCGAGAGCTCGAGGTCCTCGGGATCGATGCCCAGGGAGAAGGTGAGGCAGGCCTGGGGGTCGAGGTCGACCAGCAGGACGCGCTGGCCGCGCTCGGCCAGGGCGGCACCGAGCGACGCCACGGTCGTCGTCTTGGCGACGCCGCCCTTCTGGTTCGCGATCGCGAGTACGGTGCTCATGCGGGCATTCTGCCCGAGGCCGTTGCCTCAACCGCGCACCGTCCATGGAATGCTCGGGGCATGTCGCGCTCCGTCGCCCTCGTCACCGGCGCCACCGCCGGCATCGGCCTCGCCTTCGCCCAGCAGCTCGCTGCCCGCGGCGACGACCTGGTGCTCGTGGCCCGCAACCGCGAACGCCTCGAGGAGGCGGCTGCCACGCTTCGCCGCGCGCACGGGGTCGAGGTCGAGGTGCTCGTCGCCGACCTCGCCGACCGCGCCCAGCTCGCGACCGTGGAGGCCCGCCTCGCGGAGCCCGCACGCCCGGTCGACCTGCTGGTCAACAACGCCGGGTTCGGGCTGAAGCACGGCTTCCTCGACAACGACATCGAGGCCGAGCAGGAGATGCTCGACGTCCTCGTCACCGCCGTGCTGCGACTCTCGCACGCTGCCCTGCGGTCGATGGTCGAGCGCGGCCACGGCGGCGTCATCAACGTCTCCAGCGTCGCCGGCTACCTGCCGCGGGGGACCTACTCGGCGGCCAAGGCCTACGTCACGCAGCTCTCGCAGTGGGCCGACCTGACCTACCGCGACCGCGGTGTCCGCACGATGGCGCTCCTGCCCGGCTTCACGCGCACCGAGTTCCACGAGCGCATCGACGTCGGCCGTGACTCCGCACCCTCGTGGCTGTGGCTCGACGTCGACCCGCTGGTCGCGACCGCGCTGAAGGACTTCACCCGGGGACGGTCGATCTCGGTGCCCGACGTCCGCTACAAGGTCCTGGCCAACGTCGCGAAGTACACCCCCGCCGGGCTCCAGGCCCGCTTCCAGTCCCTCGGCCGCAAGTAACCCGACTCCGGTCCGACCCCGGGTGTCGGTTTCCCAAGGTATGTCGGGGAACTGGCACTCCCCATGCTCCGGACGCCATGGGGAGTGCCAGTTTGCCTGCATACCTTGAGAAACCGACGTGCCTCCCGGGTCAGGGGCGGGCGGAGCGGGCGGCCTCGGCCGCGGCGAGGAGGCGGTCGAGCTCGGCGGGGTCGGTGGTGTTGCAGCCGAGGTCGTGGTCGACCTTGCCGGTGCCGTGGTAGTCGCTGGAGCCGGTGCGGACGAGGTCGAGGTCGCGTCCGATGGCGGCCAGCTCGGCGCGCTGGGCGGCGTCGTGGTCCTGGTGGTCGACCTCGATGCCGGTCAGCCCCGCCTCCTGCAGGGCGGCGAAGCCCTCGCGCCCCAGGGCACGGTCGCCGTGCCGGCCCCACGGGTGCGCCAGCACGCTGACGCCGCCGGCGTCGCGCACCAGGGCGATCATGACGCTCAGGTCGGCCGCGTCCCGGGCGACGTACGCCGGACGGCCGGGTGAGAGCAGGCGGTCGAACGCCTCGTCCCGGCTGGCGACGATCCCGTGGTCGACCAGCACGTCGGCGACGTGCGGGCGTCCGAGGGCGGTGGCGCCGGCCGACTTCGCCACCACCTCCTGCTCGGTGACGGGGTAGCCGAGCTCCTGCAGCTTCGCCACGATCCGGGGCATGCGCTCGTCGCGCCCCCGCAGCACCTCGTCGAGCGCCGCGACCAGCGGCGGGTGGCCGGGGTCCGGCAGGTAGCCGAGCAGGTGCGCGCTCCGCCCGGCGTGACGGCAGCTGATCTCCATGCCCTCGACGAGCCGCAGCCCCTGGTGCTCCGCCTCGGCCCGTGCCTCGTCCCAGCCCACGGCGGTGTCGTGGTCGGTCAGGCCGAGCACGTCGAGACCGGCCGCCACGGCCTCACGCACCAGCTCGGTGGGTGTCACGGTCCCGTCCGAGCGAGCGGTGTGGGTGTGGAGGTCGATGCGCACGCGCCCAGGCTAGTCGCGCGTCCCGGGCGGCCCGTACGGCGTGCGGTGCGCGGTTCACCAGGCGGGCGGCACGACCCCGAACGGCAGGGCCATCAGCTCGGGCCCCAACCCGGACACGTCCAGCACCTCCGGCAGGTCCGGCAGCAGCAGCACCGCCGAGGCCGGTCGCACCACCACCCACAACCACCGCCCGGCCGCCTCCCCCACCAGCACGGCACGGTCCAGGAGCGGCTCGTCCTCGGGCACGCTCACCGGCCAGAGCGGTACGGCGTTGCCGTCCACCCGGATCTTGAGCAGCGGTGACCCGACCCCGGCCTCGCGTCCCGGGTCCGCCTGCTCCACGCCGGCCACCCGCGCGCCGAGACCGACCCCCGGCTCCTCGGACACCAGCGCCAGCTCGACCACGCCCTCGGCCTCGCTGGCCCCCACGACGCCCACGACGGCGGCCCGGGCCTCGCCTGCGGCCCTGCCGCTCCCGACGCCGCGGACGGCGCCGAAGTCGGTCACCTGCCAGCCCGGCGGCAGGGGCCAGGGCAGCCAGGTGGCGAGGGGCTCGGCGTGACCGAGGTACTCCGCGAAGGACTCGTAGTCGGTCGCCGCAGCGCGCCACAGGGGCGCCAGCTCCTGGTGGGTCGGGCAGCGCCAGTCCTCACCGCTCCCCTGCAGCGACTGCGCGCACCGCGGGCACTCCGGACGCAGCGACATGGGTCAACCGTGGCCGGTGCCCCCGAGCGGCGTCAATGGTCCGCCGGGACCTCCCTGGCCGGGCGCCTACCCTGACCCGGTGGACGTCCTACGCGTGGCCTGCGCCGGAGCCGTCGTGAAGGACGGGCGGGGCCAGCTCCTGCTCGTCCGGAGGGGCACGGAGCCCGGCCGCGGTCTGTGGTCGGTCCCGGGCGGGCGGACGGAACCCGGCGAGACCAGCACCGAGGCCGCGGTGCGTGAGGTGGCCGAGGAGACCGGGCTGCGGATCGTCGTCGAGGAGCTGGCCGGCACGGTCGAGCGGCCGGGACCGGGCGGGGTGGTCTACGTGATCGAGGACTTCGTCGCCGTACCGGCCCCCGGGGTCGACCCGGCCGACGTCCGCGCCGGCGACGACGCCGACGAGGTCCGCTGGGTCGACGCCGACGAGCTCGCGCGCCTGCCGCTGGTCGACGGGCTCGTCGAAGCCCTCACCGCCTGGGACCTGCTCCCCCGGCCTCCCGGGGAGCGGGGCGGGGTCAGGCGTTCCAGCGGGTGATCACGGGTGTGCCCCGGTCGACGCCCAGCACGCTGACCGTCGCGGTGTCGAGGTGGAGGAACCGGCCGTGGTCCACCGGCTGCCCGAGCCACCGGGCCGCCAGCACCCGCAGCGCGTGGCCGTGGCTGAACACCAGCGTGCGCGGGACCTCGCGGGCGGCGGTCACGACCCGGTCGAGGCGCGCGGCCACGTCGGCGGCGCTCTCCCCGCCGGGCGCGGGGTGGGTCCAGATCGACCAGCCCGGCACCGTCTCGCGGATCTCCGGGGTCGAGATGCCCTCGTACTCGCCGTAGGCCCACTCCACCAGGTCGTCGTCAACCGCGGCGTCGCCGTGCCCGGCGAGCTCGGAGGTCCGCCGCGCCCGCAGCCGGGGACTGGTGAGGACCCGGTCGAAGGACACCCCGGACAGCTTGGCGGGCAGCCCGCCCGCGACGCGCTCCCCCTCGTCGGTCAGCGGGAGGTCGGTGACCGAGGTGTGCTTGCCGGACCGGCTCCACTCGGTCTCGCCGTGCCGGACCAGCCAGAGCTCGCTGTCGTCAGTAGCCATGGGTCCATCCTGCCCTGGGTACGCCGCTCAGTCCTGGTCGGGACCGGACCAGTTCTTGTCGGCCTGCGGGACCGGGCGGCCCGGCTGCTCCCCACCACGGGCCTCGAGGTAGCTGTCCTTCGGCACCATCACCTTGCGACGGAAGATGCACACGACCTTGCCGTCCTGGTTGTAGCCGATGGTCTCGACGTGCACCACGCCCCGGTCGTCCTTGGACGTCGACTCCCACTTGTCGAGCACCCGCGTCTCGCCGTACAGGGTGTCGCCGTGGAAGGTCGGCGCGACGTGGCGCAGCGACTCGATCTCCAGGTTGGCGATGGCCTTGCCCGAGACGTCGGGCACCGACATGCCGAGCAGGATCGAGTAGACGTAGTTGCCGACCACGACGTTCTTGGCGAACTGGGTGGTCTCCTCGGCGTAGTTCTGGTCGAGGTGCAACGGGTGGTGGTTCATCGTCAGCAGGCAGAACATGTGGTCGTCGAACTCGGTGACCGTCTTCCCGGGCCAGTGCTTGTAGGTCGCGCCGACCTCGAACTCCTCGTAGCTGCGGCCGAACTGCATGCTCACTCCTGGGTACGCCGACGACTGGGTCGCCTCATCCTGCCAAGCCGCGCCACCTCGTGGACCCCGGATCGTCGGTGACAGTCGCCACACCGACCGGGTCGCTACGCTCGCCCGATGGCCACGCTCCACCTCCACGTCGGTGCTCCGAAGAGCGGCAGCACCTACGTCCAGCAGGCGCTGCACGCCAACGCGCAGGCGCTCGCAGCCGCGGGCACGTTGGTGCCCGGCCGGCGGGTGGACCACTTCCGCCTCTGCGCCTGGACCCTCGACCAGCACACCCGGATGCCGCACCCGCGACGGGTGCGGAGCGCCGCCCACCAGCTCCTCGACGAGACCCGCGAGTGGCTCGCCGGACCCGGGGAGCGCGCCGCGGTGATCAGCCACGAGCTGTTCGCGGGCGCCACCGACGACCAGATCCGTCGCCTCCAGGAGCAGCTCACCGGTGCCACGCTCCGGGTCCACTACGTCGCGCGGCCGCTGTCCCGCACGGTGCCCGCGGAGTGGCAGCAGGCGGTGAAGGGGGGCAGCTCGATGACGCTGGGCGACTTCGTCGCGGGTGTGGTGGAACGCTTCGACGCCCATCCGGAGCAGCAGCCGACGATCATCGGCGAGTCCGACCTCGTCGCGAAGTTCGCCGCCCTCCACGACGTGACGCACGTGGTGCCGCGGTGGGCCGGGCGGGTCGGGCCCGACAACGTCACGGTGGTGACGATGCCGCCTGCGGGCAGCGGCCGGACCGAGCTGTGGCGACGCTTCCTCACCGCCGTCGGCCTGCCCACCGACCGCTTCGCGGTGCCCGACGACGCGCGTCCCAACGTGTCGCTGGGCGCGGTCGAGGCCGAGGTGCTGCGGCGCGTCAACGCCCTGCGGGCGCCCACATCGGGGGGCGTCTCGCCGGACGGTGCCACCGGCGTCGTACGCCGTCTGGCCCACCAGCTGGTGCAGTCGTCGGTGTCTCCCGTGGAGATCGTGCTGCCCGACCACGCCCGTGCCTGGGCGCAGCAGCAGTCCGAGCGGATCGTGGCGCACCTGGAGGCCTCGCCGTGCCGCGTGGTCGGCGACCCGGCCGAGCTGCTGGTCGACGGCGTCCCGGGCGCCTCGAGTGCGATGCCCGAGGACCTGGGGCCCGAGGTCCTCAGCGACGCGGCGATCCGCACCGTGGCGGCGCTGCTGCCGGAGCAGCCGCCCGGCGCCTGACCGGTGGCGACGCCTCAGGCGCCCCCGCCGCCGGCCTTGCGCCGGTGCATGGGAACGCCACCGAGCGGGCCGTGGGTGTCGGGACCGTGGCCCTTCTCCTTCTTGTGGCCGTGCTCGTCGACCCCGCTGACGTGGGCCTTCTTGCGCTCGAGGGCCTCGCGCATCCGGGCCTTGACGTCGTCCCCCGCGCCCTGGGCGGTGTCGTCGCTCTCGTCGCCGTGGTGATCAGCCATCATCTGCTCCTCGCCGAACTTCTCGACCCTGCTGGGACCTCGAGCCTGTCACGTCGGCGCGGCCGGGGCCATGCGTTAGATTCGCCGGGCCTCTCCCACGACCCGAGGACGGACCTGCATGCGAGCTCGAATCGGCAGGGCGCGACGCGCCGCCGTCCGTCGGGTGCGGGAGCGGGGCCTGCTCCCGGGCACCGCCGCCACCTCGTCCGGTTCCTCCTCCGCTCCGATCGCCGGGATGGTGGAGCACGTCTCGCGCCGGCTGGTCGTGGGCTGGCTGTCCGTGCCGGCGGACGCGCCGCCGGTGCGCGTCAGCCTGGTCGCCGACGACTTCGTGCTGGCCTCCACCTACGCCACCGCCAGCTCCTCGATGTCGGGCAGCCACAGCGCGCTGCGCTCGGGCAGTGGCACCAGGCCTGGCAAGCCTGGCGGCGACACCGTCGGGACCGCGCAGGACCCGCGCCACGACTGGCAGGGCACCCTGATCACGGGACCCGACGACGACCGCCGCAACAGCACCGACGAGATCCGCGTCTTCTCGTTCCGCATCCGCGGCATCTGGCCCTACCTGGGTCGGCGCACGCGCCTGAGCGTGCAGGTCGGCGGTCGCCCGCTACCGATCTTCCGGCACGGCATGTTCCTGCAGCCGCGTGGCCGCGCCAAGCACACCCTGCACGAGCTGCGCGAGAAGTTCGCCCAGGGGCACCTGCTGAACCAGCAGGGTCAGGTCGCGCTGTCGCGGACCCTGGATCGCCAGTGGCAGGACGCGATGCTGCGCCTGCACCACCGGGTGCACGACCTGGTCGCCGAGCAGTTCGGCCACCGGACCTTCGCGATCTACGGCACGCTGCTCGGCGCGGTCCGTGAGGGCGGTCCGATCGGTCACGACGCCGACTTCGACACGGCGTACCTCTCGGAGCACACCCACGGCGCCCGTGCCGCGGAGGAGCTCGTCGAGATCGCGCTCGCCCTGGTCGCCGACGGTCTCGAGGTGGAGTGCGGCGCCACCGCGCTGCACGTCTCGGACCCCAAGCGGCCGGGTGAGCGCATCGACCTCTTCCACTGCTACTTCGACGACCAGGGCGCGATCGCCTTCCCGTTCGGGGTGGCCGGCACCACCCCCTTCACCCGCGACGACTGGGGCGGCCTCGCCGCGGCCCCCTTCCTGCACGAGGAGATCCTCGTGCCCGTGGGGGCCGAGAAGCTCGTGGCCCACCTGTACGGCGACGACTGGCGACGCCCCAAGCCGGGCTTCAACTGGGCCATCGATCGCACCGGGTGGTCCGTCGAGGGCCGATTGAGCACCGAGCAGCAGACGAAGGTGCACTGGGCCAACTTCTACAGCCGCAACCGCTTCACCGACGGGTCGTCGTTCTGCCGCTTCGTCCTCGAGCGCGAGGACGCGCCCCAGCACCTGGTGGACATCGGCTGCGGCGACGGCCGCGACGCCCGTGCGCTGGCAGCCGCGGGGAAGACCGTCCTCGGTCTCGACGCCTCCCCGGAGGGCGTTCGGCGCGCCCGCGAGAGCGCCCGGGAGGCGGGCCTCGGCGAGCGCGCGTCCTTCGAGGTCTGCGACGTCACCGACCTGGACGCCGTCGAGCGGCTCCTGGGGTCGATGACCGGACGCGCCGATGGCCCGGTCGGCTTCTACCTCCGCTTCTTCCTGCACGCGATCCCGGAGCGGGCGCAGGACGACCTGCTGCGCCAGATCACCGCGTCCGCCCGTCCGGGCGACCTCCTGCTGGCGGAGTTCCGCACGCTCGGCGACGAGGGCCAGCCCAAGGCGCACGGCAAGCACTACCGCCGCTACCAGGACGCCGAGGTCTTCCGGGAGCAGCTCGGGCCGCGCTACGGCTTCGCCGTCGAGTACTTCCAGGAGTCGCGCGGGCTCTCGCCGTACGGCGACGAGGACCCGATGCTCTGCCGTGTCGTGGCCCGCCGGGCCGACATCCGGCTCCTCGGCGCCCCGAGCCACCCGGCCTCCTAGCACCGGCCGCAGGGGAGGCTGAGCGGATGGAGGACCACGGGGCGCCGGACCGGAGACACACCGTCGTGCTGCTCACCCGTCACCTCGACGGCTCCGGGGGCGTGACGCGCAGCGTGAGCAACCTCGCCAACGCCCTGGCCGGAGCCGGGCTCGACGTCTCGCTGGTGGCGCTGTTCCGTCGAGGCAAGCCCCGCTACGAGCTCGACGAGCGCATCGCGGTCAGCTACCTGCGCAGCCTGCGGCCACGAGCACTGGCCAACCTCGGCCCGCGGGCGCAGGCGCTGGACGCCCGGCCGAGCGAGCTGTGCGACCCGGACGAAGCCATGACGGCGTTGACCGACCGCCGGTTGGAGACCTACCTGCGCGAGCTGGGTCCCTGCACCCTCGTCACCCACCGTCCACCGCTGCACCAGGCGGCCGCCCGGTGGGCCCCCGAGCACGTCGTGACGCTGGCGGTGGAGCACACGTCGTTCGAGATCCGCGAGGGCTACGACATCGAGGCGATCACCGCCGCGCTGCCGTTGCTCGACCGGCTCGTCCTGCTGACGGATGAGAACCGCGAAGCCTGGCAGGCCCACCTCGGGTCGGACGACAAGCTGGCGACGATCCCCAACGCCGTACCCGCCGCCTTTCCCACCGGACGGCCGCGGGAGTCCTGGGACGCCCCGGTCGTGGTCGCCGCGGGCACCCTGATGCCACTCAAGGGCTTCGACCGCCTCGTGCGCGCCTTCGCCCCGCTGGTGCCCGAGCTGCCCGCGTGGCGGCTGCGCATCTTCGGGCGCGGGTCCGAGCGCGAGCCGCTGGAGCGGCTGATCGAGGAGCTCGGGGTGGCCCCGGCCGTCGAGCTCGCGGGCTTCACGTCCGCGCTCGAGCAGGAGATGCTGGCGTCCTCGGTCTACGCCATCTCCTCGTCCAGCGAGGGCCTGCCCATGGTGATGCTGGAGGCGATGAGCGCCGCCCTGCCCGTCGCGGCGTTCGACTGCAGCGGTGTGCGGGAGCTGGTCGACGACGGGTCGACGGGGCTGCTGGCGCCCCAGGGCGACGAGGCGGCCCTCACCGACGCGCTGCGACGGCTGATGACCGACGCCGACCTCCGCCGCCGCTTCGGGCTGGCGGGGCAGGCGCTGGCCGGGCGCTACAGCTCCGAGAGCGTGGCTGCGCAGTGGCTCGCGCTCATCGAGCAGCTGGCCTGACGACCCTGCCCCGGTCCGTCAGCCAAGGGCAGCGAAGACGACCTCGCGGGCGTACGCCGCCGCCGTGCTGCGCGGTCAGGTCGCAGCGTCGCTCCGGTAGGTCACAGCGCCACTGTGGGGCGAGAGCGACCCGACCCCGTCACGAGGCCCGGCGCGCCTGCACGCCGCGACGCGGCCGGCACCGGCGATAATCCGCGGATCGGCCGTACCGGAATTCCGGGCCGCCGGGTCCCACCTGACCGATGACAGGAGCCACCGCATGAGCAACCTCCGTCGGCTCGCGCGATGGACGAGCCACGCCCTTTCTCGCGACGCGGGTGTCGCGGCCGCGGCCACCCCCGATGGGGTCCCTCGCTCGAGGCAGGTCGAGACTCGACGGCGACGGAGGGTCCAGAGACTGGGGGGCGCGGCCCTCGAGCTCTCCTCGGCGGTGGCGGGCCGGCAGCTGGAGCGGGTGCCGAGCACCAAGAAGGTCTCCTCGTACGCCAAGCGGGCCAGGTTGCAGCGCGAGCGAGCCACGTTCGTGAAGGCGCTCGTGTCCGGGAGCACGTGGGGAGAGGCGCTGCTCTCCACGTCGCGCGGTCTCCTGGCCAACGGACGGCCGTCCGAGCTGGTGGCGCTGGCCCTCCGGCTGGAGGCGAGCGGCATCACGGACGACGAGGTGCCCCTGGTCATGGCGATCGCGGCCGACCACCAGGACCATCCGCGCCTGGTCGCGTCCGAGCTCCATCGGACGACACCGGCCATGATCGCCGCCCATGCAGCGACCGCGGCGGTGCGTGTCGGTGTTCTCACCCACGACGAGGCCCTCGTCGTCGCCGTGTTCGACCACCTCTCCCTGGTCTCGACCGACGACCTGGTGACGATCGCCTGCACGCTGCGCAGCGCTCGGCGGACCGACCTGGCAGACCGGGCGGTCACCGAGCTCGGCCGCCGCTGGGCTGAGCTGCCCCCCACCAGAAAGCAGGTCCGCGTGCGGCAGTGGCTGCTTCCCGCGACCGCCGCGGACCAGCCTGCCCGTGAGCCGGTCGCCGCAGTGCTCTCCTGCTTCGGGCCGTTCCCGAGAGCCGCTGACTCCGGGGGCGAACCGCCCTCCTGCCTGGGAACGGTGGCGAGTCTGGCGCTCGTGACGCACGCGATGGCAGGCGCGGACGCTGCGGGCGGGACCCCGACGACCGACCTCCTCCTCGAGGGGGCGGTACGCCTGATCCCCCGCGACTTCTCCTCCTGGCCATCGGTCTCGGATCCCCTGTGGACCATCGCCACGGGCCGGTTCCCGATCTCGCCCCTCCGGATCCGACCCGAGTTCCCGTTCGCTCCTTCGCTCGAGCCGCTCTTCCTGGGCTTTTCCCTGGTCGGCTCGTCCGAGCTGGAGGAGCCCGCGGTCGACTACCTGCGAGCAATGGAGCCCATCGGCTGCTCCGACCGGGCGACCGTCCGGATCCTGCGCAAGGCCCACGTCAAGGCCTTCTACTCGGGTCGCGTGGAGTCGACGCTGCCCCTGACCACGGCGACGGTCTCCCGGATCGGCCCCAAGGTCGCGTCCGGCGTCGGGCCTGCGGAGCGCGAGTCCCTGCGGCGGACACTTCGCGACGTTCGCAGGATGTCCACGACCACAGGGGTGGTGACGACCACCAGCGTGGGACGACTCGTCCTTGCGAGGAGCCTCGGGCACGACGTGGAGCTCCAGGGGGACAGGCAGGGCCACGCACGTCTCGACGGCCCGGTGCACCGCCGCGACGGCTTGGCGTCGGAGGCCGAGCTCGCACGTCGGATGCTGGCCTCGGTGGCGGAGGCGATGCGGAGGATCGCCGCCGGAGATCCGCCGGCGGACGTGCGCGCCGCCTGGGCCAGCTTCTGGGCCGCGGACGTGGAAGCCGACATCGACCACCCGCAGGAGCCGGGCGCCGAAACGCCGCTGGACGACTCGGTCCTCGAGACCGCCGCCCGGATCAGATCAGCGGGGCGCACCTACGGTCCACAGGAGAGCGCACCAGACGCCGTTCACGTCTCCCTGGCAACCGATCACAACCTCCGCGACCAGCTGCCGGTCACGATCGAGGCCATCGTCCGCAACACCTCACGACCGTTGCGCATGACCATCCTGACGCGGGGCGTCGGGGTCGAGGTGGAGGAAGAGCTGGCGGCCGCCCACCCGACGGTCGGGCTGTCCTTCTTCCCGTGCGACGGAGTCGACCATGGTGGACGCCTCCTCAAGCACATCACGGCATCCACGATGGACCGGCTGCTCCTGCCGGAGATCCTCGACGACGTCTCACGCACGGTCTACATCGACATCGACGCGCTCGTGCTCGACGACGTGGGGCGTCTCTTCGACTGGGACCTCGCCGGTGCCCCGGTGGCAGCGCGCAGCAGCGAGTTCTTCGTCCAGAACGTCGCCGTCCAGGCATCGGCCAGGCTTGCACCGGACCTCGCCGGCGAGCTTCGCGACGTCGTCCTGCAGCGCGCGAGCCACCGCGCGCGTGGCCTCAACGCCGGGGTCCTCGTGCTCGACCTCGACAGGATGCGCGAGGACGACTTCTGCCGGACGTTCGTTCCGTGGGTCTCGCGCTACAGCCTGAACGACCAGGACGTCATGCAGTTCTACGCCGGCGACGAGCTCGTCATCCTCCCGGAGCGCTGGAACTCGTGGCCGTACCGCGAGGTCGTCGACAACCCGGCCGTGGTGCACTGGGTCGGCCCCTTCAAGCCATGGAGACGAACGATCACACGACAACAACAGCACTGGGCCCATTACGCACGTCTGGCCGACGAGCGACGTCGTACCTCCGCGGCGGCCCCGCGGGGCCCATCGGACTGATCATGCCCATCTACGAGCACCGCGGGCGTCGCGTCCTCTTCGTCCACATACCCAAGACCGGTGGCACGTCCATCGAGGCAGCCTTCCGGCGTGCCGGATTCGACGAGAGCTACCGCAGCACGTCACTGACCTCGTACGGCTGCCACCCGCAGCACCTGACCGCCACCAACCTGGTGGAGGAGTTCCCCGGCCTGCAGTTCGACAGCGTGTTCACGGTGGTGAGAGACCCGGTGGCGCGATTCGGCAGCGAGCGCGTGTGGCGAGCGGGGCTCAAGGCCAAGGCCGGGAAGCCCGTCCCCGACTTCGACTCCTTCGCCAACGACTGGCTCGACCGCTACGACCTCGACCCGAGCGTCGGGGGCAACCACTTCCGGCCGCAGACCGAGTTCCTCCTCCCGCAGATGGACGTCTACCGGTTCGAGGACGGGCTCGACTGGATCATGTCCCGCGTCGCCGCACGGCTCGAGATCCCTCGTCTGGGCCGCAAGGTGCCCCACCGCATGGGTCCGCGCGTCGAGGCCGACCGGTCGCTGGACGCGCTGTCGTCCGCCACCCGGGCGCGGTTGGCTGCGCTCTACCTCGTGGACAGCGCGGCACTGGGCTACCCCCTGTCCTTCGACGCCAGCGTGCCAGGCAGTGGGGTCACGTGGAGATCGCCCGATGACGACGTGCCGAGCTCACGCGGCCGGAGGTCGTGGCGCACCCGGATCCACGACCCGCGCCGCCGGGGACCGGCGTCCTGAGCGACGGCCGCTGGACGTCGACGGTTCACTCACCGATGAGCAGCACGGGCGCCTCGCGGTGGACGCGGTCGATCCCGCCGGGCAGTCCGGGCCTTGGCCGGGGCTCCTCAGCCCAGGGCCGCGGACACCACCTCGCGGGCGGCCTCCTGGACCTCGGCGAGGTGGTCGGCGCCGCGGAACGACTCGGCGTAGATCTTGTAGACGTCCTCGGTGCCCGAAGGGCGCGCGGCGAACCAGGCGCTCTCGGTGGTCACCTTCAGGCCGCCGACCTTGGCGCCGTTGCCGGGGGCCTCGGTGAGCTTGGCGGTGATCGCCTCGCCGGCCAGCTCGGTCGCGGTGACGTCCTCCGGCGACAGCTTCGCCAGCTTGGCCTTCTGGTCCCGGTCGGCCGCGGCGTCCACCCGGGCGTACGCCGGAGCGCCGTGCTGCGCGGTCAGGTCGGCGTAGTGCTCGCTGGGTGAGCGCCCGGTGCGGCCCTGGATCTCCGAGGCCAGCAGTGCCAGCAGGATGCCGTCCTTGTCGGTCGTCCACACCGAGCCGTCGCGGCGCAGGAACGAGGCTCCGGCCGACTCCTCGCCGCCGAAGGCGACGGACCCGTCGAGCAGCCCGGGCACGAACCACTTGAACCCGACCGGCACCTCGCGCAGCGTGCGTCCCAGCGACTCCGCGACGCGGTCGATCATCGACGACGACACCAGCGTCTTGCCGATCGCCGCGCCTTCCGGCCAGTCCGGCCGGGCGCCGCCGTAGAGGTACTGGATGGCGACGGCCAGGAAGTGGTTGGGGTTCATCAGACCGCCGTCGGGGGTGACGATGCCGTGGCGGTCGGCGTCGGCGTCGTTGCCGGTGGCGATCTGGAACTCGTCCTTGCTGCCGATCAACGAGGCCATCGCCGACGGCGAGGAGCAGTCCATGCGGATCTTGCCGTCCCAGTCGAGCGTCATGAAGCGCCAGGTGGGATCGACCAGCGGGTTCACGACGGTCAGGTCGAGGCGGTGACGCTCGGCGATCTCGCCCCAGTAGTGGACCGCGGCCCCACCGAGGGGGTCCGCGCCGATGCGCACCCCGGCGTCCCGCACGACGTCGAGGTCGAGCACCGAGGGCAGGTCGTCGACGTAGGTCCCGAGGAAGTCGTACGCCGTCGCGCCGGCCCGGGCGCGACCGAAGGGCACCCGCTCCACCCCCGCGAGGTCGGCCTCGATGTAGGCGTTGGCGGCGTCGGCGATCCACCCGGTGGCGTCGGAGTCGGCTGGCCCGCCGTGGGGCGGGTTGTACTTGAACCCGCCGTCGCGGGGCGGGTTGTGCGAGGGCGTGACGACGATGCCGTCGGCGAGACCCCGCTACTCCCGTCGCCTTGCCGCGGTTGGCCCGCAGGATGGCGTGGGACACCGCGGGGGTGGGGGTGTAGCCGTCGCGGTCGTCGACCATCGCCGTCACGTCGTTGGCGGCCAGCACCTCGAGGGCGGTGGCCCAGGCCGGCTCGGAGAGCCCGTGGGTGTCGCGCCCGAGGAACAGCGGCCCGTCGGTGCCCTGCTCGCGGCGGTAGTCGCAGATGGCCTGGGTGGTGGCGAGGATGTGGGCCTCGTTGAAGGCGGTGTCGAGGCTGCTCCCCCGGTGCCCGGAGGTGCCGAAGGCGACCCGCTGCCCGATCTCGGCCGGGTCGGGACACCCGGTGTAGTAGGCCGTGACCAGGTGGGCGACGTCGACGAGGTCGGAGGGCTCGGCAGGCTGACCGGCGCGCGGGTTGCTCATGGGTCGACCCTAGACCGGCGCGACGACGCCGCCCAGGGCTCCGCCGAACCGGGCGGCGTCTCGGGCCGGCTCACTCCCAGGTCGTCGGGACCCCGTGGCCCACGGTCGTGCCGAGGATCTCCTCGGTCCCGCCGGGCCAGGTCGTCAGGCGGACCAGGAACTCGTGCTCGCCGCCCGGGACGCGGCGCGAGGGCTCGGCGCGCAGGTGCGCCAGCGGGGCGTCCGCGGTGGCCTCGGCGCCGAGCGCGCCGAGACGGTCGAGCACCCGCGACTTCTCCTCGACCGAGAGGTACTGCCACATCACCGAGTGCCACAGCACCGTGACCGTGCCGGACCTCGTCGTGAGCGCGTCCACCACGTCACCGGCCGCGGCGCGACGTACCTCCGCGGGCACGGCCTCGGCCACCCGGAAGGCGGCGCGCAGCCGCTCCAGACGGACGGTCTGGTCGGGCCAGACGTACGCCGTGAGCGCGAGTCGGCCCTCGGTCGAGCCGACGTCGACCGGCATCACGTCGCTGCCGGCCCTCTCGAGGACCTGCAGCCCCGGCCAGGGCTCGAGCGGTCGTCCGCGCCACGCGCCCGCGATCACCAGCCCGGCGTCCGCGGGGCCGAAGCGTCGCCCGGTCTCGTCGAGGTAGGCGTAACGGTCGGCGCGCAGGTTCAGCCCGGCCGAGGAGCCGATCTCCACGAGCCGCACCGGCAGGTCGCCGACCCGGGACCGCAGCTGCAGGAGGCCGCCGTAGAGAGCGGTCGCGCGCCCCACCTCGTTGGTCTGCGGGGGCCGGTCGAGCCACGAGCGGACCTCGTCGGGCCGCTCGGCCAGCAGGGCCACGAAGGCGCGCCAGCCCCCGTCGGGCTCCCAGGTCCCACCCACGGACGGGTAGTACGCCGCCAGTGAGCCCGCGCGGCGCTCCAGCACCATGCGGTGGACCGACCCGAGCAGGCGCAGGCCGAGGGCGGACGGACCGGGGGCGTCCTCGTGGCCGGCGAGGACGGTGCGCAGCACGACGCCTGCCTCGTCGTCGCCCTCGAGGGCGCTCACCGTCCGTGCCAGCAGCTCGGCATACATGGGTGAGCCCATGGCGGCGCAGGCCTGCGTCTGCTCGGTCAGGGCGTGCACCAGGTCCACGAGGCCAGCCTGCCACCCCGCCCGGGGGCGGCTCAGCGCTCCTTGTAGACGTCGAGCAGCCGGCGGCCGATGATCATCCGCTGGATGTCCGCGGTGCCCTCGCCGATGAGCAGCATCGGGGCCTCGCGGTAGAGCCGCTCGATCTCGTACTCCTTGGAGAAGCCGTAGCCGCCGTGGATCCGGAAGGAGTCCTCGACGACCTGCGAGCAGTACTCCGAGGCGAGGTACTTCGCCATGCCGGCCTCGAGGTCGTTGCGCTGGCCCTTGTCCTTGACCCGCGCGGCCTTGACCATCATCGCGTGCGCGGCCTCGACCTTGGTCGCCATCTCGGCGAGGCGGAACAGCACGGCCTGGTGCTCGGCGATCTTCTTGCCGAAGGTCTCGCGCTGCTGGGCGTAGGAGACGCCGAGCTCGAAGGCGCGGTTCGCGACCCCGCAGCCGCGGGCGGCCACGTTCACCCGGCCGACCTCGACGCCGTCCATCATCTGGTAGAAGCCCTTGCCGGGCGCGCCGCCGAGAATCTGGTCGGCCGAGATCTCGTGGCCGTCGAGGATCATCTCGGTCGTGTCGACGCCCTTGTAGCCCATCTTCTCGATCTTGCCGGGGATGGTGACGCCCTGAGCGGTCTCGCCGAAGCCGGACTCCTTCTCCACCAGGAAGGTCGTCATGTTCTTGTAGACGGAGTCGGCGCCCTCGTCGGTCTTGACCAGCACCGCGACGAGGTTCGACGAGCCGCCGTTGGTCAGCCACATCTTCTGGCCTGTGATCGAGTAGCTCTCCGGCGCACCGTCGGTCGAGCTCGTCGAGACCACGGCCTTGGTCGTGATGGCGGCGACGTCGGAGCCGCAGCCCGGCTCGGACATCGAGAACGCGCCGCGCACCTCGCCGGTGGCCATCCGGGGCAGGTACTTCTGCTTCTGCTCCTCGGTGCCGTGGTGCATGAGCATGTAGGCCACGATGAAGTGGGTGTTGATGACGCCGGAGACGCTCATCCAGCCGCGGGCGATCTCCTCCACGGCCAGGGCGTAGGTCAGCAGGGACTCGCCCAGGCCGCCGTACTCCTCGGGGATCATCAGGCCGAAGACACCGAGCTCCTTGAGGCCCTCGACGATCTCGGTGGGGTACTCGTCCTTGTGCTCCAGCTCGGTGGCCACCGGCAGGATCTTCTCCTCGACGAAGACCCGGACCGCCTTGAGGATCTCCTCCTGGATGTCGGTCAGACCCTCGGTCTCGCACAGGCGGGGCATGGCGTGTCCTTTCGACGACAGGCACGGGGCGCTCGGTCACGGCGGCCCGGGAAGCACAACGGGCGGCGGCGAGATCGACCTCGCCACCGCCCGCCATGCTACTTCTCGGTAGCCCCAGACGCCTTGTGCAGTTGACCACAGCCCGGCCGGCTGACCGGCCGGGGGCGCGGGGGTCAGAGACCCCGGTTGCGCGTGCCCACCGGCACGGCCACGTCGGCCAGGATCACCGGGTGGTCGGTGGTTCGCTGGACCAACGGGGTGCGCTGCGCCAGGTAGTTGGAGAACCTGAGGAACGAGGAGCCGAAGATCCAGTCGATGCGGGTGTCGCGGGGGGCGACGCACTTGGTGGTGCCCACCGACCCGCCGTTCGCCGCGCGCATCGGAGCCCGCGACGTCATCGCGCAGTGATAGGTCTCCTTCTCGTTCATGTCGCCGGTGATCACCAGCGGCACACCGGTCTCGTGGATCCGGTTCGCGAGCGCGACCTCGTCGTTCTTCGCCATCGTCCGCCACTTCAGCTGCGGGCTGCGGTGCCGGGTGCTCGCCGGGTTGTGGAAGTTGGCCACCCACAGCAGACGACCGGAGGCCTTGTGCCGCATCAGCAGGTAGGGCATCGGGACCCGGACGCCGTCGAAGTAGGTGATGGGGATGGTGTTCGCCTCGACCAGCTCCCACTTCGCGGTGCGCCACGCGATGGAGTTGTGGGTGGCGTAGTTGGTCAGCTCGTCGCCGGGATACATGTCCCAGGCGCCCTTGGTCAGCCCCATGAACTGGTCGTGCTGGACCCGGTTGAGCTCTTGGAAGCCGACGATGTCCACACCGTTGTTGTCGAGGATCTTCACCGTCGCCGGCGTACGCACCGTGCTGCTCGGGAAGCTCTTCTTGTTCGCCTTCGGGCCGTCGGTGTGGTTGGCCCCGAGGACGTTGAAGCTGGCGACCCGCAGGATCGGGGTGGTGCTGGCCATCCGCGAGAACGGCGTGGTGACCGTCGGCGGGCCGGCATCAGGCGTCGGGCCGGTGAGGACCAGCCCGGTGAGCAGGGCGGCCAGCGTCAGCACGAGCGTGCCGACGGTGGGCAGCCACCAGGTGGGTCGGGTCGGGTCGACCCCGGTGGTGCGGGCGGCCATGGACGTGCGCATGCGGACTCCTTCGATCGTGTGGCAGACGACCGCGATGCGGTGGGGGTACGTCTACCAGCTCTCCCAGTGGGACGACGGTAGAACACCTGTGGGACGGGTGGGGCAGAATGCACCAAAGGGATCACCACGACCAACACGACACGCCATGACAACATGGACAACTTCTGTCACATCAGTCACAAGCGCCTCGTGGGTACCAGTCGAGCGGGGCGCCGCCACCGCCGTGCGACGCGCCCCGCGGGCTCGGGTGATCGGCTCCAGGAGCCCGGTGCGCGGGGACTACCCTGACGTCGTGACCACCTCCCCCAGCCGCGTCTTCGTGGGCCGACTGACCGGGCTCCAGGTCTTCGACCCGGCGGGCGACCAGGTCGGTCGGGTCCGCGACCTCGTGATCCTGCTGCGCCCAGGCGGCCGCCGCCCACGCGTGCTCGGGCTCGTCGTGGAGGTCCTCGGACGACGCAACGTCTTCCTGCCCATGACCCGGGTGACCAGCATCGGCAGCGGCCAGGTGATCACCACCGGCGTGGTCAACATGCGGCGGTTCGAGCAGCGGGCCGGCGAGACGCGCGTGGTGGCCGAGATGCTCGACCGCAGGGCCTCCGCCCGCCACAGCGACCTCCAGGGCACCGTCTACGACCTCGCCATCGAGCAGGAGCGCAGCCGCGACTGGGTCATCAGCCGCGTCGCCCTGCAGGAGGGCTCCAAGCGCTTCGGCCGCAAGGGCCAGACCCACGTCCTCGAGTGGGAGGACATCGACGGCTTCACCCCCGAGGAGGCCCAGGGCGCCACCCACCTGCTCGCCGCGCTCGAGGAGATGAAGGCCGCCGACCTCGCTCACGTCATCCACGACCTGCCCCCCAAGCGGCGCGGCGAGGTCGCGGCCGCGCTGGCCGACGAGCGGCTCGCCGACGTCCTCGAGGAGCTGCCCGAGGAGGACCAGGTCGAGATCCTCGGTCAGCTCGACGACGAGCGCGCCGCCGACGTCCTCGAGGAGATGTCCCCCGACGACGCCGCCGACCTGATCGCCGAGCTCCCGCCCGAGACGGCCGAGGCGCTCCTGGCCCTCATGGAGCCGGACGAGGCCGAGGACGTCCGCCGCCTGCTGTCCTACGAGGACCGCACCGCCGGCGGCATGATGACCACCGAGCCGATCATCCTGCCCCCGGACGCGACGGTGGCCGAGGCGCTCGCCCACGTCCGCCAGGCCGAGGTCACGCCGTCCCTGGCCGCGCTCGTCTACGTCACCCGCCCGCCGCTCGAGCCGCCGACCGGCCGCATGATCGGCGTCGCCCACATCCAGCGGCTCCTGCGCGAGCCCCCCAGCACCCTGGTCGGCTCGGTGGTCGACGAGGGCGTCACCGCCCTCAAGGTCGGCGACACCCTCGAGGACGTCGCACGCCACCTCGCGACGTACAACCTCGTCGCCGCCGCCGTCACCGACGACAACAACCGGCTGCTCGGCGCGGTCACCGTCGACGACCTGCTCGACCACCTGCTGCCGGAGAACTGGCGCGACCACGACTCCGCCGGGAGCCGCCTGCCCACCGCCGCGCGCGCCGCGCGGTCGCTGCCCGGGAGGCTCCGTGGCCAGGCGTGAGCCGGGCACCGAGGGCGCCCGCGAGCGACGTGCCCCCCGCCTGGACCAGCCGCGCGACGCCCGCCGCCTGGTCCCGCTGCGCCCCCAGCTCGAGGACGACACGTTCGGCCGCTTCGCCGAGCGCTTCGCCCGCTTCATGGGCACCGCACGGTTCCTGCTCTACATGTCCGGCTTCGTCATCGCCTGGCTCACCTACAACTGGCTGGCCCCCGACGACGCGACGTTCGACCCGTTCCCGTTCATCTTCCTCACCCTCATGCTCAGCCTCCAGGCGTCGTACGCCGCCCCGCTGATCCTGCTCGCGCAGAACCGGCAGGAGGACCGCGACCGCGTCATCGCCGAGGGCGACCGGATGGCCAACTCCCGCGCCCACGCCGACATGGAGTTCCTGGCCCGCGAGATGGCCAGCCTGCGGATGGCGCTGGGCGAGGTCGCGACCCGCGACTACGTGCGCTCGGAGCTGCGGACGCTGCTGTCCGAGATCGATGACCGGATGGCGCCCGACGAGCCCTCCGCGGCCCTCGACGAGCCCCTCGAGCCGCGTGACCAACCCGACCCCGGACGCCGCGGGAGCGACACCGGCGGACACGTAGGCTGAGGGCATGACCTCCCCGTCCACCGAGCAGATCACCGCTGCCCTCGCGACCGTCAACGACCCCGAGATCCGCCGCCCCCTCACCGACCTCGGGATGGTCGACGAGATCCGTGTCGGAGACGACGGCGACGTCGACGTGAGGATCCTGCTCACGGTCTCCGGTTGCCCGATGCGCGACACCCTGACCAACGACGTCACCGCCGCGGTCGCGAAGCTCCCCGGCGTCAGCCGCGTCGCCGTCGAGTTCGGCGTGATGAACGACGAGCAGCGCTCGAACCTGCAGGCGTCGTTGCGCGGCGGCAAGGCCCCCAAGGAGATCCCGTTCGCCAAGCCCGGCTCGTTGACCCGCGTCATCGCGGTCGCCTCCGGCAAGGGCGGTGTCGGCAAGTCCTCGGTCACCGTCAACCTCGCCACCGCGATGGCGCGGGCCGGCCTCAAGGTCGGCATCGTCGACGCCGACATCTACGGCCACTCCGTGCCCGCCATGCTCGGCATCGCCGACCACCGGCCCACGCAGGTGGAGGAGATGATCATGCCCGTGCCGACCGAGGAGGGCCCCTCGGTCATCAGCATCGGCATGCTGAAGCCGCGGCGTGACCAGGTCGTCGCCTGGCGCGGACCCATGCTCGACCGGGCGCTCGTGCAGATGTTGGCCGACGTCTACTGGGGCGACCTCGACGTGCTGCTCCTCGACCTCCCGCCGGGCACCGGCGACGTGGCGATCTCACTGGGCCAGCACCTGCCCAACGCCGAGGTCGTCGTGGTCACCACCCCGCAGGAGGCGGCCGCCGAGGTCGCCGAGCGCGCCGGCACGATGGCCTCGATGATGCACCAGCGTGTCGTCGGCGTCGTGGAGAACATGTCCTTCCTCCCCTGCCCCCACTGCGGCCCCGAGCACCGTCTCGACGTCTTCGGCACCGGCGGCGGCGAGCGGGTCGCCCGCACGCTGTCCCAGCGCCTGGGGTACGACGTGCCGCTGCTCGGCGACATCCCGCTCGACGAGCGGCTCCGGGCCGGGGGCGACCTGGGCAAGCCCCTGGTCACCAGCGACCCCGACGCCCCGGCGGCCCGCTCGCTCAGCTCGATCGCCGAGCGTCTCTCCGGCCGCGGCCGCGGGCTGGCCGGCATGCAGCTCGGGCTGGCCCCGGCCGGGAAACGCTGAGCCGCGTCGTGCCGGTGGGGGATGCTGTGCGGGTGATGCAGGCGATGCGGCGATGATGGGGATCGGGTTCGCCGAGTTCCTGGTCATCGGCGTGGTGGCCATGCTGGTCTTCGGACCGGACCGGCTGCCCGACTTCGCCCGTCAGGCCGGCCGCATGATCCGCCAGGTCCGCGGTCTCGCCCGCCAGGCGCGCGACGACATCCGCACCGAGCTCGGCCCCGAGTACGCCGACTTCGAGCTGACCGACCTCGACCCCCGCCGGGCCATCCGCAAGCACGTCATGGAGGCCTGGGAGGACGACGAGGACGACGGCCCGAAGACTCCTGCGGCGCCGCCGCTGCGCTCCGGCGAGCGGCCGCCGTACGACCACGAGGCCACCTGAGCGACCGGGGCCACCCGGTCCCCGATGCCCGTCGGGGGCGGCCTCAGCCGACGCGGCCGGCCAGCGTGACGTCGACCTCCTGCTCGTCGCCGTCGCGCACCACCGTCAGCCTCACCGTCTGACCCGGACGCTGGCTACGGATCTTGACGATCAGCGAGTTGGCGTCGGACACGAAGGTGCCCTGGATCGCGGTGACCCGGTCGCCGGTGCGCAGCCCGGCCTCCGCGGCCGGGGTGCCGTCCTCGACCTCGATGATGTCGGCGCCCGGACGGTTCCTGCTGGTGCGCACACTGGCGCCGATGACGGGGTACTCCGCCTCGCCCGTCTCGATGATCTGGCGGGCGGTGAAGCGGACCTGCTCCATCGGGATCGCGAAACCGACCCCGATGTTGCCGCCCTGGCCGCCGAAGCCGCCACCGGTGGTGGCGATGGCCGAGTTGACGCCCACCACCTGCCCCTGCAGGTTGACCAGCGGTCCCCCGGAGTTGCCCGGGTTGATCGCGGCGTCGGTCTGCACCGCGTTGATGTACGACGAGTCGTCCTCCGCCCCCACGCTGACCGGCCGGTCGAGGGCGCTGACGATGCCGGACGTGACGGTGCTGGACAGCCCCAGGGGCGAGCCGATGGCGACCACGGTCTGACCCACGACCATCCTGCGCGAGCTGCCCAGCGCGGCGGGGCGCAGCCCGCGGGGGTCCTTCACGTCGAGGACGGCGACGTCGTAGACGGGACTGCGTCCCACCACCGTCGCCGTGCGGGCGCGGCCGTTCGAGTCGACGACGTCGATCTCCGCGCCCTCCTCGGCGATCGCGACCACGTGGTTGTTGGTGATGACGTGACCGGCGCGGTCCACCACGAAGCCCGAGCCGGTGCCGCCCTGGGCCTCGGCGTCCTCGCCGTTGGCGACCCGGACCTGGACGGTGCTGGGCAGCAGCCGGGAGGCCACGGCCGCCACGCTGGTGTTGCCGGGCGCGAGGGGCTCGGCGTACTCCTCGGCGAGGGGGTCGTCCCCCAGCCCGACACCGCTGCCGCCGTCGGATCGCAGCCCGAGCAGCAGACCGCCGCCGAGCAGGCCGCCGACGAGACCGGCCACGAGCGCCGACGCGATCGCGACCGGGACCACCCACCCGTAGCCGCGCCGGGCCGGGCCGGGCTGGTAGCCCGGGGCGGGCCGTAGGGCCCGTAGCCGGGGCCGGAGCCGGGGCCGGGACCGAAGCCCGGGCCGGGCGGACCGTACAGGGGTCGGCCGGGACCAGCGGGGCCGACGGGAGGGCGACCCCATCCGGGTGGCGGGCCGTAGCCGGGCGGACCCTGTTGCGGACCCTGCTGGGGACCCTGCTGGGGACCCTGACCCGGCGTCGAGGAGGCCCAGGGAGAACCCGGTCCGGGCGCGTAGGGGCCGGGGCCGGTCGGGATCGGTCGGGTGTCGCCCTCCCGCGCGCCGGATCTGTCCTCGGCTGCTGGCTCGTCCCCGGGTGCACTCACCGGGCCATTGTTCCCCATGGGGTGCAACCCGGCGCCCGAGTACGCCGATCGGGGGCGAGCTCGCCGTCGACCGGGTGGCCCCGGGCGCGGTCAGAGACCGAGGCTCGGCACACCCAGCACGGGCGGACGGACGCGGGGACCGCGACGGGTGGCCCGCTCCGGCGGCGGGACGGACGGGGCGGCGCGCGGGTCACGGTGCGCCAGCGCTCGCCTCAGCTGCGAACGGCCCCGGTGCAGGCGCGAGCGCACCGTGCCCACCTTCAGGTCCAGGACGGAGGCCGCCTCGGCGTAGCTGAGTCCCTCGAGGTCGACGAGCACCACGACCGCCCGTAGCGGTGCGGCCAGGGCCGTCAGCGCAATCTCCACGTCCGACTCGAAGGTCTCGCCCAGCAGCTCGGTGTCGGCGGCCTCGGCGGGCCGGATCCGGGCCTCCAGGTGCTCACCCCAGGGGTCGACCCGCGTGCGGGCCCGGCGGCGGGCGTGGTCGAGGAACAGGTTGGTCGTCACCCGGTGCAGCCATCCCTCCACGCCGTCGGCACGCAGGGTGTCGGCGGAGGTGAGGGCGCGGACGAAGACCTCCTGGGTGAGGTCCTCGGCGTCGGAGCGGTTGCCGGTCAGGCGGGTCGCGAGCCGCAGCACGCGGCCCCGGTGGCGGCGTACCAGCTCGGCGGGCTCGGGCGGCGCGGGGGGTGCACAGGCCCCCGGCTCGGCGGGACGCAGCGGGCCGACCGTCGTCTCCTCGGTCTGCACGCCGCTCATGGCTCGACGCTAGTGACCGGGGCTGAGAACCGGCTGAGGGTCTGCCGAGGCGACGCTGCGAACCGGGGTGCCCACGATCGGTTAGAGTCCGCCTGAGCACGTCACCACCCTGAGGGGGAGCCATTTCCACCGGAATCAAGCCCGCAAGCTGGACCTACGCCGAGCAGTTCGTCGCCGAGGACGAGGTCCTGGGCAACGCACGGGCGCGGGCACAGGAGGTCGGGGTCAGCCCGGTCGGCTCCGGCGCCGGGGCCGCCCTGCGGTTCCTGGCCTCGGTCATCGAGGCGCGAGCCGTCGTCGAGATCGGCACCGGCACCGGCGTGTCCGGGGTGTGGCTGCTGCGCGGCATGACCTCCGACGGAGTGCTCACCACGGTCGACACCGAGGCCGAGCACCAGCGACTGGCCAAGAAGTCCTTCACCGAGGCAGGCATCCCCTCGCAGCGCGCACGCCTGATCAACGGCTCGGCGCTCGACGTGCTGCCGCGCCTGACCGACGGTCACTACGACCTGGTCTTCTGCGACGGCGACAAGCGCGAGTACGGCGACTACCTCGCCGAGGCGCTGCGGCTGCTCAAGCCCGGCGGCCTGCTGGCCTTCGACAACGCGCTCTGGCACGACCGGGTCGCCGACCCGGCCCAGCGCGACCCCGAGACCGTGGCCGTGCGGGAGCTGGGCCGTGCGGTCCAGGAGCACGAGGGGCTGGTCGCGCTGCTGCTGCCGATGGGCGACGGCCTGCTGGTGGCACGCAAGCTCTGAGCCCCGGCCCCTGGCTCGGCGCTCAGGACAGGTCGATCCAGTAGCGCAGCTTGCCCTCGCGGGTGTCCTCGTAGACCCCGCCCGCGCTCTCGATGGTGCGCCGCGAGGGCTCGTTGTCGACGTCGCAGGTGATGAGCACCGGGTCGATGCCGAGGTCGGTGCACACGTCGAGCACCTGCAGCAGGGCCGACCCGGCCAGGCCGCGGCTCCGCGCGGTCGGGCGCACGGCGTAGCCGATGTGGCCCCCCCACGTGTAGAGCAGCTCGTTGAGCTCGTGACGCAACGAGATGCGCCCGACGTACTCGTCGTCCTCGGCCATCCACAGCTCGGTGAACGGCACGAACTGGCGTGGACGCGGCGCGTCCTCGTCGCGTTGACGCACCAGGAAGCGGCACAGCGCGGCGAACTCCTCGGGGTCCTCCAGCCCGTCCCGCGTGAACTCGACGCCCCCGAAGCCGGCGTCGGAGCCCCAGGACAGCAGGTTGGCGTACATCGCCTCGTCGGCGGCGACGAACTCGTCGGCCGCGGCGAGGAACGAGCGGTGGAAGCGGGGGTGGGGGTCGACCAGCCTCATGGGTGCAGGTGCCGGGTCACGAGCGGCCGCGGCTCCGCCCCGGGGCGCGCACGCCGTCGAGGGGGTCGCGCTGCTCCAGCCAGTGCAGCAGCAGCCGGGCCCCGAAACCGGTGGCGCCGGGGGTCCACTCGAAGGCGTCCACCGGGGAGTCGCCGACCGAGGCGATGTCGAGGTGGGCCCACGGCACGTCGCCGGTGAAGTGCTGCAGGAACAGCGCGGCCGTGATGGCCCCCGGTGAGCCGGCGGCGTTGTCGGCGTCGGCGACCTTCGACTCCAGGAGCTCCTCGTAGTCGGCCACGAGCGGCAACCGCCACAGCGGCTCGCCCGCGGCCTTGCCGGCGACGTCGAGCTGCTCGGCGAGCGCGTCGTCGTCGGCGAAGAGGCCGCCGGTGCGTTGGCCGAGGCTGATCTTCACCGCGCCGGTCAGCGTCGCCACGTCGACGAGGACGTCAGGCTTGAGCTCGGCGACGGCGTAGGCGAGCGCGTCGGCCATCACCAGGCGCCCCTCGGCGTCGGTGTTGGTGACCTCGCTGGTGCGACCCCCGTAGTGGCGGACCACGTCTCCGGGGCGCAGCGAGGAGCCGCTGACGGAGTTCTCCGCGCAGGCCAGGAGCCCGGTCACCTTCACCGGGCAGTCCAGGGCGGCGAGCTGCTCCATCACCGAGAGCACGACACCGGCTCCGGTCATGTCGCGCTTCATGTTCATCATGGCTTCGGCCGGCTTGATCGACAGGCCGCCGGTGTCGAACGTGATGCCCTTGCCGACGAGCACCACGTGCGGCGTACGACGGGAGGCGCGCGACGGCGCGTAGTCGAGCTGCACCAGCCGGGGCGGGTTGACCGAGGCCTGACCGACCCCGGTGAGACCGCCGAAGCCTCCGTCGCGCAGCTGCTGCTCGTCCCACACCCGCAGGTCGAGCCTGTGCGCGGACGCCACCTCGGCCGCCCGCTCGGCCAGCCAGATCGGGGTCTTCTCGTTCGAGGGCACCAGCGCCAGGGTGCGTGCGGCCCAGCCGGCACCGGCGGTGGCGAGCGCGGCCGCGAGGGCCGCCTCACGCGCGGACGGGCGCACCAGCCCCGCCAGCACGACCTGCGGGGCCGGGGCCGGCTCGCCGGTCTTCAGGTCGTAGCGGAAGCCGCCCAGCACGAGACCCTCGACGAACGCGCGCAGGCCCGACGTCGTCGGCCAGGGCGGGCACGGTGGTGACGACCCGACGCGGCCCCGACGCCCCGTCTCCGGCGCGCCTGGGCGACCGGGAGCGGCGTACGACGGCGGCACCGGCGCGCCGCAGGTCGGTCGGCGTCGAGGAGCCGACCCCGACCAGCAGCAGGGTGAGGGGCGCGTCGTCCGCGGACCCGCGGGAGAGCAGGACGTGCTCGACGACCTCACCGGCACGCCCCTGGGCGGCCTGGTGCTCGAGCAGGGCGAGCAGGTCCACGTCGACGCGCTCGAGCAGCTCGGCGGCCCCGGGGCCGAGGACGAGCGTGTCGTCCTCGACCAGGAACGGCAGCGCCAGCACGTCGGCTCCGGGCAGCTCGGACGCGAGGTCCGCACCCAGGCCGACGTGCGGTCGCAGTGGCGTGTTCGGAAGCGTCATCGCTCCCGCAGTCGGGGCTGAGATCAGCCCACGACCTGATGAAGGGCCGACTCCAGCGCACCGGCCTCCTCGGCGTTGAGCTCGACCACGAGGCGGCCACCGCCCTCGAGCGGGACGCGCATGACGATGCCGCGGCCCTCCTTGGTCACCTCGAGCGGACCGTCGCCCGTCCGCGGCTTCATCGCCGCCATGCGAACACCTCATTCCTGTGTCACCAGCATGCTGGTCGGTGCGCGGGCGAGGGCCAAGCACCCCCGCTCCGGCGGACCGGATCGACGACTATTATCGCCCACCGTGTCCGTGTGCGGCACATCACCCCCGGGGAGAGCCGATGACGTCAGCCAGCAGCAGCGCCGACCAGCCCGTGATCGTGACCCGTGAGGGCGGCGTCGCCACCCTCACGCTGAACCGTCCCGACGCCATGAACAGCCTCGACGTGGCCACCAAGCAGGCTCTGCTCGCGGCCGTCACCGAGGTCGCCGAGGACACGTCGGTGCGCTGCGTCGTGCTCACCGGCACCGGTCGCGCCTTCTGCGTCGGTCAGGACCTCAAGGAGCACGTCGGGCTCCTCGAGCAGGGCGCCGAGGTGCTCTTCACCACCGTCGCTGAGCACTACAACCCGACCGTGCTGGCGCTGGCGACGATGCCGAAGCCGGTGGTCGCGGCGCTCAACGGGGTGGCCGCCGGCGCCGGGGCCAGCCTCGCCCTGGCCTGCGACTACCGGATCGCCGCCGACACCGCCGGCATCAACCTGGCCTTCTCCGGGATCGCGCTGTCGTGCGACACCGGCTCGTCGTGGACCCTGCAGCGGCTCGTCGGCCCCGCCAAGGCGCTCGAGCTGCTCTACGAGCCGCGGACCATCAAGGCCGAGGAGTGCGCCGACCTGGGTCTCGTCTCGCGGGTCGTTATCGGCGACGAGCTGGACGGCGAGGTCCGCTCCCTCGCGGCTCGGCTGGCGGCCGGCCCGACGCTGTCCTACGCCGCCATCCGCCGGTCGGTCCACTTCGCCGCCACCCACGGCTTCGCCGAGTCGCTGGAGCTCGAGGCGCAGATGATGACCGAGACCGGCAGCACCGAGGACCACCGCGACGCCGTCGACTCCTTCGTCGCCAAGCGGCGCCCCACCTTCCACGCCCGCTGACCCCGCTGGCAGGGCTTCCCCGCATGTAACGCGGGGTTATGGACGCCCACCGAGGCTCACGACGCGCGGGAGGCGTCCACAGGACTCGGTCGGATAGGACTCACGTCCGGCCGGCTCGGCTCGAGCGGCCGCCCGCACGGCGTACGTCGGAGAGCGGCGGAGAGCGGCGGAACTGCGCACCCGGGCAGGGCTCGTGGACGCCTGCCACGGGGTGTGAGCCTTGCGAGCGGTCCATGACCCCGCGCTCCATGCGCGTTCGGGACCGGTCAGCGGGCGGTGCAGGCGGCGAGGTGGTCGTTGACCATGCCGGTGGCCTGCATGAGGGCGTACGCCGTGGTGGGGCCGACGAAGCGGAAGCCCCGGCGCTTGAGCTCCCTGGCCATCGCGGTCGACTCCTCCGTCACCGCTGGTACGTCGCCCAGCGTGCGCGGGGCGGGCCGGTCACCGCCCGGCGCGAAGGACCAGAGCAGCGCGTCGAGGCCGCCGTCGAGGGCCAGCACCGCCCGGGCGTTGGAGACCGCGGCCTCCACCTTCGACCGGTTGCGGACGATACGGGCGTCGCTCAGCAGGTCCTCGACCCGGGCCTCGTCGTAGGCAGCGACGGCGGCCGGGTCGAAGCCGGCGAACACCTCCCGGAAGGCCTCGCGCTTGCGCAGGATCGTGATCCACGACAGCCCGGACTGGAAGGCCTCCAGCGTGAGTCGCTCGTAGAGCGGCGCCTCGCCGTGGACCGGGCGGCCCCACTCCTCGTCGTGGTAGGCGAGGTAGTCCGGCGTGCTCGAGCCCCCAGGGACAGCGCAGCCCCCCGTCGGGCCCGGGCTGAGCGGCGCCGGCGTGGGGATCGGTCACTCCGCGGTCCCGGGCGTGCGCGGCCCCCGGCGTCACGGCGTGCACCGCCGACGTCCCTGCGTGCCTCGTCGTCGGCGTCGCGGCGTGCCTCGTCGACCTGCCTGGCGAGCCGCTCGAGCAGCGCGTCGACCTCCGCCATCCGGTAGCCGCGCAGCGCGGTGGTGAAGCGCACTCCCCGCAGGTCCGACGCCGAGAGCGGACCGGCCGGGACCCGGGGGTCGGGCCGGTCGTCGAAGGTCTCCTGCAGGCCCCCGCCGCGGCCGACCGCGACGACGGCGACGACCGCCATGACGGCCATCACCAGGAAGGCGAAGAACCAGGTCATCCCCTGATGCTCCCACCCTCGGGGCCGGCGTCGCCCTCCTCCCGCGCGGCGACCATGACCGCCACCGCCTCACGGGGGTCGTCGGTCAGGGTGATCAGGTCGAGGTCGCCCGCGCTGACCTTGCCGCCGGCCACCGCGGTGTCGCGCAGCCAGGCGAGCAGGCCCGACCAGTAGTCCGACCCCGACCAGCACCAGCGGGAAGGAGGTCACCTTGCGGGTCTGCACCAGCGTCAGCGCCTCGAAGAGCTCGTCGAGGGTGCCCAGACCGCCGGGCAGCACCACGAAGCCCTGGGAGTACTTCACGAACATCGTCTTGCGGGCGAAGAAGTAGCGGAAGTTGACCCCGAGCTCGACGTACGGGTTCAGCCCCGCCTCGAAGGGCAGCTCGATGCCCAGCCCGACCGACGTCCCGCCCGCCTCCGTGGCGCCCTTGTTGGCCGCCTCCATCGCCCCGGGGCCGCCGCCGGTGATGACGGCCAGCCCGGCCTCGGCCAGACCGCGGCCGACCTGCTCGGCCACCGCCCACGCCGGGTCGTCGGGCGTCGTGCGCGCCGAGCCGAAGACCCCGATGGCCGGCCCGAGCTCGGCCAGAGCCCCGAAGCCCTCGACGAACTCGCTCTGGATCCGCAGCACGCGCCACGGGTCGGTGTGCACCCAGTCGGAGGGCCCGCGGGAGTCGAGCAGACGCTGGTCGGTGGTGCTGCCGCCGGGGTGGCTCTGGCTGCCGCGCAGCCGCACCGGTCCCGCGGTACTCGCGTCGGTGTCGTCGTGCGCGGTCACGCGGTGCCCGCCAGCCACGCCGCGCAGCTGGTCCGCGACCCGGACGATGTGCTCGACGGGCACGTGCTCGTCCTGGCGGTGGGCGTACATCGGGTCGCCGGGGCCGAAGTTGACCGCGGGCACCCCCAGCCCGCTGAAGCGCGCGACGTCGGTCCAGCCGAACTTCGGGTTCGCCTCTCCCCCGACCGCGGCCACGAAGTCCCGGCGCGGCCGGTACGCCGAGCCCGGGCAGGGCGCCGGGCGAGGAGTCCTTGACGCTCGACCTGGAGCCGGCGAAGAGGTCGGCGAGGAAGGCCAGCGCCTCGTCCTCGGACCGGTCGGGGGCGAAGCGGTAGTTGACCGAGACAACGCAGGTGTCGGGCACGACGTTGCCGGCCACGCCGCCGCTGATGCCGACCGCGTTGAGGCCCTCGCGGTACTCCAGACCGTCGATGACCGGCCGGCGCGCCTCGAAGGCGGCCAGCCTCTCCAGCACCGGGGCGGCGGCGTGGATCGCGTTGGCGCCCATCCACGAGCGCGCCGAGTGCGCGCCGCTGGCCGGTGAGGGTGACCTCGACGCGCATGGTGCCCTGGCAGCCGGCCTCCACGACGGCGTTCGACGGCTCCATGAGGACGGCGAAGTCGGCCTCCAGCAGGTCGGGGCGGGTGACGGCGAGCTTGGTCAGCCCGTTGCGGTCGGCCTCGACCTCCTCGCACTCGTAGAACAGGTAGGTGACGTCGCGCGGCGGGTCGGTGACGGTGGCGGCCAGGTGCAGACCCGACCGCGACGCCGCCCTTCATGTCGCAGGTGCCCAGGCCGTGCAGCACGCCGTCCTCCAGGCGCGAGGGCAGGTTGTCGTGCTCGGGCACGGTGTCGAGGTGCCCGGCCAGCACCACCCGGTCGGACCGGCCGAGCCGGGTGCGCGCGACGACGGTGTGGCCGAACCGCTCGACCTCGAGGTGCGGGTAGCGCGCGCAGCAGGCCCTCGACGGCGTCGGCGATCGCCTGCTCGTCGCCGCTCACCGAGGGGATGTCGACCAGCCGGCGCGTCAGCTCGACGGGGTCACCGACGGCGTCGGCGAGGTGGTCGGACAGCGGGGTGGCAGGCGACATGTCGACCATCCAACCTCATGGCGCCCACCCACCCGCCGTACGCCGTGGCGGGCCACCGCTGCGGGACGGTTGCCCGACTTCGGTAGCCTGCCCGCGTGAGCACCCCCTCCTCGGCGCCTCGTCCGCGCCCTCGTCGACGTCGTCCTCGCCTGCCTGGAGGCCCACGGATCCGCCCTCGTCACCCGGGTCGCCGGGGCGTCGGGTGACGGCGCGGTGCTCGACGCGTGGTTCCCCGCCCCCGCGCTCGGGGCGCCCGCCGCCGACCGACGACACCTCGCCCGGGCTCGCGTCCCTCGCGGGTGAGGACGCGGCTGCGCGGCGTGCGTCCGCGAGGTCGTCGAGGTCCACGTCGACCGACCTCCAGGCGCCACCGGCCGACACCGTCGACGCCTGGCTGCGTCTGCACCTGCTCAGCCACCGGCTGGTGCGCCCCCACGGCGTCAACCTCGAGGGCGTCTTCGGGCTGCTGACCAACGTGGTGTGGACGAGCGTCGGGCCCTGCGCGGTCGAGGGCTTCGAGCAGACCCGGCTGCGGCTGCGCGCCGCGGGTCACCACGTCACCGTGCTGGGGGTCGACAAGTTCCCCCGGATGACCGACTACGTCGCTGCCCTCCGGCGTCCGCGTGGCCGACGCCGACCGCGTCCGGCTCGGCGCCCACCTGGCCGCCGGCACCACGGTCATGCACGAGGGCTTCGTGAACTTCAACGCCGGCACCCTCGGCTCCTCGATGGTCGAGGGACGGATCAGCGCCGGGGTCGTCGTCGGCGACGGCTCCGACGTCGGCGGCGGCGCCTCGATCATGGGCACCCTGTCGGGCGGGGGCACCCAGGTCATCTCCGTCGGTGAGCGGTGCCTGCTCGGCGCCAACGCCGGCATCGGCATCACGCTCGGTGACGACTGCGTGGTCGAGGCCGGGCTCTACGTCACCGCGGGCACCAAGGTCGTCGTGCACGACGTCGACGGCGAGCGCATGGTCAAGGCGCGCGACCTCTCAGGCGCGAGCAACGTGCTCTTCCGTCGCAACTCCACCACGGGCGCGGTCGAGGCCGTGCCGTGGAAGGGCGACGGCATCGCCCTCAATGCCGCCCTGCATGCCAACGACTGACCCCGACGCCGCCGGGTCGCGCCGAGCGAAGGAGACGGGCCGGGTCCTGCTGCCGCTCCTCGCGGTCGTCGTGGTGGTCGTGCTGGGCGTCGCGCTCGCCGTACGCCTCGGGGCGGGGCCGTTCCCCGACTCCGAGCTGTGCCGGGCGGAGGTCGGTGACGTCACCGCGGAGGCTGAGCGGCGAGCAGGCCGAGAACGCCAGCCTCATCGCCGGCGATCGGCGTACGGCGAGGTCTGCCGGCCCGCGCGGTCTCCATCGCGCTCGCCACGGCGTTCCAGGAGAGCAAGCTGGAGAACCTCGAGGGCGGCGACCGTGACTCCCTCGGGCTGTTCCAGCAGCGGCCCTCCCAGGGCTGGGGGACGGCCGCGCAGATCAGCGACCCGGTCTACGCCACGAACGCCTTCTACGACTCTCTGGTGGAGATCGAGGGCTACCAGGACATGCGGATCACCGAGGCCGCGCAGGCGGTCCAGCGATCGGGCTTCCCGGAGGCCTACGAGGAGCACGCCGAGGGCGCCCGTGCGCTCGCCTCGGCGCTGACCGGCTACAGCCCGGGGGCGTTCACCTGCGTGGTGCGCCACGGTGACCTCGACGCCGAGGAGCCGGGCGAGCGGGGTCTGACCGCGCGCGCTGAGGCCGCGGTCGTCGACGTGGAGCGGGTCTTCGGCCAGCTGCCGCTCGGTGGGTTCTCGCCGGAGGGTGTCACCACCGGGCACATGGAGGGGTCGGCGCACTACGCCGGTCGCGCGGTGGACGTCTTCTTCCGGCCTGTGGACGAGGCGAACCTGCGTCGCGGGTGGGCGGTGGCGCAGTACCTCGTCGCCAACGCAGAGCGCCTCGGCATCGACCACGTCATCTTCGACGACCGCATCTGGTCGAGCGGGCTGCGCTCCGAGCAGGGCTGGCGCGACTACGACGCCCCGGTGGATGCGTCCACCGCCCCGGCCACGCGGGTCATCCTCGAGCACCGCGACCACGTGCACCTCGACGTGGTCGAGGGCGGCTGAGCGCGGGACCTTCGACCCCCTTTCGGCCCCTTCGGGCCCGACCTGAGCCGCTCCCTCGCTCCCGGGCCGCATCGGCCCCACACTGTCCTCAGTCGGGTGGGCTGCTCGGCGGGGGCGCCGGGCACACGCCGGCTGGCGAAGGAGCGGACATGGGATCGACCTCGATGATGTACACGATGGGCATGGCCCTCGACCGGGCCGCCGAGGCCGGTCACCCGGTCAGCATCCTGGTGGAGGGGTCGTGGATCGACGGCCAGATCGCCGCCGTCGACGGCATGGGCGTCGTGCTCGAAGCAGACGACGGCGACCACACCGTCATCCGGGTCGAGCGGGTGGCTGCGGTGAAGGTCCACGCGGAGTCGCCCTTCCGCACCTCGATCGCACGTGGGCCGGCGGTGCCCGAGGCGCGCCCGATGCCGGGCCCGCGGACCGTCTGAGAGGTTCGCTCGGCCGATCGGTCAGAACTTCCCGGGACTAACGTCCGCAAACCTGTTTGTGCGCTTTTGTTACGAGTGTCCGATCTGCCACCCTGAGGCGTGCCGTCGGGGTGTGGCGGGGTGGATCTCAGAAGGGGACGCGACATGCAGACATCGATGCTCTACACCATGGGGATGGCCCTGGACCGGGCCGCCGAGCACGGGCACCCGGTGCGGCTGCTGGTCGAGGGTGCCTGGCTCGAGGGCAGCATCGCCGCAGTCGACAGCCTGGGGGTCGTGCTCGAGACGGCGCACGGACATCACTCCGTGGTGCGCCTCGAGCGCGTCGCCGCCGTGAGTGTCGCCTCCGAGTCCCCGTTGCGCACACCGCTCACGTGCTCGCCGGAGCGCGACGACGCGGTCGTCCGCCCGATGCCGGGCGCCCGCAGCGCCTGACCAGGTCAGGTCAGCCGCGCGACCGCGGCGCCGACCCGCTCGTCGGTGGCGGTGATCGCGACCCGCACGTGCACGGCGCCGGCGGCGCCGTAGAAGTCGCCGGGCGCGACGAGGATCCCGCGATCGGCCAGCCAGGCGACCGTGTCCCAGCAGGGCTCGTCGCGCGTGGCCCACAGGTACAGCGCACCCTGGGAGTGGTCGATCGTGAAGCCGGCGCCGACCAGTGCGTCCCGCAGCGCCGTACGTCGCGCGGCGTACCGCTCACGCTGCTCCGCGACGTGCGCGTCGTCGTCGAGGGCGGCCGCCATCGCGACCTGCATCGGACCGGGCAGCATCAGCCCGAGGTTCTTGCGGACCGCGGTCAGCTCGGCCACGACCTCGGGGTCGCCGGCGACGAAGGCGCAGCGGTAGCCGGCCAGGTTCGACCGCTTCGACAGCGAGTGCACGCTCAGCAGCCCCGAGACGTCGCCGTCGCAGACGTCGGGGTGCAGGACCGAGACCGGCTCGGTCTCCCAGCCGCTCTCGAGGTAGCACTCGTCGGAGACCAGGAGCGCGCCCCGCTCGCGGCACCAGGCCACGACCTTCCGCAGGTGCTCGACGCCCAGGACCTGACCGGTCGGGTTGGAGGGCGAGTTGATCCAGACCAGGGCCGGGCTCTCCGGGCCCGAGGCTGGTCAGCGCGTCGGTGGCGACGACGCGCGCGCCGACGAGGGCCGCGCCGACGGCGTACGTCGGGTAGGCCAGTCTCGGGGCGACGACGAGGTCACCGGGCCCGAGCCCGAGGTGGGTGGCCAGAGCGGCGATGAGCTCCTTCGAACCGACGCTCGGCAGGACGTGACGCGGCTCGAGGCCCACCGCTCCGGCGCGGCGCTCCAGCCAGCCCACGACCGAGGCGCGCAGGGACGGCGTACCGACGGTGAGGGGGTAGCCCGGGGAGTCAGAGGCGTCGGACAGCGCCCGTCGCACCACCGCGGGGGTGGGGTCGACCGGGGTGCCGACCGAGAGGTCGACGATGCCGTCGGGGTGGGCCCGCGCCCGGTCGCCCATCGGCACCAGCGCGTCCCACGGGAAGTCGGGCAGCCGGCCGGAAACCGGACGTGCCGCCCACCGGGGCAACCCGGGAGACGGCACGGTCGAGTCGTTCGAGGACTCCGACGTCACTCGTCGTGCTCCTGCGGGGGCAGCGCGGCTACGACGGGGTGGTCCTTCTCGATGACGCCCATCTTGGCGGCGCCGCCGGGAGAGCCGAGGTCGTCGAAGAACTCCACGTTGGCCTTGTAGTAGTCCTTCCACTGCTCGGGGGTGTCGTCCTCGTAGTAGATGGCCTCGACCGGGCAGACCGGCTCGCAGGCTCCGCAGTCCACGCACTCGTCGGGGTGGATGTAGAGCATGCGCGAGCCCTCGTAGATGCAGTCCACGGGACACTCGTCGACACACGCGCGGTCCTTCAGGTCCACACAGGGCTCGGCGATGACGTAGGTCACCTGGTTCCTCCTCGACGCGGTGCGCCCATGGCAGTCATGGGCGGAGATGCTGGCTCCGACAGCCTAGTATCCACAAGCGTCGCCGACGCGGCGCCCTCCCGAAGTCTCGTCACGCGTCGCTTCGGACACCCGGCCGCCTCCGCGCTGCCCGCCCTGACCCCGCCCCGATACCGCCCCGATAGCCGACCTGAGAGGGGACGTTCCCGTGCCTCTCCCGACCGCCCTCGGTCCCGGCTGCCTCGGGCTGCGCGTCGTCGTACGTCGGGTGCTGCCGGGCGAGACCGGACCCAGCGGCGGACCCGCGATGACCGACGTGCTCGGGGTGCTGGAGAGCTGGGAGGACGACGCGCTGACGGTGCGCCGCGAGGACGGTTCGGTGCTGCGGATCGACCGCTCCACGCTCGTCTCGGGCAAGGCCGTGCCGCCGCGAGCGTCGGTGCGCCACCGGGTGCCGGCCGCCGAGGCCGCCCGTCGCGCGCTCGGGTCGTGGCCGGCGACCGAGGCCGAGCCGCTGGGCGACTGGGTGCTGCGGGCCTCGGGCGGCTTCAGCGCCCGGGCCAACTCGGTGTTCCTGACCGGCGACCCGGGTCTGGCGTGGGACGAGGCGGTGGCGCGGGCGCGGGCGTTCTACGCGGCCCGGGGCCTGCCGGCATGGGCCCAGGTCGTCGTCGGCTCCCCTGAGGACCTCCGCGCCACGACCGAGGGCTGGGAGCAGGCCCGCCCCGGCGAGACCGACTCCCTGCTGCAGGTCGCCTCCGTCGCCCAGGCCCTCCGCCAGGCGCGTGTGAGCGGCGCAAATGTTCGCGCAATAGACGACGGTCACGGCGTGTCGGGGCCGGTGCGGAAACATTTGCGTGGAGGACACCTTCGACTCCGGGAGGAGATGACCGCGGGGTGGTGGGCGAGCGACGAGCGGGCGCGGGAGCGGCCGGAGGCGGCGCGGGCGGTGCTGGAGGGTCCCGACCAGGTCGCCTTCGTGACGCTCGAGCTCGACGCGGCGGTGGTGGCGCGAGCCCGGGCGGCGATGCCGGAGGGTGACGACTGGGTCGGCATCACCGACGTGTGGGTGGATCCTGGGCGACGCCGCGGCGGGCTGGCCCGGTCCGTGGTGGGCGCGGTGCTGCCCTGGGCCGCTGAGCGTGGGGCGAGCACGGCGTACCTCCAGGTCCGCGCGGACAACACCGCCGGGCTCGCGCTCTACCAGCGGTTCGGGTTCGTCACCCACCACGCCTACCGCTACCTGTGCCTCCCGGACTGAGCCATGACCGGGTCGGGACCGGGCCGGGACCGGGCCGGGACCGGCGGGCTACTCGCAGATGACGGTGTCGGAGGGGGTGTAGACGGTGGTGTCCTTCTCGCGCTTCACGACCTCCGACGACCCGGGCTCGCGGAAGATGCGCGTGACGTCGACGGTGAAGCCGCCGTACCCCTCGTTGGGCACGCAGTCCTCGCCGCTGCCGTAGCGGGTCTCGGGCGAGGTGAAGTCGTACTGCTCGCTGGTGACCGACTCGATGTCCCAGACCTTGGTCGACCACATCCGCACCGTCAGCCCCCCGGTCCCGCCCGGGGCGCTGGGGCTGTGGACGGCCTGGATGAGCACCCCGTAGTCGGTGTCGTTGCGGAACTTCAGGTCCACCACGGGGAACGCCACCGTCGCCTCCCGCCCCATCGGGTAGCGGTCGATGTAGAACGAGTGCGGCTTGTGCTCGACATCCTCGAGGCCGGCGAAGAACGCCGCGTTGTACGTCGTGGTGGCGACCTGGCTGACCCCGCCGCCGAGCTCGGACTTGAACACCCCGTCACTGATGATGAAGCCCTCGGTGAAGCCGTTCGCGCGGGTGCGCTTCCCCACCGTCTCGTTGAGGCTGAACGTGTCACCCGGTGCCAGCACGGTGCCGTCGATGAGCTCGGCGGCCCGGCCGATGTTGGTGTTGCGGTAGTCCTCGTGGGGGTAGGAGGTCGGGAACTGCGAGACCTTCTCGCGGATCTGCCAGTCGCGGGCTTCGGCGGTGGTGATCGCCGGATCGACCGGCTTGGGGTCGATGCGGACGCGTCGGTCGGCCCCGGTGCCGGTGAGGAGCTCGGGGAAGACCTCGACGATGCGATTACGGTCGAGGGTCGCGCCGCGACGGGCGGGCACGACCTCGGGCCGGCCGCCGCGGAGCGCCACGGTCGCGTCGACGGGCTCACGCGCCACGGCGCGGGTCACGGGGGCGAAGAGCCGCAGCAGCCGCTTGTCCTCCACCTGCGGGACCAGCTCGCCGTCCTCGACCCCCATCGAGAGCGCGTCGGCGAACTGGGCCGGCCGGACCGTGACGGCCCTCCGCCCGAACGAGTAGACGACCGAGGCCGACATCGCCGGGTTCGCGAAGTCGCGCATGGTCTCGCTGACCTGGCGGGTCGAGAGCTCGGGTCGCGCGTTGCGGACGGGCAGCTGCACCACCTCGCGGGTCGGGAACGCCGCCACCACCCGCTTGACGGCCGCCCGGACGTCGAGCCGACGACCCGGCTCGGGATAGACCGGACTCGCGCCGCCGCTGCCGAACTCCACGTCGCCCTCGACCGGCGCGACGTCGACGCGAGCAGCCACGTCCGCGAGCCGCTGCTCGAGCAGGTCGTCGATCGTCACCACCACCGGCTCGTAGTCCTCGCCCCCGACGAACGACTCCCAGATGTCGGCCGGGTGCCAGCTGCGCCCGACCGGGACCTGCTCGATGGAGGCGGCGGCGTCGACCTCGATCCCCACCTCCTCGGGGGCCAGCGCGAACTCGCGGTCCGAGGCGGCCACCACCAGGGGGCGCCGCTGGGCGTCGGCGAGCCCCCGGCGCAGCTCGGTTGCGGCCGCCTGGGGCTTCAGGCCCCCCACGTCCACCCCGGCCACCGTCGTGGCCCGGGGAAGGCGGTCGCTGGCCAGCACGTAGCCGGCGAGGTAGAACCCGCCCACGATCACCGCCACGGCCACGGCCAGCGACACGAGGATCCGGCGGTCCCGTCGCCGCCGCGAGCGCTCCCGCTCCTGCTCCTGCTCGTCGCCGTCGTCGGGGCCTGCAGCACGGCCGCCGGGACCGTCGGGGTCGTCGGCTCGGTCGTCGAGCCAGGAGGTCGGTCCGGGGGTCACGGGTCCAGGGTACGAAGTCGCACCGACGTTCGCCGGGCGACGCTCGCAGGGCCGGGGTCCCGACCTCCCGGTGGGGGCGTCGGTCAGAGACCGGCGAACAGGTCGCTCTCCCAGCCGCGTTCGTCGACCGGTCCCTTCGTGCCCTTCGCGAGCCGGTAGACCTCGGTGCCCCACACCTGGTTGCCGAGGTTGTTCGACAGCGCGAAGAACGGACCGTCCACCTCGATCTGGGTCGCGTGGGCGGCCATGGCGGCCATCTTGCGGTCGGCGTACGACGTGCCGTCGACCTCGCACGCGATCGCCTCGTCGGGGACCATGAACCGCGGCGGGTTGTCCTCGTCCATGTCCGAGAACGGGTTCTCGATCCCGTTCTCCTTCATCACCCGTGCGCCCTCGCGCATCTTCGACAGCGACATCGCCGTCCAGTAGACCTTCGCGACGTCCCAGGGCTCGCCCAGGTCCAGCCGGTAGTGGGAGACGGCGGCGAGCTGGACGGCGTACATCGCGACGCGGTGGGCTTGGATGTGGTCAGGGTGACCATAATTGCCGAACTCGTCGTAGGTGATGAGGACCTGCGGGCGCACCTCGCGGATGACCTCGACCAGCAGGTGGGCCGCCTCGGTGAGGTCGGCGTGCCAGAAGATGTCGGTGCGGTCGGTCTCGGCCGGCTTGGCGTGGCCGGTCTCGTCCCACTCCATGCCGGAGTCGCGGTAGCGACCGGGTCCGCCGAGGAAGCGGTGGTCGGTGACGCCGATCTCCTTCATCGCCGCCGCGAGCTCGCCGATGCGGTGGGCGCCGAGCCTGTCCTCCTGGTCGGCCGCCAGGTGGGCGAGGTCGGGGACCAGCACCTCCCCCTCCTCGCCGAGCGTGCACGTCACGAGCGTCACGCCGCGGCCCTCCGCGACGTAGCGGGCCATGGTGGCGCCGTTGTTGATCGACTCGTCGTCGGGGTGCGCGTGCACCAGCAGCAGACGCTGCTCGGGGGACTCCATAGGGTCACTGTAGGAGCAGCGATACGGCTCCGTGCCCTGCAGCAGGAGGTCCACCATGACGAGCCCGTCCCGTGGCGCACCCGCACTGGTCCCCGGCCCCGCGGCCGAGGACGCGATCGACGGACTCGTCGAGGCCTGCGGCGGTCGGACCGGCCTCGCCGACGTGCTCAGGGACCTCAACCGCGTCGCCGAGCCGGCCTGGGGCCCGGGCTCCGCCGTGAGCCACGCCTTCGCGTGGGACCGAGAGGACCAGCGCAGCCGACGGTGGTGGCCCCAGGGTGTCACCTCGTCGTCCGAGGCCCGCCTGCCCGACGGTGCAGCGTGGGCGGGTCCACCGGTGCTGCTGACCACCTCCTACGCCAAGAAGGTCGGCGGGCTGGACAAGGGCTGTCGCATCACGGTCGCCGACCTCAGCGACCTCGACCGGGTGCGCTACCGACACGTGCTGCTGGTCCGCGCGGTGCGCGACGACGCCGGCGCCGTGGACCTGCGTCCCGTGAAGGCGCACGCCGGAGGAGTGGTGTGGCACGGGCCCTGGCTGTACGTCGCCGCCACCCGCCGGGGCGTGCTGGCCTTCCGGCTCGACGACGTCGTGCGCGTCTCCCCCACCCCCGCGGACCGTCTCGGGCGCGGCGGCACGGGCGAGGGCGGCGAGGGCGGCGAAGGCGGCGAAGGCGGCGAAGGCAACGGTCTCGCCGGTTTCGGTCACCGCTACGTCCTGCCGCTGCACCACGTGCTGAGCACACCGCAGGACCCGGCAGCAGGCGGGCCACCCGGCGGGCCGGCGATGCGCTACTCCTTCCTGTCCCTGGCGCGCGGGCTCGACGGGAGAGCGGCGCTTCTCGCCGGGGAGTACGACGCCGGCGGCGGCACCCGCCGACTCGTCGTCTTCGACCTCGACGCGGCCGGCGCCCCGGTCGTCGACCCGACCGGGGTGGCGACCGCGACCTTCCTCGCCGAGGGGGTCGACAGGATGCAGGGTGCGGTGTGGCTGCCCGACGGCCGGCTCGTGATCACCGCCAGCCAGGGTCGCTACCGGCGCGGCAGCCTATGGACCGGTCCGCCAGGCGCGCTCCAACGACAGCCCGGCGCCGTACCGGTGGGGCCGGAGGATCTGGCTTCCTGGCCGGAGCGAGGCGAGCTGTGGACGACGACGGAGTATCCCGGGCATCGGCTTGCGGTCGCGCTGCACCCCTGACCCCGCGACTGCATCCGCGTCCGGGGCGGTGTCCGCCGTGCGCTGCGTGGGGAACCGGCTCTGCTGGGCGACGATGTGCACGGTGACGTAGTGACCGGTGCTGCTCGTGCGGGTGGCGCCCTCGAACTCGATCTGGGCCTTGTCGACGAGCACCGTGTGAGCCTCCCAGAACGGGTAGCGCAGCCGGTCCTCCCACATCTGCTCGAGGCGTCGGGCGACCTCGTCTCGCGAGAGCTGCTCGGGGTAGGTGAACATGGCGATGACGAGGTGGTCGAGGTCGTCGGTGCACTCGACCTCCACCTCGTCGAAGATGTCGACGGAGGCGAGCGCGGCCCGCAGGTCGTCCTGCACGGCTCGCAGCTCGCGGACCGATCCCGGGCTGGCGTTGACCTGAACTGCCCGACGCATCTTGTGGTACTGCGCGATCTCCACGACCTTGGTCCCTTCCCTCGTTCCCTGGATTCCATGATGGTGGCCGCGCACGCGACGTTTCCAGGGAAGATGCCGGACCCGGGCATATTCAGGACCTAGGCCACCGGTCGGTTCGGGACCTTCGGGCCGTCCGGGTCGGGAGTCTGGTCCCGCGGCTCGCGGGACGGGGTCTCACAACCCCAGGGAGCGCCCGATGATCTCCTTCTGGATCTCCGTGGTGCCGCCGTAGATCGTCTGGATCCGGCTGTCGAGGAAGGCCTGCGCGATGGGGTACTCCAGCATGTAGCCGTAGCCGCCGTGCAGCTGCACGCCGCGGTCGACGATCTTGGTCTGGAGCTCGGTGGTCCACCACTTGGCCATGGCAGCGCCCACGGCATCGAGCCGTCCCTCGTTGTGCCGGCGCACACAGTCGTCGACGTACACCTGGCAGACCTCGGTCTCGGTGGCCATCTCCGCGATCAGGAAGCGGTTGTGCTGGAAGACGCCGATCGGCTTGCCGAACGCCGTGCGCTCCTTGGCGTAGGACAGGGACAGCTCCAGCACCTGCTGGCACGCCGCCGCCGCCATCATCGCGATCGACAGCCGCTCCTGGGGCAGGTTCATCATCAGGTAGACGAACCCGGCCCCCTCCTCGCCGAGGAGGTTCTCCTTCGGGACCGCGACGTTGTCGAAGAACAGCTCGGCGGTGTCCTGGGCCTTGAGGCCGACCTTCTCGAGGTTGCGGCCGCGTTCGAAGCCCTCCATCCCGCGCTCGACCACGAGGAGGCTGATGCCCTTGTGCCCGGCCTCGGGGTCGGTGCGCGCCACGACCACGACGAGGTCGGACAGGATGCCGTTGCTGATGAAGGTCTTCGAGCCGTTGAGGACGTAGTGGTCGCCCTTGTCGACGGCGGTGGTGCGGATGCCCTGCAGGTCGCTCCCGGCGCCCGGCTCGGTCATCGCGATGGCCGTGATCAGCTCGCCGCTGACGCAGCCGGGCAACCAGCGCTTCTTCTGCTCCTCGGTCCCCAGCGACGTGAGGTAGGGGACGATGATGTCGGTGTGGACGATGAAGCCGGGACCGCTGGCTCCGGCCCGGGCCGACTCCTCGGCCATGACCTGGTTGTAGCGGAAGTCGCTGACGCCGGCGCCGCCGTGCTCCTCGGCGACGTCGAAGCAGAGCAGGCCCTGCTCACCGGCCTTGCGCCACACCTCGCGGGAGACGACGCCGTCAGCCTCCCACTGCTTGTGGTGGGGCGCGACCTCGCGCTCCATGAAGGTCCGCACGGTCCGGCGGAACGACTCGTGCTCCTCGGTGAACAGGTCGCGCTTCTCCTGCGTTCCGGCGGTCATCAGCTGGTCCACTCCTTGAGCTGCGAGATCGTCCGCGCAGGGTCGTCGCTGGCGGGAACGACGTTGAGGTGGGTGACGCCGGCGGCCTTGAAGGCCTCGATGCGCTCCTTGATGTAGGACTCCGGTCCCACCAGGTTGCACATCTCCAGCAGCTCCTCCGGTACGGCGGCCGCCGCCTCGTCCTTCTTGCCGTCGAGGTAGAGGTCCTGGATGAGCTCGGCCTCGCGCTCGTAGCCGTAGTGCACGCACAGGTCGTTGTAGAAGTTCTTGCCCTTGGCGCCCATGCCGCCGATGTAGAGCGCGAACATCGGGCGGGCGAAGTCGAGCATCCCCTTGACGTCCTCGCCGATCGACACCATGCCGCCGGCGGCGATCTGCAGCGGGCCGAGCTCCTCGGAGCGCTTCGCCGCCCCGGTGGCCAGAGAGTCGCCCCACACCTTGTCGGCCAGCTCGGGCGCGAACAGGTGCGGCAGCCAGCCGTCGGCGTACTCCGCGGTGGCGGCGACGTTCTTCGCCCCGAGCGAGGCGATCCAGATCGGGATGGTGTCGCGCTCGGGCTTGGTCAGCATCTTGAGCGGCTTGCCGAGGCCGGTGCCCTGCCCCTCGGGCAGCGGCAGCTTGATGATGCCGTCGTTCTCGAGCTTCTCGCGCTTGAGGGCACGGCGGACGAGATCGACGACCTCGCGGGTGCGGCCCAGCGGCTTCTCGTAGGGCAGGCCGTGCCAGCCCTCGATGACCTGCGGGCCGCTGGCACCGAGGCCCAGGACAGCACGCCCGCCGGAGACGTTGTCGAGGCCGGCGGCGGTCTGCGCCAGGAGCGCGGGCGTGCGAGAGTAGATGTTGAGGATCGCGGCACCGATCTCGACGGTCTCGGTCTTCGCGGCGAGGTAGCCCATGAGCGTGGGCGAGTCGAAGCCGTAGGCCTCCGCGACCCAGACGGTGTCGAGCCCGGCCTTCTCCCACGCCACGATCTGGTCGGCGGCGTTGCGGGGGTTGCCGTCGTACATCAACGGGGTGGAGAGCTTCATGGACCGTCCTCGGCTGTGGGGGTTCGGGGCTGTGCTGCGGAGCCTAAGACCCTGACAGTAATACTGTTAGAGTCCGTGGGGAACACCACAGCAGGAGGAAGTGCGGTGACCGGTCCCGAGGCAGCGGATGGCACGGAGGAGCACACGCTCACCGTCGACGAGCTCGCCGCCGCGACGGGCCTGACCGTCCGCAACACCCGCTACTACGCGAGCCTGGGCCTGCTCCCCCCGCCGGTACGCCGCGGACGGGTCGCCTTCTACGGCCCCAGCCACGTGGCCCGTCTCGAGCTCGTGCGGGCCCTGCAGGACCACGGCTTCACGCTGTCGGCGATCGAGCGCTACCTCGCCAACGTCGCCCAGACCGCGACACCGGCCGAGCTCTCGGTCCAGCGCGCCGTGCTCACCGCCTGGCGTCCCAGTCGGCGCGAGGACGTGCGGGCCGAGGAGCTCGCCGAGCGCGCCGGACGCCCGCTCGGCGACGACGACGTCGCCTGGCTGGTCGACGTCGGTGCCCTGCGCCGGGTCGGTCGCGACTTCCAGGCCCTGCCGGTGCTGCGGCTCGCCGTCGAGCTCCTCGACGTGGGCATGCCGGTGGCCGGCATCCGGGCCGCCGACCGCGCCGTACGCCGCCACATGGGTGAGCTGGCCGACGAGCTGCAGGGCATCCTCGACGACGTGCTGGCCGGCTACGACGTGGCCGCCATGTCGCGCGACGAGGCGCGCGAGCTCGAGCGGGCCCTGGGCGCGTTGCGGACGCTGACGCTGGACTCGATCGTGGAGAGCTTCCAGCACGCGGCCCACCAGCTCGCCACACGGTCGTTGGCCACCTCGCCGCTGACGGACGCAGCGAACGGCTGACGCGTGCCGCGCCCAGGTCTTGTCGTCGCGCTGGTGCTCACGGGTGCCCTGGCGCTCGGCGGCTGCACCGCGGGGTCCGACGAGGCGGACCCGACGACCGCCGTCCAGGCTCCGCGCGTCACCCTCGGCCTGACCCAGCTCATCCCCGAGGAGGGGACCGACCAGGCGCTGCTGCGCGTCACCAACGACGGGGACGCCCCTGTCGTCGTCACCGACGTGGGACTGGACTGGCCGGGGTACGGGCCTGCCTTCGCCGTCGCCAACGACGCCACCGTCGAGCCGGGCCGGACGCTCGACCTGCGCACGACGCTGCCGGCACCGGTGTGCGACGCCCCCTCCCCCGACCCCGCCTCCGGGGTGCTCGAGACGACCCTCGGACGGGTGGTGGCGCCACTGAAGGACACCAGCCAGGACTACCTGCGGCGGCTGTGGCGCACCCAGTGCGACGCGCAGGTGGTCTCCGAGGCGCTGTCGCTGGACTTCGAGGGCGGGTGGACCCAGGAGGGCACCGCGGACGGCGCCTCGGCCGCGAGCACGCTGGTCCTGACGCGGCGCGCGGGTGACGAGCCGCTCGAGGTGCGCCGGGTCGACGGCAGCGTGCTCTACGAGCTGGCGCTGGACGAGCCGGTGCTGGTGGCACCCGGCGAGGACAGCGGCCGCACGACCGTGCGCATCCTGCCCGGCAACCGCTGCGACGAGCACGCCCGCGGCCAGGCCACCGCCCCCTTCGACTTCGAGCTGGGGCTGGTCGTCGGCGACCGCAGGGTGAGCGTGCCGTTCCCGGTCTCGACCGAGACCTCCAACGCCGCCGAGACCATGCTCGACCGGGTCTGCGGGAAGGTCACCACCGCCGGCTGAGACATCGGCCGAGACGCCGACGGGCGCACCCCCGACGAGGAGGGTGCGCCCGTCGGTCAGCCGTCGGTCAGGACTCCTCCGGCGGCGGCGGCGGCGGGGTGTAGTCGCAGCCGGTGTGCGCCGGGTTCCCCTGGGCGATGCCCTGGTTGCCGTCGCACTCGTAGCCGTTGTTCGCGTCGTCCCCATTCTCGAACTGTCCAGGCGGATTCTTGTCGTCGGCGTTGCCCTGCGAGCCGGCGAGGTGCGGCGCCTTGCCCTGGCCGTTGCCCGACATGGGGCCGGGGTTCGGGCAGTACTGGCCGCAGTCCGTGTTGTCGTTGAACGTTGGCTTGCCCGCCTGGGCAGCCGGCGTCGCGAAGGCGAAGACAGCCAACGAGGCCGCCGCGGTCGCGCCGAGGCGCGAGATCGTACGTTTCATGAGGTCCCCTTGCTCGGTGCCGCCGCCCGAGTCCCCCCCGAGTACGACGACACGGTGTGTGTGAGGGACCTCACACTAGGAGTCCGGTGATGCCCGCACCAGGGCCCAAAGGGCCCGACCGTCAGCGGATCCCGCGGGGTCACACCGAATGACGCGCGATCCCGTAGGCCTGTGCCGCGTAGCTGCCGTCGAGGAGCGCGAGCAGTGCCAGGTCAGTCTCGCGGTGACCGCCATGCGCCGGCGTCGTGGGTCACCGCCCGGGACCGTCCGAACGAACGGGCAGCTCCTCGGGTCGGGGGCTCGGGACGAGCCGTTCGAGGTCGAGGTGCCCGTCGGAGCGTGCACGGACCTCGACGACTCGGGCGCCTCCAGCCCGGCGGGGCTCCCAGGCGAAGCAGCCGGACGGCGCGGTCGGGTCGGCCTTGCGGAACGTCAACGCACGGGCCCGACCCACCGGGGCACGGTCGAGCGGTACGTGGAGTAGCGGTCCCCGAAGAGCTCCAGCATCGATGCCTCCTCGGGCGGGATCTGCAGGCCGTCGATCACGGCCACCCACGCCAGCAGCGGCAGGGCGGCGGTCGGGTGACCGCGCCAGACCGCGTGCGCGGCCAGCACCCCGGCCATCCCGACGTACATCGGGTTGCGGGTGTGGGCGAAGGGCCCGTCGACGACGAGGTCGGTGGAGTCGCCGAGCTTCACCGGGTTCACCGTGGTGCCGCGGCGGCGGAAGCCGCCGGCGGCGGAGCCGGCGAGGCCGGCCGACGCGGCCGCGAGCCCCACGGCCACGACTCCTCGGGCCCTCGACGGCCGGGCGCGGGGCACGAGTGCACGCTGGGCCAGGCCCGCGGCCATGCCCAGCACGGGCGGCGGGACGGGGAAGCCGCGGGTCGTGTGCGCCATCGGGCCAGGCTAGGCCTCCCCTGCCTGCTCTGTCTCCGCCGCGAGCAGCCGGCGGCGCAGCTCGGGCAGGAACGGACGGTCCGGCTCCAGCCAGTCGACGTCGCCGAGCTCGTCGGCGGCCAGCGCACGCACCCGGTCGTGCTCGACCGGACGCGGCACGTCGTCGGTGACGCACACCGCCACCCGCAGCACGTGGGTCTGCCCGATGGGCTCCTCGCCCGCAAGCCACCCGACGACGCGTGCGTCGACGCCCAGCTCCTCGCGCAGCTCGCGCGCGACCGCCGCCTCCGGAGTCTCCCCGGGCTCGACCTTGCCTCCGGGGAGCTCCCAGCGCCCGGCGGCCGCCGGCGGGGAGGTACGACGCGCAGCGAGCACGGTGCCACCCCGCAGCACCGCCGCCCCGACGACCAGGGCCCGGGTCATGCGGGCCTCACAGCGGGGTCACGGTGTCGCCCACGCGTACGTCGGCCGTCACCTCGCCGCCGAGCTCAGGGACGAGGCGGACGCCGAACCACGTCGTGCCGTCCCACCTCCGGCGGCGCGAGAGCGTGCGGAGGGGCTCTCGGGTGGTGTCCAGCGTGTCCAGCGCGATGGTCGTCATCACGCAGCGGTCGCAGAGCTCCCCCTGCCGGTACGTCGTGCCGCCGACGCGCAGCCGCTGCCAGGTGTCCTCGGCGAACGGCTCGTCGCCGTCGACGACGACGTTGGGGCGGAACCGCTCGACCGCCTCCGCCGGCTCGACCCACTCCTCCTGAGACTCCTCCAGCACCCAGTCCCGCAGCCGCTGGACTGATGTCTGACTGACAAGAAGTATCGGTCCGGCGTCGGCCAGGCTCATCGACTCCCCGGGGCGCCCGCCGTGCGACGTCCCGATCTCGCGGGCGGTCGGGTCGGCCAGACGCACGAACCTCACAGCTCGGCCGACCTGCTCGGACAGCCAGGCGCTCGCGTCCTCGTCGCCGACGGCCAGCCGGTCGACGCGGCTGAAGCCGACCGCGACGGTCGGGGCGTCCGGCGCGACGGCGGGCAGCACCCGGTGCTCGCCCGCCCGTGTGACGAGCCTGACCGCACCGTCACCGACAGGCTCGGCCGTGACGCCCAGCAGGGCGTGGCACTCGCGCGCCGTGACCGGTTGCCCGCTCGGGTCGACCACGGCCCACCGACGGTCCTCGGCGAGGCCCTGCGCCGTGACCGTGGCGTGGTCGGTGGGGCTGCCCGCCATCGACTTCACCGGGTACGTCGTCAGCCGGGTCACCTGCACCCGGCCACCCTAGGGGCCCGAGAGAGAGGCCCGGGGAGAGGCCGGCGCCGGAGTCACCGCGAGCCCCGCGACCGGCACGGCGTGGTCAGGGTCGCGCCCCGGCCCCTCCCCGGACAGGGGCGCACGATGGGGCACGATGGGGCCATGGAGGGAGCGATCGTCGGTGACCCGACCCAGCGGTGGAAGTGCTGGATCGTCACCCACACCTACGTCCGCATCCGCTATCCCGGCAGCCCGGACGGTCACTTCCTGCGCTGCGCCCGTTGCGGCAAGGAGCGCGAGGAGCGCGGTGGCGCCGGCTACTCGGGCGGGATGAACCTCGGCTCCTGAGCATCCGTGGGCTGCAGTCGGCGCCCACGAGCCGGCAGCGGCGTACGGTGGAGGAGGGGCCCGACCCGAGGAGCCGCACATGCCGGACACACCCACGAACCTGCTCGAGCAGCTCGAGCCCGTGGTGGCCGAGAACCTCGACCGCCACCTGGGCCTGGCCCAGGAGTGGCACCCCCACGACTACGTGCCGTGGAGCCAGGGGCGTGACTTCGCGTTCCTCGGTGGCGAGGACTACGCGCCCGAGCAGTCGCAGCTGTCCGAGACGGCCAAGGCCGCGATGTTCACCAACCTGCTGACCGAGGACAACCTGCCCTCCTACCACCGGGAGATCGCCACCAGGTTCGGACGTGACGGCGCCTGGGGCACCTGGGTCGGACGCTGGACGGCCGAGGAGAACCGGCACGGCATCGCGATGCGCGACTACCTCGTGGTCACCCGCGGCGTCGACCCCGTCGAGCTCGAGCGCGCGCGGATGGACTACATGACCTCGGGCTACGACTCCGGCGACAAGACCGCCCTGGAGGCCGTGACCTACGTGTCGTTCCAGGAGCTCGCCACCCGGGTCTCGCACCGCAACACCGGCAAGGTGACCGGCGACCCGATCGCGGACAAGATGCTGGCGCGGATCTCCAAGGACGAGAACCTGCACATGGTCTTCTACCGCAACATCGTGGCCGCGGCGCTGGAGATCGCACCCGACGAGACCATGCGCGCGATCGCCGACGAGGTCATCGGGTTCGAGATGCCGGGCGCCACGATGGCCGGCTTCCGGCGCAGCTCGATGATCATCGCCAAGGCGGGGATCTACGACCTGCGGCTGCACCACGACGAGGTGATCATGCCGATCCTGCGGCACTGGAAGGTCTTCGAGCGCTCCGACTTCGGACCCGTCGGTGAGAAGGCCCGCGACGAGCTCGCGCAGTTCCTCTCCGCGCTGGACAAGCAGGCGGCCACGTTCGTCGACCGGCGCGCGGTCGGGCGCGAGCGGGACGTCGCCCGCGGGCGGGACAACTCGGCCGACATCGCCAGCTGACCCTCGAGCGGGGCGTCGCGACCGGGCGCGGTGGTGACCTCGCTCAGGAGATGGTGAAGATCGAGCTGACCGCGGTCCACGACCCCGACGTCGCCCGCAACGTGTAGCCGGTCCCGGCGCGGTCGATCTTGCACCCGGCGAAGGTCGCCACCCCGGACACCGAGCTTCTCGGGTTGGTCGTGCACGTGAGCACCGCGCCGGCGGTGCCGGTGCCGCTGGTGATGCTGAGCTGCACGGCGGCGGCGCTGCTCGGCACCGTGTTGCCGAGCGCGTCCTGGACGGTGACCTTGGGCTGGACCGCCCAGATGGCGTTGGCGCTCCCGCCGCCGGGTTGGGTGGTGAACGCGATCTGCGAGGCCGCGCCGGCGCTCACCACGAAGGTGCTGCTGGTCAGGTTGGCCAGCCCGGTGCTGCTGGCCACCAGGGTGTAGCCGGTCGTGCTGGAGCGGTTGATCGACAGGTCCGGGAAGCTCGCCACGCCACTGCTGACGGCTCGCGAGAGCGTGCCGCTCAGGGTGCCGCTGGCCGGGTTGGTCCCGATCGCCAGGGTCACCGTCGCGTTGCTGGTCACGACGGTGTTGCCGCCGGCGTCCTGCACCGTCACCGTGACCGCGGGGTTGATCGCGGCGCCGGCTGTGACGGCGGTCGGCTGAGTGCTGTACACGAGCTTGCTGGCCGATCCCACGTTCACGGCGAACGGAGCGCTGACGTCGGTGGCCAGCGAGCCGGACGACGCTGTCAGGGTGTAGCCGGTGCCGGCCTTGTCGATCCGGCAGCCGGAGAACGTCGCCACGCCCGAGGAGGTCGTCCGGGGAGCGCAGGTCAGCGCCGCACCGGGCGTTCCGGTGCCCGCGGTGATGGTCAGGGCCACGCTCACCGGGCTGTTCAGCACGTTGTTGCCCAGCTCGTCCTGTACAGCGACACGAGGCTGGGTGGCCCAGTTGGTCCCGCCCGTGCCCCCACCGGGCTCGACGGTGAAGGCGAGCCTGGTCGGCGTACCGGCGCTGACCACGAACCCCGAGCTCGTGGCACTGGTCAGGGACGTGGCGCTGGCGACCAGGGTGTGGTTGGTGGCACTGGAGCGGTTGATGGAGAGGTCGGAGAAGGTCGCGACTCCGTTGCTGACCTTGGTCGCCACGGTCCCGCTCAGGCTGCCGCCGCCCGGGTTGGTCCCGATGGCGAGGTTGACGGTGGCCGAGCTGGTGGTCACGGTGTTGCCACCGGCGTCCTGGACCGCGACCGTGACCGCGGGAGAGATGATCGAGCCCGCGACCACTGCGCTCGGTTGCACGGTGTAGCCGAGCTTGGTCGCCGCGCCCGTCGTCACGTTGAACGAGTCGCTCACCCCGTCCGCGAGACCGCTCGAGGTGGCGGTCAGGGTGTAGGTCGCAGCCTTGTCGATCTTGCAGCTGGTGAAGCTCACCAGACCACCGACCGCGGCCTTGGTCGTCGCCGCACAGGTGAGTGTCCCCCCGGCTGCCCCGGACCTGATGGCGAGGCTGACGCTGGCGGTGCTGTTGAGCACCTGGTTGCCCAACGCGTCCTGGACGGCGACCTTGGGCTGGGTCGACCACGTGGTGGCACCGGTGCCGCCACCGGGGTTCACCGTGAAGTTGAGCTGCGCGGGGGCACCCGCGGTCACGGTGAACGCGGTGCTGGTCGCGGGGCTGAGCCCGGTGCTGCTCACCGAGATGGTGTAGCTGCTGGCTGAGGACCGGTTGACCGTCAGGTCGGTGAAGGTGGCGATGCCGCCCGATACCCCCACCGACGCCGTCCCCCCCAGGACCGCACCACCCGGGTTGGCGCCGAAGGCCACGGAGACGGTGGCCGTGCTGTCGGTGACCACGTTGCCGGCGGGGTCCTGGACCTCGGCGGTGACCGCGGGGCCGATGACCTCGCCGGCCACCACGTTGCTCGGTTGCGTGGTGAGGACCAGCCTGCTGGCCGTGCCCGGCGCCACGCTGAGACTGGCACTGGTGGCCGTCATCGACCCTGAGGTCGCCGACAGGGTGTAGCTGCCTGCCTTGTCGATCGCGCACCCGACGAAGTCCGCCACGCCGTCGACGACCGCAGTCGACAACGTCGTGCATGACAGCAGCCCTCCGGAGGTGCCGGAGGCGAGCGACAGCGACACCGTTGCTGAGCTGTGGGTGACGAGGTTGCCGTAGGCGTCGCGGACACTCACCCGAGGCTGTCTGGTCCAGGGGGCGTCGGAGGTCCCGTCACCGGGTTGCACGCTGAAGACGATGCGAGCCTCCGCCCCCGCTCTCACGACGACGTTGGTCGACCCCGTCAGGGTTGAGTCCTGCGTGTCGGTCACCGTGACGACCTGGCTCGGTCCCGTGAAGAGCGTCATGCCGGCGGCGAACGTGACGGTGCCCTGGTCGCGGGGTTGGAAACGGAAGTTCCCCGGAAGCACCGCCCCGGGGTCGGAGCTCGTGAAGGCGACGAGACCCGTGTACTTGGTCAGCGTGGCGCCGGTCCCGTCCACGGCGGTGACGCTCAGGTCGGCCGGGGTCCCTGCCACCACCGTGCTCGGGACGTCCACCCGGAAGCTGACGCGGACGTCGACCCTCACCGGCGTGCTCGCAGGACTCTGGGCCGTCCAGGAGCCGGCGACCGCGGTGACCGTGTAGGTCCAGTCGCCGTTCGGGACGCCGGCGTCGGTGCAGCTCGTCGTCGTGGCTGCGAGCAGCGTGTTGGGTGCGCTGCCGCAGGCCGGGGTCGTGGTGCCGCCGGAGTGCCGCTGCACGTAGTAGCCGTCCCCACCGCTGCTGCCGACCGACTCGACGGCGGACCAGGAGACCGTGACGTTGGCACCGCCACCGCCGACGGTGGCCGAGGGGCCCGCGGGGAAGGTCAGGTCGCCTGCTGTGGCGACGCCGACCCCGCTGCCCGCAGCGCTCCAGTAGGCCCACGCCACCGCGGCGGTGGCGAGCACGCCGGCCGCCGCCACGAACGCGACGGCGAGACGGCGTGCCAGCGTGCTGACCCGTCCCCCACGCGCCGTCAGCGGTGACACCGGCTGCCTCCCCGACGACCCGCCGGGTCGTCTGTCTCTCGATCTGCGGACCACCGCGGTCCCGGCTCGGGCCGGGACCGGTCAGGCGATGGTGTAGGCCACGGTGACCGTGGCGCCCTTGCACGCGTCCTGGTTGACCGTGGCGCTGTTGTTGAACTTGATGGTGGCTCCGGTCCAGGCGCCCTGGTTGTTACCGGCAGGCACCTGCGCAGCGACCGGCATGACCGCGTTCGCCAGCGTGAAGTCCGACGCCGAGCAGGTCCCGGCGGGCGCACCGGCCGCCTTGGTCACACTGCCGATGCTCGCGGTCACGCTGGTGACGTAGGTCGGGCCGCTGTTGGGGTTGTTGAAGTTGCCCGAGAGGGTCTGGGCCGCGTCGCCCGGACCCATCCCGGTGATGGTGCTGGTCTGGTTCACCACCAGAGCCACCGTCGTGCCGGCCGCCGCCGAGCCGGAGCCGGAGCCCCCGGCACTCCAGTAGGCGTAGGCGACGCCGGTGCCTGCGGCGGTGACGACGCCTGCTGTGACGAGTGCGACCTTCTTGTTCATCTCATGTCCCTTGGTCGAGTCCCGCAGAACCCCATCTGCGGCTACGAACAACTTTGGGATGAAATCAGACAATCTATTGCGGTATGCCCGGGTTCATGACTAAGGTCCCCCAGGTTCGGGACCAGGCCGGCGCGGACCGGGGATCAGCCGGCGACCGCCGCGTGCTGGGACACCGGAGCGGTCGCAGGCTCGACGAGCGCGAACAGCGTCTCCAGCTCGTCGTGGAAGGCGCGCAGGATCCGCTCCGGGTCCCCGACCACGCCGGCGTCGGTCTTGAACCCGACCCGCACGCTCCCGGCGTAGCTGAAGATGCACGTGCCGAGCGTCTGGTTCCCCGATCCGGGCACCCACCCCAACAGGCCGGTGATCCGGCTGCCGGCGAGGTAGCGGTGCTCACGTGGCCCGGGCACGTTCGTGGTCACTCCACTGGCCGTCCCGGAGAAGAACCGGACCAGCAACCGGCTCAGACCCCTCCCGCTCAGCCCGATGCCGTTGATCAGCCCGAACGTGATCAGGGCCTCCGGGGACGCCTTGATCACGTCCATCCGCCGCTTGGTCTCGAGCAGTCGCTGGTACGGGTCCTCCACCGCCGCCGGCAGCGTCAGGAGGACCACGGCGAACTGGTTGCCCAGCGACTCCGGCAAGGGCTTGTCGAGCGGGCGCAGGTTGACCGGGACCATCGTGACCAGGTCCACCGGTCGGGCCCCGTTGTGCTGCTGGTAGGAACGGACCGCCCCCGTCAGCGCGGCAACCAGGACGTCGTTGACCGTCGTGCCGGTGGACCGACCGACCGCCTTCACGCGGTCGAGCGCAACGGGCTCGGACCAGATCACTCTCTTGTCGGTCCCGACCTTGCCGGAGAGGACCGAGCGCGGGTTGCGGGAGAGCAAGATCTTCTGCAGCACCGCGCCTCCGTGGCGCAGGATCGCCATCACCAGTGCGAGACGTGGGAAGACAGGGGCGTCGACCAGCCGGGACCGCATCCGGCGGAGCGTGTCCTGCACCCGGCTCAGCGTGCCGCCGACCAAGGCGTCTCGCCTCGAACGTCCTGGGTCGCGGCCCGGATCGATCACGTCGCGGTCTGCCGCGCTGTCGGTGATGGAGAGCAACAGCCGGGTCAGCGCGATGCCGTCCGCCAAGGCGTGGTGCATGCGCACGTAGATCGCGCTCCGCTCGCCGGCGCCCTCGATCAGGTGCATCTCCCACAGCGGACGGTCCGACGGCAGAGGCCTGCTGACGAAGCGGCTGACGTAGTCCTGCAGGGCGGGATCGTCGACCTCGGAGTCCCAGGTCACGGTGTGCAGATGGTCGGTCAGGTCAAAGTCCGGAACCGGGTCCCACCGCGGCAGCCGGCCGAACCGCCCTGCGGGGGCCGGTCGCAGGCTGAAGACCGGATACCGATCGACGAGCCGTTCGCGGACCACCTGCTCGAACCGTGCGTGATCGAGGGGCCCGTCGAGCATCACCAGGCAGTCGATCACCATCAGGTTCGCCGGGCTGTCGCTGTGGAGCCAGATCGCGTCGACCGGCCCGAGTGTGTTGAGGGTCACTCCCCGAGCGTCCCAGGTCGCCGAAATCGGCCCGCGGGTCGGGCGGGCGGGGCTTCTAGACCCCGGGGTCGTCGAAGCACGTCGCGCCAGGAGTGCTGCGGGTCGAAGCCCACCAGCTCGCGCGCCTTGTCGATGGCGTAGAACGTCTCGTCGCGGCCCATGTCGCGACGCACCTCGACACCATCGTAGAAGCGCTCGATGACCTGGTCCGTCGTCGCCGCCACCGACATGTCGGCGTTGGCCACGTTGAAGACCTCGTAGCCGAGCCCGTCGGTCTCCAGGCAGCGCTGCACCATCTGGCCCAGGTCGCGCACGTCGATGTAGGCGAAGATGTTGCGTCGCCGCAGGGACGGGTCGGTGAGGAACGGCGGGAACATCTCGGCGTACTCGTGCGGCTCGATGACGTTGTTGATGCGCAGGCCGTAGATGTCGGCCCCGGTGCGTGCCTGGAACGAGCGCGCGGTGACCTCGTTGGCCACCTTCGACGTCGCGTAGGCGTCCTCGGGCACGGTCGGGTGCTCCTCGTCGACCGGCACGTACAGCGGCTTGCGCTCCCCCTGGGCGAAGCAGACGCCGTACGTCGTCTCCGACGAGGCGAAGATGACCTTGCGGATGCCGAGCCTCGTCGCAGCCTCGAGGACGTTGTAGGTGCTGACCGTGTTGGTCGCGTACGTGGTCGCGTCGCTCGTGACCAGGATCGCCGGGATTGCGGCGAAGTGGACCACGGCGTCGTACGACGGCTTCTCGTCCAGGTCAAGCTCGTCGAAGGAGGCCGTGCCCGAGAGCGCGGAGTAGACCTCTCCGGCGTCCGTGAGGTCGACGCGGAGGTCGTTGACGTGCGGGTGCCTGAGGGCGACGAGGTCGGCGTTGGTGACCTGGTGGCCCTGCTCGGCGAGGTACGGTGCGACGTGCTTGCCGGCCTTGCCGCTGCCACCGGTGAAGAGGATGCGCATGGGTCCTCCCTACCCCTCACGAGGTCAGGTCAGTCCTCGCGACGCCGTCGACCGGAGGGTGAGGGTGAGGGTGAACCGTCAGCGCGACCACCTGGAGCGCACCGATGACGACAGCGAGCAGGACGACGTGCCCGCCGACCAGCGCCCCCGCCAGGGCGCCCCCGGCGACGGCGCCGATTCCCTGGACGGCCGCGAACACGCCGTACGCCGTCGCCCGGCGCCGCGCGGGGACGAGGTCGGCGACGTAGGCCTTCACCGTGCTGTCCTGGATGCCGGTCGCGACACCCCAGACCGCCACGCCGACGAGGACCCACGCGAGCCGGTCGGCGAAGACGAGCCACGGCACGGTCGCCACGAGCAGCGGCACCCCCAGCAGGACTCGTCCCCCGACGCGGTCGAAGAGCCCGCCCGTGGCCAGAGCCGCCAGCGCCTCGACCGCCATCGCCAGCGCGTAGACCACCGGCACCGCGGCGAGGACGAGCAGACCGTCCTCGACGAAGCGGTAGGAGACGACGCCGAAGGTCATCAGGCCCGCCGTCATGAGGGCCGTCGACAGCGAGAACAGGTGGAAGGTCCGTGGCAGGTCGGTCCCCAGCGCGGCCCGCAGCCCGCGCGCCGGCCCCGTTGCCGCCCCCGGTGCCGGGTCGGGCTCGTCCTCGGGATCGGGTTGCGCGACCGACGGGACGCGGCGGCGCAGCTGGGCCAGGAGGAGCAACGACAGGGCGCCCGGGACGGCCAGCAGCGCCAACCCCGGCCACAGCAGGCCCGTCGCCGCGGTGACGCCGGCCAGCAGCAGCGGGCCTGCGAAGGCCCCGACCTGGTCGAGCGCCTTGTGGACCGCGAACCCCCGGCCGCGGCCGGTGGTGGTGGCCATGCGGGCGAGCAGCGCGGACTTCGACGGGCTGCGGACGGCCTTGCCCGTGCGCTCGAGGAGGATCAGGGTCGCTGCGGTCGCGACGCCCGCTGCGCCGAGGAAGGGCGTCACCGCGAGCAGCGGCACGGACACCGCGGTCATGGCGTAGCCGACGACCGTGAGCCGCCAGTGACGCTGGCTCCGGTCGGCCCAGGTGCCGGTGACGAGGCGCAGCACGAGCGCGATGCCCTCACCGGCACCGGTGACGACGCCCACGGTGAACGCCGAGGCCCCCAGCGAACCGAGCAGCGGACCGGACACCGAGCGCATGCCCTCGTAGACCATGTCGGCAGCCAGGCTGACCAGGCCGAAGGCGACGACGGTGCGCCACGGCGACCACGTCTGCGGCTTCGTCGGCGAGGTGGTCACGGGGAGCGATGCTATTCCCGGGTACGGCCGCGCGCGTCCCCGGACCACGCGTCCGGAGACGAGGGGGCCGCTATCGCCCGAGACCTGCAGCAGGTCCTCGGTCGGGGCGGCGGCTGGTCCGATCGTGTGGAGCGGGTCGTGTCAGACGTTGAGGCGGAACTCCACCATCCGACCATCCTCACGTGTCGAAGGGCGGGCGTAGCAGTGGAGGCTCATCAGAGCGCCGCGAGTCGCCGGGTGAGGGCGTGGCATAGGTCCGCGGTCGCGCTGGCGTCGAGGTCATGAGTGACGGCTCCTTCGATGGCGAAGGTGATAACCGCGGCTTCGACGTCGCGTTGGGCAGCGGAGAGGTTGATGGTCAACTGGTCCTCGAACAGGGCTTCCGTCTGCCTGTGGAAGCCGGAGTGCCACTCCGCGATGCGCGGCGACTTTGCGACGCGGGCGTGGACGGTGGCGACCAAATGGCGCACTGGCCTCAGGTTGTCAACGAGCCACACGAACTGGTCCACCAGCGGCTGGTCGGCGACAGCTGCGTGCTGCTGGAGGAGCAGGTCCAGGTACTGGTCGGCGACTGCGACGAAGAGTTCGTCCTTGTCGCCGAAGTACCAGTACAGGGTGTTCGGCGTCAGCCCGGCGGCGGCGGCGATCTTGCCCATCGACGCCCCGTCGTAGCCCTCGGAGACGAACAGGGAACTGGCGGCGGCGAGTATCTCGTCGCGCTTGGCTTGCTTGGTCCGGTCGTGACGGTTACGTGGCACACCTCATCTTGACAGGCATTCAAGAGGGCAGGCAACATGTCTTGTATACCGATCAAGAGGAGGCTCGTTGTGGGCGACCGCCGAGAGTTGTTCTTCCCATCCGGCGCGGAACAGTGCCACGCCTGGCTGTACCTGCCCGAGGGCGCGACCGAGGCAGACCCTGCACCCGTCCTGGTGATGGGACACGGGCTGGGAGCCATCAAACAGATGCGCCTCGCTGCGTACGCCGAGCGGTTCCAAGCCGAGGGGTACGCCTGCCTGGTCTTCGACTACCGCCACTTCGGCGAGAGCGAAGGCGAACCGCGAGAACTGCTCAGCATCTCCCGGCAACGGGAAGACTGGCGGTCAGCGGTGGCGTTCGCGCGCACCGTGCCCGAGATCGACACTTACTCCGTAGTCGCCTGGGGCACCTCGTTCGGTGGCGGACACGCCATCGTCACCGCCGCCGACGACCCCTCCATCGCCGCTTCCATCTCACAGTGCCCCTTCACGGACGGCTTCGCGGCGCTGAGCAAGATTCCGCCGAGAGCCGCCGTTCGCCTGACCGCCGCTGCAGTCCGCGATCTCCTCGCCGCAGCGACAGGACGTGAACCCGTACGGGTAGCGGTTGCCGCCCGCCCCGGCGAAGTCGGACTGATGAGCGCTGACGACGTCTCCGAAGGGGTCCTCGAACTGCTCGAAGCCTCCGGCCTCAGCGAGGCCGAGTACAGGTCCCAGGTCCCGGCTCGCATCGGTCTCACGGTGCCGCTCGCAAGACCAGGACGCCGCACCAAAGACCTCACCAAGCCAGCACTGTTCTGCGTCTGCGACCGTGACACCGTTGCCCCAGCAGCGGCCACACTGCGGCACGCCGCCAAAGCACCCAGGGGAGAGGTCCGTCGCTACGACGCCGGACACTTCGACATCTACATCGGCGACGACTTCGACCGCGTCGTCGCAGACCAGATCGCGTTCCTGCGCGCAGCACGTGCCACCGCGTCTCATCGACACAACCTCCCCGGGCTCTGCCGAGGACACCTGAGGGAGCCACCCCCTTCAGATCCAACCATTCGCTCGGCCGCCTGGCGGGAGGTCATACGGGTAGCGCGATGGGTCAGCCCCTACTTCTTCCCGCCGGTCCCAGACGTTGCTTGGAAACGGGACTCCACCACGTGGCCGTCGGCGGGCGACTCGCTGCGAACACTCACTTCATCGCCGCCGCTCCCGGTATGGCGATGAGACCTTCGGTTCCCCGGTCCGAACGCTACTGTGAAGAGGCGCGCTCAACCCCTCGATCGGAGCCGGGACGTGTCCGGAGAAGACCGACCGCACGTGATCCTTCGCGGGCCTGCCGACGGAGAGACCATCATCCTGCCCATGGGGGGTCTCCAGGCGCACATCACCCGCAAGGCTTCTCGAACCGAGACCGGTGGACACTGGGCATTGGGGGAGGCTTGGCAGGATCCTGGGTTCGACAACCCGCCGCACACCCACGACGAGGCCGAGGCCTTCTACGTCCTCGAAGGCACGTACACCTTCTACACCGATACCGAACCTGCCGAAGGACTCGGGCCGGGCACCTTCGTGTTCATCCCACCGGGCGCGGTGCACGGTTTCCGCACCGGACCTCAGGGGGGCCGACTGATCTGCCTCTGGCCCTCGACGGTCGAAGCCGCGTTCTTCGGCAGACCATAGGCAGTCCTACGTCTTCGACTTCGACGTAGACGTCGATCCGAAGCGGAACTCCACGACGTCGCCGTCGGCCATGACGTAGTCCTTGCCCTCGATGCGGACCTTGCCGGCCGACTTGGCGGTGGACATCGACCCGGTCTCGACGAGGTCGTCGTACGACACGACCTCGGCCTTGATGAAGCCCTTCTGGAAGTCGGTGTGGATGACGCCGGCGGCCTCGGGCGCCGTGGCGCCCTTGCGGATCGTCCAGGCGCGCGACTCCTTGGGCCCGGCGGTGAGGTAGGTCTGCAGCCCGAGGGTGTCGAAGCCGACGCGCGCCAGCACGTCGAGGCCGGGCTCGTCGATGCCCATCTCCGCGAGCATCTCGCGCGCCTCGTCCTCGTCGCCGAGCTCGACCAGCTCGGACTCGAACTTCGCGTCGAGGAAGATCGCCTCGGCCGGCGCGACCAGCTCACGCATCCGACCCTTCAGCTCCTCGTCGCCGAGCTCGTCGGCGTCGCAGTTGAAGACGTAGATGTAGGGCTTGGCCGTCAGCAGCGACAGCTCACGGATCAGGTCGCGGTCGATGTTCGTGGCGATGATCGGCGTTCCGGCCTCGAGCGCCTCCATCGCCTCCTTGGTGGCGTCGAGGTTCGCCTTCAGCTCCTTGCGACCGCGCGCCTCCTTCTCCAGCCGCGGGATCGCCTTCTCCACGGTCTGGAGGTCGGCCAGGATCATCTCGGTCTGGATCGTGGAGATGTCCGACGCCGGGTTGACCTCGCCGTCGACGTGGGTGACGTCCTCGTCGCGGAAGACCCGCGTCACCTGGCAGATCGCGGCCGACTCACGGATGTGGGACAGGAACTTGTTGCCCAGTCCCTCCCCCTGCGAGGCGCCGGCGACGATGCCGGCGATGTCGACGAACTCCACCGTCGCCGGCAGGATCTTGGCCGAGCCGAAGATCTCGGCCAGCTTCGCCAGACGGGGCTCAGGGACGCCCACGATGCCGACGTTCGGCTCGATGGTCGCGAAGGGGTAGTTCGCGGCGAGCACGTCGTTCTTGGTGAGCGCGTTGAACAGGGTCGACTTGCCGGCGTTGGGGAGACCGACGATCCCGATGGTGAGTGCCACGTGCCGGGATTCTACGGCGGCGCGGGACGCGGAGCCGAATCGCGCACGCCGTACCGTCTGCCGGGTGAGAAGCGACCAGCCGACCGAGACCGCAGCCGAGTTCACCGCCCGCGTCCGGGCCGCGTTCCCGGTCCTGAGCGACCCATGTGACGGGACCGACGCCCCGGCGTACTTCGACGGGCCCGGCGGTTCCCAGGTCCCGGCGGTCGTGGCGGGGGCCGTCGCCGGTGCGATGACGGCGGGACTGTCCAACCGGGGCACCGTCACCGCGTCCGAGCGCCGCGCGGAGGCGATCGTCGTCGAGGCCCGCGCCGCGCTGGGCGACCTCCTCGGCAGCGACCCCCGCGGCGTGGTCCTCGGCCGGTCGATGACGCAGCTGACCTTCGACATCGCCCGCACCCTCGCCGACGACTGGGGGCCGGGCGACGAGGTCATCGTGACGACGCTCGACCACGACGCCAACCTGCGCCCGTGGGTCACCTGGGCCCAGCGAGCCGGCGCCACCCTCAAGCGGCTCGGTTTCGACCCCGTGACCGCCGAGCTCGACGACATCACCCCCCTGCTCTCGGAGCGGACCCGCCTCGTCGCCGTGACCGCCGCCTCCAACCTCTTCGGCACCCGGCCCGACGTGCGCGCCGTCGCCGACGCCGCCCACGCCTCCGGCGCCCTCGTGTACGTCGACGCGGTGCACCTGACCCCCCACGCCGTCGTCGACCGCACGGCCCTCGGAGCGGACTTCCTGGCGTGCTCGCCCTACAAGTTCTTCGGGCCCCACCTCGGTGCGGTCGCGGCCGACCCAGCGCTGCTGGAGATCCTGCGGCCCAACAAGCTGCTGCCCTCGACCGACGCGGTCCCGGAGCGGTTCGAGCTCGGCACGCTGCCCTACGAGCTGCTCGCGGGCGTGACGGCTGCGGTCGACTTCATCGCCGGCCTCGCGCCGGGCCCCGTCGACCCGGCCACCACGCGTCGCGAGCGCGTCGTGGCATCGATGACGCACCTCGAGGTGCACGAGGGTGCCCTCTTCAGCACCCTGCTGCACGGGCTCGCCGCCATCGACGGCGTCACGCTGCACGGCAACGCCACCCACCGCACGCCCACGGCGCTGTTCTCGGTCGCAGGCCGCACCGGGCGTGAGGTCCACGAGGCGCTGGCGGCCGTCGGGGTCAACGCCCCGGCCAGCCACTTCTACGCCCTCGAGGCCTCACGCCACGCCGGCCTGGGGGACACCGGCGCCGTCCGGGCCGGCCTCGCGCCGTACACCTCAGCGAACGACGTGGAGCGACTCCTGGCGGGCGTCCGGGAGATCGCCGGACCCGCCTCGGACGCCACCTGAGAGTCCTCGGGGCGGTCGTCCAGCAATCGTCCCTGTGAGACAACACCGCATGTCACCGTGGGAACCTCTACCATCGACGTGGGGCAAGGGTCGGCGAGGGGTCGCCGACCGGAGCGGGACGGAGTGTGGTGGGTGTCGATCGTTCAACCGACCGCTGAGCCCGTGCGGGTGAGGGCGGTGGCGCCGAGGAGACCGGCACCGGACGAGGTGGCGACAAGGGCGGAGCGCGCCCTGGCCCGCGACGTCCTCGCAACCACGCAGGACCGCGACATCCAGGAGATCGTCAACCTGCTGCACAGCATCTGCGACGTCGACATCGCCGCGGTGACGGTGCCCGACAACGGCCAGTTCCACTACCTGGTCACGGCCGGCATCGACCCGCTGGCGAGCGACGCGGCCGACACCTTGTGCCAGCACACGATGCGCGCCGACCACCTCGTGGTGGTGCCCGACACAGCCGAGGACCCCCGCTTCACCTCCAGCCCGTTCGCCGACGGACGCCTGATGGCGTTGCGCTTCTACGCCTCCGCTCCGCTGCACGCCAGCTCCGGCACCATCGTGGGCCGTCTGTGCGTCTTCGACACCAGCCCGCGCGACCTGAGCCCGCTGCAGGAGCAGGCGCTCGTGACGCTCTCCGACAACGTCTCCGCGATCCTCGACCTGCGGCAGCGCAAGCTCGACGCCCCGGCCGCCGCCGAAGCCGCGGCGGCGCGTGGGGCGCACGACGAGGTGGTGAGCGTGGCCTCCCAGGTCAGCCACGACCTGCGGGCGCCCCTGACCGCGCTGAGCACCAGTCTGGGAATGCTCGAGGAGTCGACGCCCGCGGACGAGTCGCCACTGCGCCGCAGCCTGCTGGCCAGCGCGGTGCGCAGCACCGCACGCATGGCGAGCCTGGTGGACGGGCTGTTGCGCCTCAACGACGTGCAGCGCGGTCTCGACGTGGTCGAGGTCGACCTCGGCGAGGCGGCCCGGCAGGTCCTCCTCGACCTGGAGGGACTGATCGACGAGACCGGTGCGACGGTGTCCGTCGGGCCGATGCCCACCGTCCGCTGCGACGCGGGCCTCATCGCCGCCGCCCTGCTGAACCTCGTCAGCAACGCCGCCAAGTTCGCCCGCCCCGGGGTCGCCCCGGTCATCGAGGTCGCGGCACGACGTACGGCGTTCGGGGTGCGGGTGCTGGTGCGTGACAACGGCATCGGGATCCCCGCGGGCGAGCGGCACCGCGTGTTCGCGCTCTTCTCACGGCTGACCCACACCCCCGGTCACGGCATCGGGCTGACCACGGTCGCCCGTGTGGCCGAGGCCCACGGCGGCATGGTCGGCATCGACGACGGCCCCTCGGGCGTCGGCTCGGAGATCTGGTTCGAGCTCCCCGCCTGACCGCTCAGGTCGCCGCTACGCCGATCTGGCCGTTGCGGAAGGCATCGACGAACAGCGCGTGGTCGCGACGCACCCGCTCGGCGTAGTCGATGCCGAACTGCGTGGTCTCCGCGACGAACGCCCGCCGTCGACCCTCGAGGCTCTCGCTGATGGCGTCCTCGACCTGGAAGTTCACCAGCGACTGGTCGCTGTCCTCGTCGGAGGCGCAGTGCACCTTCGCCGTCGCTCGGCCCAGCTGCTCCACGACGGGTCCGATCTCGCTCGGCTCGTAGAGCTTGTCCCAGTCGAGGTCCATCTCGTACGGCGAGAGCTCTGCCACGACGTACCCGACCCCGTCGACGGTCGTGAACCCGAGGTTGGGGTCGGTGTGGGACTGCAGCGCACGCTGGCTGACGACCGTGCGCTGTCCCTCGTGCTCGAAGTAGCGCTCGACCTTCGAGGTGTCGACGAACCGGCTCACGGCCGGCACGTTGGCCTGCTTCATCGACAGCACCACGTCGTTGTCGAGGGACTGGCTGAAGCCCTCGACCAGCACGTTGTAGGCCGGCAGGCCGGCGCTGCCGATCCCGAACCCGGACATGCCCACGATGTCGCGGACGTCGTAGAACAGTGAGCGGTTGATGCGCTTGTTCTCGGGGATCGACTCCAGGTAGGCCTCGAAGGCCTTCTCGATCTTGCGCCGCTCGGTCTTCGACAGGTGGCGGGCCTTGCTGCTGTCCTTGAACATGCGCACCCCCGTCTCGAGGGATGTCATCTCGTCGAGCATCGCGGCTCGCGTCGCGCTGCGCGCCTTCTGCAGCAGCGCGTTCACCGGCCCCGTCGGTGTTGTCGAGGTGCAGCGCGAAGTCATCGTCCTCGACGACCTGCGTGAAGTGGGTGACCTGGGCGAGGTAGCCCCGCAGGTAGCGCCCGACGAGGGCGCGGACGTCACTCTCCGGCAACGCCTTGCTCCATCCCAGCAGCGCCATGCTCGCGCTGAACCTCTTGAGGTCCCAGGTGTAGTGGCCCAGATAGGCCTCGTCGAAGTCGTTGACGTCGAAGACCAACCGGCCGTCGGAGTTCATGTAGGTGCCGAAGTTCTCCGCGTGCAGGTCGCCGTGGATCCAGATCTGCCCGCTGCGCTCGTCGACCCAGGGGTCTTCCTCCGGGGTCACGTCGGCGTAGAAGAGGCATGCGGTGCCGCGGTAGAACGCGAAGGGGTCGACGGCCATCTTGCGGTACTTCACCCGGAAGGCCGCCGGGTCCGCCTTCATCAGCGGTGCGAACGCCTCGCCCAGGACGTCGATGATCTGCTTCTGGCGGCGGTCGTCGGCTTTCGTCACCCGGACACCATGCCCCCTCGTGCTGCAGGGCACACGCCGCAACGGTCGGGGGTAGCCTGCCCGGCGTGCGCCTGGCCACCTGGAACGTCAACTCCGTCCGCTCCCGCATCGATCGCGTCGAGGCGTTCCTGACCCGTCACGACATCGACGTCCTGGCTCTGCAGGAGACCAAGGCGCGCGACGACCAGTGGCCCACGATGGGGCTGCAGGCGCTGGGCTACGAGGTCGCCACGCACGGGTACAACCAGTGGAACGGCGTCGCGATCGTCTCCCGCGTCGGGCTCGAGGACGTCACGCCGGGCTTCTCCGGCATGCCTGCGTACGGCGAGCCGCCGGTCGAGGAGGCGCGCGCGCTCGCCGCGACCTGTGGCGGCGTACGGCTGTGGTCGTTGTACGTGCCCAACGGGCGCAAGGTCGGCGACCCGCACTACGCCTACAAGCTGGCCTGGCTGGAGGCGCTGCGCGCGGAGGCGACCGCCGTTCTGTCGGGCCCACCCGGAGGTGCCGGTGGCGCTCGGCGGCGACTGGAACGTCGCCCCCCACGACGAGGACGTGTGGGACATGCAGGTCTTCGCGACCAGCACGCACGTCACCGAGCCGGAGCGGGCCGCCTTCCGTGCTTTCGTCGACGAGGGCTTCAGCGACGTGGTGCGCCCCTTCGACCCCGGTCCGGACGCCTTCACCTACTGGGACTACTACCGCCAGCGCTTCGAGCGGAACAAGGGCATGCGGATCGACTTCGTGCTGGGGTCCGCCGCGCTGTCCGAGCGGGTCGTGGACGCCTTCGTCGACCGCGACGAGCGGGCCGGCAAGGGCGCCTCCGACCACGCCCCGGTCGTGGTCACTCTCGCCGACTGACCTGTTCTCCCGGTTCTGTCGGACGGGTCGGGCAGGGTGGCGGCCATGACCAATGCGATGCTTCTCGGCCTGCTGCTGGCGGCCGCCCTCGGACTCCTGGTCGGGCTGCTCGGCGGTGCGCTGCTCGCCGGACGACGCGGCCGCTCCGCCGAGGAGCTGTCCGTCGACCGGTCCCGCGTCGAGGGTGAGGCCGTCGTCGCGGAGCGGTTGGCGCAGCTCCAGGGGCAGATGCAGGCCCTCCAGGTCGACCGTGCCTCCTGGCAGGGCCAGCTGCGCCAGCAGGTCGAGGACATGCAGCACTCCACCGACCTGCTGCGCCGCGAGACGCAGTCGCTGTCCAGCGCGCTGCGCCGTCCGTCGGTCCGAGGCCGCTGGGGCGAGCTCCACCTGCGCCGCGCGGTCGAGCTGGCGGGGCTCGTGGCGCGGTGCGACTTCGACGAGCAGGTGGTGACCACCGACGCCGAGGGCCAGGTGCGCCGCCCCGACCTGGTCGTCCGCCTCGCCGGCGGACGCAGCGTCGTCGTCGACGCCAAGGTGCCGCTGGACGCCTTCCTCGACGCCACCGAGGCCGACGACGAGGACGAGCGGCTCGCGCACCTGCGCCGGCACGCCCGCCAGCTGCGGGCCCACGTCGACGTCCTCGCCGCCAAGTCCTACTGGCGGGCGCTGGAGCGCACCCCGGAGTTCGTCGTGCTGTTCGTGCCCGGGGAGTCGTTCCTGTCGGCCGCCCTGGAGAGCCGACCCCTCGCTCCTGGAGACCGCAGCCGAGCGTCGGGTGATCCTCGCGTCGCCGACGACCCTCATCGCGCTGCTGCGCACCGTCGCGCTGGGCTGGACCCAGGAGGCGCTCGTCGAGCGGTCCGAGGACATCCTCCAGGTCGGTCGTGAGCTCCACGAGCGGCTGTCGACGATGGGCGCGCACCTCGACAAGGTCGGCCGTTCCCTGGGCGCCGCCGTCGGCGCCTACAACCAGGCGCTGGGCTCGCTGGAGAGCCGCGTGCTGGTGACGGCGCGACGGTTCAACACCCTGGGCATGGCCGACCGGGAGCTGGTCCCGCCCTCCCCGCTCGAGGCCGCCCCCCGCTCCCCGACGGCGGCGGAGCTCGTCGCCGACCCGCGGACGGGGGTCGCCGACCCCGTCTCGGAGCCCGATGACCGGGCGCTCGGGCGCGGACCGCTCCCGGGCACCGGCGTGGCGGACGTGTCGTCGGCCTGATGCGCCGTACCTTGGGCTGGTGCACAGCCGCGTGCCCCACGAGCCCGCCGGCGCCGTGACCGTCGAGGTCACCGACGCCCCCGCCTCCGCGCCCGGACCGCGAGACGGTCTCCGCGCCGGTGAGCACCTCGACGACACCGGCCCGGTCACCGCTGCGCCGCCCGTCGACACGTCGTCCAGCACGCCGGCCGCGACGGCACCGCCGTCACAGGGCCGGCTCCCCGCCCGGCGTCCGGCCCGTCCGACGTTGTGGATGCAGGGCCACCACCCCGGTCGTCTCGTCCTGCGCGCGACGTCGTTGTTCCTGCTCGCCGTGCTCGGCCTCAACCACCTCGCCACCGGCAGCCTGGGCCTCGGCTTCGACCTGGCGTTCGTCGCGGCCTGCGCGGTGACCGCGCTGTGGGTGCGCCCGCGCGACTTCTTCATGATCGGCGTCTTCCCACCGATCTTCCTGGGCGTCGTCGTCATCGTGCTCGGTGTCGTCGACCCCGGCGCGGTGGCCCGCGCCTCCGACAACGCCGGTCAGGCGGTCGTCTCGGGCCTGGCCCACCAGGCTCGGACGCTGGTGCTCGGCTACGGCCTGACGCTCGCGATCATCGCGCTGCGCCAGGTGGCGATCCGCAGCGGCGGACGCCTCCGCGTCCACCGCTGACCTCTCCCCCGACCCGCGCGAGACGCCAGTTGTGCAGGCGCGAGACGTCGATCCTGCCGAACAGCTCGGACGTTCGGAGGCTCAGGCGCGGGCGGCGGCCTTCTCGGCGGCCCGCAGGTCGCGGCGCAGCTCGGGCGGCAGCGCGAAGATCAGCGACTCCTCGGCGGTGTGGACGGCCTCGGCGTCGGGGTAGCCCCGCTCGGCGAGGAAGGACAGCACGCCCTCGACCAGGTCCTCGGGCACCGAGGCGCCGGAGGTGACGGAGACTCGCTCGACGCCCTCGAGCCATGCCTCGTCGATCTCGCTGGCGTCGTCGACGCGGTACGACGCCTTGGCCCCCGCCTCGAGGGCGACCTCGACCAGTCGGACCGAGTTGGAGGAGTTGCCGGAGCCGACCACGATGAGGAGGTCAGCCGCCTTCGAGATCTCCTTGACGGCCATCTGCCGGTTCTGCGTGGCGTAGCAGATGTCGTCCGACGGCGGGTCGAGCAGCAGCGGGAAACGCTCACGGATCGCATCGACCACGGCCAGTGTCTCGTCGACCGACAGCGTGGTCTGGCTCAGCCAGGCGACCTTCGCCGGATCGCGGACCTCGATCGCGGCGACGTCCTCGGGGCGCTCCACGAGCTGGATGTGCTCGGGCGCCTCACCCGCGGTGCCCTCGACCTCCTCGTGCCCGGCGTGACCGATGAGCAGGATGTCGTAGTCGTCGCCGGCGAAGCGCTTCGCCTCGTGGTGGACCTTGGTCACCAGCGGGCAGGTGGCGTCGATGGTCTTCAGCTCGCGCTCGGCGGCCTGCGCGTGGACCATCGGGGAGACGCCGTGGGCGGAGAAGACGACCGTGGCCCCCTCGGGCACCTCGTCGAGCTCCTCGACGAAGATCGCGCCACGGTCCTCCAGGCCCGCCACGACGTGCTTGTTGTGCACGATCTGCTTGCGGACGTAGACGGGAGCGCCGTAGAGGTCGAGCGCCTTCTCGACCGTGATGACCGCGCGGTCCACCCCGGCGCAGTAGCCGCGTGGCGCAGCGAGCAGGACCGCCCGCTCGTCGGCACGGTCGGCGGTCAGCACGGGAGGCATCCCCAGGTCAGCACTGCTCATGCCCCCATCGTAGGAGGCCGGTCGGAAGTCGGGGCTAGGGTGCCTGCGTGGCACTCGAGACCAGCCCCGAGCAGCCGGCTCCCGTCCGGCAGATCGCCACGCTGCTCACGAGCTGGATCGACCGCCTCGGCGCGGTCTGGGTCGAGGGCCAGATCGCCCAGCTCAACCGCCGCCAGGGCATGGCAACGGTCTTCATCGTGCTGCGCGACCCCCTCGGCGACATCTCCATGTCGGTCACCTGCCAGCGGCAGGTCATCGACTCCGCCGACCCGCCGGTGGTCGAGGGCGCGAGCGTCGTCGTCCACGGCCGTCCTCGCTACTACACCAACCGCGGCACGCTGAGCCTCGTCGCCGACGACATCCGCATGGTCGGGCTCGGTGAGCTGCTGGCCCGTCTCGAGCGCCGCCGCCAGCTGCTGGCGGCCGAGGGCCTCTTCGCCCGGGAGCGCAAGCAGCGCCTGCCGTTCCTGCCGCACCGCATCGGTCTGGTGACCTCGCGCGGCTCGGCCGCCGAGCGCGACGTGCTGGAGAACGCGCGCCGCCGGTGGCCCGCGGTCACCTTCGAGACCCGGTACGCCGCCATGCAGGGCCCCAGCTGCGCTCGCGAGGTGATGGAGGCGGTGCAGCGGCTCGACGCCGAGAGCAGCGTGGACGTCATCGTCATCGCGCGCGGCGGCGGATCCATCGAGGACCTGCTGCCTTTCTCCGACGAGGGGCTCGTGCGAGTCGTGTCGCAGGCAGCCACCCCGGTCGTCTCCGCGATCGGGCACGAGCCGGACACCCCGCTGCTCGACCTGGTCGCCGACGTCCGCGCGTCCACCCCCACCGACGCGGCGAAGCTGCTCGTGCCCGACGTGGGCGAGGAGCTCGAACGGGTCGCCGAGCTGCGGCGCCGCGCGCGGCGCCACCTGGGCACCTTCCTGGCCCACGAGCTGCCACAGCTGGCCAACCTGCGCGCCCGCCCGGTGCTGGCCGCACCCACCACGGTGCTCGAGCAGCGCTCCCGCGAGGTCGACGAGCTGGTGGCCCGCGCGCGCCGTACGCTCGGCCACCGCCTGGACCGGGCCGCCGACGACCTCGACCACTCCCGCGCCCGCGTCCGGGCTGTCTCGCCACGCGAGACGCTGCGACGCGGGTACGCCGTGGTCCAGGACGCGGACGGGCGACGTGCTCACCAGCACCGACCAGACCCTCGCGGGCGCCCACGTCACCGCACGACTCTTCTCCGGCCACCTGGCGATGACCATCGACGGTCTCGCGCCCGAAGCCAGCTCCGACCCCGAGACCGAGGACGACACATGAGTGAGGACCACACCCCGACCGAGGTCGAGCCCGCCGAGGGTGTCGGGGCGCGGCGACGGCGCCCTGGGCTACGAGGAGGCGCGCGCCGAGCTGCTCGACGTCGTCCGCACCCTCGAGCAGGGTGGCGCCTCGTTGGAGGACTCCCTCGCGCTCTGGGAGCGCGGGGAGCGACTGGCCCAGGTCTGCCAGGACTGGCTCGACGGCGCCCGGCAGCGGCTCGAGGCCGTCACCGACCGCTGACGAGCCCCGGGTCAGGCGGAGGCGAGCGAGGCGGCGTACGCCGTGAGCGTGTCCTCGTCGACCGACCCGACGACGACGGTCACGACGTCGGAGTCCTCGGTGACCAGCGCGAGGTCGTCGTCCTCGGAGTCGCGGTAGAGCTGCCACGAGGTCCCGTCGACGTCGACCGCTCCGGCCTCCTCGGTCTCCTCACCGACGAAGGCCGCGACCATGTCGCCCACGGAGCGGTCGGCCTGCTCGAGTCCGACGTACTTCTCGTCGTCGGTCAGCACCCCGAGGTGCCAGGTCGGGTCCCGACCCTGGTCGAAGCGCACGCTCGTGGCCTTCCACCCCTCCGGCAGCTCCCGGGGCACGAGCACGGCGAAGCCGGCGGTGTCCTGCGCGTAGTCGGCCGGCCCGGCGAAGTCGACCGCCTCGATCTCGACCGTGGCGTCGTCACGGTTGACGGCCCGGAAGGCCACGAAGGCCAGCACCACCAGGACCAGCACGACCATGGCACCGACCATCCCCGAGAAGGACCGGTTGTACCTCGCTGCATGCTCGCTCACCCCGCCATTGTCCCAGGCGACCCGAAACCGCCCGACCGGGCTCTGCGTGCCCGGTGGAGACGCGTCCCGGCGCAGCCGATGCGCGTGGCGACCCGCACGTGCGGCAGTTCGGTCGCCGATGTGCCGCGGATGCGGCATGATTGTGGCTGTGCCTGACTACCGCATCGCCGAGGCGGCCGCCGTGCTCGGTCTCAGCGACGACACCCTCCGACGCTGGGTCGACGCCGGCCGCGTCGCCGCGCACCGCGACGACGACGACCGCGTCCGCATCGCGGGGACGGACCTGGCCGAGCTGGCGCGCAGCGTGGCCGAGTCCGGGCCCCCCGGCCTCTCGGACGGCCGGCGGGCCGCGTCCGTCAGCGCCCGCAACCGGATGCGGGGCGTGGTGACCCGGGTGGTCCACGACAGCGTCATGGCCCAGGTCGAGATGGTCTGCGGGCCCTACCGCGTGGTCTCGCTCATGAGCTCCGAGGCCGCGGCGGAGCTCGGGCTGAGTCCCGGCGTCATCGCCGTCGCGTCGGTCAAGTCGACCAACGTGGTGGTGGAGCTGCCATGACCGCGATCGCAAGCATCCGGGCCAGCCGGGCCAGCCGGGCCAGCCGGAGGAGCGTGCTGAGCCTGCTGAGGACCACGGGCGCCACGGTCGCCCTGGTCGCGCTCGCCGTCCTGTCCGGGTGCGGTGGCGACGCCTCAGGTTCGAACGGGGACGAGGTCACGCTGGACGTGCTCGCGGCCTCCTCGTTGACCGAGTCCTTCGAGACCCTGGCAAGGGACTTCGAGGCCGACAACCCCGGCGTCACCGTGAGGCTGTCCTTCGGGTCGTCGGCCGCCCTGGCCCAGCAGGTCACCGAGGGCGCGCCCGCCGACGTGCTGGCCACCGCCGACCTGCCCAGCATGGCGCTGGCCGGTGACGACGTCGCGGGCACCACCGAGTTCGCCTCCAACGACCTCGTCCTGGTCACGCCCGCCGACGACCCGGGCGGGGTCTCCTCCCTGGACGACCTGGCCGGGGCGCAGTACGTCACCTGCGTGGAGTCCGCCCCCTGCGGCGCGCTGGCCGAGCAGGTGCTCACCGACGCCGGCGTCACCGCCGAGCCGGTCTCCCGCGAGGCCGACGTCAAGGCCGTGCTGGCCAAGGTCACCTCCGGGGAGGTCGACGCCGGGTTCGTCTACGTCACCGACGCCGTCGCGGCCGACGACGCCGTCCGCCGGGTCGACGTGCCGGGCGCGGCCGACCTGCCGGCCCGCTACGCCGTCGCCACCGTCACCGACGCCTCCGAGCCGGAGCTGGCGCAGGCGTGGGTCGACCTCGTCCTGGGCGAGGACGGGCAGCAGGCGCTCGCCGGCGCGGGGTTCGGCCCGGCCGTCGGCGGGTCACCGTGACCCCATGACCTCACCTGCCACGGGGGCGACCGAGCGTCCAGCTCTGGGGCGCCCGCCTGCCCTGCTCGTCGTACCGGCCCTCGTCGCGGTCGTCCTGCTCGTCCTGCCGCTGCTCGGGCTGGTGAGCCGCTCGCCGTGGACCCGGCTGCCCGAGCTGCTCGGCGACCCCGACGTCCGCAGCGCGCTGGTCCTCTCCCTGGGCGTGGCCACCACGACCGCGGTCCTGTGCGTGCTGCTGGGCCTGCCGCTCGCGTGGCTGCTGGCACGCGTCGACCTGCCCGGCAAGGGCGTCCTCCGCGCGCTCGTCACCGTGCCCCTGGTGCTGCCGCCCGTCGTGGCCGGGGTGGCCCTGCTCGCCTCGCTCGGCCGCAACGGACTCCTGGGAGCCCCGCTGCGCGAGACCTTCGGTGTCACGATCCCCTTCACCACCACCGCCGTGGTGCTGGCCCACACGTTCGTCGCGCTGCCCTTCTTCGTCCTCAGCGCGGAAGGTGCCCTGCGCGCTGCCGGCCGTGAGTACGACGCCGTCGCCGCCACGCTGGGCGCTGGGCGCTGGCGGGCGTTCCGCACCGTGACCCTGCCGCTCGTCGTGCCCGGCGTGCTGGCCGGAACCCTGCTGGCCTGGGCCCGCTCGCTGGGCGAGTTCGGCGCCACCATCACCTTCGCCGGCAACTACCCGGGCGTCAGCCAGACGATGCCGTTGCTGGTCTTCGAGAGGCTCCAGAGCGAGCCGGAGGCGGCGTACGCCACCAGCCTCGTGCTGCTCGCCGTCTCCGTGCTGGTCCTCGGGCTGCTCCGCGAGCGCTGGCTCGGGGCGCTGCGGTGAGCGGCCCTCGCGGCACCGGCCTCGACGCCCACGTGGTCGTCCGGCGGCCGGGTCACACCCTCGACGTCCGGCTCACGGTGGCCCCCGGGGAGACGGTGGCCGTGGTCGGGCCCAACGGCTCGGGCAAGACGACGCTGCTCCGTGCCCTGGCCGGGCTCGTCCCGCTCAGCGAGGGCCACGTCCGCTACGACGACGCCGTCTGGGAGGCAGCGGACCCCGGCCGGGCGCGCGAGCGCGCCACCGTGCAGGAGCGCCGTGTCGGCGTGGTGTTCCAGCAGCTGCTGCTGTTCCCCCACCTGACGGCGCGCGACAACGTCGCCTACGGCCCGCGCTCGCGCGGCACCCCGCGCGCCGAGGCCCGCGCGCGGGCGCAGGCGCTGCTGGAGCAGCTCGGCGTGGCCGAGCTGGCCGAGCGTCGAGCCTCGGCGCTGTCGGGGGGCCAGGCGCAGCGGGTCGCGATCGCGCGGGCGCTGGCGACCGACCCGCGGCTGCTCATGCTCGACGAGCCGCTGGCCTCGCTCGACGTCGCTGTGGCGATGTCGCTGCGCATCGAGCTGCGCCGCCACCTGGGCTCCTTCCCCGGCGCCACCCTGCTGGTCAGCCACGACGCGCTCGACGCGCTCTCGCTGGCCGACCGGGTGGTGGTGCTGCAGGACGGCTTGGTCGCGCAGGACGGCACTCCCGACGAGGTCGCGCGCCAGCCGCGCACGGCGCACGTGGCGCGGCTGGTCGGGCTCAACGTCCTCCACGGCCGCTCGTGCGGACCCGTGGTGGACCTCCCGGACGGCAGCACCCTCGTCACCACCACGGCCTACGACGGCCCCACGGACGTCACCTTCTCCCCCGCCGCGGTGACCCTCGGGGTGCACGCACCCACCGGCAGCGCCCGCAACCACTGGCAGGGGCGCGTGGTCTCGGTGGTGCCGCAGGGGCTGGCCGTCCGGGTGCACCTCGACGCCCTCGGGGGGCTCATCGCCGACGTGACGGTGGAGTCGGCCGCCGCGCTCGGGCTGGTGCCCGGGCGCGTCGTCCACGCCAGCGTCAAGGCCACCGACGTGGTCGTGCACGGTGCCCACCCATGACCTCCCGACCGCACGCACTGCTCCGCTAGCCTGACCTGCATGTCGGACCTCCCCGCCCCCCTGACCCCGTCCGCCTCCGCCCCGGACCGCAACCTCGCCCTCGAGCTGGTGCGGGTCACCGAGGCGGCCGCCATGGCCGCGGGCCGCTGGAGCGGCAAGGGCGACAAGAACGGCGCCGACGGCGTCGCGGTCAACGCCATGCGCGTGCTGATCTCCACCGTCGGCATGCGCGGCGTCGTGGTCATCGGTGAGGGCGAGAAGGACAACGCGCCCATGCTCTACAACGGCGAGGAGGTCGGTGACGGCTCCGGTCCCGAGTGCGACGTCGCGGTCGACCCGATCGACGGCACCACGCTGGCCGCCAAGGGCATGAACAACGCCATCGCGGTGATGGCCGTGTCCCCGCGCGGCTCGATGTACGACCCCTCCGCGGTGTTCTACATGGAGAAGCTCGTCACCGGTCCCGAGGCCCGCGACGTCGTCGACATCCGGCTCCCGGTCCGCGAGAACATCCAGCGGGTGGCGAAGGCGAAGAACACCGCGCCCGAGGACGTCACCGTGGTGCTGCTGGACCGGGCGCGCCACCAGGGTCTGGTCGACGACATCCGCGCGGCGGGGGCGCGCATCAAGTTCATCTCCGACGGCGACGTCGCCGGCGCCATCATGGCCGCCCGCAACGGCACCGGCATCGACCTGCTGCTCGGCACCGGCGGCACGCCCGAGGGCATCATCGCCGCCTGCGCGATGAAGTGTCTCGACGGCACCATCCAGGCTCGGCTCGCCCCCAAGGACGACGAGGAGCGGCAGCGCGCCCTCGACGCGGGCCACAACCTCGACCCCGACTTCGTGCTCACCACCGACGACCTGGTCAGCGGCGACGACTGCTTCTTCGTCGCCACCGGCATCACCGACGGCGAGCTCATGCAGGGCGTCCGCTACCGCTCCGGCGGCGCCACCACGCACTCGCTGGTGATGCGCTCGCGCAGCGGCACCATCCGCAACATCCTCTCCGAGCACCGGCTGGAGAAGCTGCGCTCCTACGCCAGCGTCGACTTCGACCACTGAGCGGGCGGGACCACGATGAGCACCTCCCCGGCACCCGACCCGGCACCCGGCCCGGCGCCCGGCCGCGCGGGCACCTTCGTCGCCGCAGGCGAGGCCCTGGTCGACATCGTGGTCCCCCACGACGGTCCGGCCCTGAGCGCGCCCGGCGGCTCGCCGCTCAACGTCGCCGTGGGGCTGTCGCGTCTCGGGCACGACGCCCTGCTGCTCACCCAGCTCGGTGACGACGACCGGGCCGCCCTGATCCGCGACCACCTGGACCGCAGCGGCGTACGCCTGGCACCGGAGTCGGTGCTGCCCGGCTTCCCCACCAGCGCCGCCACCGCCCGGCTCGACGAGCACGGCGCGGCGTCCTACGTCTTCGAGCTGGAGTGGTCGATGCCGCCCGCCACGCTGCCCGCGGACGCGGTCGCGCTGCACGTGGGCTCCATCGGCGTCGCGTTGTCGCCGGGGCGGGCCAGCGTGCTGGGCCTGGTCGAGCAGGCTCGCGACCGCGACCTGCTCGTCACCTTCGACCCCAACGCCCGGCCGGCGTTCACCCCGGACGCCGACCGCGCGTGGGCCGACGTCCGCGAGACCGCGTCGTACGCCGCCCTGGTGAAGATGAGCGACGAGGACCTGGAGTTCTACCGGCCCGGCGCCACCGCGGAGCAGGTCGCGCGCGAGCTGCTGGGACCGGTGACCCGGCTGGTCGTCGTCACCCTCGGCGGCCGGGGGGCGCTGGCCTTCACCGACGAGCACGCCGTCGAGGTGGCCGGGCGGGCCACCACGGTGGTCGACACGGTCGGCGCCGGTGACTCCTTCATGGCGGCCCTGGCCACCGTCGCCCTCGAGCACGGTCTCGACGACCTGGGCCCGGACGTGCTGAGAGACCTGCTGACGGCTGCCCACGAGGTCGGCGCCATCACGGTCTCCCGCCGCGGGGCAGACCCGCCGCGGCGAGACGAGCTGTCACCCGGCTGGCCGCACCGGCGCTGAGAGGCCCCCGTCAGCCCCCGTCAGCCGCGGCCGGCCAGCGTCAGCCGGCGTCGGCGGCGATGATCGGGTCGACCCACGTCCAGCGCCGCAGCGCCTCGGGCCGGGCCTGGATCTGCTCCACCGTCTCGGTGACGAGGTCGAAGACGACCGGGTCCAGCGCCATGCCGCAGTGGCTGGTGCGGACCTCCGCGGCGCGCGCAGCGGGGTCGATGCAGGCCCGCCAGTCGGTGATGCCGTCGCGCTTGGAGTAGACCGCCAGGAACGGGAAGTCCTGCGGCAGCGGGCGCCGCGACTCGTCGAACATCGACAGGGCGCAGGAGCCGGAGGTGCAGTCCTCACCCATCAGACGCGACAGCCCCATGCCGGAGAGCCGGCGCAGCAGGGCCACCTGGGCGATGAGCAGGTCGTGGGCGGCACCGGGCGCGAGCATCGGACTGCCCAGGGTCACGATGCCGGAGACGAGGTCGGGCCGGCGGGCGGCGAGCCCGCGCGCGATCATCCCGCCCAGGCTGTGGCCCACCACGGTGACCTTGCGCTCGCGGCGGGCCGCGATCTGCTCGACGCGCCGCTCGAGCGCCTCGGTGCTGCGGTCGATGCAGCCCACGTTCGCCACGATGCCGGAGCGGTAGACGCGGAACCCCTGACGTCGCAGGTGCCGGTTCATCCCGGTCAAGGTGTAGTCGCCGGCCAGGAACCCGGGCACCAGCAGCACCGGGTCACCGGTCTCTCGGATGCGTTGCGCGTAGGAGACGGTGCGGCGCGTGGCCCGGTCGGCGTTGACCCGACGGCGGTAGCGGACCGCCTCGCTCACCACGCTGCCCTCGCGGGCCAGCGCCCGCAGCCCGCGGGGGCCGGCGAAGCCCTCCGGGACGAGGAAATCAGCGAGCGGTGAACCGTCCATCTGTCGAAAGTAGCGCTGCGCGAGCGTCCCGGCAGCGAAATCGTGCGCGCCCGGGGAGAGTGGCGTAACGACTGGCTACCCTCCTTCCATGTCGTCCGACGCCCGCGAGGCCGCTTCCGCCCCTGCCGTGACCACCTCGGAGGAGCAGGTGGCGACGGTCACCGACGGCGTCGACCTCTGCTTCCAGACCTTCGGCGACCCCGCCGCGGAGCCCCTGCTTCTGGTGATGGGCCTGGGCGGACCGCTGACCTGGTGGCCGGCGCCGCTGTGCGAGAAGCTGGCCGCGGCCGGCTTCTTCGTCATCCGCTACGACAACCGCGACACCGGCCGCTCCACGCTGTTCCGCGACGGCCGCGTCACTCGCCAGCACCTGGTCGCCGCCTTCCTCGGCCGCCGCGTGCCGGTGCCCTACTCGCTGCGCGACCTGGCCCGCGACGGCCTCGGGCTGCTCGACCACCTCGGTCTCCCGGCGGCCCACGTCGCGGGGGTGTCGATGGGCGGGATGATCGCCCAGTCCATGGCCCTCGAGGCCCCCGAGCGGGTGCTCTCGTTGACCTCGCTCTCCTCCACGACGGGCAGCCGCCGGGTCGGGTTCCAGGACCCCCGGTTGCTGCCGCACCTGATGCGCCGGGCCGGGCGCACCCGCGAGGAGTACGTCGCCGGCTCGATCGCGTTCGCCCGTCGCATCGGCTCCCCCGGCTACCGCGACCCCGACGCCGAGGCACGCGAGCGCGCCGAGACCACCTACGACCGGGGCATCAGCCTGAGCGGTGTGATGCGGCACATGATCGCGGTGCTGACCCAGCGCGACCGCACCGAGGCGCTGCGGTCCCTCCCCGTCCCCACCGCCGTGATCCACGGCCTCGACGACCGGATGGTCCACGTCTCGGGCGGTCGGGCCACGGCCAGGGCCGTCCCGGACGCCGAGCTGGTCCTCGTGCCCGGCATGGGCCACGACCTGCCGGCCGGGCTGCACGACCTCTTCGTCGAGACCATCCGCCGCACCGCCGACCGGGCGCGCTGAGCCGCGCGCCCGGTCTGAGCAGTCCCCTCAGTCGCTGAGGCGGTCTCCGGTGTCGGTGTCGAAGACGTGCACGTGTCGGGGGTCGGTCGTGATGTACATCATCTCGCCCTTGCGGGGGTGCTCGCGCCCGCTCACGCGGATGATGATGTTCGACGGAACGCCCTCGACGTCACTGGTGCCGTAGACGAAGCTGTCCGCGCCGAGCTCCTCGATGACGGTGACCTTCACCGGCAGGCCCTCGCTCTCGCCGACCAGCCGCCAGTTCTCCGGTCGGACCCCGACGGTGACGTTGCCCTCCATCTTCTTCGCGGCGGTCTCGTCCACGGGCACGGCGTACTTGCCGAGCGCGACCTTGCCCTCGGCGGCCTTGCCCTCCAGCAGGTTCATCGCCGGCGAGCCGATGAAGCCCGCGACGAAGAGGTTGCGCGGGTTGTCGTAGAGCCGCAGCGGGGTGTCGACCTGCATGAGGTAGCCGTCCTTCATGACCGCGACGCGGTCGCCCATCGTCATGGCCTCGACCTGGTCGTGGGTGACGTAGACGGTGGTGACGCCCAGCTCGGCCTGCAGCTTGGCGATGTCGGTGCGGGTCGCGACGCGCATCTTGGCGTCGAGGTTCGACAGCGGCTCGTCCATGCAGAAGACCTGGGGCGAGCGGACGATGGCGCGGCCCATGGCGACGCGCTGGCGCTGGCCACCGGACAGGGCCTTGGGCTTGCGGTCGAGGTACTCGGTCAGGCCGAGGATCTTGGCGGCGTCCTCGACGCGCTTGCGACGCTCGTCGTCCTTGACCTTGGCCATCTTGAGGGCGAAGCCCATGTTGTCGGCGACCGACATGTGCGGGTAGAGCGCGTAGTTCTGGAACACCATCGCGATGTCGCGGTCCTTGGGCGGCATCGTGGTGACGTCGCGGTCGCCGATGAAGATCTTGCCCTCGTTGACCTCCTCGAGCCCGGCGAGCATCCGCAGGGTCGTGGACTTGCCGCACCCGGACGGGCCGACGAGGACCATGAACTCGCCGTCGCCGATCTCCAGGTCGATGCCGGGGACCGCGGGCTTGTCGGCCCCGGGATACCACCGTTGAGCCTTCTCGAACCTCACTGTGGCCATGCTTGAACGCCTCCTCCACCGGCAGGAACGTGCCGGACGATCCGTTGTGAGAGTGATGTGCGTCACCAACCTAGGTGGCGGGGTGAACCTGCGTCCAGATGCCCGGCTCTACGCTCGTGCGATGAGCGCGTCCACGACCCGTGATCTGCCCGCCTCCGACCTGCTGCCGCTCGGGCCGGACCGGACGCCGTACCGGCGGCTGACCAGCGAGGGCGTCCGGGTCGAGGAGGTCGGCGGGCGGCCGTTCCTGCACGTCGATCCCGAGGCGTTGCGGCTGCTGACCGACGTGGCCATGCACGACATCGCACACTTCCTCCGCCCCGCCCACCTCGCCCAGCTGCGGCGCATCATCGACGACCCCGACGCCAGCGGCAACGACCGGTTCGTCGCGCTCGACCTGCTGAAGAACGTGAACATCTCATCCGGCGGCGTGCTGCCGATGTGCCAAGACACCGGCACCGCGATCGTCATGGGCAAGAAGTCCGAAGGCGTGCTGACCGGCGCCGACGACGCGGCGTGGATCAGCCGCGGCGTGGCCGACGCCTACACCAGGCTGAACCTGCGCTACTCCCAGCTCGCCCCCCTGACGATGTGGGACGAGAAGAACACCGGGACGAACCTGCCCGCCCAGATCGAGCTCTACTCCACCCCGGGCGGGCCGGGCCAGGGCGACCCCGCCTACACGTTCCTCTTCATGGCCAAGGGCGGCGGCTCGGCGAACAAGTCGTTCCTGTTCCAGGAGACCAAGGCGGTCCTCAACCCGACGCGGATGCTGGAGTTCCTCGACGAGAAGATCCGCTCCCTCGGCACGGCCGCCTGCCCGCCGTACCACCTGGCCGTGGTCATCGGCGGCACCAGCGCGGAGCTCGCGCTGAAGACGGCGAAGTACGCCTCGGCGCACTACCTCGACGACCTGCCGACCGCGGGGTCGATGGCCGCGCACGGCTTCCGCGACCTCGAGCTGGAGCAGCAGGTCCTCGAGCTGACCCAGTCGTCCGGGATCGGCGCGCAGTTCGGCGGGAAGTACTTCTGCCACGACGTCCGCGTCGTCCGCCTGCCCCGCCACGGCGCCTCCTGCCCGGTCGCGATCGCGGTGTCCTGCTCGGCCGACCGGCAGGCGCTGGGCAAGATCACCGCCGAGGGCGTCTTCCTCGAGCAGCTCGAGACCGACCCGGCGCAGTACATGCCTGAGGCGGGCGTCGCGCGGGACGTCGCCGGCGGCGAGGTGGTCTCGATCGACCTCAACCGGCCGATGGAGGAGATCCTCGCCGAGCTCGCGGAGCACCCGGTCAGGACCCGGCTCTCGCTGAGCGGTCCGCTCGTCGTGGCGCGCGACATCGCGCACGCCAAGATCAAGGAGCGGCTCGACGCCGGCGAGGAGATGCCGTTGTACCTGCGCGACCACCCGGTCTACTACGCCGGGCCGGCCAAGACGCCCGACGGCATGGCCTCCGGCTCGTTCGGCCCCACGACCGCTGGTCGCATGGACTCCTACGTCGAGCAGTTCCAGGCGGCCGGCGGCTCCCGGGTGATGCTGGCCAAGGGCAACCGGTCGGCCCAGGTCACCCGGGCCTGCGAGGCCCACGGCGGGTTCTACCTCGGCTCGATCGGGGGCCCGGCCGCCCGGCTGGCCCAGGACTGCATCACGTCCGTCGAGGTGCTGGAGTACGAGGAGCTCGGCATGGAGGCGGTCTGGAAGATCGAGGTCCGCGACTTCCCGGCCTTCATCGTCGTCGACGACAAGGGCAACGACTTCTTCGCCGACCCGGTGGGGCAGACCACCGTGCCGCTCAGCGGGATCCGGGTGCGATCGAAGGAGTGAGCCGCCTCAGCCGACGGGCGGGCCGACGCACCAGCGCGACCCCGGTGAGGGCGGCGACCGTCAGCGCACCGGCACCGGCGCCCAGGGCCGGGTGACGCACCAGCCAGGCCACGAGCCGCTCGAGGGACGAGGCCGGCTCCTCGACCCGGAGCCGCCACGGCTCGTCGGGGGCACCCAGGGCGCCGCGGCGCTCGGCGTACCTCTCGAAGGCGAGGGTGGCGAAGGGCGGCACGGCGGCGACCAGCGCCACCATCGTGCGTCCGGGCGACCAGCGCCGGTCGACGGCGACCGTGACCGCAGCGACGCAGTAGGCCACGAAGACGACGCCGTGGAGCATCCCACCGACGCGGACCCCGACCTCGGTCGTCTCCGTGACGTACTTGAGGAACATGCCCGTCAGCAGCAGGGCCCAGGTGAGGGCCTCGAGGCGGGCGAGACGTCGGAACAGCGGGTGCGGGTTCACGTCCCGATCGTGCCAGCCGGTCGTCCCCGACCCACGGGCGCGACCGGAGACCCTGCTCACACCCCGGGTGGCACGCTGGAGGCGTGAGCTACCCCCCGCCCCGCGACCCCGTCCGTCCTGGCCAGCTGTCGGTGTGGGACTTCCCCCGGCCCCCGGCCGCCGAGCAGTGGCACGAGCGGGTGGTGCTGAGCCTCGGCGGGCAGGTCATCGCCGAGACGACCGAGGCGTGGTGCGTGCTGGAGACCTCCCACCCGCCGACCTACTACCTCCCGCCCACCGCCTTCGCCGACGGCGCGCTGCGTCCGGCCCGCGGGTCGTCGTACTGCGAGTGGAAGGGGCAGGCGACCTACCTCGACCTGGTCGGCGGCGACGTGGTGGCCGAGCGCGCCGCCTGGGCCTACCCCGACCCCACGCCGGCGTTCCGGATGCTGCTCGACCACGTGTCGCTCTACCCCGCGGCGCTGGAGTCGGTGACGGTCGACGACGTCGAGGTCGAGGCCCAGCCGGGTGGCTTCTACGGCGGCTGGATCACCCCCCGGGTGGCCGGCCCCTTCAAGGGATCCCCCGGCACCCTCGGCTGGTGAGTCCCGCAGGCGGCAGGATGGGGGGCGTGGAGTACGTCGAGGTGGCGCGCGCGGTGTCCGACCGGGGGGAGGTCGTGCTCCGACGACGGACCCCGGACACCGAGGAGCCGCAGACGCCCGGAGGTCCGACCGTGCTCGAGCTGCGGGTCAACGGCGTGTTCGTCATGGACTCCGCCGAGAACGCCTCCGAGGTCGCCATGGCCCGCGTCGCGCTGGAGCGCTGCCCGGCTCCCCGCACCGTGCTGGTCGGCGGGCTCGGTCTGGGGTTCACCACCCACGAGGTGCTCGCCGACGACCGGGTCGAACGAGTCGTGGTGGCCGAGATCGAGCAGGCCCTCGTCGGGTGGTTCCGCGACGGCACCGTGCCGCACGGTCCGACGTACCTGGCCGACGACCGGTTGCACGTCCACGTCGGTGACGTGCGCCAGGTGGTCGCCGAGTCGCGAGCCGGCTCCGTGGACCTGGTGCTGCTCGACGTCGACAACGGGCCGGGCTTCCTCGTCCACCAGGACAACAGCCTCGTCTACCAGGACGCCTTCCTGCGCCAGGTCCACGACCTGCTGCGCAGCAACGGGATGGTCGTCGTCTGGTCCTCCACCGACGACGCCCCCCTGACCGACGCCCTGACCGAGGTCTTCGGCACCTGCACCGTCGAGGCCCACCCGGTCCGCCTGCAGGACCGCGACGAGCAGTACTGGCTCCACATCGCCCAGCGCACCTGACCGGCCCCCGCCCCACCCGCACCCGCACCCGCACCCGCACCCGCCGAGGAGACCCGATGAGTTCCCCGATCGACACCGACGAGACCCGCACCGAGCACGACAGCATGGGAGAGGTCCAGGTCCCTCGCACCGCCCTGTGGCGGGCGCAGACGCAGCGGGCGGTGGAGAACTTCCCGATCTCCGGGGTGGGGCTGGAGCACGAGCACGTGCAGGCGCTCGCCTACGTCAAGGCCGCCGCGGCCCGCGTCAACGGCCGCCTGGGCATCCTCGACGAGGACGTCGCCGAGGCGGTCCGCGCCGCGGCTCTCGAGGTCGCCGGTGGCGACCACCTCGACCACTTCCCGGTCGACGTCTTCCAGACCGGCTCGGGCACCAGCTCGAACATGAACATGAACGAGGTGCTGGCCTCGCTGGCCTCCCGCGCCGGCACCGAGGCCCACCCCAACGACCACGTCAACGCCAGCCAGTCCAGCAACGACGTCTTCCCGACCTCCATCCACGTCGCCGCCACCCGCTCGGCGACGCGGCACCTGCTCCCCGCCCTCGACCACCTCGCCACCGCGCTGGAGGCCAAGGCCGAGGAGTTCGCCGACACGGTGAAGTCAGGCCGCACCCACCTCATGGACGCCACCCCGGTGATGCTCGGCCAGGAGTTCTCCGGGTACGCCGCCATCGTGCGGCTGGGCATCGACCGGGTCCGCAGCAGCCTGCCGCGGGTCGCCTCGCTGCCGCTGGGCGGCACCGCGGTCGGCACCGGCATCAACACCCCCGAAGGCTTCCCCGCGGCGGTGATCGAGGAGCTCGCCGAGCTGACCGACCTGCCGTTCACCGAGGCGGAGAACCACTTCGAGGCGCAGGGCGGGCGCGACGCGCTCGTGGAGCTGTCGGGGCAGCTGCGCACCCTTGCGGTCGGCGTCACCAAGATCTGCAACGACCTTCGGTGGATGTCCTCAGGCCCTCGCACCGGCCTCGCCGAGATCGCCCTTCCCGACCTCCAGCCGGGCTCGAGCATCATGCCCGGCAAGGTGAACCCCGTGCTCCCGGAGGCCACGCTCATGGTCTGTGCGCAGGTCATCGGCAACGACGCGGCGGTCGCCTTCGCAGGCGCCAGCGGCTCCTTCGAGCTCAACGTGATGATGCCGGTGATGGCGCGGAACCTGCTCGAGTCGATCCGGTTGCTGGCCAACGCCTCGACGACGCTGGCCGACCGCTGCATCGACGGCATCACCGCCCACGAGGAGCGGATGCTGACCTACGCCGAGTCCTCCCCCTCGGTCGTGACGCCGTTGAACCGCTACATCGGCTACGAGAACGCAGCGAAGGTGGCGAAGACCGCGCTGGCGGAGGAGAGGACCATCAAGGAGGTCGTGCTGGCGATGGGGTTCGTCGAGAACGGCGACCTCACCGAGGAGCAGCTCGACGCCGCGCTCGACGTACGCCGCATGACGCGTCCTTGACCCGTCGAGGGGCACCGAGAGGGCGTCGAGCGGCGCTCATCGGCATTCCAGGGGCAGGACGGGCTCGACCCCGCGATGCACGAGGCGATCGCGGGGTCGAGGCGGTTGGTTGGGGGGTACCAACCGCAGACCGGTCCTGGAGGGGAGGTGGACCGGCCGTCCGGGGGCGGGCGCCGGCGCGCCCGCTGATCAGTACCAGCCGTTGGCCTCGGAGTGGCTCCAGGCGCCGCAGGGGCTGCCGTACCGCTCGGAGATGTAGCCCAGGCCCCACTCGATCTGCGTGGCCGGGTTCGTCGCCCAGTCGGCGCCGGCGCTGGCCATCTTCGATCCGGGCAGCGCCTGCGGGATGCCGTACGCCGAGCTGGTGGGGTTGGCGGCCTGGGGGTCCCAGCCGCTCTCCTTGGCCCACAGGGACTCGAGGCAGCCGAACTCGCTGGTGGACCAGCCGTGGTCGGCGATCATGGCCCGCGCGATGTCGCGGGGGTCGCCCAGCTCGACGGTCCTCGTGCGGGACTCCTGCGGACCGGGGCGGGCCTCGGCGCGCAGGGCCCGGGCCTTGGCCGGGTCGGCGGTGCGGCCGCCCGAGCGGGAGAGCCGCTCGTCGCTGCGGGAATCGGCGAGCCGGGCCAGCTCGCTCGCGTTCGGCGTGGGGAGCACGACGTCGGTGGTCGACGCCGCGGTCCGAGCGACTGCGGGCCGGTCGGTGGTCTCAGCACTGAGTGCGGCGCCGCCGACCACGACGCCCGCGAGGACGGCGGTCAGCGCGACGCCGCGACGCAGGCGGCGGGACAGGGCGGACAGGTGCTTCGGCGTTCGGTTCGGACGCAGGGGCACAGCTCACTCACAGACGGTGGACGACAAGGTCATCGGCGCTCCGAGCGGCACCGGGGCCGCGCCTCGACGGGCACGGGGTGAACAACCACCATGACCCGGTGTGGGTCGATCGTCCAAATCCTCCGGCTGTGAGGTGAGTCGCGCGTGACCCCTGCAGCAGCCGGTCGTTGGGAGCCGCTGGAGCGGGGTTACCGCCCCCGTCGTCACACCAGCACCGGTCGTCACGGCCCGGGTGATCCAGATCTCACCGGGTCGGCGTGGCCGGTCGGGCAGCCGGAGCCCGAGGCCCCCCGGGGTGGTGGGACCGGGCGCCCGGTCCCACCACGGCCGCGTCCCTCAGACCACGACGCTCTCGAGCAGGTCGGTCACGAGCGCCGCGATGGGCGAGCGCTCGGAGCGGGTGAGCGTGACGTGGGCGAAGAGCGGGTGCCCCTTGAGCTTCTCGACCACCGCCACGATGCCGTCGTGACGACCGACCCGCAGGTTGTCGCGCTGGGCGACGTCGTGGGTCAGGACGACCTTCGAGTTCGCCCCGATGCGCGAGAGCACCGTCAGCAGGACGTTGCGCTCCAACGACTGGGCCTCGTCGACGATGACGAACGCGTCGTGCAGCGAGCGACCCCGGATGTGGGTCAGCGGCAGCACCTCGAGCATCCCGCGGTCGAGGACCTCGTCGATCACCGCCGGGGAGGTCATCGCCCCCAGGGTGTCGAAGACCGCCTGCGCCCAGGGCGACATCTTCTCGCTCTCGGAGCCTGGCAGGTAGCCGAGCTCCTGGCCGCCGACGGCGTACAGCGGACGGAAGACCACGACCTTCTTGTGGTGCCCGCGCTCGAGCACGGCCTCGAGGCCCGCGCACAGGGCCAGCGCGGACTTGCCGGTGCCGGCACGGCCCCCCAAGGACACGATGCCGACGTCGGGGTCGAGCAACAGGTCCAGCGCGACGCGCTGCTCCGCGGAGCGCCCGTGCAGCCCGAAGGCCTCCCGGTCGCCGCGCACGAGCTGCACGCCCTTGTCGGGCGTCACCCGTCCCAGGGCGCTGCCGCGCTCGGAGAGCAGCACCAGCCCGGTGTGGCAGGGCAGCTCGGCCGCCTCCTCGAGGTCGACCTTCCCGGCGTCGTAGAGGTCGTCGACGTCCGCCGCGGCCACCTCCACCTCGACCATGCCGGTCCACCCCGACTCAGGGGCCAGCTCGGCGCGGTACTCCTCGGCGTCGAGGCCCACCGCAGAGGCCTTGATCCGCAGCGGCACGTCCTTGCTGACCAGCGTGACCCGGGCACCCTCGTTGGCGAGGTTCTGCGCCACGGCGAGGATCCGGGTGTCGTTGTCACCGAGTCGGAACCCCGAGGGAAGCGAGGTGGGGTCGGTGTGGTTCAGCTCGACACGGACCGTCCCGCCGGCGTCGCCGATCGGCACCGCCCGGTCCAGCCGGCCGTTCTCGACCCGCAGCTCGTCGAGGCGCCGAAGCGCCGCCCGGGCGAAGTAGCCGAGCTCGGGGTGGTGGCGCTTGGCCTCCAGCTCGGTGACCACGACCACCGGGAGGACGACCTCGTGCTCCTCGAAACGGCCCAGGGCGGCCGGATCGGCCAGGAGGACGCTGGTGTCCAGGACGTAGGTCCGCGGACGGTCCGGGTGGGGCGTGCCGGTCGCGTCCGGGACGGAGGCGGCTGATGAGGCGCTGCGTACGTGAGCCACTGGTTGCTCCTCGCGAGACCGCACGCGCACTCGGCGCCCGGCCTCAGATCGTTGTCTGGAACCGGGACCGGGCCCGAAAGTCCGAGTGCGGACCTCCGGATGGTGATGGATCGTGAGCTCTCACGAACGGGCCTCCCGTCGCTCCGGGCTTCCCCACCCGGCGCTGGTCCCGACGCTACGACCGGGCGTCGTCGATCCTGGGACGACACGCCTGACGACAGGTGGCGTTCACGGGTCCGCTCGGGTCGGGTCGGTTCACTGACCGAAGCGGCGCTGGCGCACGGCGTACGCCCGGAGCGCGCGCAGGAAGTCCACGCGGCGGAAGTCGGGCCAGTAGGCCTCGCAGAAGTAGAACTCGCTGTGCGCGCTCTGCCAGAGCAGGAACCCTCCGAGCCGCTGTTCCCCCGACGTGCGGATGACCAGGTCGGGGTCGGGCTGGCCGCGGGTGTAGAGGTGCTCGGCGATGTGATCGACGTCGAGGACCTCGGCCAGCTCTTCGATCGAGGTGCCCTGGCCCGCGTGGTGCTGCAGCAGCGAGCGCACGGCGTCCGCGATCTCGCGCCGACCGCCGTACCCGACGGCGATGTTGACCAGGGTGCCGTCGACGTCGTGCGTGGCGTCGGCTGCGCCCTTGAGGACGCGGGCCGTCGCGGGCGGCAGCAGGTCGAGCGCCCCCACGGGGTTGATCTGCCAGTGCCCGGCCCCCGCCAGCTCCGTGACGACGTCCTCGATGATGCCCAGCAGCGGCGCGAGCTCCTCCGCCGGACGGTTCAGGTTGTCGGTCGACAGCAGCCACAACGTGACCACCTCGATGTCGAGGTCGTCGCACCAGGCCAGGAACGGCGAGATGTTCGCAGCGCCGGCACGGTGACCGGCGGCGGTGTCGGCGCCGACCGCGCGGGCCCAGCGCCGGTTGCCGTCGAGCATCACCCCCACGTGCTTGGGGAGCCGGTCGGACCCCAAGGCCTCCAGCTGGCGCACCAGCCGGGCCTCGTAGGTGGGGTAGAGCACGCGCTTGGCCGCGTCCTTGAAGGTGCCCACCGGCTCAGCGTAGCGACGAGCGTCCGCCGCAGGGCGCCCTGCGGCTCCCCAGATCCACCCATCGGCTGAGGCACCGTGGCGGCGCCCGTACCCTGGGACCATGGAACGCCGACCGATGAGCCACGTGAGGCACGACGCTGCGACCCACGCCGCCGACGCCGTGGACTACCTCGGCGACCACCTCGCCGCGGTCGTGGCGGAGGTCAAGCCCAGGCTCCGCGGCTGGCTGCACGCCGTGACCTCGCCGCTCACGCTGGCGGCCGGCGTCGTGCTCGTCGCGCTCTCCCCGACCGCCGCCAGCCGCGTCGGCTCGGTGGTCTTCATGGGCTCGGCGGTGCTGCTCTTCAGCGTGTCGGCGATCTATCACCGAGGCACCTGGAGCCCGCGGGTCTGGTCGGTGCTGCAGCGTTTCGACCACGCCAACATCTTCCTGCTGATCGCGGGCAGCTACACGCCGTTCACGCTGCTGCTGCTCGACGGCGCCACCCGCACGGTGATGCTGAGCGTCGTCTGGGGCGGGGCAGGACTCGGGGTCGCGCTGCGGCTGTTCTGGCGCACGGCCCCCCGGTGGGCGTTCGTGCCGATCTACCTCGCCCTGGGGTGGGCCGCGATCTTCGTCGCGCCGCAGTTCGCGGCGTCGGCCAGCACCACGGTCATCGTCCTCATCGCCGCCGGCGGCCTGCTCTACACCGTCGGCGGTGTGGTCTACGGCTTCCGCAAGCCCGACCCGTTCCCGTCGTGGTTCGGCTTCCACGAGGTGTTCCACACCCTCACCATCGCGGCGTTCACCACCCACTACGTGGGCGTCTCGCTCGCGACGTACTCCCTGCGCTGAGCGACGTGCCGGGGCCGAGCCGACCGACTCCCGAGCCGCGCCTGGTCACGGTCGCCCACGGCACCCGTCGGACCGGTGGCAACGAGACCGCCCGGCGCATCACCGAGGCGGCCGCTCGCCGGCTGGGACGCCCGGCCACCACGGCGTACGTCGAGCTCTCCGCGCCGTTGCTGTCCGACGTGGTCGCGGCGCTCGACGGCCCCGCCGTCGTCGTCCCTCTGCTGCTGTCGACCGGCTTCCACGTCCGCGAGGACCTGCCCCGGATGTGCGCGGGCGCCGACGTCGTGCTGGGGCGCCCGCTCGGTCCGGACCCTCTCCTGGCTCGGGCCCAGGTGGCCCGCCTGCTCGAGGCCGGGGCCGAGCCCGGCAGCCGGGTGGTGCTCGTCGCCGCCGGGTCACGCGACCCGGCCGCCGGCGAGGACCTCTGCACAGCGGTCGGCCTGCTCGCCGGGCACTGGGACGGCGAGGTGGTGGCCGCCACCTTGTCGGGACCCGGGGAGCGGCCGGCGGCGGTGCTGCGCCCCGGCGACGCGGTGTCGCCGTACCTGCTGTCCCCCGGCCTGTTCTCCCGCGACGTCGAGGCAGCCGCCCGGGCGGCCGGCGCGTCCGCCTGTGCCGAGGTCCTGGGCGACCACCCGCTCGTCGTCGACCTCGTGGTGGAGCGCACCCTCCAGCTGTGAGGGACCGGGGGGTCGACCTCGGAATGTTGGGGACGCTGGTCGTGTTGGACCCTGTGACCCCCTGGAACCGTCGAAAGGACCCTCGTCCACCATGGCCACCACCACGCTGACCGCGAACGACTTCGAGTCCACCGTCCTGGAGAACGACATCGTCCTGGTCGACTTCTGGGCCTCCTGGTGCGGCCCGTGCCGCCAGTTCGCCCCGACCTTCGAGAAGGCCTCCGAGGCGCACACCGACGTCGTGTTCGGCAAGGTCGACACCGAGGCCGAGCAGTCCCTCGCCCAGGCGGCGAGCATCTCCTCGATCCCCACCCTCATGGCCTTCCGCGAGGGCATCCTCGTCTTCAGCCAGCCCGGTGCGCTGCCGCCGGCCGGCCTCGAGCAGGTCATCACCGCGGTGAAGGACCTCGACATGGCCGAGGTCCGCTCACAGATCGCCACCCAGGACGGCGCCACGCAGGACGGCGGCGGACCCGAGGGCGGACAGCCCGCCTGACGGGCCGGACCCGATGGACGCGCACGCCTGGGACGAGCGGTACGCCGCCTCCGCGCAGGTCTGGTCGACCGCCCCGAACCAGTTCGTCGAGGCGGCGCTCGCCGACCTGCCACCCGGTGACGCGCTGGACCTCGCCTGCGGTGAGGGACGCAACGCGATCTGGTTGGCCGGGAAGGGGTGGCGGGTCACCGCCGCCGACTTCTCGGCGGTCGCCGTCGACCGGGCCCGCCGCCTGGCCGGCGAGGTGGAGATCGACTGGCGGGTCGGCAACGCCCTGACCGAGGAGCTTCCCTCGGTCGACCTCGTCGTCCTCGCCTACCTGCACCTGCCCGCCTCCGAGCGCACGGCCCTGGTCCGACGAGCGTGGTCGGCGGTGCGTCCGGGCGGCACGTTCTTCCTACTCGCCCACGACCTGACGAACCTCACCGAGGGCACCGGCGGCCCGCAGGACGCCTCGGTGCTGTCCACGGCCGACGACGTCGTCGGCGACCTGGCCGACGAGCCGGACGTCGTGGTCGTCCGCGCCGAGCGGGTGGCGCGACACGTCACCGCCGAGGACGCGCACGGCGGCGTGGAGCGGCGGACGGCGTGGGACCACGTGGTCCACCTCCGCCGCTCCTGAGCGCACCTCCGCACGCGCGTCCGACGGTCCCCGCGTGACCGGTGTCGCCCACGGGCCGAGACAGGTGCGCCGACGACGTGTGGACCGCGCCGAAGAGGAAAGGTTGAAGGTATGACCAACACCCCTGAGACGATCGTCTACACCGCCCGCGCCACCGTCACCGGAGGCCGCGAGGGCCACGCCGTGACCGACGACGGCATCCTCGACCTGGCGCTGACCGCTCCCAAGGAGGTCGGCGGCCCCGGCACCGGCACCAACCCCGAGCAGCTCTTCGCCGTCGGTTACGGCGCCTGTTTCCAGGGCGCGCTGAGTCTCGTCGCGAAGAAGCACGGCGTCGACGCGTCGGGCTCCGAGCTCACCATCTCGGTCGGCTTCGGCCCTGAGGGCGAGTCGTTCGCCATCACCGCCGACATCGTGGCGCGCATCCCGGGCGTGGACGACGCGAAGGCCCAGGAGCTCGTCGAGGCCGCCCACCAGGTGTGCCCCTACTCCAAGGCCACCCGGGGCAACGTGCCCGTGACGGTCACCGGCAAGGCCGCCTGACGGTTCGACCGGTTTCACTAGGTACCTGGTGAAACTGGCGCTTCCCGAACGAAGCTTCGCTCGGGAAGCGCAGGAATCACTAGGTACCTAGTGAAACCGACAGTCCCGATTTGTAATGACTCGGCATCATCGAGCCATGGCCCTGATCTCGATGCCCGACGTCCGCGAGCGGGTCGGAGCGGCCATCTTCCACAAGGTCGCGGGGCCCGAGGGCCCGGAGCGGCGCGACCGCTTCCACGGGCGCGAGGGCGAGCGCTGGTTCCCGGCCGGGTCGCCGATCCACACCGTCCACGGCGACGCCAGCATGTTCATCGGCGGCCTACGGGCGTTGATGTACCAAGCGCTCCACCCGGTCGCGATGACCGCGGTGGCCGAGCACTCCGGCTACCGCGGCGACATGTGGGGGCGGTTGGCGCGCACCAGCACCTTCCTCGCTGCCACCACCTTCGCCACCGCCCCGGACGCGCAGGCCTCCGTCGACGTCGTACGCCGCATCCACGACCGGATCACCGGCACCATGCCCGACGGCACGCCGTACGTCGCCTCCGACCCGCACCTGCTGATGTGGGTGCACGTCGCGGAGATCGACAGCTTCCTACGCGCCCACGTCCGCTACGGCAAGCACAAGCTCGACCAGGCCGGCCGGGACGAGTACGTCGCCCAGACCGCGTTCGTCGCCGAGAAGCTCGGCGTGGTCGACGCGCCCCGCAGCGAGGCCGCGCTGGCGGAGGTGCTGGAGAGCTACCGCCCCGAGCTGCGCGGCACCGACCACGCCCACGAGGCGATCAGCCACCTGGTGTGGCACCCGGACCTGCCGCTGGCGGTCCGCCCCGCCTACCTGGTCATCGCCGCCGCCGCCATCGCGATGATGCCGGGGTGGACCCGGCGCGAGCTGCGCCTGCCCCGCCTGCCGGTGACCGAGCGCACCGGCGTCCGCGTGCTGGGGGCGTTGGCCACCGGCACGATCCGGTGGGCGATGACCCCGCCGGCTGCCGACGGCGAGGAAGCCGTGCCCGCAGCATTGAGCCACCCGTCCGCGCCCTGAGCCACCCCTCCGCGCGCCGAGCTGCGCGGAGCTTCAGGCGCGCGGTGTCCCGGACCCGTGCGGCGCGGGGGCGGCCGGCGTCTCGCCGGGGCCCGGTGCATCCGGACCCGACCCGTCGGCTCCCGGCCCGTCCGGCCCGTCCAGCCCGGTCCGGTCGACGCCGTCGTCGAACTTGATCTTCCCGATCTGCTTGCGCATGTTCATCCACAGCAGGATCGTCACGGCGAACAGCAGGAAGAACGAGCCCATCGCGATCCACCCCGGGCGCACGTCCTCGGGTGCGGGCACCTCGTCGAGCGCCTCCAGGCCCACCAGCGCGAGCTGCTGCAGGGACCGGGCGAGGGACTGGGCGAGGGACGGGTCGAGGGAAAGGGCGAGTGCGGTCATCGTGCGGCTCCGACGTGCTCACGGACGCCTGCGAAGAGGTCGTCCTCGGGGGCCGAGGACGCCACGTGGCTGGTCACCAGCTCGTAGTCCTCGGTAGGCCAGACCTTCTCCTGCAGCTCCCGCGGGACCGCGAACCACAAGCCGTCCGGGTCGATCTGGGTGGCGTGCGCCAGCAGCGCCTGGTCACGGACGCCGAAGTAGTCCGCGCAGGGCACCCGCGTGGTGATCCGGGCGTCCCACTCGGGCTCCTTGGTCCACTCCGCGAGGCGCTCCGCCCACGGCGACTCGAGGCCGTGGTCGACCATCGCGTCGTGGATGGCCTGCATCCTCGGGCGGTTGAAGGAGTGGTGGTAGTAGAGCTTCAGCACCTGCCACGGCTCCCCCAGCTCGGGGTAGCGCTCCGGGTCCGCGGCGGCCTCGAAGGCGTGCACGGAGATCTCGTGGCACTTCACGTGGTCGGGGTGCGGGTAGCCGCCGCGCTCGTCGTACGTCGTCATCACGTGCGGCTTGAACTCGCGGATCACCTTGACCAGCGGCGCGGCCGCCTCCTCGAGCGGCACCAGCGCGAAGCAGCCCTCGGGCAGCGGGGGCTTGGGGTCGCCCTCGGGCCAGCCGGAGTCGACGAAGCCCAACCAGTCCTGACGCACGCCGAGGATGTCGCGGGCGCGCTCCATCTCCTGACGCCGGATCTCGGTGATGTTCGCCAGCACGTCGGGACGGTCCATCTTCGGGTTGAGGATCGACCCGCGCTCGCCGCCGGTGCAGGTGGCGACGTGGACGTCGACCCCCTCGGCGACGTACCGCGCAGTGGAGGCGGCGCCCTTGCTGGACTCGTCGTCAGGGTGCGCGTGGACGTGCATGAGGCGCAGCATGGCTCCAGTCTAGGTGCCGTCCGCAGGCGCCCCCGCCGCCCCTCGGACCACCGGCGGGCATGCAGGGCGACCGTAGGATGGACCTATGCCCGACCCACGGTCCGACGCCGGCTCCGACGAGCTGTCCGACCCGAGCGACCTGTCCGAGCGCTACGGGACCACCAGCCCGCGGCAGCGCGTGATCGCGACCGTGCTCATCGTGGTGGTGGCCGTGAGCTCGGTGGGATTCGTGGGGTGGACGGCGCTGTTCCACAGCACGCCGGAGGTGCAGTCGCGTCTGACGTACTTCGACTTCCCCGACGACCGAACCGCGCTCGCCCGTCTCACCGTCGTGCGTGACACCCCGGACACGATCGCCACGTGCCTGCTGCGCGCGGTGTCGGAGGACTTCGCGATCGTCGGGGAGAGCGAGGTCACCGTGACCACCGGTCCCACCACCCAGGCCGTCGAGGTCGAGATCGCCACCGAGCGTCGCGCCACGACCGTGACCACCGACGGTTGCACGTCCAACGACCAGCAGCGCCCCCGCTGACCCGTCCGAGATGAGACACCGGGCCTGAGCCGCTAGGCTGGGTCACTTGCGTGCCGTCCGCGGCGCGGGATCGTGCGTGTGCCCGACCCGCTCCCGCCGCAGTCCGACGCACGCCACCCGAGACTCAGGAGCAGATTTCGTGACCCAGTCACCCGAGAAGGACGTCGTCTGGCTGACCCAGGACGCCTACGACAAGCTCAAGGACGAGCTGGAGAACCTCCGCGGCCCCGTGCGCGAGGACATCGTGGCCCGCATCAGCGCCGCCCGCGACGAGGGCGACCTCAAGGAGAACGGCGGCTACCACGCCGCCCGCGAGGAGCAGGGCAAGCTCGAGGGCCGCATCCGGCAGCTGGAGGACATGCTCGAGCGCGCCGAGGTCGGCGAGACGCCCAAGGACGACGGCGTGGTCGAGCCCGGCATGGTCGTGGAGATCAAGTTCGCCGGTGAGAGCGAGTCGGAGAAGTTCCTCCTCGGCGCCCGCGAGATGGCCGGCGACTCCGACCTCCAGGTCTACTCGCCCCAGTCGCCCATGGGCAGCGCGCTCATCGGCGCCAAGAAGGGCGACAACGTCTCCTTCGAGGCCCCCAACGGCAAGACCCTCAAGGTCGAGGTCATCCACGCGGAGCCCTACTCCGCCTGACGCGATCAGCTCACCGCTCCTGCGCGGCGCTCGACTCCTCGGTGACGGGGTAGCCGGCGCCGCGCAGGTGCGTGCGCACCTGCTCGGCGTGCTCGGGCCCGCGGGTCTCGAGCTGCAGCGCCACCTCGACCTCGCCGATGTGCAGGTGCGAGGAGGTGCGCTGGTGCACCACGTCGAGCACGTTGGCCTGCACCGTGGCGAGGTCGCCGAGCAGCGTGGCCAGCCCGCCGGGGCGGTCGGGGATCCGCACGACGAGCGCCAGGTAGCGCCCCGAGGTCGCCATGCCGTGGCGGATGACGTTCATGAGCAGGATCGGGTCGACGTTGCCACCCGACAGCACCACCACCATCGGTGTCTCGAAGCGCGACGGGTTCTCCAGCACCGCAGCCACGCCGGCCGCGCCGGCCGGCTCGACGACCAGCTTCGCCCGCTCGATCAGCAGCAGCAGCGCCTGCGACAGCGACTCCTCGTCGACCGTCACCATGTCGTCGACGTGCTGCAGGACCGCGGCGAAGGGCACGTCGCCGGGCCTGCCGATCGCGATGCCGTCGGCCATCGTCGCCATCGCCGTCAGCGCCTGCGGGCTGCCGTGCTGGAGCGAGGGCGGGTACGCCGCCGCGCCGGCGGCCTGCACGCCGACGACCCGGATGTCGGGCCGCCGGGGCTTGATCCCCGCAGCGATGCCGGCGAGGAGGCCCCCGCCGCCGGTGGGCACCACGATGGTGCGCGCCTCGGGGCACTGCTCGAGGATCTCGAGACCGCAGGTGGCCTGTCCGACGACGATGTCCTCGTGGTCGAACGGGTGCACGAGGACCGCCCCGGTCTGCTCGGACCAGGCGCGGGCCTCCACCAGCGCCTCGTCCACGGTCGTGCCGTGGAACCGGACCTCGGCGCCGTAGCCGCGGGTCGCGCGCTCCTTCACGATCGGCGCCCCGTGGGGCATGTAGACGACCGCGTCGATGCCGAGCATCTGCGCCGCGAGCGCGACGCCCTGGGCGTGGTTGCCGGCACTGGCCGCCACCACGCCACCGGCCTGCTCCTCGGGGCTGAGCCGGGCCATGCGCACGTAGGCGCCCCGGATCTTGAAGCTGCCGGCTCGCTGGAGGTTCTCCGCCTTGAGGTAGACCGGACCTCCCGCGATCTTGGACAGCCAGCGCGACTCCTCCAGCGGCGTGAGCACGGCGACGTCGCGGAGGAGCCCGGCCGCCTCCTCGATCTCGGCCAGCGTGGGGCCGACGTGGGCGCCCGACGGCGCGGCGTTCGACGAGGCGGGGGATGACGCTCCCGGCGACCCGCCGGGGGCCTCGCTCGGCGTCGTCGTGGGGGCCGGGGTCTCGTCCGCTCGGGCGTCCGTCATGGGGCTCACGCTATCGCTGTCGCTGTGGGAGGGATCACCTGCGACGAACCCGGATCAGTTGCATGCATCATGCACCTACCTGGCACAATCAAGGGATGCCCAGTCCCGTCGAACCCGTCCCCGTCGACGGCCCCGACGCCGCGGTCGAGGACACCTTCATGGCCGTCCTCATCGCCCTCGGCTCCGTGCTGCGACAACGCCTCCCGGGCGACGAGCACGACTCCTCCCTGCTGCCGGTGCTGGTCGAGCTCGACCGCTGCGGCCCGGTCCGTCTCAACGACCTGGCCGAGCGGCTGCGGCTCGACGCGTCCACCGTGAGCCGACGGGTGAAGAACCTCGGCGAGCAGGACCTGGTCGCCACCACCACCGACACCGCCGACGGTCGGGCCCGCCGGGTCCAGATCCGCCCGGCCGGCCGCCGGGCCCTGGGCCAGCTGCGGGCCCGACGCCGCGACCTGCTCGGCGAGGTGCTGGCCGACTGGCCGGTCGACGAGCGCGACCGCCTCCAGGGCCTGCTCGGACGCTTCCTCGACGACCTCGGCGACCTGACCGCCGGCAGCGGCCTGCGCCGCGCCGCGACCCCGACCCTCCCCCGTCCCGAGCACCGTCGCGCCCCCTCCCCGAAGGACTCCCCCCGATGACCCCCGACGCCCAGGGCTACCTCGGCCACCGCCAGATCCTCGTCGTCATGACGGGGCTCATCACCGGCATGTTCCTGGCCTCCCTCGACCAGAGCATCGTCTCCACGGCGCTGCCCACGATCACCAGCGACCTCGGTGGCCTCGACCACCTGTCGTGGGTGGTGACGTCGTACCTCCTCGCCTCGACGGCCTCGACGCCGCTGTGGGGCAAGATCTCCGACCTCTACGGTCGGCGCCCGATCTTCCAGATCGCCATCCTGACCTTCGTCGCCGGCTCGGTGCTGTCGGGCTTCTCCGCCTCGATGGAGCAGCTGATCGCGTTCCGGGCCGTCCAGGGCCTCGGCGGCGGCGGTCTCATGGCGCTCGCGCTGGCCACCATCGGCGACGTCGTCCCGCCGCGCGAGCGACCCCGCTACCAGGGCTACATCGCCGGCACCTTCGGCGCCTCCAGCGTGCTCGGGCCGGTGCTCGGCGGCTTCTTCGCCGACGGCCCCGGCTGGGAGTGGATCTTCTTCATCAACGTGCCGATCGGGCTCGTCGCGCTGGTCGTCACGTCCTCGGCGCTGACCATGCCGCACGTGCGCCGCGACCACTCCATCGACTACCTCGGCGCCGCGGTCATCGTCGGCAGCGTCAGCTCGCTGCTGCTCTACACCGCGTGGGCCGGCCCCGAGGACGGCTGGGGCAGCCCGCTCGGCCTCGTGCTGCTGCTCGGCGGTCTGGCGCTGGCTGCGCTCTTCGTGCGGGTCGAGCTGCGCGCGAAGGAGCCGATCATCCCGATGCGGCTCTTCCGGATCTCGATCTTCAGCGTCGCCAACGCCTTCGGCTTCCTCATCGGCGCCGCCATGTTCGGCGTCATGGTGTTCATCCCCGTCTACCTCCAGCTGGTGAAGGGCATGAGCCCGACCGAGTCCGGCCTCGGCATGCTGCCCATGGTCATCGGCCTGTTCGCCACCTCGATCTGGGGCGGTCGCTGGATGTCGCGCACCGGTCACTACAAGTGGTTCCCGCCCATCGGCGCCACGGTCGTGCTGGTCTCGGTCGGCCTGATGACCCAGCTGGGCTCGGACTCGCCGTACTGGTTCGCCGGGCTCGCGATGTTCGTCATGGGCAGCGGCCTCGGCCTCACCATGCAGGTGCTCACGGTCGCCGTCCAGAACGCGGTCGACCGCTCCGAGATGGGAGTGGCGACCAGCTCGGTGCAGTTCTTCCGGCAGATGGGCGGCTCCTTCGGCACCGCGCTCTTCGGGGCCGTGCTCAGCACACGCCTCGCCTCCGAGCTCACCGCCGCCAGCGACCAGGCCGGCGGCGCCGTCCCGCTGGACCGCGTCGACGAGCTGACCAGCAACATGAGCCTCGTCGACGCCCTGCCCGCGCAGGCCCAGGCGCTGGTGGTCGACGCCTTCAGCAGCGCCCTGAGCGGCACCTTCCTCGTCGCCGTTCCGATCGTGCTGGCGGCGCTGGTCGTCGGGCTCTTCATGAGGGAGATCCCGCTGGGATCACGGGAGACGCCGACCCCTGGGACGTCCGCCGAGACCGCAGAGACCGCTGGCACCGGCACGGTGACCGGCCGCGTCTGAGCGGCTCAGACGACCGGAGCGCCCAGCCCCGCCAGCAACCCGTACGCCGCCTCGGGATGGCCGGCGGCGGCGAGCAGCCCGGCCGGCATGAGCAGGTAGTCGCGGTCCAGCACCACCCGCGGCCGCTCCGGCACCTGCCACCCGCCCTCGGCGGTCGACGCCCCGGTCAGGTGCTCGGTCAGGGCGACCTGTGCTGCCACCTCGTCGGGCGCGTGCCGCAGCACGCCGCCCGAGCCCACGAGCACCGTGACCTCCCGCAGGTCCGTACCGGTCCGCTCCACCAGCCGCGCCGGGCCGGTGTCGCCGTGCTCGAAGCGCACCTGTGCCCGGCCCGCGTGACGGCGTACGGCGAGCGCGGCGGCCCATCCGGCCAACCGCAGGTCGAAGCCGTCCTCGACCTCGTCCTCGAGGAGTCCGGGCTCGACCTGGCGCCGCTGGGCCTCACGCTCGGCCGCGGCGCGGTCCTCGTGGGGCACGAGACCGGCGACGACCGCCTCGGCCACGGTCGACACCGCGCTCCAGCGCAGGCCGAGGTCTCCCTCGACGGTGCGCGTGGCGGGGACGAGCCCGACCACGTCGCGCCCGACCGACTCGGGGTCCACGTCCACCACGGAGTAGACGTCGGTGGTGGCGCCACCGACGTCGACCACAGCGACGTCGCCCCACCCTTCCGGGCTCAGCTCCCCGCCGGGGCCGCTCGCCATCAGCTCGACGGCGGCCAGCATGAGGTCGGGGGTGGCACCGAGGACCATCGCGGCGAAGTCGTCGCCGGCCGAGAGGTGCTTGCCGCCGATGACGTGGGACAGGAACATCTCGCGCAGGGCGGCCCGGGCCGGCTCAGGGGTGAAGGCGCCGATGCGCGGCATCACGTTGGCGCAGCTCACGACGGGCAGCCCGCCCTCGGTCAGCAGCGCCACCACCGTGTCGGTGGCATCGGCGTTGCCCGCGACCACGACCGGCTGGGCGGCCCGCATCAGCGGGGGCGCGAGAGCCAGGGTCCGCGCGTTGTGCTCCAGCACCTCGGCGTTGCCGCCGTCGGTGCCCCCGACCAGCAGCAGCACGTCCGGTCGCGACGCGACCAGGTCCCGGACCCCGTCCGCGTCCAGTGGCCCGGAGGCGACGTGGACGACGCGCCCACCGCTGGAGAGCGCCACCCGGCGGCCGGCCTCGGAGGTGACGAGCTGCTCGTTGCCGACGACCGCGACCCGCAGCCCTCCCCCGGCCGAGGAGCACGCCAGCACCGGGGCATCGACTGCTCCCGGCACCAGCCGCTCGAGCTCGGCCAGGCACGCGGCCCACCCCTCGAGGACGTCGGTGTCGACCGTGGTGCGGTGCGAGGCACGGGCCAGCACCCGGGCGGGCGCCTCACCGGCGCCGGGCGCCGCCGTGCCGAGGTCGACGACGCAGGCCTTGGTGTACGTCGACCCGAAGTCGACGCAGACCCGCAGGGTCACGCCAGGGCCTGGTCCAGGTCGGCGACGAGGTCCTCGGCGGTCTCGATGCCGACCGAGAGGCGGATCAGGTCGGCGGGCACCTCGAGGTCGGTGCCGGCGACCGAGGCGTGGGTCATCCGCCCGGGGTGCTCGATGAGCGACTCCACACCACCAAGGGACTCGCCGAGCGTCCAGACCTGGGTGGCGGCGCACACGTCGAGCGCCTTGGCCTCCCCGGCCTCCACGCGGAACGAGACGATGCCGCCGTACCTCTTCATCTGACGGCTCGCGACCTCGTGGCCGCCGTGGCTCGCGAGCCCGGGGTAGATCACCTCGCTGACGGCCGGGTGGCTCTCCAGGTGGGCCACGACCGCCTCGGCGTTGTCGCAGTGACGCTCCATGCGGATCGCGAGCGTCTTGAGGCCGCGGTGGGTCAGGAAGCAGTCGAAGGGACCGGGCACCGCCCCGAGCGCGTTCTGGTGGAAGCCGATCCGCTCCGCGACGTCGAGGTCACGGACCACCAGCGCACCGCCGACCACGTCGGAGTGGCCGCCGCAGTACTTCGTGGTCGAGTGCACGACGACGTCGGCGCCCAGCGTGAGCGGCTGCTGGAGGTAGGGCGAGGCGAACGTGTTGTCGACGACCAGCAGCGCGCCCGCCTCGTGCGCGAGGTCGGCGATGGCGGCGATGTCAGCCACCGTGAGCAGCGGGTTGGTCGGCGTCTCGACCCACACGACCTTCGTCTCACCCGGCCGGATCGCGGCCGCGACCGCCTCGGTGTCGGCGACGTGGGCCGGGGTGTGCGCCAGCCCCCACGGCTTCTCGACCTTGTCGAAGAGCCGGTAGGTGCCGCCGTAGGCGTCGTCGGGGATGACCACGTGGTCGCCCGGTGCGCACACCGACCGCAGCAGCGTGTCCTCGGCGGCCAGCCCGCTCGAGAACGCGAAGCCGCGCTCGCCGTCCTCCAGGGCGGCCAGGCAGGTCTCGAGCGCGGTGCGCGTCGGGTTGGCGCTGCGGGAGTACTCGTAACCCCCGCGCAGCCCGCCCACGCCGTCCTGCTTGTAGGTGCTGGTGGCGTAGATCGGCGGGATCACCGCGCCGGTGGTGGGGTCCGGCTCGGAGCCCGCGTGGATGGCGCGCGACTCGAAGCCGAGCTTGTCGAGGGAGAGGTGGTCGCTCACCCTCGCACCCTACTCAGCCCCTGCCCGGCCCCTGCTCAGCCCAAGCTCAGCGCTGGCGGCACCACCAGGACCGGGAATGCGCGGTCGCCTTGATCGGTTGCGGAGACTGGAAGGGTCCCGACCCCTGGAGGATCGATGTTCTTCACCCGCACCAAGAGCCGACTGCCCGAGCCCGGCGAGGCCCTGCCCGGCCGTGAAAAGCCGTGGTTCCACCTGGCCGACAAGCACGTCGTGCTGGACGCGCCCGTCGTCACCGACGAGGTGCCCGAGGGGCACGAGGTGGCGATCTTCGGCCTCGGCTGCTTCTGGGGGGCCGAGGAGATGTACTGGCAGCTGCCCGGGGTCTGGTCCACGAGCGTGGGCTACGCCGGTGGCGAGACGGCCCACCCGTCGTACGAGGAGGTCTGCTCCGGGATGACCGGGCACACCGAGGCCGTGCGCATCGTCTTCGACCCGACCGTGGTGAGCTACGAGACGCTGGTGAAGCGCTTCTTCGAGGTCCACGACCCGACGCAGGGCATGCGGCAGGGCAACGACGTCGGCACGCAGTACCGCTCGGCGATCTACACCACGAACGACACGCAGGTGGAGGCCGCCGAGCGCCTCACGAAGGTGTACGGCGACGAGCTGGCCCGTCAGGGTCTCGGCACCGTCACCACCGAGGTGCGGCCCGCCCCGACGTACTACTACGCCGAGGACCTGCACCAGCAGTACCTGGCCAAGAACCCCTACGGCTACCGCTGCCACGCCAACACCGGCGTGCCCTTCCCCGCCGGCGGCTGACTCCCGCCCGGGCGCGCGGTGCCGCCCGTCGGGCCGAGGCACCCGACTACGCTCCGGGGATGGCCACTCCGGACAGCACCAGGCTCGCCGTGCTCATCGACGGCGACAACACCACGCCCACCATCATCGAGGCGTTGCTGGCCGAGATCGCGAAGTACGGCAGCGCCACCGTCAAGCGGGCCTACGGCGACTGGACGACGCCGAACCTGCGCGGCTGGAAGGAGGCGATCAACGCTCACGCCATCCAGCCGATGCAGCAGTTCGCCTACACGACCGGCAAGAACGCCACCGACAGCGCGCTGATCATCGACGCGATGGACCTGCTCTACACCGGCAACCTCGACGGCTTCTGCCTGGTCTCCTCCGACAGCGACTTCACCAAGCTCGCGTCGCGGCTGCGCGAGTCGGGCAAGACGGTCTACGGCTTCGGCGAGCCCAAGACACCCAAGTCCCTGGTCGCGGCGTGCGACAAGTTCGTCTACCTCGATGTGCTTCGACGGGCCGAGAAGTCCGAGCAGTCGGGCGAGGGGGCGGAGGGGTCCGGGGAGACCGAGGAGGCTCGCGCCCAGCGGGCGCCCTCGCGACGTACGACCGCGCAGCTGCGCAGCGACGCCACCCTGGTCCGGCTGCTGCGCGAGGGCATCGACGCCGCCTCCGACGACGAGGGCTGGGCGCACCTCGGCGGCGTCGGGACGTACGTCGCCAAGCAGGCCTCGGACTTCGACCCCCGCAACTGGGGCTACGCCAAGCTGGTCGACCTCGTGGCCGCTATCGAGCTCTTCGACGTCAAGCGTGCGTCGGGTCAAGGGGTTCAGGTCCGCGAGCGCCCGAAGGGCCAGACCAGGGGCGCCACGAAGGCCACCGCCGCGTCGGCGGCCGAGAAGCCCCTCAAGCAGTCGGCCGCGACCGAGAAGCGGACCGAGAAGCGGACCGAGAAGGTGACCGAGAAGGTGACCGAGGCCGCGTCGGAGAAGCCGACGAAGCGGACGTCGAAGAGAGCGACGCGCGGCTCCGGTCCAGCCTGACCCCTCACCGCACGACTGCCGTCTCGACCCGCCTCACCGGTCGCCCGGCCCTACGCTGGGCGGCATGACACGCTGGCCCGGCTGGGTGTACGACGAGGGCGACGACCCCGACGTCCGCTTCACGATGGCCAACGAGCGCACGTTCCTGGCCTGGATCCGCACCTCCCTCGGCTTCCTGGCCGCCGGTGTCGCCGTCGACGTGGTCGACCTCGACCTCTCCTCCGGCGGACGTCGGCTCCTGGCCGGTCTGCTGCTGGGGCTGGGCCTCCTCAGCGCCGTGACGGCCTGGCTGAGGTGGGCGCGCGCCGAGCGGGCGATGCGTCACTCGCTGTCGATCCCGCCGCCGGTCTCGGCCGGGGTGGTGAGCCTGGGGCTGCTGGCCGTCGGCGCCGTTCTGCTCGTGCTCGTCGTCCGATGAGCGAGACCAGCGGCTTCGCCGAGCGCACGGCCCTGGCCTGGCAGCGCACCTCGCTGGCGATCCTCACCCTCGCGCTGCTCCAGCTGCGCCTGACGGCCGGACACGCCCCGGGCGTCGTGCTGGGGCTCATCGGAGCCGCCGCGGTCCTGGCCGCGCTGGCCGGGGTCACGGCGCGTCGCCGCGACCGTGGCGGACGGGTCGGTCTGCTGCTCACGAGCGCCGTGGTGCTGCTCACGCTGGTGGAGCTGGGCCTGGTCGTCAGCTGAGGTCGACCCAGGTCTCCCCGGCCGGTGCGACGACCGCGGAGCCGGCGGTGAGGGCGGCCATCGTGTCCTCGACCGGCGAGCCCGCCGGCACGGCGAGGGTCAGCACGACCTGCTCGCCGTACGCCGTGTCCTGCACGCGCACGCCCCGGGCCCGCAGGTCGTTCTCCAGCCGGCCGGCCTCGGCGTGCCCCACGGTCACCGTCACCAGCGAGAGTCGCCGTCGCTCCACCACGACCGCCTCGTCGAGCGCCGCCCGCACCGCGTCGCCGTACGCCCGCACCAGTCCGCCCGCGCCCAGCAGCGTCCCGCCGAACCAGCGCACCACGACGGCCACCACGTCGCCGAGGCCGGCGCCGCGCAGCACCTCGAGCATCGGCGCACCCGCGGTGCCCGAGGGCTCGCCGTCGTCGGAGGACCGCTCCACCGCCCCCGTCCCCAGCACGTACGCCGAGCAGTGATGGCGGGCGTCGGGGAAGTCGCGCCGTGCTGCCGCCACGACCGCCCGCGCCTCGTCCTCGGTGGCGACCCGCGCGAGCAGGCACACGAAACGCGACCGCCTCTCCTCCAGCGCGCCGCGCGCCGGACCCGTCAGGACGCGGTAGGAGCTCAGCCCCACAGGCCGAGCACCTCGCCGCCGATGCGGACGATGAAGGCGGAGACCACCACGACGAAGAACACCCGGACGAAGCGGGATCCCCGGGCCACCGCCGTCCGCGCGCCGATCCAGCCGCCGAGCATGTTGGCCGCCCCCATGAGCAGGCCCACCTTCCACAGCACCGCGCCCTGCGGCACGAACACCACGAGAGCGGCCAGGTTCGTTGCCCAGTTGGCCATCTTGGCCTTGGCCGAGGCCTCGAGGAACGAGTAGCCCATGAGGCCCACGAGGGCGATGACGAAGAACGACCCGGTCCCTGGCCCGAGCGCGCCGTCGTACACGCCGACCACGAAGCCCGCGGCCATCGCCACCGCGGTGTGGCGGTGACCGGAGAACCGCAGCGCGGTCGCCTCGCCCACCGACGGGCGGAACAGCACCCAGGCGCCGACCAGCACCAGCACGACGAGCACGATCGGGCTGAACGCCTCCTCCGGGATCTGCGAGGCGACCAGTGCCCCGAGCGCGGAGCCGACGAAGGCCAGCACCATGAGAGGCACGAACGTGCCGGCGTGCGGACGCACGCGGCGGTAGTAGGTGACCGAGCTGGCCGTGGTGCCGCAGATCGAGGCGAGCTTGTTGGTGGCCAGGACCTGCACCGGGCTCGCGCCGGGCAGGCCCAGCAGCAGCGCCGGCAGCTGGACGAGACCGCCGCCGCCGACGACCGCGTCGACGAACCCGGCCCCGAGCGCCGCGACGGCGAGGAGCAGCAGCGTCGTCAGCGTCAGGTCGTCCACCGGGCCACCCTACGGAGGAGTCCGACGCCGGCCGGGTGCCCGCCGTCGGTTGTTCGGACAAAGGTCGTCCGCAGCCGCCCGGCAGTCCCTAGGCTTCCGGCGGGCGGCGGATATTCCCGACATCACACGACACGAGTCTCGACCTCGCGGCATCGACCGGGGGGCGGATCTCAGGAAGGCTCGACATGCTCAGACGCACGACATCCCATCCTGCCCGGAGGCGCATCGGCGCCCTGGCCGTCACCGTGGGCCTCTCGCTGGCCGGGGCCACGCTCCCCACGGGGCCGGCCGCCGCCGCGGGCGACGAGTGGGTGACCGTCGCCCCGATGGCCCAGGCGCGGGAGCGGCACGTCATGGCACCCCTCCCGGGCGGCAAGGTCCTGGTCGCCGGCGGGGTGACCAGCAGCGGCCCGAGCGTCCGCAGCGCCGAGGTCTACGACACGGTGGCCGACACGTGGGCTTCTGCCCCATCGCTGAGCCGGTTCCGGACCGACGCCACGGCGACCACCCTGCTCGACGGACGCGTGCTCGTCTTCGCGGGCGAGCCCTTCTTCGGCGAGGAGACCGCACCGAGCACCGGTGACATCTACGACCCCGCGACTGGCACGTGGTCGACGACGGCCGCGGCGAGCAGGTTCTACAACGGACAGACCGCCACCCGTCTGCTCGACGGGCGTGTCCTCGTGGTCGGCGGCAACGCGGTGACCAGCGGCCGCGAGACGCGCGCCGAGATCTACGACCCGGTCGCCAACTCCTGGACCACCGTGGCCCCCATGTCCGCGCCTCGCATCGCCCACACCGCCACGCTGCTCGCCGACGGCAGGGTGCTCGTAGCGGGCGGGGTCGGCAACGCCGGCGACGCCCTCGACACCGCCGAGGTCTACGACCCGGTCACCGACTCCTGGGCCTCCACCGACCCCATGCCAGTGGCGCGTGACAGCTTCACCGCGACGCGCCTCGACGACGGCCGGGTGCTCCTGGCCGGTGGCACCGGCGCCGACAGAGCGACCCTGGCGTCCGCGGTCGTCTTCTCCCCCCTCACCAACAGCTTCACCGCCACCGACCCGCTCGACCTGAGCCGCACCTACCACGCCGCGGTGGCGCTCCCGGACGGCGACGTGCTCGTGACCGGCGGGGAGAGCGGTGAGAACTACGACCCGGTCACCTCGGTCGAGGTCTACGACACCGCGACGAGCACCTGGAGCACCGTGGACCCGATGAACGGCGACCGCTCGCTCCACACGGCGCTCACGCTGGACGACGGCTCGGTCCTCGTCGCCGGGGGCTACGACCTGGCCACCTACCGCGCGGTGAGCTCCGTCGAGCGCTACACCCCCGCCGTCACCGCCGCGCCGGTGGCCACACGCTCGATCACCGTCTCCGCGCGGGACACCGCGAAGCGCGGCGACGACCGGCTGGTCGTGTCTGGTCGGCTGAGCGTCGAGGACGGCCCCCGGGGATGCGTCGTCGACGAGCGCGTCCTCGTCCAGCGGTACGACGCCCGATCCGCGCGGTGGGTGCGTGTCGGGGTCGACCGGACCAGCGGCGGCCAGAACCCCGGTCGCTACCGCCTCGTCACGGTCGACGTGCGTGCGACGTACCGGGCCAGCGTCGCCGAGCGCACGGTGACCCAGGGCGAGTCCACCAGCACTTGCTCGGCGGCGAGCGCTCGGGTGCGGCACTCGCACTACGCCGGCTGAGCGCACGGGAGGGGCGTCGGCCGCGGTTGGCGCCCCTCGCGGCGTACCTCTGACCACAGCTCCCCACGGCAGGCCGGCGCTCCCCACGCTCCGGACGCCGTGGGGAGCGTCAGTTCCTCGACATACCTTGGGAAACCGACGTCCCCCCGGGTCGGGCGATGAAGCCCTCGGACCTCAGCCAGTCCATGGCCACGTCGGTCGGGGCGCGACCGTCGGCGTCGACCTGGGCGTCGAGCTCGATGAGCGTCTCGTCGTCGCGCTTCTCGGCCACCGGTGCGAACCCCGCGCGCTCAGCCCTGGGCGAGGAAGGCCAGCAGGTCCTGCCGGGTCAGCACCCCGATGGGCTTGCCGTCCTCCTGCACCAGGAGCGCGTCGCCCTTCTCCAGCGCTGCGACGGCGGCGTCGACCTGCTCCGACGCGCCGATGGTCGGGAACGGCTCGCTCATGTGGTCCTCGACCGCGTCGGACAGGCGGGCCTCGCCGGTGAAGAGCGCGTCGAGCAGCGCCCGGTCCGAGACCGACCCGGCGACCTCGGCGGCCACCACGGGCGGCTCGGCCCGCACGACCGGCATCTGGGAGACGCCGTACTCGTGGAGGATCTGGATCGCCTCGGCGACCGTCTCGGCCGGGTGGGTGTGCACCAGGTCGGGCAGCCGGTCGTCCTTGCCGCGCAGCACCTGGCCGACGGTCTGGCCGCCGGCGGCGGGCAGGAACCCGTAGCGGGCCAGCCACTCGTCGTTGAAGACCTTCGTCAGGTAGCCGCGCCCGGAGTCGGGCAGCAGCACCACGATCACCGCGTCGCGGCCCTCCTCGGTCCCGGCCAGCTCGTGGGCCAGGCGGATGGCGGCGACGGCGGCCATGCCGCAGGAGCCTCCCACCAGCAGGCCCTCCTCGCGGGCCAGGCGGCGCGTCATGGCGAACGAGTCACCGTCGGAGACCTCGATGATGCGGTCGGCGACCTCACGGTCGTAGGCCTCGGGCCAGAAGTCCTCGCCGACACCCTCGACCAGGTAGGGGCGGCCCGTGCCGCCGCTGTAGACCGAACCGGCCGGGTCCGCGCCGACGACCTGCACGTCGGGGTTCTGCTCCTTGAGGAAGCGCCCGGTGCCGCTGATCGTGCCGCCGGTGCCGACGCCGCAGACGAAGTGCGTGACGCGCCCCTCGGTCTGCCGCCAGATCTCCGGGCCGGTGGTCTCGTAGTGCGAGCGCGGGTTGGCCGGGTTCGAGTACTGGTCGGGCTTCCAGGCGCCCTCGATCTCGCGGGTGAGGCGGTCGGAGACCGCGTAGTAGGAGTCGGGGTGGTCGGGATCCACCGCGGTCGGGCAGACGACCACCTCGGCGCCGTACGCCTTGAGGACGTTGCGCTTGTCCTCGCTCACCTTGTCGGGCACCACGAAGACGCAGTGGTAGCCCTTGGCCTGCGCCACCAGCGCCAGCCCGACCCCGGTGTTGCCCGAGGTGGGCTCGACGATGGTGCCACCGGGCTGCAGCTCGCCGGACGCCTCGGCCGCCTCCACCATGCGTACGGCGATGCGGTCCTTCACCGAACCGCCCGGGTTCATGTACTCCACCTTGGCCAGCACCAGCGGTCCGTCCTCCGGCTCCGCGGCCGCACCGGGCCCCGGCCCTGGCGCCAGCACGCGACGCACCCGCACGAGAGGGGTGTTGCCGATCAGGTCCAGCATCGAGTCCACGTAGTCCACGTCGTGGAGTCTAGGCCCGCCCCCGTGCCCCCGAGAATCGCGCACGAGAAGCCTCATGTGACTCGTGAGAACCTCACACGTCGCATGAACGAGCTTGTGAACGAAGATGACGGCT